>CAXXTB010000001.1:0-1435211 GCA_963676795.2 Geopsychrobacteraceae bacterium | reverse complement strand
ACTAGCCCACTTCCACACAGTATCTGTGCAAATTCGATGTCAAAGAACACAAAACCTCTTCTTGATAAAGAGGCCTAGTCTCTCAAAACTAAATAGCAGAGTTAGAACTTGTAAGTTTGCTTTTAAGTAAGCGTCTATCTCACTCTTTCGAGTGGATGAGCTCCTTAGAAAGGAGGTGATCCATCCGCACCTTCCGGTACGGATACCTTGTTACGACTTCACCCCAGTTACCGATCATACCATAAACGGCTGCCTCCCCGAAGGGTTAGCCCACCGGTTTCCGGTACAATAGACTCCCGTGGTGTGACGGGCGGTGTGTACAAGGCCCGGGAACGTATTCACCGCGTCATGCTGATACGCGATTACTAGCGATTCCAACTTCATGGAGTCGAGTTGCAGACTCCAATCCGAACTGAGACCGGCTTTTTGGGATTAGCTCCACCTCGCGGTATCGCTGCCCTTTGTACCGGCCATTGTAGCACGTGTGTAGCCCTGGACATAAGGGCCATGAGGACTTGACGTCATCCCCACCTTCCTCCGGTTTAACACCGGCAGTCTCCCTAGAGTGCCCAACTGAATGATGGCAACTAAGGACAAGGGTTGCGCTCGTTGCGGGACTTAACCCAACATCTCACGACACGAGCTGACGACAGCCATGCAGCACCTGTCACCGATCCAGCCGAACTGACGACTATGTTTCCATAATCTATGATCGGGATGTCAAGCCCAGGTAAGGTTCTTCGCGTTGCGTCGAATTAAACCACATGCTCCACCGCTTGTGCGGGCCCCCGTCAATTCCTTTGAGTTTTAGCCTTGCGGCCGTACTCCCCAGGCGGGGCACTTAATGCGTTAGCTACGGCACTGCAGGAGTGGTTACCCGCAACACCTAGTGCCCATCGTTTACGGCGTGGACTACCAGGGTATCTAATCCTGTTTGCTACCCACGCTTTCGCATCTCAGCGTCAGTATTGGTCCAGAAAGCCGCCTTCGCCACTGGTGTTCCTCCGAATATCTACGGATTTCACTCCTACACTCGGAATTCCACTTTCCTCTCCCATACTCAAGACTGCCAGTATCCAATGCACTTCCGGGGTTGAGCCCCGGGCTTTCACACCAGACTTAACAGTCCGCCTACATGCGCTTTACGCCCAATAATTCCGAACAACGCTTGCACCCTCCGTATTACCGCGGCTGCTGGCACGGAGTTAGCCGGTGCTTCCTTTGAGGGTACCGTCAGCTCTCTTACGAGTATTTCTTCCCCTCTGACAGAAGTTTACGACCCAAAGGCCTTCATCCTTCACGCGGCGTTGCTGCGTCAGGGTTTCCCCCATTGCGCAAAATTCCCCACTGCTGCCTCCCGTAGGAGTCTGGACCGTGTCTCAGTTCCAGTGTGGCTGATCATCCTCTCAGACCAGCTATCCATCGCAGCCTTGGTAGGCCATTACCCCACCAACTAGCTAATGGACCGCGGACCCATCCTATGACAATAAATCTTTTCCCTCAAAAACCAAAGTCTTCGGGGGCTTATCCGGTATTAGCATTCCTTTCGGAATGTTATCCCGGATCATAGGGTAGGTTATCCACGTGTTACTCACCCGTGCGCCACTTTACTCAGGACCGAAGTCCCTTTCGCGTTCGACTTGCATGTGTTAGGCACGCCGCCAGCGTTCGTTCTGAGCCAGGATCAAACTCTCCAGTTGAATATCTGAAGTTTTTTAAATCCTAGTTTTGTTCAATTTGACTTGAACCCTTACAAGCTCTTTAAAACGTCTGCTATTTAGTTTTCAAAGACCAGCTTTTTTGCCCCGCCGGAGCGAAGCGACAAGCAAGGACTCTATCCAAATCACCCTTCCCTGTCAAACTCTTTTTTAACTTTTTCTGCAACGCTACCAAGCAACCAGTTCCTGGCTTTCTCAAGCAGCGGAGCGACTTTATAGCCAATCGCTTCGGCTTCGTCAATACTTTTTTCAAAGTTTTTTTGACGTCTTTTTTGGCGCAAAACAAAGCCCTGATCTTTTTCAAGATCAGGGCCTCAAATAATTTCGGCGGCGACCTACTTTCCCACATAGTCTCCCATGCAGTATCATCGGCGCGGTAGGACTTAACTTCTGTGTTCGGGATGAGAACAGGTGTGACCCCTACGCTATAGCCACCGAAAACCTTAAATCGGTTTTCAATCGCGTACGACCTATATACTAGATATTGTCTTTTTGTCGATAACTTTCAAGGGGGAGCGGGGGAGCTTTTGCTCCCCCTTCCCTATTAAAAAACTTTTTATGGTCAAGCCTCACGGTCAATTAGTACCGGTCAGCTGAACACATTACTGTGCTTACACACCCGGCCTATCAACGTTGTCGTCTCCAACGGACCTTTAGGGGGCTAAGCCCCAGGGAGATCTCGTCTTGAGGTGGGCTTCCCGCTTAGATGCTTTCAGCGGTTATCCTTTCCGAACATAGCTACCCTGCGATGCCACTGGCGTGACAACAGGAACACTAGTGGTTCGTCCATTCCGGTCCTCTCGTACTAGGAACAGATCCTCTCAAATCTCCTACGCCCACGGCAGATAGGGACCAAACTGTCTCACGACGTTTTAAACCCAGCTCGCGTACCACTTTAATTGGCGAACAGCCAAACCCTTGGGACCGACTTCAGCCCCAGGATGTGATGAGCCGACATCGAGGTGCCAAACCTCCCCGTCGATGTGAACTCTTGGGGGAGATAAGCCTGTTATCCCCGGAGTACCTTTTATCCGTTGAGCGATGGCCCTTCCATACAGAACCACCGGATCACTAAGACCTGCTTTCGCACCTGCTCGACTTGTATGTCTTGCAGTCAAGCTCCCTTATGCCTTTGCACTCTTCGGCTGGTTTCCAATCAGCCTGAGGGAACCTTCGCGCGCCTCCGTTACAATTTGGGAGGCGACCGCCCCAGTCAAACTACCCACCAGGCAGTGTCCCCGACCCGGATCACGGGCCTAGGTTAGATATCCAGAAGAACAAGGGTGGTATTTCAAGGGCGACTCCACCGACACTGGCGTGCCAGCTTCAAAGTCTCCCACCTATCCTACACATGCTGTCCCGAATATCACTGCCAAGCTATAGTAAAGGTTCACGGGGTCTTTCCGTCTTGCCGCGGGTACTCGGCATCTTCACCGAGAATTCAATTTCGCTGAGTCCCTGGTTGAGACAGTGCGGAAGTCGTTACGCCATTCGTGCAGGTCGGAACTTACCCGACAAGGAATTTCGCTACCTTAGGACCGTTATAGTTACGGCCGCCGTTTACCGGGGCTTCGGTTCAATGCTTCGCTTGCGCTAACACATCCCCTTAACCTTCCGGCACCGGGCAGGCGTCACACCCTATACGTCCTCTTACGAGTTTGCAGAGTGCTGTGTTTTTAGTAAACAGTCGCTACCGCCATTTCTCTGCGACCCCCTTCGGCTCCGCGTGCGAATCGCATCACCTAATGGAGGCACACCTTCTCCCGAAGTTACGGTGTTATTTTGCCGAGTTCCTTAACCAGAGTTATCTCAATCACCTTGGCATATTCTGCCCGCCCACCTGAGTCGGTTTACGGTACGGTCTCTTATAATCTGAAGCTTAGAGGCTTTTCTTGGAAGCATGGGATCAATCACTTTGCGAGCTTTAAGCTCTCGTCATCACGTCTCAGCGTTAATAGGAAAGCGGATTTGCCTACTCTCCCCGCCTACTCGCTTAAACCAGGACGTCCAACACCTGGCTGACCTACCCTTCTCCGTCCCCCCATCGCAATTATAAGAGGTACAGGAATATTAACCTGTTTCCCATCGACTACGACTTTCGTCCTCGCCTTAGGGGCCGACTAACCCTTCGCAGATTACCTTTACAAAGGAAACCTTGGGCTTACGGTGTGTGGGTTTCTCACCCACATTTTCGCTACTCATGTCAGCATAAGCTCTTGTAGTTCCTCCAGCCGTCCTCACGGTCGACCTTCTGCGGTTGCTACAATGCTCCCCTACCACTTATCTATTAAGATAAATCCGCAGCTTCGGTACTGTGCTTGAGCCCCGTTACATTTTAGGCGCAGGCCCACTCGACCAGTGAGCTATTACGCTTTCTTTAAAGGGTGGCTGCTTCTAAGCCAACCTCCTGGTTGTTTATGCATTCCCACAACCTTTACCACTTAGCACAGATTTAGGGACCTTAGCTGGCGATCTGGGTTGTTTCCCTTTTGACTACGGACCTTATCACCCGCAGTCTGACTCCCGTACAGACGTTCCCGGCATTCGGAGTTTGGTTAGGTTTGGTACCCTGGTGAGGGCCCTAGCCCATTCAGTGCTCTACCTCCGGGACGATTCATACGAGGCTATACCTAAATATATTTCGGGGAGAACCAGCTATCTCCGAGTTTGATTAGCCTTTCACTCCTATCCACAGGTCATCCCCTCAGTTTTCAACCTAAGTGGGTTCGGGCCTCCACGACGTGTTACCGTCGCTTCACCCTGCCCATGGATAGATCACTCGGTTTCGGGTCTACTCCCAGCAACTATGGCGCCCTATTCAGACTCGCTTTCGCTACGGCTCCACCTAACGGCTTAACCTCGCTGCTGAGCGTAACTCGCTGACTCATTATGCAAAAGGCACGCCGTCACACCTGATATACATGGTGCTCCGACTGCTTGTAGGCATACGGTTTCAGGGTCTATTTCACTCTCCTCATCGGAGTTCTTTTCACCTTTCCCTCACGGTACTATTCGCTATCGGTTATCGAGGAGTATTTAGCCTTGGAAGATGGTCCTCCCGGATTCCCACAGAATTACACGTGTTCCGTGGTACTCGGGGACACCCTAGGGTGGATCTTGGTTTCATATACGGGGCTATCACCCACTATGGCGGCACTTTCCAGAGCCTTCTATTACCAATCACCAATCCCACGTCGGGGCCCCACAACCCCGAAACAACCGTAGTCGTTTCGGTTTGGGCTAGTCCGCGTTCGCTCGCCGCTACTGACGGAATCTCAATTGATTTCTTCTCCTGCAGGTACTTAGATGTTTCAGTTCCCTGCGTTCGCCTCATAGACCTATGTATTCAGTCTATGATGACGGGGTATGATCCCCGCCGGGTTTCCCCATTCGGATATCTCCGGATCAAGGCCTGTTTAGCGGCTCCCCGAAGCTTTTCGCAGCTTACCACGTCCTTCATCGCCTCTCGATACCAAGGCATCCACCGTACGCCCTTAGTAGCTTGACCATAAATAGTCTTTTACTAAGTTTATGCTTAGCCTTTACTTGTTATCGCTTTGCTTGACATAAACATAAGTCATCACAACTTATATCTATGATTTTCTAAATCTAGTATGTCGTATGCAATTGTCAAAGATCGAATAATTCTCTACAGATATGGTGGAGGTGAACGGGATCGAACCGATGACCTCCTGCTTGCAAGGCAGGCGCTCTCCCAACTGAGCTACACCCCCATAATAATCTGGTGGGCCAGGGAGGACTTGAACCTCCGACCTCACGATTATCAGTCGTGTGCTCTAGCCAGCTGAGCTACTAGCCCACTTCCACACAGTATCTGTGCAAATTCGATGTCAAAGAACACAAAACCTCTTCTTGATAAAGAGGCCTGGTCTCTCAAAACTAAATAGCAGAGTTAGAACTTGTAAGTTTGCTTTTAAGTAAGCGTCTATCTCACTCTTTCGAGTGGATGAGCTCCTTAGAAAGGAGGTGATCCATCCGCACCTTCCGGTACGGATACCTTGTTACGACTTCACCCCAGTTACCGATCATACCATAAACGGCTGCCTCCCCGAAGGGTTAGCCCACCGGTTTCCGGTACAATAGACTCCCGTGGTGTGACGGGCGGTGTGTACAAGGCCCGGGAACGTATTCACCGCGTCATGCTGATACGCGATTACTAGCGATTCCAACTTCATGGAGTCGAGTTGCAGACTCCAATCCGAACTGAGACCGGCTTTTTGGGATTAGCTCCACCTCGCGGTATCGCTGCCCTTTGTACCGGCCATTGTAGCACGTGTGTAGCCCTGGACATAAGGGCCATGAGGACTTGACGTCATCCCCACCTTCCTCCGGTTTAACACCGGCAGTCTCCCTAGAGTGCCCAACTGAATGATGGCAACTAAGGACAAGGGTTGCGCTCGTTGCGGGACTTAACCCAACATCTCACGACACGAGCTGACGACAGCCATGCAGCACCTGTCACCGATCCAGCCGAACTGACGACTATGTTTCCATAATCTATGATCGGGATGTCAAGCCCAGGTAAGGTTCTTCGCGTTGCGTCGAATTAAACCACATGCTCCACCGCTTGTGCGGGCCCCCGTCAATTCCTTTGAGTTTTAGCCTTGCGGCCGTACTCCCCAGGCGGGGCACTTAATGCGTTAGCTACGGCACTGCAGGAGTGGTTACCCGCAACACCTAGTGCCCATCGTTTACGGCGTGGACTACCAGGGTATCTAATCCTGTTTGCTACCCACGCTTTCGCATCTCAGCGTCAGTATTGGTCCAGAAAGCCGCCTTCGCCACTGGTGTTCCTCCGAATATCTACGGATTTCACTCCTACACTCGGAATTCCACTTTCCTCTCCCATACTCAAGACTGCCAGTATCCAATGCACTTCCGGGGTTGAGCCCCGGGCTTTCACACCAGACTTAACAGTCCGCCTACATGCGCTTTACGCCCAATAATTCCGAACAACGCTTGCACCCTCCGTATTACCGCGGCTGCTGGCACGGAGTTAGCCGGTGCTTCCTTTGAGGGTACCGTCAGCTCTCTTACGAGTATTTCTTCCCCTCTGACAGAAGTTTACGACCCAAAGGCCTTCATCCTTCACGCGGCGTTGCTGCGTCAGGGTTTCCCCCATTGCGCAAAATTCCCCACTGCTGCCTCCCGTAGGAGTCTGGACCGTGTCTCAGTTCCAGTGTGGCTGATCATCCTCTCAGACCAGCTATCCATCGCAGCCTTGGTAGGCCATTACCCCACCAACTAGCTAATGGACCGCGGACCCATCCTATGACAATAAATCTTTTCCCTCAAAAACCAAAGTCTTCGGGGGCTTATCCGGTATTAGCATTCCTTTCGGAATGTTATCCCGGATCATAGGGTAGGTTATCCACGTGTTACTCACCCGTGCGCCACTTTACTCAGGACCGAAGTCCCTTTCGCGTTCGACTTGCATGTGTTAGGCACGCCGCCAGCGTTCGTTCTGAGCCAGGATCAAACTCTCCAGTTGAATATCTGAAGTTTTTTAAATCCTAGTTTTGTTCAATTTGACTTGAACCCTTACAAGCTCTTTAAAACGTCTGCTATTTAGTTTTCAAAGACCAGCTTTTTTGCCCCGCCGGAGCGAAGCGACAAGCAAGGACTCTATCCAAATCACCCTTCCCTGTCAAACTCTTTTTTAACTTTTTCTGCAACGCTACCAAGCAACCAGTTCCTGGCTTTCTCAAGCAGCGGAGCGACTTTATAGCCAATCGCTTCGGCTTCGTCAATACTTTTTTCAAAGTTTTTTTGACGTCTTTTTTGGCGCAAAACAAAGCCCTGATCTTTTTCAAGATCAGGGCCTCAAATAATTTCGGCGGCGACCTACTTTCCCACATAGTCTCCCATGCAGTATCATCGGCGCGGTAGGACTTAACTTCTGTGTTCGGGATGAGAACAGGTGTGACCCCTACGCTATAGCCACCGAAAACCTTAAATCGGTTTTCAATCGCGTACGACCTATATACTAGATATTGTCTTTTTGTCGATAACTTTCAAGGGGGAGCGGGGGAGCTTTTGCTCCCCCTTCCCTATTAAAAAACTTTTTATGGTCAAGCCTCACGGTCAATTAGTACCGGTCAGCTGAACACATTACTGTGCTTACACACCCGGCCTATCAACGTTGTCGTCTCCAACGGACCTTTAGGGGGCTAAGCCCCAGGGAGATCTCGTCTTGAGGTGGGCTTCCCGCTTAGATGCTTTCAGCGGTTATCCTTTCCGAACATAGCTACCCTGCGATGCCACTGGCGTGACAACAGGAACACTAGTGGTTCGTCCATTCCGGTCCTCTCGTACTAGGAACAGATCCTCTCAAATCTCCTACGCCCACGGCAGATAGGGACCAAACTGTCTCACGACGTTTTAAACCCAGCTCGCGTACCACTTTAATTGGCGAACAGCCAAACCCTTGGGACCGACTTCAGCCCCAGGATGTGATGAGCCGACATCGAGGTGCCAAACCTCCCCGTCGATGTGAACTCTTGGGGGAGATAAGCCTGTTATCCCCGGAGTACCTTTTATCCGTTGAGCGATGGCCCTTCCATACAGAACCACCGGATCACTAAGACCTGCTTTCGCACCTGCTCGACTTGTATGTCTTGCAGTCAAGCTCCCTTATGCCTTTGCACTCTTCGGCTGGTTTCCAATCAGCCTGAGGGAACCTTCGCGCGCCTCCGTTACAATTTGGGAGGCGACCGCCCCAGTCAAACTACCCACCAGGCAGTGTCCCCGACCCGGATCACGGGCCTAGGTTAGATATCCAGAAGAACAAGGGTGGTATTTCAAGGGCGACTCCACCGACACTGGCGTGCCAGCTTCAAAGTCTCCCACCTATCCTACACATGCTGTCCCGAATATCACTGCCAAGCTATAGTAAAGGTTCACGGGGTCTTTCCGTCTTGCCGCGGGTACTCGGCATCTTCACCGAGAATTCAATTTCGCTGAGTCCCTGGTTGAGACAGTGCGGAAGTCGTTACGCCATTCGTGCAGGTCGGAACTTACCCGACAAGGAATTTCGCTACCTTAGGACCGTTATAGTTACGGCCGCCGTTTACCGGGGCTTCGGTTCAATGCTTCGCTTGCGCTAACACATCCCCTTAACCTTCCGGCACCGGGCAGGCGTCACACCCTATACGTCCTCTTACGAGTTTGCAGAGTGCTGTGTTTTTAGTAAACAGTCGCTACCGCCATTTCTCTGCGACCCCCTTCGGCTCCGCGTGCGAATCGCATCACCTAATGGAGGCACACCTTCTCCCGAAGTTACGGTGTTATTTTGCCGAGTTCCTTAACCAGAGTTATCTCAATCACCTTGGCATATTCTGCCCGCCCACCTGAGTCGGTTTACGGTACGGTCTCTTATAATCTGAAGCTTAGAGGCTTTTCTTGGAAGCATGGGATCAATCACTTTGCGAGCTTTAAGCTCTCGTCATCACGTCTCAGCGTTAATAGGAAAGCGGATTTGCCTACTCTCCCCGCCTACTCGCTTAAACCAGGACGTCCAACACCTGGCTGACCTACCCTTCTCCGTCCCCCCATCGCAATTATAAGAGGTACAGGAATATTAACCTGTTTCCCATCGACTACGACTTTCGTCCTCGCCTTAGGGGCCGACTAACCCTTCGCAGATTACCTTTACAAAGGAAACCTTGGGCTTACGGTGTGTGGGTTTCTCACCCACATTTTCGCTACTCATGTCAGCATAAGCTCTTGTAGTTCCTCCAGCCGTCCTCACGGTCGACCTTCTGCGGTTGCTACAATGCTCCCCTACCACTTATCTATTAAGATAAATCCGCAGCTTCGGTACTGTGCTTGAGCCCCGTTACATTTTAGGCGCAGGCCCACTCGACCAGTGAGCTATTACGCTTTCTTTAAAGGGTGGCTGCTTCTAAGCCAACCTCCTGGTTGTTTATGCATTCCCACAACCTTTACCACTTAGCACAGATTTAGGGACCTTAGCTGGCGATCTGGGTTGTTTCCCTTTTGACTACGGACCTTATCACCCGCAGTCTGACTCCCGTACAGACGTTCCCGGCATTCGGAGTTTGGTTAGGTTTGGTACCCTGGTGAGGGCCCTAGCCCATTCAGTGCTCTACCTCCGGGACGATTCATACGAGGCTATACCTAAATATATTTCGGGGAGAACCAGCTATCTCCGAGTTTGATTAGCCTTTCACTCCTATCCACAGGTCATCCCCTCAGTTTTCAACCTAAGTGGGTTCGGGCCTCCACGACGTGTTACCGTCGCTTCACCCTGCCCATGGATAGATCACTCGGTTTCGGGTCTACTCCCAGCAACTATGGCGCCCTATTCAGACTCGCTTTCGCTACGGCTCCACCTAACGGCTTAACCTCGCTGCTGAGCGTAACTCGCTGACTCATTATGCAAAAGGCACGCCGTCACACCTGATATACATGGTGCTCCGACTGCTTGTAGGCATACGGTTTCAGGGTCTATTTCACTCTCCTCATCGGAGTTCTTTTCACCTTTCCCTCACGGTACTATTCGCTATCGGTTATCGAGGAGTATTTAGCCTTGGAAGATGGTCCTCCCGGATTCCCACAGAATTACACGTGTTCCGTGGTACTCGGGGACACCCTAGGGTGGATCTTGGTTTCATATACGGGGCTATCACCCACTATGGCGGCACTTTCCAGAGCCTTCTATTACCAATCACCAATCCCACGTCGGGGCCCCACAACCCCGAAACAACCGTAGTCGTTTCGGTTTGGGCTAGTCCGCGTTCGCTCGCCGCTACTGACGGAATCTCAATTGATTTCTTCTCCTGCAGGTACTTAGATGTTTCAGTTCCCTGCGTTCGCCTCATAGACCTATGTATTCAGTCTATGATGACGGGGTATGATCCCCGCCGGGTTTCCCCATTCGGATATCTCCGGATCAAGGCCTGTTTAGCGGCTCCCCGAAGCTTTTCGCAGCTTACCACGTCCTTCATCGCCTCTCGATACCAAGGCATCCACCGTACGCCCTTAGTAGCTTGACCATAAATAGTCTTTTACTAAGTTTATGCTTAGCCTTTACTTGTTATCGCTTTGCTTGACATAAACATAAGTCATCACAACTTATATCTATGATTTTCTAAATCTAGTATGTCGTATGCAATTGTCAAAGATCGAATAATTCTCTACAGATATGGTGGAGGTGAACGGGATCGAACCGATGACCTCCTGCTTGCAAGGCAGGCGCTCTCCCAACTGAGCTACACCCCCATAATAATCTGGTGGGCCAGGGAGGACTTGAACCTCCGACCTCACGATTATCAGTCGTGTGCTCTAGCCAGCTGAGCTACTAGCCCACTTCCACACAGTATCTGTGCAAATTCGATGTCAAAGAACACAAAACCTCTTCTTGATAAAGAGGCCTGGTCTCTCAAAACTAAATAGCAGAGTTAGAACTTGTAAGTTTGCTTTTAAGTAAGCGTCTATCTCACTCTTTCGAGTGGATGAGCTCCTTAGAAAGGAGGTGATCCATCCGCACCTTCCGGTACGGATACCTTGTTACGACTTCACCCCAGTTACCGATCATACCATAAACGGCTGCCTCCCCGAAGGGTTAGCCCACCGGTTTCCGGTACAATAGACTCCCGTGGTGTGACGGGCGGTGTGTACAAGGCCCGGGAACGTATTCACCGCGTCATGCTGATACGCGATTACTAGCGATTCCAACTTCATGGAGTCGAGTTGCAGACTCCAATCCGAACTGAGACCGGCTTTTTGGGATTAGCTCCACCTCGCGGTATCGCTGCCCTTTGTACCGGCCATTGTAGCACGTGTGTAGCCCTGGACATAAGGGCCATGAGGACTTGACGTCATCCCCACCTTCCTCCGGTTTAACACCGGCAGTCTCCCTAGAGTGCCCAACTGAATGATGGCAACTAAGGACAAGGGTTGCGCTCGTTGCGGGACTTAACCCAACATCTCACGACACGAGCTGACGACAGCCATGCAGCACCTGTCACCGATCCAGCCGAACTGACGACTATGTTTCCATAATCTATGATCGGGATGTCAAGCCCAGGTAAGGTTCTTCGCGTTGCGTCGAATTAAACCACATGCTCCACCGCTTGTGCGGGCCCCCGTCAATTCCTTTGAGTTTTAGCCTTGCGGCCGTACTCCCCAGGCGGGGCACTTAATGCGTTAGCTACGGCACTGCAGGAGTGGTTACCCGCAACACCTAGTGCCCATCGTTTACGGCGTGGACTACCAGGGTATCTAATCCTGTTTGCTACCCACGCTTTCGCATCTCAGCGTCAGTATTGGTCCAGAAAGCCGCCTTCGCCACTGGTGTTCCTCCGAATATCTACGGATTTCACTCCTACACTCGGAATTCCACTTTCCTCTCCCATACTCAAGACTGCCAGTATCCAATGCACTTCCGGGGTTGAGCCCCGGGCTTTCACACCAGACTTAACAGTCCGCCTACATGCGCTTTACGCCCAATAATTCCGAACAACGCTTGCACCCTCCGTATTACCGCGGCTGCTGGCACGGAGTTAGCCGGTGCTTCCTTTGAGGGTACCGTCAGCTCTCTTACGAGTATTTCTTCCCCTCTGACAGAAGTTTACGACCCAAAGGCCTTCATCCTTCACGCGGCGTTGCTGCGTCAGGGTTTCCCCCATTGCGCAAAATTCCCCACTGCTGCCTCCCGTAGGAGTCTGGACCGTGTCTCAGTTCCAGTGTGGCTGATCATCCTCTCAGACCAGCTATCCATCGCAGCCTTGGTAGGCCATTACCCCACCAACTAGCTAATGGACCGCGGACCCATCCTATGACAATAAATCTTTTCCCTCAAAAACCAAAGTCTTCGGGGGCTTATCCGGTATTAGCATTCCTTTCGGAATGTTATCCCGGATCATAGGGTAGGTTATCCACGTGTTACTCACCCGTGCGCCACTTTACTCAGGACCGAAGTCCCTTTCGCGTTCGACTTGCATGTGTTAGGCACGCCGCCAGCGTTCGTTCTGAGCCAGGATCAAACTCTCCAGTTGAATATCTGAAGTTTTTTAAATCCTAGTTTTGTTCAATTTGACTTGAACCCTTACAAGCTCTTTAAAACGTCTGCTATTTAGTTTTCAAAGACCAGCTTTTTTGCCCCGCCGGAGCGAAGCGACAAGCAAGGACTCTATCCAAATCACCCTTCCCTGTCAAACTCTTTTTTAACTTTTTCTGCAACGCTGCAGTGAGTCGCTTTGAGTTTCTCCCTGCTGCGGATGGCGTTTATAAACAATCACAACAATATCGTCAATACTTTTTTTTGCGGGTTTTTCTATTCTACCACAAAAAAAATTCAAGCTACCGTTTTATCGTTTCTTTTCTACGTCTAGCCATTCAAAAAAAATCTTCCGCAGACTAGACAACCTCGACAATGTAATAGGTTTTCTTACCCTTCTGAACCAGAATATAGGCATCATTGATCAGATCTGCGCAGGTTACGCGGTACTCAGGATCGGTCAACCGGGCTTTATTCAGACTCAGACCATTCCCCTTGATCGTCCGGCGCAACTCCCCCTTCGACGGAAAGGTTGCAGTTTCACCAGCCAGCAACTCAACGACATCAATGCCAGACTCAAGCTTGGCCCGCTCAATCCCATAGGTCGGGACACCCTCAAAAACCGACAGAAAGGTTTCCTTATCGAGCGCGGCAAGACTTTCAGTCGTAGCATTGCCAAACAGGATTCCTGACGCCTCAACAGCCTTCAGATATTCACCCTCACCATGAACCATACAGGTCACTTCCTGGGCAAGGCGCTTCTGAAGTGCGCGCAAATGCGGAGCAGCCTCCTGCTCTTTAAGCAACTCAGCAACCTGCTCCTGAGTGAGCAGGGTAAAAATCTTGATATACTTTTCAGCATCAGCATCAGAAACATTGAGCCAGAACTGATAAAACTTGTACGGAGTTGTCAGTTTGGGATCGAGCCAGACATTACCACTTTCGGTTTTGCCAAACTTGCCGCCATCCGCCTTGGTAATCAGCGGACAGGTCAGGGCAAAAGCCTCACCACCCTCTTTACGGCGAATCAGTTCGGTTCCCGTAGTAATATTCCCCCACTGATCAGAGCCGCCCATCTGCAGCTTGCAGTTCTTTTCACGGTAGAGATGCAGGAAATCGGTCCCCTGAACCAACTGATAAGTGAACTCAGTAAACGACAGTCCGGTTTTCGACTCTTCACCGAGGCGCTTCTTGACGCTATCCTTGGCCATCATATAGTTGACAGTGATATGCTTGCCGATGTCACGGATAAAGTCGAGAAAGCTGAACTCCCTCATCCAGTCGTAGTTATTGACCAGCTCGGCAGCATTCGGGGCAGCGGACTCAAAGTCGAGAAACTTCTCCAATTGCTTCTTCAGACAGGCTTCATTGTGACGCAGGGTTTCCTCATCAAGAAGATTACGCTCGGCAGACTTGCCTGACGGGTCACCGATCATGCCGGTTGCCCCGCCGACAAGAGCGATCGGTTTATGGCCAGCGCGCTGCAGATGCTTGAGCATCATGACACTGACCAGGTGACCGATATGCAATGAATCTGCGGTCGGGTCGATTCCGACATAGGCGGAGGTCATCTCCTTCTGCAACTGTTCTTCAGTTCCCGGCATGATGTCATGGATCATTCCGCGCCAAGTCAACTCTTCGACAAAGTTCATCGTTCCCTACCCGTTCATCAAATTAGTTTAAATCGTGTCAAATTCTCAACCAGAACGCCTAGGGGCGCTTCAGGATCCGCTCAATCTTTTCACAGGCACCACTGTCATCATCGATTGTCAGCAGGACAGCACAGAGCTGAGGATCTTTTTTTGCCACCTCAAGGCGCACCGGCATCTGAGTCAGGAAACGGTTCAAGGCTGCTTCCTTGTCATTGCCGATGATCCCGTCCTGACTGCCTGACATCCCGACATCAGTCAGATAACCGGTATAACCATCAAGGATTCTCTCGTCAGCGGTCTGCACATGGGTATGCGTACCGACCACAGCCGACACGCGACCGGTCAGGAAACAGCCAAGGGCCTGCTTTTCGCTGGTCGCCTCAGCGTGAAAATCGACAAAAATGATCGGCGTAGCCTGACGCAATTCCTCCACCAGAAGATCTGCAGCCCGGAAGGGACAGTCCAGATTCTTCATAAACACCCGGCCCTCAAGGTTCAGAACACCGACCAGAGAGCCATTCTTCGCCTGATAGACCCCAGTTCCCCGACCGGGTTGCCCGGGCGGATAATTGGCCGGCCGCAACAATTTCGGATGCTGATCAAGAACAGGAAAAATTTCACGCTTATCCCAGATATGATTGCCGCTGGTCACCACATCGATACCAGCAGCAAACAATTCCTTCAGAACCGCCTCAGTCAGCCCATAGCCGGATGCCGCATTTTCACCATTGGCAACAACCAGGTCAACCTGATGCGTCGCAACAAGTTCAGCAAGACAGTCCGAAACAACCTTGCGCCCGACACGTCCGACGATATCGCCAATAAACAATAGCTTCAAAAAAGTCTCCAAAAAAACAGGACCTGCCCGAAAGATCAACAGCCAGAGCAGGTCCCGACAAAGGATATACAAGGAGCCAAAACCTACTTTGCGTACTCGACAGCACGGGTTTCACGTATGACGTTAACCCTGATCTGCCCCGGATAGGTCATCTCACTCTCAATCTTCTTAGCGATGTCTTTTGCCAGGACATGTGAGTACTCGTCAGAAACCTGCTCACTGGAAACCATAACCCGAATCTCACGCCCGGCCTGGATGGCAAAGCAGCCGGTAACCCCCTCGAATGAGGTGCCGATCTGCTCGAGATCCCGCAGACGCTTGACATAGGTTTCCAGGGTTTCACGACGGGCACCAGGGCGGGCACCGGACAGGGCATCCGAAGCCTGAACCAGAATTGCCAGGACGGTTTCCGGCTTTTCATCCTCATGGTGAGCCGCGATAGCATGAACAATCTTTGGCGACTCACCATATTTACGGGCCAACTCGGCACCATTGACAGCGTGAGAACCTTCCAGCTCATGACTGACCGCCTTGCCGATATCATGCAGCAGAGCAGCACGCTTGGCCTGCTTGACATTGATGCCAAGTTCAGCCGCCATCATACCACAGAGAAAAGCCATCTCGATGGAGTGAACGAGGACATTCTGACCATAGGAGGTCCGATACTTCAGCATCCCGAGCAGCTTGACAATCTCCGGATGAATCCCGTGGACACCGACATCGAAGGTCGCCTGCTCGCCCGCCTGACGGATTTCCTCATCGACCTCCTCCTGGGCTTTCTGAACCAGCTCCTCGATACGCGCCGGATGGATACGGCCGTCGGCGATCAGGCGCTCAAGAGCAATTCTTGCAACCTCACGACGAACCGGGTTAAAGCCGGAAATAACCACCGCCTCAGGCGTGTCATCGATGATCAGGTCGATCCCGGTTGCAGCTTCAATTGCACGGATATTGCGCCCTTCACGACCGATAATCCGCCCCTTCATCTCATCAGAAGGAAGCGGTACGACGCTGACTGTCTTGTCGGCAACAAAGTCGCCGGCGTAGCGCTGAATGGCCAGCGCCATAATTTTCTGAGCTTTTTTGTCAGCAACTTCGCGAGCTTCATCCTCAATGGTCTTGATGCTCTTGGCCGCATCGTGACGGGCCTCACTCAGCATGGCATCGACCAGTTGCTGCCTGGCCTGTTCACCGGTCATGCCGGAGATCCGCTCAAGAGCACTGCGCTGCTCCTCGTAAAGGGCATCGACCTCCTGAGTTCTTTTCTGGATCCGGTCCTGCTGCTGGCGCAACTGACCTTCCCGCTTGTTCATTTCTTCGTGGCGCTGATCAAGCTGGTCCTGCTTACGGTCAAGATTCTCCTCCTTCTGCTGAAGACGGTTCTCCTGACTATGAATCTCCTTGCGCAGCTCGCGCGCCTCCTGCTCCCAATCCGACTTGGCCTGAAGGACAACATCCTTAGCCTGGATCATCGCCTCCTTGCGCAGCGTCTCGACTTCCTTACTGGCATCACCGATCAGCTTTTCTGCGGCAACCTTGGCATTACTAACCGTTGATTCAGCAAACTTACGACGAAGAAAAATCCCCAGCAGGACCCCAACGACAAGAGCGATGAAGACCAGAATAATCGATAAAATTTGAATCTGCATAAGACCTCCCAGCAGAGTTTATTATAAACCTGCCACACCCATGTGGCAGGGAATGATCCGTTTCTCAGTCAGGACATAATCCAGAGACTGATCATGTGCCTCGTGCGGCAGGCGCTCAAGCACCTGAAAATCGAAACACAAACCAACTGTCACAGTCGCTTCCGGCTTCGCTGCCAGAAAACGGTCATAAAAACCTTTGCCATAGCCAAGACGATAGCCGCGCAAATCAAAAGCAACGCCCGGAACTATGACCAGATCAAAATCAACAAGATCTGCAGTTGCTCCCCCCCCCCGGGGCTCACAGACTCCGAAAGCCCCGACCTGGAGATCAGCCCGGCTGGCAACAGCATGAAAAACCAGCGTATCGCCAACAACCCGCGGCAGAAACAACTGGCGCTGTTCCAACTGACACTGTTCCAGGAGCAGATCAGCGTCGACTTCTCGCCTGATCGCACTGTAACTCGCTATTTTCTGAGCACTCTGAAAAAAGTCCTGAACAACAAGACGATCAAGAACCTGGCAACTGAGCAGAGCATGGTCGGAAGGAGCAAGCTGTTGACGCTGCTTAAGAGCAGCCTGACGAATGGCCTGTTTATCCATAGCCGACACAATCCTGCTGCGCCAGCAAAGAGAAGAAACATTTAGTGATGTTTTTGAGAGTTAGACCGCTCGCGGCATCTGCTGCACAGGATCACGCTTGCGACTTTTGAAGTTTAATATCCTTTTAACTTACGAATATTCTTGTTCCCGTTACCTGAAATCCTGAACCTTGTAACTGCCCCCCATCGAAGGAAGGCATGAACTCTTCAAGAGAGGTCTAACTTTATATGTAAAGCATCCAACTAAATTATCAACTCTGAGCTGCGCACTCAATTCATGCACAAAAACCAAAATTCACTATTTGTAATACTACACTCTTAAGCAACGGCTTAGCAACCGTAATTATTGCCCGATCAGGTTTTCAATCCGTTCAGCCAGGCTTTCCAATCGGGACGCCTGTTCCCGCTCCTGCCCCTGATCATCGATCAGCTGGAGATGCTGTCCGGCCAGGTTCAACAGGGTCAGAACCGTCAGGTCACGAGTATCCGCTGAAATACCAGCCGCAGTCTCTGCCAGCTTCTCTTCGACAAAATCAACAACACGCTGAATCTGCTCTTGTGTCTGTCGGGTTCTCAGCACATACTCGCGCCCCTGCACCTTGATCCGTACGCTGGGGGTCATGAGTCCTCCAACTGGATCAGATCCAGCCGCTTGAGGATACTGTCTACCTCTTCCAGCATACGTTCACGCTCCTGCTTCAACAGTTCATTCTCCCGTGTCAACTCAACATTGACCCGCTGAAGCTTGGTGCAATAGGCCAACAACCGGTCAACCCGGTCTTCCAGACGGTCCAGCATTTCCATCTACCATCTCCGCAAACATTCGGGGCTGAGACTATTCCCGCTCAAACAGGGCAGAAACAAACATTTCGGCATCAAACGCACGCAGATCACCAATCTTCTCACCAATACCGACATAGCGGACCGGGATTTTCAGTTCTGCCGCAATCGCAACGATGATACCACCTTTTGCTGTTCCGTCCAGCTTGGTCAGGGCAATCCCGTTGAGCTGCACCGCTTCGTTGAACAGCCGCGCCTGGATCAGAGCGTTCTGTCCGGTCGTCGCATCAAGAACCAGCAGAACCTCATGGGGAGCTCCCGGAATCTCCCGATCAAGAACCCGCCGGATCTTCTTGAGCTCCTCCATCAGATTGACTTTATTGTGCAGGCGCCCTGCGGTGTCAAGCAACAGCACATCCGCCTTCCTGGCCACAGCAGCTTTGGCAGCATCAAAAGCGACCGCACCAGGATCCGCACCGTCCGTGTGCTGGATAACATCGACTCCGGCGCGCTGTCCCCAGACAGACAACTGTTCGGCGGCCGCGGCACGGAAGGTATCACCTGCTCCAAGAACAACCTTCTTCCCCTGGCGGACAAACTGATTGGCCAGCTTGCCGATGGTCGTCGTCTTGCCGACACCGTTGACACCAACAACCATGATAACAAAAGGAGACGCCTGTTCCAGGTTCAGTGGCTCCGTCTCCAATTGCAGAATCGCCTGAAGCTCCTCTTTGAGCAGATTGCGAACATCGTCCGGCGTCTGCAAAGCCCCATTGGCCTGCTTAAGCTCCAGGGCCTGAATCAGCCGCTGAGTGGTCGGCATCCCCAGATCCGCAGTAATGAGGATCTCCTCCAGCTCCTCGATGAGGTCATCGTCGATACTGGTACGACCACGCAACAGGCTGTCAACCCGTCCGACCAAAGACGACTGGGTTTTGGCCAGGCCGCGCTTGAGCTTTTCAAACAGACTCAGCTCTGGTTCTGGTTCTGGTTCTGGTTCTGGTTCTGGTTCTGGTTCTGGTTCTGGTTCTGGTTCTGGTTCTGGTTCTGGTTCTGGTTCTGGTTCTGGTTCTGGTTCTGGTTCTGGTTCTGGTTCTGGTTCTGGTTCTGGTTCTGGTTCGGCTTCGGCTTCGGCTTCGGCTTCGGCTTCGGCTTCGGCTTCGGCTTCGGCTTCGGCTTCGGAAGCAGCTTCGACCTCAGCCGTCTCAACTTCAACGGCCTTCGCTTTTCTTCCTGACCGTCTGAAGATTTTGACCAGCAGCAGAATAAAAACCAGCACAACAACGATAACGACAAGGTAAGAGATCGCCCAGGCCGCAATATTGGTATACGGCTCGGGTACCCCGACGCCAAGCAGCCACTGGCCAAGCTGTTCAATCCACACCTGTATAAAACGAATAAACCCTGATCCGTTCTGGCTCAGGGCCTGCTGCATTCCCTCTGACTGGTCCATTCCTTCAATTCCTTCATCTTAAAAAAACGTAAAAATCTGCCAACCTAAACATCAAATTCGTGACGTAACTCTTCGACACAACTATCCAGGCAGTGTCGGGCGCGTGAGAGCTGGGCACACTGATCAAGCTCCAACAGGATGAGATAATCTTCCGTCAGAGGCCTGATCATCGTCCGGGAGAGCGTCGTACGAATCACAACCTCCTCAAGCTCACCAGCATCAACATGCTCAAAGGTCTCCTGCATGCGCGACAGGATGATGCCGTTATGTGCGCCAATAAGCTTGATATCATACTCCCCCAGGCTACTGACCTGATCAACGGCTTCCCCCTCCCAATCGACAATTATCGCCCCAAGAGCACCGGGCACATCGTCCAGCAATTGATTCAGTCTTGTTTTAAAAGGCATAGCATCTCCCGAAAGACGGCCTGTTTATCTGGCAAGATCAGGCAACAGTCTCATTCATACGCACGGAAACCAGTTTCGAGATACCCGGCTCCTGCATGGTAACTCCGTACATTGTATCAACAACCTTCATGGTTCGTTTACTGTGGGTGATAATAATAAACTGAGACTGCTGCGTCATCTCTTTTACCATATCAGCAAAACGATCGATGTTTGCATCATCCAGCGGAGCGTCGACCTCGTCAAGAATACAGAACGGTGTCGGCTTAATCAAAAACAGGGAAAAAATCAGAGCAACGGCGGTCAGAGCCTTTTCGCCCCCCGAAAGCAGGTTGACATTCTGCAGTCGCTTACCCGGTGGCTGAACAATAATTTCAATGCCAGTTTCAAGCAGATCATCTTCGTTGGTCAAACGCAACTCAGCCTGTCCGCCCCGGAACAAACGGGGAAAAACCTGCTTGAATTTTTCATTGGCCAGCTCAAAGGTTTCTTTGAAACGCCTGCGGGTCGTCCGGTTAATCTGGCTGATCGCTTTCTGCAGGTCATCCATTGCCTGATTGAGATCATCGCGCTGCCGCGAAAGAAAATTATAGCGCTGTTCCTGTTCCTGATATTCTTCAATCGCCATCAGGTTAACATCACCCAGGGTTGAGATCTGATCCTGAAGCCTCTTGAGCAGCTGCTGCTGACGCAGCACCTCAACCTCATTAGCCTCGGGCACCTGGTGCTCACTCAGATCGACCCGGTAGCGGTCAAGGATACCCTGACGGATATTTTCAGCATCCAACTCCAGTTCACGCTGGCGCAGCTGAAGTGCGGCCACCCGTTTACGCAGCTCTTCCGCCTCATGACGCACTCGCCTTGACTGATCGCGAAATTCGTCGAGCAAAGCGCGCTGTTCCTCATACCCTTCGCGCAACCTGTCGGATGTCTTTTGCTGCGCCTCGCGCCGTCCAAGCAACGCATCGAGTTCCATCTTCAAGTGCTGATCACTCTGCGCCAAAGACTGCAGTTCGCCACCCCCCTGGGTTTGTCGGGCCAACAACAGCTCCCGGCGCTGTGTCAGAGATTCCCGCTGAGCGTCGATCCGCTGCATCGTCTCCCGCTGGGCTTTCTGCTGCTGTTGCATGGTTGCAAGGCGCAGGCGCTGCTGGACCAGATCTTCGCGGCTGTACTCCAGACTTTCTCGCAGTTCGACCGATTCAGCCTGCAGGTCCGAGGCAGAGCGCTCAAGCAGAAGTTGTCTTTCATTTGCAGCACAAATTTCCTCGCCAAACCTTTCCAGTTCCGCCCTGGCTGACTGAGCACTTTCGTCTATCTGCTCAAGATCGAAGACAATCAGCGCAAGGCGTTTATTGAGGTGCTCATCCTCGGCCTGAAGCCCCTGGCGATCCTTTGAAATATCGAGCAACCGCAGCTCAAGCCTGTGCAACTCGCTGACCGCAACCGTTTTCCCCTCTTCCAGAGTCAGCAGCCTTTCTGCAATGCTGTCGACATCACGCTCGGCAGCCTTCGTATCCGCTTCAAGCTTCTGAATCCCAACCTCGAGTTCCTCAATCTGGCGCTGCCGGCGCAACAGCCCCCCGCCGCTCAAGGTTGCAGTTCCGCCACTGAACAGACCACGCCAATCCAGGCACTGCCCAGCCGCATCGACCAGCACGCAGCCTGGACCAAGTTCAATCCCGAGGTAATCGCGACAGTTATCAACAATAAAAATGCCGCTCAATAGCTGAGCGACCAGTCCGGCCTCAGCCTGAACCTGAAGGAGATCGGTCAGCGGCTGGCCAAGCTGCGGGCCAGACACAGAAAAGGGTGGCGTTTTCACCAGCAGGTGAGCGCGAGCCTGAATCCGGGTCAGTTGCTCTAAAGCCCCGCTAACAACGTCTGATGCCAGCGGCACGGCCTGAAGGCGCTCACCAAGCACCGCCTCAACGACACCTTCCAGTTCCTGCGGCACCCTGATCAGGTCCGCAAAGATCTTTCGACCACCCAGAGCCTCCAACAGGGCCCGCGTTCCCTCAGCGTACCCTTCCATACTGCCCTGAAGTTCCAGCAACGACTCCTGACGGGAGCGCTGACGTTCCAGCTTCTGTCTGAGCTCGGCGAGGCCGTCCTCCCGGGCTGCAAGATCCCGCTTGATGCGCTGCCACTGCTCGCCATACTCGGCGACCTGCTCCTGCAGGGCTTTCTGACGTATCACAAGCTTTTGCTGCTGTTCCTGCAGGAACTCTTTGCGCAAACGTAATTCGCCCTGCTGGCCAGCAATCCCTTCGGCATCGGTCTCGATATGCTTGCGACGCTCAGCATCCAGGCGCAGGCGACGCTCGATTTCATCGCGGCGATTCGCCAAGCGACTGCAATGGGTCACCAGCTCCATCAGCTCGGAGCGCCCGTTTTCCAGCTGATGCAGCAGTTCTCGTTCCCGATTCTGCTGGTGCTTCAGAGCCGCTTCAGCTGCGTCGACCGCCACCTGCAATTGATCAAACTCGACATCGGAAAGAGAATCCCGCCCCCGAAGCTCCAGATACTCTTCTTCAAGCAGCTTCAACTGGGTCAACGCGCTCTCGATTTCGCCCTTGAGCTGACTATCCTGCTCCGCCAGATGCTCACGTTGACGGTGGTTCAGCAGCAGCTCGTTTTCAACCCGCTGCACTTCACCGCCAAGTTGATAAACCCGCTCCTGGGCCTCGCGATGTTCCCCTTCGACCCGGCCCAGCTGCAACTGCCTTTCTTCGAGCTGAAGTTCATCTTCCGCAAGGCGCCCATCAAGCCGGGCCAGAACTCCCGCCTCATCCCGCTCCAGTCCGGAAACAAGCGCAATATCGGCCTGCAACTTCTGAAAACGGTTACCGCTGAGCTCAACTTCGATCTGCTTCAGCTCTGCGCGCAGATCGCGGAAACGTTCCGCCTTCTGGGCCTGTCTTTTCAGGGACCCCATCTGGCGCCGTACCTCGGCGATCAGATCGCTGATCCGCACCAGATTCTGATCGGTCGCATCGAGTTTGCGCAGAGCCGTTTTTTTGCGTGACTTGTATTTTGTAACTCCGGCAACTTCTTCGATCAGCGCCCGCAGCTCTTCCGGCTTGGCGCTGAGCATCATGCCGACCTTGCCCTGCTCGATGATCGAATAGGCCCGGGCGCCGACCCCGGTATCCATGAACAGCTCGGTCACATCAAGCAGCCGACAGGGCGTTTTATTGATCAGATATTCACTGTCGCCACTCCTAAACAGCCGGCGCGTGATCATGATTTCAGCGTACTCCTGGTACGCCGGTGGGCAGAGCCCCGCGCTGTTATCGAAAACGACTGAGACCTGGGCCATGCCATGCGGCTTACGCGTCTCGCAGCCGCCGAAGATAATATCTTCCATCACCCGACCGCGCAGATGACGGACGTTCTGCTCGCCCATTGCCCAGCGTATCGCGTCGACTATATTGCTTTTGCCGCAACCGTTGGGACCGACGACACCGGTAATCCCCTGCTGAAAGTCGAGAGAAACCTTATCAACAAAAGATTTGAAACCGACTATTTCAAGGCGCTTGATTTTCATGCATGACCGACAATGAAAGGAGGTCGCACAATTACATCTAATCTCGTCATCAAACATGACATCCGACACTGCTTAAGCGCTGCATGTTAGCAAGGGGGGAAAAACATGTAAAGAATTGATACGACTTGGAGACCAACTGATGCTTGCTGACTCGGATCAATCCGGATATGATGCTTATTCAACCATTCACACAAGGTCTCTGGAGACAGAATTCAAGCGCTATGTTTCTCCCGACAATCAGAACATGTCTGAAACTTGTCTACGTGCTCATCCTGCTGTGCATTATCGGTCTGGCAGTCATAGGCATTGCAATCTGGAACTTTGATCTTGATAAGTACACCCAGGAACTTTCCGCCAGAATGAGCGAGGCCCTCCATCAGCAGGTCTCCATCGGCAGCGGCAAGCTCAGCTTCAGAGACGGGATTGCCGTTGAGCTGCAACAGCTCGCCATCGGCTCCGACCAGGAAGTCAGGGTCAGGATTCCCAAAATTTCCGCGACCCTTGAAATCATCCCCCTGCTCCACGGACAATTCCAACTTAAAGAGGTCCGCCTGATCGAACCTCAGGTCGAATTGAAGCTGGCCGCCAACGCCTCCCACCCCCAAGCAGCGACCAGCAACCTGATGGAGACCCTGGGAATCGATGTCATCAGCGTTTACAATGCCAGCCTGCATATTGCCAAGGAAGGGGTTCCCGCCCCCTGGAACGACCTGCAGTTCAGCGGGGTCAACGCCGTATTGCGCAACTGGCAGACAGGCAGACAGGGCAGCCTGGCCCTGGTCGGAAGCCTACCTGAATTTCATGCCGGCTTGGCGCTGGAAACGACCCTCCCCTCGACAGCGGAAGCGCCCCACTGGTCTGAGGAGCCCTTCCGGGGCAGACTCAAATTCTCTATCGACAACCCGGCGAATCCTCCAGAGCTGGCCAGTCAGGTCAAACTACCCAAAGCCTACAGCCTTGACCTGAGCTTCAACGGTACCCCGTCTGCAGGAATCCCGATCTCGCTCAGCCTGGCTGCAGCGTCTTCAGACGCACCGCTCGCCTCAGTCAAAGGACTGTGGACATACCGTGCTGGCGCCCACGACTTCAGCGACTTGTCCGGTCAGATATTTAATATTCCCTTGCGGGGCGAGGTTCATTTCTCAGCCGATGCCGCCAGCGCCAGCAGGAGTCTCTACGGCAACCTCGCCGTCACCCCCTTCGACATCAGCACCCCAGCAATCCGCTACTGGCAGCTACCTGTCATCAGCAAACTGACAACCGGCAAGGTGAATCAGCTGCAGCTCAACTTTGCGCAAAGCTGGGATAGCAAGAAGCCAGCGGCAGAATTGCCGATTTTCAACCTGGCTCTCAACCTGGAGAACCTGGCATGGGGAGACAGCAAGCTGCAGACCATCCCCAACCTGACGGCAGAGCTGCTGTTTCAGAAGGATCAGGTCGAGGTCAGAAAGTCACATATCATCCTGCCAACCGGGGACCCGCTTCAGGTTGAAGGGCGGATCGAATCAGTCTTCAAACAGCCACGTCTCGATCTGCGAGCGACAGGGGAACTGTCCCTGCACCCCCTGCAGCAGCTTGTTCAATCACCAGATAAGCTACATCTGTCCGGAACCACCCCGTTCATGGCCAGCCTTTATGGCGAGCTCAGCGACCTGAACCTGGGACTGAGCGCCGACTTCGCCACAAACGGAATAGGCTTCGCTGACGTGTTCAAAAAAACACCCCAACAAAAGGCGCTTTTATCCCTCAAGGGTTCATTGAGCAACAACATGGTCACCGTTGAACAGCTTGAACTGGAACTCGACAATCAGCTCATTGCGGCACGCTTAAGCGGCGATCTTGCCTATGGTCTGCCCAGTTTCAATGTCAGCCTCGCCCCCCTGGATCTGAAAAAGTTGGCTCGTTATTCTCCCTTTCTGGACCAGAGAGATTTTTCCGGCGTGCTTTCCGCAGAGCTGAAGCAACAGGACAACTCGCCGGAGCTGACGCTGCACATCAATAATGGAGCAGCATACCTGACCCATGCCCTCGGTCCACTTAACAGTATTTTTGGCAATGTGACCCTGAACAGAAAGCGGATGTCGTTCAAGCAGCTCAGGGCCTCACTTGGCAAGTCCGCATTTAGCATCGACGGAGGCATAGACGACTGGCAAAAGCCCCGGCTGCGCCTTGACCTCAGTTCCCCTCGAGTACGTGCCCATGACCTCTTTTTCAGCGACCAGACGTTGATCCTTTACGATGTCAACGGTCGTCTGCTGATTGACGGCAACGGGATCGAATACGCCCCGGTCAGACTCAGGGTCGAAAACGATACTCTGGTCACAGTCACCGGCAGACTGAAAAGCTTCGAAGCCCCTCAGGTTCTCCTCGATGTCCAGGCCGAAACCGCCAATGTCCTCAACGTCATCAAACTGTTTACCGGCCCAGCCCATAAAGGGGACGGGACGGGCAAAGCCCCTTACGTCCGCATCACGACCAATATCAAAACGGGGACACTCGGAGATCTGCGCTTCAAGAACGCGGAGGCAACAATACAGTTCAACCAGGGGATGCTCGACATCCACCCATTGAATTTTCACAACGGCATGGGGACCTGCAGCGGCAGGGTTGTTTTCAACGGCAAGGAAGAGGCCTACCCGCTCAAGGTCTCCGGCCACATCAAAGGGATTGACGCCCAGGTCATCTACAGGGATTTCTTTAAAAAAGACGGCCTGATCAATGGCGACCTGCAGGCAGACTTTTATATCGAAGGAAAGCCGGATGAACAGTTCTGGGCTTCCGCGAGAGGCGGCATCGGCCTGCAGGTCCGTGACGGGGTTCTCAACAAGTTCAACAGCCTGGCAAAGGTCTTTTCGCTGCTCAACGTCTCCCAGCTGTTCGCCCTGAAGCTGCCCGATCTGCAGACCGAAGGAATGCCCTTCAGCCTCATGGAGGGCTCCCTGAAAATCGCTGATGGCTACCTCGCGACAGAGGATCTGAAGATTACCAGCGAAGCGATGAACCTGTCGCTGGTCGGACGCCAGGGGCTGCTGGACGATTCTCTCGATTTTGTCCTGGGAGTCATGCCGCTGCGCACCGTCGACAAGATCGTCACCTCCATTCCGCTGGCTGGCTGGGTGCTGGCCGGAGACGACAAAGCCCTGCTGACGGCCCAGTTCAAACTGGAAGGAACCGGCGCAGAGCCCAAGGTCACGGCCATTCCGCTTGCCTCTCTCTCGGAAGGCGTGCTCGGGATTTTCAAAAGAACCTTTGGGCTGCCCGGAAAACTGGCCAAAGATATCGGCTCGGCCCTCTCCCGGGAGGAAAAAAAATCTGGTGAAGATTCAAAATAGCCGGAGTATGCCAACTGTTCCTGCAAGCTAAGAGAACATATTCTATTGTTTCCCGCTTGAGCAAGACCCTCAACTGGCGGTTTTATCTCCGACATAGACGGTGGCGATGCCAAAGGTCAGATCGCTGTGCTGAACGCGGCCGAAACCGGCGCTCTCCATCATTGCGGAAAAGTCTTCCCGTTCGGGAAACTCCAGTACTGAGTCGGGCAGATACTGGTAGGCGCTGCGTTTTGAAATAAGCCCACCGATGGTCGGCAGCACTTTCTGAAAGTAGAAATAGTAGATCTGACGAAAGAGACGGCTGCGCGGGCTGGAGAACTCGAGAATGACCGCCCTCCCCCCCGGCTTGAGGACGCGGACCATCTCGCGCAGACCGGCTTCGCGATCGACGACATTGCGGATACCGAAAGCGATGGTAATTCCGTCAAAAGTCAGGTCGGGATGGGGGATCTCTTCACAGGGGGCGTTGACCAGCATGATCCGCTCCCCGTGCGGTGACGCTTTGAGTTTCTTCTGCCCAGCGACCAGCATCCCTTGAGTAAAATCTTCGCCGATGATGAGAACACTGGGGTCGGTCTGTTCGGCGACCTCAAGGGCGACATCGCAGGTCCCGGTGGCGATATCGAGGACTCGTCCGTTTTTGGGAATACTCAACTGACTGACAGCAAATCGTCGCCAGCGCACGTCAATTCCGAAGGACAGTAGCCGGTTGAGCAGATCGTAACGGCCGGCAATATCATCAAACATCTGGCGAACGCCGCGCCCCTTGTCCGATATCTGATACATAATAAACTCTCACTCCCGCGCTTCTGTTGAACAATCAAAACTCCAGAGAAGAGCCCAGCAGCCCCTCCCTTCTGACGAATCGCCACTATATGTCCGATACAGCAAAACATCAACCACTGCTTCCGCCGCTGCACACCAAAAGACAGAACATCTACCCCAGAACTCCGCACCAGAGTAATAATCTCTCGTAGATAGTTGACTATTATGGTTATAGTTTGCATAATCGAAGAAAAGCTTCCAACGACAATGCCGTCGAACCCGCATCTTCCTGACAACGATGTTTTCTTTGTCAATTCATGCATAAAAGCAAACAGAGCAACAGGCTGACTGGCTATCTGCATAAAGAAGAAGGATAACTATGCCCGAACAAATCGACCACTACCTGGGGCTGGAGTATCAGGCCGGATTCACCACCAGCGTTGAATCGGATACCCTGCCACCCGGCCTGAATGAAGATGTCATCCGCTACATCTCTGCGCGCAAGAACGAACCGCAGTGGCTGCTTGACTGGCGCCTGGAGGCCTTTGCCATCTGGCAGGAGAAGATGCTCCCCCTGTGGGCTCACCTGAATCTGCCCGACATCGACTTTCAGCAGGTCTCCTACTTTTCAGCACCGAAGAACATGAAGAGTAACCCGAAGAGCCTCGATGAAGTTGATCCGGAAGTACTCGCCACCTACGAGAAGCTGGGGATACCGTTGCTCGAGCAGCAACACCTGGAAGGGATCGCCGTCGATGCCGTGTTCGATTCGGTTTCGGTCGCCACGACCTTTCGTGATCAGCTAAAAGAGGTCGGCGTCATCTTCATGCCGATCAGCGAAGCAGTCCATGAATATCCGGAGCTGGTCAAAAAGTACCTCGGCTCGGTCGTGCCGAAGCAGGACAACTTCTTCGCCGCGCTGAACAGCGCAGTCTTCAGTGACGGCTCCTTCGTCTATATCCCCAAGGGGGTCAAATGCCCGATGGAGCTGAGCTCCTACTTCCGTATCAACGAATCGAAGACCGGCCAGTTTGAGCGGACCCTGATCATCGCCGATGAAGCCAGCCAGGTCAGCTACCTCGAAGGCTGCACCGCGCCGATGCGCGACGAGAACCAGCTGCACGCCGCCGTGGTCGAGCTGATCGCGCTGGATAATGCCGACATCAAGTATTCGACGGTGCAGAACTGGTACCCGGGTAACAAGGAAGGCAAAGGAGGGATCTACAACTTTGTCACCAAGCGCGGTATTGCCCATAACAATGCTCGCATCTCCTGGACCCAGGTTGAAACCGGCTCGGCCATCACCTGGAAGTACCCGAGCTGCATCCTCAAAGGAGAGAACAGTGTCGGCGAATTCTACTCGGTGGCGGTCACCAACAACTACCAGCAGGCCGACACCGGCACCAAGATGATCCACCTGGGCAGGAACAGCAAATCGACGATCATCTCCAAGGGGATCTCGGCCGGCAAAAGCCAGAACGCCTACCGCGGGCTGGTGCGGATGACCAAGAAAGCGGCCGGGGCACGCAATTTCAGCCAGTGTGATTCACTGCTGATCGGCGACCGCTGCGGGGCGCACACCTTCCCCTACATCGAAAGCCACACACCGAGCGCCATCGTCGAGCACGAGGCGACCACCTCCAAGGTCAGTGACGACCAGCTGTTTCTCTGCCAGCAACGCGGCATCGATACGGAGAAAGCGATCTCGATGATCGTCAACGGCTTCTGCAAGGACGTTTTCAAAAAATTGCCGATGGAGTTTGCCGCCGAGGCGGGCAAGCTGCTTGAAGTCAGCCTCGAAGGATCGGTCGGCTGAGCGCTGCTGCGCTACAGACAATATATAAAGGACTTACAACATGTTATCGATCAAGAATCTGCATGCAAAAATAGACGACAAACAGATCATCAACGGCCTCAACCTGGAGATCGGTCCCGGCGAGGTGCATGCCATCATGGGCCCTAACGGTGCGGGCAAGAGTACCTTGAGCTATATCATTTCCGGCCGCGACGGCTACGAGGTGACCGCCGGGGAGATTGCCCTGCAGGGGGAATCGCTGCTCGACAAGGAAGCAGACGAACGCGCCAGGGCCGGAGTATTCCTCGCCTTTCAGTACCCGATCGAGATCCCCGGCGTCACCAATATGGAATTCATGAAGGCGGCCCATGACGCGCACCGCAAAGAACGCGGTGAACAGCCGCTCGACAGCATCAGCTTCATGAAACTGGCGCGGGAGAAATGCAAGGAGGTCAACCTCGATCCCGACTTCCTCAAGCGCGGCGTCAACGACGGCTTCTCCGGCGGCGAAAAAAAGCGCAACGAGCTGCTGCAGATGATGATCCTCGAACCGAAGCTGGTCATTTTGGATGAGACCGATTCGGGGCTCGATATCGATGCCCTGCAGGTGGTCGCCGACGGCGTCAACGCCCAGCGCAACCCGGACCGCTCATTCATCGTCATCACCCACTATCAGCGCCTGCTCGACTACATAGTCCCCGACTACGTCCATGTTTTTTCCAAAGGGCGGATCGTCCGCTCCGGTGGCAAGGAGCTGGCCAAGGAACTGGAACAAACCGGCTACGGCTGGATCAGCGAATAGGAAAAGGCCATGGGAACAACAACCACACTGACCGCCCCTGTTGCCAAGACATACGACTGGCTGTCCGCTCTTCGTGAGCAGGGGCTGGAGAAACTCGCGACACTCAGCTGGCCGGGGCCCAAAACAGAACACTGGCTGCACACCCCCATCAGCAAGGCCCTGGCTGAACTGCCGGAGCTGAGTGCCGAGCTCAACTCTGAAACAGTTGCAGCACTGGGACAGATCGGCGGCCTCGACGCCATCCGGCTGGTCTTTGTCGATGGCCGCTTTCAAAGCGACCTGTCGACAGGACGGAGCGGATATGCCGGGCAGCTGAGCATCCTGTCACAGCTTGAGACGAGCGCCCAGGAGCAGCTGGAGCATCGCCTCAACACAACCTTTGAACGGGCTCTGAACAAGGATCAGCATATCGGCGCCTGGCAGAACTTAAGCCTGCTCAGCGATGGCCTTGTCATCAGGGTGGCTGCGGACAGCCAGATCGACAAACCTATCCATGTCGTCCTTGTCGCTACGCCGAACAGCCGCAGTGAGCAGCAGGCAACCCGGATCATCTGTGATCTGGAAAGGGGTGCCAAAGCCTGCCTGATCGAACATCAGGTCGTGCTGCCGGGAGGACAGGGAAGCTTTTCCAACCAGCTGACGGAGATCGAGCTGGAAGAAGGCGCGGTTCTCGACCACTACCGCCTCGGGCTCGAAGGCCAGTCTGCCGTCAGCCTCTCTGCGGCCCACTGCGCGCTCGGTGCCCATGCCCGCTACCAGGGCTTCACCTTGGCGCTGGGTGGTCGCTGCCAACGCCACGATCTGGTCGTCCATCATCTGCACGGCGGCTCCCACTGCGAACTCAAAGGCCTCTACCTGCCGTGTGACACTGAGCATGTCGATGTCCACAGCTGTATCGAACATCGTCTGCCCAACTGCACCAGCAACGAGGTCTTTCGCGGCATCATGGCCGGCAAGAGCACAGCGGTTTTTAACGGCCGCATCCATATCCATCAGGATGCCCAGAAGACGCTGGCCGAGCTGAGCAACAGGAACCTGCTGCTCAGCCCGGATGCTGAGGTCTACACCAAACCGGAGCTGGAGATCTACGCCGACGATGTGCGTTGCGCCCACGGAGCGACGGTCGCCCAGATCGACGAGCTGGCTCTCTACTATATGCAGAGCCGGGGGATCAGCAGGATCGATGCCGAACTGATGCTCAGCTTCGGCTTTATCAACGAACTGGTCGAGAAGATCGAACTTGAGCCGCTGGCACAGTTTCTCAAACCGGTTCTGCAGTCGCTCTTCACCAGAGCAGCGGCCGCACAGGAGAATCCTTCATGAACGCCGTAGCAAAAGCAGCCAAGGTGTTCGACCCGCTTGAGATTCGTGGCGACTTCCCGATCCTTGCCCAGCAGATCAACGGTCAGCCGCTGGTCTATCTGGACAATGCCTCGACCACCCAGAAGCCGGAATGCGTCATCGAGGCGATCAGCAATTTCTATCGCTGCGATAACGCCAATGTCCACCGCGGCAGCTACGCCCTGAGTGACCGGGCGACCAGTAAATTCGAAAAGGCGCGCAAAACGGTACAGGAGTTTCTCAACGCGCCCCACCAGGAAGAGGTGATCTGGACGCGGGGAACGACCGAAGGAATCAACATCGTCGCCCAGTGCTTCGGCAGTATCGCCTTAAAGCCGGGCGATGTGATCCTCGCTTCGACCATGGAGCACCATGCCAACATCGTCCCCTGGCAGATGACAGCCGCCCGCCAGGGTGCCAGGCTGATCGCCATTCCGGTTGATGCGACAGGTGAAATCGAACTGGATAAGTTCAGAGCACTGCTCTCTCAGGAGCCGGTCAAGATCGTCGCCTGCGCCCACGTCTGCAACAGCCTGGGGACGGTTAACCCGATCGAGAAGATCATCCTCCTCGCCCATGCTGCCGGAGCCAGGGTGCTGATCGACGGTGCCCAGGGGATCAGCCACTGGCCGGTCGATGTTCAGGCACTCGATGCCGATTTCTATGTCTTCTCCGGCCACAAGATGTTCGGCCCGACCGGCATCGGCGTACTCTATGGCAAGAAAGAGCTGCTCGATGCCATGCCACCGTTTTTGGGGGGCGGCGAAATGATTGAATCGGTCAGCTTTGCCGAAACGATCTACAACCGCCTGCCGTTCAAGTTTGAGGCCGGCACCCCCCATGTCGCCGGAGTCATCGGCCTGGCCGCGGCGATCGACTATCTGAACGGCTTCGACCGCAGCGCCCTGGCGGCGCACGAAGTATCGTTGCTCGATTATACGATCCAGCGCGCTGCCGACTGCGAAGGACTGATTCAGGTCGGTCAGGCCAAGCACAGGGTCGGCATCTTCAGTTTTAACCTGGCGGGAGCCCACCCAAGCGATGTCGGCATGCTCCTCGACCAGCAGGGAATTGCCGTGCGCACCGGCCAGCACTGCGCCCAGCCGGTGATGGAACAGTTCGCCGTGCCAGGCACGGTCCGCGCCTCTTTCAGCATCTACAACACCCACGACGAAGTCGACCGGCTATTTACCGCCATTGCCAAGGTCAAACTCTTCCTGTAAGGAGCAGCAACAGCATGAATCCATTCGGAACCACCATCAGTGCAGAGGATATCGTCGATGCCTTAAGTTTTTTCGATGGCTGGGAGGATCGCTACAAATACATCATCGATCTCGGCAAGCAGCTGCCGGAGATGACCGCTGAACAGAAAAGCGGCGAGCGCTTGGTCAAGGGCTGTCAGAGCAAGGTCTGGATCGAAGCCTCGCTGACAGACGACGGCAAGCTCTTGCTGAACGCCGACAGCGACGCCTTCATCGTCAAGGGACTGCTCGTCGTCGTCCTTGCCGCCTACAACAACAAGAGCCCTCAGCAGGCCTGCGACTTCGATATCGAAAACTATTTTTCCGAGCTGCACCTGCTCAGCCATCTCAGTCCGACGCGCAGCAACGGCCTGCAGGCGATGGTCCAGCAAATCAAAGAGATCGCCAGTCTGCACCGTTAACCCCTTCTCCCGGCCTGCCATTTTCTGATGGCAGGGCGCTTACAGCTTCAGAAAATTCTGGCATCTGGACCTCGAATCCAGCACAATGCCCCGGATAAAAATCGATTCATACCGCACAAGGAAGCCCGTAAAATGTCATCTGAAATGCGTTCTCTACAGGTCTGCGCCGCCGTTATCGTTGAACATGGGAAAATTCTGATCACCAAACGCCCCGATCACAAGCCTCATGGTGGCCGCTGGGAATTCCCGGGGGGCAAGCTGGATGCAAACGAAACGGTCGAGCAGGCGTTGATCAGGGAACTCCAGGAAGAGCTGGACATCAGTATAGAGGTCAGGGAACACCTGCAGACGGTCAGCCACAGCTACGACTGGGGGCAGGTCGAGATCATGGCCTTCCTCTGTTCCAGGCTCAGTGGCAACATTCGCCATCTTGAAGTCAGCGACCATGCCTGGGTTATTCCTGCAGATCTTTTTAATTACGATATTCTTGAAGCTGACCGGCCGATTCTGGAAACCCTGAACTCACGCTTTGCCTGATTGGAGAAGAAAAACATGTCGACCACCCTGACCATTCTCTGTGAAAACACCGTCGAGAAAGTTTACCCATCCGGCCTGCTCGGTGAGTACGGTTTCGCCTGCCATATTCAGCATGGTGAACGGAGCATCCTGTTTGACACCGGCAACGGCCTGACTCTGAAGCACAATGCCGCACTGATGGGGATCAACCTGGGCAATGTCGACGCGGTGATTATCAGCCACGGTCACTACGATCATGTCGGGGGACTCTACAGACTGCTGGAACACCGCTCCGCCCTGACGGTCTACTCACACCCCGATATTTTCTATCCGCGTTACAGCGACAAACTCGATACGCTGCGTTCTATCGGTATGCCCTGGAGCCGTGAAGATCTCGAAGAGATCGGCGCCCGTTTCGATCTCAGCAGTGAACCTCGTCAGCTGGCTGCGGGCATCACCCTGTCGGGGACAATCCCACGGACCTGCGAGGTCGAAACCGGGGATGCCACCCTGCTGGTTGAAAAACAAAAAGGGCAATGCTGCAGCGATCCCCTGACCGATGACCAGTCACTCTTCATCGAAACGGAAAAAGGGTTGGTCATCCTGCTCGGATGTGCTCACGCCGGACTGATAAACATCACCCGCCATGCCCTGAACCTGACCGGTGCGAAAAAGGTCTATATGGTGCTGGGCGGAACTCACCTGCGGTTCTGCAGCCAGAAGCAGCTGGATGCGACAATGGACATGCTTGAGGAGCTGGGGGTCGAGCGGATCGGTACCTCACACTGTACCGGACTGGAAGGGAGTGAAGCCCTGTCCCGCCGTTTCGGCAAAAAGGTCTTTGCCGCGAGCGTCGGGACAGAGCTTACTTTATAGAACTTATTCAGCGCGCTGATAGGTGCCGCTCTTGCCGCCCTCTTTGAACTGCAGGACGACCTGCTCGATGCTGATGCTCTTGTCGGCTCCCTTGCACATATCGTAGATGGTCAGAGCGGCCAGGGATGCGGCGACCATCGCTTCCATCTCGACACCTGTGCGTTCATGAGCGCGAACCTTGGCAAAAACCATGACTTCGCCGCTTTCCGGGTGACACTCGAAATCGACACTGGCATGATGCAGGGCCAGCGGGTGGGAAAGCGGAATCAGTTCATAGGTCTTTTTACAGGCCTGAATCCCGGCTAGGCGGGCGACACCTAAGACATCCCCCTTGACAATCTTGCCGTCGAGGATGTTCTGCAACAATGAGGGGGTCATCTTGACCTTGGCCCGGGCGATCGCCGTGCGCATGGTTTTCTGCTTATGACTGACATCGACCATGATGGCCTGTCCCTGATCATCAAAATGATTAAATTCCATGATTCTTCCTTTTCAGACGGTTCATTTATCTGGTTTTCATCCGGAAACGGCCCTTTTCCGCCTTAGCGGCGTCAATCTACGGACTTACTTGTGCGGCGTAAAGTACTACGCCTCCGCATACCCCCTTGATTTCCGTGCCATGACGAACAATTACTCGTTTCCGATCTGTAAACTTACGCGTTGCCCTCCGGAGTTTCCGGAGGCAACTATCTAACTCGCGCCAATTGACCTGCCGGCCACAAATCGGTGACACTGGTCAGACAGACGCATAAACATTATGCCAACAACCGCAAGAGGATACCTGTAAACATGTCTGAGCAAAAGAAAAAACCGGTTGCAGCCGGAAAAAGCAGCCTCGATCATATCGACCAGAACAAAGCCTTTGCGCTTTTCAATATCCAACCACAAGACCAACTTGTCGACCTGGCCTGTGGTGTCGGCCGTTACAGCCTCGCCCTCGCCGCAGCCTTTCCGGAGCTCAGGATTGTCGCCCTCGACCTCTGGCCAGAAGGGATTGATGCCCTGAATGAAACCATTCAGGAGCAAGGAATCGGGAACATTCAGACCGCAGTCACCAACATCTGTCAGCCGCTGCCGCTCGCGCCGGAATCTGTCGATCATGCCCTGCTCGCCACAGCTCTTCATGATCTGCCCCTGGATGGCCGGTTGGCGCTGATTCAGGATCTGCACAGCCGGCTCAAGCAGAGTGGCAGTATCAATATCATCGAATTCAAAAAGCGCGACGATGGCCCAGGCCCGGGCATCAGTAAACGACTCGATGCTGAAGACCTGGCAGAGCTGATAAGCCCTTTTGGTTTCGAAAAAACAAGCGAAGCGGAACTGGGTGAATACACTTACCTTGCCAAGTTCATCAAACAGCAATAACAACCGCTGCTTCAGTGGTTTTGAAATGATTCTGCATCGCCGACACTGCTCTCAAAATAGCGCAGGCTATAAAAAAACAGCCTTTTCTGTTGACTGACAATACGAACGTCTCTATAGTTCGCTATGGAAAAACCTGATATTTTACAAACAGATCACTCCATATCGGCGGCGCCACTGAGCGCGTTTCAGTTTTTTTGGTAATCTTTAACTATCACGGAAGGGGGGCTTTCGCTGATTGCTGGATTGACTCATCAATAGGTTGTCATATGCAAGCAAAGAAAAGACTTGTTGTCGGCTTAAGTGGTGCCAGTGGTGCCAACCTGGCGATTGTCCTGCTCGAAATGATGCAGCAGCAGCCTGAGTGGGAGACTCATCTGGTTGTCTCTTCCGGTGCCAAAAGAACAATCGAGCTGGAAGTTCCTGAGACATTGGCCCAAGTCGAAGCTATGGCAACCCGGGTCTACAATCTGAACGATATCGGCGCCAATATTGCCAGCGGCACCTTCAAAACCGAAGGGATGGTCGTTATCCCCTGCAGCATGAAAACCACGGCGGGAATTGCCAATGGTTATTCCGAAAACCTGCTGCTGCGGGCCGCCGACGTCACCCTGAAAGAACGCCGCAAGCTTGTCCTCGTTGTTCGCGAAACCCCGCTCAACCAGATCCACCTGAGAAACATGTCAACCCTGGCATCGATGGGCGTTATCCTGATGCCACCAATGATGACTCATTACAACAAACCGCAGACGATCAGGGATATGGAAATCCATATCGTTGGCAAGGTTCTCAACGAATTTGGCATCGATCTGCCCGACTTCAAACGCTGGCAGGCCCCGGAACAATGACCATGCCTGCTTCCGCGACAACAATCAGCCTGACTTCGGAAAAATCCGAGATTCCGGTAACCCTCACAGCAATTCGCCAGGGTGCCGATCTCTGCGTCTCATTGTCCGGCGGTGACAGTGCCCATATCGGAGCCGTTGCCCTGGCCCAACCACGCCCGAGCCTGGCAGACCCGCAGAAAATCAGTGCATCGACATCGGTGATTACGGTCTGCGGCCACAAGGAAGATCGTCTCGCCTGCGAGGTTGCGGAACAGATTGCGCAAAAGATAAACGGCATAGTGACGGTCTCGTGCGGCATTCATATTGATGACGCTTCGCAGAACCAGATTGGTCAGATCGTTATGATTGTCAGAAAGCTGGTTACCGAACTGCTAAGACAACTCTGAATCTGTACCAGAAGAGCAGATGACTATTGATTAATAAACAGTGTTTTCCTGGGGGGATTTTGTAGAGTATTTATTTGCTGTTTATGTTCCACACACAAAATGCATGAACAAAGGAGATTCTAAGTATGGGAACAAATGACAAACCAACCACTGCCGCAGAGATCCATGACCTTCGCAGCGCCATCGAATTTCTGAAAGGAATTCCTGGCCAGTACATCGAGACCGATGAAGAAGTTGATCCACGGGGCGAACTGTCCGGTGTCTACAGACATATCGGCGCCGCCGGCACAACCATGCGTCCGACCAAAATCGGCCCGATGATGACTTTCAACAATATCAAGGGACATCCGGGTGCCCGTGTTACCACAGGTGTCGTTGCCAGCCGCGAGCGTGTCGCCCACCTGATGGGTTACGAGGCAGCGGATCTCGGCCACAAGTTGACCGCTGCTCTGCAGGCACCAATCCCACCGGTCGTGATCCCACAGGGGCAGGCCAAATGCCAGGAAGTCGTCCACAAGGCAACCGATCCTGACTTCGACGTACGCAAGCTGATTCCGGCCCCAACCAACACTCTGCAGGATGCCGGCCCATACATCACCATGGGTCTGCTCTACGCTGAAGATCCTGAAACCGGTGAAGCCGATGTTACCATCCACCGCCAGTGCCTGCAGGGCAAGGACGAGATCTCAATCTTCTTCTCCCCTGGCCGCCATATCGATGTCTTCCGCGCCAAGGCTGAAAAAGCCGGCAAGCCGCTGCCGATCACTGTCAACATCGGCCTCGATCCGGCCGTCTACATCGCTGCCTGCTTCGAGCCACCAGCGACCCCGATCGGTTTCAACGAACTGGAAGTTGCCGGCGCCTTCCGTAACCGTCCGGTTGAACTGGTTGACTGTCTGACCGTCAACTCAAAATCGATTGCCAACGCTGAAATCGTTATCGAAGGCGAGCTGCTCCCCGACGTTCGTGTTCGCGAGGACGTCAACTCCAATACCGGCTTCGCCATGCCTGAGTTCCCAGGCTACACCGGCGATGCCAATCCAGCCGTCATGGTTTTCAAGGTCAAGGCCGTCACCCACCGCATCAACCCGATCTGCCAAACCACCATCGGCTGCAGTGAAGAGCATGTCAACCTGGCCGGGATCCCGACCGAGGCCAGCATCCTGAGTGCGGTCAACGACGCGATGCCAGGCAAAGTCAAAAATGTTTTTGCTCATTCTGCCGGTGGCGGCAAACTGCTGGCGATTATCCAGATGAGCAAAAGAATTCCGACCGACCAGGGACGCGAACGTCAGGCTGCACTCTGTGCCTTTGCCGCCTTCCCTGAGTTGAAAACGGTTATTCTGGTCGATGACGATGTCGATATCTTCGACAGCAACGACGTGCTGTGGGCAATGATGACCCGCTATCAGAGCGATGTCGACACCATTATCATCCCGGGGGTCCGCTGCCATCCACTCGATCCGTCTCAATCTCTGGGCATCAGTCCGTCGATTATCGCTCATGGTACTTCCTGCAAAACGATCTTCGACTGCACTGTTCCGTTCCACATGAAAGAGAAGTTCATCCGCTCCAACTTCATGGACGTCGATTACGAACGCTTCCTGCCAAAGAACTAGGCACAACGCTACCACAACAAAAAAGCGAACCTCACCGGGTTCGCTTTTTTGTTGTGCAACCTCTCAGAAAAGATTCAGATTTACTTTGCCTTGCGGTCAATCTCTTTCGCACAATTTCCACCGGCAACCGAATACTGAACACTGACATTCCGCGTCTTCTGAAATTCCTCCAGTTCCTGACCACGCATTGCCGCATAGATATGCAGGTTCGATACGCCGATAACTGCTCCGAGCTTTTCCAGAACAAAGAACGTTGCACCGTAATGGATCATGCCGCGCCAGTCACGCCGGCGAATCAGGTCCTGTTCTTCTTCCATCAGATTACTTTCCCTGAGCATAACCTCTTCTTCCCGCTGGAATCTTTCACGGATTTCCGGAATGACCAGGCTATGCAGAAACTTGTTGATATTGAACCCCTTCAAACTGCGATCCAGGGTATAGGGATAACTCCCCTCAAGCTTTTCAACCCCTTTGAGCTCGTGATTCATATGCTCGAGATGTTCGTTGATTTCCCGTTCACTAAAAGGCTCGGGTTCGTGCTCAAAAATCATCGCTGACAGCGCGCACATCGACGGCAGGTAATAGGACTTGTGGACAACCCTGGCATTGGACGCCATCGCCCCGCGCATGATCAACCACATGATGATTTCAGCACCTTCAACGCCGCCCCACTCAGCATATTCGGCAATGGTCACCTCTGTCAGCTTGACTGGATCCTTTTCAATGAGATCCATGAACTTGTGATCCCATTCAACATTGTTGAAGCCACAACGCTCGCCATGGACCTGATGTGACAGACCGCCCGTAGCGACAATCGCGACAGAGATGTCCTCAGGATAGCTTTCAATCGCTTTTCTCAGCGCCTGGCCCAACTTGTAGCAACGTTTCGCCGAGGGGATCGGAAACTGCAATACACCGACCTGCAGCGGCACGATCGAACAGGGCCATTCAGATACGTCTTCCCACAGGACTGACAACGGAGAAAAGCAGCCATGATCGAGTGACTTCTTCTGAAAGAAGGACATGTCGAATTCATCCGCCATCAAGGACGTTCCGATATGAGCGGCCAGCTGTGCATGCCCCTTGATCGGCGCAAGTTCGCGAGCGCCACCACCCTCATCGGCCGGAGAATAACTGTCATCAACCCCAAGAGAAAAAGCGGAGTAATGATCAAAGAAAAAAGAGGTTATATGGTCGTTAAAAATTGTAAACAGTACGTCCGGTTTTTTTGCAGTGAGCCAATCATGAATCGGCTTGTAACCTTCAAAGATCGGCTTCCAAACCGGGTCGTTCTGCTTATTGGTGTCCTTGGCAAAACCGATTGTTGGGGAATGTGACGTCGCAATGCCACCGATAATCCTGGCCATATTATCTCCTTGAAAATCCTTTAAGAGGCAGGTCAATTCGTGACTACATTAGTAACATATACCTTCAACAGTTAGCAATAAAACATTGTCTTATTTTATCAAAAAAGGCGGTTAACACAAAAGTGTAACCGCCTTAAAAATCCAGGTGATTTACCGATTTTCTTTTCAACTCCAAACAGTACTAAAAATCAGTGTACAGTTGGCGCTCCCTCAGGCATGGCACCCTGGACCCCTTCACGAACCTTGTTGGCATACACTTCGGCTTCGCCAACACGCCCCACCTTCCGATAGAACATCGAGAGGGTCTTGAAAACAGTGACCAGATGCATCTTGCCTTCAGCACCAAATCCCTCAAGAATCTTCTTGGCCATCAGGAATTCGGCCTCCGCTTCTGAGTTCTTACCCTGCATCATGTAAACAACACCAAGGTGGTGATGAGTTTTCGCAACACCTGGATGGACATCATCACCCAAACTGGCCCAGATACTCCCGGCCTTTTCCATCAGCTGCTGAGCTTCGTCAAGCTGCCCCTGAGCGTTACAGATTTCAGCAATATTTTCCAGAGATTCAACTAAGGCCGGATGGTGCTTACCGAAAACCTCTTCCCTGATGGCAAGCGCTTTTCGATACTTCTCCATCGCCTTGTCGAGCTTCCCTTCACGACACAGGAGCAAACCGTAGTTGTTCAGAGACTGTGCGACAGCCGGATGAGTTTCACCATAACGCTTCGTTCTGGCATCAAGGGATGACTGGATCAGCGGCTGGGCCTCTTTGTATTCTTCCTTGAAGATATGCAATTCAGCGAGATTGTTCTGAGCATCGGCGTAAGCAGCTGAATTCTTGTTACCACCCTTGGTCAGATCCTTGAGTGCCTCCTTGAAGGCCTTCTCGGCAGCCTCAAGCTGACCGACATAAACGTTCATCTGACCAAGCTGATTCAACGCGGCAGCCGTGTCTTCATGGCCTGCAGGCAGGGTGTTCTTGAAAATCTCGGAAGCCTGCTCCGACAACTTGAGTCCGACTTCGATCATACCGCGCAGCTGATAGATATCGCCGATTTCCATCAGCGTTCTGGCGATATGAGGATTGACCGGGCCAAGCTCTTCATAAAGGGTCATTGCCTGGCGAAAACGTTTTTCCGCAGCTTCTATATTTCCGTCTTTCTTATCCAGTCCCGCCAGCGCCTCCAGAACCGAGCCTTTAGCCCGGACAACCTGCTGACTGTCCTGCTTATCAAGGACTGCCAGAGCCTTGTCAAGCAGCCCCCTGGCTTCGTCATTGTCGCCGTTCCCCATAAGGATCCCGGCTAGCGTGTTATAAGCTGCGGTCAATTGCTGCGCGGATGCCTGTTTATTATCTTCCAGGATGGATATGGCCCTTTCCAGCTGTGGCCGGGCCTCTTCCGTCTTGCCCTGATCCATCATAATATTGGCCAGGTTGACCAACCCATCAGCCATATCGAGCGAGTCTGCACCATAAGCCTTTTCCGTGACAGCTACCGCCTGAGCCAAAATCTGCTCGGCATCCCACAGGTTGCCAACAATATTGTGCAGCGTGCCAAGGTTATTCATACTGACTGCGACCGAAGTATGACTGTCACCATGTTCTGCAATTGCAGCATCCAGCGTTTTCTGTGCGGCGGCCAGCGCTTCCTGGAATTTACCCTGTTCCATCAGGTCGAGGACTTTCTGATTTAAGGTGTCCCAGCTTTCGACCATAGTGCTTACTCCTTGCTTTACATATGTTTAAATATAGCATTCCGCGATAAAACCAATGCCTGATGACACGACAATGCTAACGTCGTAGATCAGCATCACACAGTGCCGACACTGGAGAGATTCTCATAAATGGAATTTAAACTGCGGAACAATCTGTCTTTGCGAACTGTCTTTATACTAGAAACAAGCTGCTGACATAAAGCAATTATTCAGAAAAAGCCGAAAAACAAAAGAAAAGGCGTGAACAACAGAGGGGAAAAGATAATGGCCTTTCTGCCCTTAAGCAGAAAGGCCATGACTACATGCTGGCGTATCAGGAGAGGGCAACCGCGAATTCACAGCCAGTCTTGGCTTTGATGTCCTCAAGAGTCACTTCCGGAGCGAGCTCGATGAGGGTCAGGCCCTTTTCCTGGTCGACCTTGAAAACACCCATATCGGTGATAATCATATCAACAACGTTCTTGCCGGTAATCGGCAGAGAACAGGTCGGCAGAATTTTAGGGCTGCCGTCCTTTGCACAGTGCTCCATCAGCACGATAACCTTCTTGACACCGGATACCAGGTCCATTGCACCACCCGGTCCTTTGACCATCTTGCCAGGCACCATGAAGTTGGCCAGATCGCCATACTGGGAGACTTCCAGGCCGCCGAGAACAGCCAGGTCGATATGGCCGCCACGGATCATGCCGAAAGAATCGGAACTTGAGAAGAAGCTGGAACCAGGGATTGTAGAAACAGTCTGTTTACCGGCGTTGATCAGATCCGCATCGACCTCTTCGTCCTTAGGGAACGGACCGATACCAAGCAGGCCGTTCTCTGACTGCAGGGTAACATTAACCCCCTGCGGGATGTGATTGGCAACCAGGGTCGGGATGCCGATCCCCAGGTTAATGTAAAAACCATCTTCAAGTTCCTGCGCAGCGCGCTTGGCCATGGCGTCACGGGCACCCGATCCCTTGACCAGGGTTGCGCCTGCAACGGTACGGAACTCGATGCGCTTTTCAAGATCGACACTCTGAATGATACGATCGACGAAAATTCCCGGAGTATGGATGTCATCAGGGTCGAGCTCACCAACCTCGACCAGCTCCTCGACCTCAGCGACACAGATCTTACCGCAGGTTGCAATCATCGGATTGAAGTTACGTGCGGTTTTACGGTAAATCAGGTTTCCGGCCTTATCACCTTTCCAAGCCTTAACGATGGAAAGATCGGCCACAATCCCCTCTTCAAGAACGTATTCCTTGCCGTTGAAAACCTTGGTCTCTTTTCCATCAGCAAGAACAGTCCCTGCAGCAGTCGCCGTGTAGAAACCGGGGATACCGGCGCCACCAGCACGGAAACGCTCTGCCAGAGTCCCCTGTGGATTGAGCTCAAGCTCAAGCTCGCCAGCCAGAACCTGACGTTCGAATTCTTTATTCTCACCGACATAAGAAGCGACAACCTTTTTAACCATGCGGTTGTTCAGCAGCAGACCCATGCCGAATCCGTCTACGCCAGCATTATTTCCGTAAATGGTCAGCCCTTTGACAGCGCTTGATGCCAGGGTCCCGATCAGGTTCTCAGGAATACCGCAAAGTCCGAAACCACCAGCGGCTACCGACATTCCGTCAAACAAAAGACCATCCAGAGCATCCGACGAATTTGCATACACTTTTTTCATGTTTAACATCCCTTCGAGTTATTTTTTTGAACCAGCGTTTGACAATGCTGAAATAAAATTGAGCGCCACATCAAGCAATGCACCACTCATGATTATATAGTCAAAAACCACATATACAGAGGTTCAGAATGCGGCCATCGGTATACTGTATACCATTTCCCATGGAGTTAAAACACTTAGTTTCAATTTTTACATTTTCTAGCAGGGCAACAGCAAAACGCCATCTCAAAGATGCCAGGCAATAAAATTGTACCCAGAATCCATCCCCAACAAACGAAAAGAATCAAAGTGATTCCATGATTTCATACCACCAGACAACTCCACAGATTGCAGGAAAACTACATCAGCCCATCATAGAGCAGCTTGAGTGCCGACAAGAACAGTGCGACATAAAGAAAACGATAGATCTTCCGCTGATCGAAACGGTTCAGCGCAATATGCCCCAATTTAACCCCAATAGGAGCAAGAGGCAACAAAACCAGAGATGTCACCAATGATTCCTGCGAAAATAACCCAACGACCGAATAAGAAACAATTTTAATGCAATTGAGGACACCAAAAAAAATTGCCATAGTCCCCATCAGCACGACCTTGTCAAGATTTTGCGGCAAGAGGTAGATACTTAACGGCGGTGCACCAGCGTGTATCTGCGTGCTGGTAAAGCCGGAAACCATCCCCCAAAAAACACCTTTCAGAGTCGTTGGTTTTCCGGTCCGGGATGCCATAGAACGGAAATAGCGAAACCAATAGTCACAACAAAAGAGAATAACGATGATGCCAATGGAAACCCTGACAGCATTCGGCGGCAAGAAACCCATAAAAATTGTTGCAATAACAATACCCAGGACACCTGAAGGAATGAGAAGATACAGATTACGAGCACTGAAATTGGTACGGAACTGATTAATAGCCAGAAGATCCATCGTGAACAGGATCGGCAGCATGATTGCGGCAGCCAACACTGGGCTGATAACGAAGGACAAGACGGGCACGGCAATAGCACTGATTGCGGGCCCCAAGCCCCCCTTTGACATCCCCGCAAGGAGAACGACCGGAATCGCCAGAACATAAAAGTAGGGATCAGTTAACATAGAGATAAAGTCCGGAAAGCATGTTAACGAAATATAGCATAAAAAAAGAGCCCCGCTATACGGGGCTCTTTTTAATGTATCAGAGAACCAGACTCTTACCTGCTTCGTAAGCTCTGATTTTCAGGTCAGCGTCACGATCTGCACTTTCGGGATCATTGGCATTGGTAATAACGATATTATCCATAAGCTCAAACCCAAAAGGAGGGAACATCGTAGCCGCAGTATATTCAAAGTAGGATTCAAACATGGCTGGATCTTCCATGCCCTGGGAATACACAGTCAGAATCTTTTTCGAACCGAAGCGCGGTTGATAATCGACATCAGTCAGAGGAAACATGCGGTCATACATATTCTTAACCGGGCCAGTCATCTGCATCATATAGATCGGTGATCCAACAACAACGGCATCAGCCTTTTTAACCAGTTGCAATGCTTCGCGCAATTCATCTTTGATGATACAGTCGTCTTTCATACGACAAGCAAAGCAGCTTTGGCATGCCATATATTTCATTTTGAAAAGATTGTAGGTCTTGACTAGGGCGCCCTGATCTTCTGCACCTCTTGCAACAGCTTTCAAAATGGTGGCAATGTTACCGTCCATACGTGGACTACCGTTAAAAATAACGACTTCTTTCATCAGATGTTAAGCCTTTCCGCAGAAGACAATCTGCAATTGTTACCTTGAGCGCGTCTGGGAATCTACAGTAGAAAAGAGGTAATTTTCCTAGACCGGAAAATCGGTAAAACAAAAAAAGCCCCTCCCTCGCGGGAGGGGCTCAATGTTACGAATTACAGTTGAATGTAACCGAGATCCAGAGACTTATCGTCAACCAGAGCGGTCGCGCTGTAGGTCTTGCCTGCAGCATCGATTTCAACAGTGTACTCACCGTTCTCCAGGGCATCGAACTTGAATTCGCCGAAGAAGTTGGTTTCAGCAGAAGCTACTTCTTTACCGGCAGCCTTCAGAACAACCTTGGCACCTTCAACACAGTCACCTTTTACCAGAACTGCTGCAGAGACATAGTTCTTAGCAAAACGGTAGAGGTTTTTGTAGTAAACGTGCGGCTTGGTGCCGAGTTCTGGCTTGAGAACTTCCAGACCTTCTTCAGCAACCTTCTTAGCCATTGCCTCAGGAGTAGTCTTGAAGAACTCGTATACGAAAGAACCACAGTTGTGAGCACAACGAGGCATCTTAGGAGTCCAGGACTCATCGTCGAGCAGGTGTGCACACATGGTACATTTCTGAGCAACGTTCTGCTCTTCGTTCCAGTAGATGACGCCGTATGGGCAGGTGTCAACCAGTTCTTTCTTGCCAGCAGCTTTAGCTGGGTCGATCAGAACGATACCGTCTTCACGCTTGCTGATAGCGCCGTTGCCTTTGGCAACACATGGAGCGTTTTCACAATGCATACATGGGGTCGGACGGTAGTTGATGTCGTTACGTGGGTAGGTACCACGCTCACGGCGCTCAATGTTCATCCAACGATGACCACGCTGCATAGCGCCAGTGTAACCTGGCCACTCATTCATCTCGTGCTCATCCATACAACCCATGAAGCAGTTATTGCAGTCCTGACATTTTGCGACGTCAATGACCATGTAATATTGTTCCATTGTTTCTTACTCCTTTTATATAAAGAAAATTGAGATCTTATTTAACTAATTAGTAAATCTCGTAAACGCCGCCATCCCACTTTTCAACTTCGATGAGGGCGGTGTTATTAGCCATACCACAAGCGTACTTGGAGATATAGCGGTCAGGAGTCAGGATGTTAACACAACCACCACGGTCTGCAGACTTACCTGCGGTTCCCAATGGATCGTAAACAGCACAAGACTCGTAGGAGTGTACAGTACCAGGCTGCAGACACTCGGTGACCTGAGCAGCAAGGATAACAGAACCACGATCATTGTAAGCACGAACCAGGTCACCGCTCTTGATGCCACGAGCTGCTGCATCAACAGAGTTGATACGGATGATCCAGTACTTGTAACCGTCAACTTCTACACGGTGGTCTTTGATGTAGTTCATGTAGCTGTTCTTACCGTCACCCATGGTGTGCATGGAGAAACGTGGGTGCGGAGACAGCATACCCAGTGGGTACTTGGCAGCCAGCGGGCTGTGCTTCTGGCTTTCCCATGCTGGGACGTAGGTGTGCATCGATGGACGATGCTCATCCAGGTAACCTTGCTCTTCGAAGTTCTTCAGAGAGGTAGCGATGAACTCGACCTTACCGGTAGTGGTCTGGAGACCTTTACGGCAAACGGTGTTGTTCAGGCGTGGACCCCAGTCAGGAGTATCCTTCTCACGACCTTCAGCGAACCAGCGCAGAGCTACGGTTTTCTTACGGTTTGGATTGTCAGGAACAACGAAGTAGCCCTTCTTGAAGAACTCTTCGAAGGTCATGTACTTAGGCATATCAGTAGCATTGTAGTACTGCTCAACCCAAGCCAGCTCGTCTTTACCTTCGGAGAACATTGGACCGATGTTCAGCTTCTTAGCGAACAGGTGGTAGATCTCGTAGTCAGACATGGACTCACCAACAGGCTCGATACACTTGGCCTGGAGGGAGATGACGCGGTGGTTACACAGCTGGTAGTTGTCTGGGATGTAACCGGAGCAGTTAGCGAATTCAGAGATATCCCAACGCTCGAAGTTGGTACATGCTGGCAGGATGATGTCAGCAAATGGAACTTCGCCTTCGAACCAGATCGACTGGGAAACAACGAACTCAAGGCTGTCATGGGTGTACATCTTGGCGTAACGGTTGGTAGCAGTCATGGTACCCATGTGTGGACCACCGTACTTCCAGAACATCTTGATCTTGCTGTAACCTGGAGCTGGATACTCGTACTGATGCAGTTGGTGAGAGATGTCACCACCGGCGAAACCTTTACCGGACCACTGGAACTTGCCGCCCATGATACACTCAGGAATCTTGAGACGTGGGATGTGCTGACCAGCAGAGGTGTTCAGGTTCGATGGGGATGGGAACGTGGTACGGCCATCGAACATACGCCATGCGAATTTGAAACCTGCAGCGGAGTTCTCGCAGTCACCGGAGATACCACCTTCAGCGTAACCTGGGAAGTAGAAATCGTAATCCAATGGAACACCCTGAGTGGTGGACCACATGTTGGAACCTGGCTTACCCATACCTTGCATGGTTGCCAGTGCGATCATACCACGAGCCCACTCGATACCGTGGGAAGCACGACAAGCGCCACCCCAACCGCCGAGACCACCGGCTGCCAGGTAGGTGTTCTTCTTGCCCCACTGACGTGCCAGAGCGCGGATTTCACAAGCTGGAACGCCGGACTCTTCTTCAGCCCACTCACAGGTCTTAGGAACACCGTCAACGTTACCCAGAACGTACTCAGACCACTCTTCGAAGCCGTGTGCGTTAGCAGCAACGTATTCTTTGTCGTAGGTGCCTTCTTTCAGCCAGGTGTAAGCGATAGCGAAAGAGAGAGCGTGGTCAGTACCGATCTTAGGAGACAGCCACTTGTCAGCAACCAGACGTGCAGTGTGGTTCATGTGCGGATCGATAAAGACGAAGAAAACGCCCAGATCTTTCAGCCACTGACGACGAATGTTGGATTCAAAACCAGCGTAGATACCGGAGTTGGTCTCAGGGTCAGAAGACCAGAAAACGATCATCTCAGCGTGCTTCAGACCATCTTCGAGGAGGTCATACTGCTCTGGGTTACCCAGACGCCAGCTGAAGCCCCACATGTGCATACCACCCCAGTGCCAGCCTTCCCAGGAATCCGGGTTGTGGTCAGCGTAGGTGAAGCCCATCATGTTCATGAAACGGAAGTAGGTGGAGTGACGGTAACCGACATTACCCCACATGTGGTGAGAAGATGGGGTCGACAGGATAGCGCTTGGGCCGTATGCGTGCTTGATACGGTTGATTTCAGAAACAACGATGTCAGTTGCCTCATCCCAGCTGATACGCTCGTAATCAGACCATGGATCTTGCTTGGAAAGACCAGCGCCACGCAGTTGTGGGTTTCTCTCACCGTTTGGATCGAAGCTCTTACGCTTCATCGGGTAAGGAATACGCAGGTCAGAATAGATCATTGATTTGAAACCACCAGTGTATGGTGCGATACTGGTTTTACGTGGTGGAGTAAAAACTTTACCACGTGCTTCGATTTTCCAGGAAGGAGCATCTACTTTGTCATCAAAATCCATTGGAGTCATTCTGATGATTTTCCCGTCTTTCACGTAGACGAAAACGGGGCCCCCAGTTGATGAGTTTGTCAGACGAACTACTTCACCCATGTTTAATCTCCATTGCTTACAGAATTAAAATACTCTATGGCAGAACAGCACATTCTCCATAGACCCCAAACACTGACTAACCAGTGATCCAAGCGCAGCTATCTTGCACAACCACACTAGCGAGTTGCTTGTTTCGCAGTGTGAAATCAAAGTTTATATTATGAATAAACATGACATTTATAGTGCCTTAGCCATTTGCTGTCAACAAAAAAATCCCCCCCTGCCAGACAGCAACTTTACTTCATACTTTCAACAACTTAAGCCTGAAATTACAGCACTTCAAGCCCCACAAAAAAGTCAATTTCGAAACCCGGTTACACATAAAGCAACAGCGTGGCATTCCTCAGCCAATAAATGCGCAACCACACAGCTCATCGCAGCGGTTTTCTGTAGAATAGAGTAGAAGGTTACATTCAGCGCGGCGGCGTAGAATATCTTAAATGAGAGAAGCAAACTTGAATCAAGGCCAAAAAAAAGCTGATACGGCACACAAAGTTACACGATATCAGCTTTTAAACCATTCTCAAGGAACGATTGATTTTTATTTTATTGCCTTATTTATTTAGGCCAGACCATACAGACCAGCATCTGACAGCATTCAGTACCAGTATTGGTGACGCTCTTCTTGGTATTACCGCCACAATGGAACGTATCGCCTGCCTTCAGGACGGTCTCCTCATCTTCGGTCTTCAGGGTCATCTGACCAGAAAGAATGTAGTAGATGCTCTCAGCCGGGTTACTGCCGAACTCACAGCCACCGCCAGGCAGGAAGTGAGACACACCCATAACCATCTGACCATCATTGACATCTTCAGGATTATGCAGGCGGGTTGCCAAAACATCGTAGTGCAGCGGAGCTTCATATTTGTAAGCGTCTTCCTTACGTACAACTTTGTAACTCATAGCGAAATCTACCTCCATATAATTTAGTGATTAGACAAATGGCTTCAGCCGACAACCCCGCAATGCCAATTCGGCATACGACTGTTGTTATTTTGTTATTACAATAAAATTGAAACGGATGCGACACCAGAACGCCACAGAACGAGTTGCACGATGCAATACAAAAGTTCATATAGCGACCTTGATATTTATAGAATCTCCGCCACCCGTCGTCAATAAAAAAAGCTCCCGTGCAAGAGACCGCTTCACAACATCCCCCCAGACGCCCAAAGCCTCTACAATTCTTTTTCAACCTGCTCATTCAACCTGTCAAGATAGATGAAACACTCCTGCGACACATTCTCCATCTCCCTCAGATGATCGAACGCAGCGGACGTATCATGAGCATGATGACAGTCGATAGACAACTTGCCACATTGATAGGCACGCTCATACGGCTTGAGCAGGGCCTTAAAGTCGGGGCTTTGGCCAATCTTGTCATGCCTGTGCCTTGTCAACCACTGCCCGAGAAAGGTTTCGCTTGCCCCGGGAAACTCATGGCTTTTTTTATTATCACGCCCGAGAAGCACACCAATGATTTCCTGCTTGAAGGTTGTCAGATCTGCCCGGCCAACCAGAACGGCCATCGTCTCATCAACGACAGCCATCGTCTCATCAAGACGCTTACGCGTCTCGATAATCCCCGCCTCAATCCCCTTGACCATCGATTCACAGTGCATCGACACCGACTGTGTCAAATCAGCGACAACTGAAACACTCTGAGACACACCATTCACGACTTTTGTCTGCTCCTGAACGGTTCCCGAAACTTCAACCATTCTCGAGGTCACTCCATCCACATGCGACTCGACAGACTTCATGCTTTCGCCGACGCCGTAAATACATTCCTTCCCCTCCTCGACACGCTGGCGGCCATGCGACATGGATGACAACACATCGGTCATCCCGGCCTGAAGAGTATTGATGCGTTCCCGGATGTCATCGGTAGCCAGAGCTGTCTGACCGGCAAGGCGCTTGACCTCACCAGCAACCACAGCAAACCCCTTACCGGCGGCGCCAGCCCTGGCCGCCTCGACAGTTGCATTGATTGCCAGCAGATTCGTCTGATCGGCAATCGTCTCTATCGTCTTGATGATAGCAACGATCTGACCGGAAGCAACCTCGAGGGTCTGAACCTTATCCGTCATCGCCTGGAAGGCAGCAGTAATCCCCTCCATCGACTCGAACGCCTGCCCGACGGCAACGACATTTCTGCCAAGTTCACCCTTGACCGACTGGGCATCTGCCGAAACAGCTTCAGCCGACCGGCCGACGTCATTGATCGATGCGGCCATCTCTTCCGCATAAGAGGCCAGGTCCTGGCTCTGCTTTTCAAGGTGTCTGATACTGCCGATCATATCGGCGAGAGGGATAAATGGCCTGGTTTGCTGCCCCCAGATCGAGGCCACCATCCCCAGCATGGCGCGAGTCTTCATATAAAGCGCCCTGGCACTCGGCCTGAGCAATGAGCTCAATGAGTCCTTACGTTTACTGAAGTCTCGATACTCTGAAACGACTATAGATTTTTGTACAGCACTCGTCAGCTTGCTACGATTCCATGGCAGCATATTAATCCCCCATTATCACGGTCCCAAACACCAATAGTGCATTGCTCTACATTGACAACGAGTTACCAGCTCCCGAACTATTCATCCAGCGGAACAAGTGCCGCCCCCGGCCTACACCTCTTCATTGAAGTAATCCCACCAACTCAACCAGAAATGCAGTCATCAACACACAAAAGCAACTCACTCGAAGCAACAAAATATCAACACACACTAACAGACGAATACTAGGACCCCAAAAAAGTTAAGTCAAGCCAATTATTACCAGCTCATCTTCAAGCCAGGACAGCACCCCTATGTCACAATGGAGTCACAGCAAACGACCAGGGCCAAACGACCGACAAACTTTTTTCCTGCAACGAATCTGTAGAAAAACCGGGATCACTGAGTTCTCATATCCCGGAATCGAGTTAATGTTTCGATGTCCAGCTGGTTTATTCCCGTTTGCTCATTTAAGCATCTTTTGCCGTATTATCCATCCGGAATTTTTAAGATTTCTGCATTTTTCAGGCGTTTTCTCCCTCTATGCCATCCCGAAACGGTGAATCTTGGTCAGATTATGCAACAGGGTGAATAGTTTCCATTGGCCGTCAACCTTGGCTTTACTGCGCAGGCTGAACCTTTTGATGCCGATAGCTTCGCAGATGTGGCCGAAGACCGGTTCGACAATACCGAGACGCTGGCTGTAGATATGGCGGCCGAGTTTGCTGTCGATTTTCTGCTTCATCCGTTCCAGGGGGCCGTTCTTTTCAGTTTCGACATGCTCAAGTAATAAGTTGAGCTGGCGGGCGCCTTTTTGTTTGCTGCTCTTTAAACATCTGTCGCGCAGCGGGCAGTTATCACAATCCTCTTTGTGCCCCATGAACTGCATGAAGAGATTATCGCGGATTTTGGCTTTGGCACATTTGAGCCACAGGCTCTTTCCGGCCGGGCAGATGCAGGTCTGCTGTTCGATATCCACCTGAAAGTCATCACCGCTGAAACGGTTTCGGGCGGAAGACTTCCTCCGGATCTCCGGTTTGTGCTGGCCGGCATCGGCAAAGCGGGGGTCGCGGGAACGAAAGCCGTGATCGGCCAGATAGCCGTCAATTTGGTTTTTCTCCAGATAGTTCAAGGTGTCTTTGTTGCAGAACCCGCTGTCGGCGAGAACCTTGGCCTGTTTTGATGGGGGAATGACATCTTTGTCGAAGGCTTTGTCGATCTGTTCGACCAGCGGTTCCAGCAAGCCGTGTTCCTGCCCCTGACCAAAGGCTTCAGCACTGACAACAATCTGATGCTTACTGTCGACCGCCGCAACACCGACATAGCCCTGAATAACACCGTGACTGGTCTTCATCTTGGCACTGTCAGGATCGGTGATATTGCTCTGGACTTCGTTGCCACTGTAGCCTTTGCGGGGTTCGTTCTGTTTGAGAAAGCGGTCGATTTTGTCGCTGGCGGCCAGCAGAGTATCGATCTGTTTCTGCTGTTTCTGGCGGATCTGGTGATCATTTTCCCCTTTACGGTCTTCTTCGCGGTGCACATTGAGCATGTGGCGTACCGCCTGGTCGATCTTCCGGCTCTTCTTTCTTAACGCGTCGTGGGTGCCACTCCATTCTTTAGAGGCATTTGAGGGCAGCTTGCAGCCGTCGATAGCAAACATCTCTCTACCGATCAATCCCATGTCGTCACAGATCATCAGGACCTGGTGGAAGAGCTTGGCAATCTCACCGCTTGAGCCGGAGATGAAGTCGGCAATGGTGGTGAAGTGAGGGCGGCAGTCACTGGATAAGGCCATGAACAGAACATTCTCGCGGCACAACGCTTCAATGCGGCGGCTGCCGGTGACGCCCCGGGCATAGGCCAGCAGGACAATTTTCAAGAGCAAGGCGGGGTCATAGGCCGGCCGGCCGTTGTCATCGTTCTTGTATTTGTGATGGAAGATCGACAGATCGAGCTTGTTGTCGACCAGAAAACTGAGGGTGTACTCAAAGGTTCCGGGGAGAATCTGTTGTTCAAAGGAGATGGGCAGCAATACCGTTTGATGCGGATTGTAATCGATAAAACGCGCCATGTTTTCCCTCCCCTGAAAATCATAAAAAGTGGAGTAACTATAGCACATTTAAAGGTTTTTCTACAGCCTCAACAGAGCAACAAACATCCCTCAGGACAACAACTGCCCTCCCCTCAATCCCGCCCTGGATCAGAGATACCAGAAAAACTGTTCTTCCCCGGCCTGATCTGTTACAATTATAGGAATTATGTTGTCATCAAGAAGAGCAAAGGATATGAGCATGTTCAAACTTGCATTTAATTCAACAACTTTGAGAAACATAGACGTTTTTACATCACTCCGCTATATTAAGGATTATGGCTATGATGGTGTTGAACTGACCCTTAACGATACCCACCTCCATCCCCTGCAACACAGCTTCAAAAGATGCATGGATGTCCGTAATTTCTGTACGGACAATGGTATCGACATAGTCTGCGTTGCAGCTGGAGGCCCGAATGCACTCGGCGATGTTGCCTACGAGCCATCGTTGATCGCACCGGACGCAACAGAGAGGAGCAAACGGACAGACTTTATCAAGGCAGCCATCGAGTTGACCCACTATCTCGGCGCTCCGGTCCTCAACATCAATAGCGGAAAACCCCGCACCGACATCTCTGACGATAAGGCTTACGACCTCCTCAAGACAGAGGTCAACAACCTTCTTCCCGACGTTGGAGACATCATCCTCGTACTCGAACCCGAGCCAGATTTTCTGATTGGAACCACAACGACCGCTGTTCCACTCATCCTGGAGATCGATTCTCCTAAATTCAGGCTCAACCTCGACATTGGCCATGTCTTCTGTTGCGAAACGGACTGTTACAATAACATCGAAAAGGCACTCCCCTTCTCGCGCCATATCCATATCGAAGACATTAAGGGCGGAATCCACCACCATGAGATCCCCGGAGAAGGAGATATCGACTTTAGCCGCATCGTCGACATGATCAAAGCATCAGGTTACGCACATTATGTCAGTGTAGAGCTCCACCACCACGACAACATGTGGCAGAGAGCCCTCAAAGAAAGCCGTGATTACCTACTGAAACTTATGTAAGTTAAGCACAGCACAACCTGATAGCCCTAACTGGTATATTTCATTCAGATCAAGTACCGCTGAACTGCAGCACAGCTGACTAGGATACATCTATGGAACTGAAAACAATTGAGAAAGCACTTTTGGTATTTGACTGTTTTGCCAAAGGAGAGACACTTCTAGGCACGACAGAACTGGCGAACAGGCTTGGTACCAACAAGGCAACCATGAGTCGCATTCTGTCCACACTGAAAAAACATGAGTATCTTGAACAGGATCCACGCTCACGTGGCTATCGTCTGGGGCCGGCCATGGTCCTTATGGCGAGAGCGGTTCACCGCACTCTGCACGGAACAGTCGCCCAGGTAGCTGCCCCAATCTGTGATGCCCTGAGAGACAAAGTCGGCGAAACCGTTCACCTGGAGGTTAAATCCGGAAACAATCTTTATCTCTCCTATGTCGCCGTCACCCCAAATCCGGTTTCGTTGAAAATTGAGATCGGCGATCAGGTTCTGCCCCATGTCCATGCCGGTTCAAAAGCGATTGTTGCCCATAGCAGCAACGAAGAAATCGAAGCCTGGCTCAAAAAAGACATGCCACGCTACACAAAGAACACAGTCACCGACCCGGCCAAGATCAGAGACATTTATGCCAAAATCCGCAAAGAGGGCGTAGCGTACGACTTTGGTGAATATTTCGATGAAATCAATGCCATCGGCGCACCGATCTTTGACCATAGGAACGAACCGGTTGCGGGTCTTTTGATTGTCGTGCCGTCGTACCGCCTCGGCAGCGGCTGGAGCGATGAAATCGTTTCCGAGCTGAAAAATGCAGCAAACATGATCTCGTCGCGACTCCACAGCACCCGCCAGATCTGAGATTGCAAACAGTGGAGTTGAACCACCCGGAGTAATTGCCATGACCAACAAAACAGCGATTATCAACAAACCAGACGATATCCAGATCCTGGACCTTCCGGTCAGAGAACCTGCGAATGATGAAGTTCTGGTCAACGTAAAATTCACGGCGCTCTGCGGTTCCGACATGAAGTTGTACCACGGAAGCTACACGGCACCGCACAAATATCCGATTGTCATCGGCCACGAATGGGTTGGCGAAATCGTAAAGGTGGGAGCCTCAGCAGAAGCCAGATTCAGCGTCGGGGACATTGTCACCGGAGACTGCTCGCTCTACTGCAATACCTGCAAATTTTGCACGTCGGGCCGCAAAAACCACTGCGTATCGATTGAAAAAAAAGGCATAACAGTTGACGGCAGCTGCTCACAGTTCAACATTGTCAATCAGCAACACATCTACAAATGCGAGAAACTGCCCGACCTGAAAGCCCTGGCTCTCGTCGAGCCACTCTCCGTCACAGTGGAGGCCGTCGTCAATCGTATCCCAGCAGAAGAATTCAGGACCATCGAAAGCGCCCTGATTATTGGCTGTGGCGGAATCGGCGCCCTAGCCATATTTATGCTCATCGAACAGGGCGTCAAACAGATTACAATCGTCGATGTAGCCGAAGACAAACTGGCCATAGTCAGATCATTTGGCTTCGACCAGGTCCAGGCCCTGCAAGCAAAGATACTGCCGGTGTACATTGCCGAAGGAAAACAGTTCGACCTGATCATCGAAGCGTCAGGCCATGAAACCTCTCTTGGCAATGCTATTAACCTGGCCAGTCCACAAGGGAGAATCGTCTGTGTCGGCCACCAGAAGAAAATGGAAGTTGACCTGCCTCTGATTATGAAGAAATCACTCACCCTGATTTCCAGTATCGGCAGCACCGGCGGATTTGAACTGGCGGCTAAAATCGTTGCCAAGCACTTCAACAACGTCAACAAACTGATTACCCGCATCATTAAGATTGACGATCTCCCGGCAACACTGTCACAAAACAAGAATTTCAGCAGCGACATAAAAGTTCTCATTAACCTGAACCAGTCGTAACATTTGAATCGGCGGCCTTTCAGAAACTGAAGGGCCGCCGACAAAAACCTGCCGTTTACGCCAGATTTGCGCCAAATTGGCACATCAGAGCTCCTCACCCCGACAATGCCACCCATGGTCACCGAGCCACACACAACAAGACTGCGTATCCGCACAGTTCACGACTGATGATTTTTATTGACAGAACGTTTCATTAACCTTATAAGTCATGTAGCGAGATAATGTTTCACATTACGACATAACAGATCCGCACATGCCTATCTTGCTGGCGTTTCATCGACAAGAGCTTAATACTGGTAAACAGGGCTGTTTGCCGGTAAGTCACAGATAAATGAATTGATGTACCAGGATTTAGTTTTACCGCCAGATAGCTGGCTAACGTACGCTCAAGCATTTCGGTCTTTGACAATTAGCTTCGCTTCAATTTCTTTGCGTTACGATCGTTAGTAGCGGAAAGCAACCTCAATTTGATCGCAGATTATCATGCAGATCCATAGAGATGCCTTAATAGGGGAAAGGCCTATCTACTGCCAGATATACTGCCCAGTTCAGACCAATCAGACCAGAACAGCAACAACCAACGTCTTGATAATCAAATTTTATCTAAATTGGTCAGACACATCAGGCATACATCGTACAGATGTACTTATGTTTAGAGAAAAAACTGTTCTACACAACCACCACACAGATCTCTAAATGCAAGTGAATTTGAGGCAAACTCAAGCCTACATGTTGGGGGGAGCAGGCTTTTTGTAATCAATCGTTGTTCAGTAATCAGATCATTTCTATAGTAAATAACACTACTATATCCTTTTTTTCACTGAACACACATCAGCATTTTCCATTTACATATATCTCTATATGTAACCGTTTTTTTTTAGCAACTCACCTTGCGATGTCATCAGATTCATATAGAATTTGTCTGTCCGACATTTAATGTTCGTTAATATCATTAACACAACAGCAGGAGGTGCCATGTAAAAAGCCTTGTAATCGAGTTCTTTTTTTATTTTCTCTATTTCAATTAAGGAAGGTGTATCTATGAAAAACAAAGTAATTATCTCTTTAATTGCTGTACTGTTTGTATGTACAACAGCTATGACTGCCGCCGCCAAAACAACAACCCTGTCATTCGCCATCCACCATGGGCCAACCGACGTTCATACTAAACTGATCGAGCAATGGATCAGTGAAGTTGAGAAACGCACTGATGGTAAGGTCAAATTTGACCTTTACCCAGGCCAAAGCTTGATCAAAGCTCCGCAAACCTACGACGGTATCGTCAATGGCATGGTTGACATGGGTTGGTCGATCCTGCAGTACACTCGTGGCCGCTTCCCGTTGATGGACTTCATCAACCTGCCTCTCGGTTGGCCAAGCGGCAAAGTCAACACCGCTATCATCAACGAAGTTATTGAGAAATTTCAGCCTGCTGAACTCAGTGACACAAAAGTCCTGTACCTGACCGCACACGGCCCGGGCCATGTCCATACCAAAAAAGTCGCCGTTAAAACCATGGAAGACTGGAAAGGTATGAAAATCAGATCCAATGGCCCGATTGCCGAAATGATCAAACTGCTCGGCGGCACCCCTGTCTCTCTGCCGATGCCAGAGCTCTATCAAGCCCTGCAGAAAGGTGTTGTTGACGGCGGTATCTGGGACTTCTCCGCAAGTGCCGACTGGAAACTGGCTGAAGTTGCCAAGTACGACATCGTCAGTGAAGAAACCGCCTACTCCCTCGGCTTCTTCGTTGTCATGAACAAAGACAAGTGGAACAGCCTTGATCCGGAAGTGCAGAAAGTCATCGACGACATGAGCCTGTCCCAGATCCAGAAGCACGGCGCAGCCTGGAGTGAAGCTGATGAGCGCGGTCTGGCTTTCTCCAAAAAACTGGGTGACGAAATCATCCAGATCGATCCGGCAGAATCCATGAGATGGCGCAAAGCCGTTCAGCCGGTTGTCGACGAATACATCCAGACCTGCGAAAAGAAGGGCCTGCCAGGCAAAGAAGTTGTTGAATACGTAGAAAAACGTATTGCTGAGGCAAGAGCTGGAAATTTTGAAAGTAAATACATGATGAAGTAAGATACGGTCGGGGGTGGTCGACTTCTTCGACCACCCCTGACAAGCCACACCATCAAAGATCATTTGCTGACAGCCGGACCTGCACCGGACCTGCGAAGGAAGGATTATGAAGTTCGTACTACCATTTACCAAACTACTGAAAATTATCAGTGGCATCAGCCTGATGGGCATGATGATTCTGACCTGTCTTGATGTTGTGGGGGGGTTCTTCGGCTACCCTGTACTGGGGGCTGAGGAGTTGGTTGCACTTTGGGCATCACTGTTGCTGGCATTTGCCTTGCCAAATGCACATTTGGCCGGCGTCAATGTCGCTGTCGATCTGCTCTATAACAAATTTCCGAATGGCATCAAGAAGATTTGTGACGTTTTCAACACTCTCGTCAGCTGCCTTCTGTTCCTGACTATTGCCTGGCGCTGTTATCTTTACGCCGCAGCTCTACAGGCAAGTGGCGAGGTGAGCATGATTCTGCTGCTCCCTGCCTATATCCTTGTTTACGCCATGGCGTTTGCGATGCTGGTTCTCGCGGTCTGCATGTTCTTTGAGTTCGTAGCATCTGTTGTTGGAGGTAAAGTAACATGCCAGAATCAATGATTGTCGGTTTATTAGGAATTGTCCTGCTGTTGGTCCTGATGTTCCTGCGTCTGCCTGTAGCCTATGCGATGACAGTCGTTGGCTTTCTCGGCTTCAGCTATCTGGTCAATTTCAACGCAGGCATGGCTCTCTTGTCTCGCGACCTGTATGATGTCTTTTCCTCCTACAGCCTGACCCTGATTCCGCTATTTGTCTTCATGGGCTACATCGCCTTCTATGCCGGGGTCAGCAGCAAGCTGTTTGACGTTGCCTACAAATTCCTGGGTCGGATTCGTGGCGGCCTGGCGATGGCAACCATCGGTGCCTGTGCCGCCTTTGGCGCTATCTGTGGTTCCGCAACGGCTACAGCCGCAACCATGGGGACCATCGCTATTCCGGAAATGAAGCGCTACAAGTACGGCGACAAACTGGCCACCGGCTGTGTCGCCTCCGGCGGTAGCCTCGGCAGCCTTATCCCTCCGAGCGTCGTACTGATTGTTTACGGTATCGCAACCCAGCAGTCGATCGGTGAACTGTTCATCGCCGGCATTATTCCTGGCCTGCTGGTTACCGCTCTCATGTTGGTTGCCATCGCGATCTACTGCCGTATCCATCCAAGCGAAGGCCCCCCGGGAAAGAAGTTCACCATCAAGGAAATGTTCTCATCAGTCCTCGAACTGTGGGAAACCATCCTGGTCTTTATCTGCGTCATGGGCGGCATGTTTTTTGGTCTGTTCACTCCGACCAAAGCCGGTGCGGTAGGTTCCGCCGCTATTCTGATCATTGTCGCCCTGCAGAGAAAGATCTCCTGGAAAGGGCTGTGGAGCGCGATTACCGAGACCCTCAACACCTCCTGTATGGTCCTGATGCTGATCGCCGGTGCGACCATCTTTGGTCACTTCCTCGCAGTCAGCCGGATTCCAATGGAGCTGTCAGGTATCGTTGCCGGTATGGATCTGCCGAACTGGGGCGTCATGGCAATGATCTGCCTGATCTACCTGGTCGCCGGCTGTTTCATCGACGCCCTGGCGCTGATTATGCTGACTATTCCGATCTTCTACCCGATCGTTATGGACATGGGCTACGACCCGATCTGGTTCGGTATCATCATCGTTCTGATTTCGCAGATGGGGATCATCACTCCACCGGTCGGGGTTAACGTTTTCGTCGTCTCCGGTATTGCCAAGGTCGAACTGCCGGTCGTCTTCCGGGGCGTCCTGCCGTTCCTCTATGCACTGATCGTCGCGACCGGGTTACTGATTGCGTTCCCGGCACTGGTCACCTGGTTGCCATACCTGTCACACGGTTAAATGTTATTCCAAAAATTCAAGCCCGGCTCTCTGGCCGGGCTTTTTTATTCCTCAAGCAAATCTGTTTCTAATTTCACATCTCTTCAGACTTATTCTGAGCCGCCAGCAGCACAACATCAAGGAATACCCTGCGCAGTTATAATTGCGCCGCGATTTGCCGCGTCAACATGGCACGATTTTTATCACATTAGTACACATGACAAAGAGCAAGCATACTACGAAGATCTAAAGTTTGCCCGACACAAGTATTCATCACGACAAAATTAGCACGGACAAGATTCAGTCACTTTCAAATTCATTCGTAGTAACTCTTACGAGCAGCAACCGCAAGCCAGCATGAGCTATCGCAATTAAAAACTGCGACGGATCAAGGGAGCCCATAAGCTCAATTCATGCTTGAACTCTATAAAAAAGCGTTACTCCTACCATCCCACGCAAAAAAAGAGCCGATCAGACAAAACTGACCGGCTCTTTTTCGCTGAATACGCAGGCTCAGCTAGAGGTAGCGTCTTGGAGAAAGCAGCTCAAAGCCAATTTTTCGCTGCAGGGTTCCCATGATCCCTTTTGGCATAACGAGCATAACGACAATGGCGATCACACCCAGAATCAGCATCGAGATACTTGCGTAATCACTCAGCCACTGCTGGAGAATGACATAGATAAAAGCTCCAAGAATCGGTCCCTCGATGGTGCCGATACCGCCGATGATGGCAATAAAAACCAGAGCGACCGTCCACTGAATCCCGAACGCCTGATCCGGCTGGATAAAGATCATGTTCATATAAAGGACCGCTGCAACAACACCGGTACAGAAGGAACTGATCAGAAAGCAGTACAGCTTGTTCTTGAACACGGAGACACCACAGACCTCGGTTGCACCGGGATTATCACGCATCGCCATCAGGGCCAGACCGATCTTGGAGCGCATCAAGTAGTAAACCAGGGCCACGGAGACGATTGCAACAGCCATAGCGATATAGTAAACATCCGAGACATCAAGATGCCTTGCAGGCTTGATAAACATCCCCTGCCCCATGCGAACATAGCGCCAGTTATTGAACCAGATCCCCAGACATTCAGCAACAACCCAGGTCCCGATGGAGAAATAAACACCACTCATGCGGAATATTGAACGGCTGATAATCAGGGCAAAGATCAGGCAGAAGACACCACTGGCAAGAGCCCCAAGCCACAGAGGGAAGCCGTAATAGACCGTGGTGACTGCCAGGGTGTAACCGCCAAGACCAATGAAGATCTGCTGCCCCAGAGATACCAGTCCTGAGTATCCGCCAAGCAGGTTCCAGAACTGCCCGAGGGACATATAGAGAAAGAACAGCATAAAAATCAGCTTGATATATTCGTTGCCGAAGAGCGAAACCCCACCCAGGATGACAACGGCCAAAACCAGGAAGGCGATCCGTATATTTCTAATGCGTGCGGTATTCAATCTGCCCTCCTCGCCTTACTCAGCAGGCCCTGTGGACGAATGGTTAACAGAATCAATAACAGAACATAACCCGACAACAACTGGTAACCCGGTCCGAAGAATTTACCGCCAAGAGTTTGCGCCAGGCCCAGGATGACACCACCGAGAAGTGAACCCATCATACTATCAACACCACCGATGATGATGACACCAAAGGCAATGATCAGGTATTGCGGACCGGTGTGCGGATAGAAGTTGTTTGTCGCACCAACCAGGGTTCCGGCAACAGCAGCTGACGCGATGGCAATTCCCATCGCCAGGGCATAGATATTATTGGTATTGATCCCCATAATCTGGGCTGTTTGCTCATCATCGGCTGCGGCACGGATAGCCCAACCCCAGAAGGATTTTTTGAAGAAGTAGTGCAGTAGCAGGATTACGACGACCCCGACACAGAAGTCGACAACGTACATCATTGGAATATAGAGCATATTCGTGACTTTGATCGACATGATCGCCAGCGGTGTTTCCAGGGAACGGGCATCAGGAGAAAAGAGCAGCAACAGGCCGTTCTGAACAATGATCGACACACCGAAGGCAACGATCAACGGCGGCTCCATCCCCTTGTCCATAACCCGCATCATAATATATTTCTGCAACAGAAAGCCGACAACGAACATGATCGGCACAACAAGAATCAACACGGTCCAGAGGTTGAGGAATTTGAAAGTTGAGATCAGCACCATGCTTAAGAAACTGGCAACGATCATCAAATCACCATGAGCCAGATTTACCTGCTTGACGATACCAAAGATCATCGACAAACCGACACCGACGACCGCATATAGCCCGCCCAGCAGAACTCCATTTAAGATAAGCTGTAAGTACTCTTCCATAATGACGTCTTTTCACAAAAAGGGTGACGAAACGAATAATAACAGATCAGGTCCCGAAATAAGCTTTTTGGACAGCATCCTCTGTCAAATCTTCAGGGCTCCCCTGTAGGACGACCTTGCCTTCCAAAAACACATAAGCCCAGTCACAGGCCTTCAGACTGCGTTTGATATCCTGCTCAACCAGAACGATCGAGATTCCTTCATTGTGAATCTCATGCACCTTGTCGTAGATATCCTTGATAATGACCGGGGCCAGACCCAGCGAGATCTCATCACAAAGCAGCAGTTTAGGTTCACTCATCAAGGCCCTCCCGATCGCCAGCATCTGCTGCTCGCCGCCAGAGAGGTTAATCCCAAACTGATCACAGCGCTCCCCCAGAATCGGGAACAGCTCATAGATCTTCTGGATATTCTTGTCAGAGTTTTTCCTCGCCCGCGGGGTGAAGGAGCCGATCAGCAGATTCTCGCGAACGGTCAGGCGCGGGAAGATATGTCGCCCTTCCGGGACCATGGCGATCCCTTCAGCTACCGTATGGTAAGGCTTACTGGTAGTGACATCCTCACCCAAAAATTTGATCGAACCGGATGACGCTGCACAGAGCCCAGAGATCGATTTTAGGACTGTTGATTTCCCAGCGCCGTTAGCCCCGATGATCGAGACAACCTGCCCAGGTTCAATGGTAAACGAGATGTCCTCTACCGCGAGAAGCTCGCCGTAGTGAACGGACAAATTACTGACTTCTAAGATTGATCCGCTTTTCATACGTCACATTCCGAACCCAGGTAACATTCAAGAACCTGCTTAGAGTTCATAACGACATCCGGCTTATCACACATGATCGTTGTGCCTTGGGCCAAAGCCAGCAGGCGATCGGCGGCGGCCATCATACTCATGATATGCTCGATCCAGATGATCGTCACACCACGCTGCTGAATGTTTTTGACGATCTCAAAAACGTCCCAGGCTTCACTCTCTGTCAAGCCACCGGCGATTTCATCCATCAACAGCAGCTTGGGATTTGTCGCCAATCCACGCGCCAATTCAAGACGCTTACGGTCGAGCAGACGTAAGGTACGCGCCATGTTATTAGCTTTGTCATAGAGCCCGGTCAATTCGAGAATTTCACTTAAGGTTTCCCGATATTGGCTTTTCTTCAACCCCGAAGAAAAGGTCGCCGCAACCAGTAGGTTCTCGTAAACGGTCATATCCCCGAAAGGACGAGGGATCTGGAAGGTCCGCCCTAAGCCAAGCGCACTGCGCTTATAGACAGGCAGGTGATTGATATCCTGTCCCATAAACATCATTGAGCCCGTATCAGGATGGTAGATCCCGGTTAAAAGATTAAACACGGAAGTTTTACCGGCACCGTTCGGACCGATAACCCCCAACAACTCGCCCTCATGGACAGAAACAGAGACATCCTGAACTGCACGGACCTGCCCGAAGGACTTTGCCAAATTTTCTACTACAAGAATATCGCTCATGAATCAGCACCCACTAACGCTTTATGAGTAAAAAAATCGCATCAGCCAAAAAGAAAAAAATTTCGACGCATCAAACTGCTCAAATCTGCTATAGGAATCACTGCCTCTTATCTATATGAAACAGTATTTCAAATAGCACAACAGTGGTCCAAATGCAAGTAACTAATAACATACCAGTCAAAAAAAGGGTGCCTCACTTTTCAGTGAGACACCCTCCAGATATCAAAAAAATAGAATAAATAATTAAATCTAAGATCTATGGAATCGGAAATTCGATTTCACCAGTTAACGGAATCTGAGGATTTATCTTGTTATAGACAATATCCATCTCCCACCTGAATTGCTTACCGGCCTTCCACTGACCACCAACGAGTGGTGTCTCAGAGTAATGATCGGCGTTGTACTTGATTGGACCGACCATTGTCTGCATATCAGTTTCTGCAATCGCCCTAAGCAAAGCCTTTTTATCGAGAGTCTGAGCTCGCTTGAGAACATCTGCGAGGATTTCATAGCCAGCATATTTAAAACCGAGTGGAGCAATCCATGGCTTCTTGGTTTCAGCTGTCCATCTATCACAGAGCTCCTTGGTTGTCATACCATCAAATGAAGACTTGAATGGGTGGAAAGGACTCCACCAATTCTCCGTAAGCAGCCCTTCTCCGAGATCCCCACCAAGGGCTTCAATGTTTGAAGGGAAAAGAATTGCCTTGCCAATTGTTGCCATCTTAGGCTTAAAGCCCTGCTGGTATGCCTGACGCCAGAAAGTGACAAAATCGGGAGGAATAAGATTACCACAGACGATATCAACATTCTCTTTCTTGAATGCCGAAATAATCGAACTGTAATCCTTCATCATGTAAGGGAATTGTCCTGTATCGACAATCTTGTAGCCCAACGCCTTTGCTTTTCTGGCAATCATTGGACGCCATGCGGTACCGTCAGGATCGGTCTGCCACAGCACACCAACAGTCTTATTGTGCTTGGCCGCCTGAGATTCCCACATCCCAATATAGGTATCGGTAACCTGATCTTCTGTCCAGAAAGCGTGATAGCACCATTCATAAGGACCACCCGAGAGCCAGGCACCGACTGGAGCATCCAGGGAAATACAGGGGACTCCAAGGTTATCACACATCGCCGATACAGGATTTACCGTATCAGGGGTATGAAGGACCATCATCATGTCGACATCGTCACGCAGGATCAACTTCTGTGCGACTTCACCAGCAGTGGTCGGGCTTGACTGAGTATCGACCAGCTTGATCTTAACCGGTAATTTTTTACCTAGTTCTTTGATAAAGATACCGCCATCTTTGTTGATTGCTTCCAAGGCTATTTCATCTACCCAGGGGGTTGCCTCGCCGAAGCTTGCAATCGGGCCCGTTGACGGATTCGGACGACCGATCAGTATATGGTCTCTCCCGGCCGCCTTCAGGCGACCGGGATTGATAAGACCGGTTGAACATACTGCAGCACCCGCTACTGCAACATTTTTCATGAACTTACGTCTTGTAATGTTGTTACTCATACAGCCTCCTCGTCTTTGTGAAGTGCTCAGTGTCAGCAGGTGCTACATATTTCAGAAAAACTATCGCTTATTTTTTACCCTTGTTCACCAAGGTGCCGACCAGAGCCATACCGCCCAGTACCAGCATAATGACGCAGATATAAGCTGCTACCAATAATTCTGCTTTACCCATCTTATATTCCTCCTAGTGTAATTAAGATTACCACTTTTGTCCATTGCTGCTGGTAATGCGCCAGATCAGATAAATGATACCGCTAAAGACCAGAGCCATCAGGAATTCTTGTACAAACAAACCAAATACCCACATTTTAACAACTCCTTTAAAGTTAATTTAACTGATCTTAAGCAGCTTTAGAGGCCTGAGCGGCGCGATGACGCTTGAGCAGACCAGTCTCACCAGGCAGAATCGCATTCAGAACAATGATCAGCACGATCGCGCTGACGGTAACAGGATACATGTTCAGTGCGAATGGACCTGGTGCCCAGCTAGGTGTCGCAAAGGTCCAGATGAAGTTGATCAGGTAGGTCACCAGAATGGTAATCCAGGCAGCGGCCTTGCTGCACTTCCAGACCATACCGACCAACCAGACGAAGAACATCGGGATACCGAAGGAGAAACACCAGAGGAAGATCGGGAAGATCATCGGCGCAACCAGAGCAGGTACGCAGGCAGCCAGACCACAGACAATGATCATCGGACGCATCAGCTTGAACTCGGTTTCCGGCTTCATGTTCGGGAAGCAGGCGCGCTTGAGGATAACGTTGACAATAACGGTGGCGTTACCCAGCATGACGCTGGAACCGGTGGACAGGGTAGCAGCAAGCAGACAGACCATCAGCAGACCGACGATCGGCGCTGGCAGGTTCTGCAGAGCGTGATTGATAACGGACAGCTTGGCACCACCGGCAGCGATGGAAGGAATGGTCATAGCGGCCAGACCCATCAGAACCCATGGGAAAGAGGACATACCGTTGATACAGGCAGCCAGGAAGGTAGCCTTACGGACTTCCTGAGTCGACTTGGCAGCGAAGATCGGAATGTAAACACCCTGAGTAACAGCTGCAGCAGTGATGTGCAGAACAGCAACAGGGATGATGATCTGGAAGAACAGGTCAGGAGAGAAGCGGAAGATCTCAAGCTTCCAGGCCTGATCAAGAGCGGTGTAGTGCTCTACAACACCGGTCCAACCCATAGCATTGGCAGACAGCCAGCCACCGGTCATGATCAGAGCGATATAAGAACCGACGATCATGACGGTTGCGTTAACAGTACTGACGATGGAATACTGAAGAACGCCACCGAAGATAACGTAAACCATGATCAGAACAAAGGCAATGATGATACACCAAGGCTTGAACGGAATAGCACCACCGGTCAGACCATAGATGGCACCACCGGTCGCCAGGGTCTCACCCATACAGATACCGGTCCAGGTGGCAGTATTGACGGCACCGTTAAGGTAACCCATCGCAGGACCGAACTGCATTTCGAGAGACTCTGGGAAAGTCTGGACATTCAGCTCGCGCAGCCATGGACCAAACCACAGGGTAGCGAGCGGCAGGAAGATACCACCGACGATAACCGGCCAGAACAGAACCCCGGCACCTAAGCCCGCAGATGCTTCCCAGAGGTTCATGGTGTGACCGGAACCGAGCGGGATCAGCGCCAGACCGGAGGCAACCATGTACCACTTGAGTGTCTTACCACCAGTGGTAAAGTCATCTACGTTCTTGACTTTCCCGCGGAAGTAGAAACACGACCCGAAAACAACAATGATGAAATAGATCGCAGCGTAAATAATAGGACTAGACATTTTGATTCCTCAACCTCTTCATGCTGTGAATAAAGTTTGTGGCAGCACCTGTCTAACGTTATGCAAGACAACCGCAAATCCACGCATTAAAACAAACACTAGATACAAATCCCCATACGAAAAGCTGCAGGCACAGCTCATGGCACAGGACTGATCAAAAGGGCTATACGGAACTATTAATGAGGTACTGGAACAGCACCCTGGTGTTGCGATCGACTGCCGGACGGCAGCTTGCGGACATCAGGTATGTTGCGCAGCTAGGCACAAGTAAGGTTAGAGATTGTAGCGACAAGTTATTTGACAGATTGCCCATTTGAACCTCCTTGTTGGTAATGCCTCCACCCCTGAGGCAGCGTTAAAATATTAACGACTCAACAACCCAAACAAATGGTATTATTCATAAAATCAATTTTGCCTGACAGTGGCAGCCATCACGCCGTTTTACAATATGAGACTAAAAACCATATTGTAAAACTTATTTACTTATACACATCGCCCATCCAATTTGTCAACTAAATAGACCATTGATATAAGCAGCTTAGCGACTCATGGATGCAAGCATTGGCAAAACATGGAAATTTCAAAAATAAAATAATTTTACAAACGACGCCCGACAACCAATCTCAAAATCGACAGATTATGGCAGTATAGTCAAGCTTCTACGGAAGAGATAAAGACAGATTCAGTTGCCAGACTGCAATCCAAATCCGATTCGACAGACCTTACCCCTCCAGTAAGTCTAATGAACCTATTTTTCCAGCCTTCATATTAACCTGGCGCTATCCAGATAAGGCATAGCGAGCGAGCCTTAACGAGCCAAACAAAAAAACATGCACCCAAGTTTCACAATACAAAAAGCTGTTTTACCTGGCGCTACACTAGTTTGAGCGGCGCCCAATGTCAATATTATTTTTACTAACAAAATTTAACTAAAAATCAGCCAAAGCCCAGTCCACACGGGCATTTCCCTATGCTTTCCAGTTGGATAGAAACATCCTTCGACTAGTTAGAGCGTGCAGACATTTGCATTTTCAAGATAAAGCCCGCACAAATCTTCATATTTCTGAGGACAAAGCAGCCTTTCAGACACGAATTTTGCTGTCTGCTTGGTTGCAGCAATCACCTCTTCCTTTTCCAGGTTGGCCTTGCGCATATAAGGCGCAACAACGACGATACTGGCAGCAGCGCGACCATTATTATCAAAAATAGGGGCTGCTATTGCGTAAATACTTCTATTGTACTGGCCATCGTCAACCGCAAGGCCGTTTTCTATGATCTCATTGTAGCTGCCCATGATCTTTGCTGAATCAATAACCGTGTCCTCATAATATTTCGGCAAATGATTCTGCAGCCACTTATCAACCAGGCGAGGGTGAGTATAGGCAGCGATACACTTTGCTCCGGCGTGAACATGGGGATAGACTCTGTCACCAATGGCAATAGATACCGATACAGGATTGCGCCCACGTGCTGCATAAGCAAGATAGATATGATTTCCGGAAAGAACCTCGAAGTGGACAGTCTCGCCGACCTCATCACGCAAACGGTCACAGTACGGTTGAGCAATAATAGCGCTCTGCCCGTCGAGACTCTGAGTGATGGATTTACTCAACCTGGCAACCGTCGGTCCCAGGCTATACTGTTTTGTCAAAGGATTCTGCTCGAGAAACCCTTCACGCTTAAGTGTATTCACGATCCTGCTGATCGTCGTTTTATTGAGGCTCAGTTGCTCAGAGAGTTCTGTCGTTCCGATTGGGCTATTGTTGTCTGCAAAATAAGACAGAACAAGCAATGCCTTTTCGATAGCGTTAAACTTCCCTCCCGCTTCAACCATTCTCCACCTCTCAATCACGTCATCAAGCACCATTGCAGGATTTATCCCCTAATTAACAACTAAAGCAATATAAACGCAGCAGAAAACCTGCGACAAGTAACTGAATTTACTGAGACATGGCCAAAAGAATCAGATTTATTCTCAGCCAAACCCGTCGTGCTATCCATTAAATCATTTTATATTGACATAGAAAACAAAGGAGCATACTGTTTTACATGACAATATACTATTTCACATTGTGAAGCCAAGTGAATTTTACGAACGAAAAAAAATCACCGCGGATAGCAATCTGTGTTGTTCGAATTTTGTCGATGGAATATAAATAGAGAATTATGATCTGACTCACACACATGATTCAGATTTTTTTTGAAAAGCGATATGCAAATTTAGCACAACGCTTCTCTACACAGCGACCAAATTTTGGCCAACTGCGACTCAACAGAGATGAAAGATATCCGGATCCGTTCAAAAGTTTGGCTAGAATGTGAGGGACACGCCTTTTTCGGAGACGGCCGACTTCACCTCCTGGACGCTGTAGACAAAACCGGCTCTATCAACGCAGCAGCAAAAGAGTTGGGGATGTCTTACCGGAAAGCTTGGGCTCAGCTTCAGGATATGGAAGAGCATTCCCCTTTTCCCCTGCTCGAACGACGGGTTGGGGGCTGTGGAGGTGGCCAAAGTCAGCTTACCGACAAGGCAATTATTCTGCTGGATAAATTTCGGCTGCTCTGCGCTGAGATCAACCACTCCGCAGATGAGTTTTTTATTGAAATTTTTCCGGAACTGAAAAAACAATAGATATGCAGAGGCCAGACGTCGAGTCTGATCTGCTCGGCTAATTGGAGCTTTCCACTTGGCCTTTTATTCACAGAAGGGTTGCAACATGATCGATTCTCATGGCCGGACAATCAACTACCTGAGGCTGTCCATTACAGACAGATGTAATTTACGCTGCCAATATTGCATGCCGGAAGATGGCATTCAGCAGATTCAGAGTGAAGAAATCCTCTCCTACGAAGATTTTCTGAAAATAGTTTCGGCGGCAACCAAACTGGGCATAAAGAAAGTCAGAATTACCGGTGGAGAGCCACTCGTCCGCAAAGGAATTCTTGGCTTTCTCGAACGTCTGGCTGCAGTGCCTGGCGTTGAAGAAATTGCCTTGACGACCAATGGGGTACTGCTCCCCAAATTTGCTCATGACCTCAAAGCCATCGGTATTGAACGCCTTAATATCAGTATCGATTCATTGATCCCGGAAAACTTCGCTAAAATTACCCGTTGTGGAAATCTTCAAAACGTTCTTGACGGAATCACTGCGGCCGATGAAGCCGGAATGAAAATCAAACTGAACGTTGTTGCCATGCGCGGTGTCAATGATCAGGAGATTGTCGATTTTGCGGCGATGAGCATAACAAAACCCTGGTCGATCCGCTTTATTGAATACATGCCAACCATCAGAGACAAAGAATGGCGTCAGTACCTGATCACCGGCAAGGAAATTCTGGAAAGTATCGAAAGCAGGTTTCAGCTCATGCCAATCTCAAGCGGCTGCTATTGCGGCCCGGCCAAACCCTATCAGATTGCCGGAGCCAAAGGGACAGTCGGAATCATTACCCCAATGAGTGAGCATTTTTGCAATACCTGCAATCGCATCCGCGTCACCTCTGATGGCCAGGTCAAGAGCTGTCTGTTCAGTGACCGCGCCTATGACCTCAAGCCGTACCTGTCAGCTGATGACAGCACGATCTATGAAGTCCTTCAGGATGTCATCTTGAATAAACCCCCACGTCATCATATGGACTCGGAAAGCACCATGCCGGCACCTTTTACCATGGCCAAGGTTGGCGGCTGATCACCAAACTCCATTGTAGTAACAAGAAAAGGCCTTCCAGAGCGGAAGGCCTTTTCTTGTGGTAGAGAAACAGCAATTTTATACGTTCGGCACGGTTCCTTCGAGAAAGACCAGTCCCCTGCTCGGCTCAAAAATCTCACTCACTACATTCTTCAGAGCGACCGAATGAGCGTATTTTCGCACAGCCTCGTCAGTCAGTCCGATTCCACGCAGAATAAATATGACCATCGATTCCGCAAGGTCATCCAATGTTCCGTCATATTCGAACAATTTCTGTCCTGACATGTGCAGTATATTGATCGCCATCGCCAGATGATGGGCAAACCACATCTTTCTTTTTGCCTTCAATGTGCTTTCAAACATATCTCCGGCATGCGAAGCCTGCTCAATGCATTCCAGCCACATTGGGCTCAACTTCATTTCGTATTTTCCGAATACGGTCCTGGCAAAGTCCGAATTTTCAAGCAGACTGTAAACAAGCAGACGCTCAAATTTTTTCTGCTCATCATTCTGACCAGGGATTTCGGACAGAATCATCATCGACAGCGAATAGACTATTTTTACCAATGTCTCAGTTGATGGCTGGAACTGACCGAGGTAATTGCACAGAGCATCAATCTGGGGATCCAGATAAAAATAGATTTCCTGGTAAAGAGATTCCTTGCTTGGGAAATGCTGATATATTAGAGCTTCTGAGATATGTGCCGCCCTGGCAATGTCTCGCATCGAAGTTCCATAATATCCCTTCAGGGAAAAAACGGAGCGCGCAGCAACAGAAATAGCCTGCTTCCGCTCCTCACCCGTCATCTTACGTTTTATCGCCATAACTATTCCTTTGGCATCATTGCCAATCAACCCTTTCAGATCCTGAACCTCAAAGGCTGCAGACGCGTTGGATTGTCAGTATTCAGCATACGACATGCAGCCAGAGCTACCCCTTCTGTCCGCACCTGGTCATCAGCGCCAGCAAGAGCCCCAGGGTGATGAAGGCGCCCGGTGGCAGGATCATCAGCAGCATCGGCTGGTAGGAACCGCCGAAGATAGTGAAACCTAAGATCGAACCGGCACCGAACAGTTCGCGAACAGCCCCTAAGATAAACAGCGCCAGGGTGAAGCCGATCCCCATGCCGACCCCGTCGAAGATCGAACGTAAGGTGCCGTTCTTCGATGCGAAGGCTTCAGCGCGGCCTAAGATCAGGCAGTTGACGACGATCAGCGGGATAAAGATGCCAAGGGCCTGGTAGAGATCAAAGATCCAGGCTTCCATCGCCAGCTGCACGACGGTGACGAAGGAGGCGATGATGATGATAAAGGCCGGGATACGCACGCCGGATGGAATCAGCTTTCTAAGTAACGAAACGACGATATTCGAACAGATCAGGACGAAGGTGGTTGCCAGCCCCATGCCGATGCCGTTTTCAGCACTGGTGGTGACCGCCAGGGTCGGACACATCCCGAGCAGCAGTTTGAAGACGGCGTTCTCGGTCCAGATCCCTTTGGTAAAATCCTGCATCAGGCTCATTGGACGCCTCCTTCTGTGATTCTCTGACTGTTGTCACGGTAAAATTCAAGACCGGCCTTGAGTGCCCCGACCACGGCGCGTGGCGAGATGGTCGCCCCGGAGATCTGGTCGAACTCGCCGCCGTCCTTCTTGACCCGCCAGTCGGCGTTCTCAAGGCTCTTGCCCTGGAACATCTCTTTGAACCAGCCTTCCGCGATCTTGCTCCCCAACCCCGGTGTTTCGGCGTGGGTGAGGATCTCGATAGCGTTGATGCTCTGATCCGGTTTCACCCCGATCATGATCTCGATATTGCCGCTGTACCCTTCCGGGGCGATCATCTTGAACGCGGTACCGACCAGTTCGTTATTCTTGCGGGCGCGGTAGAAGGTGATAAGGACCGGATTACCCTTCTTGTCGACGCCGTTCTCAAGAACCACGCTATCGGCGTCGGGGCTGTTATCGAAGTCCGGCAGCACGGCACTTAAGGCTTTGACCATCTGCGCCTTGCGCTGGGCGGCGATCGGTTCGCGGGTCGCTTTTTCCACAACCGAGAGGATCAGGCCGGCGATTGCAGCGATAAGGGTCAGGGCGACGAGCAGTTTGATGATGTCTTTCATGAGTCTCTCCCCTTAAGCCTTCTGTGGTGCCACCTGTCCGTAGATCTTCGGACGGGTATAGCGGTCGATCAGTGGGGTCGCGGCGTTCATCAGCAGGATGGCGAAGGAGACCCCTTCCGGGTAGCCGCCGAACAGACGGATCAGCACGGTGAGGATCCCGCAGCCGAAACCGAAGATCAGCATGCCGCGGCCGGTGACTGGCGTGGTGACCATGTCGGTCGCCATGAAGAAGGCCCCTAACATCAGACCACCGGTGAACAGGTGAAACAGCGGGCTCGGGTATTTGGTGGGGTCAACCAGCCAGAAGATGCCGCTGAAGATGACGACAGTCAGGATATAGGCGACCGGGGTGTGCCAGCTGATGACCTTTTTAAAGAGCAGGAACAGCCCGCCGAGCAGCAGGGCAATGGCCGACATCTCCCCCAGAGACCCGGCGCTGTTGCCGAGGAAGAAGTCGAGCAGACCCGTATGGACGATCTCAGGCAGCTGGCCGGTGAGCATGACCCCTTCCTTGGCCAGCCCTAAGGGGGTCGCCATGGAGATACCGTCGAGCCTGGTGCTTAAAATCGCAGGCGCCGTCCAGGCGGTCATCTGCACCGGGAAGGAGATCAAGAGCACAACCCGGGCGACCAGGGCCGGGTTGAACGGGTTACTCCCCAGTCCGCCGTAGACCTGCTTGCCGATCAGGATGGCGATGGCGGCTCCCAAAAGTGCCAGCCACCAGGGGCTGGTCGGCGGCAGGTTGAGCGCCAGCAGGATGCCGGTCAAGGCGGCGGAGCCGTCCTTGATGGTGCAGGAGCGTTTCATCGCCTTGTTGGCCAGGGCTTCGAAGACGACGCAGCCGATGGTGCAGATCAGGATAACGATCAATGCCGGCAGGCCGAAGCTGTAGAGCGAGACGAGCACGGCTGGAACCAGGGCGTAGATGACCAGGCGCATGATCTTGTCGGTGGTCTCGCCGCTGTGAATATGGGGTGAGGATGACAGATAGAGCTGGTTGTTCATCAGGATTTCCTTCTCTTGGCCATAATGCCGCCCTTGGCGTAGCGGATCGATTGCACCAGCGGCAATGTCGCCGGGCAGATATAGGTACAGCAGCCGCACTCGATACAGTCGAGGGCGTTAGCTCTTTCGGCTTCGTCGATCAGATCGAGCCTTGCGTAAGCGGCCAGCAGGGTCGGCTGCAGGTGGATCGGGCAGACACTGACGCAGCGCCCGCAGCGGATACAGGGACCGGCCGGTTTGGTGTCGATATCCTCCTTACGGAAGATCAACAGTCCGGAGGTGCCGCGGATCGCCGGGGCCTCCAGCGAGAGCTGGGTCTGGCCCATCATCGGCCCGCCCATGATGATCTTGCCCGGCTCACCAACAAGGCCGCCACACTGGTCGACCAGATGCTGCAAGGGGGTGCCGACGGCGATTTTGAGGTTTTTCGGGTCTTTGATACCGGGGCCGGTGACGGTGGCGATCCGCTCGACCAGCGGGTGACCCAGACGGATGGCGTCACTGACAGCGGCGGCGGTCCCGACGTTCTGAACCACGACACCGGCGTCCATCGGCAGGCCACCGGATGGCACCTGACGGCCGGTGACGGCGTCGATCAGCTGCTTCTCGGCGCCCTGCGGGTATTTGACCTCTAAGGGCACGACCTCGATCTTGTGGGCGATGCATTCCTTGCCGAGCTTGGCGATGGCGTCCGGCTTGTTCGATTCGATGCCGATGACGGCACGCTCGATGCCAAGCACCTTGCGCAGGATGTTGATCCCGTCGATCAGGCGCTCACTCTCTTCCAGCATCAGGCGGTGGTCGGCGGTCAGGTATGGCTCACACTCGACGCCGTTGAGAATCAAAGTATCGATCTTCTTGTCGGCCGGTGGCGAGAGCTTGACGTGGGCCGGAAAGGTGGCACCGCCCAGGCCGACAATACCGCAGGCGAGGATCTTCTTCTTGAGGGCTTCTGCGTCGAGATCGTCGGGGTTACCGCCTTTAAGGCTTTCATCCCAGGCATCTTCGCCGTCCGGCTTGATGACGACGGCGGGCAGCAGCTTGCCGCTTGGATGCATGCGCGGCTCGACGGCGATGACTTCGCCTGAGGTCGAGGCATGGATCGGCACCGAGACGAAGCCTTTGGCATTCGCAATGACTGTGCCCTTTTTGACCAGGTCGCCCTTACCCACACAGATCTCGGCGGGGGCGCCGATATGCTGCATGGCCGGGATGACCAGTTCTTCGGGCAGCGGGCAAGCTTCAATCGCCTTGTGCTCGGAGTAGCTTTTACTGTCGGGTGGATGGAGTCCACCGGCGAAGGTTTTCAGTGACATGGGGGGTACCTCGCTTTAAGCGGCGCTATCGGGCTCGACTGCAGTTTTTTGGGCAGGAGTAGCGTAGTCATGGATACATTTCATCGGGCACTTCCCGATGGCGGCTTCGATCCCTTCCGGCTTCTCGTAGACGACACTGGCCAGGAAGTTCTCGATGACATAACCCTCGGGGACGGTCTTCTTGCAGATCATGCAGCCGATACAGCCGACCTGGCAGTATTTGCGAACCAGAGCGCCCTTGTCGTGGCTGTTGCACAGGACATGGGTGGTGACCGATTTAGGGGCCAGGCTGATGACACCGCGCGGGCAGACGGAGACGCACTTGCCGCAGCCGGTACATTTGTTGCGGTCGACAACGGCGAGCCCCTTGTCATTGATATGGATGGCGTCAAAGGGGCAGATCCGCTCGCAGGAACCTAAGCCCAGGCAGCCGCCGGGGCAGGCCTTGGGGCCGTCGGCGATTTTCTGGGCGGCGTTGCAGTCGGTGAGCCCCAGGTACTGGTACTTAGGCATGGCTTTCTCATTATCCCCCTGGCACTTGACCACGGCGACGACCGGTTCGGCGGCTGAGGCTTCGATACCAAGGATGGCGGCGATCGCTTCCAGGGTACTGCTGCCGCCCGGGGTACAGAGATTGGGCGCAAGGCGCCCTTCGGCGACGGCCTTGGCGTAACCGGAGCAGCCGGCCTGGCCGCAGGCCCCGCAGTTGGCCCCAGGCAGGGCGTCTAAGATGGCCGCTTCGCGGGGATCGACCTCAACGGCGAATTTCTTGGCGGCAAAGCCTAAGGTCAGTGAGGCGATCAGACCGATGCCGCCGAGGCAGAGTATGGATGTGAGCATAACGATTGTTCCTCTTGTGTCCGGAAACGGTCTTTTTACTGTGCTAAGAGATCAGGGGCTCTTTAATGCACCCCCCCCTCAATCCCCCCTATAAAATAGGGGGGGAAGCGAGTTTACGAGCAGGGGGGGCTTTCAGCTACAACGAAAAATTGCCCGTTTCCAAGCTAAAATCTATATCAATCAGTCTAGCCTTTGACCAGACCGGCAAAACCCATGAAGGCCAGGGACAACAGACCGGCGGTGACCAGGGCGACGGCGGTGCCACGGAAGCTCTTGGGCACCGGGCTTAAGTCGATCCGCTCTCTAAGACCTGCGAACAGGACCATGGCCAGGGTGAAGCCAAGCCCGGCACCGATGGCGAAGACGACCGACTCCAGGAAGCTGTAGCTCTTCTGGATATTGAGCACGGCGACACCTAAGACCGCACAGTTGGTGGTGATCAGCGGCAGGAAGATGCCGAGCGACTGATACAACACAGGACTCGATTTCTGGATGACCATCTCGACCAGCTGGACCAGCGAGGCGATGACCAGGATGAAGGCGATGGTCTGCAGGTACTCGATGCCGAAACGCCCCAGGATGAAATACTGGATGAACCAGGTGACGACCGAGGCGACGGTCATGACGAAGATAACCGCCATCCCCATGCCGAGGGCCGTATCGACCTTCTTCGAGACCCCCAGAAAGGGGCAGATCCCCAAGAAACGGGCCAACACGAAGTTGTTGACGAAGACGGCGCTGATTAAGATCAGGATCAGGGTTACCATGCTGTTTGCTCACTGATTAAATTTTTTATCTACAAAAAAACTGCAATAACTTCGGCTTTCAACAGCAGTCATTGCAGTTTTTTTCAAGCATCCCGTGAGCCATAATGGCTCACGGGATGTATCTATAACTGAAGGTCTCTAGAAACCCTTCAGGAAATACGTACCGCCCTATGGCGGGAGCAACCTTACTTTCTGACGAAGCTCGGGTCAGAGAAGGTGTATTTGTAGTTCAGGTGGTCGGTGTAGGTGCCGTTGAGGATACCGACAACGTCCTCGATGAAGACCAGCTCCTCGTCGGTCGGAATGACGTAGACCGGAATCGCCGACTCAGGCTTGGTGATCAGGACTTCGCGGCTACGGGTCCGGGTCTTCATGTTGACTTCGGTATCGACGATGATGCCCAGGCCTTCAAGACCTTCGAGGGCTGCCTGACGGGTTTCACAGCTCATCTCGCCAACGCCGGCGGTGAAGACGATCATGTCCGGCTTGCCGACAGCAGCGTAGTAAGCACCGATGTATTTCTTGATGCGGTAAGCTTCAACATCAAAAGCGAGCTGGCATTTCTTGTCGCCGGCCTTTATGCCGTCACCGACGTCACGACGGTCGGTGTACTTGCCGGTGATGCCATAAATACCGGATTTCTTGTTGAGGATACTGTCGATCTCGGCGGCGCTCAAACCTTCCTGCTGCTGGATGAAGGCCGGAATAGCGGCGTCGATATCGCCACAACGGGTGCCCATGACAGCACCTTCAAGCGGAGTCAGACCCATCGAGGTGTCGATGCTGACGCCACCTTTGATGGCACAGTGGGAGGCACCGTTGCCGATATGCAGGGTGACCAGGTTGGTGTCCTTGGGCTCTTTGCCGAGGATCGCGGCAGCACGCTTGGAGACGTACAGGTGGCTGGTGCCGTGGAAACCATAACGACGGACGCCGTACTTCTCGTACCACTGGTAAGGAACCGGGTAGGTGTAGGAGTACTCCGGCATGGTCTGATGGAAGGCGGTGTCGAAGATGGCGATGTGCGGAACGTCCGGCAGAACGGTCTTGGCAGCGACGATACCATCGATATTGGCCGGGTTGTGCAGTGGGGCCAGAACGGAAACTTCCTTGATACCGGCGATAACTTCGTCGTCGATCAGGATCGATTTGGTGAACTTCTCACCACCGTGAACAACGCGGTGACCAACAGCCGAGATCTGGGACATGTCTTTGACAACGCCCTGCTCTTCGCTGGTCAGGGTTTTGATGACCAGTTGAACGGCGATGGTGTGGTCCGGGCAGGCATATTCTTCGTTGTAGGTCTCACGGCCTGGAACTTCGTGGACGATGTAAGAGTCGCCAATCCCGACGCGCTCGACCATCCCCTTGGCGATGATTTCCTTCTTCTCCCAGCTGTACAGCTGGTACTTGACCGATGAACTACCACAGTTCAATGCCAGAATATCCATGGAATTCTCCTTTTAGCGTTACTTCACTTCAGCTTTTGAGTAAGTAAAACAGATCAGACAGCTGCAATACTGCCTGGGTGACAATCTCTTTGATTTTAGATATTTACAATTAAAACAGCAGACATAAGGAGATGTTGAACAGCCTGAACAACATGGGATCACATTGGTTTGCAATGGATGAAGATCCGGCCGGTGGGACGTAGTGAATTTGCCGATCGATGCTTCTGTGCCAGCAACCTCGCTCTTTACGTCAATGTAAAGAGGCCTGCATACTTGTAAGTGAGTGTTAACTTATAGTTTCGTAAAATTCAAGTCAACCCCAAAAAGTACATAAAAAGTAGTTTGTCACAGAAACAACAGAAACAGCAAAGCGGCTAATTACAGGCGATTCCATCAGAAACCAGAAGCGCCTTAATCATCAGAGATAGAGGACGGAAAAGCCTGCAAAAAAAGTAGCAGATACCAAAGGGCATCAATCACCCCCAAAGAACCCCTTCAGGCAAGGGCACATCGAGGAGCAGAATGAAAACAAGATAGATGAAGAGAGTTGTTCCTACCGCCATAATCCCAGACTTGAGCAGACTCAGCCGGCGCTCAAGGAGCATGACACCCAGTAAGGAAAAGACAAATGTGGTAGCGAGAAAACCGATCAGATTGACGCCGATAGCGAACAGAATGACCAACAGAATATAAGAGATCCCCTGAACGGACGGTCTCAAAGCTGATCCGTTTTCAGCATCCGGCTTTTTTCTCAGCTCAGAAATGATCAAAGCAAGAGACAGAAGAATACCTGCGATACCAAGCCAAAACGGTAATTCAGCGGGCCCGACATCTCCGAATGCCGGGCTGGCGGGCAGCTGTATTGCCATGTACACGTAACCGGCATTCAATAATAAAAATATCAGACTGATGATAATCGTCCCTTTTTTCATCGCTTCAACCCTGACAGAAAAAAATTTCAAACATTCCGCAAGCAGTGGCCGGGGAAGCAGAACTCCCCCGGCACTCCCCTGTTATTTCTTAATGAAACCAGCCTTTTCAAGGAAATTTCTCTGTTCCTTGATCTGTTTCTCAGCCAGCGCCCTGAATGCACCATCTCTCAGCTTGGGATTTTCCTGTTTACGCTGCAGCATGAATTCTTTCCATTCAGCGGATGCCTCGACCTTGTCCAGGGCTGCCTGAATCTTCGCAACAATCTCCTCCGGAGTTCCGGCCTTGACAGCAACACCACGCCAGATACTGTCATCCAGGTTGTACCCCTGCTCTTTAAAGGTTGGCACATCCGGCAGAAATTCGGAACGTTCAGCCAGACTGATCCCGAGCAAACGAATATCTCCGGACAAAACCTGGGCAAGACCTGAAGATGGAGTCATCATCCCGGCGTCAATATGACCACCCATGATATTGATTGGAACCTTGCCGGAAGAGTCATGAGGAACCCAGCCAGCCTCGAAGCCGCCCTGTTCCATTAATTGAAATAGCATAAACTGATGGAAGCCACCCGATGAGTGCCCACCGACTTTCAGTCCGAAGGGATGGGCCTTCATATACTCGACAAAATCGCCGACCGACTTCAGGGGGCTATCCTTGCGTACGGCCAGCGATGTCGGTTCGGCCTGCATGGCGCGGACAAAGCGGATATCGTCCGTTGTGAAAGGAATAAGACCCCGGGCTATCCCGGTTGCCAGGGTTCCGGTAAAGATCAGCCAGGTGTGACCGTCTGCCGGCTGGCTCATAACATAGGACAGACCGACTGAACCGCTACCGCCAGGGCGGTTTTCCACCTTGGTTGTCCAGTCCATTTCCTTAGACACCATCTCAGCCAGTTTACGCCCATAAATATCCAGAGCACCACCGGCACCACTCCAGACGGCAACATTGATAGTTTTTTCCGGATATTCGGCGTGCGCCTGCAAGGGCGCAATGACCATGGTCAGACAAACAACCAGCGCAATTAACAGACCTGTCGCCTTCCGGGGTATGAGACAATACCTGTTCATCCAAGCCTCCTGCCATTCGTTGGGGTTAACCTGCTATGACCGACTGGACCTCTTCCTGAGAGCAATTCTCCGCGACACGTACGGCCAGAAAAAGGTCCCGATACTCAGTACGATAAAAATCAGACTCAAAGGGCTTTCAATGAAGATAGAGTAGCTACCCCGCGACATCAGCAATGCTGTCCTAAAATTGGATTCGATCAGATAGCCCAAAACCATTGCGAGTACGATCGGCGGCATCGGAAAGCGGAATTTTCTCAGGATATAGCCGAGGATACCGAAAAATAAGGTGATATAGATATCAAAGACCAGACTCCGCAAGGTATATGCCCCCACCGTTGACAGAACGACTATCGCAACGGCAAGCACGGAATCGGAAACAGACATAATCCTCGCCCACCAGGACAGAGTCAGGGAACCGAGCAGGTACATGACCAGCACACAGACCCCAAGGCCGATAAACAGGGCGTAAATCATACCGGGATCTTCCGAAAACAACTGCGGACCCGGGGTAATGCCGTGCAGAATAAGAGCCCCCATCAGGACTGCTGTGGTCGGCGATCCAGGGATCCCCAGGGCCAAAAGCGGAATCATGGCACCACCAACGGTGGCATTATTGGCAGCTTCGGGAGCGGCTATCCCCTTTGGAGCCCCTTTACCGAACTCCTCCGGAGTCTTCGAGCGCTTTTTAGCGCGATCATAGGCGATCCAGCAGGCGATATTCCCGCCGACACCTGGAACGATCCCCAGAATGGTGCCGATGATCCCCCCACTGAGCATCGTTGGCGTCAATTCACGCCATTGTTTTCTGGAGAGAAAGATGTGCGTCAATTTCTCTTCAAACTTGCGTGAACTGAGCTTCCGCTCAGCAATCATGAAAACTTCAGAGAGCGCAAACAATCCAATCAGGGTCGTCAGGAAGGGAACCCCTTCAAACAATTCCATCTGCCCGAAAGCGAAACGCGGAAAACCTGAAATCGGATCGATACCAATGGTAGCCAGTGCCAGTCCCAGGCAGGCGACCAGCAGCCCCTTCAAAGGATTGCCGGCTGAAAGCGAGGCAACCGTTGTCATCCCGAAAAGACCGATCGCGAAATATGCCGGGGGGCCGAATTGAAGAGCGAGAGTCGCCAACGGCTGAGCGAAGAGAACCAGTGCGATCACGCCGACCAGACCGCCGACGGAAGAGGCACTCAAGGAAATCCCGAGAGCCTGCCCGGGAAAACCTTTCTGGCGCAGGGGATAACCGTCCATGACCGTCGCGGCAGCAGCGGATGTTCCCGGCGTCGAAACCAGAATGGCGCTGACCGACCCGCCATATTCGGCCGCCATATACAGGGAAACGAGCAGCAATAAGCTGTGAGCGGTACTTAAATCGTAAGTGAAAGGGATCAGCAGAGTGATACCGATGGACGGGCCGAGTCCGGGCATGGCGCCGACGAAGATACCGACCAACACGCCGACAACAATCAGAAAAAGGCCCAGGGGTTCAAAGACGATGATGCCCGCACTGATCAAAGTATCCAACATTGCGCCTGTCCTTTCCTGGACCCTGAAAGGCCCGGAGCGTCTATGCTCTAAAAACAGAATTCAGTAATGTTATTCCCGACAACTCACGGCGGACCCAATAAGCGGCATAGCCGTGCAATGCACTGCAATATTTTTTTCAGCGTTCTGATTCGCTAGCTATTTTGAATCTCTGGCAAAAGGGATTCGGCGACAGCCTTTGCCCCCAGCTCGACAGGGTCTCGCGGCGGCTCAACCCCCGCTTCGGCGATCCGTCGCTGCCAAAGCACCGTCGCACCGGCCATATCCGACGGAAGTTTTAAATCGCCCAGCATCTTGACAACCTCGTCCATTTCAGAGGCACGACGTTTGCCATGAACCATCGCCCGTTCAAAATTATAGGCCGCCTGAGCATCCCACTTGATTCCGGGATGGCTGGCGTTTAATGAAGCCAGCACTTCACCCTCAACCCCGGCAGCAACAGCAGCCAGCAAGCATTCAGAGGTCAGCGCCTCAAGCCCCTTGACCATAATCGAACGCACCATCTTTATCGATGAAGCCGCCCCTACCCGCACACCAACATAGCGAGGGGCCATCGGTAGGGAAGCGAGCATGGGCGCAACCTTTTCCGCATAGGCACCGGCGATCAGCAAAGGGACAAGATTTTTTTTCGGAAAGACCGGAGACATGACGGCAACATCGATGTAATATCCTCCAGCAGCCTCTATAATGGCAGCAGCTTTCTGCTTGGAAGAAGGTGCACAGGAATTGAGATCGCACCAGATAAGGCCTTCAGGGATATACGGGGCCGCCGCTTCAGCAGCAACAACTGCCTGGTCCGCGGTAACCGTAGAAAAAACAATCTCTGCCTCAGCCACAGCTTCTGCCGAACTCAAACAGCCCCTGATCTCCAGTTCACGATAGCGGTCATGCATAGCGACAGCCGTTTCCGGGTTGTCTGTTTTGGTATCATAAGCCAAAATTTTGCCTTTTTGAGCATCTCCCCAGCCACTGACGATGGCACCACCCGCTTCTCCCATGCCGATAAATGTAATCTGCTTAAACATACCAGACTCCTTGCTGACTCAGCACTACGAGCGATTGGCTCATTTGTTTGATCTTTTAAAAGGACAATCTCAATAAACGCGTGACATCTGGACTATGACATACTTTGTACATGCGTACGTATTTTACACAACAATGTACACCAAAGACTCAGCTTTTTCCATCATTCGGGGAAAAATTCCCGACGGACCATTGTATTCCGGGTATTAAGAGGCGAACTTCAGCTCCCCCTTGCACGGTTGATGTCGTCGGGAGGTCGGAACTACAAGCCCCGCGGACAGGTTCAGAAGGCCCAGAAAAAGGGAAATCTGGAAAACAGACCTCAGCTTGTTCAAAATAAATATCTAGAGACTGGGCATCCCAGATAAGTTCCGAAAGTGGCACATGCTCAAAAATTGATTCAGCTTCACGGTGGCGAGAATTCAAGACAGGGGAGTAAAGTCAATCGATATAAAACAAAAAAAACGGGTTGGCAACAAATTGCTAACCCGTTAGAATTCTTGGCGCGCCCGACAGGATTCGAACCTGTGACCTCTGCCTCCGGAGGGCAGCGCTCTATCCAGCTGAGCTACGGGCGCATGGGCTGTAGTTTATACGCCATTAGCGTAGCGATTGCAATCAGAAATCTTATCTTTCGGTTCTAGTTATTTCTTCGGAAAGAGGCATACCCCGATGAGTATCAAGTTTTTCGGTCAATTTCTGCTGGAACGAAAGCTGATAACGGCAAAAGACTTGCTCAACGCTATCGATCTGCAGGAGCGGACCAATCTGCGCTTTGGGGATCTGGTTATCAGCCTCGGCCTGATGACCAAAGCCCAGGCAGAAAAAGTCCACCAGGCCCAGCGCCGGAAGGATCTCCAGTTTGGTGAAATGGCCGTTGAGATGGGATATCTGAACCATGAGCAGGTCAAACACCTGCTCCATCAACAGCGGAGCAACCACCTCTTCATCGGCCAGGCGCTGGTCAAAATCGGTGCCCTGCCTGAAGATCAGATGGAAAAAGCCCTGAGTGATTTCAATGTCGAGCAGAGCAGTTATCTGACTGAAAAAATCACCATCCTGCCCGACATTCCCTGCCCGCCGGTCTGGGAAATTGTTGCAGACCAGACCTGTAAAATGCTAACGCGCCTCGCCGGCCTCCCCAACCGCACAGGCCAGTGCGTCAGCACAGACAAACTACCGGAGAAACCGGTTGTCGTTGAGATGGGCTTTTCCGGGACAGTTTCAGCTCGCTTCCTGGTCACACTTTCAGACTCCGGACGGAAAATGATTGCCCAGGCCATCCTCAAAGAGAACAGCCAGGATCCTGATCTGGGCCAGAACCTTGATGACTCCCTCTTGGCCTTCATCAATTTGACCTGCGGTAATATAGCCAGCAAAGCGACCCAACTCGGCTACGACATCGACATTACTCCCGCACAATTCAAGCCCACCAGTGCGGCAACCGAAACCGAAGCAGACAAAAATCTTATGGGCATGATAATCCCTGTCTACCTGTCAGATGGAGAAGTTTTTGAAATGACTATTTTTGTGGCAAAAGACAAACCATGCTGAAACCGCTCATTCTCGTCATCTCAGTCAGTGTCGGCGCAACCATAGGCTGGAAACTTGGCATTTCCGGAGGAATTATGACAGGGTATCTGGCAGGGGTTTGCGGAGCAGCCTGCGGCCTTTTCATCGGTCGCAGGCTACAGAGGAATCTGGAAGATTAGCTCTCAGCGGGAACAATCGAGCCAGTCGCTGTCAGCCCTCATCGGTCGACTGTGAGCAAGCATATAACCAAGGTAGGTCGGACAAAAATCGTAATCTTCCCCACTACAGAAATTGACAATTTTTCGTTTCACTACCGAAGCGCCGGCATTGACCTGACAGGTAGCAGACTTTTTACAATAGTAAGGACAGCCCATCTCCCGCACCATCAACCCCTTCTCTCTATCTGCTGCATTATACATATAAGATTCCTTTCGTTATTTTTACGGAATCTAACGACTGGCCGTGTATACATAATGAGAATCAGGTTAGAGATTGATTAAAAAAGGCAGCCATACTGCCGCCTTTTTTAATCTGCAAGGAAAACTGGGACTATTTCCCATCCCGCTCCTGCTGGTGATAACTGCGCCGCATGATCATCGCGATACACCCCCCAAGCAGCAACAGCAGCACAATGACGCCCCCGACCAGCTTACGCTGGCCGAGCGAAGCTTCGTATGCAGCAACCTTGTCGGCCGTTTCCGTCAACTCGCCATCGAACTCGGCCAATTGTGCCTTGATTCTGTCCATGTTGACGGAATGGAACACCCTGCGGAAGGAATTTCGTGAAGAAAACAGACCGGCTTCAAGCTCCTCCGTATCGATACCCACTCGATAGAGAGAAGCGATAGAGGCTTCAAGAGACACCAGGCGTTCTTCGGTTTCACTGATCACAGCTTTCACTTTTTCCGCACGTTCATAATCGTGACAACGGGAACAGCTTTCTTCGTTGATCAGATAGATGCCGGCCTTCTGCACCGCGTGATTTCCATGGCAGGTCACGCACTGGGCACCGCCGACCTCAATAGCCTGCCCGTGAGCACTGACCAGATAGTCCTCCTTCACCCCGATATGGCAACGCCCGCAGAAATCAGGGACAGCCTCATATTCAGGAACACCGATAAACCCGCGCTCGGGCGACATCGCCAGCTCGAAATCGGTCGGGTCCCCCCCGTGACAGTCATGGCAGGAGATTCCGTTGGCGTGATGCACGCTGGTCTGCCACTGTTCAACCGGCGCTGACAACCTTCCGTCCAGACCACCATGACACTGGATACAGACCGTATCCTCTGCGGCAAATCCCCATTGAGCACCAGCCAGAGCCGAAACAAGAAAAAGCGTCGTTAGGATCAATATCTTTTTCATGAGTAATGCCCCCAGATCGAGAGACCGACAAACAGCAGGATAACCAGCACATAGATCGAAACAAACACGGGACGCTTTGCCGGACGACGCTCCAGACTTCGATCATAAAACGGCAACAATGCGATCAGCGTCATCACAACGACCTGCGACGCCAAGCCGAGCAGTTCGCTCGGGAAAATCTTCAGGGTCTGATAAGCCCAGAGGAAATACCATTCAGGCTTGATATGTGCGGGTGTCGTAAAAGGATCTGCCGCTTCAAGTGCCTCCGGCGGGATAAAGATCCACGGCGTGAAGAAGGTAATAAAAACCAGCAAGGCCAGGGCGAAAAAGACCACGGCCATATCCTTGACCGTATAGTTCGGATGGAAAGGCACACCACCCGGGTGTTCTTCATGGTGAAAGCTCAGAGCAGGTTCAGCCGGACGATAATCATCACCGAATGGGGGTTGCGAAATGCCGATACGACGCACACAGAACAGGTGAAAGCCAACCAGACCGAGAAAAACCATCGGCAGTCCCATGACATGCAGGGCAAAAAAACGTCCGAGCGTCGCCGACCCGACGGTTGGCCCGCCGCGCAGAAATTCGACCAGCTTTTCCCCAATGAAAGGGATGGCTCCGGCGGCATCGGTCGCAACGGTTGTCGCCCAGAAGGACAGTTGACTCCAGGGGAGCAGGTAACCGGTCAGGCAGAAAGCAAAACCAAGGTTAAGAATGGTAAATCCGGAGAGCCAGGTCAGCTCGCGCGGCCGCTTATAGCTGCCCATAAACAGAACAGAGAGCATATGCAGCAGCAAAAAGACAATGATCAGGTTCGAACCGACAACATGCAGATAGCGGATCAACCACCCGTAAGGAACCTCATTCATGATTTTCGTAACACTGGCAAAGGCTTTTTCGGTATCGGGGACATAATAGACAAGCAGCAGAATGCCGGTCAGAAACTGCAGCGCAAACAGGGCTATCAGTACCGAGCCAAGCGTGTACCAGATATTGACATTCTTCGGCAGAAGGTAACCCTGCATATTGCTGTGCATGATCTCCCTGATACCGATCCGCCGGTCCAGCCAATCAACCACTTCCTTTTGCACGTTCATAGCCACCGCCCCTAACCGATCAGAAGATTGTCGCCATCAACGACAACAGTGTACGAAGCCAGGGCTTCCGGAGGAGGCCCGCCAATAACCTGGCCGTTGGCACTGAACCGTCCGGCATGACATGGGCAGAGGAACTCCTGGCTGTCAGGCACCCACTTGACGATGCAGCCCAGATGTGTACAGACGGCGCTCAATGCGACAAACTCGCCCGCTTTCGGCTGCAGGACGACAGCGGGCTTGCCCTGATATGAAAAAAGCAGCGAGCCACCGATCGGCACATCACCTTTCGCGACCGAAACCTTATCACCCCCCTCCGCTCTGGCTGGTGGCGACAGGTAACGGAACAGTGGCCAAACGAAAGAGGCGGCAATAACCACCCCAATGCCACCAAGGATCATCCCAAGAAAGGTACGCCTTTCTTGGGAATGGGTTGACGATTCACTCATGATCTCCTCCCTGAACAGACTAATTCGCTTGCAAACGCGCAGATACTGGTATTTTCAACATTGGCAACTGGGAAAAATCGGACCTGACTATGACGTAACCGGCCAGACGTTTCTGGTCTTGCGGAAAAACAGATTCAAGATTCAGCAAGGCCTCCTCACCGGGGGCAAGAATGAGCTTGTCGATGGTCAGGTGCAACTGGGGCAGAGTCGTTTCCGGGGCAGACAGGGTCACGGCCTGACCAGAAGCATTGACGATTTTCAAGCTGGCAGACAAGGGGGTTCCTGCTGCCACCCTCCCCCAATTGACCTTGTCCGGAGCGACATAAAAGGGCGCCATAACGGTCCCCTGCAAATCGAATGTCAGCGTTGCATGCCTGGGATCATTGGTATTGAAACTGATATATTTATGGACAGCCCCTCTAAAACCACTGGAGTCGAACCGGACCTTCAACTCGCCGACAGCACCAGGTTCGAGTCGGGACTGAGTCAGCAGCGCCGCCGTACAGCCACATGAGCTGCGGACCTGACTGATGACCAGCACCTCATCACCGCTATTTTGAAAGCGATAGACCGTTTCGACTTGTTCAGATTGAGTGACCTGTCCAAAATCGTATTTCAGGTTATCGACAACAATGGCTGGCGCTGCAAAGACAGTCAGCGGGGAACATAGCAACAGCATAACAACAAGAACGCGATACATACTGACGACCCTCCAAATATCATGAACAAAACAAACATCTCGATTATAACACAGAGACACAGAGAAAACATCCCTGGGAAAGGTGGATACAAATTGACTTTTCAGCTATCTTCCTGTTATAGAACCCTGTATTTTCAAGCGACAGGAGAACATTCATTCATGATCGAATCACGTGAACGCAAGGTCCTTTTTTCAAGGGACAGCATTGCTGCTGAAGTCGAACGCCTCGGTCAGGAAATAAGCCGGGACTTCGCCGGGCAAGAGGTGATGCTGATCGGAGTCCTTAAAGGCTCCTTTTTATTTGTTGCGGACCTGATTCGCGCCATTGAAGTTCCAGCCCTCATCGACTTTGTCCGCCTGGCCAGCTATGGCGCAGGGACTCAAACTTCAGGCCTCGTCGAATTTCGCAAAAACCTTGAAATGTCGATCAAAGACCGCAATGTGATCATTGTCGAAGACATCATCGACAGCGGCTACACACTGGACTGTCTTTACAACAAACTGCTCCTTCAAGAACCCAAAACCTTGAAAATATGTACCCTGATTGACAAAAAAGCCCGCCGTGAAGTTGACATTGAGGCCGATTATGTTGGAATGACAATGGATGACGGCTTTATTATTGGTTACGGCCTGGATTATGATGAAAAGTATCGTGATCTTCCCGACATATACCTGATAGAAGAGTAACATCTGCCCGATACGATCTTTCTCCTCGCCAGATTCATTCAGGGCAGGGAAAGAACTGCATGAAATGTAATTCAGAAAAGGAGATGCCCATGATCATTGTCTGTCCCGAGTGTTCTACAAAATTCAATATCAGTCAGGAAAAGCTCCCGGAAGGAAAGGCCAAGGTTCGCTGCGCACGCTGCAAGCATGTCTTCACAATCGACAACTCTTCCGCCAACACTGAATTCAACTACGAACAGTTCCAGGAACTTGACAATCAGGATGACAGATCGACGTTCAATTTCGGTAGCGACTTGAACAGCCAGGACAAGGCACTTCTGTCCGAGGAGCAGAGTTTCGCGGTAACAGATGATGACAGAGCATCAACATCTGCAGAAGGAGCCGTGCATGCGGTCGCTGCGGATAAAAAAGGCGGCGCGCTGACAATTCTGATCAAAATCCTGCTGCTGATTATCCTCATTCTGCTCATTGCCGCAGGGGTTTATATTTTCCAGAACGGAACCGATGCCCTGAACAGCAAGATACAGCAATTACTGGGTCAACATGTCGAACAACCCGTAAGAACCGGTGAAATCGTTCTGGATGAGCTTGAAGGCAAGTTCGTCCAGAACGAACAGGCCGGAGAACTCTTTCTGATCAGGGGAGCGGCCATCAACAAATTCAAGGAACCCAGGGCGGGGCTGCAGGTCAAAGGGGTCATTTTCGACCACAACGGAAAGCCCCTGCTGCAAAAAACCGTATTCTGCGGAAATCCGATCAACGACACTGACCTGACCAGCCTCGCCTTCACTAAACTGGAAGAGATGATGGGCAATCAGTTCGGCGCAGAACTGAGTAATATGCGGGTTGCTCCGGATCAAAGAATCCCGTTCGACATAGTCTTCAAAGACCTGCCAGCCAACCTTTCCGAATACAGCGTCAAAGTCACTGCTTCAAAATCCGCCAGTGAATAATCCTAAGCCCTGCCCTAAAAAAAAGCGGCAACTGCTGAAACAGTCACCGCTTTTGTCGATCAAAATCCTTCAGCCAAATCAGGCCTGAGAAATTGCATCAACCGGACAAGCGTCAGCACAAGCGCCGCAATCGGTACAAGCAGCAGCGTCGATAGAATAGATATCACCTTCGCTGATTGCATCAACCGGGCAAGTGGACTGGCATGCGCCACAAGCGATACATTCGTCAGAAATCACGTAAGCCATATTTTCCTCCTACATTTTGTTTTGATAATTTTCCCGCCATTCGGGATATATAGTATCCGCACTCTAACCGATCTTCCGGGTCATGTCTAGAATAGAAAGCCTTAACGTCCAGACAATATAGATCAATCATCCGGCATCTTGCCTTAACAAAGCTGCTAAAACCTTTCCGGCTAGCGCTTGACAACCCCAAACTGTTAATCTAGACTAATTGTTTATGTTTTAGAGTATAAACACCTGAACTTTGAAAAAGCTGTTTTAAACTTCTTAAGTTTTATTTGATGACCGAAACCAACAAATGGTTTCCCACTGCGAGGTTCACTTGTGTCCCGTTAAAGCTGATCATCAAATTGTCACCAGGCCGTCTATCTTCATGAAGCGTACGCTACGCTTTGCGATCTACGGTTTCTGCATATTCAGCAGCCAGCTCCTGCTGTTCCCTGGAAAAATCTGCGCAAAAGCTCCGGAACCGGTCAACAGCCTGCCTACGGGCACAATACAGAGCCAGCAAATCGTGGTGCCAACGCTCGGCGACCTGGCCGTATGGGGGCTGCTTCTGGTGCTCATCGTCCTGGCGATTGTTGCAACAATCAGTAAAAAGAAAGCTAAAAAGCTCTCCGTTCAGAACCTCGAGCTCAACAGAGCCATGCTGAAAATTTCACTGAACGGCATCTACACAACCGATGACCAGAACAATCTGATCGAAGTGAACGAGACCTACTGCAGGATGAGCGGCTATTCCAGACAGGAACTGCTGCAGATGAACGTAGCCGACCTTGAAGCCGTTGAAAGCGTCGAACAGATCAAAATACACATGGACCGACTCCGGCACCTGGCGATTGAGACCTTCCAGTCAAAACACCGCAGAAAAGACGGCGGCCTGTTTGATGTCCAGGTCAGTCTGAAGTATTTTCCGGAGGGAGGTATAGGGAGAACCATTGTTTTCATTGAAGACATTTCACAGCGCAAGAAGGCGGAAGAACAGCTTCTCAACAAACAACAGCTTCTCGAAAAAGCCCAGGAGCTAGCCATCCTCGGTTCTTGGGAAACCGACATCAATACCAGGGAAACAATCTGGTCCGAGCAGGCGTTCAAGATCTACGAACTCCCTACTCAAAACCCTGTAGCCTACGAGAATTTCCTGAACCGGGTTCATCCGGATGACCGGGAATACATCAGCTCGCTTCCGATTTTTGAACAGCCGCTGGAGCTCGAGCACAGACTGCTGATAGACAACCGGGTGAAATGGCTCAGAATCAAAACCGACCTGTCATACGACAGAGATATGGTCCCACAAAAAATCATTGGCGTTGCCCAGGACATCACCTACCAGAAGAAGCTTCTTGATGACTATCGCCGATCCGCCCAGCTTGCGGCACTCGGGACCGTCGCAGCTGGCGTCGCCCATGAAATCAACAATCCGATCCAGGGCATCCTGAACTACGCCAGCCTGATTCAGGAGAAACCAGAGAATATCAAACGAACGACGCTTCTGGCCGAAAGAATTGCCAATGAAAGCATCCGCATCGGCCAGATTACCAATGAGCTGCTTCACTACTCCAGGGACAACCGAATCGATTTCAAACGCTGCGATCTTGGCGAAACGATTGAAGGAGCGCTCGTCCTGATGCGCAGAAAGATTCACCAACGGGGAATCAAACTGAGTTTCGAACGCCAGGAGGATCTGCCCGAGCTCGAGTTGCAACCGCAGAGCATTCAGCAGGTGGTCATCAACCTGCTTGACAATGCCGCGGACGCACTTCTCGAAAAGGAACACAAGGAGGAGGAAAAACAGATCCGCATTACGATCATGAAAGCGGTTCGTTCAGGAGAGAGCTGCGTCTGCCTGCAGGTCTACGACAACGGCAGCGGCATGAGCGATGAGGTTCTTGACAAAGCCCAGGAAGCCTTTTTCACGACCAAGGGGATGGGTAAGGGGACCGGTCTGGGACTCTCAATCGTCAACGATATTGTCCGCAAACACAAAGGCACACTAGAGATCGATTCTGTCAAAAATCAATATACGGCGATCAACATTCTACTGCCAATCAACAGCCGGAGAGAAGCGACATGAACAAAAGCGCGATGAGAATTCTCATCATCGAGGATGAGGATTCGATCAGGGAATCGTTTCAGTGGTTTCTCGAAGATCTGGGGCACAAGGTCTTTGTTTTTGAATCTCCCGAGCAGTGTGTGTCCTGCGAGGACGGCTATTACAGCCTTCAAATCCCGGCCATTGACGCTATGATTCTGGATCACCACCTGCCTCACCTCTTCGGCCTCGATTTGCTCGAAGGTCTGTGCAAAAACACCAGTCAGAGTTATCCTGACAACGTTATCCTCATGTCCGGGGACACAACCAGCTTCTGCCGGGAACGTGCCCTCAGCACCGGAGCAACCGTGCTCCAGAAACCGGTCACCTTCGGCTACCTGAAGCAATGGCTTGAACAGATCGCAAAGCGCCAATAAACCGGCAAAGCTTCTGAGGCAAGCGGCGACCGCACGATATCGACTTCTACAAAGCCGGGGACGGATGCCACGTCAAGGTCAACCGCCTCTTTTGGCAACCACTGCCTGATGGGCCTCGATCCGCCGTAGATAGTCACGCGCTTCTGCGGCCACAGGGGCACTCTGTGCCAGATCCAGCGCGGACAAAAAGTAATGATAGGCACTGGTCAGCAACCGGGGATTATAGAGCATAGATTTTCCCGCCCCCAGATAGGCACGATCAAGTCCGGGATCGTTCTGCCGTTCGCTGATAAATCGCCTGAAGACCCTCAAGGCATCCAGAGGACGCCCAGCATCGAGAAGATGATTGCCGATTGTCAGAACATCCTCCGCAGCGACTGCCATGCGCTGATTTTTGTCGATCGTCAGATAGCATTTCGCCAGGTCAGAAAGATCCCCTGCACTGCACCCCGGACAGAATGGCTCCAGCACAGATGACATGGCTGCCGCTTCACTGCGGGCCTGACGACCTCCAAAGCGAAACCGGTAGCACTGATCCGCCCCTGCGGCGATTGCTAAACCGGCAAAAAAGCCACCGATATGCGCTCCGTGCGCGACACCATCCGCGGCACCGGCAGACAGGAGAAATGGCAGAATGTTATCGATAACCAGATAGAACGCAAGAACCAGACGAGCTGGTAGATAAATCAGGAAAAACAGCAGGAAACAGCGAACCCGGTTGCGCGGGAACCAGAGGAAGTAGCAGCCGAGAACACCAAAGATCGCCCCAGACGCGCCGATCAGAGGGACCTCAGGAGTCGCAGCAAAAAACGCAAAGAACAGGCAGGCGCACACCCCGCAGAGCAGATAAACTAGCAGGAACCGCCAGCGTCCCAGCCGATTCTCGACATTGTCCCCAAAAATGTAGAGAAACAGCATGTTTCCTGCAAGGTGGAGCAAGCCACCGTGGAGGAACAGCGAGGTCAAGATATCGGCCCAGGAGAAACGGCCTGGCTTGAAACCGTACTTGTAAACCAGCAGATCGTAGGCACTGACATGAGTCAGGATCTCCCTGACATTGACACTGCCCTGCACACCGAGAGAACGCAGATAGGCCAGCAGCTCCGGATCCTGCAGATTGACATGCTGCCGGGTGGCAGGCAGGCTGATCACAAGAAAGACAGCAACGTTGACAAGGATCAAGGCCCAGGTCACATAGGGACGTGCGGCGGGGTTCGGCGTGTCGCTGATCGGAAAAAACATCCCCTTCTCCAGCTATGCAGACAATAATTCCATCCTAGAGCAACGCAACCGGCACAGTCAATTTGTCATTCCGGCCAATGCGGATCAAACCGATGGGACTTCCGGGGATCTCTCACACAAAAAGCACACAAATCAGGTCCGCCAACCATGGCGTAGAGACTGAACGCTATCGGCTGCCCTTGCATTCAGTGTCGAAAAACCGTTATCTTCGGACTGATCGATCTGCCAGAACAAGGAGACGCGCACAATGAAAATGCTCAACATCATCGGAACGGAAAATCAGGTCCCTCTTGGGAAAATCATAGCCCTGGGACGCAACTATCTTGACCATATTCGTGAATTGAACAACCCGGTTCCGGACAGTGCGGTCATCTTCTGTAAGCCGCCGACCTGTATCATCGGAGAGGGGGAGCAAATCGAGATACCGGCATATTCCAACGATTGCCATCATGAACTGGAACTGGCGTTATTGATCGGCCGCAAGGGAAAAAACATTGCCCAGGAGGCCGCTCTTGAATACGTCGCCGGTTATGCCGTGGCATTGGATCTGACCCTGCGAGATCTCCAGGATGAGCTGAAAAGCAAGGGGCTCCCCTGGGAGCTGGCCAAGGGCTTTGACGGCTCCTGCCCGCTGTCTGACTTTATCTGCGCCACCAGGGTAGCAAACCCGGACAATCTGGTTCTCACCCTGCACATCAACGGCGAGCTCAGGCAGCAGGGAAACACCAACCAGATGATTCGGCCGGTGGCCGCAATTATTGCCGTCGTTTCCAGATATTTCACCCTGCAGCCGGGTGACGTCATCCTCACCGGAACCCCCGCCGGGGTCGGCCCGTTACACAGCGGCGATCAACTGGTGGCGGAAATTGAACAGGTCGGCACCCTTAAGGTCAGTGTCAAATGAAAGACAGTTTTGCCCTTATCGGACCGGGCCGCGTCGGCTGCGCAATCGCACGCCACCTCTTTGTAAATGGTTTTATGATTCAGGCGGTCATCGGCCGGAACCTGGAGCGCAGCAGATCAGCCTGCAACTTCATCGGCTGTGCAGAGAAATATGCCACAACAGACCTCACCCTGGCGGCACAAGCCAGAATCATTCTTCTGGCGGTACCGGACGACAGTATTACCGAGGTTGCCATCAGATTGGCGGAGCACGCTTTTCTCGCCGACAAAACCCTGATTCACTTCAGTGGGCTCAAAAGCTCTTCTGTCCTCTATCCCAGCTCCGTTCCCCCAGCACAGGCCCTCTCCCTGCACCCCCTGTTTCCTTTCGCCGATGCACAACAGGCGTTCAGTAACCTGCGCAACTGTCCCTGCGCCCTGGAGGGTGGCCGTACTGCTGTTGCCATCGGCCAACAGATTGTCGCCTGCTTCCAGGGGCAGGCATTTCAGATTCCAGCTGCTGCCAAGCCTCTTTATCATGCGGCGGCCAGTATCGCCTCCAATTTCCTGGTTACCCTGTTCAGCCTGTCCAGGGATTTGCTCCGCCACTGCCAGATTGAAGAAGATCAACTGACACCGGTCCTGATGCCGCTGCTCAAGGCAACTATTGCCAATCTGGAAGAGTTACCTCCGGAACAGGCGCTGACCGGTCCGATCGTCCGGGGAGATTACGGGACCGTCGAACAGCATCTGCAAGCGCTCTATGACTGCGCACCGGAAACCCTCGGTGTCTATCAGCTCCTGGCTGAAAAGACGCTCGACCTCGCTGAAAAATCGGGGCGCCTGAAAAGCTCTCAGGCGAAGCAGCTGAGAACAACCATTGACAAGTCTATAACCTTCCGTAAAATAGATTAAAGATCTTTATTTTTTTCTTATTTTTCGCTAGTGTTTAACCTCGTCATAGTATCAAAGCTGTTGTTTGGGCCGAAATTTTCCATTGCCGCTGCAGAAAGGGATGATAGATATGCAACGTATCTATCTGAACAATCAATTTTATGACATTGCTCACCTGCCGTCCGAACCAAGCCTGCTGGTTGAATTACTCAACCTGTGCCATGACGACAACGCCAATTTTGAAATGTTCACCCAGCTGATCAAGCAGGATGTCGCCCTGACCAGCAAAATCCTCCAGGTCGCCAATTCTCCCGTCTACCGTCAGTGGAAGGATCTCAGTGACCTTCGCCGCGTCCTGATCGTGCTTGGCCTGGCCAACGTTCGCCAGATTGTCACGACCTGCGCCATCCAGCAGTTTTTTGCCAAATTTACCAAAAGCTTTTGCCGTCAGGTGCAGTTCATCTGGCTCAGGTCATTGCTCTGTGCAAACCTGACTGAACGTTTCGCCAGGCTTGTCGGCTATGAAAAAACGGGGGAAGCTTTTCTGACCGGCCTGCTGCATCAGGTCGGCATGCTGCTCCTGCTGCTGAATCGCGAAAAAGACTATCTCCCCCTGCTCGACCGTTATTACCAGGCGACTGACGAATTTCACCTCCTTGAACGCGAGCAGTTCAGGGTTGACCATTGCGAACTGGGAGCTGCGCTGCTCGAAACCTGGCAGCTTGATTCGTTTAGCGCCGACGCCATACTCTTTCAACGCTCCCCCGTCTCAGAACTGCACAACGCTCCACTACTGCTCAAGATCCTGTCCGTCACTGCGGCCCTCTCCTCCAGAAACAATGCCCGCGAAAATCAGGCCCACCTGACCAGGGCTGCTGAACTTTTAGGCCTGACTGAAGCATCGACACTCAATTGTCTCGATGCCGCACTGGCGACCAGCCAGAAGATGATTTCCGATCTGGGTTTCGGCGGCCGCTTCTATCTCTGCACCGACGAGTCAGAGAGCTTTTTCGATGACGAAACAGCTAAAAGCAACGACAGCCTTGCTCAACAGGTCAAGAACATCGCCCTCAGCCACTCGGGCTTTTCCCGCACGGTCAACAGTGAAAATGAGTTTGCATCAGTGGCGAGGAGTTGTTTCTGTTCGCTTTTCAATCTTGATAAAATCTGTATTTTCATGCACTGCACTGAAACAGCAAAGCTCACCGCAATCAACGACCTCAACCAGAGCAAACTGGATGAAATATATTTTCCCGATAACGACCCGCAGTGTTTGCTGAGCCTGGCTTTTGCGCAAAGAGCCCTGATCTCCAGCGACGAGACTCCCGGGACGATAGCTGATCGCCAACTGGCGCGGATTCTCGACTGCGACGACCTGCTGTTGCTCCCCCTGGTCACCGAGGAGTCCTGCCTGGGCGTCGTCGCTCTTGGCCACCAGCGCACCGATCAGACCAGGTTGAGCGCAGCACAGCCGTTGCTCAAGCTGATCGGGCAGGAACTTGCGTTAAACTGGACGAGGCTCCAGAAGGCAGGTGTCGGCACTCTGACAGAGAGTACAGCCCTCAGGGAGCTGATCCACGAAATCAGCAATCCACTAACGATCATTAATAACTACCTCTATACTCTCGGAGCTCAGCTCGATGCATCAGATCAGGCCCAGGAACAGATCAGGACGATCCGGAGCGAGATCGATCGGGTCGCTACGATTTTGTTGCGTGCCAAGGATCCGGCGCATACACCAAAAACAAAGATCACAACCGCCAACATCAATGAGCTGCTGCGAGAGACCGACCAACTGCTGAAAAATTCCCTATACAAAACCGCAGGCATCAGTTCGCAGCTACAGCTGGACCCGTCGGTCCCCCAGCTTGTCTGCGATCATGACAGGCTGAAACAGATCATCATCAACCTGCTCAAAAACGCTGTTGAAGCTATGCCCGACGGTGGCCAGATCGAGATCATGAGCCGAGACAATGTCTACCAGAATGGCAGACCTGCGGTGCAGATCGCTCTCAGGGATAACGGCCCGGGGATCAGCGATGAAGTCCTCGCCAACCTCTTTTCACCGGTCAAAAGTACCAAGGAGGGGCATTCCGGAATTGGTCTGGCAATTGTGAATAATCTCGTCAAAGACTTGAATGCTGAAATTTTCTGTTATTCCAGCAAGAACCTGGGGACAGAGTTCAGTCTCTATATCCCCAGAACTCTTGAGCGGTCTCGGTAAATGACAATGAATATGCCACATTTTGAAATACTTACCAGTGACCGATGTTCCAATGATAGCGCGAGTATCCTGATCGTCGATGACGACCTCCGCATGGCACAGAGTATTCAGAACGTTCTGCGCATGGCCAACCTGACTGCCTCAAGCATCAACAGTGGCCATGAAGCTATAGCGCTTTTGCAGGAGCAGCCTTTTGATCTTGTTCTTCTCGACCTCAATATGCCGGACATGGACGGCGCCGAGGTTATCGAACAGATCAATCAGCTCAACATCGACACCAGCATTATTGTCGTCAGCGGCGAATCAGAGATCCAGAAAGCGATTCACGTTCTTAAGATCGGCGCCAAGGACTATGTCCGCAAACCCTACAATCCGGATGAACTGTTGTTTTCCATCAAAAACGTTCTCGAGAAACAATATCTGGAACGTGAAAACAGCGAGATCTACGCCAAACTGGAAGAATCAGAAGCCCTGCATAAATTCATTGTCCACAATTCACCTGACATGCTCTATATGCTCGACCGCAAGGGAGCCTTTTCTTTTGTCAACAAGAACACGGTCCGCCTACTTGGCTATCGACGCAATGAACTGATCGGCCGCCACTACAGTGAAATCATTTATGCCAAGGATATCGAACGGGCCAAGCTTTTTTTCCAGAACAGTGCTTTCCTGCGCAACACCAGAAGCATGGAATTACGCCTGATCTGCAAAAACGGCAATATTCTCCATGTCGATGTCCGGGCCCTGCATATCAACAGAAAGAGTAGCGGAGGCTATCGACTCGGTATCAGCAGCACCTCCAGCGAGCATTTCGTCGGAACCTACGGAGTCGCACGCGATATCACGGAGCAGAAACTGTCGGAAGAGATCATCAGCTTCCAGAACAACCACGATCTGCTCACCGGCCTGCCGAACCGCAATCTGCTGCAGCAGAAAACCAATTCCCTGATCATGCGTTCACAGGACCGCCAGGAACGGTTCGCAGTACTCTTCTTTGATATCAATCGTTTCAAACTCATCAACGATACCTACGGACAGAACATCGGTGATGACGTGCTGCGCAGCTTTGCCGAGATGCTCAAGCGCAATATCAGAGAAGGCGATTCCCTCGGCCGGCTGGGTGGAGATGAGTTTATTCTGCTCCTTCCCGATATCGACCGGACTGAAGATACCTACGCTGTCGCCAATAAAATCCTGGCCGAGGTTTCACTCCCCTATCTGCACGAAGGCCATGAAATTCACCTGACCTTGAGTATTGGTATCGCCCTGTTCCCCGACCACGGCTCAACCTGGGAAGAGTTGATGCGTAACGCCGACACCGCGGTCTGTACCTCAAAACTGAATAATCGCAGCCGCTATTGCCTCTACGATACCAACCTGAAGAATCGCAACAGCAACAAGGTGTTTATCGAAAATCTGATCCGCGATGCCCTGAGGCACGACCGCTTTGAAGTTCTTTACCAGCCGCAGATCGATCTCGGCTGTAGGCGCATCCACGGGGTCGAGGCATTGGTCAGGATCACATCTCCGGGCGACAAGTTGATCCTGCCGGGAAAGTTTATCGAAATTGCCGAGGAGACAGAACTGATCAACGAAATAGGTGCTGTCGTCCGCGACCGGGTCTGCCGCGATATCAGCTTCTGGCATAAACAGAACATCAGCCTGCGCACCGCCATCAACGTATCGGCTCACGAACTGGCGTCAGATCGTTTTGCTGAAGAACTGTTCAGCAAACTTTGCCAGTACAGGGTTGATGCGTCTGAGATTGAACTGGAATTGACCGAGAACGTCATCATTCAAAACATGAAAAAAACCATTTCCAATATCATGACCATGACCGACGCCGGCATAAAGATCGCCATTGATGATTTTGGTACGGGCTATTCTTCGCTGAGCTATCTGGACAGGTTGCCATTACAGACGCTGAAGCTCGACAAATCATTCATTCAGAAGATTTCCACAGGACAGGGCGAGAATTCGATCATTCCAGCCGTTATCAATGTTGCGAAGGGCCTGAATCTGGACTTTATTGCCGAAGGGGTTGAAACCAAAAGCCAGCATGAATACCTGCTGAAGCACGTCCCCTGCATTGCTCAGGGATTCTTCTACAGCCGGCCATTGACCAGCCAGCAGTTGACGGAATTTGTCCAGCGGCATGGCGGGCAGACAGCTCTCAAACAACGCAGAAATTATGCCTGAGGTTGACCATAAAGGCTGGTCAAAACTGCAGACAAAAAAAGCGCCCTCATCGGGGCGCTTTTTTTGTTGCTATTGATATTGCTTACTTGTTTTTCAGAACCGCGTGTGCTGCAGCCAGTCTGGCGATCGGCACCCGGTACGGTGAACAGGAGACATAGTCGAGGCCGGTATTATGGCAGAAAATGACACTGCTCGGCTCACCACCGTGCTCACCACAGATCCCCAGCTTGATGTTCGGCCGGGTACTGCGCCCTTTTTCAACGCCCATCTTGACCAGCTGCCCAACCCCTTCCTGATCAAGCGCAACGAACGGATCGGTATCCAAGACACCACCCTCGACGTATTCCGGCAGGAAGTGGCCGGCGTCATCACGCGACAGACCGAATGTGGTCTGAGTCAGATCGTTGGTACCGAAGGAGAAAAATTCAGCAGCCTCAGCGATCTTGTCAGCGGTCAGAGCAGCGCGTGGCAACTCGATCATGGTCCCGATCAGGTACTCAACCTCAACACCGTACAGGGCGCATACAGCATCAGCAACCCGCTCGGCGTTGGCGCGCAGAATCTTCAGCTCGTTGACATGGCTGACCAGCGGGATCATGATCTCGGGGACGATCTGGAATCCCTCGTTCTTGATCAACTCGCAGGCGGCTTCCATGATCGCCTTGACCTGCATGTCATAGACCTCAGGATAGGTGATCGCCAATCGGCAACCGCGGTGACCCAGCATCGGATTGAACTCGTGCAGATGAGCAACGTGGTCTTTGATGTCGGAAAAACGCATGCCGACGGCCTGAGCCAGTTCAGCGACATCGTCATCGGTCTGCGGCAGGAACTCATGCAGTGGCGGATCGAGCAGGCGGATGGTAACCGGCAGTCCTTTCATGGCGCGGAACAGTTCGATAAAGTCACCTTTCTGCATCGGCAGAATCTTGTCGAGAGCACGCTTGCGACCATCGACGCTGTCCGCAAGAATCATCTCACGAACCGCCTGAATCCGGTCGCCTTCGAAGAACATGTGCTCGGTCCGGCACAGCCCGATCCCTTCAGCACCGAAATCGCGGGCAACTTTGGCATCATGCGGAGTATCGGCATTGGTCCGGACCTTCAGGCGCCGGACCTTGTCGACCCAGCTCATCAGGATCGCGAAATCACCACTGACTTCCGGCTGGATCTTGGGCACATCGCCGAGAATGACTTCACCGAGACCGCCGTCCAGGGTAATCACATCGCCGCGCTTGAGAACCATACCGGAGGCAGTTGTCAGCTGCTGCTTTTCATAGTCGATCTTGATCTCACCACAACCGGAAACGCAGCACTTGCCCATGCCACGGGCAACAACAGCAGCGTGCGAGGTCATCCCGCCACGGGCGGTCAGGATCCCCTGGGCGGCGTGCATGCCGTGAATATCTTCCGGGCTGGTTTCAATACGGACCAGGATGACTTTCTTCTTCAGACGGTTCATCTCTTCCGCTTCCTCGGCATTAAAGACGATCTTGCCACTGGCAGCGCCCGGTGAAGCAGGCAGGCCTTTGGCAATCACTTGTTTGGCCGCCTTGGGATCGAGAGAAGGGTGGAGCAACTGATCAAGCTGTTCCGGAGCAACACGCAGGACTGCTTCCTCTTCACTGATCAGGCCTTCGTTGACCATCTCGACAGCGATTTTTATTGCCGCATGAGCGGTCCGCTTGCCGGTCCGGGTCTGGAGCATGTAGAGCTTGTTCTTTTCAATGGTGAACTCGATATCCTGCATATCCTTGTAGTGCTTCTCAAGGGTGTTGCGGATGGCGTCAAGCTGCTTGTAGCTCTCTGGCATGACCTCTTCCATAGCAGGAAGATCGCCGTCTTTATGCTTCGCCTTGTTGATCGGCTGAGGAGTACGGATACCGGCAACAACATCTTCCCCTTGGGCATTGACCAGGTATTCACCATAGAAATAGTTCTCGCCGGTCGCCGGGTCACGGGTAAAGGCAACGCCTGTAGCACAGTCATCACCCATATTGCCGAAGACCATGGCCTGGACGTTAACAGCGGTCCCCCAATGAGCCGGAATATCGTTCAGTTTGCGGTAGACAACGGCACGCGGGTTCATCCAGGAACCGAAAACAGCACCGATGGCGCCCCACAGCTGTTCATGTGGATCTTCCGGAAAGTCTTCATTCAGGTTTTCCTTGTAGCTCACCTTGAACTCGGCAACCAGTTCCTGAAGATCGTCTGCGGTCAGTTGGGTATCCTGCTCAACACCACGGCTCTCCTTCTTTTTCTCGAGCAGATGCTCAAGAACCTCACCGTTCATCCCTTTGACGACGTTGGAATACATCTGAATAAAACGACGATAGGAGTCGTAGGCGAAACGTGCATCCTGGCTCTGCTTGATGACGCCCAGAATAGTGGTGTCGTTCAGCCCCAGGTTGAGAACCGTATCCATCATCCCCGGCATCGATGCCGGAGCACCCGAGCGCACCGAAACCAGCAGGGGGTTTTCAGCATCACCGAACCCTTTCCCCATGCGCTTTTCCAGAAGTTTCAGTGCTTCTTCAACCTCTGTGGCCAACGAAGCTGGATAATTACGATTGTTATCGTAAAAAGCCTTGCAGACCTCTGTCGTCAGGGTGAACCCCGGAGGGACCGGAAGCCCGATCGAGGTCATCTCTGCCAGGTTGGCTCCTTTACCGCCGAGCAGCTCTTTCATCGAGCCGTCGCCGTCAGCCTTCCCTTCGCCAAACGAATAAACATACTTAGACATGCGTTCCTCCTCGCAATTAGTCAAACTATCTCTGAAGCTTTTTCAAGCGATTCGATTAAAATCAGCAACGCCTCTGAATAGCGTTGAAATGCGGGTCAGCAGGGCCAGCCGGTTGGTCTTGACCTGCTCATCCTCGGCCATGACCATGACCCCGTCAAAGAAAGCATCAACCGCTTCGCGCAGACCGGCGATAGTTTCCAGGGCCGCCGGATAATTGCGTGTCTCAACCAGACCGGCAACCTGGGTCTCAACTGCACCGAGAGCGGCGTAGAGCATCTTTTCACAATCAGCTTCAAACAGCTGGTCGTTGACCGGCAGGTCGACACCCCCTTTGATAATATTGCCGACACGCTTAAAGGCCACGGCTAGCGAATCAAAATCTTCACGACCTTTCAATTCCGTCAGAGCCCTGACCCGGTCGACCGCATCGACAGGCTCCGCAAAGTTGGCGGCCAGGACGGCGTCGACGACATCGGCGGCAAACCCCTGCGAGGTCAGCATGTTAACCAGACGCAGGCGGATAAATTCAACGACCTCGGCAACAATCTCTTCAGCCGGACGCAGCCGCTTTGCATCGAGCAACTCGACACTTCTGGCAACCAGCTGCGGAATCGACAGCGCATAGCCGCGGTCGAGAACAATCGCCAGGATACCGATCGCGTTACGCCGCAGGGCATAGGGGTCAGCGGTACCGGTTGGAATCAATCCGACGCTGAAGCAACCACAGATGGTGTCAATCTTGTCGGCCAAAGAGACAAAAGCACCGACATGATCACTCGGCAGATCACCACCAGCCTGGGTTGGCAGGTAATGTTCACAGATCGCTGTCGCAACCCGGGAATCCTCCCCTTCGAGCAAAGCATATTCGCGCCCCATGACCCCCTGCAGTTCGGGGAACTCATAGACCATTCCGGTTTCCAGGTCACACTTGGCCAGTGTTGCCGCCCTGCGGGTCAGATCCAGGTCACTCGGCGCAAAACGCTCTGCCAACTCTCCGGCTATCGCCCTGAAACGCTCAATCTTCTCATAGCTGGTGCCGAGTTTGGCCTGATAGACAACTTTTTTGAGTGGCTCAAGACGCGCTTCGAGCTTGACCTTCTGATCCTCGTGCCAGAAGAACATGGCATCGGACAGGCGCGCTTTAAGAACGCGTTCATTGCCGGCGACCACGACCTGAGGATCCTTGGCATGGGTATTGGCAATAGTGATAAAATGGGGCATCAGTTTCCCCTGCTGATCGAGCAGGGTGAAATAACGTTGATGCTCGCGCATGCTGGTGATCAGCAGTTCCGGGGGCAGCTGGAGAAATTTCTGCTCTATGGTCCCGGCCAGGGCCTGTGGTGATTCGACCAGGTAGACGACCTCATCCATCAGCTCGGGATCCGGATTGATCGTACCGCCAAGCTGTTTGGCCAGGGCAGAGAGCTGCTCTTCGATAAGCAGCCTGCGTTTATCAATCCGGGCAATGACGTGATGTTTTTCAGCCTTGTCAAGGTAATCGGCACTATCTGAAACGACAAACTCGTCCGGGGCCATAAAACGGTGGCCACGAGAGGTGTTGCCACTTTGCAGATTTCCAAAAGCAAAAGGCACGACCTCACCGGCGTAGAGAGCGACGATCCAGTGCATCGGCCGGGCAAACCGCACATCCAGATCCTTCCAGCGCATCGATTTTTTAAAACTGATCTTGCTCACCAACTGCTCAAGAATCGCCGGCAGCTCGGCTTTGGTATCACCGCCTTCGATCACCTTGGAAACGAACAGGTAATCACCTTTTTCCGTCGTGATGGTCGTCAATTCAGTCACATCTACGCCGTTGGTCTTGGCAAAACCGATCGCCGCCTTGGTCGGAGTCCCGTCAGCATCGTAGGCGATACGTGCAGGCGGCCCGGTGATTTCCAGCTCTTGACGCTGCTGAACAGGCTCTACGTCCTGGACAGTAATGGCCAGACGCCGCGGCGTCGCGTAGGTCTGGACCTGACCATGGCCGATACGGGCATCGTCCAACGCCTGGCAGAGCATTTGCTCCATATCCTTCAGTGCTTTAGGGATAAACCCGGCAGGGATCTCTTCCGTCCCCAGTTCCAAAAACAGTTCAGCTGCCATCTATAACTCCAATCAGTCACCAACCAGGCATTACGATCGATTATTTTTTCAACAGGGGGTAACCCAGTCTCTCACGCTGAGCTACATATCCTGCAGCACAGAGCTTGGACATGTTGCGGACGCGTCCTATGTAACTGGCCCGCTCTGTAACTGAAATCGCACTGCGGGCATCCAGCAGGTTGAACGCGTGTGAACATTTCAGAACAAAATCGTAGGCAGGGAAAACCAGTTCTTTCTCAACGAGACGAATACATTCCTTCTCGTACATGTCAAAGAGCTGAAAGAGCATCGCCGTATCAGCTTCTTCAAAGTTGTAATGGGAGAATTCGACCTCAGTCTGATGATGGACATCGCCGTACTTGACACCGTCGGTCCATTCCAGGTCGTAGACATTATCGACCCCCTGAAGATACATGGCAATCCGTTCGACTCCGTAGGTGATCTCACCCGGAATCGGCTTCAGGTCAATCCCGCCACACTGCTGAAAGTAGGTAAACTGGGTGATTTCCATCCCGTCAAGCCAAACCTCCCAGCCCAACCCCCAGGCGCCAAGAGTTGGCGATTCCCAGTCATCCTCGACAAAGCGAATATCGTGAGCCTGGGGATCGATACCAAAGCTCCGCAGGGAGTTCAGATAAAGTTCCTGAATGTTTTCAGGAGAAGGCTTGAGAATCACCTGAAACTGGTAATAGTGCTGAAGCCTGTTTGGATTCTCACCATAGCGGCCATCGGTCGGACGACGTGACGGCTCGACATAAGCAACCTTCCAGGGTTCCGGTCCCAGGGCACGCAGAAAGGTGGCAGGATTGAAAGTTCCGGCGCCTTTTTCGATATCGTAAGGCTGCTGAATAATACAGCCCTGTTGTGCCCAGTAATTTTGCAACGATAAAATCAGGTTCTGAAAAGTCACAGGTCCTCCAGAAAGCTCTCTACAAACAGGGTCAATCGATTTTTTAAGAGTTGCGAGTTTAGCCGCAGCTATTGATGATGTCAAGCAATGTCAAACCCCTATTTGCTGCATAAATTTGACAGATTTCGGTTCTCGGGGCAGATGCTGAAGCAAAACCTGAGACAAGAGTGCTCTGCCCTCGTTCAAGGTTTGTTCGCCAAAGCGGAAACCACTGAACTGTGAAAACGGCACTCTCAGGATTCGGGACAGGGAACCGAGCGTGCCCAGCCCCAGCTCAAGCCCAGTACTCCCTGAGCAGGACGAGCAGAGACTGCCACCACGCAAACTGTCAAAACGGACCAGCTCATGAGTCAGAATCTGATCACAGAGACTGCAATGCAACAGGTGTGGCAGGTAGCCGAGCAGGTCAATCAAACGCAGTTCTAAAAGAACCCTCGCGACCTCTGATTCCCCATCAGCAGCGAGAAAATCGAGAAACGCTTCCAGCAGCAGGAACACTTCCTCCTGGGCATCGCCTTCGACCAGCAGCAACTCGATCAGCTCGACACCGTAACTGGCACAAGCGAGTGTCTTGAGATTGGTATGCAAGCCGGATCGCGCCGCAATCAGGTCTGCATCCACAAGAGCCAGCAAGCTTCCGCGCCCGGGGCGATATTGAAAAACCGATTGAGCGAAGGGCTGCAAGGAGGAGGAAAAGCGCTTCTGACTTTTCTTTGCCGAACGGGCAAAACATTTCAACAGCCCATGCTGACGGGAAAACAGGCTGACAATCAGATCTGCTTCACCGTACGCCATATGCCTGAGTACGATAGCCTCGCACTGCTGCTCACTTGCCATCGCGCCGACAGCCCTTTAAACCAGATAGTTGAGAAAAGCGGTAGCCGTGCCAAAGTAGATCAGAATACCGGTGATATCATTGACGGTCTGAACGAAAGGGCTGGAGGCGATGGCCGGATCGATACCGATCTTCTTGAAAAAGGCGGTGACCAGCACACCCATGCTCGCAGCAACCGTAATTGCCGCCACCATCGCCAGACCAACAACCAGCCCAAGATAGAGATTCTGGTGCCAGACCATTGCGACGGCAGCGATAACCACTCCACAGGTTACCCCCATCACCAGGCCGACACGCAATTCCTTCAGAAAGACCTGCCTGAGCATGGCAAAATCGATCCGCCCCGTGGCAAAGCCGCGGACGATGATCGTCGAGGTCTGCCCCCCGACATTCCCCCCCATCCCGGTAATGACCGGGATAAAGGATATCAACATGATGGCATGCTCGAGCGTTGCCTTGAAGAACCACATCAGGGTTCCGGTAACAACCCCACCGACAAGGGTCGCCAACAACCAGGGCAAACGCAGACGGGCTATCTTGAAAGCCTTGTTACCAAGCAGCAGTTCCTCCTCACTGGTACCGGCCATGCGTAAAATATCTTCCGTAGCCTCATCACGCATAACGTCGATGACATCGTCAACCGTAATCAACCCCATCAATTTACCGTGATCTTCAACGACCGGAATTGCCAGGATATTGTATTTGGCAACCAGCTCGGCAACCTCTTCCTGATCCATATCGGTCCGAACACGCAACACATTGGTCGACATGATATCGCACAACCGAGTAGAAGGCGGGACAGTCAGCAGCTGACGCAAGGAAAGAACACCCACAAGATGATTATGCTCATCCGTGACGTAGACATAGAAGACCATCTCGTAATCTTCAGAGTCCTGCAGTGCCGTGATAGCCTCCCTGACAGTCAGATCCTGATCGAGCGAAAACACCTCGGTCGACATGATGCCGCCAGCAGTATCTTCATCATAACCGAGCAGCCGCTCCACATCTTCCGAATGGTCATCCTTGAGTTGGCAGAGAATTTCCTCAGCCAATTCATCCGGCAGACTGCGGATAAACAGTGCACTGTCATCATCAGCCATCTCATGAACAAGAGAAACAAGATAGTTTTTATCGAGCAGAACAGCCAACTGTGCCCAGCTGTCAGTATCCAGTTCGACCAGCACATCGGCAGCCCTGGCCGTATTGGCAATAAGGCAAAGCAGGGTCTTCTGCTCTTCAAGTGAGAAATAGCGAAACAGATGGGCGATATCAGCCGGGTGGATCTTGCCCAACGCTTTTCTGAGATTAGGTGTTGCTCCGCGGCGCAGCAACTTACTCACAGTTGTTTGCAGCAATTGCATCTTTTCATCATGCATAACCAACCCCTTACACCGAAAAGCTTGTAACCCGACCGGCACAGATCTTATTGAAGATTTGAACAATAAAAAAGGGCAAAGAAGAATCTTTGCCCTTTTAACTACTTTGTTGTCAACCTAAACCAGGCAGACTCTTTATCTTACTCTGCAGCTGCCTGCTGAGCCTCAACGACTGGAGCAGTATCAGCAGCCTGAGAAGGTACAGTCTTCTTAGCGACATAGCCTTCTTCAACCAGCTCAATAATCGCCATCGGGGCATTGTCGCCCTGACGATTTGCCAGGCGGATAATTCTGGTATAACCACCAGGACGCTCAGAGTAACGCGGAGCAATGGTATCGAACAGTTTGGCAACAACCTTCTGATCACGTACAGTCTTCAGAGCAGTACGACGAGCATGAAGATCACCACGCTTGCCAAGAGTAATCATACGCTCAGCAACCTTACGAAGTTCCTTTGCGCGGGTTACAGTAGTAGTAATTTTCTCACTGTTCAAGAATGACGTCACCATATTGTCCATCATATGCTGACGATGGTCTGGCTTACGCCCTAGACGTCTCCCTGATTTATTATGACGCATCTGTATATCCTTTCTTTATTCCGAACCAAGCGGACTATTCTTCTTCATGACCTTTTTGCATCAACTTCATATAGTCTGGGTCTGGAAAGGTTTCAAGCTTCATTCCCAGGCTCAAACCCATTTCAGCCAGGATATCCTTGATCTCATTCAGAGACTTACGACCGAAATTCTGGGTTTTCAACATTTCTGCTTCGGATCTCTGAACCAGCTCACCAATCAGGTTGATCTGTGCGTTCTTCAGACAGTTCGCACTTCTGACAGACAGCTCAAGTTCCTCAACTGAACGGTACAGGTTTTCGTTGATACGAGTCTTCTCACTTGGCTCTTCAACTTCAACCGGCTCCTCATCTTCATCAAAGTTGATGAAGATCTGCAGCTGCTCCTTCAAAATCTTGGAGGCAAAAGCAACGGCATCTTCCGGCCGGACGCTTCCATCGGTATAGACCTCAAGCGTCAGCTTGTCGTAGTCAGTAATCTGACCGACACGCGCATTGGAGACGTTGAAGTTGACCTTGGAAATCGGCGAAAAGATCGAGTCGATCGGAATTGTACCAACAGGTGCATTCTCGTCTCGATTTTTGTCGGCAGCCACATAACCCTTGCCCATGGCAACGGTCATATCGATTTCAAGATCGGTTTCTGCACCACAGCTCGCAATCGGATGATCCGGATTAAGGATCTCGACATTGCTGTCAGTGATGATGTCACCGGCCTTGACAACACCCGCACCCTTTTGAACGATACGGATATTGCGCGCATCATGGCCATGCAGACGCACCTTGACCCCTTTCAGGTTCAAGATAATATCGGTGACGTCTTCAGTGACGCCGACGATTGTCGAAAACTCGTGCTGTACGTTCTTAATCCGGACCGATGTAATAGCGGCACCCTGCAGAGAAGAAAGCAGGATGCGGCGCAAAGAGTTACCCAGAGTCGTGCCAAACCCGCGTTCGAAAGGCTCAGCAACGAACTTACCGTAGGTATCGGTCAGCTCTGCGGCTTCCAGACGCTTTGGTTTGATCAGTTCTCTCCAGTTTTTGTACATATTCGGGTCTCCCTCTTAAGAGTCGCTTCCGAGGTTAATTACTTGGAGTAGAGTTCGACAATCAGTTGTTCCTGGAATTCAGGTGTTGTCAACTCACTACGTACCGGCATTGCCTTGACAGTACCCTTGAAGGCATCGCGCTCAAGCTCAAGCCAGGAAGGAACACCGCGACGCATAACACTGTCAAGAGACTCGTTGATACATGCAACTTCACGGCTCTTTTCACGCAGAGTGACAACGTCATTAGCGCGGACCAGGAAAGAAGGAACGTTGACCTTCTGACCATTGACCTGGAAGTGGCCGTGACGAACCAGAGTTCTGGCTTGAGCACGGGAATCAGCGAATCCAAGACGGTAGATGATGCTATCCAAACGTCTCTCGAGCAGTACGAGCAGATTTTCACCCGTTACACCCTTCATACGGTCAGCCTTTTTGAAGTAAAGGCGGAACTGCTTTTCCTGCAGACCGTAAGTACGTTTAACCTTTTGCTTCTCACGCAGCTGGGTACCGTAATCGGAAACCTTGCCACGTCTTTGACCGTGCTGACCAGGAGCGTAGTTACGACGCTCAAGAGCACATTTGTCTGTATAACATCTGTCCCCTTTAAGGAACAGCTTAGCATTTTCTCTTCTGCACAAACGGCAGACTGGACCTGAGTACCTAGACAACTTAATCCTCCTCGATGCTTAAACGCGACGGCGCTTCGGCGGACGGCAACCGTTATGTGGAACCGGGGTAACGTCCTTGATCATTGTCACAGTCATGCCAGCCAGTGACAGTGCACGCAAAGCAGATTCACGACCGCTGCCTGGGCCCTTAACATATGCCTCTACAGATCTCATACCGTGCTCCATTGCCTTGGTTGCTGCTTCTTCAGCAGCAATCTGTGCGGCAAATGGAGTACTCTTACGAGAACCTTTAAAACCTTTTGCGCCGGCTGATGACCAAGAAACAACATTGCCAACTGGGTCACAAATCGTGACGATGGTGTTGTTAAAGGTGGACTGGATATGAACCACACCTTTAGCAATGTTTTTCTTCTCGACTTTTTTACGTACGACTCTCTTACCTGACTTTGCCATGATAACTCCGCTTATTTCTTCTTACCGGCTACGGTCTTCTTCGGTCCCTTGCGAGTCCGAGAGTTATTCTTGGTATTCTGACCGCGACAAGGCAAACCTTTTCTGTGGCGCAGACCACGGTAGCAACCAAGGTCCATCAGACGCTTGATGTTCATCGAGATCTCACGACGGAGGTCACCCTCAACACGACAGTTCTTGTCGACCAACTCACGAATTGTCGCAAGATCCGACTCTGTCAGATCGTCAGTACGGGTGTTGAAATCAACACCAGCCTCTGTAAGAATTTGTTGAGATGTAGTACGACCAATCCCATAGACATAGGTCATGGCTACTTCAATGCGCTTATTGCGCGGCAAATCGACTCCAGCAATACGTGCCAATGTTTCCTCCTAGGGCCTTATCCCTGTCTTTGCTTGTGTTTGGGATTCTCGCAGATGATCCGGATAACACCTTTACGCTTGATAACCTTGCACTTATCGCAGATCTTCTTAACCGAAGCTCTAACCTTCATACTGAGATCCTTTTCCAATGATGCTTAATGACTGCCAACTCTATAAACAGGTCAGGATTTCCGGACCGTTTTCCGTAACAGCTACCGTATGCTCAAAATGAGCCGACCGTTGACCATCAACGGTAACAGCTGTCCAACCATCTTCCAATACCCGGACACCGGACAAGCCAACATTGACCATTGGCTCAATCGCCAAGGTCATGCCGGGTTTTAACTTCGGACCGCGCCCAGGCGTACCGTAATTCGGAACCTGGGGATCTTCGTGCATCTGCCGTCCGATACCATGTCCGACAAACTCACGCACAACGCTAAAGCCTTCTGCTTCGACACGAGACTGCACGGCATGCGAGATATCAGACAAATAGCCACCTGCCAGCGCTGCATCTATACCACGATACAACGAATCCCTGGTGACATCTAAAAGCTTTTGTGTCTGTGCATCAATCTGACCAACCGGGATAGTTACAGCAGAATCACCATAAAACCCTTCTGCAATCAGACCGAAATCGATACTGACGATATCACCCTCTGCCAACGGTTGGTCATTTGGGAAACCATGAACAATCCGGTCATTGGGCGATGCACATATTGTAAAAGGAAAGCCGCCATAACCTTTAAAGGCAGGCTTAACCTTCATCTTTTTGCACTGATTTTCCGCGATCGCGTCAAGCTCTAGAGTCGTAATCCCAGGCGTCACTTTAGACTGCAGGAGCTGAAGAACCTCAGCAACCATGCGGCCAGCAACGCGCATCTTGCGCAACTCGGACTGTGACTTTATGACGATCAAAACTAAGCCTTCAGTGCTTGTAGAATCTGGGACTGGACATCCTCAATAGGTGCCATTCCGTTTACAACTGTAAGGATACCGTCCTTACGGTAGTAATCTTCCAGCGGTGCAGTCTGCTCACGATAAACATCCAGACGCTTCAGAATCGTTTCTTCCTTATCGTCATCGCGTTGCGTGAGAGCACCACCACATGCGTCGCAAATCCCTTCACTGGCTGGGGCGTCATAGACAACATGATAACCCTTGCCACACTTCGCACAGGCACGGCGACCAGAAAGCCTCTCAACCAACGCACCAGTATCAACTGTCAGGGACACAACAGCATCGAGCTCCTTGCCCAACTGAGCGAGAACCTTCTTCAACGCGTCCGCCTGCGGCAGAGTCCTAGGAAAACCATCCAGAATGAAGCCGCCATCACAGTCAGACTGCTGCAGACGCTCTTCAACGATCCCGACAACAACCTCATCAGGGACCAGAGCTCCGGCATCCATAAACTCTTTCGCCTTGATCCCCATAGGGGATTTGTCTCTAACCGCTGCACGTAAAATATCCCCAGTTGAGATCTGCGGGATAGAGAACTTTTCAACCAGAATAGCAGATTGGGTGCCCTTACCAGCGCCAGGAGCACCCAAAAGAATAATTTTCATATCACTTATCCGCGACGCCCTTTCAGGGTCACGCCTTTCATGAAGCCCTCATATGAGCGAGAGACAAGATGGGCTTCAATCTGAGCAGCAGTATCCATTCCAACCCCAACAACAATCAGCAGAGACGTACCACCAAAGAAGAACGGTACATTCAGCTGGCCAATCAACAATGTCGGCAGAATACAGACGACTGAGATGTAAATCGCACCGGCAAAAGTCAGACGACCGAGGACTGTATCCAGATAGGTCGCAGTTTCCTTACCCGGGCGGATACCAGGGACAAAACCACCCTGATTTTTTACATTCTCCGCTACATTCACAGGGTTGAAAGTTATAGCCGTGTAGAAGTAACAAAAGAAGAATATAAAAGCAACATAAAAAACGTTATAGACCCAATGCCCAGGAGAGAGGTAACCAGCAGCTACCTTGACCCAGGGGGCATCGACAAAGTTCGCTATAGTTGCAGGAAACATCATAATCGAGCTGGCAAAGATCGGTGGAATTACACCACTCATATTGATCTTCAGCGGCAGATGACTCGCCTGCCCACCCATATTACGCATACCAACAACACGTTTTGCATAATGGATCGGCACCCGCCGCTGAGCTCGCTCGATAAATACGATCGCAGCAATAACTATCAGCATCAGGGCTACGATAAAGGCAACAACGGTTACCGTCATCGCTCCCGTCTGAACCAGACGAATCGAGTTCAGCAATGCTGACGGCATACCCGCAACGATACCCGCGAAGATGATCAGCGAGATCCCGTTACCAATACCGCGCTCGGTAATCTGCTCACCAAGCCACATGATAAATGCAGTACCGGCAGTCAGCGTGATAACCGTCATCAGAATAAAACCGAGACCCGGATCTGGAACAACCGGCTCACCTGCTGGCCCGGTCATGGTCTGCAGACCAGAGGCAATCCCGACACCCTGAATGATCGCCAGGATTATTGTTCCATAACGGGTGTACTCGGTAATCTTCTTACGCCCATGCTCACCCTCTTTCGAAAGTTTTTCGATAGGCTCAAAGACAACAGTTAACAATTGCAGAATAATAGAAGCACTGATGTATGGCATAATGCCAAGGGCAAATACCGCCATCTGCTGCATGGCCCCACCGGTGAATGCACTCACCAAGCCGAGAAGGGTACCTTCGGTACCCTCGAAAAACTTGGCCAAAACGTGTGCATCAATCCCGGGGGTCGGCACGTGACATCCGACACGGTAGACTGCCAGCATAACCAGGGTAAAAAGAATTCTCTTTCTCAGCTCCGGAATCGCCAGGATATTCTGCAGTGTCGACATAGGTTAGATAACCTCTGCCTTACCGCCAGCTGCTTCAATTTTAGCAACAGCAGACTTGCTGAACTTTTGCGCCTGGACAGTCAGAGACTTGGTCAGTTCACCATCAGCGAGGACCTTGATACCATTCTTCAGATCGGAAACCAGTCCGGCCTTGCCGAAAACTTCCAGATTGACAACAGTACCTGCGTCAAAGGCGTCCAGATCACCAACATTGACCAAGCTGTAGACAACCTTGTTCAACGGGGTGAAGCCACGCTTCGGCAAACGACGCTGAAGTGGCATCTGGCCACCTTCAAAACCAGGCTTAATACTACCGCCACTGCGAGCCTTCTGACCCTTGTGACCCTTACCAGCCTGAGTACCAGTACCGGAACCCTGTCCACGACCGATACGTTTTCTATTTTTTGTTGAACCGGCAGCCGGTTTCAAATTACTTAAATCCATCTCAATACCCTCTAGATTAGATCAGTCTTCGACAGCAACCATGTGTTCAACTTTGCGGATCATGCCACGGATCTCCGGGGTATCCTGCAAAGTTACAGTCTGATGCAAACGCTTCAGGCCGAGGCCCTTGAGGACCTTACCAAAGTATGCCTTGCGACCGATTGGACTCTTTTTCAAGGTGACCTTAACTTCTGTCGCCATTAGTCTGTTCTCCTGTGCTCTTCTTAGTCCTGGCCAACGCCACGACGTGCGTTGATTTCTTCAGGGCTCTTAAGCATTTTAAGTGCGTTGATAGTTGCCTTGACGACGTTGTGTGGGTTATTCGATCCGAGACACTTGGTCAGGATATTACCAACACCGACAGATTCAAGGATTGGACGGACAGCACCGCCGGCGATAACGCCGGTACCTTCAGACGCAGGCTTGAGCAGAACCTTACCGGCTCCGAACTTGCCAATGACGTCGTAAGGAATGGTCCGACCTTCCTGAATCGGAACCCTGATCAGGTTCTTCTTCGCCTGCTCAACACCCTTACGGATTGCCTCAGGAACCTCTTTGGCTTTACCAAGGCCATAACCAACATGACCGTTTCCATCACCGACAACGACCAGAGCGGAGAAACTGAAACGACGACCACCCTTAACAACCTTGGCATTACGGTTGATGTGGATAACCCTGTCTGTCAATTCGAGCTCATTGGGATCAATACGCAGCACTTCTCTCTCCTTACAGCTTCAAGCCGGCTTCACGGGCTGCATCAGCAAGCGCCTGAACGCGTCCCTGATACAGAAAACCGTTACGGTCAAATACAACGTTGGTGATGTTCTGCTCAAGAGCCTTCTTGGCGATAGCCTGACCAACGGCTTTAGCAGCATCAACGTTGCCGCCAAAGGCAGCCTCGACATCCTTGCTCATAGTTGACGCAGATGCCAATGTTTTCCCTGTTGTATCTTCAATAATCTGTGCATAAATGTGCTTTGCACTACGGAAGACTGACAGCCGAGGGCGTTCACTGGTACCGCGAATTTTTTTTCTAACCCGTGCCTGACGCTTGAGTCTGGCATCACGTCTTTTTTCAGAAACGTTCACAGCAATGCTCCTTAATAATCAATTCGCTTACTTACCAGCCTTACCCGCCTTACGGACAATCCGCTCATCCGCATACTTGATACCCTTGCCCTTGTAAGGCTCTGGCTCGCGGAAGGAACGAATCTTGGCTGCAGCAGATCCGACTAATTGTTTATCAATACCCGAGACCGACAGCTTGGTCTGTTTCTCAACCTCAACGGAGATACCCTCCGGAAGTTCATAAACGACGGGGTGAGAGAAACCGAGGGACAAGGTCAAAATCTTGCCGCTGATTTCAGCACGGTAACCGACACCGTTGATCTCCAGGTCACGCTTGAAACCATCAGTAACACCTACAACCATGTTATTGATCAGAGCGCGAACCAGGCCGTGCAGAGCACGATCCTGTTTTTCATCCGAAGGACGGGTCACAACAATCTGCTCAGCTTCAACTGCAACGCTGATGCGCTCATGAAAGTCCTGAGCCAGGGTGCCCTTAGGGCCGGTGACCGAAATATTATTTCCATTCAGGCTGATTTTGACACCAGCCGGAATTGCGATTGGCAATTTACCGATACGTGACATGACTGAACTCCTTGTCGACTACCAGACAGTGCAAATAACTTCGCCGCCGACTTGAGCCTGACGCGCTGCGGCATCATCAAGGACACCTTTCGAAGTTGAAAGGATCGACGCACCGAGACCGTTTTTAATACGTGGAATCTCGTCTTTACTGACGTAGACACGACGACCAGGTGTCGAAATACGCTTGATCTCATGAATGACAGGGGTCTGGTTTTCATCATATTTCAGATAAATACGCAGAACACCTTGTTTGTTATCACTGATAACCTTGAGATTTTTCAGGTAACCAAGATCTTTGAGAACGGTAGCGACAGCTACTTTGAGGTTGCTTGACGGAAGATCGAGCTTCGCATGCTTCGCCATACCGGCGTTGCGGATGCGAGTGAGCATATCCGCCATTGGATCAGTCATAGACATTCAAATTACTCCTTAACGCTGTTACCAGCTGGACTTGACAACACCAGGGATTTTCCCTTCGGATGCCAGTTTCCGCAGACAAATTCTGCACATGTCAAACTTGCGATAGTAAGCGCGCGGACGGCCACAAATCGGACAGCGATTGTAGTCACGTACACCGAATTTTTTCGGCCGCTTGGTCTTAGCAATCATTGATTTCTTTGCCACAACAAACCTCCGCTTTGCTTATTTTCTGAACGGCATGCCGAGACCAGCGAGCAGAGCCCGACCTTCCTCGTCAGTTTTAGCCGTAGTTACAATCGTCACATTCAGACCAGATACCTTGGCGATCTTGTCCAGATCGATCTCCGGGAAGATCAACTGCTCACGAATACCAAGAGTGTAGTTACCACGGCCATCAAATGCCTTCGGTGATATACCTTTGAAGTCACGAACACGTGGCAGAGCAACATTGATCAGACGATCAAGAAACTCCCATGCACGGCTCTGACGCAGAGTGACACAGGCACCAATCGGCATATCTTCGCGCAGCTTAAAACCAGCGATCGCCTTTTTCGATTTGGTGATCATTGCTTTCTGGCCACTGATACGACCTAACTCTTCTACTGCGGACTCCAGCAATTTAGGGTTCTGAATTGCTTCACCAAGGCCCATATTCAGAACGACTTTTTCAATGCGCGGAACTTCCATTACATTGCGGTACTGGAATTCCTTCATCAGAGCAGGCACCTGCTCCTGAAGATATGCCTCTTTTAACCTGGCCATCGATTACTCCGTTTATTTATCAACGCTAGCGTTGCACTTTTTACAAAAACGTGTCTTGGTACCGTCTTCGAGCAAGCGAACACCTGTACGAGTTGCCTCGTTACATGAACCGCAGATCAGCATAACATTGGAAATGCTGATAGCCGCTTCCTTCTCGACAATACCGCCCTCTGGATTCAGCTGCGAAGGACGGGTATGACGCTTGACCTGGTTGAGGCCTTCAACGACAACGCGACCCTTGGCAGGGAATACACGTAAAACCTTTCCGGTTTTACCACGTTCTTTACCGGCGACGATTTTTACCATGTCATCTTTTTTGACATGAGTTTTTGCTATAGACATCGCGACGATCTCCAACTATCGAATTTATAGTACTTCCGGTGCGAGCGATACGATCTTCATAAAAGATTTCGCACGCAGCTCTCTTGCTACCGGACCAAAGATACGGGTACCGATCGGCTCATTACCAGCATTGATGACAACCGCAGAGTTGTTATCAAAGCGGATGAAAGAACCATCCTGGCGAGAAATCTCCTTAGCTGTCCTGACAATAACAGCACGGACGACATCGCCCTTTTTAACCCGTGAGTTCGGCAGTGCTTCCTTGACGCTGCAGATGATGACATCACCGATGCCAGCATATTTACGTTTGGAACCACCTGGAACCTTAATACAGCACAATTTCTTTGCGCCCGAGTTATCAGCCACGCTGAGTATGGATTGCATCTGGATCATGACTATTTTCTCCTACGCGGTAACGGCCTTCTCCAGAATCTGGCGAACCCGCCAGCGCTTATCCTTGGATAAGGGTCTGGTTTCAACGATCAGAACTTTATCACCAATGCCGCAGTCATTCGCCTCGTCATGAGCCTTACAAGTGACCTTACGCTTGATGTATTTCTTGTAAACACTGTGCTTGACCAGATCGTCAACGCGGACAACGACGGTTTTGTCCATCTTGTCGCTAACAACGACTCCAATACGTGTTCTTCTTTTGCCTCGTTCCTGACTCATTTTTCCTCACACCTTAAGCATTCAGCTTACTGGACAAAACAGTCTTTACACGGGCAACGTCTTTACGTACCTGCGAAAGTCTTGCTGTATTTTCCAGGTGACCGGTATGCAGTTGAAAACGCAAATTAAACAGTTCCTGCTGAAGCTCTACAGACTTGGCCTGCAGCTCCTCAACACTGAGCTCTCTGATTTCACTAACCTTCATCGCCAACCTCTCTTTTCACGAACTTGGTTCTCATTGGCAATTTATGTGCACCAAGGCGGAACGCCTCGCGTGCGATTTCCTCAGAGACACCCTGCATTTCGTAAAGCATGGAACCTGGCCTGACGACTGCAACCCACTTCTCTGGAGAACCCTTACCTTTACCCATACGAGTTTCTGCAGGCTTACTGGTCAGCGGCTTGTGTGGAAATGACCGAATCCAGATTTTACCGCCCCGTTTGATGTAACGGGTCATAGCACGACGGGCAGCCTCAATCTGACGAGAGGTCAGCCAGCCACACTCTGTTGCCTGCAAACCGAAATCCCCAAAACTGACTTCAGTTCCGCGGGTTGCCGACCCTTTCATACGGCCGGTAAACTGTTTTCTACGCTTGACCTTTTTCGGCATTAACATAACAAGCTACTCCTGCTCAGCCGACTGGCTGTTCCTTATCTTTGCCGAGAACCTCACCCTTGAAGATGAGAACCTTGACACCGATAATTCCATAAGTTGTTTTTGCTTCAGCGAAACCGTAATCGATGTCGGCACGCAGGGTGTGCAGAGGCACACGACCTTCACGATACCACTCGGTACGACTCATCTCAGCACCACCGAGACGACCTGAGCAATTGATTTTAATTCCCTTGGCACCGAACTTCAGTGCCATGCTGACGCTACGCTTCATGGCGCGACGAAAAGCAACGCGTCGCTCCAGCTGAAGGCAAACATTCTCAGCGACGAGCTGAGCGTCGACTTCGGGCTTACGCACCTCCTGAATGTTGATGAAACACTCATCAGCGGTGATTTTCGCCAGGTCTTTCTTAAGAACCTCGACTTCAGAACCCTTTTTTCCAATGATGATACCTGGGCGGGCTGCGAAGATGTTGATTTTCACCTTGCTGGCAGCACGCTCAAGCTCAATCTTGGAAATACCTGCGTGATAAAGACGTTTCTTCAGAAACTCACGTAATTTCAAATCTGCATGCAGTTTTTCTGCGTAATCAGAATCTGCATACCAGCGGGATTCCCAAGTCCGGTTGACACCTAGACGAAATCCAATCGGATGTACTTTCTGGCCCAAAGGGACACCTCCTCGACTTACTTAACGTCCAAAACCACAGTGATGTGGCTGGTAGGTTTACGAATTCGGCTGGCACGTCCTTGAGCGCGTGGCATAAAGCGACGCAGTACAGGGCCCTGGTCAACCATGACTGTCTTGACGAACAGCTGATCGACATCAGAAACGCCCTTCTGCTCAGCGTTCGCAACAGCAGATTTCAACAATTTCGACAATACTGGAGCGGTTTTCTGTGGGGAAAACTGCAGGATGTTGATTGCATCCTGAATCATCTTGCCACGAACCATGTCTGCAACAAGTCTCGCCTTACGTGGGGAGAGTCGTGCGTTCCTTAATTTAGCTTGTGCTTCCATTTTTCGGAACTCCTGTCAGAACGGATTATCTGACTTTACTTTTTTTATCAGCACCATGACCGAAGTAGGTACGGGTCGGTGCGAACTCACCAAGTTTATGTCCAACCATGTTTTCGCTGACAAAAACCGGAACAAACTTCTTGCCGTTATGGACAGCGAAAGTCATTCCGACAAATTCAGGAATAATCGTTGAACGACGAGACCATGTCTTAACAACCTTGTTGCGGTTGGCTTCACCTTCAAGGTCAACCTGACGCAACAGGGACTCCTGAACATAGAACCCTTTTTTAATTGATCTTGCCACAATCGTCTCCTAACAGTTGAATTACTTCCGGTTACGGCGGCGGACGATGAACTTGTCAGTCCGCTTGTTTGTTCTGGTCTTGTAACCCTTGGTCGGAACACCCCAAGGAGTTACTGGGTGACGACCACCGGAACTCTTTCCTTCACCACCACCGTGTGGGTGATCAACCGGGTTCATCGCAACACCACGAGATTGCGGGCGCTTGCCCAACCAACGATTACGACCGGCCTTACCGATCTTAATCTTTTCATAGTCCAGGTTACCAACCTGACCGACGGTTGCACGGCAATCCTGCAGCACCAGGCGAACCTCGCCGGAAGGGAGACGCAGCTGAGCGTAACGACCTTCTTTAGCAGCGATCATGGCATAGGCGCCGGCACTACGAGCCAGCTGACCACCCTTACCGATTTTCAATTCAACATTGTGTACCCAGGTACCCAATGGAATCGACTTGATCGTCAGGGTGTTGCCAGGACGGATATCAGCAGAATCACTAGCAACAACGGTATCACCTACCGACATACCATGAGGCGCGAGGATATAACGCTTCTCGCCATCGAGGTAATGCAGCAGAGCGATACGCGCGCTACGGTTCGGGTCATACTCGACCGCTGCAACCTTAGCCGGGACTTCCATCTTGTCACGACGGAAATCGACCAGACGGTAGCGACGCTTGTGACCACCACCAGTATGACGCTTGGTGATACGACCTGTGTTATTACGTCCACCCGCACGGCGCAGCGGTTCAAGCAGTGATTTTTCTGGCTTGCTCTTAGTGACCTCTTCAAAAGTGGAAGAGGTCATATGACGCCGACCATCAGAGGTTGGATTAAATTTCTTAATACCCATTTTGATTACTCCATACCTGCAAAGCCAATGGCCTTACACGCCATAAAAATCAATATTGTGACCATCTTCGAGGGTCACATATGCTTTCTTCCAATTGCTGCGCTGACCGAGATTATAGCCGACGCGTTTGACCTTACCGCGAAACTGCATAGTATTAACAGATTTCACCTTAACGTCAAAGGCTTTTTCTACTGCCTGCTTAATTTCTATCTTATTTGCGCTGCGAGCGACCTCAAAAGCGACGACTTGCGCCGATTCTTTCAGCTCATTGGCCTTTTCGGTAATCAGCGGCTTGCGAATGATTTCATATAAAGGTTTCATTTGCCCATAGCTCCTTCAATTTCACTCACAGCAGCATCTGTCAGAACCAGATTCGGGTAGTTGAGAATATCGTAGACATTAACACCCTCGGCACGCAGAACCTTGACGTTACGCAGATTTCTTGCAGACAGCTCAACATTCGGGTTTGGCTTGTCAATGACAACCAAAGCACCCTCAAGCTCAAACTTCTTGATCATCTGACCAAACGACTTGGTGCTGATCGTTTCCAGGCTCAGATCATTGAGTACGACAATCTTCTCTGCCTGAAAACGTGCCGACAAGGCACTGCACAATGCTGCCTTCTTAACTTTACGGTTCAACTTGAACGCGTAAGAACGTGGCTGCGGACCAAAAGCAACGCCACCACCAACGAAGTGAGGCGCACGAATCGTGCCCTGACGCGCGTTACCGGTACCCTTCTGCTTGTATGGTTTCTTGCCGCCACCTGCTACCGCAGCACGATTCTTGACAGCAGCAGTACCCTGACGACGGGCAGCCAGCTGATAACGGACCATGTCATGCAGCAGATAACCTTTTACCTCAGTATTAAAAACGGAGTCAGCAAGCTCACGCATACCGACTTCTTTTTTATCCTGATCAAAAACTGTAACTGTAGCCATTTTGTAAACTCCCAGTATCCTATGTTACGCCTTGACACCCTTACGGATTTCGACCAGGCCGTTCTTTGCTCCAGGCACAGCTCCACGAACAAGAATCAGATTCTGCTGCGGACGAACATCAACAACGATAAGATTTTGCGTAGTCGCCCGAACATTACCGAGTTGACCAGGCATCTTCTTACCCTTAATGACGTGTGAAGGCCATGCCGACATACCGATGGAACCGGTGCGACGCTTGAACATGGAGCCGTGACTTGCACGACCACCAGCAAAGCCCCAGCGCTTGATAACGCCCTGGAAACCGCGCCCCTTGCTGATGCCAGCAACGTCGATGAAATCGCCCGGCTTGAACATCTCACAAGTGATTTCATCACCTACAGCACACTCACCTGCCGCCTTGAATTCACGAACAGCAGCAAAAGCGCCCCTACCTGCTTTTTTGAAGTGACCCATTTCCGGCTTATTTACACGCTGAGCGCTCTTCGGCTGATAGCCGACCTGAACAGCTTCATAGCCGTCAGTTGCCTGAGTCTTCTTCTGCAGAACAACACATGGTCCCGCTTCGATGACAGTGACAGGGATACGCTGACCATCAGCCGCATAAACCTGTGTCATACCAATTTTTTTACCCAACAATCCGTTAGTCATTGTCGTGCCCTTATTAACTTACTGTAAGCCGAAGCTTAGAGCTTAATTTCAACATCAACACCAGCGGACAGATCCAGCTTCATCAAAGCGTCTACGGTCTGCTGGGTTGGTTCCATAATATCAAGAAGGCGCTTATGAGTTCTGATTTCGAACTGCTCACGACTTTTCTTATCAACGTGTGGACCACGCAGAACGCAGTACTTGTTGATGATAGTCGGCAGCGGAATCGGACCAACCAGACGAGAACCGGTGCGCTTGGTTGTATCGACAATCTCTGCAACAGCCTGATCGAGCAGACTGTGATCATAGGCCTTCAAACGAATTCTGATTTTTTGGGTAGACATTGTATACCTCTTACTTAAGCGATAACTTCACTGACGACGCCAGCGCCGACAGTACGGCCACCTTCGCGGATCGCGAAGCGCAGCTCTTTGTCCATAGCGATCGGAGTGATCAGATCGACGGTCATGGCGATGTTGTCACCAGGCATAACCATTTCGGTTCCTTCCGGCAGCTCGACGATACCAGTCACGTCGGTGGTACGGAAGTAGAACTGAGGACGGTAACCCTTGAAGAACGGGGTATGACGACCGCCCTCTTCCTTGGTCAGGATGTAGGCCTCAGCCTTGAACTTGGTGTGCGGCTTGATCGAACCCGGCTTACACAGAACCTGACCACGCTCGATATCTTCACGCTTAACACCGCGCAGCAGAATACCAACGTTGTCACCGGCTTGACCTTGATCGAGCAGCTTGCGGAACATCTCAACACCGGTAACGACGGTCTTGGTGGTGTCCTTCATGCCGACGATCTCAACTTCTTCCTGAACCTTGACGATACCGCTCTCAACACGACCGGTAGCAACAGTACCACGACCGGAGATGGAGAAGACGTCTTCGACTGGCATCAGGAATGGCTTGTCGATGGCACGCTCTGGCTCTGGGATGTAGCTGTCGACAGCGTCCATCAGCTCGATAACCTTGTTCTTGCCGATTTCGTCGTCGCGCCCCTCAAGAGCAGCCAGAGCAGACCCTGCAATGATTGGAATATCGTCGCCCGGGAAGTCGTAGCTGGAGAGCAGCTCACGGATTTCCATGTCGACCAGCTCGAGGAGCTCTTCATCGTCAACCATGTCAGCCTTATTCAGGAAGACAACCATAGCCGGGACACCGACCTGACGAGCGAGCAGGATGTGCTCACGAGTCTGAGGCATCGGGCCGTCAGCTGCGGAAACAACCAGGATAGCGCCGTCCATCTGGGCAGCACCGGTGATCATGTTCTTGACGTAGTCGGCGTGACCCGGGCAGTCAACGTGAGCATAGTGACGGTTTGCAGTCTCGTACTCAACGTGTGCGGTCGCGATGGTGATACCACGCTCACGCTCTTCAGGTGCGTTATCGATCTGATCGAAAGCCTTGGCAACACCGCCGCCCTGCTCAGCCATAACCTTGGTGATAGCTGCGGTCAGAGTGGTCTTACCGTGGTCAACGTGACCGATAGTTCCGATATTGACGTGCGGTTTTGTCCGCTCAAATTTCTCTTTTGCCATCTCTTAAACTCCCTTTCGGCCTATCCGTTGACCTTAGCGATAATTTCTTCACTCAGAGCCTTAGGCACCTGCTCATAGTGATCGAAAACCATTGAATAAGTAGCACGCCCCTGGGTTGCGCTGCGCAGGTCGGTCGCATAACCGAACATGCTCGACAACGGAACATGCGCATTGACAACCTGAGCACCACCGCGGGATTCCATACCCTGAATACGACCACGACGACTATTCAGGTCACCGATGACATCGCCCATATACTCCTCTGGAACGACAACTTCGACAGCCATGACAGGCTCGAGCAGAACCGGATCAGCCTTCCTGGCGCCCTCTTTAAAGCCCATCGAACCGGCGATTTTAAAGGCCATCTCCGAAGAGTCAACATCATGATAGGAACCATCAAAACAGGCAACCTTGACGTCAACAATCGGGAAGCCGGCCAGAACACCGTTCTCGGCAGCCTCTTCAGCACCCTTACCAACCGCTGGAATGTATTCACGGGGAATGACACCACCCTTGATCTCATCAACAAAGGTAAAGCCATCTCCAGGCTCACCCGGCGAGATCCGCAGCCAACAGTCACCATACTGGCCACGACCACCAGACTGACGAACAAACTTGCCCTGAACCTCGACGGTCTTAGTGATCGATTCACGGTAAGCAACCTGTGGAGCACCAACATTACACTCGACCTTGAATTCACGCTTCATACGATCAACGATGATATCAAGATGCAGCTCGCCCATACCGGAAAGAATGGTTTGACCAGTCTCTTCATCAGTACGAACACGCAGCGACGGGTCCTCAGAGAGGAGCTTACCCAGAGCGACACCCATCTTTTCCTGATCACCTTTGGTCTTAGGCTCAACCGAGAGGTGAATAACAGGCTCTGGGAATTCCATCGATTCGAGCAGCGAAGGCTTGTTCTCGTCACATAGAGTGTCACCGGTCGTGGTATATTTCAGACCAACCGCAGCAGCGATATCACCGGCATAGACCTGCTTGATCTCCTCACGCTTATTGGCGTGCATCTTGAGCAGACGACCGAGACGCTCTTTCTTATCCTTGGTCGAGTTCAGGACAGAAGTACCGGACTCAGCAACACCAGAATAGACACGGAAGAAAGTCAGCGAACCGACAAAGGGGTCGGTCATGATCTTGAATGCCAGAGCGGCAAACGGACCGTTATCATCGGCCGGACGCTCGATCTCCTCTTCCGTCCCGGGAACAACCCCCTTGATCGGCGGAACGTCGATCGGCGACGGCATAAAGTCAACGACTGCATCAAGCAGGGTCTGAACACCCTTATTCTTGAACGCACTACCACAGAGCACCGGGCAGAAAGCGATGTCACGGGTCCCCTTACGAATAGCAGCCTTGATCTCATCGACGGTCAGCTCTTCACCACCGAGGTATTTTTCCATCAACTCTTCGTCGTTGGAAGAGATCTCCTCAAGCAGGGCTTCACGAGCCATCTCGACATCATCAGCCATATCAGCAGGAATGTCGATAATCTCGTACTTAGCACCCATCGACTCATCATCCCAGACAATCGCCTGCAGGGTGACGAGATCGACCAGACCGCGGAAGTTTTCTTCAGCACCGATCGGCAGCTGAACCGGAAGAGGGTTCGCGCCGAGGCGCTCACGAATCATATCAACGCCACGCTGAAAGTTGGCGCCGATGCGGTCCATCTTATTAATAAAAGCGATCCGCGGAACATGATACTTGTCTGCCTGACGCCAAACCGTCTCGGACTGAGGCTCAACACCACCGACCGAACAGAAAACAGCAACAGCGCCATCAAGAACCTTCAGCGAACGCTCAACTTCGATAGTAAAGTCAACGTGGCCCGGAGTATCGATAATATTGACACGATGATCCTGCCAGAAACAGGTTGTCGCAGCAGATGTGATGGTAATACCACGCTCCTGCTCCTGAGCCATCCAGTCCATGGTAGCGGCACCATCATGAACTTCACCGATCTTGTGCGAAACACCGGTATAGAAGAGAATACGCTCAGTCGTTGTCGTCTTACCGGCATCGATGTGAGCCATAATCCCGATATTACGGGTTTTATCTAATGCAATCTTGCGAGCCACGTCTTTCTCCTGAACAAATCCGGCAGTGATTACCAGCGGTAATGAGCAAAGGCCTTGTTGGCCTCAGCCATCCGGTGAGTGTCTTCACGCTTCTTGACAGCCGCACCACGGTTATTGAATGCATCCATAAACTCACCCGCCAGGCGCTCACGCATCGTCTTCTCACTGCGTGCCCTGGAGTAAGTCACCAACCAACGCATTGCCAAAGCAGTACGACGGGACGGAGCAACTTCAATCGGCACCTGGTAAGTAGAACCACCGACACGACGGGACTTAACCTCAAGAACCGGACGGATATTATCCATTGCAGTCTTGAACACGGTCAAAGGATCCTGGCCAGTACGCTCCGCAACGATATCAAACGCACCGTAAACAATCTGCTCAGCAGTACTCTTCTTACCGTCAACCATGACGCTGTTTACAAACTTGGCAACAAGCTGGTCACCAAACTTCGGGTCCGGCAGGACGATCCGCTTAGGAACTTCTCTTCTTCTTGGCATAACGACCTCTTCTCAGCCTGTTTATTTCGGACGCTTAGCGCCGTACTTAGAACGGGCCTGCATACGATTCTTTACACCCGCAAGGTCAAGAGACCCACGAACGATGTGATAACGAACACCTGGCAAGTCTTTGACCCGGCCACCACGAATCAGAACAACGGAGTGCTCCTGCAGGTTGTGACCTACGCCAGGGATATAGGATGTAACAACAATGCCGTTCGTCAAACGAACACGGGCAACCTTCCGCAGAGCCGAGTTCGGCTTCTTAGGAGTTGTTGTATAAACACGGGTACATACACCGCGACGCTGAGGGCATGATTTCAACGCCGGAGCAGTTGACTTAACAACCTTCTTTTTGCGTCCGTTGCGAATCAATTGGTTAATTGTTGGCATCTAGATTCTCCCAAATCCTTAAAACTATGTTACCGCTGCACCAGCAGCCATTCTGCGGGGAAAAACCCGCAGAGATTATCAATCGGCCATTCCTTTGTCAAGCCCTTTTTTCGCTAAATTATTAGGACTTAGACAAAGAAGAAGGCCCCGAAACGGGGCCTTCAACTTTTCAGTCAATTTCCTCCGGCATCTCCGTATCCGACTCGTCTATTTCGATCGGATCTTCGAGCTTTACTTCCGGCTCAGGGGTCTTCAACTCCGCAGCACGATATTTCGCAACACCCGTACCGGCAGGGATCAGACGCCCCATAATGACGTTCTCTTTGAGGCCACGCAGGGAATCGACCTTCCCCTGAATAGCGGCCTGAGTGAGGACCTTGGTGGTCTCCTGGAACGATGCGGCAGAGATAAACGACTCCGTCGACAGAGACGCCTTGGTGATACCGAGCATAATCGGTTCACCGATAGCAGGCTGACCGCCTTCGCCGGCAACCTTTTCGTTCTCTTCCTCAAAGATCCAGCGATCAACCTGATCGTCAACCAGGAAGTTCGTATCACCTACCTCCTTGATCTGAACACGGCGCAGCATCTGGCGGACGATGGTCTCAATGTGCTTGTCATTGATCTTAACACCCTGGAGACGATAGACCTCCTGAACCTCGTCTACCAGATACTTGGACAACTCTTTGCTGCCGAGCACCCTCAGGATGTCATGCGGGTTGCTTGAACCGTCAACCAGCTCTTCACCAGCATGGAGATAATCCCCCTCGTGGACGCTGATGTGCTTGCCTTTCGGAATCAGATACTCGACCGGTTCACCGATCTCAGGGGTAACGATGATCTTACGCTTCCCTTTCGAATCCTTGCCGTAGGAGACAACACCATCGATCTCTGAGATGATAGCCACCTCTTTCGGCTTACGGGCCTCAAAGAGCTCGGCAACACGCGGCAGACCACCGGTAATATCCTTGGTCTTGGTCGTTTCACGCGGGATTTTCGCCAGGATGGTGCCGGCGTAGATCTGCGCACCTTCCTCAACCGAGATATTCGCACCTACCGGCAGCATATAACGGGCCGGCTGTCCATTCGGCAACTTGACGGTTTTACCATCCTCGCCTTTCAGGGTGACACGCGGGCGCTTGTCGGCCGACTTCGACTCGATAACGACCTTACGTGACAGGCCGGTAACCTCGTCAACCTGCTCCTCCATGGTGATCCCTTCAGTAATATCACCATAGTGAACAGTACCGCCGACCTCGGTGATGATCGGAACAGTGTACGGATCCCATTCAGCCAGGGTATCGCCCGACTTGACAGCACCACCCTCCTGACGGGTCAGGCGGGCACCATAGACGACACCGTAGCGCTCACGCTCACGACCGGTCTCATCAATAACCGCGACTTCACCCTTGCGGTTCATGACGATCGGGAAACCGTCGATGTTGTCAACCGTTGTCAGGTTGATGAACTTGAGGGTACCGTCAAAACGGGCCTCAAGAGCGGTCTGTTCAGCGCGCCGCGATGCAGTACCACCGATGTGGAAGGTCCGCATGGTCAGCTGGGTACCAGGCTCACCGATCGACTGTGCGGCAATAACACCGACAGCCTCACCAAGATTGACCAGGTGACCGCGAGCCAGATCACGACCGTAACAGAGGGCGCAGATTCCGCGCCGGCTCTTACAGGTCAGCACCGAGCGGATCTTGATCTTCTCAATTCCGGCCTCTTCGATGACAGCGACCAGGTCCTCGTCGATGACCGTATTAGCTTCGACCAGAAGCTCGTCGGTGACAGGATCGTAGATATCCTCCAGGGCAACCCGGCCAAGGATACGATCGCCGAGGCGCTCGATGATCTCGCCCCCTTCAGCCAGCGAGGAAACCTCGATACCGTCGAGAGTGTCACAATCCTGCTCGGTAATGATCGCATCCTGCGCAACATCAACCAGACGCCGGGTCAGGTAACCGGAGTTCGCTGTCTTCAGCGCGGTATCGGCAAGACCCTTACGCGCACCGTGAGTCGAGATGAAGTACTGAAGAACGGTCAGACCTTCACGGAAGTTAGCGGTGATCGGGGTCTCGATAATCGAACCGTCCGGCTTGGCCATCAGACCACGCATACCGGCCAACTGACGGATCTGCTGCGCACTACCCCGGGCACCGGAGTCAGCCATCATGTGAATAGCATTGAAGGAAGAAACCTCGACCTCTTCACCATCTTCCGACTTGATCTTGTCGACCGCGATATTGCCCAACATGGTTGTAGCGATATCCTCGGTACACTTGGCCCAGATATCGATAACCTTGTTGTAACGTTCGCCGTCGGTGATCAGACCCTCAGTGTACTGCTGCTGAATGTCCTTGACCTCGTCGGCGGAGACCTTGATACGATCTTCCTTCGACTTGGGAATCTCCATGTCATTGAGACAGATGGAAACACCGGCACGGGTCGAATAGCGGAAACCGGTCTCCTTGATCTTGTCAGCCAGGATGACAGTCTCTTTATTTCCGGCCAAACGGAAACTGGTATCGATCAGATCAGCGACCTGCTTCTTGCCCATGACCTTGTTAACATGCTTGAACGGAATGGTATCCGGCACAACTTCACGCAACAGCACGCGGCCAACCGAGGTCTCAACCAGTTCCGGCTCACCACCAGCAACCTGTGGCATACGCACCTTGATCTCAGCCTGCAGGTCGGCCTCGCCAGCATCAAAGGCCATTCGCACCTCGTCCTGAGAAGCGAAGATACTGCCGGTGCCGACCACGAACGGACGGATACGGGTCATGTAGTAGAGACCGAGGACCATATCCTGAGAAGGAACGATGATCGGCTTACCACTGGCCGGCGAAAGGATGTTGTTGGTCGACATCATCAGGACGCGGGCCTCGATCTGGCTTTCGATCGACAGCGGCAGGTGAACAGCCATCTGATCACCGTCGAAGTCGGCGTTGAACGCGGTACAGACCAGCGGATGCAGCTGGATCGCCTTGCCTTCGATCAAAACCGGTTCGAAAGCCTGGATACCGAGACGGTGCAGGGTCGGAGCACGGTTGAGCATGACCGGGTGTTCCTTGATAACCTCTTCAAGAACGTCCCAGACCTCGGCCTTTTCCTTCTCGACCATCTTCTTGGCACTCTTGACGGTTGTCGAGAACCCTCTTTCTTCGAGCTTCTGATAGATAAACGGCTTGAACAACTCGAGAGCCATCTTCTTCGGCAGACCACACTGATGCAGTTTCAGCTCAGGACCGACGACGATAACCGAACGACCGGAATAATCAACCCGCTTACCGAGCAGGTTCTGACGGAAACGACCACCCTTACCCTTGAGCATATCGGACAGCGACTTGAGCGGACGCTTGCTCGGGCCGGTGATTGCGCGACCGCGACGACCGTTATCAAACAGGGCGTCGACCGCTTCCTGCAGCATGCGCTTCTCGTTACGGACGATAACCTCAGGAGCACGCAGCTCCATCAGGCGCTTAAGACGGTTATTCCGGTTGATGACCCGGCGATACAGATCGTTCAGGTCGGACGTAGCAAAACGGCCACCGTCCAGAGGAACCAGAGGACGCAGTTCAGGTGGCAGGACCGGGATGGTTTCAAGAATCATCCACTCCGGCTGATTGCCGCTCTGACGGAACGCATTGACAGCCTTGAGACGCTTGGAAACCTTCTTGCGCTTGGCTTCGCTGGTTGCTTCTTTCATTTCAATCCGCAGCTGCTCACCGATCTCTTCAAGATCGAGGTCAGCCAGCAGTTCGCGAACCGCTTCAGCACCCATGCCGGCAACAAACTGGCCAGCAAATTCGTCCATGGTTTCACTGTACTTATCTTCCGGCAATAGTTGCCCTTTTTCCAGCGACGTGGTGCCCGGATCGAGGACGACATAGGCCTCGAAATACAGGACCTTCTCCAGATCCTTAAGGGTCATGTCGAGCAGAGCACCGATGCGGGACGGCAGCGACTTGAGGAACCAGATGTGGGCAACCGGACACGCCAGGTCGATATGACCCAGGCGCTCACGGCGGACCTTGCTCGGAATAACCTCGACACCACATTTCTCACAGACGATGCCGCGGTGTTTCATCCGCTTGTATTTACCACAGTTACATTCGTAATCCTTGGTTGGACCAAAGATCTTGGCACAGAAAAGGCCATCACGCTCCGGCTTGAAAGTCCGGTAGTTGATGGTTTCCGGCTTTTTGACCTCGCCAAAAGAACGTTCACGGATCTTTTCTGGTGAAGCCAGGGACAGTTGGATCGCGTTAAAACTCAACGGATCTTTTGGACGCTCAAATAGGCTGAATATATCTTCCAAAACGCATCCTCCTTGTAGGATGAGTGTTCAGTGTCAAACTTTTATACTGCGCTGCTAGACGAAAGGGGGACTGAGCAATGCTCAGTCCTCCTCCAGCAGATCAACATCCAGACAAAGGGCCTGAAGTTCCTTGATCAGAACGTTGAACGACTCCGGCAGGCCGGCCTCAAGGGTGTGCTTACCCTTGACGATCGCTTCATACATTCTGGTCCGGCCGGCAACGTCATCCGACTTGACGGTCAGGAACTCCTGCAGGGCATGAGCCGCACCGTAGGCTTCCATGGCCCAGACCTCCATCTCACCCAGTCGCTGACCACCGAACTGCGCCTTACCACCAAGCGGCTGCTGGGTGACGAGACTGTAGGGACCGATCGAACGGGCGTGGATCTTGTCATCGACCAGGTGGTGCAGTTTAAGGATATACATGATTCCGACGGTGACCTTTTCCTTGAACGCTTCACCCGTCTTCCCGTCATACAGGGTCATCTGGCCGCTGGTATCGAAACCGGCACGAGCCAGCTCGGCCTTCATCTTCTCCTCGGGCACGCCCTCAAAGACCGGGGATGCCATCGGCACACCCATGAACAGGCGACGGGCCAGAACCTTCACTTCTTCCTCATCGAGACCATCGATGAATGCGTTAAGCTCAGGATCATTGTAAGCCGTCTTGATCTGTTCCTTCAGTGCCGATTCACTGTACTGCTCTTCCATCACCTTGCGGATCTGGTTACCCAGACCACGAGCAGCAAGACCCAGGTGGGTCTCGAGGATCTGACCGACGTTCATACGCGACGGAACGCCAAGCGGATTCAGGACGATCTCGACAGGGGTACCGTCTTCCATGTACGGCATATCCTCCTGCGGCAGGATACGTGACAGAACACCCTTGTTACCGTGACGACCGGCCATTTTGTCTCCGACCTGCAGCTTGCGCTTGATGGCGATGTAGACCTTGACCATCTTGATGACGCCCGGAGGCAGATCATCACCGCGTTTACACTTCTCGATCTTGTCTTCGAAGACCGCCCTGATCAGCTCTTCACGCTCAGCCAGACGGGCCAGCAGATTGGAGACCTTGGCTTCAACATCGCTGTCACCGGCAACGGAGATTTCCGCAATACGCTCAAAAGGCACCTTGTCGAACCCTTCAGCTGAGATCTCCTGCTTCTTGACCAGCACAGCACTGCCATCTCGGCCTTCGACATCGACTGCTGCTGTCAAACCTACCAGCAGCGAGCGGATCTTGTTGCGAGTCGAATTACGCAGAATGCGGATCTCATCCTCCTGATCCTTCTTCAGCTTGTCGATCTCCCGTGCTTCGATCTGCTCGGTACGGGAATCCTTGTCGGAGCCTTTGCGCGAGAAAACACGCGCACCGATAACGACACCCTCTTCACCCGGCGGTACACGCAGCGAAGTATCGCGAACGTCACCGGCCTTTTCACCGAAGATGGCGCGCAACAGCTTCTCTTCCGGAGAAAGCTGCGTCTCACCTTTCGGAGTGATCTTACCAACGAGAATATCTCCCGGCTTGACGCTGGCACCGATACGGATAATACCCGACTCGTCGAGATCGCGAAGAGCGTCTTCACCCAGGTTCGGAATATCGTCGGTGATCTCTTCCTTACCAAGCTTGGTGTCACGGGCAACACACTCAAACTCCTCGATGTGAATCGAGGTATAGCGGTCGGCCTGAACCACCTTCTCGGAAATCAGGATCGAATCCTCGAAGTTATAACCATGCCAAGGCATGAATGCGACCAGGATATTTTGCCCCAGAGCCAGCTCGCCCCACTGGGTCGAAGGACCGTCGGCAACAACATCGCCGCGCTTGACCCGGTCACCGACTTTAACAATCGGCTTTTGGTTGATACAGGTATTCTGGTTCGACCGGCTGAACTTCAGCAGGTTATAGATATCGACACCGGTCCCGGTATCATCGGTTTCCTTGTCGTCGATCTGAATGACGATGCGGTCAGCATCGACACTCTCGACAATGCCGTCGTGACGAGCAACGACCGAGTTGCCGGAATCATGAGCAACAACACGCTCCATGCCGGTACCAACCAGCGGTGCATCGGTACGCAGCAGAGGAACAGCCTGACGCTGCATGTTCGAACCCATCAGCGCACGGTTGGCGTCATCGTTTTCCAGAAAAGGTATCAGCGCTGCGGCGACCGAAACGATCTGCTTCGGAGAAACGTCCATCAGGCTGATTTCTTCCGGAGCCATCAGCAAGAATTCTCCGTTTTTACGGACGTTGACCAGCTCGTTGATGAACTTTCCATCATCATCGATAGGCGCATTAGCCTGAGCGATGGAATGACCTTCCTCCTCAAGAGCTGAGAAGTATTTGATATTCTCGCTGACGACACCCTCGCTGACAACGCGGTACGGCGTCTCGACAAAACCGTATTCGTTGATCCGCGCATAGGTCGACAACGAAGCGATCAGACCGATGTTCGGCCCCTCAGGGGTCTCGATCGGACAGACGCGACCGTAGTGAGTCGGATGGACGTCACGAACCTCAAAACCGGCACGCTCACGGGTCAGACCACCAGGTCCAAGAGCAGACAGACGACGCTTGTGAGTGACCTCGGACAGCGGGTTGGTCTGATCCATAAACTGGGACAGCTGCGATGAACCGAAAAACTCCTTGACCACTGCAGATACAGGCTTGGAGTTGATCAGGTCGTGTGGCATCAGGCTGTCGACGTCCTGCAGGCTCATACGCTCCTTGATGGCACGTTCCATACGGACCAGACCGACACGGTACTGGTTCTCAAGCAGCTCTCCGACAGCACGGACGCGACGGTTACCGAGGTGATCGATATCGTCAATTGTCCCCTTACCGTTACGCAGGTCGATCAGGTATCTGACAACCTGAAGGATATCTTCCTGGGTCAGGGTCAGCTGTTCGAGCGGGCTGTTGACGCCGAGCTTATGATTCAGTTTGAGGCGACCAACGGCTGAGATATCGTAGCGCTCAGGACTAAAGAAAAGGCTCTCAAACAGGCTTGTCGCAGTTTTAACTGTCGGCGGATCACCCGGGCGCAGACGCCGGAAGATTTCAATAATCGCCTCTTCTGCGGTCTCAACCTTGTCACTGCGCAGGGTATCGCTCAGGTAAGAACCAACATACAGGTGATCAATGAACAGAACACTGAAATCATTGATTCCCTTGGCCTTGAGCTCTTCAAGCTTGCCCTCGGTCAGTTCGGCATTACACTCGAGCAGCACCTCACCGGTATTTTCGTCGATGATGTCTGTCGCAACAACCTTACCGATCAGCTCTTCGAAAGTGACAGGGATTGTCTCAATCGCTTCCTCTTTGAGCTTACGGATAGCCGCGCGGGTGAACTTACGGTTGGCCTTGACAATAACTTCACCAGAAGCCGAAACGACATCCGAGCTGGCACGCTGGCCGGTCAGATGCTCGTAATTAATCTTCTTGATATATTCATTACCATCCCAGGTGATCTCTTCAAGATCGTAATAATATTTCAGCAGTTCTTCAGTCGTATAACCGAGGGCTTTGAGAAGAACTGTTGCTGGCAATTTACGTCTTCGATCGATGCGAACCCAGAGCAGATCCTTGTGATCGAAATCAAAATCGAGCCAGGATCCGCGATAAGGAATAATCCTTGCGCTGTAGAGCACTTTCCCGCTGGAATGCGTCTTGCCCTTGTCATGAGCAAAGAAAACACCAGGGGAACGGTGCAACTGGCTGACGATGACACGTTCGGTACCGTTAATGATAAAAGTACCGTTTTCAGTCATCAGCGGAATTTCACCGAAATAGACTTCCTGTTCCTTGATGTCCCGAATGGACTGAGCACCGGACTCTTTGTCGACATCCCAAGTTACGAGGCGTACCTTGACCTTGATCGGCGCAGCAAAGGTCATTCCGCGCTGGTGGCATTCTTCCACGTCATACTTAGGAGTACCGAGTTCGTAGGATACATACTCCATCGAGCAGGTATCACTGAAATCACGAATCGGAAATACAGACCGAAAGACACCTTCCAAACCGCTCGATTTACGTTCGGAAAGAGGCATATCAGACTGCAAAAAGCGTTTATAAGATGTTTTCTGGATATCGATCAGGTTTGGAATATCAATGATATTCGTAACCTTTGCGAAGTGCTTCCTGAGGAGCGGATTATTCGCAAACGAATACGCCATGTTTTCTCCTTTGGGTCAGGATCTTCGGGCCTTATGCCCTGGCAGACACCACTCTAGTACGTCAACTCGTTACAATAAACAGTTGAGGCGCAAATTCGAGCGGCAAAGACAATTCTTTACCGCAATATACAACTATACCCTATCAATCTGGGCTGACAACGAGAATAGCCAAGGCCACAAAAGCGACCTTGGCTAATTTCATTATCTGTAAGGAACGCTCTATTTCAGCTCCACGGAAGCACCAGCTTCTTCGAGCTGCTTCTTCATGTCTTCAGCTTCTGCTTTGGAAGCAGCTTCCTTGACGGTGTTAGGTGCGCCGTCGACGAGGTCTTTAGCTTCTTTCAGACCCAGACCGGTCAGTGCACGAACAACCTTGATAACGTTGATTTTCTTGTCGCCAGCGGAAGCCAGGACAACATCAAATTCGTCTTTTTCCTCAGCAGCGGCAGCTTCGCCACCAGCAGCCGGAGCAGCAGCAACAGCAACAGGGGCTGCTGCGGAAACGCCGAAGATTTCTTCCAGTTCCTTAACAAACTCGGAGAGTTCGAGAACGGTCATGTTTTTCAAAGCTTCTACAATTTGCTCTTTAGTTACGTCAGCCATTTTTTCCTCCAAACGGATATTTTAACTTAGTTTACTGATAAATGATAGTTATGCTGCTTTGCTCTGCGCAATTGCGTTGAGCACCTGAACCAGGGAGCGTGGAATTGCAGCCAGAGTACCAACAAAGTTGGTAACCGGAGCATTCATTGAACCCAGTGCCTTGGCGATAAGTTCTTCACGGCTTGGCATATTCGCCAGCGCACCGATTTCAGCGACAGTAATCGACTTGCCACTTAAAACGGCTGCTTTGAGTTCGAACTTTTCAACATCTTTAGCAAATTTGGTCAGAATTTTTGCAGGTGCAACAGGATCGGCACCGGCAAACGCAATCGCGGTCGGACCGGCACAGTAATCCTGCAGACTTTCAGCAGGGGTGCCTTGTGCAGCAAGTTTTAACAGGTTGTTTTTGACAACGCGATATTCAACGCCAGCAGCGGTCAGCTCACGACGAAGCTGGGTCGCCTGATCGACGTTGATACCACGATAATCCGCCAGAAATGCAGCTGAGGCTTCTTGAAGGCGCTGCGACAATTCCTGAACAATTTGCTCTTTCTCTGTTCTGTTCATCTAGTCATCCTCCTTTCTTCAATAGTCTTGGGGCCTCAGGCCCCGTCCAAGTCAAATTGAAGGAGAACGACATTGTCGTCACCAGACCCTTCAAGCCTCGGCAGGTGGAAACCATTAAATGCTATAAAAGCATGCCTGCTGTCTTTGACTTAGAGTAGTTGTAGACACTGCTGAAGATTACTTCAGCAGTGTTTGCAGTTGTGGAATATCAATATTGATGCCTGCACCCATGGTGCTGGACAGGCAAACCTTCTTCAGGTAAGTGCCTTTTGCGGTCGAAGGCTTGGCCTTGACCAGAACATCTACCAGCGAGAGGATGTTTTCCTTGAGCTTCTCAGCATCAAAGGAGACCTTACCAACCGGAGCATGCACGATACCCGCTTTTTCAACACGGTACTCGATCTTACCCGACTTGGCTTCCTCGACGGCCCTCGCAACGTCCAGAGTGACGGTACCGACCTTAGGGTTCGGCATCAGACCACGTGGACCGAGCAGACGACCGATCTTACCGACAACACCCATCATGTCCGGAGACGCAATAGCGGTATCGAAATCGAACCAGCCACCCTGGATCTTTTCAGCCAGGTCTTCGGCACCAACGTAGTCAGCACCAGCCGCTTCAGCCTCCTGAGCCTTAGGACCCTTGGCAAAGACCAGAACGCGAACTGACTTACCCAGACCGTTCGGCAGAACAACTGCGCCGCGCACCATCTGATCCGCCTTACGCGGGTCAACACCAAGACGTACGCTGACGTCGACAGTTTCGTCGAACTTAGCAAAGGCACCTTGCTTTACCAAGTCAAGCGCTTCGTCAAGGGTATAGAGGCGAGAGCGGTCTACCAACTCTTTTGCTTTTTTGATATTTTTACCTGCTGCCATCTCTTATCTCCACTACTCGCCGCTTAGGCGACTTCAATTCCCATGCTACGAGCGGTACCTTCGATGATACGTACAGCTGCTTCTTCCGAAAACGCATTCAGATCCGGCATTTTCAGACGCGCGATTTCAAGAACCTGATCCTTGCTCACCTTACCGACCTTGTTCTTGTTCGGTACGCCGGAACCGCTCTTGAGGCCGGCAGCACGCAGCAACAGAACAGATGCTGGTGGGGTTTTGGTGATAAAGGTAAAGGAACGGTCTGCATAAACGGTAATAACTACAGGAATGATCAGACCTTCCTGATCTGCAGTTTTCGCGTTGTACGCCTTACAGAATTCCATAATGTTGACACCGTGCTGACCGAGCGCGGGACCAACTGGAGGCGAAGGGTTAGCTTTGCCTGCCGGAATCTGCAATTTAATCTGTCCAACTACTTTTTTGGCCATTTCTGACTCCTTAAACGAACATTCTGATCAAAGACAGATCAGCTTGTCTTTTCGACCTGAATAAACTCTAGCTCGACCGGCGTAACCCGACCGAAGATACTGACCATAACCTTCAAGGTCCCGCGATCCGGCCTGACATCTTCAACAATACCGGTGAAGTTCAGGAAAGGACCATCAACAACTCGAACTGTCTCACCAACCTCAAACTCAACCTTTGGCTTGGGCTTTTCGACACCCTCCTCCATACGGTTGGTGATTTTTGCAACTTCATCCTCTGGAATCGACGGTGGATTTTGACCACCACCGACAAAACCGGTCACCTTTGCCGTACCGGTGACGACGTGCCAGGTCTCGTCGTTCAATTCCATCTTGACCAGAATGTAGCCAGGAAAGAACTTGCGTGTCGATGTCTTACGCTCACCTTTCCTCATCTCGATGACCGTTTCGGAAGGTATCAGAATCTCCTCAAACTGATCTTCCACACCCATCGAACGAATACGTTCCTCGAGATTTAACTTAACTTTATTTTCATACCCTGAGTAGGTATGGACTCCATACCATTTCATCGCCATGCGTTATGACCTTCCCTCCTCAGCCGAGGACCAGGCGGATAAGGCGCGATAGAATAATATCAACAACCCCAAAATAGACCGCACAAACTAGAACGAGAGCAATAACAATCACCGTCGAACCATAGGTATCTTTTTTCGACGGCCAGGTTACCTTCTTCAGCTCTGACTTAACGTTTGTCAGAAACTCAGTTGCTTTCACAGACATTTATCGGCCCCATGGAGGTGTGACTTAAATTTGGCAGGCCAGGAGGGATTCGAACCCCCAACACCCGGATTTGGAGTCCGGTGCTCTAGCCGTTAGAGCTACTGGCCTACATTACAAACCCACTGCCTACTTGGTCTCCTTGTGCGGAGTATGCTTACGGCAAAAGCGGCAGTACTTATTGAACTCCAATTTATCCGGAGTATTTTTCTTGTTCTTCGTAGTCGTATAATTACGCTGCTTGCACTCAGTGCAGGCAAGAGTGACGATGTCACGCATACAATTACCTCACAAAACCCTCCCGGCCGAAGCCGGGAGGGTGTATTCCGTTAATTCCTATTCGTTACCGCTTAAGCGATAACTTCACTGACGACGCCAGCGCCGACAGTACGGCCACCTTCGCGGATCGCGAAGCGCAGCTCTTTGTCCATAGCGATCGGAGTGATCAGATCGACGGTCATGGCGATGTTGTCACCAGGCATAACCATTTCGGTTCCTTCCGGCAGCTCGACGATACCAGTCACGTCGGTGGTACGGAAGTAGAACTGAGGACGGTAACCCTTGAAGAACGGGGTATGACGACCGCCCTCTTCCTTGGTCAGGATGTAGGCCTCAGCCTTGAACTTGGTGTGCGGCTTGATCGAACCCGGCTTACACAGAACCTGACCACGCTCGATATCTTCACGCTTAACACCGCGCAGCAGAATACCAACGTTGTCACCGGCTTGACCTTGATCGAGCAGCTTGCGGAACATCTCAACACCGGTAACGACGGTCTTGGTGGTGTCCTTCATGCCGACGATCTCAACTTCTTCCTGAACCTTGACGATACCGCTCTCAACACGACCGGTAGCAACAGTACCACGACCGGAGATGGAGAAGACGTCTTCGACTGGCATCAGGAATGGCTTGTCGATGGCACGCTCTGGCTCTGGGATGTAGCTGTCGACAGCGTCCATCAGCTCGATAACCTTGTTCTTGCCGATTTCGTCGTCGCGCCCCTCAAGAGCAGCCAGAGCAGACCCTGCAATGATTGGAATATCGTCGCCTGGGAAGTCGTAGCTGGAGAGCAGCTCACGGATTTCCATGTCGACCAGCTCGAGAAGCTCTTCATCGTCAACCATGTCAGCCTTGTTCAGGAAGACAACCATAGCCGGGACACCGACCTGACGAGCGAGCAGGATGTGCTCACGAGTCTGAGGCATCGGGCCGTCAGCTGCGGAAACAACCAGGATAGCGCCGTCCATCTGGGCAGCACCGGTGATCATGTTCTTGACGTAGTCGGCGTGACCCGGGCAGTCAACGTGAGCATAGTGACGGTTTGCAGTCTCGTACTCGACGTGTGCGGTTGCGATGGTGATACCACGCTCACGCTCTTCAGGTGCGTTATCGATCTGATCGAAAGCCTTGGCAACACCGCCGCCCTGCTCAGCCATAACCTTGGTGATAGCTGCGGTCAGAGTGGTCTTACCGTGGTCAACGTGACCGATAGTTCCGATATTGACGTGCGGTTTTGTCCGCTCAAATTTCTCTTTTGCCATTGGAGAACCTCCTTATAATCTTTCGTCTGATTGGTTCGTATTTCGCCTGATACGCCTGGTAAAAAATAAAGTTACCTTAACAGCCTACACAAAAAACAGAAACACTCCACTAAAACAAATGGAGCCCTCAACCAGATTTGAACTGGTGACCTCATCCTTACCAAGGATGCGCTCTACCGACTGAGCTATGAGGGCATACTTCTTTTGTCGCGGCAAGTCATTAAAATGGAGCGGGAAACGGGATTCGAACCCGCGACCCTTAGCTTGGAAGGCTAATGCTCTAGCCAGCTGAGCTACTCCCGCCCAAACTCTACCGCTATTTTGCGTGACACATGGACCTGGCAAACCCCTTAGTCAGTACATCGGCTAACGCCTCCTGATCGTCCGAGGACCTGCCCTATCCGGCAAGATTCTAAATGGTGGAGGGGGGAGGATTCGAACCTCCGAAGTCTGAGACGGCAGATTTACAGTCTGCTCCCTTTGGCCGCTCGGGAACCCCTCCAGGGGAACCTTATCTAATCATATTCTTAAAGAGCTTCACTCTTCCCAGTCATAACTGGAGCTGGCGAGAGGAATCGAACCCCCAACCTACTGATTACAAGTCAGTTGCTCTACCTATTGAGCTACGCCAGCACAGGTCGGGACTTATACCCCATGAGGATCGTGATTGCAAGAAAAAAAATCTCTTTTTCGACCCGCCTGACAAGTGACGATGTCAATCCATCAGCAGCGCTGGTTTATATTTCACATTGGCGCCAATGTCAAGACAAACAATCACACAAAAAGAACTTTTATTGAATACCCCGCGAGCTCTTCTGGCGGACAACTTCAAACAGAGCCACGCCAGCGGCAACCGATGCATTCAAGGAACCGACCTGTCCCCCCATAGGTATCGCCAGCAGTGCGTCGCAATGCTTGCGGATATTCGGCCTCAAGCCCTTCCCTTCACTCCCGACAACAATGGCGACATCCCCGCCCAGATCGGCGCTGTAAAGATCCGAGCTCCCCTCATCACCAGCCAGACCGTAGCACCAGATACCGGCCGCCTTGAGGTCCTCAAGCGCCCGGGACAGATTGGTCACCTGACAGAGGGGCAGATAGGACAAAGCGCCAGCCGCCGTTTTCTCGACAACAGGAGTCACCGGGCAGGAACGGTCCTTGGCGACAATGACGCCATGACAGCCCGCCACTTCAGCAGTGCGCAGAATCGCCCCGAAATTATGCGGATCGGTTATGCCGTCAAGAAGCACAATAAATGCAGAGCGCTGCGATTGGCGCCAAAACGTCAGCAGATCATCCAGGTCGACGTATTCAAAGGGGGTCAGCTTCAGCAACACCCCTTGATGATGACTGTGCCCGGCCAGCTTATCCAGCTCCTGACGAGTCATCAACCGCACCGGCAGCTTACTGCCCTCGGCAATCTCCGCGATCTCACGCAGACGTGCGTTATTCTCCCCCCTGACCAGACAGAGCTGGGTCGGCTTGCGCCCTTCACCGGAAGACAGGGCCTCCCTCACCGGATTAATGCCGTAAAGAAAATCTGCCATCAGCTCTCCAGCGCCGCCTCGATCTCGGCCAGAATCAGCCCGGCAGCAGCCAGAGGGTCGGCAGCAGCCGAGATCGGTCGGCCAATAACCAGCGAAGTCGCTCCTGCGGCGATCGCCAGAGCCGGCGTCATAATCCGCTTCTGATCGTCAGCAGCGGCAAAACTCGGCCTTACACCCGGAGTCACGATCGCAAAGTCATGACCACAGGCCTCGCGGATCATCGTTGCTTCCTGGGCTGAGGCCACCACACCACCGAAGCCGGAAGCCTTTGCCAGCCTGGCGAGAAGGACAACCATCTCCTCAACCGGTCGATCGATACCGACCTGACGCAGGGTCTCCTGTGATGACGAGGTCAGGATGGTCACCGCCAGCATGAGCGGCTTCTCGGCTCCGCTGGCCGCACAGTATGCCTCAACCTCGGCAACCGTCCTTTCCATCATCTCCGCACCGCCAAGAGCGTGAACGTTGAAGATCTTGACCCCCATTTTACAGGCCTCAACAGCAGCCTTTGCAACAGTGTTGGGAATATCGTGATATTTCAGATCAAGAAAGACCTCACCGCCATGGTCGTGGACCATCCTGACAACCTCAGGCCCACAGCGGGTAAACAGCTGCTTGCCAATTTTAAAGACGCCAACATTCTCCTGCAGGGTCTCAACCCATTTCCGTGCCGCGTCAAAATTGTCAACATCCAGAGCAAAAATCAGTCTTTCTTTGGCACTCAGACTCATTCAGTATCTCTCCCGACCAGGTTTCTTATCCGCGCAGTAACATCCTGCACCCTGGCAATCAGTGGTTTTGAAACTTCAGCATCCAGCGCACGCCGGATGAACATGGTTTCGATAAATACGACCTCACAGAGGGTATCGGCAAGCAGTTTCTGCTTATCCCCCTCTTCGAGCCCGTCGAGATTTGACACAATCCGGGAACCGTCCAGCGTCCCGTCTGCAGCCAGCTCGACATCCCTCAAGACAAAAGAATAGGGCTGAGGCATATCGCGCAAGGCCTCAACCATCTCACCAGAGAAGCCCGAATCCACTTTGACTATTTTCGCAAAAATGGAGCGCAACAGGCCGTTATAGGTCGCCAGGACCTCCCCCAGAGTGCCCTCAACCTCAGTGGTCGGGGCATCATCCATCTTGACATATTTCTGCTCGACCAGACCGTAGAGCAAGCGGAGACCGTCGAACTCGAGCATCCCGGCCTTACGCAGAAGATCCCGGACGGTCAGCAGCCCAGGCTGGCACAGCGTCAGAAGCCTTGCCTCGCCCTGCCCCAGATTGACCGGAGCCTTGCCGGTTTCAACAGGATAATGATCCAGAGAATAGATCTTGCGCATGAACAGCGCCTTTTCATCCATCCGTCGCAACCCCTCCATGATCAGATTCTGGGTACTCATCGACAGACGGACGATCTGCTCCAGCTCGATGGCTCTCTGCTGGAAATAAAAACCGCCCCGCTGGGCGGTAAACAGATTGTAAACGATATTTTCGACCTGGCTGCGCGCCGCCAGCCACAGATCCCTGGGCGACACATCACCGTATTCAACCAGCAATTTACCCAGAGTAACCGAAGCGCTGACCCGTGCCCGCAGCTTCAGCAGCAGCTCTTTTTCAACTTTGCCGAGAGCAAACAGGACCTCGCCGATATCTTCGGAAGCGAAGGTACTGGCCGCAAAGACGACCTCCCCCTCCTGAAAATAGAGCGCCTTGGCACCACCTTCCAGATCGATGTGCAAAAGACCGGTCTTGCGAAACATATTGAAATAGGAGAGCAGGTCAGGGATCGCTCCGGCCTCCAGAATACCACTGAGGAGAATCGGGTTCTCAGCGTCCGGCCGACCCAGCAGCAGGTGCGATTCAGACGCGGAGATAAGCTGCAACGCATCTGCCCCTAAAGACTGGGCCACGTCAGCCGGCAGACCTATGCTGTTGTTGTTGATTCTGAAATCACTCATAGCCCGTCTTTATCAGTCATTCCGCTGCAAACAACAGTTCACAGAATCAGCCGGAGCGTTGGCAGCCACAGCACACGGATGCCAACGCTCTGGCTGATGGATCTCAGGCCCGCATAGCCTCGGCAACCATCTGGCTGACCTGCTGAACAACCTCACCGAGGGCAACGGTCGACGCCTCACCGGTCGCCCGATCCTTAAGCTCAACCAGCCCGTCAGCCAGGGTCTTGGCACCGACAGTGATGCGCAGTGGGATACCGACCAGATCGGCATCCTTGAACTTGATCCCCGGGCGCTCGTTACGATCGTCGAGCAGCACCTCGACACCGGCGTCAGTCAGCTGCTGATAGATCGACTCGGAGGCACTACGCACTTCGTCGTCTTTCGGATTGAGCATCAACACGGTCACCTGAAACGGTGCCAGAGGCATCGGCAACATCATCCCGTTCTCATCGTGATTCTGTTCGATGGCGGCAGCGACAGTCCGGCCGACACCGATTCCGTAACAGCCCATGACCAGCGTAACAGCCTTGCCCTGATCGTCAAGCACGCTGGCGTTCAAGGCTTCGGAATATTTGGTGCCCAGCTTGAAAACATGGCCGACCTCGATGCCCCGCCAGCTTTCCAGCTTGCCGGAACAACGTGGACAGTTATCGCCGGCGACCGCCTGACGGATATCGGCGAACTGGGCAACCTCGAAATCACGGCCGATATTGGCAGCGAGGAAATGGACGTCGACTTCGTTGCCGCCCACGACAAAATCCGCCATACCGAGAACTTCGGCATCAGCGATAATTTTCACCTTGAGCCCGATCGGCCCGGCAAACCCGGTTGGGGCACCGGTCACGTCGCGGACAACCGCATCCTCAGCCATCAGCACCCAGTCAACACCCAGCAGGTTGGCCAGTTTGATCTCGTTGAGTTCACGGTCGCCACGCAGCAGCACCGCGACCACCTCATCATCGGAGGTCTGCACGATCAGGGTTTTGACCAGTTGCTGCTTAGCAATATTGAGAAAATCGGCAACTTCTTCAATAGTCCGTTGATCCGGGGTTTCGATCTTCTGCAGTTCAGATGAGGCTTGCGGCGTTTTCAGACCAGGGTAAACCAGCTCCGCCTTCTCGACATTGGCTGCGTATTCACAGGAATCACAGGAGACGATCCCGTCCTCACCCGACTCGGCCAGTACCATGAATTCGTGGGAAAAGCTGCCGCCGATCGAGCCACTGTCGGCTTCGACGGCACGGAACTTGAGACCGCAACGAGTGAAGATATTGCGATAAGCCTGGTACATCTTGCGGTAGGACTCATCGGCACCTTCATCGTTGAGATCAAAGGAATAGGCATCCTTCATGATGAATTCACGGCCGCGCATCAGGCCGAAACGAGGGCGGATCTCATCACGGAACTTGGTCTGGATCTGATAGAGATTGAGCGGTAGCTGGCGATAGGAGTTGACCGTATTACGGACGATATCGGTGATAACCTCCTCATGGGTCGGCCCGACGCAGAAGTCGGTATCCTTGCGGTCTTTGAAGCGGAGCAGTTCCTTGCCGTATTTTTCCCAGCGTCCCGATTCCTGCCATAGCTCGGCGGGATTGGCCATCGGCATGAGACATTCGATGGCCCCGGCCCTGTTCATCTCCTCGCGGATAATCTGCTCCATCTTGCGGATCGAGCGCAGCCCCAGCGGCATGTAATTGTAAATTCCGGCGGCCAGCTTGCGAATCATACCGGCACGCGTCATCAACTGATGACTGACAACTTCAGCATCCGCCGGATTCTCTTTGAGAGTCGGCAAGAGATATTGGGAATAACGCATGAAATTCTTCCTGTTTACTGGTTACGAAAAAAATATGGACTAGGAGCCTGTCGGACTTTACATGCATCTGCTGCAAACCATCTGATCGGTCCATATTTCCGACCCTTTTCGACAAATAGCTACGGCTATTCGCTCTCAAACGGTCGAAAATCTGTTTTCAACCAGCTGATTTTTCGCGACGATCCGCAAAGCCCGACAGGCTCCCAGCAGAATGAATGTCGGCCTATCCAATAAGCCAACAAGTTCCTGAACCTGAAGTCGAAATCAGAGGTAGAGAAAACTACCCTGAATTGCGCAGAAAAGCAAGCCGCTATGCTTGTTTGGCGCCTCTCGCGAACAGCTCGCTGAAACATCGGTCATAATGCAGCACCATGGTTCGCCAGTCATACCTGGCGACATGATCGCGCAAAGCGGGATCGGCCTGCAACCCCTCATGGCGACAGTGCTGGCGCAATCTGTTGACCAGCCCGTCAAAGGTATCATAGCTGCAGCTCTCGACCAAGGTTTCGGGCAGATGTTCCGGATAGGCGAGTCGCTTCGGCAACAGCGGCAGGCAGCCACAATAGATCGCTTCGACAACACTGATACCGAAGAAATCATGGACAGAGGTCACCGGCAGGATGTCGGCACGCCAGAGCCAGCGTGCATAATCGCTGCGGCTTTTGGCATAGCCCCAGTGAACGATCTGATCTTTCAGGCGCTGACGGGCCTCGGTAAAAACCGACGGAGTCTTGCGGTATTCCTCCCCGAGAACCGCCAACTGAAAGGGTATTCCCTCATCGGCCAGCAGGTAAAGGGCCCGAAAAAACTCCTCCGGGTTCTTGTCATACTCCCAGCGGTGATTCCAGAGAATCAGCGGCACCTCATTCTCAGACACATCATCCGGCCGAAAACCATCCAGGGCCCGCAGGTCAAGCCCGAGCGGCAGCACGCGCCCCTTTTCAGCAATTCTGGCGACATTCCCAAGCCCGCGATAATCAGGAAAGCCGTTCAGAAACTCAGGCAATTGAGCAAGCAAAGCGTTCCGGTGATAAGCAGAATTGAACAGCAGCGCATCGGCCGCCAGCGCCGAGGTATAATTCATGAATGCGTAATGCGCATCCCGTTTGAGGGCGACATCCCGATCATCGGGAGACCAGGGGTAACAAAGTTGATTCTCGTGGAAATAGAGCGCCACCGGGAGAGCGGCGGTCTGTCTACGGGTCAGAGCCAGAAAACTGGACAGGTCAAGCATATCGCTGGCGAGAAGCAGATCCGGGCGCAGCTCCCGGGCCAGAAACCTGTCGGCCAGTTCGACCGCCCCGCCGTGCATACGCCACTTCCAGTAACGCCCGTCAAGCCCGAGGATTTCAATCCGATGGCGGCTGTTTTCTGCCAGTTCCCTGGCCCAGGCCGCGTGAGACCCGGTCAGAAAGGGTTCGATCAGGACGATATCGAGCTGCTCCTCAATCTTGCTCACCAGATTCCCCGACCAGCTTCCAGGCTTCCTCGACCAGCACATCGGCCAATTCGGCCTGTGGCACCTTGCGGACAATCTCGCCGCGCCGGAACAGGATTCCCTGCCCCTTGCCGCCGGCGATCCCCAGATCGGCTTCACGTGCTTCCCCCGGACCGTTGACGACACAGCCCATGACCGCGATGGTGATCGGCAGGGGCAGATCCTGCAGCCGCCTTTCGACCTCTTCGGCGGTGCCGATCAGATCGATCTGACAGCGCCCACAGGTCGGACAGCTGATGAATATCGGCCCCTTTTCGCGCAGCCGCAGACTCTTGAGAATCTCCCAGCCGACCCGCACCTCCTCGACCGGGTCGCCAGTCAGCGAAACGCGCAGGGTATCACCGATTCCGTCATAGAGCAGCATCCCCAGGCCGATGGCACTCTTGATCGTGCCGCTCCAGGTCGTGCCCGCCTCAGTAATACCGATATGCAGCGGATAATCGCACTGTTTGGCCAGCAGCCGATAAGCATCGACGGTGCGGGCAATATCGGAGGCCTTGAGACTGACCTTGATCTGCTCATAATTCAGCTCTTCGAGGATGCGAATATGGCCGAGCGCGCTTTCAACCATCGCTTCAGAGGTCGGGTGCCCGTATTTGCGCAGCAATTCCGGTTCCAGCGAACCGGCATTGACGCCGATACGGATCGGCAGCTGGCGCTCGCGACAGGCGCTGACGACCTCAGCGACCTTCCAGGTCTCGCCGATATTACCGGGATTGAGACGCAAACCGGCAACCCCCGACTCCACGGCAGCCAGAGCCAGCCTGTAATCGAAATGGATATCGGCGATCAGCGGCAGAGAACTCCCCCGCACGATCGTACCGAGAGCTTCGGCCGCGGCCTGATCAGGCACCGCGCAGCGGACGATCTCACAGCCGGCCTTGGCCAGCCGCTCGATCTGCTCCAGGGTGGCCACGACATCGCGGGTATCGGTATTGGTCATCGACTGAACGGAAACCGGCGCATCACCACCGATTTTGACGGAACCTAATTGAACTTGACGGGTTCTATGGCGCAAAATATGACTCTTTCATCAATAAGGAATTTTACTTGCGAGCGAAGTTTAATAAACTTGGACAAAACTGGCAAGTGTCCGCAAAAACTTCTATAGGTTTGACAGGCACTTAAAAGAAGAGTACCCTTCGCGCCTCGCCTGCAATGGCATACGGCGGAACCATTATATATAGAGAAGCAAAGAGAGCACCGACATGGCAAAGAAAGCCGGCAACAAAGAACGCACTGGGAAACAACCAGATCCACCCCTGAAACTGACCATCGAAGCTCTGGACAATGAAGGGATCGGCCTGGCCAAACATGAAGGCAAAACCGCCCTGATCCAGGGCGCCCTGCCGGGTGATACAGTCATCGCCGAAATCGAACATGTCGGCCGCACTCATATCTACACCAACCTGCGCAAGGTCGTGCATTCGGCCAGAACCCGCAGCGCGCGGACGCTGTGCAGCAAGGAGCAGGCCTGCCTCGGCTGCCCGCTGATCGCCATGAAATATCCCGACCAGCTGCTCTACAAGCAGACCCGGGTGGCCAATGCGCTGAAGGAACAGCAGATCGTTTCCAGCGAACAGGTCAATGCGGTCATCCCTTCAGAGAACGCCGTCGGCTATCGCGCCAGCGCCAAGCTGACCTTTTCCCGCAAACGGGAGAAGGTGTCGATCGGCCTCTACCGGCGCGGCACCCACGATGTCGTCGACTGCCCTGACTGCCCGGTTCACCACCCGCTGATCAATAAGATCGTCGCAGTGGTCAGGGAGGAGGTCGAGCGTCAGAGGATCTCCGTCTATTCAGCCAAGCACCAGCGCGGCCTGTTGCGCTACCTGCTGATCCGCGTCAGCCCGATCCACAACAAGGCACTGGTCACCTTCGTCAGCAACTTCAAGGACCTGCAGCAGCTGCCGAAACTGGCCAAATGGCTGACCCGCAAGGTGCCTGAGGTGATCGGCGTCCACGAGAACATCAACAGCTCGACCGGCAACGTTATCATCGGCGATGAAACGATCAAGCTGCTCGGCCTGCCTGACCTGATCGACCAGGTCGGTGATGTCTCGGTGCGCATGGCGCCGGAGTCGTTCTTTCAGATCAACACCCTGCAGGCGGCGCGCATCTACCGGCTGGTCCGCAGCTGGGCGAACCTGAGCAAACAGGATGCGGCCCTCGATCTCTACTGCGGCATCGGCGGCATCGCCCTGCACCTGGCCCAGGACGCAGGCCGCGTGGACGGTATTGAATATGTCGAGCAGGCGGTACGCAACGCGACCGAGAATGCCAAACTGAACAGTCTTGGCAACTGCCATTTCTTCGCCGGCGACGCGGCAGAACTGATCGGCGAATACCAGGACCATAACGAACGATTTTCCCTGGTGACCCTCAATCCGCCACGTAAAGGCTGCGATGAGGAAGTTCTGAACGCTCTCAACCAGATGCGCCCCAAGCAGATCATCTACGTCTCCTGCGATCCGGACAGCCTCGCCCGCGACCTGGCGATCCTCAAAAACGGCGGCTACCAAGTCGTCCAGGTTCAGCCGGTCGACATGTTCCCGCAGACCTCGCACATCGAGACGGTGGTCCAGCTGAAACTGAATTAATGCAAAAAAAGCCGGCTCAATCTGCCGGCTTTTTTGTTCCTGATCTGGAAATCTTGGCTTCATCGAAAGAGGCCATTTCACTCATCAACTGGCAGGCGGTTGCGGCCAGGTCGATGGTCAGTGCGGCACCTGTTCCTTCGCCAAGACGCATCGCCAGATCGACGACCGGATCGAGCCCCATATATGCAAGGGCTGCGGATTGGGCCTGCTCAACGGATTTATGCCCGGCGATCAGGTAATCCCTGATTGCCGGGTTGAACAGATAGGCAATCAACCCCGCAGCGGTTGAAATAACACCGTCCAGAACCACGGCGCAGCCCTGTGAAGCTGCCGCTAATGCCGCCCCGGCGATCCCGGCCAGTTCAAAGCCACCAATCGCGATTAAAATCTCCAGACCGTTGCTACCGTCCAGCTGATGAAAAGCGAGGATCTTTTCGATGACCTCGGTCTTATGCTTCAGCCCTTCATCATCGACCCCGGTCCCCCGCCCAGTAGCCTGACCAGGTGTGATCCCGGTAATAACGGAGATGATCGCCGCCGCTGATGTGGTGTTGCCGATCCCCATCTCGCCGAGGCCAAGTATCTGCAATGGCCCATCCTCGGTGTCGTTCAATGAGAAGAATGCCTGAATGCCACTTTCAAGAGCCTGTATCGCCTGATCATGGGTCATCGCTGTTTGCAGTGCCATATTCCGTGTCCCGGCCGCGACCTTGGCCCGGATCAGATCCGAGTGAGCTGAAAAATCCTTCTTCACCCCCATATCGACGATCTTCATATCAATCGCATAGCGACGGCAGATGACATTGATGGCCGCGCCGCCGTTCAGATAGTTGTCGACCATCTGTCCCGTAACCTCGGCAGGGTACGCCGACACACCCTCTTCGACCACGCCATGATCGGCAGCAAAAACCAGCATCCCTTTGCGCTGAAGCCGGGGCTGCAATGTTCTCTGGATTCTGCAGATGCTGATCGCCAGAGGTTCCAGCCTGCCAAGCGACCCGAGTGGCTTAGCCTTGTCATCCATCTTTGCTTCTGCTTCGGCAGAAAGATGCTTATCAAGAGAAAAAACAGATTCGACGACCCGGCGGCACAAACTTCCTTCGGGCAGGATAGAATGACGAGGGAGATATTCATCCTTTTGTTCTGTAACCTGATCGGCCTGTATCTTCTCCCTGCGTTTATCCTCCGTATTTATTGTAGGGGTAAAATCGAGGATATATTTAAGCCGCTTGCCGGAAAGAACCTCCGGCATGAGAGCCGGAGCCTGTTCGGGGCTGACAACCGCTTCGATAAGGCGCGTAAGAGATGCGGCATGAGAAATCAGGAACGGAACAGCCCGTTCCATGTCCGACTGTTTCATACCGTAGGCCCCTGAAACCGTGGCCTCCTTGTAGTGGATCAGGTTGACGAGGTTGGTCTCCAGTGTTTCATTTTTCGAGATACCGGAAAAGAATGAGATGTGCCCCCCCTTGTCGACCTTGCTGATCGCCTGGCAGAAGGCGATGTAATCAGGACAGGTATTGATGACCAGATCGAACAGGCTCTGGAGGGTCTCCTTGCAGCAAACCAGGTTTTCTTCTACCAGAATCGGCTTGATCTTGCGGATTTTCGCTTCATCCTTTTCCAGAATCAGCGGCTCAAGGCCAAGCTGGCGGGCGTAGAGGGCAGAGATCAGGCCCATCGTACCACCGCCGTAGATCAGCAGTTTTTTTCCGGCAGCGATTGGCAGCTTGTCAAAGGCATTGATGACACAACCGACCGGTTCAGCAAAGCAGGCGACGTGATTATCGAGCTGGTCGGGAACGGGGATGAGGCCACTTGATGGAACCAGGGCCTGATGGGCAAAACCGCCGTCATGATGAAAACCGGCGATTTTCATATCGTCACAGAGATTTTCCTTACCGGCCAGACAATAGGAACAAGTTCCGCAACTGGAGCCCGGCCAGACGATATAACGCCGGCCGTCTTCCGCCCGGACGATCATCTCATGACCGAGTACCCGGGGAAAAACCAGATCACGGTGCCCCTGCTCCCACATCTTGGCATCGGTGCGGCAGATGGCGCAGGCCAGCACCTCGACCAGCGCCTGGCTCTTATCGGTCGGCGCAAGCAGCGGCGGCTGCGGCTGAACGTCAAGCTGACGCAGGCCGGTCAGTTGCATCCGAATCATCACAGATCCTCCTCGGTCAGTACCAGCTTTTTGACGCACAGTTCAGAAAAGCCCTGTGCCAGAGCCCTGGTTTCCATGTCCCGGACCTGCTCCAGCTGGTGCAGAGGAAAGACAGACGCTTTATTGAAATCGACGAGCTCGTAGTCAGCCGCGCTCGTCTTGAGATAGCGTTCGCCACATTTGATAATCAACAGTTCCATAAAAATCTCCAGACTCGATTTGCAGGCCCGGTCAAGCGACCAAACCTGCCTTTATCAATCAGATCAGAGCATGAAGTTTTTCAAGGCCTTGTTCCGGGGTACGGTTCTGGGTGGCGACCCAGCGTTCCAGGGTAGCAAAAGCCTTGCCCGATTCTAGCAGAACGGTCGCCTGCTGAACCCCGTCCTCCAGACTATCGGCTTTACCGGCGGCCAGGAAGATCAGACCGGCATTGAGGGTTGCGGCATTCTTTCTGGCACCCTCTTCCCTGTTCGCCATCAGGCCGGCAAAGCGGACAGATTCGGCCTTGATGTTCGCTTCGGGTTTCAGAGCATCGAGAGAGGAGACCGCCAGGCCAAGTTTTTGCGGATCGATACTGAACTGTTCAATGGCCTTGGCTCCCGTACTCGCATCCTGGCTGATGCGGGCGCAATAGGTGGCGCCACAGATGGAGGCTTCGTCCATGCCCAGGCCGCTGCCTGTTTCACCGTGCAGAACCAGGGCGCTATGATAACCGATTTCACTCATCACTTCGGCGACGGGCATGATCATTTCTTTGGCATAGACCCCCCGGACACCGATCTTCGGCAGTGCCGGGTTGGCCAGCGACGCGGCGATATTCAGGGTTGAACCGAAATAGATCTGGGAGAGAATCCGCCCCAGCGCATTGGGGTGGATCTGCGGGCTCATGCCATTGAACAGACCAAGGCCGACCTTTTCGATACTCCGGGCCACGGTCTCAGCATCGCACTCGACATCGACCCCGAGAGCCTCAGCCATATCGACGGTGCCGCACATCGAGGTGATCGCCCGGGCGCCGTGACGAGCCATCGGCACCTCACCGGCAGCGGCGATAATCGAAGCTGCGGTACTGATGTTGAAGGTCTTGAAACTGTCCATCCCGGTTCCGGAATTTTCCGCGACAGCCAGATCGATAGCCACCTTGGTCGTATCGAGCTGGTAGATCGCTTCCCAGGCACCGGCAACTTCCTGGGCCGTTTCCCCTTTTGCCGTCAGGGCAGAGAGAAAAGCACCCTGCTGCAACTCAGTGGTGGTATTGCTTAAAATCGTTGAAAAGGCACTGTAGGCTTCTTCTCGGGAGAGGTTGTCTTTGTTGATGAGACGGGTGATGAGCGCACCAAAGGCTCTGTTCTTTTCGAGCGTCATGGAATCCTCCTGATACGGGTGTATACAGGAAAGGTTCCAGCGGGCTTCCTTGAGATATGTTACCTGGGCAGGCTTTCCGGCTAACGGATCATCCTCGGGCCTGCGCCTTCCCCATCAAAGATGAGTGGCATAAAAGCAGGCCGTCGTCCCCGTTCACGGCAATGGCTGGTATGCAACGGATTTTCACCGTTTTTCCTATTACCCCGCCTTTAAATAAAGGCAGGCACCCCGGTCACGAGGATCATAAAAAAGCGCCTTTTTTTTGTCAATAGTAAGGTGATTAACACAGCCTGAGGAAAAAAGCCTGAAAATATAAGCAAGTTCGTTTCAACTGCCTCTATCAAAACTCAGCTTTGCTGAGTTTTTCCGATTCTGCCCATTAGATGAGTCAACTCATCGTAGGGCGCGTTGTCAGATGCGGGCGTAAAGCTACGAAGAAATAAAGGCTGAAAAACGACAATATAAAAAGAGCCCTTTTGCATCCTTTTGTGGCTCTGGATAAAAGGATGTCGCCGTGCGGGGGCGAAACCCCGCGAACTTAATCTTCGCTATTGAGATAACCTTGAAAAGAACCGCCGGTTCTCGCACCGGCAGGCGACGCCCTTTTCTTTGATCGCAAAGAAAAGGGCGCAAAAGAAACTCTAACGTCAACGGCATCGTTGGTAAACGTTTCGCGACATCTTCGTAGCCTTTGGGCTGCAACTCTCTGCACGCTCAGACAAGATGCCTTGCATCTTGAATTCGCGGAATAGCACAGCCGGTTCCCGGCTTGATAGATGAAACAATCAAAAAACGCCCGTTTGAGGAGCACGCTCCTCAAACGGGCGATGACGAATGCATTAAATTGATAATTCAGTGGATATCAGTGGGCAGCAAGAAACTCTTCGAATGCAGGCAACCCCGGTTTGTCGTCGAGGGTCTTCACCCCTTTCAGCCAACTCCGGTAGATATCCGGATGCGTTTTAAGCCATTTGAGTCCGGCCGCTTCGTGATCGAGACTCTTGTCGTCGTTAAGCAGCCGGGAAATCTCGTTCATCATCGCGATCGGGAAGATCATCTGCTTGATCAACAGCGCTGCGTTCGGCTCATCCTCGGCGAAACCCTTGCGGACATTGGTATAGACGGTTGCGGTGCCGTCGTTGTCGCCGAAGGTCGCCCCGGTACTGCCGGTCAGGTACTTCATATCGATAATCTGGTTCATGTAGTGCGGCGACCAGCCGAGAAAAACAACCCACTGGTTATCGCGCACCTTGTTCTGTACCTCGGTCAACATGATCGGTTCGCTGGTGGCGACAATCTTGAACCCTTTGAGACCGAACATATCCTTGTCGATCATATCCTTGATGATCAGGTTACCATCGTTACCCGGTTCCAGGCCGTAGATCTTGTGATCGAGCTTGTCGGCAAACCTGGCGATATCGGCGAAATCCTTCAGCCCGCCGTCAACCACATAGCTGGGAGCCGCCAGGGTATACTTGGCCCCCTCCATGTTTGCGACAGATTTGATGACTGTCCCCTGTTCAAAATACTTGTTGGCGATCGTCTCCATTGACGGCATCCAGTTGCCCAGGAAAACATCGGCATCGCCGGTGCTCAAGGCCTGGTAGACGATCGGCACAGACAGGGTCGAAACCTTGGTCTGGTAGCCGAGACTGGTCAGAATATCCTTGGCCAGTTCGGTCTTGACCGTCACCCCGGTCCAGCTGACCCGGGCAAAATGGATCTTGTTTGCGGCCATAGCCATTCCTGACCAGAAGATCAGCACCAGGGTCAGCGCCACAACAATAGGTCTCCTCAGAGACGAAATAGACATCAACTCCTCCTTTTGTATAATGATCCCGCCACGCTCATCGCGGCAGATGGGCTACTTGACTCCAAACCAGTTGAGCGCCTGCGGCTGATAGTTCTGGTAGATATGCTTCTGCTCGGTATACTCCTCGAGACCGGTCCTGCCCAGCTCGCGCCCCAGTCCCGACTGCTTGAAGCCGCCCCAGGGCGCCTGGGTGAAGTAGACATTGAAGTCGTTGATCCAGACGGTTCCGAAGCGTAAGCCACGGGCAACCCGTTTCTGACGGGCGCTGTCGGCGGTCCAGAAGCCGGCGGCCAGACCATAGATGGTGCTGTTGGCGCGTTCAACCACTTCCTCTTCGGTACAGAACCGCTCGACCGAGATCACCGGCCCGAAGACCTCCTCCTGAACGATACGCATGTCGTTTTTGCAGCCACTGAACAGGGTCGGCTCGTAGAAGAAGCCGTCCTGCAAACCGGCAGTGGCAGGGCGTCTGCCGCCCAGTTCCAGCACAGCGCCCTCGTCAACGGCAACCTTGACGTAGCTTTCGACCTTGGCCAGATGCTCGGCCGAGATCAGCGGTCCCATCTGGGTTCCCTCAACAAAACCGTTGCCCAGTTTTATCCAGCTCATCCGCTGCTTGAGACGGTCGACAAAATCGTCATGGATCGACTCTTCGACCATCACCCGCGCTCCGGCGCTGCAGATCTGACCGGCGTGAAAAAAGACGCCGTTCAGTACATAGTCGAGGGCGACCTCGAGATCGGCATCGGCAAAGATAATGTTCGGGTTTTTGCCACCCAGCTCGAGACAAATCTTCTTGACGTTGGAACTTGCCGCCTGGATGATCCGCTTGCCGGTGGCAATCCCGCCGGTGAAGGAGATAAGATCGACGTCATGGCTTTCAGAGAGTTCGGCACCGACCGTCGCTCCCGGCCCCAAAACCAGATTGACCACCCCGGCCGGGATACCCGCCTCGCTGACCAGTTCGCTGACGCGAATGGTTGTCAGCGGGGTGATCTCGCTCGGCTTCATCACCACCGTACAGCCGGCGACCAGGGCCGGAGCCAGTTTCCAGGCCGCCTGCAACAACGGATAGTTCCAGGGTGAGATCTGGCCGCAGACGCCGACCGGCTCACGCACCACCAGGCTCTCGCTGTTCGGCAGCGGCGAGCTGATGATCTCACCGCCGTCCTTATCGGCCAGCCCGGCGTAATAACGGAAGATCCCGGCGATATCGTCCATATCCCAGAGACTCTCAGTCAGCGTTTTGCCGGTGTCGAGGCTCTCCAGCTCGGCCAGCTGCTGACGGTTCGCCTCAATCAGGTCAGCCAGACGGAAAACATAACCGGCTCTTTCCGTCGCCGTCAGACCGGACCAGCGGCCGTCGTCAAAAGCGCTTCTGGCCGCAGCGATGGCGGCTTGCGAATCGGCGCGATCCCCTTCAGCGACAGTTGCGATCACTTGCTGATTGAACGGATTGATGATCTCACGAACCGCTCCGGAAAGAGCATCGCACCACTGCCCATCGATATACATCTGCCCCTTACGCATCACTCCCCTCCTGACAACGATAGAACGGTGCGCTTGACGGCTCTTCCGGGGTGTTACCAAGAATGATATCAGCGGCCTTCTCGCCAACCATCATGGTTGGTGCGTAGATATTGCCGTTGGTGATCGACGGGAAGATCGAGGCATCGACAACGCGCAGCCCTTCGACGCCGTGAACCTTGAGCTGACTATCGACGACCGCCATGTCGTCGTAGCCCATCTTGCAGGTACAGCTCGGATGGTATGCGCTCTCCCCTTCGCGGGCGACGAAATCAAGGATCTCCTCGTCGCTCTGGGCCGCGCTGCCCGGCGCCAGCTCTTCACCGCGCAGATCGTCAAAGGCGGCCTGGCCGATGATATTACGCGAACAGCGGATCGCCTCGACCCACTCGCGGCGTTCCTGCTCGGTGGAGAGGTAGTTGAAGAAGATCTCCGGATACCGATTCGGCTGGTTCGACTTGATCTTGATGTGACCACGCACATCGGTATTCATCGGTCCGACATGCAGTTGGAAACCGTGACCGGCAGCCGGGGCGCTGCCGTCGTAACGGATTGCGATCGGCAGGAAGTGGAACTGCAGGTTCGGATACTCGACCCGCTCGTTGCCGCGGATGAAACCGCCCGCCTCGAAATGATTGGTCGCAGCAGCACCGGTGCGGCGGAACAGCCAGTCGAAGCCGATCTTCGGCTGGTTGTACCACTTGAGCGCCGGGTACATGCTGACCGGCTGCTTACAGGCATACTGAACATAGAGCTCCAGGTGATCCTGCAGGTTTTCGCCGACCCCCGGCAGATCGTTGACAACATTGATCCCCAACTGGCTCAGCTCGTTGCCGTTACCGACTCCTGAGAGCTGGAGCAGTTGCGGCGAATTGATCGCCCCGCCGCAGCTGATCACCTCGCCGGCGTAGGCGCGCTGAATGCTGCTCCCCTTTTTATACTCGACACCGATCGCCTTCTTGCCGTCGAAAAGAACGCGCGTCGCCAGGGCCCGGGTCTTGACCGTCAGGTTGGAGCGGTTCTTGACCGGGTGGATGTAAGCGCGCGCGGCATTGTGACGGCGGCCGCGGTAGATATTCTGGTCGAACTTGCCCATCCCTTCCTGCTGGTAGCCGTTGACATCGTCGGTCAGCGGATAACCAGCCTGCTCGGCGGCCTTGAAGAAAGCATCGAAGAGCGGATTGTCACACTTCGGGGTGGTCAAGCAGAGGGGACCGTTGGAACCATGGTAAGCGTCGGCACCGATCAGCCGGGTCTCGAACTTGCGGAAGTAAGGCAGGCAGTGGGCGTAGTCCCAGTTTTCCAAACCTTCGTTGGTCGCCCATTTTTCGTAATCCATGGCGTTACCGCGAATATAGATCATCCCGTTGATGGAGCTAGAGCCGCCCAAGACCTTGCCGCGCGGCTGAGCGATACGCCGGTTGTGCATCTGCGGTTCCGGAGCCGACTCGTAGAGCCAGTTGTAGGTCGGCTTGGTCAGCAGGTAGGTCAGCGCCGCCGGCATATGGATGCGGAAATCCCAGCGGTAATCCGGCTTGCCCGCTTCCAGGATCAACACCCGGTTTTCCGGGTTGGCGCTCAAGCGATTGGCCAGGACGCTGCCGGCGGAACCGCCGCCGACTATGATGTAATCGTAATTCTGGTTTGCCATGGTTCTTTGTTACCTTTCTTTCACTTGTTAAAAATTCAGACAGCCTGATCCTTGACCGCTGCGGTCTGCCGTTTGGCGACACACTGACGCAGCAGGATATAGTGGGCTCCGATCGACGACAGAGCCTGGAGCAGATCCCCGGCGGCGATATGTCCCGCTGTCGTACACCAGTTGATGATCGTGTTGCGGCGGAATTCGGCATCTTCGTAGAGCGCATAGTCATGCGAGCTGAACCCCAGCTGCATGGCGCACATGATCCATTCAAAGATCGGGTTCGCCGTCATCCGCGCCAGCATGATATTCAGTTCGCGGTCGAGTTCTCCCAGCCGGTTCAGATCCGGCTCGGCCTCTTCGAGAAACGTCATCAACTTTTCAGTGGCAGCGACCAGTTTCTGCTTCTGCTCAGCGGTTGCCCGGGTAATAGCCAGCATGGTGATGGTGCGGTCAATACTCTCGCGGAATTCGGCAAGGTCGCTGGTCTCGACCCGGTTCTGTTTGAGAAACAGCCCGAGTGACTCACTGACATTGGCCACCTCGATTTTCTTCACATAGGCGCCCCCTTTGGCACCTTTGCGGATCTCGATCAAGCCTTTCTGCTTCAGCGCCCGTATCGCTTCCCTGATAACACCACGCCCGGTGCCAAACTGGGCCTGCAGTTCCCTTTCGCTCGGCAGACTTTCTCCCGGCATGATCTTCTCGCTCAGGATTGCAGCTTCAAGCTGCAGGGCCACTTCCTCACCGGCACGTCCGACAGGGACAGGACTAAAAAGAATCGAATCGGTCATACGCCTCCAATGGTACTACCTAATATTGGTTAAATAAGCTAAATTCGGTATATTCGCGTCAAAATCCACCTATTGGTACGACCAATCTACAGAACAATGCCCAGGCTGTCAACAGGGGGACACAAACAAGGGGAAGAGGCTCAAAGCTCCAGCGGCTCAAAACAGCCGTGAACAGCGCCTCATAGAAAACGGCGAAATATTTGTATTCACAACGGACATCAACTAGACTTGGGGCGCGAGACAAAAACCCGAATCATGACGAGGATTGCAGATGATAAAACTTGATTACAGCCAACATCAGTGCCCCTACCCTGTCGTTGAAACCCGCAAACAGATGCTCGCCAACCCGGGCGTCGACCTGGAGGTCTGCGTCGGAGACGCGGCGGGACGCGACAATGTCTCACGCCTGGCCGAAAAGATGGGCTACAGCGCTTCCGCTGCCGCAGCCGGAAGCGGTTTTGTGCTGACCCTTTCAGCAAGCGGTGAGGCCCCTAAGACGCAAGCAGTTGCCCCGGAATCTCCGGCAGGCAAGACGATCATCTACTGCGGCAGCGACCAGATGGGCCAGGGGGAAGGCGATCTGGGCTACGTTTTAATGCGAAATTTTCTTGCGACCCTGCTTGAGATGGACCCGTTGCCTGCTATCATTCTCTTTGTCAACAGCGGCATCAACCTGACAACAACCGGTTCCGAGGTTCTGGAGACCCTGAAAAAACTCCAGGAGCGCGGGATTGATATCGCCAGCTGTGGTCTCTGTCTCGATTTTTATCATAAGAAAGACCAGGTTGAGATCGGCCGGGTCACCAACATGTTTGAAATGGTCGAGGTTCAGTGCCAGGCCGCGCGGGTCATCTGTCCCTGATCGTCTGTCTATATCCGGAGTGTCATGCTGAAACAACGTCGTAGCGGAATTCTGCTTCACCCAACGTCCTTGCCCGGGCCTCAGCCCGTCGGCAGTCTGGGTCAGGAAGCCTATGCCTTTGTCGATTTCCTCGTCGCCGCCCGCCAGACGGTCTGGCAGATCCTGCCACTCGGACCGACCGGCTACGGCGATTGCCCCTACAGTTGTTTCTCAGCCTTTGCCGGCAATCCCCAGCTCATCGACCTGCGCCAACTGGCCCTGACCGGTGACCTGAAGGCAGAGGATATTCCGGCTCCGGTCACCGAGTCCGCCGAGGCCGACTACCCGGCAGCGACTGAGTTGGTCGTCGAACTTCTCGGACTGGCCTTCAGAAACTTCAGAGCGACAGCCTCAGCAGAGCGGCGTCAGAGATTTCAGCAGTTCTGCCAGCAGCAGGATTTCTGGCTGACCGACTACGTGCTGTTTGAAACGATCCGTGGTGAGCATGATGAGCACTGGCAGAACTGGCCCGCCGAATTACGCCTCCTCGGAAACGCAGCGACCCTGGCCGCCTTTAAGAAAGAGCACAGCGAAAGAATCGACTGGCACTGCTATCTGCAGTTCGTCTTCTTTGAGCAGTGGCGGGCCCTGAAGTCCTACGCCAACCAGAAGGGGATTCTGATCTTCGGCGACCTGCCGATCTTTGTTGCTGAAAATTCGTCCGATGTCTGGGCCAACAAGGAATATTACCACCTCGACGAAAACTCCCGGCCGACCCTGATTGCCGGGGTCCCTCCCGACTACTTCAGCAGTACCGGACAACGCTGGGGCAACCCGCTCTACCGCTGGGACAGAATGGCCGAGGATGATTTCAGCTGGTGGCGGCAGCGCTTCAAGTGGAACCTGGAACTGTTCGATATCGTCCGGGTCGATCATTTCCGCGGCTTTGCTGCATGCTGGGCAATCGCTGCCAGCGAGGAAACTGCGGTCAACGGTTACTGGATGGAGGTTCCCGGCACCGCGCTTTTCGAATGTCTGAAAAAGGACTTCGCCCTGCTGCCGGTCATTGCCGAGGACCTCGGCATCATTACTCCCGACGTCGAAAGCTTAAGGGACGGCCTGCAGCTGCCCGGCATGAAGATCCTCCAGTTCGCCTTCGATTCGGGAGCGGACAACCCCTACCTGCCGCACCAGCATATCCCGAACGCGGTCATCTACACCGGCACCCACGACAACGACACAACGCTCGGCTGGTGGAACAAGCTGGACGATCCGGCCCGCCAAAGAATCAGAAACTATCTGATGCGCCCCTGCCACGACATGCCCTGGCCTTTTATCGAAACAGCCTTTGCCAGTGTCTGCAAAATGGCCGTCATCCCGTTGCAGGACATCCTGTCACTCGGAGAGGCTTCGAGAATGAATACACCGGGCACAGCTTTCAACAACTGGCGCTGGAGAGCGCTGCCGGAAGCCATGACGCCGGAGCTGGCGGAGCGTCTCGCCCACCTGTCGGCACTGTTCAACCGCAATCTGTAGAAATGTAAGTTACATTGCTGATGGCTTGTGAGATTTTCACACCATATGCTATCCTGACTCGTAACAAACAAAATATAGTAATCACCCTTTTGAGCTGAGGTTGAACGTGAAAAACACTGTAGTGATCACAATGCTTCTTTGTTCCGTCGCACTGCTTTCCGCCTGCAAAGACAAAGAAACCCGAGCCGAGGTCCAACAGACAGCAACCGAAGTGCCCCCTGTCCAGAGACCGGCCAGCAATTCCGGCGGTTTTAACGGGGCCTCCGGAACTGTCAGCGAAACCATGGATGCAGCTGGCTACACCTATGTACAGATTGATACCGGCAGCGAAAAAATCTGGGCGGCGGCCCCGCAGTTCAGTGTCAATACGGGGGACAACGTTATCATTCCCTCAGGAATGGCGATGACCAACTACCACAGCCAGAGCCTCAACCGGGATTTCCCTGTGGTCTATTTCGTCGAAGCTGTACTCAATGCCAGCAACCCGGCTGATGAATCGGCAGACAGCGCAACTGTCCAGCTCCCCCCTGGGCACCCGCCCCTGAACGGACAGACCGCACCTCAATTTGACCTGAGCAATATCGTCAAAGCTGACGGCGGCCAGACCATCGCAGAGATCTACAGCCAGAAAGAGCAGTACGCCGGTAACAACGTCACCGTACGCGGCAAGGTGGTCAAATTCAGCCCGCAGATCATGGGCACCAACTGGCTGCACATCCAGGACGGCAGCGGCTCTGCGGAAGGCGCAAACAACGATCTGACCGTCACCAGTAACACCCAGGTCAAGGTCGGCGATATGGTCATCATCAAAGGGCAGCTGACCGCTGACAAGGATTTCGGCTTCGGCTACAAATATGCCCTGATCGTCGAAGGGGCCGAGGTTACGGCTGAATAATAGCTGAGCGGACCAAGCCCCAAAGACCTTCTAAAGACAAGCCCCGGAGTTCAGACTCCGGGGCTTGTTGTTTATGGATCAAAATAGAACCGCGATGCAGATTTGTTATTCAGAGTGAAAGGTCAAATAGACCCGCTCCGCCAGCTCCGCCGGCAGTCCCGGCATCTGCTGTAACTCTTCACGACTGGCCTCGCGAATCTTCTTCAGACTGCCGAAATGCTTGAGCAGGGCCTTGCGCCTCGCAGGCCCGACCCCGGGAATATCCTCGAGGGATGAGCGCAGCTGCTGTTTACCGCGCAGTTTACGATGATAGGTGATGGCGAAACGGTGGGCTTCGTCACGCAGCCGTTCGAGCAGGAAGAGAGCCGCTGAACCACTGCGGAAATTGACCGGGTTCTTGCGCCCGGGAAGAAAGAAGCGCTCTTCGCTGCGCTCGACCGCCTTGCCGCGCACATTGGCAAAGACCCGGCTCTTGGCGATGCCGACCGCGCCGATCCTGCCGCTCAGGGCGTATTTTTCCAGCACCTCAGTCAAAACACCGAGCTGCCCCTTGCCGCCGTCGATCAGGATCATGTCGGGCAGGTTCTCTTCGGCAAGACCGCGCTCCAGCCTGCGGCTGACCACCTCGGTCAAAGAGGCGTAATCATCGGCACCGACCACCGTCTTGATGCGAAAGCGCCGGTACTCGGCCGGAGCCGCCTCGCCGCCAAGCAGCACCGCCATGCTGCCGACCGACTGATTGCCCTGGACGTTGGAGATATCGAAACATTCGATCCGCTGCGGCAATTGCGCCAGATCGAATTTACTCTGCAATTCGGCCAGCAGTTCATCGCGCGCCTGCTGACGCTTGCCCCGCTGTTTGTAGGCCTCGCTGGCGTTGCGCTGGGCCAGATCGCAGAGCCGCTTTTTCTCACCGCGCTGCGGCACCTGCAGGCGCACCTTACGGCCGCGCTTGTCACTCAACCACTCGGCAAGCAGCTCGGAGCTTTCGAAATCGAAGGGGAGCAGCACCTGATCGGGCAGCACGACCTCACCGGCATAGTATTCCTGGAGAAAACCGCTAAGCAGTTCCGGCAGATCAAGCTTCCATTCCTGGAGAAAGGTGCGCCGGCCAATCAGCTTCCCCTGGCGGATGAACAACAGGGCGATCTCAACCTCACCGCCATCCTCGTGCAGACCGATCACATCCTGGTTACCACCGCCAAAATCTGTGACCTTCTGTTTTTCGACGCTCTTTTCGATGGAACGGATCTGATCCCGCAAACGTGCAGCCTCCTCAAAGTTCATCAGTTCCGAGGCCTTGTCCATTCTCGCCTTGAGACGTTTGATCACCTCCGACTCACGCCCTTCGAGCAGCTGGATAACGCCGTCGACCAGTTTGCGGTATTCACTGCGGTTGATCTTGCCGTGACAGGGGGCACTGCACTGGCCGATCTGGTGAAAAAGGCAGGGACGGCCGCGTTTGGCGCAGCGCTCCTGTGAGGCATGGCGCAGGGGAAAGATCCGGTAGATCTCCTTGAGCGTCTCACGGATTGCCGAGGCTGAAGAATAGGGACCGAAATACTCAGCGCCGTCATCCTTGACCTGGCGGACGACCTGCATCATCGGAAAAGGATCATTCAGGTCGATACGCACCGAGACGTAGGTTTTATCGTCACGCAGTTCGATATTGTAACGCGGCCGGTACTTCTTGATCAGAGTATTCTCAAGCAGCAGCGCTTCCTTTTCGGTGTCGGTGACGATCACCTCGATCCGCTCGACCTTTTCCATCAGCAACGGAATATGCAGGCGCCCGTCACCGCCTGGTGAAAAGTAACTGCGCAGGCGGTTGCGCAGCTGCTTGGCCTTGCCGACGTAAAGGACCTCTCCTTCGGCGCTGTACATCTGGTAGACACCGGGGAGCAGCGGGTATTTCTGTAAATCGATCTCTATCATGGCCATAGCATAAGCATTCCCGAGCACAAGATAAAGTACCGCTGAACGATTCCGGCTTTTTTCTGGAACTGGGTGAACTTATAGGTATAATGTTGCAAAAGAACAGCCGCCGCATTGACCTCTTTCAGACCCCTGAGGGCTTCATGATCAATCCAGTCTGGCACAACATTTTCCGCAGACGCGGTTCAGAAGACAGTCTTCGCTATTTTTTGAGCACCCTCCCCTTTTTCGTCAAGCTTGACCGCCGCGACCTGAAGTGCCTGGAGAGCCTGGTGCATATCCGTACCTACCAGGCCGACGAAGCGATCTTCGGCCAGGGCGACCTCGGCACCGGGATGTATATCATCCGCACCGGCAAAGTCCAGATCTTTACCAACGACGATCTTGACCATGAACACTCTCTGGCGTTACTGGAACAGGGGGACTTCTTCGGCGAGATCGCCCTGACGGCGTCACGCGCGCGCAGCGCCTCGGCAAAAGCGCTTGAGCCCACGGTGCTGGTTGGCCTGTTCCGTTCCGACATGATCGCTGCCGTCAAACAACACCCCCAGTCGATGGCCAGGATCCTGCTTGGACTCAACCGGATCATCGGCGATCGCCTGCTGCACTGCAACCAGCAGCTTGAAGAAACCCGCAAGCAGCTGAACAGAGCCCTGGAAAGTGCCCGCCATGACTGAGTCAGGAAACAACTTCAACCGTGCCCAGACCGCTGTCCTCTACCTGGTGTTGACGACGGCTATCGCCTCGGGGATCTTCATCTACTCCTCGGCCACCTCTTTCACGGCCCTGCTCAAAGCAGCGACATCCGGCCTGTTTCTGCCGATCCTGCTGGCACTCATCGTTTCCTTCCTGCTCGAGCCGCTGGTCAGCTTTTTTGAAGGGCGCTTCATCAACCGGACCATCAGCATCTTCATCGTCTATGTCCTGGTCTCGGTCGTCGTGGCGATTCTTTTCTCGCTGATCAGCCCACAGCACTGGAAAGGGATGTTCAACGCGCTGCGTGGCGACTTCCCGCGCTATATCGGCCACGCCATCGATTACCTTAACAATCTGCTGCTGGTTTCCCAGAATCATTTTCCGATCATAAAAAATTACGACATTGCCAACGAACTGCACCACTGGGCCCAGAACTACGTCGGTTCGATCCTGCTCAGTACCCCGCGTTCGGCGCTGCGCATCGGCAGCATGCTGATCCTGGTCCCGCTCTTTTCCTTCTTCTTCCTGCGCGACAGCCGGCGGATCATGAAGAGCCTGATCGGCCTGGCGCCGAACCGCTATTTTGAAATCGTTCTCGACATCTATTCGCACATCAGCTGGCAGCTGACCCACTTTATCCGTGGCCGGATCATCGAAGCCATGATCGTCGGTCTGGTGGTCTGGGTCGGCCTGTCGTTGACCGATCTGCGCTATGTCCCGCTGCTGGCCATCGTCGCCGGGGTGACCAATCTGGTCCCCTACATCGGACCGATTATCGGCATGCTACCGGGGCTGATCATCGCCATGGTCGACCTTGGGATCGGCGGCCAGTTCTGGTGGATCCTCTGTGTCTACCTGTTGATCGCCCAGATTATCGTCGACAACTTCATCCTGATTCCGGTCCTGATCTCCAGGGTCTCGAACCTGCACCCGATCTGGGTGATCCTGGCGATCGTCATGGGCGGCAAGCTCTATGGCGTACTCGGCATGATCATCGGCGTGCCGATTTTCAGTATCATTAATATTTTCTTCACAGAGATCCGCCAGTATCGACAGATCATCAACCCCTACAACCGCTATTTCACCCGGAAAGAACGAAAGATCTGAAATGCACGACCAGAAACTGCTTGATACTGTTATTGAACTGACCCGCAAGGTCGGTGCTTACCAACTCTCCAAATTCCGCAGCCTGCCACCCGGCAGCGGCGAAGAGAAACTGGCCCGCGAATTCGTCTCCGAGGTCGACGTCACCTCGGAAAAGATGCTCCATGAAGGGCTGAGCGCGCTGCTCCCCACTGCGGGATTTTTCGGCGAAGAGACCGGCACCAGTGGCTCTGAAAGTCTGCGCTGGATCGTCGACCCCCTCGACGGAACGACCAACTTCTTAAGCGGTCTCGATCAGTTCTGCATTTCGGTCGCCCTGGAGCAGGACGGCCGGATCATGCTCGGCGTCATCCTGCGTCCGGCCTCAAGCGAATGTTTCAGCGCCCTGCGCGGCAAAGGCGTCTTTCGTAACGGCAAGCCGCTGACCCAAAGCTTCCAGGGCGCTCTTGGCCAGGCACTGATCGGCACCGGTTTTCCGTTCCGCTCCCCCGACCTGATCAAGCCCTTCTTCGCCTGCGCCGAAGACCTGCTCGGCCAATGCCGCGACATGCGTCGCTTCGGTGCCGCGGCCATCGACCTCAGCTATGTCGCCGCCGGCTTCCTCCAGGGATTCTGGGAGAGCGACCTGCAGCCCTACGATGTCGCTGCCGCGCTGCTGTTTCTTGAGGAGATCGGCTGTGTCATGACCAATCAGAAGGGCGAAAACTACTCTCCCTATCGGGACAGGGTCCTGATCTGCGGATTTCCGCAGGTTCATGAGGGGTTACTGGAAATTGTGGGTAAACATTACGTTGATGAACTGAGCTGGGAAGACTCGTAAAATCGGGCATTGAACAAAACTCAGAACATTCCCTCTCCTTGGGGAGAGGGCCAGGGTGAGGGGAAACCCTTGCGGCAAAAGCCCCCCCTCATCCGCCCCTTTGGGGCACATTCTCCCCGATGGGAGAAGGGATTCCAGATAAACGCTGAAAAAAAGAGGCTGCCCGTCACGGACAGCCTCTTTTCTATTTCACTTCTACAGTTTTTAGCCAAGAATCGCTTTGAGATCCTCTTCAGCCGTTGCGGCGATCGGCGCGATGTTGTAGTTCTCGACCAGGAAGTTAAGAACATTCGGGGTAATGAACGCCGGCAGGCTTGGCCCCAGTTTGATGTTCTTGATTCCCAGGTGGAGCAGGGTCAGCAGAATCGCAACGGCTTTCTGCTCATACCAGGAAAGAATCAACGACAGTGGCAACTCGTTGACCTCGCACTCAAAGGCATTGGCCAGAGCGACGGCAACCTGGATAGCGCTGTAAGCATCATTACACTGACCGACATCGAGCAGGCGTGGAATACCACCGATATCTCCGAGGTCGAGCTTGTTGAAGCGGTACTTGCCACAGGCCAGGGTCAGGATCACGGTATCCTTTGGCGCTTTCTCAACAAATTCGGTGTAGTAGTTACGGCCGCTCTTGGCACCGTCACAACCACCGACCAGGAAGAAGTGCTTGATAGCACCGGCCTTGACCGCATCGATGACCTTGTCGGCGACACCAAGGATAGCGTTATGGCCGAAACCGGTGAGGATCTCCTGCCCCGGGTTATCCTCGAAGCCGTCACATTCCTGGGCCTTTTTGATCACCGCTGAGAAATCCCAGCCCTCGACATGCTTGACGCCCGGCCATTGGACCAGTCCCCAGGTGAAGAGGCGGTCCTTGTATTCGTCAGCCGGTTTCTGGATACAGTTGGTGTTGAAGATGATCGCCCCAGGGAACTCCTTGAATTCCTTCTGCTGATCCTGCCAGGCACCGCCGAAGTTGCCGGCCAGGTGGCGGTATTTCTTCAGGCCCGGATAACCGTGGGCCGGCAGCATTTCGCCGTGGGTATAGATATTGATGCCGGTTCCTTCGGTCTGTTTGAGCAGCTCTTCCAAAAACTTCAGGTCGTGACCTGTGACCAGGATCGCCTTGCCCGCCTTGGTGCCCAGCGATACCTTCGTCGGAACCGGATGGCCATAGGCCCCGACATGGGCCTGGTTGAGCAGTTCCATGGTGACGTAGTTGATCCGGCCTGTCTCAAGCGCCAGATTGACGTTAGCCATCAGATCGAGGCTGTCGTCAAGCAGGGCGGCGAGTGCCTTATGGGTGAAGGCATAGATCTCATCCGATTCCTTGCCAAGGATGCGGGCATGATCGGCGTAAGCGGCATAGCCTTTGAGCCCGTAGGTAATAATCTGACGGACAGAGTGAATGTCATCATCAACGCTGTAGTCTTTGACCCCGTGAAGAGCCCCGAGTTTTTCTTGTTCTTCAATGGTCACAGGCAGAACCCAGTCCTGAGCGGCGGCAGGAACCTTCCCCTCATAGGCACCGACCAATTGTTTGGTCTTGCCACGCAGGCGCACGCCCTCGCCGATCAGATCGCTGATCGCCTTGGCGTCAAAATCGACGTTGGTTACCGTCGCGAACAGACCATCGATCATGAAACGGTCGACCTCCTGATCTACAGCCCCCTTTTGGCGGGCCAGGTTCCCCCAGAAGGCGATTCCCTTCAGGGTATAGACCAGCAGATCCTGCAGGGCTGCAACTTCAGGCTGCTTGCCGCAGACACCAACAGCGGTACAACCGGTTCCCTTGGACGCTTGCTCACACTGGTAACAGAACATTGACATCTTATTGACCTCCTCTAGGTTGTTGATCGTTTGTGATTTGGCACCGAACAAAAAATCTAAGATTCCCATAGCCTGACTCCTCACAACCGCTGACATGAATCAGCCGGTCACTGAAAAAACGCTGTAGTGTTAGGAAACGGGGCCCTGGTTTCTGTGCGTACGAGGAGAATAACCAAAGAATAGCAGAAAAAAATTGACCCAAGTCAAAAGCTGACTTTTTTCATCATTTTTATCGTTTATGTGACTGATGGATTAACAGAGGAAAAGTGTGACGGCCTGACCTGCAAATTCAGGTCAGCCTGTCTATTTGAACTGCGCTCAATTACAGCCAGAGGTTTCCGGATCAAACAACAAACAGCCCGTAATTTTTTGATTAATCATGAGAAAGCCTGGGCAAGGTCAGACAGAACAGTGCCGCCAGAAAGGTCACCAGACCACAAAGCAGAAACGACGAACTGAAATGCCCCGAATGCTCAGCCAGAATTCCGGCAAGAGCAGGGCCGATTGTCTGCCCGCCGGCAAAGAAAAAGGTGATCAGCGAGAAACCGGTCGCCGCCTTGGCCACCCCGAGGTAGTCACTGACCGCAGCCGCCATAATCGCCGGAATCGCAAAAGCGCAGATCCCGTAGCAGAAAACCGAACCCCAGAGGGCATAAACACCTAAGCCGCTCCCGGCCAGCAGGTAGGCGATGGTCTGAACGGCAAAGACAGCCATCAGCCCAGCCTTACGACTACTATGGTCGGACAAGATACCGAACAGAACCCCCGAGAAGATTCCGAAAAAGCCAACCCAGGACCAGAACTGCCCGGCGGTAGACTGACTAAAGCCGTATTCTTCAACCATACTGGTGACGACGAAAGAGGCGTACACCATATAGGTCAGACCGAAGGCCATATAGAGCAGTCCCAGCTGAATGACAATACGGCCGGGATGATGACTGACAGGGACCGGGCCGGGAGAGAACTGTTCCTTTGGCCCATAGGGTGCGGCACCAACTGCTTCGGGGCGATTGCGCAGGATGGCTCCGACCAGGCACAAAATTACAGCGGTAATCACTGCGACCAATCCCCAGCCAATGCGCCAGCCGTCCTCGGCATAATACCCAGAGAGCCAGGGAACCAGAAGTCCGGAAAGGATAATACCGATTCCGTTACCCAACACCATCAACCCGGCCGCCCGGCCACGTCGAGAGCGTTCAAACCAGTAGGCGATCAGCACCATGCTGGCGATATTGGCCAGGCCGCTGCCGAAGCCGGTCCAGGCATAGCAGAACAACGCCTGCAGATAGCTCTGGCTAACCGCCAGAAAAGCCAGCGACAGTACGATCAGCAGCAGCCCCATAACAATCGTCAGGCGCGGCCGCAAACGGCCGACCAGCCAGGGCGTCGCGGCAATCGAAAGCAGATAGCCGAAGAAATTTCCCGTTCCGAGATAGCCCATCTGCGCATAGGACAGCTCCAGGGTCTGACGCATACCAGGCAGCAGCATACCGAAGGCAAAGCGGGCCAGACCGAAGCAGCAGAACAGGGTCAAACTCCCGCAGATAACGATCAGCCAGGCATAGTGAAACGGCAGTCGGCAATTCTTGGTGGAAGTCGGGTTAGGCACGATCAGCGCCTTTCCAGGAGGATACGCAGGCCGAAACCGAAAAGCAGCAACCCGGCCAGACTTTCACCGAGACGTTTCCAGAGCATGCGACGAAACAGCAGACTTAGCCTATCCGCACTGCAGGCCAGCAGCGATTGATAGAGCATGGCGATGCCAAAATGGATGGCCGCCATCAGTAGCGATTGGGCAATGGCCGAACGTCCCGGGCTGATGAACTGGGGCAGAAAGGCCATGTAGAACAGCAGGGTCTTGGGATTGAAAAGGTTGCAGCAAAACCCTTCCCGAAAAGAGAGAAACCAGCGAAACACCCTTGTCGAACTGTCTCCAGACGCACCCCGGGGCGCATGCCCCTTGCAGGCCTCTCGCAGACTGAGCACACCGAGCCAGATGAGGTAGCCGCCCCCCAGCAGCTTGAGCAACTGCCAGGCGACGGCGGAATGAAGCAGAATCGCGGACATCCCTACGGCAGAGAGTGAGGCATGGACAAAGAGTCCACAGCAGATCCCGGTACTGGTGACCACACCGTCGCGCACTCCCCCGCGAGCACTGTTCCGGACAACCAGCAGAGAATCAACTCCCGGAAACAGGGTCAGCAGAGTAATCGCGACCAGAAAGGCCCAGACCTGGTCGATCATCAGTTCCCACCAAGCTCCCGGGAACGTGCCGCAGCGGCGGAGACTGCTTCCATCAGGGTCGTTCTCAGACCGTTACGCTCCAGGGTACTGACCCCGGTGATCGCCGTTCCCCCGGGTGAGCAGACCCGGTCACGCAGGATCGCCGGATGTTCGCCGGTCTCACGCACCATCAGCGCGGCACCAACGACCGTCTGCACAGCCAGGGCGTGGGCGATATCACGGCGCAACCCTTCACGGACGCCGCCATCGGCGAGAGCCTCGATAACAGTGTAGACATAGGCCGGACCGGAACCGGACAGGCCGGTCACCGCGTCCATCTGCCGCTCATCGATCACCTCGACGCGGCCAACGCTCTCGAACAGCAGGCGGACAATCTCCAGATCTTGCTTGCTGGCATGATGACCACGGCTGATGGCGCTGGCGCCTTCACCGACCAGAGCCGGAGTATTCGGCATCACCCGCACGACGCGCGCAGCCCCTTGAAAGTATTTTTCGATATGAGCGCTGGTCACACCGGCCAGAATCGAGACCAGCAGTTTGCTCTCATCATAAGCACCAGAAATTTCATCGAGAATCTCATCGGCAATCTGCGGCTTGATCGACAGGACAATCAGGTCACAGGCTGCCATCAGTTCCAGATTGTTCTCCACCAGGGCGATGGAAAACGCGTCGGTCAAATGCTGACGCCGCTCATTACTCGGCTCCGAAGCGATGATCCGCTCTGCCGGCAGCCCGCCGGCCAGCAGCCCCTTGATGATCGCCTCAGCCATGTTGCCGCCGCCGATGAAACCGATTTTGCCGATACTCTCCATATTTAAACCTGTCCTTTCAGTGTGTTAGCTATATCAATCAGAATAGATTCGTCGTCATGAAAAACCTGTTATCTTTAACACAGCGCTGAAAAAAATTCATCCGCAGAAATATTGTTAAAATATTCTGTCGGCAGGATATCTCTTGACAGTACAACGGTGCGCAGGTAGTAGAAGCTGAACAGATCAGGCCGGCAAAATCGCCTGACCCGGATAATCAATATTTGCTCAGAAGGACAGATGGTTATGGATCTTTGGTATACAGAAAAACATAGTGAAAACGTCGGCATCACCATGAAGGTGACCAAGAGCCTGTTTTCGGGCGAAAGTGAATTCCAGAAGCTCGAAATCCTCGAGACCCTGGAGTACGGCAAGATGATGCTCCTCGACGGCCTGGTCATGGTCACCGAGCGCGATGAATTTGTCTATCACGACATGATCTCCCACCCGGCCCTGTTCACCCATCCGAACCCGAAGAAGGTTCTGGTCATCGGTGGCGGCGACGGCGGCAGCATCCGCGAAATCATGAAGCACCCGAACGTCGAGCTGGCGGTTCTCTGTGAGATCGACGGTCTGGTTATCGACAAATCGATTGAATTCCTGCCGAGCATGGCCTGTGAGATCGACGGTTCCAATCCGCGCGTCAAACTGCATGTCGACGATGGCCTGGCCTATATCCGTGACCATCAGAACGAATTCGACATCATCATGGTCGATTCCACCGACCCGATCGGACCAGCCGTCGGCCTGTTCGAGGAAGATTTTTACAAACTGGTCTTTTCCGCCCTGAAAGAGGACGGCATCATGGTCGCCCAGAGCGAGTCCCCCTTCTACCACGCGGAAATCCAGAAGAACATGTACCGCAACCTGCGCAGCGTTTTCCCGATTGTCGAGATGTACCAGGCTTTCATCCCGACCTATCCGAGCGGTTTCTGGAGCTTCGCCTTCGCCAGCAAGAAGTACCACCCGGTCCGCGATTTTGACCGTGAACGCGCAGCCAAGCGTCCGTTCTACACCCGTTACTACAACGAAGATCTGCACCTGGGAGCCTTCATGCTGCCGACCTTCGCCAAGGAAAACATCAGCGAATGAAACAGCTGAACAACCAGACCTGGACAGCGGCCGATTCGGCCAGTCTTTACGGCATCGATCACTGGGGCGGCGAGACCTTCTCGGTGACCGATTGCGGAGATGTTCAGCTGACTGTCCCGTTTGACTCCGGAGAGGTTTCGGTTCCGCTGCCTGAGATCATTCAGGCAGCGCAGGACAGGGGCCATGAGCTGCCGCTTCTCGTCCGGGTTGAAAACCTGCTCGACGCACGCATCGCCCTGCTCAACGACAGCTTCAGCGCGGCGATTGCCGAACTCAGCTACCAGAACCGCTACAACGGGGTCTTCCCGATCAAAGTCAATCAGCAGGCGGCGGTGATCGAGGAGATCGGCCGTTTCGGCGCCCGTTACGGGCACGGCCTGGAGGCAGGAAGCAAGCCGGAACTGCTGCTCTGCCTGGCCAGCCTCGGCGAAAACGGCCTGCTGATCTGCAACGGCTACAAGGATCGCGAATTCATCGACCTTGGCCTGTGGGCCAGGAAGCTCGGCCATCGCTGCTTCTTCGTCATCGAATCCCCGGCTGAACTGCCGCTGATCATCGAACGCAGCCGGGCCCTGGGCATCCGTCCGCTGATCGGTCTGCGTATCAAGATCTCGGCCAAGGTCGGCGGCCTGTGGACGGAAACCACCGGTGACCGTAGCAGCTTCGGCCTGACCACGGCACAGCTGACCGACACCGTCGACCGCCTGCGCACCGAGGGGATGCTCGACTGCCTGCAGCTGCTGCACTGCCACCTCGGCTCCCAGATTCCGCATCTCGAGGAGATCAAGGCGGGGGTCCGTGAGGCCTGCCGCTTTTACACCGAACTGTGCAAGGAAGGGGTCCCGCTCGGCTATATCGACTTAGGCGGCGGCCTTGCCGTCGACTACGTCGGCAACCGCTCCGGCGTCGCCCATTCCTGCGATTACAGCGTTCTTGATTACTGCCGCGGCATCGTTTCTACCATAGCCCAGGTTCTCGATGCAGAACAGGTGGCCCATCCGGTCATCGTCACTGAATCGGGGCGGGCCACCGTCGCCCACACCACCATGCTGTTCTTCAACATCATCGATGTCATGCGCTTCTGCCCCTTAAGCCTGCCGCAGGAACTGCCGACAGATGCCCACCCGCTGCTCGAGACGCAGTTCCAGCTCTACCGGCAGGCGGAAACCTTTGAACTGACAACAGGCTGCCGACAGACCATCCAGATCCGCGATGAGATCCGTGAGCTGTTCCGTCAGGGAGAAATCGGTCTGCGCCAGCGCTCGATGGCCGAAAATCTGTTCCTGGCGATTGCAGGTGTTATCAGCCGCCGTATTGATCAGCTGGACGAGCCTCAGGCGGAACTGGAACAGCTGCGAACCAGCCTGGCCGATATCTACTACGGTAATTTCAGCGTCTTTCAGTCGCTGCCCGACACCTGGGCCATCGGCCAACTGTTTCCGGTCATGCCGATCCACAGGCTGGGTGAATATCCGGAGCATAGAGCGACCATTTCCGACCTGACCTGTGACTGCGACGGCAACCTGGATCGCTTCATCATCGGCAGTGGCGAAAGTCCGACCCTGCCGCTGCACGGCCTGAAACAGGGGGAAGACTACATTCTCGGCGTGTTCATGATGGGGGCCTACCAGGAGACCCTGGGAGATCTGCACAACCTGTTCGGCGATACCAACGTCATCAGTGTCAAACTCTGCGAAGGGGGAGGCTTTGACGTCATTCGCGAGCAGTCAGCCGATTCGGTGCTCGATGTTCTGGAAATGCTCGAGTACAACCGGGCCGCCTTCTTCGACAGCTTCCGCAGCCGTATCGAAGGTGCCGTTCGTTGCGGACGGATCAACGTGAGCGAACGGCAGCGGATTCTCAAACAGTTTGCCGCCCAACTCGACGATCAGACCTATTTCAAGGCCTGACCAGCAGGAGGTCATGTGACGCTGGAGGAACTCAAACAGTTTGACGGTCGGGACGGTCGCCCGGCTTATGTCGTTGTCAGCAATCTGGTTTATGACGTCAGCAGCAGCCGCTCCTGGAGATACGGCAGCCATTATGAGAAGCATCAGGCGGGTTGCGATCTGACCGAGGAGCTGAAGACAGCCCCCCACGTCCGCTCGGTGATAGAACGCTTTCCGGTCGTCGCAGAGCTCAGCAATGAAAAACCGGCTTCCGCGCAAAGGGGGCCGGTTCTTATCCTGGCAGCAGTTATTATTATCCTGGCTGCAGTTGTCGCGCTGTTTTTGTTCTTATAGCTTTTCAGAGGCAGGCGGACTATTCGGCGAGCAGCCGATCAATCAGTTCCGGAAGCTTGACGCAGACATCGGTTTTGGCCAGAACATCCTGGATATTGGTCTTGTCCATTCCGGCCTCCCCCTTGGTCATAAAGTACCCGGTACAGAGGATAACCGGAAGAGCAGGATTGCGCAGATAGATCTGCTGAGCCAGCTCAATACCACTGATCCCCGGCATCATCTCATCGGTAATCAGCAGATCATAATTTTCCCCACCCTGCTCAAAAATCTCAAGGGCCTCTTCGCCGCTGTGGGCGCAGGTCACCTGGTAGCCGAATTCCGAAAGCAGGTCCTGACCGAGAAGGGCCAGAGCTTCTTCATCATCAACAAAGAGTATCTGCTTCACCATTTAGCCCTCCTCATCTGACGAGCAACTGGCATAAAAAAATTAAAGCGAATTCTTCAATCGGGCACAACAGTTAAATTGTAACGCAAAAATGAATGGTCGCAACTTGACCGGACGCCAGCGCCTCAACCATAGCAACTGTCAATCTCTGGGAAGCATGGAAATGACGATGCCCCTGGTCAGGGTCTCGTGGAGTTTGCGGACCTCGCAATGAAAATTTTTCCCGCGATGAACAATATCCCTGACGACCAGGGTCTGGTCACCGAGAGAATCGACCAGGGCATTGAGCTCATCGCCCAGAACATCACGACGGTCCATGCCGAAGGGGCCGAGCATACCGCCGGGGAAAAAATCCCGGGCATATTCATTACAGCAGACGACCATATCCTCAGGATCGATGCCGAAGACCACGACCGGCAGAACATCCAGCACTCCCTGGGCGATCTGCAGCACACGGTTACGGATCTCCAGGGTTTCGGTCCTGGCGGAAACCTGCTCCTCCAGTTTGTGATTCAGCTCTTCCAGTTCACGATTGCTCTCCTTCAGAGCCGAAGTGAGCCGGGAATTCTCCTGAACCAGAAACTGGTGCTGCAACGCCGCCGAAATAGTCGACATCAGGGCATCATCGCTCATCGGCTTGGGAAGAAAACTGTAGATGTGCCCTTTATTGATGGCCTCCAGAATATACTGCGGATCGGCATAGCCGGAGAGGATAATGCGGGACGTCTGAGGCCACCTGGTGCAAACCTCGTTCAGAAAATCGCCCCCCGTCATCGACGGCATACGATAATCGGAGATGACTATTCTGATTCCGGGGACATCTTCCAGAATTTTGAGACCTTCCGCACCGGAATTGGCGACATGCAGCTCGTACTCGCTACGATTACGAAAAAGGCGCGCAAAACCTTTGAGAATATTCGGTTCATCGTCAACGCAGAGTATTTTTATTTTTTCACTCATTTTTACTCCCGCAGCCAGCAGGTTCCTTCAGAGAGTCGGGACCACAGCTAAAGAAACCGAAACAATCCCTGGCCACACCGTCAGATCCAAACAAAAAACATGTATAATCGAGATCTTAGCATTCAATGAACTGATTGCAAATTATTTTCAAGGTTACGGACAGCTAAATCCCGGCCTGATCAGACAACTGCAAATCCACTGATCAAGCCGGTTTGACTGCGTTATTTCTAAATGCTAACACAAATCATTACCCATTACTAATAAGTATCTGAACAAATCCCACTTGCGTTACTCAGAATTATCTAATAAAGTCTTATCATATAAATTCACTTTTTGAGGAGCATTCCAATGGCACGACTGGTAGAGAATCCCGAACTGGCGTTTCGCTTGGCCCGTGCAATTATTTCTGATATTGCCCTGTATAATCAGGACAAGGTGTCCGAGGGGATCAAGAACGACAGCATCTTCGAACTGATGGGCGAAGAACTGGAAGAGGGCCGGGAACATTTCTTCTCTCGCGTCTCCCCCGAGATGCCAAACCGTGAGCATCTGTACGATCGGGCCATCGTCGATGTCATGATCAAGCAGGCCGGAAAAATCGAAAGTCAAATCTGGTAAATGACCTCGCAGCAATTCTGTTTCCCTTCTGAACGGCCGCCAGAACGGCTGGACAGCTTCCTGTCGTTCTGTCTGCCGGACATCAGTCGTTCCCAAATCAAAAAACTGATCGATGACAACCAGGTTCTGGTCGATGGCCAGGCCGCCAAGGCCAGCCTCAAACTCAAAGGGGAAGAACAGGTCGAGGTGACCCTGCCGGAACCGGAACCGATTGAAGCGATCCCCCAGGATATGCCCCTCGACATCCTCTACGAGGACAGCGCGGTCATCGTCATCAACAAACCGGCCGGTATGGTTGTTCACCCGGCAGCGGGACACGCTACGGGGACCCTGGTCAACGCCCTGCTCCACCACTGTGATGACCTGGCCGGTATCGGTGGTGAACTGCGCCCGGGAATCGTTCACCGGATCGACAAGGACACCTCGGGCATTCTGGTCATCACCAAGAACGATAACAGTCACCAGCAGCTTTCTGCCCAGTTCAAGGCTCACAGTATTCACCGAATCTACCTGGCCCTGATCCACGGCTGCCCGGAAAGCGACTCGGGAGTAGTCCGGCAGGCGATTGGCCGCCATCCGACCCAGCGCAAAAAGATGAGCGGCAAGGCCCGTCATGCGAAGGATGCGGTGACCCACTGGAAAATCGTCAAACGCTATCCGGCGGATCGTCTCAGCCTGGTCCAGTGTCAACTGGAAACCGGCCGGACCCATCAGATCCGGGTTCATTTTTCAGAAATGAATCTGCCGCTGGTCGGGGATCCACTCTACGGCAGCCGCAGCAAGGAGGCCGCAATTCAGGATCAGACCCTGGCTAAACTGGTCAAAAAACTGCCCGGTCAGGCCCTCCATGCCCGTTCCCTCGGCTTTATTCATCCGGACAGTGGAAAATATCTGGAATTTTCCACCCAAATGCCTGAAACTCTGCTAAACATTGTTTCTTATCTTGATCAGAAGTACGCAGCGTAAAAAAGCAGTAAAGCCAGATAACGGAGTCTTTGATGAAACTTGTTCGTAACGGGAAGATCTCATTCCTTCAGCCCGGAAACCTCAGCAGCAATGTCGTTGCCGGATTCAGTACCCGCAACGGCGGGGTCAGTCGCCAGCCCTACAACTCCCTGAACCTGGGTCCGAACAGCGGCGACGTTCTGGCCAACGTCGAAGGAAACCGTTCAACCTTTGCCAGAAGTTTCGACCTGGTTCCGCACCGGCTGCTGACCGTCAAACAGGTTCACGGTAAGGACATCCTGCTGATCGATGAAGAAAACCCCGACCTCTCCCACTTTCTCAACCTGGAAGTAGATGCCATCGTCACCAACCAGCCGAACATCATCATCGGCGTACTGACCGCGGACTGCTACCCTATCCTGCTCTGGCACCCAACCCTTAACATCATTGCCGCCGTTCATGTCGGCTGGCGTGGTGCCGCCAACGGGATTATCGAAAAAACCGTCAAAACAATCTGCAACAACTTTTCCTGTCAGGCTGAAGAATTGTTTGCCGCCATCGGCCCCGGCATCGCTGCCCACAAGTTCGAGGTCGACCGACCGGTTCGCGACGCTTTCCGCAACGGCACCGGCTTCTGGAACCAGATCGCCGAAGAGGTCAGCCTTGGTCACTGGAAGCTCGACCTGAAACTGAGCTGCCAGTTGCAGTTGGAACAGCTCGGCCTGCCGGTCAGCCAGATTGAAAGTACCGAAGAATGTACCTGCTGTCACCCGGAGCTGTTCTTCTCCTACCGCCGGGACAATGGCAAAACGGGCCGCCAAATCGGCTTTATCAAGCTGGTGTAAGAAAAAAAACAGATTTTTTTCAAAAAAATTTCGGAAAGTCAGATTTTTTTCAGAAGTGTTTTTTATACTCAAGAAAAAATTACGGACTTTCCTGTTAAAAGACAGGTTACCGGAGGGGGGAAGCCCCCATCGCCTACTGGGCGATGGGGGCTTTCATTTTTTACGGCAAAACAGTTTCAGATCGAAAACGAGCAGTTAAAAAAAGACACCCCCCTCGCTTCCCCCCTATAAAATAGGGGGGAAGCGAGCTTGCGAGCAGGGGGGGTATTACTTCCTCCAGAATGACGGAAGGAACAGCACCAGTACGGTAAACAGCTCCAGCCGCCCCATCAGCATACAGAAGACCAGCACAGCCTTGCCAAAACCGGGAATCAGGGCAAAGTTATCGACCGGGCCGACGCTCCCCAGCCCCGGGCCGATATTGCTCAGGCAGGCGATGACCGCCGTTCCCGAGGTCACCAGGTCGGTCCCGGCAGCCGCCACCAGCATGGAACAGAAAACAAAGATCCCGATATAGAGGGCAAAGAAACCGAGGATCGACTGCAGGACCTCCTTGTCGACCGGTCGGGTTCCGAGTTTGACCAGACGTACTGCCCGCGGATGAATTAGACGATAGAGCTGGGTCTGGGAGTGCTTGAAGAGCAGCAGAATCCGGGCGACCTTCATGCCGCCACCCGTCGATCCGGCGCACCCACCAATGAACATCAGCAGCACCAGCACATACTGGCAGATAACCGGCCAGAGCTCAAAATCGGCTGTACCGAATCCGGTGGTCGTTATAATCGAGGCGACCTGAAACAGGGAATAGCGCAGATTCTCGCCGATATTGCCATAGATATGCCCGCTCCAGTTGAAGAGCATCAGCACGAGTGTTGAGGCAAGAACAATCAGCAGATAGACGCGCAACTCCTCATTCCTGAAGACATCGACCACCTTGCCGCGCAGCAGCTGAAAGTGCAGGGCAAAGTTGGCACCGGCCAGCACCATGAACAGGGTGATGACACCGTCGATGTAGGCGCTGTCGTAGGCCGCAACCGACGCATTGCGGGTCGAAAACCCGCCGGTCGCCATGGTCGCAAAAGCGTGACAGACGGCATCGAAAAAGCTCATGCCGCCAAACATCAGCAGGACGATTTCGACCACAGTCAGCAGGAAGTAGACCCCCCAGAGCATCTTAGCCGTATCCTGAATTCTTGGCGTCAGGCGATCTGCAGTCGGACCGGGAACCTCCGCCTTGAACAGCTGCATACCACCGACGCCGAGCATCGGCAGAATCGCCAGGGACAGAACGATGATCCCCATGCCGCCCAGCCAGTGGGTCAGAGACCGCCAGAACAACAAGGCCGGAGGCAAGGCTTCAATATTGGTCAGAATGGTCGAACCGGTCGTGGTAAAACCGCTCATCGTCTCGAAAACCGCATCGAGCGGCGAAGCGATGGCCCCACTGATCAGGTAGGGAAGCGCGCCGAACAGGGCAAAAAAGGCCCAGCCGAAGGTGACTGTCGCAAAGCCCTCGCGAATCGACATCTCTTTTGAGCTTTTACAGAAACGGTGCAGCAAGGTTCCGGTGATAACACAGATGGCTGCGGAAAGGATAAAGGACAACCAGGTTCCGTCGGCATAATAGAACGAAAACGGCAGCGGCACCAGCAGGGTCGCGCCGAGGAAGAGCAACAACGCACCGAGAATCCGCAATGTCAGAATCAGGTTCATCTAGGAAAAAAACCTTTCGACCTTTTGCAGCGCTTCGGGAAGGGTAAAGACGACGACCCGGTCTCCTGCCAGGAAAGTGCTCGAGCCGGTCGGAATCTCATAGGTTTCACCATGGACAATGGCCCCGATAATCGCCCCGCGCGGGAAATGCAGTTCGCTCAAGGGCACCCCCTGCAGGTTGCTCCCCTCGCTGACCTCGATCTCGAGAACTTCGGAGTTGCTTCCTTCGACAGCCGTCAGGGAGATAATCTCACCGCGCCGCACAAACTTGAGTATCGCCGCTGCGGCCGAGAGCCGCGGCGAGATACAGGCATCGATCCCCAGATCGGAGGCCAGTTTGATCAGCTCGGGCTGACTGACCAGCGCCATGGTCCTTTTTACCTTGTGCTGCCGGGCCAGCAGGCAAGTCAGGATATTGGTCTGATCGTTTTCCGTCACGGCGATGAAGACGCCGGCTTCGTTCAATCCTTCGTCGATCAGGGTCGGGACATCCAGGCCGTCGGCATTGATGACAACCGCCTTGTTGAGCTGTTCGGCAAGGCGGATGCATCGCGACTCGTCCTTTTCGATCAGCTTGGTCCGAAACTGCAGATTTTCCAGGTTACGGGCCACCTGCAGGCCGATCCGGCTGCCGCCGAGGACAAAAGCCCGGCGCGAAGCGACTTCATTCTCCCGCTGCGACTGAAGCATATAGTTGATCGCCGGCATCTCCTGCTGCGGGGCGAAGATATAAATCCGGTCGCCGGCCTGAATCGTGTCATCACCACGCGGAATGATGGTCTCGTCACCGCGATTGATGGCGACCACGACAAAGCGGTACATGCCGCGCAGTTCTCCCAATTCCGCCAGGGTCAGGTCGCATAGCGGGCTCCCCTCTTCGATCCGGTAGCCCTGAAACAGGATCTGCCCCTCGGCAAACTCGGCGACATCGAACGCCTTGGAGTTGCAGGACAGCTTGGTCAGTTCGACAGCGACGGCATCCTCGGGATTGATGAGCAGGTCGATGCCGAGCTTCTCCTTGGAGAGGATCGCTTTTTCGCTGGTATATTCGATACTTTTGGTCCGGGCGACAAGGATCTCAACCTGGTATTCCCGGGCAATCAGGCAGGCGAGGATGTTCACCTCGTCCATATTGGTGACCGCGATGAAGATATCGGCGTCTTTGATGCCAGCTTGCTCCAGCGTTTCAGCGCTGGCACCGTTGCCGACGATACCGAGAACATTCAGGCGATCCTGGGCACGTTCGATGCGCTCCGCGTCCTGATCGACGAGGGTCACCTCATGCCCTTCACGAGACAGCCGGTCGCAGAGGAAATAGCCGACCTGACCGGAGCCAACGATAAGGATTTTCATAGATTATCTCTTTCGAAACAACGTCATACCGCACATCGGCGGCGGGGGCAGAATCTCATAATTTGACAAATTGTGCAATATTTCGCAAAATCCTGGACGGACTATCAAGGAGTATAGCAATGGACTGGTTCGTCAGCATGGACGAAGAGCATATAGGTCGCGAACGCGCCAAGGCGCGGGAACTGCGCAAGCAAAGCTGGTGGAAGAACAAGATCGCCAAGGGGGTCTGCCACTACTGCGGCAAGCAGGTTCCGCCCAAAGAGCTGACCCTTGACCATGTCGTCCCGCTGGTACGCGGCGGACACAGCACCAAGGGGAACTGCGTCCCGGCGTGCAAGGAGTGCAACAGCAAGAAACAGCACATGCTGCCGATCGAGTGGGATGAATATCTGAACAAGCTCGAGAACAGCTGAGCCTTCCCTCCCCTCCTCCACATCAACTCAGAGCACGGCCCCGTTTTCGACCAGATCGTGAATAGGCTGATAGTCTGCGTCACTGACCGCTTCGATGCCGACATTATTCATCTTCTCGTGCATTGCACGCAACATGTCATCCGAGGCCAGCATGATCAGGCGAATCTGTTCTTTCAGCTCCGGATCCAACCCTCCCCTGAAAACAAACGGATCGTAGTGAATCGCCCGCGACTGCCAGAGGATATTGAGCTGGTCCGGAGTGACCTGGCCTTTCCGCACGGCCTCATCCAGCCTGGCGCTGGCCACGAATGCGGCATCGACCCTGTTTTTGATAACCGCTTCAATGGAACGGTCGTGAGATCCGGTATAGACCTGCCGGGCAAAGAAGTTCTCGAGAGGCCTATCGAGCTGGGCTGCAAACTCTGTCGAGGGGATCAAGGATCCCGAGGTACTGGCCGGGTCGGTAAAAGCGACGGTCGCGCCCTTGAGATCTTCCAGTTCGACAATCCCTGATGTCTTCAAGCTGATCAGCAGTGACAAATAAAAGGACCCCGGTGGAGTAAAGGCCGTTGCCCCCTTGCTGAAACAGGCGAAGGCCTCGATCTCAGGATCACGCACCTTGGCCATCGCATAGGATGCCGGCCCCAGAACAGCGAAATCGATGGAGCGGGACAGAACCCCTTCGACAACAGACTGATAGGACTGTGGTCGAACCACCTCGATCGGCCGCTGGAGTTTCGTCTCCAGCAACTCGAGCAGAGGGCTCAGATCCTTCAGCTGCTGATCGATGTTCTTTTTCGGAATCAGTGAAAAATAGAGCGGTTGCCCCGCCGAATCTGCGCTACGCGCCATAGTGACTGGACTGACGAACAGGATCGCGGCAAGCAGGGCGAGACGGAAGAAATGTCTGAAGTTCATTAGCTACAACCGGATGTTAAATTTTCATATAGGGATTGAGGAGAAAACTTTTGGTCTGCTCCGGTGAAACGGGTCTGCTGAACAGGTAACCCTGAACCTCGTCACAGCCGGCCAGCTTGAGGTGAATCAACTGATCATGACTTTCGATCCCTTCGGCAACGACCGACAGTTTCAGTTTTTTCGCCAGTGAAATCGCTGAAGAAACGATGGCATTATCGCTGCTGTTGTTCTTGATATCCTGGATGAAACTGCGATCGATCTTCAGCGTGCTCAACGGCAGGGTTCGGATATTATGGAAGCTGGAAAACCCCTTGCCGAAATCGTCGAGAGCAATAGGAATGCCGAATCGGGCCAGTTGCTCCAGGTTATCCATAACCACCTGTTGGTTTTCGATGATCGCGCTTTCAGTGATTTCGATATGAATATCACCGGCCTGCAGCTGATGACTGGCGATGATGGCGATGAACTTCTCGGCATAGCCCTTGTTGTTCATTTCTATCGGCGAAACGTTGACCGCGACAGGCACGGTTTCCAGTCCCAGGCCCCGCCACTCGGCGATCTGCCGGCAGGCCCGATCAAGCACCCAGCGCCCCATTTCTACGAACAAGCCGCTCTCTTCAACATGGGTGATAAAATCATTGGGATAGAGCAGCCCGTAATCAGGGTGATCCCAGCGAATCAGAGCCTCAAGCCCGACAACCCTGGTATCCTCCAGACGCACTTTCGGCTGATAGTGCAGAACAAATTCATCCGATTTCAGGGCGGCAGGGATGCGCTGTTCCAGCTCAAACTGCTGAGGAGATATCCGGTTGAGGCTCTGATCGAAGAAACAGTAGCTCCCCCGCCCCGTTTTTTTGGCTCCATACATTGCCGCATCGGCGTTGCGGACCAGGCTGTCGATCTCCTCTCCATCGCACGGATAGAGAGCGATGCCGATACTTGGTGTGACCGAAACCTGATGGCCGTCCAGCACGCAGGGCAGAGACAGATCGGTAATAATCTTTTCGGCGATATCGGCAACTCTGGTCGTATCTTTCATGCCGGTCAGCATGACGACGAATTCATCGCCACCGAAGCGGGCCACGATGTCGGTATCCCTGACGCAGTTTTTCAGCCTGTCGGCGATCGTCTTAAGCAGCATGTCGCCAATCTTGTGTCCCAGAGAATCATTGATCGGCTTGAAGCGGTCCAGATCGATAAACAGAACGGCAAGATTCAGACCGATGCGCCGGGCCTGCCTGAGATTGTGCGCGGCCAGCGAAGAAAACACCCGTCTGTTGTACAGGCCGGTCAAGGCATCAAATGAAGCGGCGCTGACCGCATTCTCATGTTCCTTCTCAAGCCTGGCCACCAACTGCTGATTTTCGGCGTAAGCTTCCGAAAGAATTTTCAGATAATGCCGCTTGCGTTTAAGCAGTTGCAGCATCAGAAAAAGGACAATGATGACAACAAGCGTCACCCCTGCCAGCAACCACAGATGCATGGAACGATAGGCATCGTAATCCTGCAGAGCTTCGACCTGACTCTGACGGAGAGTGACCACAAAAGGGTAGTTTTCGACCTTGCGACTGGTCTCTATAAACCTGGCGAATCTGTTTTTCTCCGGGGAATTCGAATCGATCAGGGCAAGACCGCCATTCTCATAGCTGGCGAGCACCACGCCATCACTGGTGCTGATAACAATAGCCCCTGTTCGGCCGATATCAATAGTCTGAAACAGGTTGAGAAAATAGCCCAGGTTCAGTTCCAGCAGCATCACACCATCGATCTCGGCGGCTCTCTGCAAGCGGAACAGCAGAGGAATCTGCCAGTCTCTTTGCCCCCGAAAGGATTCAGGGAAAAACATCAGGTCCTGATCCGAGTTGATCAGCTTCCGGATCAGAGCTCCGATCTCTACGGAGGATATTTTTTCTCCCTGTACGGGAGAAGACTGGTAAATCGCCTGACCGGACGCATCGTAGAAGACAATCCGGTTGAAAGCCTGTTCACTGTAGATAAAGGACTGGATCGCTTCAAAACGGTTATCAGCCCGGCTCTTCATCCAGTCACTGGCGATCAGGCCGATTGCCTTGTTCTGATCCAGCACCTGAAAAAGGTTTTCGGCGATGATCGAAGTCAGGTTCGCCTGGCTCTTGTTGACACCTTTGACAATGAAGCTGCGATTACCACGCAGGTGACTCAGGCTCAGCCCCCAGGAAAGACCCAGAACCAGGAGAAAAAACAGGATCAGTCCGTATTGAAAAAAAACGAACTGCCTGAACTTCTGCTCATATGTCTTGCTCACGTCCGAAGCGGAAAACAGCATGGTGAGTCCGTTTGCTATGTTCATACAGATAGCCAAATTAAATTCATTAAAGTGAATAAATCACATTATCGCCATGCAATCTCCGCTAAATATTCGTCGGTGTCAACCAACTAACCAAAAACTAACAAACGGACACACAGCCCAGCGAAGCCCCTAAAATTTTGTTTATTTTTCATGCAAATCTTAAAAATCCCGTTTCCCCACGGGTATGCTAAAGTTTATAGGCATACCACTCGTTCGACAGCATGTCCCGGACAACAAACATAAGGAGCCCCCATGAAAAGAATCACTGTCGTCATTTTATTGGGCCTGCTCTTCACTTGCCGGCCGATCTCAACTTTCTCAGCAGAAAACGCTGACCACGTCATGAAGATCGCTATCGGCAATCCCGCCACAAGCAACAACTTTGGCTGGACCCCTTTTGAAATCCTGAAAACAGAGATAGAAAACCGCTCCAATGGCCGATTAAAAGTCGAACTCTTTGCCGAAACCCTCGGCTTGTCGTCTCTCGAGATGATTGACATGGTGCGCAGCAACATCGTCCAGGCCCGCGATTTTGCCGATGGCCATTTTGCAACCATCTACCCGCCGATTCAGATCCTCTCGATCCCCTACCTGTTCGCCGAACGAGATATTGCCTGGCACGTTCTGGATGGGCCGCTCGGAGCAAAACTGATTGAAGACATGGCGGCCCGAACCGGGCTGCGCCCGCTACGCTGGTTTGAGAATGGAGGGTTTCGCCATTACTCCAACAACAAAAGGCCGATTCACAGCCCGGCCGACATGAAGGGGCTCAAAATCAGAACTATGGAAAGCCCGTTACACATCAAGATTGTCAGCGATCTCGGCGCCAGCGGCATTCCAATCGGCTGGCCAAACGTCTATGAGGCGATCGAATCGGGCATCGTTGACGGGCAGGAGAACTCGATCTCAACCTTCCTCATTCCCCATTTTGAAAATATCCAGAAATATGTCGTTCTTGACGGGCATATTTACGCAAACTACACGCTACTGATCAATGAGGCCTGGTATCAGTCCCTGCCGGACGACCTGAAGTTGGTTCTCAAACAGGCCAGCGAATCAGCCTTGGTCGTCAATCGAGGGCTTGCCATCCTCAATGAGCAGGAAGGCCTGGCTTATCTGCAATCGAAAGGCGTTGAGGTTTACAAACCGACCAATGAAGAGTATGTGCAGTTTCGCCAGCGAACCCGCCAGTCGGCAATCGACTGGCTGAAACAGAATGTCGGCGAACAATGGGTCAAGGAGGTTCTCTCGGCGACAGCTGCAGCGGAAAAGGAACTGGGCTACAATTTCTAGAGAACCGCTGGAAGCATTTCCAAAAACATGCCATAAAGTCAACAACATGTGACTTGTAAGAAAACTCTGAGCGGAGTCACTGAAGAGTGCAGATAAAAAAACGGCCATATTCCATAAGCCAGAGTCTGCAGACCAAGGTCCTGTTTTTCATCGGGTTGATTGTCCTGGTGACGCTCGCCTTGAGTTCCGCCCTCTACCTCAACAGCTTCCGGGCCAATTATCTGGAAGCCATCGAATGGCGCTCGGTGACCCTTGCCCAGAATATCAGTGTCGATATTCTGGCCCGTCGTAAGCTGCTCGGCCCGACCGACAACTTCCTGAACCTGGAAACCTCCTATCTCCAGGTCAGAAAAACCTACACGGCCAACCGCGACATGTATGTTGCCTTTATCGCTGTCCTCGACCCGTCAGGACGGATTGCCGCCCACAACGACCCGACCTTCCGCGGGAAGAGCGTCGATAACCCGGCTCTGCTCGCAGCGCTCAGCCGTCAGCAGGTGACCACCCTGAGAGTCGCGGAAGCCTATCATACCCTGGTTCCGGTCAGCGATGATGACAACAAGCTGATCGGAACCATAGATATTGGCTTTCCACAACATATCGTCAAAGACAAGATCCTGAACACGGTACTCACGTCCGTCATACTCTGCATCCTGCTGTTTGTCATCGTCATAGCCCTGTTCTGGCTGGCCTTCAAACATTTTGTCCATCAGCCGATCAACCAGCTGATCGATGCGACGACCGATATCGCCAATGGCAACCTGCACCGGGATATCGGTCATTTCCCGGCTGCGGAGTTAAGCAAGCTGGGAACCAGTCTCAGCCATATGCGCGACGCGATCCGGGACAATATCAATGAGCTGCACACCAAAAATGAAGAGATCAGGGCCCTGATCGCCTGTTCCCCGGTCGCGCTCTTCAGTGTCGACCTGCACCACCGGATAGCGATCTGGACAGTTTCGGCGGAAAAACTGTTCGGTTGGGAAAAAATGGAGTTGGGCGAATCGCTGACGCCCCTCATCGACCCCAGCGAGATTCTGCGTTTCCAGACCCTCTGCCAGGAATGTCACAGCGGGACAGTCCATCGCGGCCTGGAATTCGAACTGGTGAAAAATGACGGAACCACATTCTACGCCTCGATCTCCTGTGCCCCACTCAGCAACCAGGAGGGAGACATCACCGGCATCATGATCTCCGTCGAGGATATCAGCGAGCGTATCGCGCGGGAGAAAGCCAATCAGGATCTCCAGGAACAGCTTCTCCAGTCTCAGAAGATGGAATCGATAGGGCGGCTGGCCGGTGGAGTGGCTCACGACTTCAACAATATGCTCAGCGTCATTATCGGCAACTCAGAACTCGCCCAACGAAAGATAGGCGACCAGAACCCTGGATCCGTCTACCTGAACAGCATCATCGACGCGGCCAACCGCTCTGCGGAGATCACCCGGCAACTGCTCGGCTTCGCGCGCAAGCAGACCATCGCTCCGCAGATCATTGACCTCAACCAGCGCGTGGAGCAGACACTCAGGATGCTCGAGCGGCTGCTCGGAGAAAAGGTTCATCTCGACTGGGCCCCCTGCGGTGAGCCCTGTGTCGTCAAGATCGACCTCGGTCAGCTTGACCAGGTCCTGACCAATCTCTGCATTAACGCCGGGGACGCCATGCCGACAGGGGGGCATATCACGATCCAGACCAGCAGGATCCATATCGATGAGCAGTACAGTGCCATGCATGCGGATTTCATTCCGGGCCGCTATGTCTGTCTCAGCGTGAGCGACAACGGAACCGGAATGGACAAGGAGACTCAGGAAAAGATCTTCGAGCCCTTTTTTACAACCAAGGAGCAGGGCAAGGGGACCGGCCTCGGGCTGGCGACGGTTTACGGTATCATCAAACAGAACAGCGGCTTTATCAACGTCTACAGCGAACCGGGCAAGGGGACAACCTTCAGGATCTACATAAGCGAATACTCGGACCAGGCGCCGCAACAGCCTGAGGTGGAATCCGCGCAGAATTATTCGGGGGCGGGAGAAATGATCCTTGTCGTTGAAGATGAAGCGGCCATCCTGACCATCTGCGAACAGATGCTCGAACTGCTCGGCTACCGCGTGCTCAGCGCGACGGAAAAAGCCACGGCCCTCAAGCTGGCCGCAGAGAAGCGCAGCGAAATCAAGCTACTGCTCAGCGACGTCATCCTGGCCGATACCAACGGTCCGGAGCTTGCGGAACAGCTCAGAACCATTATTCCCGGCCTCAAGACCCTCTATATGTCCGGCTACAGCGCCGCTCTTATCTCCAGGCAGGGGGTTCTGGACGAAGCCGTCCATTTCATCCAGAAACCCTTCTCGCGCAAAAAACTGGCGGAAGCTGTGTGGAAAGGGCTTCATGACCCCGCCAAGCCATAGGCCCATTCAGACAAGACACCTCGAGACAGGGAACCCGCGCCTGCTCCTGAAAAGGGCGGATATATGCTTCAGCTTTTCATTATGCCCCAGCCATGCCGATCCCGGCGAGTTTGGCCCCGCAATCCGGACAGCAGCCCTGCGCTGTGACGCGATTCCGGCTCAGAGAAAAGCCGCGCCGTTCGATCAGCTCGGCTCCACAAGCCGGACAGGAGGTTGGCACCTCACCGGCCAGATTGCCGGGATAGACGTAGCGCAGACCGGCCTGCTTGCCGATCTTGACAGTCATATCCAGGGTTTCCGGCGGGGTCGGCGGCAGGTGGCGCAGATGATATTGGGGAAAGAAACGGCTGACATGCCAGGGAACGTCGACACTGAGACGAGTCGCAATAAATTCCGCCAGTTGTTTGAGTTCCTCAGGATCATCGTTGATGCCGGGGATGATCAGGGTGGTCACTTCCAGCCAAATCCCCGAGCGGTGCAGCGCGATCAGATTATCGAGCACCGGCTGCAGACAGGCCGAGGTATATTTGCGGTAGGCGGCACCGTTGAAGCACTTCAGGTCGATATTAGCCGCATCGAGATAGGGGGCGATCATCTCCAGCATGGCAGCGGTCATATAGCCGTTGCTGACAAAGACGTTGGCAATCCCCTCTTCTTTGGCCAGACGGGCGATCTCAAGGGCGTATTCGAAAAAGATCGTCGGTTCGGTGTAAGTATAGGCGATCGACCAACAGGCGGTCGCTTTGGCCGCGGCGACAATCTCCTGCGCACTCATCGCGACCCCGGCATTGAGTTCGGCGTCACAGGATGGCTGAGAGATATTCCAGTTCTGACACCATTCGCAGCGCATGTTGCAGCCGGGAGTGGCAATCGAAAAAGACTTGCTGCCGGGATAGAAATGATAGAGCGGCTTCTTCTCGATCGGATCGATATTGCGGCTGATGGTGCGCCCGTAGGCGGTGGTATAGAGGGTGCCATTCTCGTTGTAGCGAACCTGGCAAAATCCTCTGTGTCCGACTGCGATATTACAGTGATGGGCGCAGAGATTACATCTGACCCGCTGTTTGTCCAGCTTGTCGTAAAGCAGAGCCTCATGCATGTCGGCCTCCATTAACAGCCTGTTAGAGATCGGCAATCCGTAAAACCTTGGCCCCGCGGACATGACGCTCTTTGAGTTCGAGCAGCGCCCGGTTGGCCTCGTTCAGGAAAAACTCTTCAACAGTCGGAACGATCGGGATCTCTGCGGCCAGTTTGAGAAACTCACGGACATCATAAGCGGTGACGTTGGCAACGCTCTTGATCTCCTTCTCCAGCCACAGATCCACAGGATAATCGATTTCGCTTAAACAGTCACGATCATGCTGCTCTTTGCGGATCGCGTTGATCACCAGCCGACCGCCCGGTTCGAGCATACGCAAAGCGCTGACCACAGGTTTCCAGACCGGCGTCGTGTCGATCATCGCCGCAAGCGGTTGCGGAGGAGGATCGGCCGTACCGCCGGCCCATGCCGCCCCCAGTTCCAGAGCGAACTGGCGTTCCTTGTCGCTGCGGGCAAAAACATAGACCGGCAGCTTGGGATAGAGATGCCGGGCAAGCTTCAGCACCAGATGCGCCGAACCGCCGAACCCGGTCAACCCCAGGGCACTGCTCTGCGCATCGACATTGGCCAGCCGCAACGAGCGAAAGCCGATCGCCCCGGCGCAGAGCAGCGGCGCCGCCTCTGCGGCACTGAAACGCTCCGGTATCGGATAGGCATAGCTCGCAGGGGCAACCATGTACTCAGCGTAGCCGCCATGGGCATCGCGCCCGGTCGCCCGGAACTCAGGGCAGAGATTTTCCAGGCCGTCCAGACACCAGCGACAGCTCCCGCAGGCCGAATAGATCCAGGCCACACCGACCCGTTGGCCGAGCAACCCCTTGTCGATCCCCTCGCCGACCTGATCGATCCGACCAACGACCTGATGCCCCGGGATGATCGGCAGGAGCGGCGGCGGGGTACGCCCCTCGATCTCATCCAGCTCGGTGTGACAGACGCCGCAGGTCTCGACCCGGATCCGCACCTGCCCTGCAACCGCCTGAGGGGCAGGAAAATCGACCAGGCGCAGTGGCTCCTTGTTGGTGGACAAATCGGTTAGTTTTTCGAGGATCATCGCTTGCATACCACCCTCATTTTTTAAGTCGACTCAATCAGCTGTGGCCCTTTATACTTGCCGGCATGAACAGTAATCTCTTTAAAACCGAACAGGAGCTCCCCTGGCTCGTCGTCCGCCAAACAACGGACAGTTCTGAGACCTACAAGGATCATTTTCATCCGGAACTGTTCATCGCCGCTGTGACCAAAGGGCGGACCAGTTTCACCACCCCGGCCGGGGCCACAATCGCCGAGCAGGGCGATCTGGTCATCATCACACCGCAGACTGTCCACAGCTGTACGCCTCTGGATGCTCCACGCTCCTATATCGCCGTTTTCATCGATCCAAACTGGTATCAGGGGCTGCAAAGCGATCCGCAACCAGGCCTCTCAGCAGCAAGCTTTCCGGCCACAGGAATCATCCGGAACAACGTGCTCTTTGCCGCCTTCTGCCAGTTGACCGAACTGATCGGCCGACCGGGTTTTTCCATGGAGAAACACGAAGCGCTCTGCTATTTTTCTCTTGAGCTGTGCGGCTGCACAACATCGACAGTCCCGGAGCTGCGTCTGGAACCCAAGACTATCCGCCAATTGAAAGGGCTGCTCGAGGCAGACCTGGAAGCCAACCTGACCCTTGAGGAACTAGCCGCGAAAATCGGCTATTCAGCTCATCACCTGCTGCGCAGTTTCAAAAGCCATGTTGGCCTCACACCTCACGAATACCGACTCAATCTGCGCATCGAAAAAGCCAAGCGCCTGCTGCGCCAAGGCGTCGCCCCGGCCGCCGTCGCCGCGGAGACCGGTTTTGCCGACCAGAGCCACTTCCACCGCACCTTCAGGCAGTTCGTCTCCGCCACCCCGCGCCAGTACCAACAGGCCAAATAAAATCAATTCGATACAATAATTCCGGCCCAAGCCGAACTAGACTCCATTAAGCGAAGGAGTCAGTCTTATGGACATCAACCTGCTTGAATTCACCGCGCTGGCGACGGCACATTTCACCGCCCTGCTCAGTCCCGGACCCGATTTTATCCTGATTGTCGGCACCGCCATGCGCTATGGGTTCAGACGCAGTGTCTGGACCAGCCTGGGAATTGCCTGCGCCAATGCTGTCTATATCGTTGCCGCCATCTTCGGTTTCAGCCTGCTCAGAGAGAACCAGCTGCTGTTCATCTCCATGAAACTGCTGGCTGCGGTCTATCTCTGCTACCTCGGCTGGTGCCTGTTGAGCAGCCACGGCAGTGGACAACCGGCAGACCGCCAGGCGCAGGGATTGCCAAGTTCTTCGCCAAGGCTGTTATGCTGCGGATTTCTCTCGGCGATCCTCAACCCGAAAAACGCCATCTTTTACCTGAGCCTGATGAGCCTCATCGTCTCAGCCACGACCCCGCTTTCCCATCAACTGCTTTACGGCTTATGGATGTTCAGCGCCGTATTGCTCTGGGACCTGTTCATCACCTGGAGTGTTGGCAACCCCAGGTCGCAACAGCTTCTGCCCAGACATAGCAGGAAACTGGAAAAGCTGACGGGTATCGTACTGATCCTGGTCGCCAGCCTGATCGTTCTTTAAAGGCCGGACGCTGAGTTCAGCAATCAGCTAAGAGCACCTCTCCAGCAAAGTGCCTGGTTCCCCATTTTCAGCAAAGGTGCGAAAAAAATCGGCTAGATAGATAAGTGTCTTCAGTATATCAGAATATCTATCTGGGCATGGGGCCAGTCGCACTTTTGTCATCAACTTGACGCTGTACGACGAAGACGCATTTATCAGGGTCGTTTACAGTCTGAACAAATCACAAAGGGAATCGCATAACCGGGGACTGACGGATTGCTCGACTTGATGCCCCCTCAGCGATGCCCAAGTTTGCGGTAAAAACACGCTCAGAGTGATGGCATCCACATGCGCATGATCTTCGTCGGGAAAAGGCGTGTCCTCAGCCGGCTGAGATGATAAAGTTCTCAACCTCACGCAGGATATTCTTTCGGAAAAACGGACAGAGCAGAAACGAAAAAAAGGCATCCCGGAAAAAACGGAATGCCTTTGTATAACTCAAGATTGGATGGTAGGCGCGGACAGGATTGAACTGTCGACCCCTACCGTGTCAAGGTAGTGCTCTCCCACTGAGCTACGCGCCTCCAATCGTTGTGGACGAGTTTCTATCAAAAGCACTCCCGACCTGTCAAGCACTATTCTTTCTTTTTTTAAATCAACAGGCCAGCCGGTATCCTTTGGCATTCAGGTAATGAATGATATTGAGCATCTGTTCGACAGTTTTCTCATCCGCTTCGGCCCCGGGGTGACGGACCTTGGTCGAAGAGAACACACCCATCCGCTTGAACATATTCTTGCGCAGGGAGATGCCGATCCCCGGTTGAAATTCCCAGCGGGTCAGCGGCAGAAAATCGTAGAACAGCTGGCGCGCCGCATCCCACTCACCGGCCCGGGCGTGGTTGTAGAGCTTGACCAGCAGCTCGGCGTAGACGAAGCCGGTCATGATGCCGACCGCCCCCAGCTCAAGCTCCTCGAGCGCGTAGTTCCCTCCCAATGCGCCAAAAACCTTGAGTTTCTTACCGACACTCTTCTGCAGAGCCTGCATCTTCGCCCCGGTCGGCGGTTCCTCAAGCTTGATATACTGGATATACTCGGCGGTCTCAAACATCTTCGTGATCAGTTCGACCGTCATGGTGATCCCGGTCACCGCCGGGTAATCATGGATGACACAGGGGATCTTTGCCGCGTTCGATACCATCTGGTAATACTCGAGCAGCGGCTTGTCTTTCTGAACCCCGTGCGGCCCGAGCAGCAAGGCATCGGCCCCCAGATCACGCGCCTTTGCCGCCATCAGCATGGCCGGGTCGGTCGCCACCGCCCGTGTGCCGACGATCAGCTGCATACTGCCCGGCATCAGCTCACGATAGAGCGAGATAATCCGCTCCCGCTCCAGCTCGGTCATCTTGGGCCCCTCTCCCAGCGCCCCCATGATCGCTATCCCATGAACTTTCTTCTTCACCATGCAATCGACCAGCCGCTCGATACTGACATAATCGACTTCACCATTATCCAGAAAAGGGGTCGGGACAATCGGATAGATTCCTTTGAGTTCCATAACCATGGCTCCAGTGTGAAGGAATTTTAAAGAAAGGGGGTAAAGCAGCATCGTTGGTGCGAACCAGTAACAAAAAGAGTATACCTCATTGTCAATGAGTTCGTTTGTTTGTATAAGGGTGAGTACGTAGCAGCCTGTTCCATTCGATGCCGTCCCGCACCACAGTTTATACAGGAGGTTCCGTGATTTGAAAAAGCTGGACCCCAAAGGACTGAAATGGCTTAAAGGTATCCACCTGCTCTGTGTCGCCTGCTGGATCGGAGGAGCCATCTCTCTGCTCTCACTCTATTTTCTGAAAAATGCTGTTTCTGACGGTGCCGTTCTCTACGGTATCAACCAAAGCATTCACCATATTGACATGCTGATCATCGTCATCCCCGGTGCGATCGGCAGCCTGCTGACGGGACTTGTCTATTCACTTTTCAGCCACTGGGGGTTCTTCAAACACCACTGGATCACCTTCAAGTGGATTGTCACGGTTGCCATTATCCTCTTCGGGACATTCTTCCTCGGTCCCTGGGAAACAACGATGATGGAGATCTCCGGTGAGCTCGGCATGGCCGCCCTGACCGACCCGGCCTACCTGTACAACCAGCGCATGAACCTGATTTTCGGTTCCCTGCAATCGGCAGTTCTAGTCGTTGCCCTGTTCGTCTCAATCTTCAAACCCTGGAAAAAGCACAAGAGTCCTGAATAGTATCCTCCCCCCGCGAACTTCTTTATATTGACAGCAGATCAATTTCTGCTAAAAATGTCTCATCGCTTTAATTAAATGGAGAAGTGTAAATAAAAAGTTACTTTATGAAATTATTGATTTTATTTTTCTGCACCGGAATCATCCCCTCATTTTCAGCCGATGCCTCGGTACCAGGTTCAAAACTGATCGGCAACCTCTACTCCAGCCTGAACGGTTCGGATCCCGAGGATCAATACCTTGCCGCCCTGTTTCTTGGTGAACTCCCCTTAAGCGACGCTGTTTCGACGAATGAACTGGACCAGCAACTAAGCCAGTCGGAAGAAAAATTTCACCGCCTGCTGACGACCTATGTTCTGGCCAAACGTACCGGACAGAAAAACTATGAAGATGCGTTTGTCGCGCTCTATCCGGCAGGCAAGGAGCAACAACGTCTCTGGGATCTCCAGGAACGTAACTACCCGTTTGGCGCGGCGTCCCCGCTGCAGGACTACCTGTTTGAACTCTCGGCCACCAACGACGCGGCGGTCATCAAGCTGGCTTCGGGCATCCCCTTTGCCAGAGGGATTCATTCGGAAATCCTCTCCTCGCAACTGGTCGAGCTGCACTCCTATCAGCCGAACAGAATCGACAAACTGCTTGCTGCCTGGCCGCGCTATATCGAGTACATCAAACGGGCTGAAAAGTTTTAAGTCGGCCAGAAATCAGGGCGAATCGAGAATTTCCCTGCGGCTGTTGAGGTAGGTTTCAAGGTAGGGACCGCCCAGATTAATCGCCTTCTGAATGGTTTCCAGCGCCATTATCTTTTGACCGCTGGCGTTCCGGGCCAGTGCCAGGTTGTTGAGCGCCGGGCCACTTGCCGGACGCAAAGCCACGGCCTGTTCCAGCGCCTCAGCCGCACGCGGAAATTCCGCCTGGGCATAGAGGCTGTTGCCCCAGCCGAACCAGGCGGTGAAGCTCGTCGGCCACTGATGTGTGGCAACCTCATAGGCCAAACCGGATTCCACGACCAGACCGATCTGCTCCAGGGCGCTGACCGCTTTGAGGTAGGGCAGCTCCTGTGCCGTTGCGGGGAGTGTCCCGGGATTAAGCGCGACAAGCCCCCAGTCAGCGCTGCGCCGCCAGGTGTTGGCAAAAACAAAAACCGACATCTCCATCAGCGGCTTGTCCGCCGAGTGTAGCAGAATCGTCTTCTCCTGCCGGTCATAACCGACAACGACCGAGTAATGCCAGCGCTGGACCCAGGAGAGCCCGAGATTCTGCAGGATCAGCACCGGATGACCGGCGTCCAGCTCAGCGACAAGATCGTGAAAACCCTTGATCTGGTACGCCAACAAGCCATGACGACGCAGGGCGGCGATCAATGAGGGTTGGATGCTGCCGTGCAGGTCGGGAGAGTAAACCTGCTCGATCAGCTCCTCTAAAGCGGCAGGCCTGCTGTTGTAGGCGAGCAGCATGGCAACGGCGGCGGGGCCGCATTGATAGTCCTGCTGGGCGACGAAGGGAACATCGTCAAGCACCAGACGCGGCAAGCGTGCATCCGCCTGCGCGAGGAAATCAGCTCCGGCACAGGAGGTCAGCGCGAGACAAAGACAAAAAAGAACAAGCCAGGAACGTTTGAGAGTTCCCGGCTTGAAACTTACTTTCCACATGCCTGTCAGCGAACGGAGCGGGTAAATGGAAAGACTTTTGTAAACCCGAGGATGTCGGTCACAAGCAGGACGATAAATACGAAAACGAGGGCACCGACAACGCTCTCCAGCCCGGCGCCTGCCGGAAGCTGATCGATCTGGCCGGCTAACTGGCTGATTTCATCGTCGGTCAGTGCAGCGACCCTTTTCTTAACCTCCGCCGGAGTCACCCCCTGAGCAATGATCGCCTGCTCAACATCTTCACGGTCAAGGAAGGTTAAGACCCTGTCCCGCTCTTCCTGATTCTGCTGCTGGCTGATCAGCTGTTCGGTGCCGACCATCTGTGCCTGGACAACGCTGAACTGCCAGCACATAGCGGTCATGGTCACAATCAGGAAAGAACAAAAGGTTTTTTTCAGTGAGGGGAACAGTTGTGTTTTCATTTGGGATCTCCTTTGTCATCAAGACTTTGAAATTTCACTTTAAAAGTGAATCACCAAGAACGTCAATATATCACAGAGATGAAAAGCTTTTCTCCAGCAGTTTTAACCTGCAAAGATAATTTCCGCGGGAGAGTTCCTTTTCCCGTTGGAAGCGGATATCCTTGAGGAGCTTTCAATTTCAGTACCTTCATGCCATAGGTTGAATCATGAGTCGTCGCTATCGCCAGCTGTTATTTTGGGTCCTGTCTTTCTCTCTGCTGCTCAGTGGATGCGCGGTAAATACAGCTTTTAAGCCGGCCGACCTGGCAAACCTCCCCCAGGACCCGCGCGCCTATCTCAATCCGGCAAGTGCAGATGTTCCCGTTCTTAGCGAAGCGCAGCAAAGCGATCTGGCACAAAACTACCGTGAACTGTATTTCAAACCCTGGCACAGTCAGGCCCCGCTTGCTGAAACGGAGCATCCATTCTGGGCGATTGACTGGCTGCAGACGGCCAGACCATTTGACATCAACCTCAAGCCGGTCAGCGCACTGCGCAAGCAACAGCTGATAGAGCAAGCCGACCAGCGACACTACCCGAGCATGTCGCGCCCGGCGATCACCGTCAACAAAAGCAGCCTGCGGGCACTGCCAACGCTCTCCCCTTTGTTCAACGATCCGCAAGCAGCCGGCGAGGGGTTCCCCTTTGACATGCTTCAACACAGTTCTATCGCAATCAACACCCCGATCCTGGTCAGCCACAGATCCCTGAAGGGCGACTGGTATTTTGCCGAAACGGTAGCCTTCTCTGGCTGGATCCCGACCGAGGACATTGCCTGGGTTGATGCTGAACTGATCGCTCGGATCGAAGAGCTGCCGCTGATCAGTGTCGTACATGATCGTTGTAGCCTTTATGATGCACAGACCCGTTACCTGGGAATAGTTGATACAGGAACCCAGCTCCCCCTTCTGACCAGCACTGAAAACGTCTATAGTCTGGCGCTCGCGGTCGCTGGCCAGGAGCGTCATGCCGTCCTGGTTGAAGCCGTACTGGGCAAGGCAGATGCGGTGCGTTTCCCGCTGCAGGCAACACAAAGACACATGGCAGAGCTGGCGGCCCCGCTGCTGGGCGCCCCTTATGACTGGGGCGGACGTTACGGCTATAGAGACTGTTCGGCGATGACGCGGGACCTGATGGCCCCATTCGGTATCTGGCTGCCGCGGAATTCTTCGCAGCAGGCGAAAATCGGCAGGATCACAGAGCTGCAGGAGTTCTCCCCGGTTGAGCGTGAAAAGCTGATTCTGGCCGAAGGGCAGCCTTTTTTCAGTCTGCTCACAATGCCCGGACATATCATGCTCTACATTGGTGAACGGCAGGGACAGGCGATTGTTCTGCACACGGCCTGGGGGCTGGCGGCAAAAGTACTCTTCGGCGAGACCCAACGCTGGCTGATCGGCGCGACGGTCATCACCACCCTGCAACCGGGACAGGAGCAGCGCAAACCTTTTTTGAAGATCAAGAACCTGCGCGCGGTGACAGAAAAAATGGTCTTCCCGACGGAAATTGACAATCAGAATAGCGCCTGGATACCAGATTCGTCGTCAGGGCGCTATTGTATTCCCAGCTATATTCAAATACTTTAGAGACTTCTCGAAGTGTTCAACATAGAGGCCACAGCAACTTATGAAACCAAAACGCATCATACTGGTTCGCCACGGTGAATCCCAGGGAAACGCTGATCCGAACTTCTACCGGGATACTCCCGACTACACGCTCAACCTGACTGACCTGGGACGCAGGCAGGCGGAAAAAGCCGGTCACAAACTGAGTGACATCATCGGTGAGGGAACGGTGCGTGCCTATATCTCCCCCTGGTATCGTTCACGCCAGACCTTTGAAGAGATCGCCAGGGTTCTCGGCGACAGGATCACCTCGACCATCGAGGATCCACGGATCCGGGAGCAGGAATGGGGGCACTTCATCGATCCGGAAACGATTCCCGACCTGGTGCGCACGCGCAGATCGTTCAGCCTGTTTTACTACCGCATGCCCGACGGAGAATCGGGTGCCGACGTCTTTGACCGGATCAGTACCTTCATGGAAACCATGCATCGCAATTTCGAGCGCGAAGATTTCGCCGAAAACGCCCTGATCATCACCCACGGCATGACCCTGAGGATCTTCCTGATGCGCTGGTTCCATTGGTCGGTCGAATATTTCGAGACCCTGCGCAACCCGAAGAACTGCGACATCATCGTCATGGAACTGCAGGACGACGGCCGCTACCAGCTGATCACCCCCCTGGCGACCTGGTGTCCAATCCCCTTCTAGGCAAACATCTATCAACAAGCAGGTCCGGGTTGTTTCAACGGCTTTCATCAAAACTCCGCATCGCGGAGTTTTTCCGGTTCTGCCCATTAGATGAGCCGCGCTCATCGTGGGGCGTGTTGTCAGTTGCTAGCATGAACCTACGAAGAGATGAAGGCCAGAGAACGACATATTAAAAAGCCATTTTTGCTGACTTTTTTGGGGCTCCGGCCAAAAAGTCAGGCGGCGTACGGGGCCGAGACCCCGTGTTTTTGATTTTGATCTTGTCTGAGTCTGAATTTAACAGACGGAACTGCCGGTTCTCGCACCGGCAGGCGACCTACTTTTTCCAGCGTTGAAAAAGTAGGCAAAAAAACTTTTTAAATACTGACGTGAATCGTTCTTTTTTCCCACTCCACTCATACCAGCCAAACGGAAGGCGCCCAACGATGAGCTGCGCTCATCTGACGGGCAGAACCGAATGATGATAAAAGCAGAAACAAACTTTGTCAGCAATCCATGAAAACAGCTATTCCTTAAGTTTTTCTGCGATAATCGCCTGATAGAGTTCCTGATAAAGGCTGGCCGAATAGGTCCAGCTGAAATCCTGCAGCATTGCCTTTTTGACCAGACGGTTCCAGCGCTCGCGGTCGAGATAATAACTCAGTGCCCGATCGATGGTGGCCAGCAGCTGCCAGGGGTCGGAATCGTTGAAGACAAAGCCGTTGCTGTTCGGCTCACCGGAATTGACATCAATGACCGTATCGGCCAGACCGCCGGTATGGCGGGCCACCGGCAGTGCGCCGTACTGCAGGGCGATCATCTGGGTCAGACCGCAGGGTTCGTAGCGGCTCGGCACAAGCAGAATATCGCTGGCGGCAAAAACCCGATGCGACAGGGCTTCGTTGAAGGTCAGGCGGATCGCCACCTGGCCGTTGTGCCGACCCTGCTGCTCCTGCCAGAACTGCATCATCTGGCGATGTCCCGAACCGAGCAGCACAAACTGCAGGTTGCGCTGCAAAAGATGCGGCCAGATGGTCTGAATCAGGTCCATCCCCTTCTGCTGGTCAAGCCGGCTGACTACGGCGACCAGCGGAACATCGGCATCGATCTTGAGGCCCAGCTCGCGCTGCAGCGCTTCCTTGCAGCGCACCTTACCACTTAGGTCCCCGGCGCTGAAATGATGCTTCAGAGCAGCATCCTGCTGCGGGTTCCAGATCCGGCCGTCGAGACCGTTGATGATACCGTGCAGCAGCTGGTGGCGGTCGCGCAGCAGACCGTCGAAACCATGGCCGTATTCAGAACGCTGGATCTCCTCACAGTAGGTCGGCGACACCGTGCTGATCCGGTCGGCATAGCAGATTCCCCCTTTGAGCGCCGAGAGGCGACCGAAATATTCCAACCCATCGGAACTGCCCATCTCGCCCGGCAGCTCGAGCTGATCGAGCAGCGCCATGGGGAACATCCCCTGATAACCGAGGTTGTGAATGGTCAGCAGTGTCCCGCAATGGCGGAAAAATTCCTGGTTACGGTAGCTCGTCTTCAGCAATCCGGGGATCAGGCTGCTCTGCCAGTCGTGCAGGTGGATGACATCCGGGCGGAACTTCTGCAGCTTGGCCAGCTCGAGTACCGCCTTGGAGAAGAAACCAAAGCGCAGGCCGTTGTCGGGATAGTCCCCCTCGGCATCGCCGTAGGGTGCATCCCGGTCGAAAAACTCCGGCGTATCGATCAGCCAGTAAGGCACCCCGTCAAACACCGAATATTTCAGCCCGGCGCGATACGGTGTCCCCTGCAGGCGGACTTCAACGCTTTGAGGAACCCGGGCCAGCGGGATATTCTGCCGTTCGGCGCTGCGATAACAGGGGATGACAACGTGAACGTCGTGCCCCAGCTGGCGCAGTGCCCGTGGCAACGAACCGACCACATCGGCAAGCCCGCCGGTCTTGGCGAACGGGGTCGCTTCGGAGGCGACAAACAGGATCTTGAGCCCATCAGAAGTGGATGGAATCGGCTGCTCGGTAATCTTGACGCAATCGAGAGCCTTGAGCAGGTCATCGGTCTTGCATGCACAGCTGCGGGCCAGTTCAGCCAACGGCTGCAGCAGAGCCAGGCTATTTAGCACGGCATGGACCTTGCCATTGCCCGGTACGACCTTACGGCTCAGCAGGGCCAGCTGCAGCTGGAGCAGAACCTGTACGAGCAGGCGAAATTCTTCGTAACCGAACCAGTCGGTGTAATCGTAGTAATTGCATTTCAGCAAGCGGCGGACAAAACGGAAGGAGAAGAGCCGTTCCAGCAGACGGTAACGGCTGGCATCGCTGAGCGGCAGACAGCTTTCAAACAGATGCATCAACTCAAGCCGCTCCGCGGCCTTGAGTTCGACGCCGAATCCTGAATAGATCAGAACCTGGAGCAACCATTCCGGATCGAAGAAGACCTCATCATAACGCCTCAGCAGATGGCTGATCTGGACCTCAACTTCAGCCTCGGACTCCGACACCGTCTCCAGCAGGGCCCAGCAGGGCTGCCACAGATCTTCAATGAGCAGAGCATCCCGTTCAATGAACAGGTTCTGGCGCCCCTGGTTGCCGAAGCGTTGCCAGAGGGTCTGCCAGCGGCCATCGCCATCGTAGAGGGTTTGGAAATCGCTCAGGACCCGGTGATCATAAGGCCCCAGGTCAAAGGCACCCCCTTCGCCGAGCGCCCGGGACGGCTGCAGCTGCTGCAGGCCACTGACCCGGTCACGGAGCAGGACGAAATCACCCGAGCAGTTGATCGAGCAGGCCTGTTGAACGCTGAGGCCAGCCCGCCCTTCCATGGCGACAGGAGAGGCGACCCGCCCGGAGATCGACTTGGGAGAATTATTGCACAGGACCAGGACCCGTTCGTCACCGAGCTGGTTGCTGTAGGCATAGACGTCATCCTCGACACCATAGGTCGAGACAAAGTCATAGAGCTGAAAAGCTTCGGAGCCGCTGAACAGAGCACGACGCCTGAGCAACGGAAAGAGCTGACGGCGATGGCGCGCGATCAGCTCATAATTCGGCTGCTCGTCCCAGCGCGGCGCCAGGTACTCCATGCCGTATTTTTCGGTGAACCCCTCGATCTGCCCGTGGCCGAACATCGGCAGCCCAGGCATGGTCGCCAGCAGGGTCGCAACACAGAAATACTTGTCACCGTCACCGAACTGCTCGATCGCCGGCTTTTCGTCCGGGTTGCTCATGAAGTTGACAAAGCGCTGGAGGATCGCCGGATCGAAGGCAAGGATATTCTTCAGGGTCTGGCGATACTTGGCATTGTCCTCATGCTTGAGCATGTTCATGAAAGCGCTGTTGTAGACCCGGTGCATCCCCAGGGTGCGGACGAAATAGCCTTCCATCAGCCAGAAGGCTTCCGCCACCAGCAGGGTATCCGGCGCCTCGGAGCGGATGCGGTCGACCAGCTCACGCCAGAATTCTTCAGGAAAGAGGCGGTTGAACTCTTCGTGGCTCAAGGCGTGGTCTTCACGCGACGGTACCCCCGCGCCGCCGCCGGGCAACGGGTACCAGAGCCGCTGAAAATGGCGCTTGGCCAGGGTCATGGCGGCATCGAAGCGGATAATGCGGAAATCTTTGGCAACCCGGATGATCAGCTGGATCATCGCCTCGCGCACCTGTGGCAGCAGGTAATTGAGCTGGGCCGTGTCGTTCCAGGGGAGATGGGTGCCGTCGTTGCCGTGATAGATGAAGCGCTCCTCTCCGCTGAAGCGATTCTGATAACGGCAGACGACGGCAGCTTCGCTGTGATCGTAGTAGCCATCCTCGATCTGGATGGAGTAGCTGGCATCAGCACTCAAGTCCGGTCCGCTGAAGCGGTAACCGGGATAGGGCGGATGCGACAACTGGATGAACCAGTCCGGATGCTCATGCATCCAGGCCGATTCGATACCGGTATGATTGGTGACGACATCGCAGGCCAGATCGATGCCACGCACCAGACAGCGGCGGCGCAGATGAGCCAGGGCCTCTTCGCCGCCAAGCTCAGCGGCGACGCGGTAATCGTCGATCGCGTAGGCCGACGCGGCAACCTGAAGCTGGCCGCAGAGATTCTTGATCTTCAGCGATGCTCTGGAGCGTTTCCAGATGCCGATCAGCCACAGGCTGGTGAAGCCGCTGGCCGCCAGTTCATCCAGTTCCACGTCGGGAATCTGGTCGAGGGTGCGCACCTCCCGCCGGTACTTGAGCGACAGCTGTTCCAGCCAGACATAGGTCGACTTGGCCAACAGGACCGTGCGCGGCATCCAGTCGGTGTCCAAAGTAAAGTTGACCGGCTCCTCGTCCTGAAAGGCCGCAGGGTCGAGGGCTTCGAGCTGTGGCTCGCCGGGAAAACCGGGGATGACCCCTTCCCGCTCATACTGGATGAGCGCTGTGGAGATCCGCGTCAGCAGCTCCTCCGGCAGGATCGTTCCCCAGATATTACGCAGCAGCTGCAGTTGTTCATAGAGGGTTCCGGCCCGACGCATTGGCACCAGCAACCGCTGAAGCAACCGGTTCGGCTGTCCGGCAAAACCGTCATCAAACTCGGGAATCGCCAGATCGAGCTCCTGCAAAGACTTACGATAACCGGTCAGCCGGTCGAGCTGCTCTTCCTCGGCAGCAAACAACGCCGTCGCCGTCTGCAGCGCCGGGTTATCCTTCTGGATGTAGAGCAACAGCAGTTCGAGCAGAACCTCCCTGAGCTGCCGGCGTTTGCTGATCAGCCGCTGCAGCTCTTCACCGGCACAGCTCTTCAGTTCGACCGGAACAGCCGGAAAGCCCTGAATATAAGCGGGAAAGGCCTGTTCAAAAGGCGCCAGATCGAGTTTTTTTCCGGCGATCTCCAGCTGATTTCGCTCCAGAAAACGGCTGTCGCGGCGCTCCAGAAAAACCCTGGCGATCTGTTTGAGCACCAGGTTGAGGGTGCCCCACAGCTCGAGTTCGGCAGCAGTCAGTGCGTCGGGTGAAAACTGGCGCAGGTAATCGGCCAGCAGATGGCGGAACCAGGTCTTTTCCGGGCGCGGATCACGGGCAAACTGAGAGGTCAGATGGGTGCTGTCCCAGGAGTGTCGTCCACATTGGATTCCCAAAGGGTAACAGCCTTCAGGAAATATGATTTCGGTCATTATCAATCCTCGCGTACGCTAACCTTACGCATGTAGGTCGCTGCCTCTTCCGGAGCGGTCGGATTGATGTGAAACCCGGATCCCCATTCAAAGCCGGCTTTTTGAGTCAGTTTCGGATGAATTTCAATATGCCAGTGATAATAGTCCGCCAGATCGGACGAATCGGCACACTGCCCGCCCTGACGATGTCTCGGCGGTGCGCTGTGTAGACTGAACGAATAGGCCGGATCGCGCAGCACCTGGCGCATGCGCAACAGGGTAGATCTTAACACGCTGGCCAACTGCTGCAACTGCGGATCGCTGAGTTGACAGAAATCGTGCATATGGGTCAGCGGTGCGATCAGCGTCTCAAAGGGAAAGCGCGAGGCATAGGGAGCGTAGGCGAGAAACTTGCCGTCATCGATAATCACCCGGTCCTTGGCCTTGCGTTCCTGACGCAACAGATCGCAGATCAGGCAGCGCTCCTTGCGATGGTAGTGGTCCCGGCAATTGTCGAGCTCTTTCTTGATCAACGGCGGCAACATCGGCACCGCGATCAGCTGCGAATGGGAGTGACAGAGTTTCGCCGAAGCCTCGCGGCCGAAGTTCTTGAAAACATAGAGGTAACGCAAACGAAAATCGTTGCGCAGGTCAAGCATGCGCGAGCGGTAGGCCTTGAGCACTTCGGTCAGATGGGCCACGCTCAGGTCGGCCATCTGAACATGATGCTCCGGGGCTTCGACAATAACCTCATGGGCACCGATCCCGTTCATCAGGTCGTAGAGACCTTCGGCCCGATTGTCGAGTTCCCCCTCAACGTGCAGCACCGGTGAACGGTTGGGAATAACCCGGACCTTCCAGCCCGGCTGGTTGGGCGCACTCCCCCCCGGCCGCCAGGCATAGAGTTCGGGAGAGGTCAGGTTCTCCCGCCCGCTGCACAGGGGGCACTCCCTGTCACTCTCTTCGGGCTGACGCAGGGTAAAATCCTGCGGCCTCCGACTGTGCCCCTGTGTCAGTATGATCCATTCGTCTTTTAGTGGGTCCCAGCGCAACTCAGACACAGGCTTGCGTCCTTTCCTTCCTTGCTTCGGAATAACGAGATATCCGGTTCACAGGTTCAGTCGGCTCCAACATATCAGACCGACCAGTTTTCTTCGTCAAGCGCATCACCGCGATAGCGCAGGCTGGCATTCCCCTCGCTCGGCCAGCGACCATTCTCCCGACCGCCAGTCAGGGCATGACAACTGATATTGACCGCCTCACTCGACTTGAGTTCCAGGGCAGCAAGCGGAACGGCCAGCTCCAGCACCTCTCCGCAGGCAGCCATACCGGTCGCGATCTTTTCGCCCTGATGCATCACCTTGAGCGACTGATCGGCAAAGGAAAACTGGACCTGGTGCATCTCTTTGGAAGAAATACGGATTTCAAACAGCCCGCGGCGCCCGCACAGATGTTCCAGCAAATGGGCCTGGTCGAAACGCAGGTAGAGATTATAGCTATCATAGCCGTAGTGCAGGGCATCCAGTGTATCGCGACTGGAATACATCGAGCCTCCGGCCCCCAGGTCGATCCGCCCCGCCGCCAGCCATTCGAAATAATCACCGATGTCACCGTCGATATGCGGGGTAAAGCAGGCCGTCGGTTCAAAACCGGCCGTCTGCTTCTTCACCGGCTTGATCGACTGGGTCAGGCGCGCCGGGACGGGAAGCCCCTTGGTGTGATACAGCCCCTCCAGATGCAGACGGAACAGCCGGTCGAAGATATCGGCCTGGGCCGTAACATGTTCATCACCGTACCACCAGAACCAGTCGCTCCCTTCAGCGCGCAGCAGCTCACGGACCAGGTCAGTGAGCGGGGCCTGGGGATTCTCAAGGGCAATATCGACTTCGGTATCGATCGATTCGGTCCGCGCCTGATGGAGCAGTTCCCAGGCCAGATTTTCTTCAGGATGGCCGATCCAGGTGGTAAAGTCGGAACGGATCCAGGAGCCGGAGGCCAGCCGCTTCAAGGAGACCGGCGTACTGCGTGACAGGGCATCGCTGATGGTCGTCATCTCCAGTTTCGGGTCGTTGTTGATGCGCTGGTAGAGGTCACGCAGAAAGGGATAACCGTTGTCGGCATAACGCTCCCAGCAGTTTTCACCATCGAGGATAATGGCGACGGTTCCGCCGGGAGACTGCAGCGCGATAGAGTTCAGGCGCTGATGCAGGTCCTTGAGTGCGTCCTCGGTCTTCCAGCCGGCGTAGAGAAAGCCGATCCGGTCGGAAATCTCCCGATCGCGGAAGAGCATCGGCAAGCCTTCGAACTCATAAACCTGGTAGAGCTTGGTGCGCGGACTGAGACCGCCGTCGAGACTGCGCGCCAGGATATCCTCATCGGTCGCCGCCCACTGGGCTCCCTCTTCATGGAGCAGGCGGGCCGCGGCTTCCGAGACCGCCCCTTCTGCCGGCCACATGCCGCGCGGCCGGTCGCCGAAAACCCTTTTACCCGTATTCAACCCCTCGCGAACCTGGAGCCGCGCATCCTGCGGAAAGCGGAAGTTCACCGCAGGGATCGGCAGCGCAGGGCTCGGCTCGTTGGCGGTACGCAGATCGCAGAGCAGCGGCAGGATCGGGTGCGCATAGGGCGTGACCGAGATCTCGATCAGCCCCTCCTCTTCCAGTCGGCGATGGAAATCGAGGACCCGGGCGATCTCGGCATGACAGAACTCGAGCAGCTGCAGCTTCTGGACCTGACTGAACGACTGCTGCTGGCGGATCAGATCCTGGACCAGCGGATTCTTGCGGCGCAGATGAGAACCGGTCCAGGCCAGCAGGAACCAGACCTGCAGGTCGAGCAGGTCCTGATCGCTATAGCGCTCGATATCCTGATCGTTCAGGTTGCCGCGCTGCTGAAAAAGCTGGTGATAGCGGCGGTTGGCGTAGACTTGGGTTTCGATATTGACGGAAAAGAAATGTTCGACCAGAAAGCGCCGCTCGGCCTGGCTGAACGACTCGGGATAACGGGTCACCAGGTCGAGCCAGCTGTCGCGATCACTGCCGTTGGCGTAGCGCTCGAGCTGCTCGATCAGCGAAGGAACCAGGTTGACCGTGACTCTGGCGCCCGTCTCGGCGATCGTTTCGAGCATCTCGGTATAATCTTTGAGCCCGTGCAGCCAGGTCCAGGGAAGCAGAGTCTGCCCGCTGATCGGGTCCCGGTAGTCGGGCTGATGCATATGCCAGAGGATACAGACCTTCAAGGCGTTCGCGTCGGCGACAGCTCTACTCTCTGAGTTTCTCATGATATCCATACTCCGTTCGCTGACAAACAGATTCCAGAAGGCAAGAATACAATCAGCTGCAAAAAATGTCAGCGTTTAGTTTCACCGGGATCGCTTCACACTGGTCCAGATTTGATATGAGGCCGGACACTCTCTACAGTTTAGCAAGTTTTCTGCGCTGCGACAGGTCGCGACAATTCAAGATTTAAAATACACGCGGCTCCGCATCCCAAAGCTGTGGGCTTTCCCGACAGGCTCCTAGCGACCGGACCGCTCCCTGACCCGGGTTCCGGCACTCAAACCGGCGGCAGGATAAAGCACGACCCGTTCTCCCTCAGCCAGTCCACCCAGAACCTGAGCGTCTGTTCCGTTATTGCGACCGATTTCAACCTGACGCAGGCTTGTCCTGTGGGCGGAAACGACAAAGACCGCCCAGCCCCGGGAGGTTCGGAACAGGGCGCTGGCCGGAACGGCCAGGGCGTTCCGATCCTCCCAGACAATAATCCGGGTCTCGACCCGGAAACCGTGGCCCAGCCCTGGCGTTGTTGCGGAGTCGGCGGAAAAGCGGACAACGACCTTGACCCGCTGCTCCTCGACACCGAGGGCGGACTGCTTGGTAAAACCGGCCGGCTCAACCTGGCTGACCGTCCCATGCAACAGCTCAGCTCCGCCCCAATCGAAGATCTCGACCTGCTGTCCCACCGCCACCCTGACCGCGTCGGCGGAGAGCAGTTCGACAACAACCTCAAGGTCCTTATCGATATCGCCGATTTCCATCAACGGCGTGCCGCCTGCCACCAAGGCCTCGCTCTTTTCCAGAAGGCGTAAAACACGGCCGCTGACCGGCGCCAGGATCGGGGTTGACGGCTGATCGACCGCTGACTCTGCGGACTCGCCGCGGTAGTTTTTCACCAGAGCACGGAGGCGGGCAACTTCAGCGCGTTGCCGATCGATCGCTGCAGCAGCATCCTGCAGCGCCGCGGCCGCCGTCTGCGCTTCGCGTACGGCGTAATCAAGATCGGTCTTGCTGACCGATGCCGACTTGACCAATTCCCGCATACGCGCCAGCTGACGTTCGGCCAGGTCACGGTCGGCCCGGGCCCGTTCGCGCCCGGCCAGAGCCTGACGCAGGCCGGCTTGCGCGGCGTCAACGGCGGCCAGGGCCTGGGCCTGGTCCCGTTCATCGAGCGGTACCACGACCGACGGCAGCAGGCGGCCGAGCAGCGTCTCACCGGCAATCACCCGATCCCCGACCTTAACGGCGGTTCTGAGCAGACAACCGGAGACCGGTGTCGACACGACATAGAGCTCGCTGACCCGGGTTCGTCCTTCTTCACTGATGGCCACGACCATGGGACGCCGTTCGACCAGACCGGTATCAACCATCACCGGCCGTGGCCAGAACGCATAAACCAGGACCACGCAGATGATGAAGACGCTGCTCACACTGATAGCTTTTCGTGAAATCTTCATAACTTGCGTTCCTATTCCGAGGTTTTCAGGGCTGAGACAAGGTCAACGTTTTCCATGTCGCGCTGAACCAGCCAGCCGGAAAAGACGGCAGAAGCCAGAATGACAAGAGCCGCCGTTGCATAACTTGCCGGGGAGAAGTAGAGCGGGATCTGGTAGAGGTCGGTACTGTATGCAGCGGCAATCACAGCGGTGAGGTGATAGCCCAGCAGCGCTCCGACCGGCAGGGCCAGCACCACCACCAGCGCCAGTTCACCGAGCAACACAAAGGTAGTCTCTCCCCTGCTGAAGCCGACCACCCTGAGCACGGCCAGGTCGTGTGCCTGTTCCGCGTATGCGATCCGGGCCGCACTGTAGACAACACCGAAAGCGATAACCGCGGCGATCGCTGCCATGATAAAGCGCGTCGCCCCGGTACTGCTATCCATCTGCTTTTGCAATGCGGCACGGGCATCGCGCTTCAGCGAGACCCCGACCACGGCCGGCATTCTCTTCAACCTGTTGTAGATCTCCCCGCTGCGGGCGGAATCGATCCGCAGGTGTGCAGCGGAGATCCGCTCCGCTTCGCCGAGGGCCCGACTGATCGCCCTGAGATCCATAAATGCCGGCGCCCCCAGCAGGGTCTCAGCCACTGCGGCGACCGGAATCTGCAGCTGCTCCCGCCGCCCTTCCCGGACCTCGACCCCCACCAGGTCGCCGGGCCTGGCCGCCAGGATCTCGGCCAATGGCCGGGCCAGCACCAGCCCCTGCTGCGGCAGCCTGATGCTGGTCATATCCTTATCCACCGCCCGGTTCAGCTGCGCTCCGGACGCCAAGGCCGTGATCGCGCCTCGGTAGCTGTTCAGCCCATGGCGAAACACCACGGGAACAGTGCGCAGCGGTTCAGCTTTGATCACACCGGAGAGACTCTGCAACTCATAGAGCGCGCGCCCGGACAGGGGCTCGCTGAAACTGACCGTCACATCACTGCGGTCAATGACATCGAAATTAAGTGCCAGCATCCGCTCAAAACCGGCCAGGATACCGGCCATTGCCACGGCTAGTGCCATCCCCGCCGCGATTCCGACAATGGCACCCAGCATGCGCACCGGCTGACGCAGGAAACGGCGCAGGACCATACGACAGGGCTGATCAAGGATGGCAGCAAGCCGTCTGCCGAAGCCCCCCAGGCGGCTGTAATCGGTGGGGGCCGGTGGCCGCATCGCCGCAGCCGGAGCCAGCAAAAAAACGCGCCGCAGAATCAGTAGCCCGCCGGCCGAGGCCGCTCCGACACTGACCAGAACCGCAGTGATAAAGGAACCGGGATTGAGCTGAAAGAGCAGAAAAGGAAACTTGAAATATTCGAGATAGAGATGGATCAGCGCCCGTCCGGCGGCGATGCCGGCCAGACAACCAAACAGCGCGCCGACAATGGCGATACTGAGAATCATTCTGAAATAATGCAGTCCGACCTCCAGATCGGTATAACCGAAGGCCTTGAGCAGACCGATCTGTTCCCGTTCGGCCTGGACAATGCGCGATACGACGATATAGAGCAGAAAAGCCGCTACGGCCAGGAAGATCGGCGGCACAGAGCGGCTGGTCGCCCGCAGGCCGTCGATCTCATCACTGATGAAACGGTTGGAACTGTGCTCTGCACGGCCATAGGCCCCAAGGCCGCCGTAGGGTTCGAGCAGCCGATCGACGGCCCTGACAATTTCCGCCTTGCGGGCCTGGACACCAAACGCGACCAAGGCTTCATTGAAGGCGCCATCCATATCGTAGACCGCTTCCATCAGCGATCGGCTTGCCCAGATCACGGCATAGCGCGAAGCGTCCGACATCAATTCACCGGGAGCCGTCGCATAAAGGAACTCAGGGGCCCTGGCCAGACCGACAATCGACAGGCGCTGGCGGACACCGTTCATGGTCACCAGCAGGCTGTCGCCGGGAGTAAGCTGGTGAGCGGCGGCGAAACTGTCGAGCAGCAGGATTTCACCGGCCTGATCGCTCAACTGAAAACGCCCGGCGGTCAGACAGAGATCGTTGAGCGGCGTCCCGCCCGCGACCGGCCGCGAGAGCGCCCGGGCCTGGAACGGCACATCACTGCCCGGCAGATCGACAAGGGCACGACCGACCACCCGCCCATCCACCCTGGTTACCCCGGGGATAGCGGCGAGCCGCTCGAGCAAAAGATTCGGCGCCCGCTTGACCGGGGCAAAAAGATCGGCAAACCGGTATTGCTGGTAATAGGCCCGCCGCGTCTCATCGAGCGAAGTCACCAGCCCCGACATCATGACCAACAGCAGCACACCGACCCCGATCACGGCAGCAATAGCGCAGGCCTGCCCCCTGATTCGCCACAGATCCCGCAACAGTTTTCGGTTCAGGGCATTCATAGGCATCACCATTCGATCGCTTCGGGATCGAGACGGACCGGGTTGACGACCACCTTGCTGATCGCTCCATCGGCAAAATTGATCACCCGGTCTGCCATCGCCGCTGTCGCCCCGGCGTGGGTGACGATCAGCAACGTCGTTCCAAGTTCTTCGTTGATCTGTTTAAGAGCCTTCAGCACCACCCGCCCGGTGGCACTGTCGAGAGCGCCGGTCGGCTCATCGCAGAACAACACCCTGGGCTGTTTGGCAACAGCGCGGGCGATGGCAACACGCTGTTGTTCCCCGCCGGAGAGCTGGGCCGGAAAATGATCGGCCCGCCCCAGGAGCCCGACCAGGTCGAGAGCCTTGTCGGCCGCCATGGGAGAACGGGCAATCTCAGTGACCAGTTCGACGTTCTCCCGTGCGGTCAGACTCGGCATCAGGTTGTAAAACTGGAAGACAAAGCCGACATGTTCACGGCGGTAGAGGGTCAGCTGGCTGTCCGTCATGGCGCTCAGTTCCTGATCACGGAACCACAGCTGACCTGATGTGCCCCGATCGAGCCCGCCCATGATATTCAGCAGGGTCGATTTGCCGCTGCCAGACGGTCCGAGCAGGACCACCAGTTCCCCCGCCGGAATCTCCAGATCCACCCCGCGCAGGGCATGAACGGCCGCAGGGCCGCTGCCGTAAACCTTCCTCAGGTTTTCGATCAGAAATGCCGGCCCGGACTTCTCTCCCCGGAAAGTCGTCATCCTGGCTGCCTTTCCCGCCCCAATAGAGCGAAACAAAGCGATATTGATGAGTTCCTTATTGAATTTTAGCGCAAAGCAGACTTATAAGCTGAATTTTGAAGGAAAAAGAGTGACTGGAGACGTTATCAGACTTGCTCTTGAGGGAGCTTTACGGCATAGTGCCGCCCATGCGTAAGAAAGCTTTCAATCTCTATTCGACCCATCTGAAACAGACCTTCGGCGGCCGTGTCCACAAGATCTCTGTCGATGCCGGTTTCGGCTGTCCCAACCGGGAAGGGGGACGCTCGGCCAACGGCTGCATCTTCTGCGACCCGAACGGCTCAGGGGCGGTCGGTATCGACCGCAGCGGCCCGATCCCGGTGCAGATCGAGAAGGCCAAGGAGCTGATGCGTCGCAAGTACCGGGCGAAGTGGTTCATCCCCTACTTTCAGCCGTTCTCCAACACCTACGCCCCGGTTCATGTCCTGCGCGATTACTACGATCAGGCCATGGCCGTTGAGGATGTTGTCGGCCTGGCCGTTGGTACCCGCCCCGACTGCCTGCCGGATGAGGTTTTGGACCTGCTCGCCGACTATCACCGCAAGACCTACTTCTGGCTGGAGATCGGCCTGCAGAGTGTCCATAACAAGTCGCTGCAGTTTCTCAACCGCGGCCACGATTACGCCTGTTTTCTCGACGCCTACCAACGCGCCAAGCAGCGCGACCTGAAGATCTGCGTCCATGTCATTCTCGGCCTGCCGGGTGAGAGCCGCGAGGACACCCTGGCCACCGCCCGCGAGATGGCCCGCCTCAAGGTCGACGGCATCAAACTGCACCTGCTGCATATCCTCGAAGGGACCCGCATGGGCGAGATGTTTAAAGCGGGAGAGATCAGCATGTTGAGCATGGAGGAGTACGTCGAACAGGTTGTCGACTTCATCGAACTGCTGCCGCCGACGACCATCATCCAGCGCCTGACCGGCGACGGCCCGCGCGACCTGTTGCTCGCCCCGGCCTGGTCGCTGAACAAATGGGAAGTGCTCAACGCCATCGACGACGAACTCGAACGGCGCGGCTCATACCAGGGGCTGTATTATCAGAGCTAGTGAAACCGCCTCGCAGAAAAAATCTAAACACCTGATTTTATTTAGAAAAACTGAACATTGAAAAGAAAGATGGGTACAAAAAGACGCACGCCCCACTTCTATAAAAGCGGGAATGCTGAACGGAAGAAAAATTCCGTTCAGTTACAGGGGACTGACAACTTCTGAGTTCGCGTCCGCCGACTGAGGTGCCGGGGTTGCTCCACTCCAGGAAATCAGAAGTAACGAGGCCCAAACGATGCTGACAAGGATTACAATTAATTTAAACATAGGGCGGAATCTAGCAGACTCAATATTGCGAATCAACAGCTTTTTCATAGCTAATGAATTTTACACCCACGCCTGTTTCATGCTACCCTGCCTGCTGTTTGAACGTACCCAACCCAAAGCCTTAAGATACCGATTTTCAGAAGCTTTCTATGTTTGACCTCAATAGCCTCAATCCACAGCAAAGAGAAGCTGTTATCCACCGGGAAGGCCCCCTGCTGCTGCTCGCCGGAGCGGGCTCCGGCAAGACCCGGGTCATCACCTGCCGGATTGCCCATCTGCTTGAATCCGGAGTCCCGGCGGAACAGATTTTGGCGGTGACCTTCACCAATAAAGCAGCCAAAGAGATGAGCGAGCGGGTTCAGGAGATGGTCGGCAAGGCTGCCTGCAAGGGGATGGTGGTTGCGACCTTTCACGCCCTCTGCGTCCGTCTGCTGAAAAATCATATCGACCGGCTCGGCTTCAAGAAGAATTTCTCCATCTACCCGGCCAGCGATCAGCAGCGCCTGATCCGAGACCTGCTGCGCGAACTCAGCGCGGAGAGCAGCACCAAGGATGCTGATGAGGTGCTCTGGCGAATCAGCTCGGCGAAGAACCAGTGCCTGCTGCCGGAGCAGTACAAGGGGAGCGAACGCGATCCCTTCTCGCTGGTCGCGGCGCATATCTACCCACGCTACCAGCAGGCGCTCAAGGCCTTCAACGCTGTCGACTTCGATGACCTGCTGGTCTTCGGCGTACGCCTGTTCGACGAGAACCCCGACCTGCTGGAACATTACCGCCAGCGCTTCCAGTTCCAGATGGTCGACGAATACCAGGACACCAACCCGGTCCAGTACCGCCTGCTGCAGCTGCTGGCAGGCGGGCACGGTAATCTCTGCGTCGTCGGCGATGACGACCAGTCGATCTACGCCTTCCGCGGCGCCGATGTCAGCAACATCCTCGATTTCGAGAAGGATTTCCCCAACTCCAAGGTCATCAAGCTGGAGCAGAACTATCGCTCGAGCGGCAATATCCTCGCCTGCGCCAACGCGGTCATCAAACAGAACCGCAAGCGCCGCGACAAGGCGCTGTGGACCGCCTACGGCGACGGGGCCGCCGTCGAATACCTGCTCTGCGAAGACAGCGAGGACGAAGCGCGCATGGTCATGGAGCGGATTCATACCGAGATGGCGCGCGGCAACTTCAGCTACGGCGACTTCGCCATCCTCTACCGGACCAACACCCAGTCGCGTTCCTACGAGGAGCAACTGAACTACGAGGATATCCCTTTCGTCCTGATCGGCGGCCAGCAGTTTTTTGAACGCAAGGAGGTCAAGGACGTCATCTCCTACCTCAAGGTTATGGTCAACCCGAACGACGAGGTCAACCTGCTACGTATCCTCAATTACCCGAAACGGGGAATCGGCGAAAGCACCATCGACCGGATGATCCGCTATTCGGCCGAACACAACATTCCGCTGTGGAAGCTGCTTCACCACCCGGAAGAGGTCGGCGAGATCAATGAAAAGACTCAAGCCGCCATGCTTGAGTTCACCGACCTGATCCGCCGTTACAGCCAGCTGTTCAGCAAGTCGTTGCCGATGGTTGAGACCCTCAAGGCGTTTCTCGCCGAGGCCAAACTGGCCGAGGAGATCTACCGTCAGGAGAAGGATCCGATCGTTGCCAAACGGCGGGTCGACAACCAGGAGGAGATCGTCAACAGTCTGGCTTACTATCTGGAACGCAGCGAATACCCGAGCCTGACCGGTTTTGTCGAACGCATCTCCCTCTCGGACGACGACCGGCCGGGCAAGAACGACAAGGAGAGCAAGCTCGACCGCAATGCCGTCACCCTGATGAGCCTTCATTCGAGCAAGGGCCTGGAGTTTCCGGTAGTCTTCCTGGTCGGCATGGAAGAAGGGTTTCTGCCGCACAAGAAATCGATCTACGAAACCTTCGATATCGACGAGGAACGGCGCCTCTGCTACGTCGGTATCACCCGGGCCCAGAAACAGCTGATTCTGCTCGGGGCGCGACACAGACGCAAATACGGCAAGCTGGAACAGCGCGAACCGAGTCGTTTTTTAAGTGAGATCCCCAAGGATCGGCTGCATGTTCCGGGGCGGGAGAAACCTGTGGCCAGCACACCGGAGCAGGAAGCTTTGAGCGCGAGTAACTTCTTCAGCAACATGAGCCAGCTGTTCGGCGAATAGCCCAACTCAAGCAGGGCCTCCCCATCCGCAAGGCTCGCCCCCCCCCCGGAAGGTGGATTTTCCAATCTCAACCAGAGTAAACTGAAGGCTAAGACATTTTCCTGTCTAGGAGGCGAAAATATGGCTTTAGTTGAAATCAGCTTTCCCCAAGGTGCCCAGGTTCAGGCCCGTATCGGCGAATTCGATATCCTGACCGACCAGCCCGTCTCTGACGGCGGCACCAACAAAGCGCCAGCCCCATACGATTTCTTCCTCACCTCGATCGCCAGCTGCGCCGGTGTCTACGTCCTGCGTTTCTGCCAGGAGCGGAATATCTCGACGCAAGGACTGGCGCTCGGCCTCGATATCGAGCGCGATCCGGAGACCAAGTATCTGAAAAAAGTCAAGATGGAGATCACCGCCCCGCAGGGATTTCCGGACAAATACAGAAAAGCCCTGGTCCGTGCTGCGGAGCAGTGTTCGGTCAAAAAAGCACTGAGCAGTCCTCCGAAATTCGAAACCAGTGTGATTTAAAGAAGAGATTGTTCCATGCATCCAAGCCGGGAACCGGCTTTGCGATTGCGCGAATCGAGGCGCTAAGCGCCTCGTCTGAGCCTGTAGAGAGTTGCAGCCCAAAGACTACGAAAAGATCCTGAGAAATTTACGTCAGTGTTTTCAGAGAGTTTCTTTTGCACCCTTTTCTTTTGCGACCAAAGAAAAGGGTGTCGCCTGCCGGTGCGAGAACCGGCGGTTTTGCCTGCCGAATTCAGAAAATCTCAAAATCAACACCTCGGGGTCGCGGCCCCGAACGCCGCCCTACTTTTTGACCAGAGCTTCAAAAAGTAGGCAAAAAACGCTCTTTTAATATGTCGGAAGTGATTCTGCGTCTCTTCCGTAGCTTCAAACCAGCAACTGACAAAGCGCCCCAAGATGGGCAAGCCCATCAACGGGCAGAACCGCAGAAACACCTTTGGTGTTTCAATTCATTGAAACAAACGTCAGTCGCCGCCAACTTTGATATCAACCACCGCCTGAAAACCTGAATCGGTCTGGGTCACATCGATGGAACGGATCTTGGTCCCAGCATCGGAGATCAGCAGGCTGACCCCTTCGGCGATGCGCGCCTTGGTGACCACATCCTTGGCATAACGGGTCAGCTTCTTGCTCTCGACCTTCATATCGTCGTTCAGTGGAATACCGTGCTGCGCACTGGCGCTTTCGAGCAGCAGGTTGATATCGTCCTCGGAGATATACTGGCCGGACAGGTCACGGATTCCACCGACGGTCAGCTCATCGGCCTCGGCCAGCTGTTCCTCAAGCTGACGGCCGAAGGCAAGGGCGTCGGCCGGATTATCAACCTGGCCGGAGATCGCCTTGAGCAGCGCCCCCGCTGCCTTGGCACAGACCTTCGGCGTTTCGCTGACCGAAGCCTTGAGGAAATCATCCATCCAGTACTTGGTCTTCTGCCCCAGGTTATCGACAACAAAGACCTTGGAGCTGTCGGCCAGAACTACAGCGCCCTTCTGCACCTTCTCGAGCGGCACCCCGATCCGCTCGTCAACGCGGATCGCTCCCTGCTCATCGCTGACATCGAGATAGTTGCTGCGGCTTTCGACCCGAAACAGGCCAAGGGCCTGCAGCGGACCGTCATCCCCCTCAATCCCGTCAAACAGAATCACCAGGAACTCGCCGCCACCGATATTCGGATGGGTCGATGCGCTGTAGAGATGGCGGGCGATCGCTTCGCTGCTGGAAAGAAAGGCATCGGCATCGTCAAAGATCATCGAAGAGTAATGATGAACCAGGTTCAGGTTGATGTCCGATTCATGAAAAAGGTGATACTGCTGCCCGCGGCGCATGACCGGAGCGAGAAAGCTGCTCAGCAGCAGCTCATCCAGCGCTTCACTGCGCGGACTCTCAGCCGTCGATATGGAGACCCCGTCTTCATTCAGCTTGTTGCCAACCTGATGAACGATAACCTTCTTTACCTTTGCACTGCCGATGTCGAACATCCTGTTTCCTCCGCTCGCGGGGCAAAAATCGCAAGCCCCGTATTCCTGTCATTGACTAAGATCCTGTCCAATGTCCGTAACAATCTCTCGAAAAGGGGGCGAGTCTACCCCCGATTTTTTTATAAATCCAGACTTGAATATTTTTCAAAAACCGGCTCTTGCCAGAAGTTATGCCCCGGCAAAAAATGACAGTCCCCAATAAATTCCCAGGGCGACAATCAACAAACAGATCAGCAGCCGGAATAAAACCCGACGCTGACGAGCCGACTCGTCCAGCAGCAGAGACCAGAGGCGTTCGTCCTGAACGGGCCCATGGATTTTCTGAAAGAGCAAAAGCGCTCGTTGCGGTGACAGAAACAGCAAACTATCCCGGTAGCAGAACGCCAGTCTCTCTGTGAGGGGGACAACCAGGAGATCACTCTGCCACTGCCGCAGACAGCGGTCGATGACAGGATAAACCCGCTGTACCGAGGCTGACATTTGCGCCCTTGCTACCATACTCACCGGAATAGACAGCATAGCGGTTTAGCGGTAAAGCGAGCGGACGGACAGTTGCCGGTACCAGACATTCATCGTTTCCAGGCCGCCGGCGATCTGGGTATTGTTCGGCAGGGTTCCGCTGAAAATATAGCCACTCCTGGCAAAGGTGATATTCATGCCGTAGGAATAGGCCCGGGCAATGGTGTAAAGGGTCGTAATCCCCTTCTTCTGCATCTCCATTTCCATCCGTCCGAGCAGCAGCCCGGCCAGTCCCATCCCCTGATGCTCCGGGTCGGTTGCAAAATCGGTCATCTCCGCATTGGCACCCGCCACATCGATTTCTGCCGATGCCAGGGCAACCAGCCGGGAATCATGCCAGACACCGTAATAACAGACATGATCGAGCGATTGACGCAGATAGTCAGGGTCGCTGATCGGAAAGGGGTAGCTGGTAAATATCTGTGCGTAGAGAGCAGCGGCTTCATCCAGATCTTCGCTCTCCAGCTCCCGGCAGCTGTAACCGGGAGCTTTGACCGCAGCCACAAGCCCTTTCTTCAACTTTGCCTTGTCGAGAACGTCCTCAACCAGCTCCGGACGCTTTTCTGCTGCCCTGCTCTTGCTAAAATATTTACCAAGGAACAGGGCCTGGTCTCTCCTCCGGTAAAAATCGGGGACAACGGCCTCAAGCTGATAGCCCCTGGCCAGGAAAAACTCTTTCTGGCGGGCGGAGACCTTGGCAAAAATCTTGGTATAGCCATGCTCCCGGGCCAGCTCATCGAGATGCGGGAGCAGCTGATCCAGATCTTCATCGGCAGCCTTCATCAGGTAAACCCGTTGATTCGACGCTCCATGCTGAAACCGAGAATGACCCAGGGTTTCGATTCGATCAATCATCGCTGCGCCTCTCAAAACGTTCGGTATCGGTTGGCGTCAGGGATATCGTTGTGTCGTAATCGGCAAGCAGCTTTTCGATCCCTGTCGACTGACATTCGTCGGCATCCTCCAGCTTCAACTGCAGATGACAGTCATCACAGTTTCGGTCACAAAAATTGGACTCATACTTTTCCGGCTCCTGATAGGTCGTGATGACCCCTTCATAGTTGCGCAGCACAACCTTGTTGGTGCTCAGTGAAATCAGGTAGTTCGGCGTCAGCGGTATCTTCCCGCCGCCGCCCGGAGCGTCGATCACGTAGGTCGGCACGGCAAAACCGCTGGTGTGTCCGATCAGGCTCTCCATGATCTCGATCCCCTTGCCGACCGGTGTGCGAAATGGGACAGCCCCTCGGACAGGTCGCACTGATAGAGATAGTAGGGGCTGACCCGGTTTTCGACCAGTTTATGGACGAGCGACTTCATGATCCGTGGACAGTCGTTGACCCCGGCCAGAAGCACCGACTGGTTACCGAGCGGGATCCCGCCATCGGCAAGCTTGCGCAGGGCTTCCCGCGCTGAGGAGGTCAGCTCGCGGGGATGATTGAAATGGGTGTTGAGCCAGAGCGGCTGGTGCTTTTTCAGCATGGCAACCAGTTCATCGGTAATCCGGTAAGGGAGCACCACCGGCATGCGGGTGCCGATACGAATCACCTGGACATGCTCGATCTTGCGCAACTCGGTCAATATCCAGTCCAGATAGTCATCGGAGAGCATCAACGGGTCACCACCGGAGAGCAGGACATCGCGGACGACCGGGTTGCTGCGGATATAGGCGAGCCCTTCGCGGATCTGCTCCCGCCCGGGGATCGAATCGACGTCACCGACCTTGCGTTTGCGGGTACAGTGACGGCAGTACATGGAACAGACATTACTGATATGAAACAGGACCCGGTCCGGGTAACGGTGAGTGATCCCGGCAGCCGGACTGTCCTTGTCCTCCGCCAAGGGATCAGCCATATCGCATTTGCCGATCTCCAGCTCTGCCGGGGATGGAAACGACTGAAGGAACACCGGATCGTTTCGATAGTCATCGGCATCGATCAGCGACAGGTAATAGGGAGTGATCGACAGGGGAAACTTTTTCAACGTCAACGCCACCTTTTTGCGTTCACTCTCGCCAAACCTGATTCCGAGCAGATCTTCAAATGTCTCAACCGTCTGAATCGAATTTTTGAGCTGCCAGCGCCAGTCTTTCCAGTGTGAAGCCGAAACCGGCTCATCGGTCATCTGCTCCGCCAGGCTCTGTTGTCTCGTGTTGTAAATAGCCATAAAAACGTCCTCTTTCTTCTTCAGCTAAAGTCTAAATCTTTACAGTTATCAGTAACCTACGAGGTTGCTGTTCACAGTTCGATCTCAGGCAGATCGTCAAGCCAGCCTCCGCTTTCATTCAGCTGGCGGATCAGCAGGCGTGACGATTCATCCTGATGTCCCGGCCGGGCGTGCAACTGCTTGAGAATCAGCTTGTCGCCGCTGCGCCCGCAGATCTCCAGTTTTCCGATGTCGTGACCGATGATGAATTTGAAGCGCTTGCCGTAGCCGTCAAGCCGCCGGCGAGCTTCATCAACCAGATCGACCCCCTGTTTGAGAGGCACCTGAAACTGATGACGGACCCGTTCGACAGGCATGCACTGGTAAAGATAGTAGGGATTGACGCCGATCCGCAGCAGCCCGTCCATCAGCCCGGTCAGAGCCTCGACGGAATCATTGACACCGCGCAGCAGCACCGCCTGGTTGTTGACGATCACCCCGGCACTCCTCAACCGCAAGACCGCCAGAGCCGCCTCCGGGGTCAATTCGTTGGCATGATTGAAATGGGTCGGTACATAAAGGCTTTTGTCACAGTTGAAGTCGGCCAGCAGTTCGATCAGCTCATCCTCCCAGAAACGCATCGGGTAGACGACCGGCGCACGCGAGCCGATCCGCACATAGTTCAGATGGTCAAGCGAACGCAGCGGCTCAAGAAGCTCGGCCAGCACCTCGGTCGGCAACAGCAGCGGATCGCCACCGGAGATGACAACGTTCTTGATTTCTTTGTGCTCGGCAATATAGGCAGCGGCCCGGCGAAAATTTTTCACCGTCTGATCGTTCGGCAGCCCGACCATCCGCTTGCGGAAACAGTGGCGGCAATACATTGAACAGTATTCAGTCGCCACAACCAGGGCGGTATAGGGGTACTTGTGAAGGATTCCGTTCCCCTTGTCATGTTTGTCATCACCGTAAGGGTCGCCCGTCGTCTCCCCCATATCCCCGGCCAGAATCAGCTCGTCCGCGCTCGGGATCGCCAGCTTGCGGATCGGATCATCCGGGTCGTTCGGATCGATCTGTTCCAGATAATAGCGCGGCACGTTCATCGGGTGACGCGCCTCAACGGCCGACAGACTTTCTTTTTCTACAGCACTGAGCGGCAGATACTGCTGAAGTGATGAGATGCTGGTTATATTGTTGGCCAGTTCGGACTGCCAGTCTATTTCGGTCCAGTCGACCGCGGCCTTTTTCATGGAAGTCTGTTCGTACATACATGCTCTCCTTTGGCTGTGCCAGTTGCTGGCAAATCAAAAAGTGACCCGAAAAACCGGCTCGTTGCGGAAGCTTTTCGGGACAGGCACGTGCAGACAGATACGACGACAGATAAAGATACGGAACAGATCCGTATATCCGGGCATGGGCAAACAGGGCAACAACGTGCCTGAAAAGAAATTCAGAATAATTGGTTTTTTTAAAGGACAGGGCCACCCGCACCCGGTATTACGACGGAACGCCGAAATCCAGTGCTGCCCTGATGAGAGAGGGTTCGACTCCTGATTGCCGGGGGCAAGCAGGATCCACCTCATTTGCGGGTCTATGGTCGGAACGCACAGTGAGCACGCCGCCATCAACCCGCAGACCATAGCAAAAGCTGAGGAAAAGTGCAAATCGCTCTCTAGGGACTGAAAACATGCGCAGTCAAGGCGTTTTATATCGCCGGATTTTCGTAAAAAATCATCTACTATGGCATTTCCTGCTGAAATGGTCTACAATTAATTACCGCTAATTTCCCACAGAACAAAGAAAGTCTGTTCATGAAAAGCTGCGCAACCATACTCATCAAAATTTTCCTGGCTCTGACGGTATCTGGTCTGGTCCTGGCATCTCCAGCCTTTGCGGCAGGCACCCCTCAGCCGAAGAATAAAATCCTGCTGTTTGTCGCTGACAGATCCACCGGTTTTTGGCCTATGGTGACAACATATGCCCGGGCTGCCGCCGAGGATCTGCAGATCGATCTCAATGTCATTTCCGTCGATGACCCCAGAGATCTGATAACGAAAGCCGAAGACAACCTTAAAAACCCGGACAAGCGCCCGGCAGGATTGCTCTTTTTCAATTACAAAGAGAGAGCGCCACGAATCCTGGAACTTGCTGAGAGCTACAAGGTTCCGACACTGATCTACAACGTTGGCCCGTCTGAGGCCATGAACGCTGAAATAGGCCAGCCAAGGACAAAATTCAAAACCTACCTCGGGGTCATTTCTCCAGATGACTACAAGGCAGGACGAGACCTTATCGATACCCTGTTAGGCATTGCCGAAAAAAAGAAGCTGCGCGCATCCGACGGAAAGTTTCATCTCGTCGCCATTGACGGCCACCTCTTCACCCCTGAGGCACAGGACCGCAAAAATGGGATGGAAGAGATTTTACGCCACCGCAGTGATGTTGTTCTGGAACAGCGATTTCAGGGTTTTTACGAGCAGGAGCGGGCACGGCTCGCATTCCGCGCAGCGGTCAAACGCTATCCGGAAGCAAAAATTTTCTGGACAGCATCGGACTCGATGGCACTTGGAGTTCTTGACGGAGCTGCAGAAACCGGAAAGGTGCCGGGAAAGGATTTCATCGTCGGTGGCATCGATCTGCTCCCCGGCATTCAGTCACGGATCGAGAAGGGAGAGATCGCAGCCAGTGCGGGGGGGCACTTTACCGAGATCGTCTGGGCCCTGGCACTGATGAACGATTATCTGAACGGTTGCGACTTCAACGACGCTCCTGACTACAGGATAAAATCGAGCATGCTGATCATGAGCGAAGGAGACAAAAGCCGCATCCCCTGCAACGATTCTTCCTGCGTTGAAAACTGGATTACAGACAAGGACTTCAGCCGCTACAGCAGGTGCCTTAACAATCCGTCGTTTCCGTTCAGCTATGCTGCCCGGGATCTATATTAAGATCGGCTAGGCTGGATAATGATTTCAAGACACACGCTCCTGTGGCAAACCTTTTCCAAGGTCCTGATCAGCTATCTGATCGTGGCCATCATCCTGATTCTGGGGCAGATCTACTTCAGTTACCAGCAGCAGCTTGTCGAGCTGCAGCAGCACCTGGAAAGCATCGAACAGACTTTCAGTCCGCCGATTGCTGTTGCCTTTTACAACAATGATGTCCCGATGCTTGAGAATACCTTCAAAGGGATCCTTGCCGACCCGCGTATCAGCGGCGTTGCCATCTATGATGACAGTGCCGGACTCCATTTGTCCGCCGGGACACTCCCCATTGAGGTTGAGCAATTAGGTCCATTTACTGGCGACAGCAAAGCGCATTTGAGCTTCCCGGATATGGCTATTTTTGGTTATCAGCAACCGTTCTATGTCACCAATCCCTATGGCAAACGGATTAAATTCGGCTATCTCTTTCTCTTTAGCGACAAATCCGTCATCAGCCAGAATCTTCTGTCAACAGCGCTCTCCCTTGCCCTTGGCGTAATCATCCTTGCCCTGATAAGTGTTGCGATCTTTGTCTATTTCTTCCATTTCAAGGTCCATCGCCCCCTGCAACTTTTTGCCCGCGAGATTGAAAAGACCAGACTTGATGATCTCTCCCCAGCAGAGATCAGTCTTGGAATTCAGGAGAAAAATGAAATTTCGCTGCTCACCGACAAGTTCAACGGCCTTATTTCTCGGCTTAAAGTTGCCTATGCAGATGTTCATAAACAGAAAAGCCTGCGTAAACATTTTGAAAATATCTCAATCCGCGACCCCCTGACCAATCTGTACAATCGTTATGCCCAGAAAATCGTTGAGGAAAACATCTTTATGGAGGCGCGCAGGGAACAGACGCCACTGGGATTGATTCTGCTCGATATCGATTATTTCAAACTCTTCAACGATACTTACGGCCACCCCCAGGGCGATAAGTGTCTGTCAATTGTCGGCAAAATCATTCAGGAAGCGCAGAATCGTCCTGCCGATATCGGGATGAGATATGGTGGGGAGGAATTCATGATCGTTTTACCTGAAACGAGTCTTGAGGGAACGCGAATCGTCGCAGAACGGATTCAACAAAAGTTGAGAGAACAAGCCATTCCCCATCAGAAATCTCCGGAACAGATTGTCACTATCAGTCAGGGGATCCTGGCAAGAATCCCTGACGAAGCAGAGACCTTTGCAAGCCTGCTGCAACAAGCCGACAGTCTTCTGTATAGCGCCAAAGAACGGGGCCGAAACAGGATCGTTTCTCCCCTGGACACAGAGACCGAAAAGAGCGATTAACTGGCTCACCTACATATCAAGTCGAATGTTCAGAAGTCGTTCAGGCCAGCCCGATCAAAAGCAGCGCGCAGAGGGTCGCACAACTGACAATCCCCCAAAGAACAATTCCCTGTGCCAAAGGCCTCACACCGACCCGGCGCAGCAGCTCGCGGCTCAAGCCCGAGCCGATCAGAAACAGGGTGACGACCAGCAGCTGCCGTGCGACTCGGGCCAGGACGTGCCAGGCCCCGGCAAACTCTGGCAGCAAACTGGTAATGGCTGCGGCGGCAATGAAACCGAGAATGAACCAGGGCAGCGCCCCTTTTCCTGCAGACCGGTTACGCCAGGCGACCAGTAGAACAAACGGCGTAATCCAGAGAGCCCGGGAAAGCTTGACCGTTGTGCCGACGGCCAGCGCCTGGCTGCCGTAGACCGATGCTGCGCCAACGACGCTGCTGGTATCGTGGATCGCCATACCCGCCCAGGTGCCGAACAGCTCCTGCGTCAAATGCAGCAGGTGCCCGATGAAAGGGAACAGCAGCAGGGCAACCGCGTTCAAAGTAAAAACCGTCGCCAGGGACACTGCGATCTCATCATCCTCGGCCTTGAGCACCGGTGACATGGCCGCGATCGCGCTGCCACCACAGATCGCCGTCCCGAATGCGATCAAGGCGGCCGTCGTTCTTTTGACCTTGAACAGCCGACCGAGTGAGATCCCCAGTAGCAGGGTGATGCAGATCCCGACGAAGGTATAGAGGATCGAAGCGCGCCCGGTTGTCCAGACTTCACCAAGGGTCAGCCCGAAGCCAAGTCCGACAACGGAAAGCTGCAGCAGTTTCTTGCTGTAGCGCGCGGCCTGCTTCGGCCAGGGATTGCCCAGCAGCAGGCTGATGCCAATCCCCAGGATAAGACCGTAAGAGGCCTCCATGAACGGAAACAGGCAAAGTACGGCGCATAAAATAAACAGAATCTGCTTGTACTGAAACTGCTGCACGGTAATAACTCCAAAATGTTGCCAAGGGGATTGTGCTCCGAAGGAGCCAGTCCCAACGCTTTCATTGCTTGTTCCAAGCATCCAAGCCGGGAACCGGCTTTGCGATTGCGCGAATTCAAGATGCAAGGCATCTTGTCTGAGCGTGAAGAGATATGCTGCCCAAAAGCTACGGAGCCAGACAGAAACAATTTACGTCAGTGTTTCCAAAGAGTTTCTTTTTCCGCCCTTTTTCTTTGCGATCAAAGAAAAAGGGCGACGTCTGCCGGTACGGGAACCGGCGATTTTGATTTTGTCCCCTGACAACACCCCAAGATCAAAACCTCGGGGTCGCGGCACCGAACGCCGCCTTGCTTTTTGACCAGGGCCTCAAAAAGCAAGACAAAAACGCCCTTTTTATATTGTCGGCAGTGTTCCTGCGTTTCTGACGTAGCCTCCCACCAGCAACTGACAACACGCCCAACGATGGGCTTTGCCCATCTAACGGGCAGAACCGAAGAAACACCTCTGACGTTTCGATGAATTGAAATAAACCATAAACCTGCGACTTTAGCCTTCAACGAATACGGCCACCCTACGCCGAACCAGCCATAAATATAATTTCAAAATTTTTATGCATCCCATCAGACAAATTGATATAAAGAAACATGGCTATCACACTCAGACAACTCCAGATCTTCTGCAAAGTCGCCGAACTGGCAAGCGTGACCAGAGCGGCCGAAGCCCTGAATCTCACCCAGTCGGCGATCAGCATGTCGCTGAACCAGCTGGAGAACCATGCCGACAGCCCGCTGTTTCTGCGCCAGGGCAACAGGATCATTCTCAACGACCGGGGGCGCCAGCTCCTGCCCCTGTCCAGCAAGCTGCTCGTCCAGCAGCAGGAGATTGAGATGTTTCTCGACGAATCGCTGCGCCAGCCGATCGGCATCCTGCATGTCGGGGCCAGCACCACCATCGGCAACTACCTGATGCCGGGGCTGATCGCTGACTTCACCAGCAGGCATCCCGGGGCCAGGATCCAGCTCCAGGTCGGCAATGCGACGCAGATTGAAAACGGAGTCCGGTCCGGAGAACTGGATCTCGGTCTGAGCGAGGGGTATCAGCAGATTCCCAGCCTGAATGCTCATAAATGGCGCGACGATGAACTGGTGATCATCACCGGCCCGCACCATCCCTGGACGGCCACAGGTACGGCCAGCAGAGACGAATTACGGGCAGGACAATGGATCATGCGCGAAAAGGGCTCGGGAACACGCGATGTCTTTGAAGCGGCGCTGAAGAGAGAAAACTTAAGCTGCGCGGTCACCCTCGAACTGGGCCACACAGAAGCGATCAAAAAAGCGGTCGAAGCGGAAGCCGGCTGCGCCTGCCTGTCGCGCATGGCCGTCCAGCGAGAACTGGATCACGGCTGGCTGATTGAGATCACTACACCGCTCTGTCTAAAACGGGACCTGATTATTCTGAGCAGGGATGAAAATTATCGTTCGGTCTTGTTTCAGACATTTTTCGACTCTCTGCAACAGGTCAGCTAAGAGCTGTCAGCAGCGCCACCGACATACGGTCACGACATCAAGTGTTACGTCACCCACTATCCGGAAGGCAGGCGCGTGGACATTTACTCCCTTTCCCAATATTAACATTTACAAATGACAACCTCCTCATATATATTCGACAGCTGAACAGTCAATTCAATTTATTCCCGTGCATGCCTCCGGGGCAATGCGGAGCCCTAAATTTTCCACAGAGATCCTATCGGTTCGGAGTTACAACGATGTCAATCAGACCGACAGAACGGCAGCTTGAGCAATTAAGACAGTATTTCTATCCTTTCGTCGACTTCACGCCACAGGCCTGGGCGCCAACCAGGGAGCTGTTCAAGTTCCGTCATTTCGGGGCAAATACCCGGATTGTCACCGCAGGATCAAGTGTCTTTGACATCGGCTTTCTGCTCTCCGGCTTGACACGTTTCTACTTCACAAATTCCGCCGGTCTTGAGCTGAATATAGATTTCGCGTCTCAGGGCCAGATGCTGACCAGCATCAGCGCCGTCTCGACGGGAAGCCCGTCCCCCTTCTCCATCGAAACGATTGAACCCTGCTCAGTCCTGTTCCTCAAACAGAAAGACCTGCAGCGCCTGAGCAACACCTACGGCGAGTGGGAACGTCTTTCCCTGCTACTTCTGCAACAACTGGCGATCAAGCAGGAGCTCAGACAGGCAGACAGGATCAGTCTCAGCAAAGCCGAGCGCTACGCTAAATTTCTCAACGAGTTCAGCGCGATTGCAGCAAGAATTCCGGACAGCCAGATAGCCTCCTATCTCGCTGTCAGAGAGGTAGAATTGCAGGCCATCCGCAAACAACTTGACTCGCCTGATTCTCCCGATCAAACTCTGCTCTAAAAGCTATTGTCTATGCCCGCTCAAGCTTTCGCTACTAAAGGAGATTCCGATGAATCTGAGCGATCACACAATTCTAGTCACCGGCGGCAGTGATGGAATCGGGTTTGCCCTGAGCAAAGCGCTGGCGGTTCATAACCGGGTCATCATCTGCGGTCGCAGCCAGCAGAAACTTGATCTGGCCAAACAACAGGTTCCGGAGTTGATAACCTTCTGTTGCGATGTGAACTCCGCTGAACAACGCGAAAAACTTCTGACAGAGGTCCTGACCGCCCATCCGCAGCTGAATATTCTGATCAACAATGCCGGCGCCAAACAGGTGATCGACCCCTACAGTGACGAGAGCGTCACTGCCGCCTTACGCACCGATACAGAACTGAACTTTATCGCTCCCGTTGAGCTCTGCCAGCTGTTTCGTCCGCACCTGAAAAAGCAGCCGACAGCGGCCATCATCAACATCACGACCGGTCTGATCTATTTTCCCAAAGCAGCCTACCCCTTCTATTGTGCAGCAAAATCGGCCCTCCACTCATACACCCGGAGCCTGCGCTGGTCATTGCGGGGAAGCGGTGTCCGGATCATCGAAGTGATGATGCCGCTGGTCGACACAACTTTTCACAAAGGCCGTTTACCGGCAACGTCGCAGGCTATCAGTCCACAAAAAGCTGCAGAGCTCTGCATCCGGGACATTGAAAAAGGAAAACAAACGGTCAGGATAGGGACAACGGCCAGGATGCGCTGGATTGCCGCCCTTTTTCCGGATAAGGGAATAAAGCTGGTCAATCGCTGACCCCAGCAGAGTTCGCTTCAAGCAATTTTCGCTACCAAATTTTCAAAACTGCGCTAAACTCCGGCTCATGAAAAATGTGATAAAACGGTTCAGAGAACTCCCCCCGGGGGGAGCGCTGATGCTCTACTATGCCCTGGCCATTCTGCTCGGGGCCATTCTCCTCAGCCTCCCGGTTGCATCCCAAGGGAGCAGACTGCATTTTCTGGACGCGCTGTTTACCGCAACCTCAGCCCAATGTGTCACCGGTCTGGTTGTCGTCGACACCGGTTCTCAGTTCTCTTTGTTTGGCCAGTGGGTGGTTCTGGCTCTGATCCAGATCGGCGGACTGGGCATCACGACCTTTTCCGTCTACCTGTTCATCTATCTGCGCATCGGAGTCAGCGTCCGCGGCCGCTGGATCATCAACGAAACCCTGATGCACACGCCGATCAGCTCGTGGCGTGAGCTGCTGCGCGATATCTTCCTGATGACCTTTATCATCGAAGGGATCGGCACCCTGTTGCTGGCCTGCGCTTTCGTTCCCCAGATGGGGTTCTGGAAAGGACTCTACAGCGCCCTGTTTCACTCTGTCTCGGCTTTCTGCAATGCCGGTTTCTCGTTATTTCCTGACAGTGTCATTTCCTACCAGGGAAGCCCGCTGGTCAACCTGATCCTGATACTGCTGATCACCTTTGGCGGCATCGGTTTCCTGGTCATTCGGGAAATCTACCAGGAAATCATCAGCCGCCTGAAAAAGAGCAAGAAACGACGGATGCAGTTTTCCCTGCACAGCAAGATTGTCCTGGTCACCTCAGCCGCCCTGAGCTTTGGCGGTGCACTGGCAATCTGGCTGATGGAGAGGGGCGGATCACTGACGGCTCACAGCTTTGGTGATGGAATCTGGATCGCGCTGTTCCAGTCGGTCTCCTGCCGGACCGCCGGCTTCAACAGCATCGACCTCAACCAATTCCATGTCGCGACCCTGTTCCTGATGATCTTCCTGATGTTTATCGGCGCCTCACCGGGCTCGTCGGGGGGCGGGATCAAGACGACCAGCCTGACGCTGTTCATTGCCGTTTTCTATAACCGGCTCAAGGGGAACAGTCATACCAGCCTGTTCCGGAGGACGATTCCAGATGAAGCGATTACCAAAGCCCTGGCCCTTTCGATCATGGCGATCATCCTGATCGGCATCGCCCTGTTCTGGCTGCTGATCGCCCAGACCACCGATGTCGCTCACGAAAATAACCGGATGTTCTTAAGCTACCTGTTTGAAACCTTCTCGGCTTTCGCCACCGTCGGGCTGTCAACCGGGGCTACCGCCCAACTGAACGCGGCCGGGAAGCTGATCATCATCCTGCTGATGTTTGTCGGCCGGGTCGGCCTTTTGACCATGGCCTTTGCCATCGCCGGCAGAACCAACAAGAACAGCGGGAGATACGCGGAAGAAAACATAATGATTGGTTAGGTCCCGCATCAGGACCTATCCAACAGTTGGTAAGAATTTACCAAGGAGATTTAGCGTGAAGAAAAAATTCTGTGTCATTGGCCTCGGCAACTTCGGCTATCACGTCGTCGCCGCCCTGTATGAAGCCGGCCACGACATCATCGCCATCGATATCGACAAGGACAAGGTCCAGGCCGCCAAGGACATCAGCTCCTATGCCATTCAGGGCGATGCCTCAAGCCGGGAGTTCCTCAAGAACCAGCAGCTCGCCGACATGGACGCGGTCGTCGTCTCGATGGGGGAACGTTCGCATATCTCGACCCTGGTCACCCTCTACCTGAAAGAGCTGAAAGTCAAACGGATCTGCGTCAAGGCACAGAACGAGGACCATGGACGCATCCTCGAAAAGGTCGGCGCCAATGAGGTCATATATCCGGAAAAGGATATGGCCAGGCGGATCGCCCACAACCTGACCTCCCCGAACATCATGGAGTACATCCCCCTGGCGGAGGAATACTCCCTTTCAGAAACCGAACCACCGAAGCATTTTATCGGCAAGACCCTGATCGAACTCGACCTGCGCAAGCAGTACCAGTTAACGATCATTGCGATCAAGGATGTCCTGACCGACGAATTCATACCGGCCCCGCCACCGAACCATGTGATCAAGGACAGCGATGTACTGATCATCATCGGCAAGGGGGAGGATCTGGACAGAGCGTTGCAAAGCAAAAAATGATACGTAAAGCCGATTTGGGTTTTTATTGAGTTCTGCTATATAATAACGGGAACACACTCTTTCTATAGGAGCAATTGAGAAGCATGGAACCGACAAATCAAAATTTTACCTTTTCAACCGATCAAGCCATCGTGGCGACCAACTCCTACCTGCCCAAGGTCTACCTGTGGATGGCTATCGGTCTGGTTCTGACCGCCTTTGCCTCGTTTGCCACCCTGACCGTCCCGGCTGTTCAGCAGCTGGTCTTCGGCAGCCGGATGAACTTCCTGATCCTGATTATCGCCGAATTCGGCCTGGTCATGGCCCTGTCAGCAATGATCAACCGGATCAGTGCCTCAGCGGCAACAGCCATGTTTGTCATTTATGCGCTGCTCAACGGCATCACCTTCGCGGCGATCTTTGCCATCTATACCAGCAGCTCGATTGTCAGCACCTTCGTGATCACCGCGGGGACCTTCGGCGTGATGAGCCTCTACGGCTATGCGACCAAACGTGACCTGACCGGTTTCGGCAACTTCCTGATGATGGGCCTGTTCGGCATCATCATCGCCTCGGTGGTCAACATCTTCATGCACAGCCCGATGATCACCTGGATTGTCACCTACCTCGGCGTCTTCATCTTCGTCGGCCTGACCGCTTACGATACCCAGAAACTGAAAAGAATCGGCGCCATGGGCTTCGCCGACAGCGAACATCAGAAGAAAGCGACGATCATGGGTGCCCTGACCCTCTACCTCGACTTCATCAACCTGTTCCTGATGCTGTTGCGCATCTTCGGCAACCGCCGTTAACAGCAGCTCACATCGATGAATTGGAAAAACGGTATCACGCGATACCGTTTTTCTTTTTTATGCTCCTGGAAGGAAAAACATGTTTCGCAAAAGGAAGATGAGGCGCCTGCTCATGCTGCTGATCTTTATCCTGCTCTGCCTGATCCTGTTCGGCTGGTGGCATACCGTCAAGCCACTGCCTCAGGGGCTGAATACCAGTTTCTCTCCACTGAAGACAACGGCCTCGCAGGTCCGTTTCCTGGCCGATCTCAGCTGTGTTTCAGAGAACGGGGAACCACAGCGCCAGGAGCAGATTTTCCCGACCCTGTTCAGGCTCATCGACGAGGCCGAGCACTACATCCTGCTCGACATGTTCCTCTTCAACGATCAACAGCGCCTGCCGCAACAGCAGCGCAAACTGGCGGGTGAGCTGGTCGATCACCTGATCGCCCGCAAAGCGCAACGGCCGGGGTTGATCATCGATCTCATCACCGACCCGATCAACAGTGCCTACGCTGGCTGGCCGGCCCGCTCACTGCAAAGGCTTGAGGCCGCTGGGATAAGGGTCATCACCACCAACCTGCTGCCGCTGCGTGACAGCAACCCTATCTATTCGACAGCCTGGCGCCTGCTGCTGAGCTGGATTCCGGCGCGCGGCGAGGTTATGGCTCACCCCTTTGACGGCAGCGCCACAAAGGTCAGCCTGTCCAGCTGGCTGACCTTACTCAACTTCAAGGCCAATCACCGCAAGGTTGCGGTGATCGATCACGGCGATGAACTGGTCAGCATGGTCTCATCGGCCAACCCACATGGCGGCAGCAGTGGGCATTCCAACATTGCACTCCTGATCAAAGATCCGCAGCTGGCAGAACAACTCCATGAGTCCGAACAGGCGGTCGCCCGAATCTCCGGCCGGGAACTCCATCCCCTGCCGCCCGCCCGGCAGCCCCGTGGTGGTGCCCCGGAAGAACCACAACTGCAACTCAACCTGGTGACAGAAGCGGCTATCAGTGACACCCTCTGTCACCAGCTGGCCAGCACCCAACCGGGCGACAAAGTCCAGATGGCTATGTTCTACCTTGGCCAGCGCAGGATCGTGAAGCAGCTCATAGCTGCTGCAAATCGCGGGGTTACCGTCGAGATTATCCTCGACCCGAACAAGGATGCCTTCGGCTACAGCAAGAACGGGGTTCCCAACCGCCCGGTCGCAGCCGAGTTGATTGAAAAAACAGAGGGAAAGATCATAGTCCGCTGGTACCAGACCCACGGCGAGCAATTTCACAGCAAGCTGACCCTGATCGAAAGAGAGTCAGGAGAGTGCCAACTGCTTGGCGGCTCGGCCAACCTGACACGGCGGAATGTAGCGAACTACAACCTGGAAACGAACCTGCTGATCACGGGCAATAGATCGACAGCGCTGATGAACGACGCCGCCGTTTATTTCAACCGACTCTGGAACAACCTGGACGGAATCTATACGGTCGATTATCTGACCTTTGCCGATACTTCTCCGGCCAAAAAAATTCAGTATCGCTTGCAGGAGTGGACCGGCCTTGGCACCTTCTGACCGGCAAAAAAAATGTCAAAGGCTGCCACAGCAAGCAGCCTTTGACCAAGTGAGGATGGTGTGCATTTCACGCAAACATGTTGCAGTGAACCTTATGAGTTGATTGAACGTATTTCTTTAGGCAACCTGCTGCTTGCCATTTCCCGCTACAGCCTCTTCCGATGCTGGGAATTTCAGGAACAGGATCGCGATCCCTCCGACAAATGAGCCCGCGGCCATGATCATGGCGACAGTCCCCAAGCCGGCGCCGGAGGTGAACAGGATACCACCAGCGATCGGGCCGAGAACCGCACCACCGCGTCCCAGGCCCATGATCAGGCCGGTACCGCTGGAGCGGACCTTGGTCGGGAAGACATGAGCGAACAGGGCATAGATACCGACCATCGAAGCCTGGGCAAAGAATCCGGCGCAGGTCGATGCAACCTTAAGGGTGCTGATATCTTTGGAGTACACACCGAAGAAGGTGATACCGGCGGCGGTCAAAAAGAGCGCACAGATGACCAGGGCGCGAATCGGCACCTTCTTGGCCAGAATCCCCATCAGGAAGGCAGCAGCCAGACCACCGATATTGACCCAGACCAGAACCCCACCGGCGAGTGGCGGCGGATAGCCCATGTCGACGACAATCTTTGGTACCCATTTAAGGAAGAAGTAATGGGTCATCATATGGGCAAAGTAAGCAATAACCAGAGCCAGGGTCACGAAACGAAATTCCCGGGAAAACAGCAGCCCATAAGATTTCTGCTGTTTCGCTGCAGTGGCCTTGATTTCCGGCAGCTGGCCAATCTGCGGCTGGTTCATACGCTTGAGAGTCTTGTTGATCTTCTCAAGAGCACCGAGTGGACGCTGGGCAGCCAGATAACCAACAGACTCCGGCAGCAGGAAGAGAGACAGAACAAAACAGGCCAAAGTGGCAAGCCCGCCAAAAATGAAGATGGAGTGCCAGCCGTAGGCGACCATCAATTTCGAAGAGATCATGCCACCGACAATAACACCCAAAGGGAATCCGCCGGCCATGAACAGAACGGCCGTATGCTTGCTGCGCTTATTGGAGTATTCGGCAACCAGGGAGTTGACGGAAGCGATCAGGCCACCGATTCCCAGTCCAGTAATAAGACGGAACAAGGACAGAGAATAGACGCCGGTCGACATTCCCGCAGCGAGCATGCCGGCACCGACAACAATAAGACAGCCAAGAATCAATGGCCGGCGACCGAATTTGTCAGCCAACCCGCCGCAGACAATCGCACCGAACGCCATACCGATCAGTTCCATCGACAGAACGATACCAAGAGCGGCACGCGTAATCCCCCAATCCGAAGTGATTCCCGGGGCAGAAAATGCAATGGAAAGAACGTCAAAACCATCAAGAGCATTGAGTAATACGCACATGGCCACGGCCACGAACTGCATCGTGGACATGGGGTTTTCATCTAAAATCTTCTGTGGATCGTTGTTCATCTATGAACCTCCCAAATGAAATTTAGCGAGTGCCTCCCAGAAAATGGGCAGGCTACACCTGAAAAACCAACTACGTTTTCGCAAAGCCTCCAGATGCCACGTCACAACGTGATATGAGGTGTGGCAGAACAACCTGCATTTCATCCGTTGTTTTCATGTCGCGACACAGGCTGAGAAGATCTCAAACCGGAAGCTATGCTATCAATATTGCGCAACTTTTTATATTGGCAGTAATTCCAAAAAAACAGCGCTTTTCTGTGTATTTTCTACAGCAAAACAATTTCTGCTACTGTTGCGGTCATCAGAGACTTAAAAAGGGAGCTGCCAGAAGCCTTGTGCAGCTCCCTTCAGACAAGCCGTCACGACTGAACTTATGCCGCCATCCAGCTCTTGCAGAGACTGACACCGACAACGGCATCGGTCGCAAACCCGTCGGCACCGACAAAATCACAGACAGTCTGATCGAACTGACCACCGCCAACCATGACCTTGACAGTATCGCGCAGCCCTTTTTCTTTCAGCTTGTCGACAACGGCCTTCATCGGGTCAAAGGCCAGTGTCAGCAGGCCACTCATACCGACCAGGTCAGGCTTGATCTCTTCGACCTTGGCAACAATGGTATCAACCGGCACATCGACCCCCAGGTCGATAACCTCAAAACCGCTGAGGCCCATCATCATGCCGTAGATATTCTTTCCGATATCATGGATATCGCCTTCGATGGTGGCCAGGACCATGGTGCCGACCTTGCTCTCTTCAACCTCTTCTGTTTCGTCCAGATAAGGTTTGATCAGCTCGGCACCATCGTTCATCATTTCGCCGGCCATGATCAGCTCGGGAATGAAAAATTCATTCTGTTCGAAACGCTTGCCGATTTCGGTCATGCCGTCCTGGTAGGCACGGAAGATCGCTTTAGGATCTTCACCTTTTTCCAGCAGTTCTTTTGTCAGACTGAGGAAGGTATCTTCCTCCATCTCAACCATTGCATTGATCAGATCTTGCATTTTACCTGTCTCCTCTTACCCTTACTGTTAATACTTACCGAAGTCCTTGCCCGCCTGCATGAAGGCGTGCAAATTCTCCCTGTTCACTTCGTCCATAGTGCTGCTGATACCAAGGATATAACCGCCATTGCCGGCTGCGACTTCGAGCATCTTTTTGGTTTCATCCCGGACAGAATCGACAGTACCGGTCAGAATTTGAGAGACCGGGAAGCCGCCAGCGATACAGGCGATTCCTTCAAGGGCCTCACGCGCTTTGGCCATATCGATCTTGTCGAAATAGTAGACGCAGCGCCCTGTCGGCACATCGGTCAGATATTTCAGGCGCTCGTTGTAACAGCCCTCGACGAAGCAGAACGGCACACAGCCTTCCTCAATCAGGCCTTCCATCAGCGCCTTCATGAACGGCCAGTAGAATTTCTGGAACTGCTTGTCAGACATGAAGCCATCAGCGCCCTTGTGCAGAGGGATGAAGATGTTCGGGTTTTTGCTGGCCTTGAAGCTATCGACCCCCATCTTGATCATCAGCGGCAGAAGTCGCTCACAGGCGGCCAGAACCTTGTCCGGACGGCGATACATATCCATCATCAAGTGGGTGGTCCCTCTCAGGGTATCGCCCAGCATATCGAAAGGAACTTTCGTGCTGCCGCCGAACAGGAAGGGATATCCCGATGAGAGGATGCTCTTGATGTGTGGACGCAGCTTGGCAGACCACTCATAGTGCTGCTTACCCGCTTCAAGCAGGGCCAGAACCGCTTCCCGGACCTGAGGAGCACCAAAAGAGGTGAACAGGTTGTTTGACAGGGTGATTTCCTGCAGCCCGTAGAATGTCCCGATATCAGCAATCCCCTTGAACTTGCCGGCGATCCTCGGCATATAAACCCGGAACATGAAGTCGGTGGGATCCTGGATCAGATGATCGTACTCATCGACGGTCATATACTCTTTTTCAACAAACTGGGTTGCGCTGTTATCGTCCAGACCGCCGCCCGCCCATTTGTATAGGCTGTAATCCATGGCATCCAGGGTTGGCCCGTAGCTGCACTTGGCAGGCATATTGGCCGCATCGGCATCAAATTCGTGGGCAAAATCATGGAAGACCTTGCCAAGAACATCAGCGTCGTACATCGCATCCTTGGCGGTCACGTTATAGAGGACCATCGGCGCCCAGGTCACGAATGGGGCAATCGGTACCCGGTCCGGGGTCTTCTGTAACTGAATGGCGTCCTTGATCAGGGTGGTCCGGTATTGATAGGCGGCCTTGGCCTCTTCACTATCAAATTCTATCCCGGCACCTGAGGCCCATTCCTCCAAATGCTTAGCTTGTTTGTCTTCCACAACTGTCTCCTTTCATGAAACAAAATGCATGCCCGGCAGCAGAATCTTTAAAGCTGTTCTTTTTGGCATGCTGCACTGCCCGAGCGTAACGGCCTGTTTTTTCACGGCATATTAAGGCTACAAATTGCGAGTTTTTACAATTGGAGGAAGTTCAAATTTTTACGACTGTTTTTTGGAGGATTTTAAAAAGAACGATGGCGCCCAAGAGGCAGGGACATGAAAAGGTGAGATCCGATACAGCCAGAAGCTCTGAACACTGGAACATAGAGCGGCCCAGCGCCTGTAAAAGTCCGATTTCAACCAATCCTTCGGACAAATCGACCACGGAGGATCAACCGGAGGGCCAATCGCACTAGCCAGTTGTCCATCAGGGCTGTTTCAGACCAAAGCCTAAGGCACAGAGGAAAGGTCATGCTCCAGATCAAAAGCTTTCAGGGCGAGCAGCAGCTTCAGGCGGGTTTCCGGATCATTCAGATCGAGGCCAAGCATCGCTTCGATCCTTTCAACATGATAGAGCACGGTATTTCTGTGCATGAAGATCCTGTTGCTGGTTTCCGTCGCTTTGCGATCACACTCCAGGTAGCATTGCAGCAACCGGACATTCCTGGTCCCGTGGCCCAGGTCGTACTCATGCAGCTTGTTCACGGCGCCAAAAGTCGCACTGTTGGCAAAGATAGCCGGCATCTTGTTCAGGCAGTGCTCAATCATCCAGTAGTGATAGAAGTCCTCGATCCTGTAGTTGTTCGGCCCGGAATTCTTCTTCTGAGGACGTCTCTCTTCCTTGAACCTTTTACCGAAATCGATGGCGACAGTCGCCTGCACATAGGCGGTATTCAGCTCCATGATGTTGCCGAACTGATTACTGATGCCACACCGGGCAGCCTGCTTGCCAACGGTCTCCCACAACCAGCGCAGACGCCTTTTGCGTGAAGACTCGATATCCGCATCCTTATAGATATTAAGGATCAGGATATTGTGGTGATAAAGAATGACTTCGGCGTCCGGAATCATACTGTTGAGCAGCATGATCGCCCTGTTCATCGGGGCATTGGCCTGATCACTGAGCACCAGCTTGAACAGGTCAAAGTAGCCGTCAAAGGGGATTTTGGTGTATGTGGACCGGGTTTTGACCTCTTCTTCCTGGATATTTTCATTCTCTATCAGATCACGGAACAAAGATTCCGTCGGCTTGTGCCCACCGTGGAGAGTAAAGGCACGATCGAGATAAATCTTGACGTAATCAAGCATCAGATTGAACAGGTTACGCAGACCGGTGCTGTACTGCCTGTGGTGGCAGATCATGACGACAATATTGGAAAAGGGGGCAATGTGATGGTAGACCTTCTTGACAATTGTATACTCGGAGGTCAAGCGGTCTTCACTGACCTGGATATCGTCCCCCCCGCTGAACTCTTCGATACGGCGTATGACCTGAAAGCGGGTCAGCGACTCCTCGGTATGATAGCCATGTTCGACAAGCCGGTTGGTGATTTCGTCATTAACCCTGATGTTGCGCGTGTAAGCGAGTAGCTTGAAGGTCGAATCAAGGACAACAATATGGTTGCCGATCACCGCTTCGCTCATCGCCAGAATGGACTGCAGTCCCCTGTCCTGCAGAACGGCGAGCTGCATCTCCATCACCCAATTATTGATCCGGGTGAAAATCTTCTGAACGCTGTTGAACAGTTCCCTCAGGGTAATATTCTTGCGGATAACAACCATGTTCTTCAACGACTGTTCATTCTCACGATCATCCACCAAACGGTCACGAATGCAGATGAAATAGGGAGAATCCGAGCTCTTCGGCATTTCCAGAGCTTCGCTGAGCAGGCAGATGACCAGGTTGTCCGGTGAGAGACCGGGCGAATTGGGGACCAGAAGCTCGGCATGGCAGAATTCGGGATTATCATTCTCCTCCAGGTAATCCTCATAATCGTAGTTCAGCTCTTCAATAATCAGCTTAATGGAAATTTTCATAAGGCCAGATCCTCTCCACCCCCGAGATCACCAGTGAACCCGAAATCAGCTGTGCTCTGCGGTGCATAAGCAAATATTAACAGCAATACAGACCGGCGACCTTAGCTATCGCAAATAAGAAACCTAAGCAATTGATTTTTTTGGTCTTATTAACTTGTATGAGAATATAATCTTGACCGAACTACAGTCAATATTAAATACGGTTGAGAATGACCAGGCAGTGTCATTTACAAGTTGTAGAATGTTTTTCTAAAAAAGGTCAGGAGCTGATGCGGCAGTAACTCACCCGGAACCCGGCAAAATCAAAAAACCGATCATGCACCGGAAAAGCTCTCAAGACAGGCATTCCGGTGCATGATCGGCGGATGGTATTAATCCAGATATTGGCTTACAAAGTGCCCTTCTTCGGCATCCTTGATGCGCTGTTCAACATAAGCGATAACCTCCTTGCCAGGCAGCCCTTTCGCCTCGCAATCGGCAATATAGGCATCGACTACCGGCTGAACCTTGGCACGCCATCTCTTTGATTCATTGGCATCGATCTCAACGATGCTATTGCCCAACTTCTTTTCAAACTCGATTCCGCCTTGATCGTAATCAGCCCAGGCCTGACCGTGCTTCTTGATGTACTTGAGGCGCAAACTGTCGATTGCCTGCTGTACCTCGGGATCCAGACCATTCCAAGCGTCCTTGTTCATGGCGACAAAGAAACCGAGTGAGTATGCGGTATCCTTAGCAACAATGGTCATGTCGGCAACTTCGGCCAGCTTCCAGTCGACGCTTGCTGAAAAATCCCAGACACCCCCATGAACAACACCCTTTTGCAGCGCCTGATAAAGTTCCGGCATCGGCAAGGAAACCGGGGTCGCTCCCAGAGCTTTCAACATTTCGGCAATCGGCCCATTAGAACGGATCTTGAGCCCCTGCAGATCCTCCATTTTGGTGACACTCCGTCCTTTGACGTGAATGTAGCCAGGTCCTGTCGCATGAACATAAAGAAGCTTCACGCTCTTCAGCTCCTGAGGATCGAATTTGTCAACAACCTCGTTGATGATTGCAGTTGCGACCGGCCCACTCGGGTAGCCGAGTGGCAGGTTGATGAAATCCATCACCGGAAACCGACCTCTGGTGTACTGCAGAACACTATGACCGATACTGACCATACCGTTTTCCACGCCATCAAAGGTCTGGGGCAATTTGATCAGGCTCTGCCCCGGGTAGAGATCGACCTTCACCTTGTCGCCGACCATGTCTTCAAGTTCGGCAATCCACGCCTCGGTGACGCGCGTATGAACCGCTGTCGGACCGTGAGCCGCACTGAACGACAGCCTGGACTCCCTGGCTAAAACAGTTTGCGGCAGGCTTAAGCAAACCGCCAGCAGCAGCAAAGCAATCAGTCTTCCTGAGATCCTCACTTTTCCCATCATTTCCTCCCGTGTCATGATTGATATTTTGCCATCGTGGATGGCAGCTCAAAACCATCAAAAAACTTCGCCGTCCAGTTATTCCTGCAAGACAAATTGATTAGTCAGCAATATCAGGTCCCCGGAAACCAGCTGTCGCAACTGAATTGAAAACAAGGGGGAGAGAACAAGCACTCCCCCTCTAATGACAGGAAACTGGAGGGAGTAGCTTCCAGTCATCAAACGAGTGGCACAGACCAAGTCAACCCCGACCTGATGCACGTTCCACAGCCTGTATAGAGAAACAAAATATCCTGACGTAGATGAAAGAACCCGAATCAACGCGACTTACGTTATCAATATTGAAAGACTTTTCCTATTGGAGGGATTCATATAAATAGGCAGATCTTTTGTGTGTTTATACATATAAATCGAGTGAATTCTGCTACACCCTGACAATGACAGACGACAGGTCGAAAAATTCAAAAAATGCGTAATTCAGATTTTATAACAGACACTTATCCCGTTCTGAGACAAATTGGAGGAGAAAGGACCCGAAAGCAACATGGAGGAAATGACATGTTTCAGACAGTTATTTTGACAAAAATGACAATATTCAAACTATTTCAGCAATGACAGAATCAGCGACTGCCCTTGCAGTGCCGATTCGGAAAAGAAACAAAAGGCGCAGCGGGTCACAACAGCTCAGCGCTCATCAATCCCGAAAGGCTGGCGGCATGATCGATAATATAGCGTGAAATACTCCGCTTCGGCGGCAGATCAGGCAGGGCATCCAGTTTGAACCAGCGGGCGTCCTCCAGCTCCTGATCGTTCAGGTTGATCTCGCCGCCGGCGTAATCGGCGACAAAGCCGCACATCAGCTGGCTGGGGAATGGCCAGGACTGACTACCGACGTAGCGGACATTCTTGATCCGGATGTTGGTCTCCTCCAGCGCTTCGCGCTCCATCGCCTCCTCCAGGCATTCGCCGAAATCGACAAAGCCGGCGATCAAACTATAGCGGCCGGCCGGCCATTCCGCCTTACGAGCGAGCAGGACTTCATCGCCGCGCACGATCAGACCGATAACACAGGGGTGGATACGGGGATAGTGGCTAGCGCCGCAGCCGCCGCACTTTTTCCCCCATTCTCCGGGAATGCGCGTCATCGTCCCGCCGCAGTCGCCACAGAACTGGCTGACCTGTTCCCAGTGGCCGATAGCAACTCCCAAGCCGGCAAAACTGATCAACGCCAGGTCGATCTCGACCGCCGAACTGCGCAGCGACTGAGCAACCAGCAGCTCCGGCAGCGTCTGCCCCTTAGCAAGGACCAGCAGGCGGCAGGGTTGCCCTTGCCACTGGCCGATATAGAGGGGGGCGAACTTACCGGCCAAGGGCTGCTCCCCCGCGGGAAGAGTGAGTCCCGTCGCTGTTTCTGCAAGGTAGACATTCCCCTGGCCGACCACCAGCCAGAGACCGGGCCCACCGGGATCCTGATCAGGGACTTTGAATTCAAAATTGTCATCCAGGCAGCGGCGGTTAAACGGCAGGTCAACAGGGGATAGAGAGTCCATCAGAGTTCTTTCAGAAATTGGGCATAACGCAGAATGGCAAGCTGGGTTTTCGAATCGATAATCGTACCGTCGGTCACCATCTCGAGGGCCTTTTCCAGGCTGACCCGCACCGGTTCGATAAACTCATCAGCCTCCAACGCCGTCTCAACTGCGGTCATCTTCCGGGCGATAAACAGATGAATCTTCTCGGTGCAGTATCCGACTGAGCTGTAGACAAAACCCAGCGACTCGACCTCGGAGGCGAGCATGCCGACCTCTTCCTGCAGTTCGCGGATGACTGACTCAGCAGCGTCTTCCCCTTCTTCCAGACGCCCGGCCGGGACCTCGTAAAGAAAAGCCTGAGCAGCGGGACGGAACTGGCGGATCAGCAGCAGGCTGCCATCGTCAAGCACCGGCAGAGCTGCGGCGCCTCCCGGATGCTGAATAATTTCAAAAGTCGCCTCACGCTGGTCGGGCATGAGGTGGGTCTCCCGGGCCAGATCGAGGATCCGACCGTGATGAATGATCTCTTCTTTCAGCTTGCTCACAGCTACCACCTTCTTCTATTCGCGCGTCAGCTCAGCTGCTGACGGAGATAACGTAACAGCGCGCTGTGGTCGCCGCGCTCATCATAGGGCCATTCCTGTTCGCCGCGATCAACGACCCAGGTATCGACCAGAAAGGCTCGCATACCCACGGCGACAGCAGCCAGGTCATGATTGATGTCATTGCCGACCATCAGGCATTCCTGCGGTTCAAGGCCGAGCATCTCCGCGACCGCCGTGAAATACCCGGCCTGCGGCTTGCAGAAATAACTGTTTTCGATACTGCTGATATGCACGAAAGAACCGGTCTGTAGTTCGCCCCAGGCCATGCGCGCCTCGACCATGACTTTTGGAAAAACCGGGTTGGTCGCCAGTACCAGCGGCACGCCCATGCCTTTCAATTCATCGACAATACTGACCGCCAGTGGAATCGGTCTGACAAGCCCCTGAAGTCCGGCCAGCCCGTCCTTGATGAAATCGTCGAGAGCCCCCCTCAGCGGTTCCTCCTCGATGGCGACTTCCGCCTTCATCCGGCTAAAAAAGCGCTGCTCGTTGGTCGCGATCCCGTCACCGGTGACATGGATCAGCTCATGAATGATCCGCCCCATGGTCGGCGCAAATTTTTTCGGTTTCACCCAGTCTTTACAGCGGTTGGCCAAGCTGTCCACGTAACGAACAACAAATTCATTCATCTGCGCCCGAATCAGTGTGCCGTCGAGATCAAAAAGAACCGCCTTGACAGGCGGCCTGCGATTCTGCGTTGTCATGCTCTCGTCCCGATCTTCAATTGCATCATAACTCTTCATACCCGTTCACTTCTACCACAGCGGCCCGGACCTTCCAACTCATTATCTGAGCGCTCAAGCTTGACGAATCAAATTTTCGTCGGTAAAAGTTTAGTGGGACTAAACAAGCCAGGGAGCACTTATGGATGAATTCAGAGAAGAGGTGAAAGAACTGCAGATCGGCCGGACTATCCGCCATTTCAGGCAGCAGCAGCGGTTGACCCTGCAGGATCTGTCTCAGGAGACCGAGCTGTCAAAACCGTTACTGTCACAGATCGAAAACGACCAGGTCATTCCCCCCCTGGCAACCCTGCTGCGCATCGCCAAGGCGCTCAAGGTTCCGCTGCAGACCTTTTTTGAAGAGAATGACAGCAGCCAGAAGTGTCAGGTGGTCAAAGCCGGCCAGGGGAGCCTGCAACCGCGCCTCTCTGATCACAACGCGCCTCTCCAGCCGTACGCATATCACTCACTGGCTTTTGGTCGAAAACACAAGCACATGGAACCCTTCCTGGTGGAGTTCGACCCGAATCCGGATGTTCAGCCGACCCCGGTTCAGCACCCTGGCGAGGAATTTTTCTATATCCTCGAAGGGAGCATTGAGCTGATGCACGGTGGCAAGAAATATCTTCTCGAGCAGGGGGATTCGGTCTATTGGGATTCCAAGGAACCCCACTGCCTCAAAGCGGTCGGCGGCCAGGTGGCACGCGGAATCGCCGTCCTCTATCCGAGGAATTAACAAACAACTGACTTTCAGAACAGGGCAAATTTGTTACTATTGAATCCTATCCGAGTAAACAGACGTTTTTTCCAGGAGGCATAACATGGCTAAAGTTGGAGTTATCCTTGCCGGCTGCGGCGTTTACGACGGCAGCGAAATTCACGAAACGGTGATCAGCCTGCTCGCCCTCGACCGTGCCGGAGCAGAGATTGTCATGATGGCACCGAACGTTGACCTCAATGTTGTCAATCACCTGACCGGTGAGGAGGACAAGGGGCAAACCCGTAACGTTCTCGAAGAATCAGCCCGGATCGCCCGCGGCAATATCGCCGATATCGCAACTGTCAGTGCCGGAGATCTCGATGCCCTGATGATTCCCGGCGGCTTTGGCGCAGCTAAAAATTTGTGCAACTTCGCCGTCAAGGGCGCGGACTGCAATGTCAATCCGGAGGTTGCCCGCCTGATCCGCGAGATGGCGACGTCCCACAAACCGATCGCGGCAGTCTGTATCGCTCCGGCGATCCTCGCTCAGGTGCTGGGGGCGGACAAGCTCTCTCCCCAGCTGACCATCGGCACCGATGAAGGAACCGCCGGCGCCCTGAACAGTATGGGAGCAGAACATATCAGCTGCCCGGTCCGCGAGTGCGTGGTCGACAAAAAGAACAAGATCATCACCTCACCGGCCTATATGCTGGCCGGGAGAATCAGCGAAGCAGCAGAGGGTATCGAAGCGACCGTCAAGGAGCTGTTGGCAATGGTTTGAGCGCTCAAACCAAAGTGAGAAAGAATCGTTACCGGAGTTGTAATCAATATCCAATTCTGGTATCGTCCAGCAATCTTATTTTTCTCGAAGGAGGAGCCGATGCAAAAGTACCGTTGTGTTGTTTGTGACTATATCTATGACCCCGAAGTTGGCGATCCGGATAGCGGCATCGATCCGGGAACCGCATTTGAAGATCTGCCAGAGGATTGGGTCTGCCCTCTCTGCGGTGTCGACAAAAGCAACTTCGAGCCTGCATAAAATCGATTGACAGACAGGACCGAAAAACCCGATTGTAACCATTCACCTATCCAGGTGATACAATCGGGTTTTTTATTTGCAAGAGAGCTTCACCCCCGCCGCAAGAGCAGGACAACAGATCCATGACGACTGAAAAATTACGTAAACCGGACTGGCTGAAGGTTAAATTTCCGGCCGGCAAACATTTCGCCAAAATCGACCGCTTCCACCGTCAGCACGGCCTTCATTCGGTCTGCCGCAGCGCGGCCTGTCCGAATCAGGGAGAATGCTGGAGCAAGGGAACTGCGACCTTCATGATCCTCGGCGACCAGTGCAGCCGTCACTGCCGCTTCTGCAACGTCACCAGCGGTGCCCTGCCCGCTCCCGACCCGCAGGAACCGGCCAAGGTCGCCGAAGCGATTGCCGAACTGGAGTTGAAACACGCGGTCATCACCTCGGTCACCCGCGATGACCTTCACGATGGCGGGGCGAGCCACTTTGCCAGCCTGATTGAAGAAATCCGCAGACGCAGCGACTGCCGGATCGAGTTGCTGATCCCCGACCTGCAGGGCGACTGGGATTCACTGGAAATCATCCTTGCCGCAGGGCCCAATATCCTCGGCCACAATACCGAAACGGTACCGCGTCTCTACCCGGAAGTTCGTCCCGAAGCCGTCTATGAACGCTCGCTGGAACTGATCGCCGAAGTCCACAGACGCCACCCGGAGATCGTCACCAAATCGGGACTGATGCTCGGCATGGGCGAGACCGAAGCCGAGGTCCTGCATGTCATGGAGGACCTGCGTGATCACCACTGCCGGCTGCTGACCCTCGGCCAGTACCTGGCGCCGACCCGCCAGCACTACCCGGTCCAGCGCTATGTCACACCTGAGGAATTTGCCGCTTACGCCGAAAAAGGCAAAGCGCTCGGCTTCGACCATGTCGAAGCGGGCCCGCTGGTTCGCTCTTCATACCATGCCGAAGAACAGTTCAATTCCAGCCAGAAATAAACAACGGACGAACAGTCCGCCTGATAATAATTATTCCTAACAGATCTTGACTCAAATCCCCAAGGTCGCAGAAACTGTTTTCTGCGACCTTTTCTTCTCCAAATTTTTTACGGCAACACAGAACAAGTCTCGAACCAAGGAGGGCAACATGTCTTACCTGATGAACTTGTCTATTGCCAAAAAGATCTCCCTGAGCTTTATCGCTCTTCTCCTGCTGACAATCTTTTTTGGCACCTGGACATACCGTTTCAGCAAACAGGTCTATGAAAGCGGCGAACAGATTTTGACCGTCAATCAGCCTTTCGCCTTTCTCGCATCTGAGATGGCTCTCAATGTCATCCAGATTCAACAGTGGTTGACAGACATTTCGGCGACACGGGCAAAGGACGGCCTCGACGAGGGCTTTGCTGAAGCCGAAGCCAGTTACAACTCCTTTCTCTCAGGGCTAACGCGTTTTGAACAGCTCTATCACAACACTGGTGATCGGACAGGCCTGCAAGCTGTCAGTAACTTGCGCCAGCGGGTCCTCTCCTACTACACGACCGGGATCACAATGGCCCAGGCCTACATCAATGGCGGTCCGGCGGGAGGAAATCCGCACATGGCAGAATTCGATGCAGCTGCCTCCTCTCTGGCCGAAGCCCTGACTCCATTCATCAACCAGCAGACAGAAGGCTTGACCCTTTCGCTGCAGTCCTTACAGGACATGTCGAAATCGCTGGAATCGGGAGCGGTCATCCTCTGCGCCATCCTCAGCATTGTCGTTGTTATCCTCGGTTACAGCCTGATCCGCTCCATTGCCAAACCTCTGCAACAGACTGTCGGTATGATCAACAGCCTCGAACAGGGCGATCTTGAGCGCCGGGTCTGCATCAAACACCAGGACGAGGTCGGTGTCCTGGCCCAGACCCTAAACCGTTTTGCAGACAATTTGCGCGATGAAGTGGTCGCTGCATTCAATTCTATCGCCTCGGGAAACCTGACCTTTAAAGCTCAGGGAGTCATACGCACACCGCTGGAGAAAGCCAATATGACCCTCAGTAACATGGTCGGCCAGATGCAGAATGCCGGTAGACAGATTGCCTCAGGAAGCTCTCAGGTTTCGGAAATCAGCCAGAACCTGTCACAAAGTGCAACCGAGCAGGCGAGTACCCTTGAGGAAATGACCGCCGCAGTTCAACAGATCGCGTCTCAGATCAAAGCCAATTCGGACAATTCCAACAGAGCCCGAATACTCGTCAACCAGGTCCAGAACCATGCAGCAACAGGCCATGAACAGATTCAGTCGATGGTTTCAGCAATCGATGAAATCAAAAACGACAGTCAGAACATTGAAAAGATCACCAGTGTTATAAACGACATCGCATTTCAGACCAACCTGCTGGCTCTGAACGCGGCCGTAGAAGCAGCGCGGGCCGGCCAACATGGCAAGGGCTTCGCCGTCGTCGCAGAGGAAGTGCGCAAGCTGGCAATGAGAAGCGCCAAAGCTGCGGCAGAGACAAGCGAAATCACCAAATTGTCCAGCGGACGAATTCTCCAGGGAACCGATCTGGCCAACCGGTCATCACAGGCCTTCAATAACATTGTCGCCGGGATCAGTCAGGTCACCGATCTGGTCAGAGAGATATCCGATGCCTCGCAGGAACAGTCACAGGGCATAGCCCAGATCAGTCAGGGTCTGACGCGCATCGACGAGGCATCACAGAAGAATACGGCAAGCGCAGAAGAAAGTGCTGCTGCAGCTGAAGAGCTGTCAAGCCAGGCAGAACAGATGCACCGGATGCTGCAATATTTTTCCCCGGTACAAAGCTGTTTGACCAGCCTCAGCACCCAGCCCGGCTAAAAACAAAAAACCCTGTGCTTTGGTGCGAAGCACAGGGTTTAATCATCTATTTAAAATACCAATAGTCAGGCGGTCACATCGAGATTGAGACCTTTACCTGTCTGTTCCGCAATCTGCAAACGCATCTGCTCATTTTCTTCCATCTGCTTGGTTTTCTCGGTTGTCCTGGTAAAGACATCGTAACCAGCGGCTTTTTTGAGCGTAGAATCGTAGAGAGCAGCCGAATCCATTGAATTGGATACGTCCATAAGTTCCCCTTTCAGACAATGATCTAAGTGTGAAGGTAACAAACCGGTGGCTCTTCTGTCAACAAGATATTTACTATTTCTAATTTTTGATAATTTTTGTCATATTTCTATCATTGTTGCCCACATTGGATTGCAGCAAAAATCCGCCTGCTCTATACTCTTTCAGATCCATATATTTAATTTAACCGTCTCAACCTGTGACCTATAGACGAATGTGAGTCGTGAAATGAGCATTGTCGAACATGTCAGTCCCCAGTGGCTGGAAAACCAGTATCAACTCTACAGGGAAGATCCGCAGCAGGTGACTGAAGAGTGGCAGGCCTTTTTCAAGGGCTACGAACTCGGCCTGGGAAGCACCCCGTCGCTAAGTGCCGACCCGAAACCGGCGGCTGTCCAGTCGATGATCCGCCGTTACCGCGAGCTCGGCCATATCTATGCCTGTGTCGATCCGTTGACCCCCTGCGAACTGGACCACCCGCTGTTCCGGATCAGCGAGTTCGGACTGGAGGAAAGCGACCTGAGCCGCAGCTTTGCGCCAGCCGATTTTATTCTCGATGAGGCGCCGCTCAAGGACATCATCGATGTCCTCAAACAGACTTACTGCCGCTCGCTGGGGATGGAATACATGCATATCTCCATTCCGGCCGAACGTCAGTGGTTGCAGCAGAGGGCTGAAGAGACCCGCAGCAAGAGCCAATTCAGCCGCGACAAGAAGCTCGAGATCCTGACCATGCTGCAGCGCGCGACCAAGTTCGAAACCTTCCTGCACCGCAAGTTCATCGGCCAGAAACGCTTCTCCCTGGAGGGGGGCGAATCGGTCATTCCGCTGCTCGAGCATATCATCGAACAGTCGGCAGCCCTTGAGCTCCAGCATGTGGTCATCGGCATGGCCCACCGCGGCCGCCTGAATGTCCTGGCCAACATCTTCCGCAAACCGCTGGAGAACATGTTCGCCGAATTTGCCGACAACGAACGCTATCACATCGTCGGTGAAGGGGACGTCAAGTACCACAAGGGCTATTCCAACGACCGCTATTACCCGGACGGAACTTCGGTGCATATCTCGCTCGCCTCCAATCCGAGCCACCTCGAAGCGGTCAACCCGGTTGTCGAAGGCAAGTGTCGCGCCCGCATCGACCGGATCGAGGGGGACAGCGAGCAGCTCGTTCTGCCATTGCTGATTCACGGCGACGCCGCCTTTGCCGGTCAGGGGATGGTCGCCGAGTGCCTCAACCTCTCGCAGCTGGCCGGTTACAAGACCGGCGGCACCCTGCATCTGGTCATCAACAACCAGATCGGTTTCACCACCATGCCGGTCGATGCCCGATCAACCTGCTACCCGACCGATATCGCCAAGATGCTCGGCGCGCCGATCTTCCATGTCCATGGCGACGATCCGGAAGCACTGCTCCAGGCGGCGACCATGGCGCTGGAATATCGTCAGCAGTTCCGCAAGGATGTCGTCATCGAGGTGATCTGCTACCGGCGTCACGGCCACAACGAGGGGGACGAACCGTTCTTCACCCAACCGCTGATGTACGAAAAGATCAAGAACCATCCGCCGACCGCCGACATCTACAAGAGCCAGCTGCTGATGGAAGGGTTCGCCAAGGATGAACTGCTCAAGATTGAAGACGATGTCGACAACCTGCTCGAGAGCGCCCTGGAGCGGGAGGTCTGCCCGCTGCACGAAATCTTCCTCAAGCAGTGGTCGCACATCAAGCGTGAATTCAGCTTCGCTCCGGTAGAAACAGGTATCGCCAAAGAGACGGTTGAAGAGCTGATCACCCGGCTGACGACCATCCCGGAGGATTTCAATGCCCATCGCAAGATCGATGCCCTGCTCAAAAAACGCCTGGCATCGGTCAATGAAGACAGCGGCATCGACTGGGGCACCGGCGAGGCTCTCGCCTTCGCCAGCCTGGTCTTTGAGGGGACCTCGATCCGCCTCTCCGGTCAGGATTCACGGCGCGGCACCTTCAACCACCGCCACGCAACCCTCTACGATACCCAGACGGCCCATGAATACACCCCGCTGCAGAGTATTGCCGCAGCAGCAGGCAGCCGTTTTGATGTGTTCAACTCGATGCTCTCGGAAGCGGCGGTCTTAGGTTTCGATTACGGCTATTCGGTCGAGACCCCCGACGACCTGACCATCTGGGAAGCCCAGTTTGGCGATTTCGCCAACGGTGCCCAGGTGATCATCGATCAGTTCATCGCCAGTTCGCTGGCCAAGTGGGACCGACCGACCGGCCTGGCCATGTTTCTGCCCCACGGCTACGAAGGACAGGGGCCTGAACATTCCAGCGCCCGTATCGAACGCTACCTGCAACTCTGCGCCGACAACAACATGCTGGTCGTCAACCCGAGCACCCCGGCCCAGCTGTTCCACCTGCTGCGCCGCCAGGTCCGCTCCAGCTACCGCCGGCCGCTGATCGTCGCAACCCCGAAAGCGATGCTACGTCATCCGGCCTGTTCCTCCAGGGTCGCCGAGCTGACCAGCGGCTCGTTCCAGGAGATCATCGCCGACGATCTCAACCCGAAAGACTGCAAACGGATCCTGTTCTGCAGTGGCAAGATCTACTTCGAACTGCTCCAGCAGCGCAGTGACCTTGGCCGCAGCGATGTGGCGATCGTCCGTATCGAGCAACTCTTTCCACTGCATGCTGAGCTGCTCAAGCAGATTGTCGCGCCTTACCGCAAGTCGACCGAGTATTTCTGGGTTCAGGAAGAGATCGGCAACGGCGGCGGCTGGGACCACCTGCGTCCGCAGCTACGCGAACTGCTCGGCAAGGAGCCGGTCTACGTCGGGCGTAAACGCTCGGCAAGTACCGCCGTCGGCTCGCACCGGATCCACAAGATCGAGCAGCAGCAGATTCTTGATCAAGCCTTTGCCCCATTGTCATAAAATTTATCTTTGAGAGGTTGTCATTATGGAGATTATTGTTCCCCAGGTCGGCGAATCGATCGTTGAAGCGGCCATCGGTGAGTGGTTCAAAAAAGATGGCGAGTACGTCGAAAAAGACGAGCTGCTGATGGAGCTGGAGACAGAAAAGGTCAATGTCGAAATCATCGCTGAAGCCTCAGGTGTCCTGAAGATCATGGCCCAGACCGGTGACGTTGTCGCCATCGGCGCGACCATCGGCCAGATCGACGAAAGCGCGGTAAAACCGGCAGAAGTTACGGCCCCGGAAGAAAAAGCCCAGCCAGCACCGGCCTCAGCAGCCCAAGCGGAATCGGCTCCGGCTGCGCCTGCCAAGGGGGATGCGCCGATGAACCCGGCGGTGCCGAAGATCGCCGCCGAACGCGGCATCGACCCGGCAAGCCTCACCGGCAGCGGCCGTGACGGACGCATTCTGGTCGACGACATTCCGGCCCAGGCGCCGGTTCAGGCCGCTGCGCCCAAAGCGGCCGCACCTGCCCCGGCGGTCAAGCCAGCAGCCCCTGCGGCCGGCAACGGTGAACGGATCAAGCGCATGCCGATGAGTCAGATCCGCAAGAAGATCGCTGAGCACCTGCTCAAGGCCAAGCAGGAGACGGCCATGCTGACGACCTTCAACGAGACCGACATGAGCAAGACCAAGGACATCCGCGCCAGCTACAAAGAGGCCTTCAAGGAGCGTCACGGCATCAACCTCGGCTTCATGTCATTCTTCGTCAAGGCAGCCGCCTCTGCCCTAGAGCTCTACCCGGAGGTCAACGCCAGCATCGACGGCAACGACATGATCTACCACAACTACATCGACATCGGGGTCGCCGTCGGCAGCAAGCGCGGCCTGGTGGTTCCGGTCATCCGCAACGCCAACCTGCTCAGTTTCCATGAAATCGAAGCGACTATCGCCGACTTCGCCAAGCGCGCCCAGGCCGGCAAGTTGACCCTCGATGAACTGGAAGGCGGCACCTTCACCATCAGCAACGGCGGCGTCTACGGGTCCCTGCTCTCGACCCCGATCCTCAATCCGCCGCAGAGTGCGATCCTCGGCATGCACGCCATCGTCGACCGTCCTGTTGCCCGTAATGGCGAAGTGGTCATCCGGCCGATGATGAACCTGGCCTTGAGCTATGATCACCGGATCATCGACGGCCAACAGGCGGTCGGTTTTCTCAAACAGATCAAGACCTATATCGACGATCCGGAAACCCTGTTATTGAAACTCTGAACGACTACGAATAATTCAGTTCTGTCCGTTTGAGGAGCGGGCTCCTCAAACGGGCAGAACCGGAAAAACTCAGCAACGCTGAGTTTTGATAAAAACCCGTTTCAATCTTTCACATAATGATCCATCAAGAGGAGAGATGATGTCTGATAAAATCTACGACCTGATCGTCATCGGTGCCGGACCTGGCGGCTACGTCGCTGCGATTCGCGCCTCTCAGCTCGGTTTTTCCGTCGCCGTGGTTGAAAAGCGCGCCAGCTTAGGCGGCGTCTGTCTGAACGAAGGCTGTATTCCGAGCAAGGCGCTGCTGGAGTCGAGCGAAAATTACGCCCGGGTTCAGCATGAACTGGCCGATCACGGAATCGAGATCACCGGCGCCAAGCTGAACCTGAACAAGATGATGGCGCGCAAGGAAGAGATCATCACCAAACTGACCGGCGGCATCGCCGCCCTGTTCAAAAAGAACAAGATCGATGCAATCACCGGCACCGCCAGCCTGCTGCCGCCTGACGGCGAGCTGCGCAAGGTCCGGGTCAGCGGCCCTGAAGGGGAAACAGAAATGGCGGCGAAAAGCATCCTGCTGGCGACCGGCAGTGAAGCCTTCGAACTGCCCCACCTGCCGTTTGACGGCAAGAACGTCATCAATGCCCGCGATGCCTTAAGCCTCGATGCCGTACCGAAACGCCTGCTGGTGGTCGGCGGCGGCGTCATTGGCCTGGAGATGAGTTCGGTCTGGAGTCGCCTCGGTGCCGAGGTCACGGTTGTCGAGATGCTGCCGCAGATTCTGCCGGCAATGGATGGCCAGATCGCCCAGACCCTGCAACGCAGCCTGAAGAAGCAGGGAATCGAGATCCTGCTCAAAACCCGGCTGGAAAAGATCGCTATCGAGAAAAACGTTATCAGCGCGACCTTAAGCAGCGAAAAAGGGGAACAGACTCTCGTCTGCGACAAGGTACTGGTCGCCACCGGACGCCGCGCGTCCACCGCCGGTCTTGGCCTCGATGCCGTCGGACTCGAAACCAACAGGCAGGGGCAGCTCGAAGTCGACGTCAACTACCAGACAAAGGTTCCCGGCATCTACGCCATTGGCGACCTGGTGCCGGGTCCGATGCTGGCTCACAAAGCCAGCGAAGAAGGGGTTGCCTTCGCCGAGCGCCTGGCCGGTCACAAGTCAGCCATCAACTACGACATCATTCCGGGGGTCACCTACACCTGGCCTGAAGCCGCTGCGGTCGGCAAGACCGAGGAAGAACTCAAAGAAGCCGGAACCGCCTACAAAGCGGGTAAATTCTTCTTCGCCGCCAATGGCCGCGCCCTGGCCTCAGGTATGAGCGAAGGGTTTGTCAAGGTGCTGGCCACCCCCGACAGTGGCCGCCTGCTCGGCGTGCATATCATCGGCCCGACCGCCTCGGAGCTGATCGCCGAAGCAACTGCCGTGCTGTCCTTCTCCGGCAGTGTCCATGATCTGGCCGTCACCTGTCATGCCCATCCGACCCTCGCCGAAGCCTTCAAGGAAGCGGCCCTGGCGGTCAACAAGGAAGCGATCCACGGCTGAAAAGCACGGATCGCAACAGCCGGGCGGTAGAAAACTTGACAAGCCCGGAGAGAAGATGAACAATTCCTGCACAAAAATTTATTCGGGGCAGCAAAAAGCTGCCCCGAGTCGTTCTGATGTCAGATTCGCCTGTATTTCTTAAATGAAAATTCAAAAACGTTCTGAAAGGTTGTACCTGTGAAATCTCTTAAAAAAGTCGTCGTTTTCCTTATCATCATCGCCATCATTGCTGGTGGAGTCCTCTACTTCCGCGATACGGCCCCTCCGCAGATCAGCCTGACCCCGGGCAACGGACCGGTCTCGGCAAAAACCAAGTTGCTGCTTTCCCTCGCGGATGAGGGCATAGGTCTGAAAAATGTCCAGGTCAACGTCCTGCAGGGGAGCAGCAAAAGATCGTTACTGGTCAGGGATTTCCCTGAACAAACGGCTTCGATCGACATCGACCTCGACTTAAGCGCCCTGCAACTGGCCGATGGCGGCCTGCAGATCGAAATCGTCTCTTCCGACCGGGCCATCTACCATTTCGGCAAGGGCAATATCAACACCCAGCTCTACAGCCTGACCTACGATACCCGTGCGCCGATCATCTCGATCCTGAGCAAAGCGCACAATTTCACCCGGGGCGGCAGCGGCCTGGTGACCTTCAGCCTCAATGAAGAGGTCAGCAGGGCCGGGGTCCAGTTCGGCGACCTTTTCTTTCCGGCCTACCAGCAGGACTCAGGCAACTACGCCTGCCTTTTCACCTACCCCTACTATGTCAAAGAACAGGACTTCGTTCCCCGCGTGGTCGCTAAAGACCTGGCCGGCAATGAGCGCCAGGCCGGGATCTACTATCGCGCCAACTACAAAAGCTTCCGTGATCGCAGCATCAATATCTCCAAGTCCTTTCTTGACCAGAAAATGCCCGAGTTCGAGACCCTGGTTCCGAATGCCACAACTCCACTGGAGATGTTCCTTTATGTCAACGGCGAGATCAGAAAACAGAACCGGACCAAGATGGCCGAGCTGAGCAAGCAGACAGCCCATGCTCCGCTCTGGGACGGCGCCTTCGTCCGTCAGCCGAAAGCTGCAACCCTGGCGCTGTTCGCCGATCACCGGACCTATTACTACGAAGGCAAAAAGATCGACGAAACCTACCACCTTGGCTACGACCTGGCGTCCGTCGCCCAGGCGGAAATCGAGGCAGGCAATAACGGTGTCGTCCTGTTTGCCGACTACCTCGGGATCTACGGTATGTGTGTCGTCATCGATCACGGCCTCGGCCTGCAGACCCTCTATGCTCACATGAGCCAGCTCTCGGTACAGACCGGGGATACGGTCAGCAAAGGGCAAATCATCGGCCGCAGCGGCGCCACCGGAATGGCAGGCGGCGACCATCTCCACCTGGGCGTCTTCGTCAACGGCGTTGCTGTCCAACCGGTAGAATGGTGGGACGCCAGCTGGCTGAAAAACAACATCGACAGCAAGCTTTGACCAACGGCTTGACAGGCCACGGAAAGTTGTCTAGATAATGTTGCTCTAAACCTATTACCGCGCTCAAGAAAGGTAGAAACCGATGAAAAAAACCGCTCTTTTTCTGCTGTTCGTCCTGGCTGTCTGCATGTGCGGAACTGCCCTGGCCGCTGAACCGGTCAAAGAAATCAAAGCCGGGTTCATCTATGTCGGCCCCGTCGGAGACGCCGGTTGGACCTACGCTCACGACCAGGGGCGCAAGGAGATGGAAAAGCTCCCTTACGTCAAGCCATCGACCTATATTGAATCGGTTCCGGAAGGTGCGGAATCGGCCCGGGTCATCAACGGGCTGGTGCAGCGCGGCCACAACCTGATTTTCACCACCAGCTTCGGCTACATGGATGCCACCATCGATGTTGCCAAGCGCAACCCGAAGGTCGTCTTCATGCACTGCTCCGGCTACAAGTCCGCTGACAATGTCGGCACCTACTTCGGCCGCATGTATGAACCACGCTACCTGTCCGGGATCGTCGCCGGCAAGATGACCAAGAAGAACATCATCGGCTACGTTGCCGCCTTCCCGATCCCAGAAGTTATCCGCGGCATCAACGCCTTTACCCTGGGGGTCAAAAGCGTCAACCCTGACGCCGAAGTGCGCGTCGTCTGGACCCAGACCTGGTTCAACCCGGGTACCGAGCGGGATGCCGCCGACAGCCTGCTTGACGTCGGTGCCGATGTCCTGACCATGCACCAGGATGCTCCGGCCACCCTGCAGGCCGCAGAAGCACGCGGCGCCTATGTCATCGGCTACGATACCGACATGCGCAGCTTCGCCCCCAACGCCTTCTTGACCGCTCCGATCTGGAACTGGGGTTCCTTCTATACCAAGATCGCCAAGGAAGTCCATGAGGGCACCTGGAAGTCCGAGCAGCTCTGGTGGGGCATGAAAGAAGGGCTGGTCAAACTGGCCGACTACAGTGACAAGGTCCCGGCCGATGTCCGCACCCTCGTTGCTGAAAAAACCGCAGCGATCAAAGCCGGTACACTCCATCCGTTCGCCGGTCCGCTCAAGGATCAGAGCGGCAAGGTTGTTGTCGCCGCCGGTCAGATCCCGAGCGATGGCGACCTGCTTGGCATGAGCTACTTTGTCGAAGGCGTTAAGGGCACCATTCCGAATTAAATCCAATGGAAGTAAGGGGCACGTCTGGATACCGGCGTGCCCCTTTTTATGGAACTTATGGCGGATCTTCTCCAGTTAAAAAATATTCGCAAGACCTTTCCCGGGGTCGTTGCCCTCGATGATGTGTCGTTCAGCGTCAGCGCCGGGGAAATCCATACCCTGCTCGGCGAAAACGGCGCGGGGAAAAGCACCCTGATGAACATCCTGACCGGGCTCTATCACCCCGACCGCGGTCAGATCAGCATCGATGGGAAGCCGGTTCATTTCACCAGCCCGAAAGACTCCCTGGCCTGCGCCATCGGCATGGTTCACCAGCACTTCATGCTGGTCCCGGCCCATTCGGTGTTTGAGAATATCCTGATTGCCCTCCCGGATGTCCCGAACCTGTTCAAGCGCCGCCGCTATCGCCACAAGATCCAGGCCCTGATCGACGAGTTCAATCTCGACCTCGACCTTGACACACCGGTCTGGCAGCTCTCGATCGGTGCCCAGCAGTGGATCGAACTGATCAAGCTGCTGCTGCGCGACTGCCGGCTGCTGATTCTCGATGAGCCGACTGCGGTACTGACCCCGCAGGAGACCGACCGGCTGTTCGCGGTGCTGAAAAAGCTGCGCGACCAGGGGAAAAGTATCATCTTCATCTCGCACAAGATGCGCGAAGTCATGGAGATCTCCGACCGGGTGACAATCCTCAAGAAAGGCTGCAGCGTCGACACCCTGGAGCGCGGCAGCTTCGACGAGAACAAGCTGGCCAGCCTGATGATCGGCCAGGACAAGATTCCCGAGTGGCAGAAAAACCTGCAGATGTCGGATGAGATCATTCTCGACATCAGAGGCCTCTCGGTCCGCAATGAACGCGGCCTGTCCGATCTCGACGCCTTCGATCTGCAGCTCAAGAAGGGGGAAATCCTCGGTATCGCCGGTGTCGCCGGCAACGGCCAGAAAGCCCTGGCCGAAGTCCTGACTGGGCTCAAGGATCCCAGCCAGGGACGGATCTTTGCCGGAGAACGGGACATTACCCGCAGCAATGCGCGTCATTCCTATATCGCCGGCATCGCCCATATCCCGGAAGACCGCAAGGCGGTCGGCATTGCCCCCGACATGAGCGTTGACGAAAACCTGATTCTCAAGAGCTTCAAAAACGGCGAATTCCGCCGCTGGATCTTCCAGGACCGGAAAGCGATCAGGCAGAACGCCAGAAACAAGATCAGCCAGTTCGCCATCAAGAGTGGCCCGGACGGCACACCGGTACGCTACCTCTCCGGTGGCAATATCCAGAAGGTTATCATCGCCCGCGAGCTGTCGGAGGATCCCAGGGTATTGGTCGCCCTCTACCCGACACGTGGCCTCGATATCGGCAGCGCAGAGTATGTCCACAAGGTGATCGCCGACGGCGCCGACCGGGGCATGAGCACCATCCTGATTGCCGAAGATCTCGATGAGCTGTACAAACTGAGCGACCGGATTGCGGTCATGTTCCGCGGTCGACTGGTCGGCTATGCCGACCCACGCAGTGCATCGCGCGAGGAGATCGGTCTGATGATGAGTGGCGAAGCAGGAGGTCAGGGATGAAACTGGTCATCGAACGACGTGAAATCTCAACGCCCCTGTTCCGCTTCAGCGCCCCGCTGATCTCGATTCTGGTCGCGCTGTTCATCGCCGGCTTTCTGCTCTATTTCGGCGGCGTCAACCCACTGGCGGCGTATAAGGAGATCATCTTCAGCTCCTTAGGTTCCGTCTACGGCATCTCCGAGACGCTGGTCAAGACCACCCCGTTGATCTTCACCGGGCTGGCGGTCAGTATCGCCTTCCGCATGCAGATCTGGAACATCGGTGCCGAAGGACAACTCTACATGGGAGCGATCGGTGCAACCGGCATCGCGCTCTTTTCAGGGATCAACAATCACTGGCTGATGCTCCTTGCGATGTTTGCCGCGGCCTTCTGCTGCGGCGGACTATGGGGCGGCGTTGCCGGTTTTCTGCGGGCGCGCTGGCAGGTCAACGAGGTTATCGTCACCCTGTTGATGAACTATATCGCCATCTTTTTCGCCGACTACCTGATCTATGGTCCCTGGAAAGACCCCAAAGGCTTCAACTTTCCGCTGACCGCTCAGTTCAGTGACTCCGCCCGGCTGGCTTTCTATTTCGATACCCGGCTGCACAGCGGCTTTATCCTCGCCCTGGTCTGCGCCATCGCCATCTACCTGTTCATGGAACGCACCGTCTGGGGCTATCAGATCAAGGTCATCGGCAGCAACCCGAAAGCCGCCCAGTACGCCGGGATGAAGACCGCGACGGCCATTTTCATCGTCCTGTTCCTAAGCGGCGCGGTCGCCGGACTGGCCGGCTTCAGTGAAGTCGCCGGACTGCAGTACCGCCTGCAGAACGGGCTCTCCCCCGGCTACGGCTATACGGCGATCATCATTGCCTGGCTGGCCAAGCGCAGCGCTATCGGGGTGGTCATCGTTTCCTTCCTGATGGGGGTGCTGCTGGTCGGTGGCGACAGCCTGCAGATTTTCTGGCAGCTGCCGGTTGCCTTTGTCTATGCCTTCCAGGGGCTGATCCTGTTTTTCCTGCTGGCCTCCGACTTCTTCATCATCTACCGGCCTCGCCTGATCAAAGGAGCCGCCCATGATTGAGATCCTGCTCGATGCCACGGTCAGGGCCGGCACCCCGATCCTCTTCGCCACCCTCGGCTGTATCCTCAACGAGCGTTCCGGTGTCTATAACCTGGGGATGGAAGGCCTGATGCTGATCGGCGCCCTCTCCGGCTTCAGCGCTACCTACTACAGCGGCTCGCTGCTGTTCGGTGTCTGTGCAGCCTTTGTCGCCTGCTTCATCGCCGGAGCCGTACATGGCTTCATCTCGGTTCAGCTGCGCGGCAACCAGATCGTCAGCGGCCTGGCCCTGACCATGTTCGGTATCGGCATCACCGCACTGTTCGGCAAGCCGATGGTCGGCCAGACCATCAGCGGCTTCCAGCGCTTGGCGATTCCCGGCCTGTCTGCCATCCCCGGCATCGGCAAACCGTTCTTCAACCAGGACCTGCTGATCTACCTCAGCTTCATCCTGGTTGTCGCCATCTCGCTGTTTTTCTACCGCATGCGCTGGGGACTCTCATTGCGCACCGTCGGCGAGAACCCGGGTGCCGCTGATACCTGCGGCATCCCGGTGACAAGGTTCCGCTTTTTGGCGGTGGCCATCGGCTCCGGCATCTCCGGCATCGGCGGCGCATACCTGAGCCTGGCAATGACCCCGATGTGGATCGAAAACATGGTCGCAGGACGCGGCTGGATCGCCGTCGCGCTGGTCATCTTCGCCCGCTGGTCGAGCCCGCGCGCCCTGATCGGCGCCTACCTGTTCGGCGGCATCACCGCACTGCAACTGCGTTTTCAAGCGATGGGCACGACGATCAGCGCCCATATCCTGCAAATGCTCCCCTATATTTTCACCATACTGGTCCTGGTTATCGCCACCCTGCGTCAGCAGAAGGGGGCCAGCCAGCAACCGGAAAGCCTGGGAATTCCCTATGACCGGGAGGATCGTAAATGACAGCAGCACAGCTTTTACTGGAACGGATCAAGGCAGAAGGCGCCGTGAACGGCGAGGTGATCAAGGTCGATCGCTTCCTCAACCATATGGTCGATACCAGGCTGATCAACGCACTCGGCAAAGATCTGGCCAACCGCTTTGCCACCTGTCAGATCGACAAGATCCTCACTGCGGAAACCAGCGGGATCATGCTGGCCCAGGCGATTGCCGGGGAATTGAACCTGCCGTTTATCTATGCCAAAAAGAAGAAGCCGCTGACCATGCAGACTTTCTATGCGGCAGCCAGTTTTTCCTTTACCAAGGAGGAATCAACAACCCTCTACGTCTCCCGAGAGGTTCTGCAAAAAGGGAACAGAATTCTCTTTGTCGACGACTTCTTCGCCAAGGGCTCAACCCTCAAGGCCATTGAAGAAATCATCTCTCAGGCACAGGCCGTGCTGATCGGCAAAGCGGTCATCATCAACAAATCCGAGCGTAGCGATATCGAATCTATCCTCAACTTCAGCGACCTGACGCGCTGAACAGCAAAGTAACTCGACGGCTGGCGGCGAAGCCAGCCGTTCGCTCCCTCCTCCAAGCTGCAACAAACCAGAGATCATCTTTATAAATAATCCCTATAGTTCATATAGAAACAAAATATTTTCCTTTGATTACCAAGGCGGTTATCTTACAACCATATAAGGCAACACCGTTTCACTAAAAGCAATACATTCGGAGTCAATCATGACCGTTCAACAATTTTTCGCAGGCACAGTTTCCACTCTGGTTTTTCCAGGCATCTTTGCCTTGCTCGAGGTTGGCATATTAAGCACCTGGATCAACTGATAGCCTAATGGTAAGCGGACAACAGACATAACAACATTACAACTTGGATAAAGGAGAAAGACCATGAAAGGATTTAATCATTTTGCGGGAACAGCACCAGCTCTGGCCTTATTGATTGTCGCTACGCTCGCTCTCATTGCCAGTGTTGCCTAAAATTATTCAGCGCAACAACAGAAGAACATCAACCGGGTCGCGAAATAGGACAAATGGCCACTGTGCAATTGCACATAGTGGAAACGGGTTGACATTATAGAAATTTAGTATTGTCATTGACATGCAAACAGGCCTATAGTGACTTACATATAAAACAACACTGTTTCCCTATTAGAAACAAAGGAGAAATCGATATGAAAGCATTCGCATCTAACATAGCATCCATGGTCTCTGTTCTTGCTGTTGTTGCCGTCATTATGGTTGTCAGCTACGGCACCTTTGTACAATACATCTAAACCAGGAGCAGAAAGATCAGCCCAGTTTTTGTGGTCTTTATGTGACTTTCGTGCAGGCAGCCATAAAGCGCAAAATGCCAGAGTAAAGAAACTATCAATGAGATACGACTGACCCGATTCGTTCACAGGTTTTGATAGGTCCGGCGTCTTTACTCCTGAACAGCATACGCCGGTCCTCCTCCCCCAAGAACCTGTTTATTCTGATAGAGAAAAACCAAAACGGCCACTCCTCCTCAGGGTGGCCGTTTTGGTTTTATTGACCAATCACTCAACACAGCCAGCAAATAATTTTCAAACTGGCACCTGCCTTGCACTCATCAAGTGTTTATAGCCTATCGATTTCCAACAACAGGAGAGAGAGTCGTTATGAACCTGCTCATCTTCAGTGACCTGGACGGAACACTGCTTGATCATCACAGCTACAGCTGGGAACCGGCGCTACCGGCCCTGGATCAGCTGAAGAGCCTCTCTATACCGTTAATTTTGTGCACCAGTAAAACAGCGGCGGAAGTTACCAAGCTGCACGCAGAACTGGAACTCGATACCCCCTGCATCGTGGAAAATGGTGCGGCGATCGTTATCGATCCGCAGGCGGACGATCCGACCCGTGGTGCCTTTTATTTTGGCAGGAGCTACCAGGAACTGACTTCTCTGGTGCACAGCATCAGACAGGAAGAACAGTTCGACTTCACCGGTTTCAGCGATATGAGCGCCGCAGAGGTTGCCGCGGCAACCGGCCTGACGCTTGAAAACGCCAGGCTGGCGAAACAACGGCTGTGCAGCGAACCGCTGCAATGGCAGGACAGCACTCAGGCCCTGGAACGCTTCGCCCACAAGCTTGCACGCCATAAGCTCAGGCTGTTACGCGGAGGACGTTTTTACCATGTCCTCGACAGCGGAGCCGACAAGGGCACGGCCCTGACATGGCTGCGCTCCTGGTACCTGGAACAGCATCCGGCCAGTAGTTGGACAACGGTCGCTCTCGGCGATGGTCCGAACGATGAAAGCATGATGGAAGCTGCGGATATCGCCATCGTCATCCCGGCTCTCAGCGGTCACGCTGCACATCCGCAAGCACGCAAGATGATAACAGCCCCCGCTCCGGGTCCGGCTGGCTGGAATAAAGCAATACTTTCACTCTTGAAGATGTTCTCTGAGAAAGGAGCCCGCAATGGCTGATTTTTTCCAGAATGGTGTCATAACCACCCTGCACAACCTGACCGATCGCCCTCTCAAGCAATTGGAAGTCGATCTTGAGCGCTTTTCGACGCGCCGACCGATGAGCCTGGTTCTGCCGTCGCTCTTCTCCGAACTGGAAGGTCCGGCGTTGGGGCCGATCCTCGATGATCTGAAGCACGCCAGCTACCTGCGCGAGATCGTCATCGGCCTCGACCGTGCAGATGAAAAGCAGTTCGAATACGCCAAGGAATACTTCAGCCGCCTGCCACAGACCTACCGGATTCTCTGGAACGACGGTCCGCGTCTGCGCAAGATCAACGAGATGCTAGCCGCCGAAGGACTGGCCCCGACCGAGCGCGGCAAGGGGAGCAACGTCTGGTACTGCTTCGGCTATGTCCTGGCCTCGGGGCGCAGCCGTGCCGTCGCCCTGCATGACTGCGACATCGTCACTTATTCGCGCGAACTGCTGGCCCGGCTGATCTACCCGGTCGCCAACCCGGCCTTCAATTACCAGTTCTGCAAAGGCTACTATTCGCGCATCGCCGGGGGCAGCCTCAATGGCCGGGTCTGCCGCCTGCTGGTCACACCACTGATCCATTCGCTGCAAAAGCTGGTGGGTTATTCCGATTATCTCGATTACCTCAACAGCTTCCGCTATGCCCTGGCCGGCGAATTCTCGATGCGCACCGAGGTGCTCACCGACCTGCGCATCCCCAGCGACTGGGGGCTTGAGATCGGTGTCATCTCCGAGATGCATCGCAACTACGCGACCAGCCGTATCTGCCAGGTCGACATCGCCGACGTCTATGACCACAAGCACCAGGATCTCTCCCAGGATGACCCACAGTGCGGGTTGTCGCGCATGAGTACCGATATCATCAAGGCGGTCATCCGCAAGCTGGCGATCCAGGGAAATATCTTTTCACCGGAAAGTTTCCGGACCTTAAAAGCGACCTATTTCCGCACCGCTCTCGATTTTGTCGAACGCTACTACAACGATGCGACGATCAACGGACTGAAGATCGACAGGCACAAGGAGGAGAAGGCGGTTGAGCTGTTCGCGGAAAACATCATGCGCGCCGGTGACGCCTACCTGAACTTCCCGATGGAAACCCCGAACATGCCGACATGGAACCGCGTCCAGAGTGCAATTCCGGATATTCTCGATCATATCTATGAGGCGGTTGAGGAAGACAATAAGTAGATATAACTACTTAATGAATTAAAACGTGCAATGCCTGTTTCATGCATATCAAGCCGGGAACCGGCTTTGCGATTGCGCGAATTCGGGTCGCAAAGCGACACGTTTGAGCCTGTAGAGAATAGCAGCCCCAAGGCTACGAAGAGCGTCAGCAACAAACTACGTCAGTGTTTTCAAGCGTTTTCTTTTGGTTCCGTTTTCTTTGTCGCCACAAAGAAAATGAACCCGGCTGGCGGGCCGGGACCCGCCGGTCTTGATTTTTGACTCTATAGAAACCAGACAACCGTCGGTTCTCGCACCGACAGACGCCCCCTTTTCTTTTTGCGAAAAGAAAAGGGGGCAAAAGAAACGCTACAGTCAAAGGCACCGATAGTAAACTGCTCGCTGTTTTCTGCGTAGCAACGATCTAGCTAAACGACTCGCGCTCAGACGAGACGCTACGCGCCTCGATTCGCACCACCGAAAAGCCGGATGCTGGCATCCGGCTTGAATGGATATGGAACAAACGCAGCTTGGCAGTCGGTTGGCTAGAACCGATTTGCCAGCTCTCCGACAGTAATCGCGAACAGTTGTGACCTGTTCCAGCGCATCAACACCCTGAAATTGTCATAGACCAGGTAGGCAGAACCTTGCGGCCCGTCAGGCATGATAACTGACGCCGCCATTGCTGAACCTGGCAACGAACCACCATTGACCTTTTTGATGCCGAGCCCGCGCCAGTAAGTGACCGGCTGACGGATCTTCAGCCCAACCTGGGAGTAATCGAAATTCTTCGGCAGCTTAACCCTCCGCCCCCAGGATTGCCCCCTGACCCAACCGACCTGGTCGAGATAATTGGCCGCTGAGCCCAGTGAATCGGGAACGGATTTCCACAGGTCGATGGTTCCGCTGTTGTCTTCATCAACCGCGTAAACGCGAACGCTCGACGGCATGAACTGGAATTGCCCCATTGCACCGGCCCAGGATCCGTACATTCCGGCCAGAGGAACCAGGCCGTCATCGGCCAGACGCAGAGCCACGAACAGTTCTTTTTTAAAAAACGCCGCGCGGCGCCCCTCATAGATAAGCGTCGTCAACGACTGCGCGACAGGGATCGATCCGGAACTTTTGCCGTAATGCGACTCTATCCCCCACAACGACACCAGAATCCGCTTCGGGACACCGTATTTACGCTCGATACGGTTCAGCCAGGTCGGGTAGGTCTTCAGCATCTTGCGCCCAGTATCGATGCGCGCCTTGTCCGTGCGGTTTTTCAGATATTTTTCCAGAGTTTGTTTAACTTCCGGCTGAGTCCGATCCTTTTGGACAACTTTCTTTTGCGGAGCCTTCAGCTCAGCGAAGGCCAGATCCAGGGTCTTTTCGGAAATCCCTTGCTCCAGCGCTTCACTGCGCAACTGTTCGAGAAAAACATCAAACCTGAGCGGCTCATCTTCGGCATAGGCCGGACCGGCGAAAACCGTGAAGAGGACGAGAAAAACAGAGATAAACAGGGAGGACAATGTGGCAATTTTCATGGCTGTAAATCCGTTGCAACGCGACTTTTCAATTGAGGTTCGATGAGCTTTGACTATTTTTCATTTTTCATGGGCAATTAAGAGACAGAGCATAGCATAACAGATGGGAACTTAGCCTGCTCATTCAAGAAGCAACTGTTCCAGAATTTCAGCAACTGTCCGAATGCATGGCACACAGGTCTTCGTCTTCAGCTCATTCTCCTTGAACATCCTCTGCCCTTCTTCTGTCGTCAGCTCACAACCGTTGAGCAGTTTCCGACAGATACAGGAACCATGCTTACTGGAAAAATGGACCATCAGCTCCCGTGTTTTTTGATAGGTCAAATCCGTAGCGGAGGAATCATCGTTTGGTCCACGGCCGAATCTCATCCCCAACGCAAGGATGCCGCCCGAGACCGCACCACAAACTTCTTCCTTGCGTCCCATACCAGCCCCCAAGCCGCATGCGATCTTCAGCGCCACCTCTTCCGATAAATCGCCCAGATCACGAAATGCAAAGAGAATGGACTGTGCGCAGTTGAAGCCGCTCAAAAACTTTTCTGCGGCGATGTCAGACCTGTTCAGCATGGGTTCCCCCTCAAGAGTTGATATGGATTAAATAATCGGCAGCAGCGTCGTCCGCATGAAACCTGGAGTGACCTGTTTGTGCAGTCGTGCCGCGGTAAATTGATCTTTATCGTTCAACATCTCTTGCGATCATCAGCACTTCATCGGCAGAGTAAAGGTTTGATATTGTCGCTTCAGCCTCTGCACCGATTGTTTTTTGATAAAACCTTTGCGCGCTATTATCCGCCCTGGTCGAATGATGTGCTTGAGTGTCGCCCCTCGTTTTGCGAGCTGCTCACGGACCAGAGGTAAGGATTCTTCGATAAGATTGCGCCCTATCCCCTGCCCTCGCCTGCTTGTTGAAACGGCGATCTGCTCCAACTCAAGAACAACTTCCGGACGGAAGCCACTTTTCTGCGCCCAAATGATATAGCCGATAATGTCTTTGTCAATTTCAGCAACAAAGCAGAGGAAGCGTGGAAATGCCTTCAGATTGCATTCGAGCCATTCGTAAGACATTTGTTGGCGGACAAAAGCTTCCTTGTGAATGTCGGCGGCCTGGCACAAATCACCTTCTTTCATGAAACGTATTTCCAAAAACGGCTCCCTGGATTATTCAACGGTTCATGATAACCGGCGGCGACGAACTGCTTGCCGACCACCACAATTTTGATTTTCAATTTAGCGCAGACGCATTTTTCGTCCGGTTGATCATGGTTAGGCAACCCTATTTCTGGGGTAGTTGGTCAAAGGATTTCAGTTCCGAGATATTTTTTACCCACGGCAACATGCTCTCACAGAAAATGTTCATTGCTGGATTTATAACAGATGGATCATTTAGGGTTCCTGCGGGGAGCAAGCAGTGGCCGGGATACGCCTTGTGTTCATTGTAGATTGGTGAGCCGCATACACTACAAAAATGCTTAGTTGCATTCTCACTAATTGAGTAGGTCGCAATTTTATCCTGACCTTTTGTGATTTCTAAATTTTGTTCCTGAATCAATGCAACGACCGAAAAGGCGCTTCCAGTCATTTTTTTGCATGTATTGCAATGGCAGTTAACTACCGATTTCAATTCTTCTTTAACCGAGTATTGGACAGCCTGGCATGTACAAGAACCTGTGGCTATTTCTGACATTATTCATTCCTTTCACATTTCCGCTGCCTAACGCTGCTAATCAGCCGCGTGGCTTTTTGCGTCGGCTGAATTAGCTTTGTTATATGGTTTTATGCCTATGACGGCAAAGTCTCTATCATAGGACACTGCTGTCTCATAGATTAAACTCCACATGATTGACCAGTTCCGGGGACAGTATATAGAACTAATCATTCTTCTTTGGCCCTGGTGGCAGAGGCCGCAATGTCCGTGCTAATAGAACTTCGATACTTTCAACAAATGACAAATTCCCAAGTGGTCGCCCTGTTTTCTCATGTTTATGCAAAATCTCCAGTTCTTCTTCGTTACTTAGCTTTAGGAAACTTTGCCAGTCTGAAACCAGATCCAACAGTGGAGCGCGATTAACCAGACCATCATCCTGGTCATTGAGGTGCGCTTTCGCACTACTCCAGGGGTACTGCCCAGGGTCAGAGACCAGGTTTGCAGCGACAGGGTTCATTTCTATATAACGCGCAGCGGCAAGAAGATGGGCTTCATCCATAGGGAAAGAAGCAAAACGTTCTTGCCACAGATGACCCCGCCAATCATGACGGAAATTGACATGTCGGGTATAGCGTCTATGCGCTTCACCAATCGCACGCGCCAGGCCGGCTTCATCTGTTGGCACCGCAATTAAATGAACATGGTTTGGCATGAGGCACCAAGCCCAGATATCCACATGATACTTGGCACACCAATGAGCCATCAGATCGATATAGATCTGAAAATCTTCATCGCAAAAAAATGTCGTCTGCCGCCGGTTGCCCCGTTGCGTTACATGATGGGGCAAGCCCGGTGCGATAACTCGTGCTATTCTCGCCATAAGAAAAAGACTATCAGGCAACAAGTCTTTGTCAAAGATCTATATACTGTCCCCGGAACTCCCAGATAGTTGTAGATCCAGTGGAAGCTGACTTTTCAATTAAGGGTTGACTGATCGAACTTTCTTTCATGAGTTAAACATAAATCAGCTTAAGCCTAGCAGATGAGATAACCGGCTCAACAGGTTAATCTGGTACTTGAAAAATGCAGCGGCGTCCCGTTATTGACTGAAAACCTCTAAAAATCTTGCTGATGATCTTTGTTGATCAGTCAGTGACACCATTTTTCCCTCCATTTTTCGCGACTGACTCTTGAAGAGACTTCAATCGCGCCTGAGCATTCTCGAGCGTTGCCTCATGGGAGCGCTTCTCCTCATCCGTTGCTGACTGCTTCAACAGCATTTCCAGATTTTCAATCTCCTCGTTCAGCTGAAATTTTTCATTTTCCATCTGCTCGGCCTGCTCTGCCTTGTCGAAAGCAATGTCTTCCGCTGAAGATTCGGGTTCCCCAGGTTGGGTGACAACTGTCGTGGGAGGTATCATTTTTGCGTCATCAGTGAGCCTTTTTTGGTTCATAAAGGAGGGTGACATGATTTCAATCCCCTGACTATGCAGGGTGTCCAAAACGCAGCCGTAGAGTTTTGAACGCGAGGAGATAAGACGCTTCGGATCCTCGAGTAAGCCCGACACGCGATAGGTCACTGAAAAGTTACCCAATTCCAGAATATGAACGAAAGACTCTAGCAACCCACAGGCTTCGGCCGCGTGTACAAGCAATGGTTCGATTTTCCTGTGATCCAAATCGTAACCAAGCGACAATGAAGCGGAGATAATGGTCCCTGAACTGCGGATTGTCGTCACAGGGTTGCTAATACAGTAAGTATTTGGCAGAGCGATAAGTTCACGGGTTTCCGTCTGGATTTCCGTATCGAACATTCCACGTTCGGAAACCCGGCCGAAATGTTCACCGACCCGGATAAAGTCACCAACCCTAAATGGCTTGGTGATGCGCATCAGAACCCCCGCCATGAGGTTAGAAGTAACGGTTGTCGACGAGAATGCGAAAATTCCCGATATCAAAATTCCGAGCAACGCCATAAGTTGGTTGCGCGAACTCTCGCTGACCGGCAAGGCAAAGACAAAGACCAGCAGTGCGATAAGCGTCAACCCGAGCATAATGAGCTGACGCGGGAACATACGCTCATTACCGATATCCGGGTGGCGTTTGATGAGAAACCAGTGGGCCAGCCAGAGAACCGCTCCAGCTGCTATGACGGTGATTGTTAACGGCCCAAAAGAGGTGAGTTTTTCGAGCATATTTATTTTTGTCCCAGTGAAAGCGATACCAAATCTCTATCGAGGGCCAATCTTCTGACTCAACACGCCGGGCATCACCGTCAGCACTATTGGGTTCAACAAGGAGATCAGCCTCTTTGCTTAGAAAATTTCACAAACATCTGCGAAAATTGTAGCATTAAGTAGAGGCCTCTCAACCTTAAGAATCATGTACTGCAGAGACATTCGTCAACCACAGTACATGGTACGGCGGCAGACGAATCTCGCCCTGATCACCGACAACTGCCTCACCGGTCAACAGCCCTTTCCATTCTCCTTTGAGCGGTCCCTTTAAGGCATCACCCAGATAAAGGGTTCTGAGCTGATCGGTCAGATTATGGACGGCGAGGATGCGCTGTTTGCCGTCTAAGCTCTGACGCCAGAAGGCAAACAGGCTGTCACCTAGATGGACCAGTTCCTGGCGGGCGTCGGGGTGGAAGGCGGGCTGGGCGGTGCGGATCTTGATCCGGCGGCGCAGTTCATTGAAGACGATCGCTTGTGTTGAGTTTGGATCGTCGAGCAGGGTTTTGAGTTTTTCTTCATCCCAGCTGTGGCGGTTGATCATCCGCGCCCGGCCGCTTTTTTCAACCCCATCGTGATCGTTCGGCGTGGCCAGCAGACTGTGGATATAAAGCGCCGGTATGCCGCGTAGCGCCATCATCAGAGTCTGGGCGAGCAGAAACCGGGCGATCTGCCAGCTGTCCTCGCCCATCCAGGTGCCATTTAGGGCATCGAAATAGGTGATGTTGATTTCATAGGCACTCTTACTGCCATCATCCCGGCTGCGGTAACTGATCATGCCGCCGTACTTCTCCATACCGTGCAGGAGCAGATCGACCTCCCCTTGCGGAATCAGGCCTTCCAGGGGGCGCATGCCGATGCCATCGTGGGAGGCGGTAAAGTTGAGGAAGGTACAGCCGGGCGGGGTCAGGCAGCTGCTGCGCGCCCAGTCGTTGAGGTATTGCGAGGTGCCACGGTAAAGCCCGTGCAGCAGCAATGGCGCCAGGCTGAACTGGTAGACCATGTGCGCTTCGTCGCTGTCACCGAAGTAGCTGACGTTCTGCTGATGCGGCACGTTGGTTTCGGTCAGCAGCACAGTTCCCGGTGCAGCCAGGTCAACGACATCGCGCAACAGGCGCACCACCTCATGGGTCTGAGCCAGGTTGATACAACTGGTTCCGTACTCCTTCCACAGAAAACCGATGGCATCGAGGCGGATAAAACGGGCACCGTTTTCAAGGTAACTGAGCAGGATCTGCAGATACTCGATGAGCACCTCCGGATTGGAGAAATCGACATCAACCTGATCGGCGCTGAAGGTCGTCCAGACGTTCTGCTCTCCGGCGGCGGTGGCAACCAGGGTCAGCAGCGGGGTCGCCCGCGGCCGGACCACCTGGCCTAAGTCGGCATCGACCGGCGGACAGATAAAATATTTGCGCCAGGGGTGCTCGTCCTGGAGGAACTTCTGAAACCACTGGTGCTGGCTGGAGATATGGTTGATGACCAGGTCGAACATCAGGTCGAAGTTGCGATCGATCTCGGCGACATCGTTCCAGGAGCCGAGCCGCGGATTGACCTGCAGGTAATCGATGACGGCAAAGCCGTCGTCCGAGCTGTAAGGAAAAAACGGCAGCAGGTGGACGGTACTGACAACGCCGATCAGATAATCATTGAGAAAACGGTTGAGAGTCTGGAGCGGCAGGCTACCTTCGGTACGGATCGAGTCACCGTAGCTGATCAGCATGACATCCTGCTGATTCCAGTGGCGGTAGGGCTGGCGGCGACCGAGATAGATCTGATACTGATCGATAACGGCCATGACCCGGCGATAGAGATCTTCGCCATCGGCGTCGGGGAACAGGAAGTCAAGCCGCTCCCTGATTCGTTGCTGCAAGGTCGAATGTGAGGCGATCATAGGCAAACCTTTCGGTTGATGAATAAAATGTGACCAAAAAACTTGCAGAAACCAGGCCAAGATATACACCATACAGCGCTATACCGCATATCCGCAGTTTGGCATCTTTCCTGCTTATATCATGCTGATCATTTGTAAAATTTATTGACCAATCCTTCTTTATAGAGATGAAATCGATCATGGCGGATCAAGATCAAATACTGTTCAGGGCACTCCTCGACGTCGGTAAGGAACTGGCCTCTATCACCGATATCGACAGCCTGCTGCCAAGAATCCTGGAGATCAGTCGCGAGGTTTTCCGCTTCGACAACGCCATTATCCGCCTGATCAGCCCCGATGGTCAAAAGCTGGAGACCGTCGCCTCCTACGGCTACAGTGACGACGCGGTGACCGAACCGATTCTGCTCGGACAGGGGGTTATGGGCAAGGCCGCCAAGTACGGCCGCCCCTACCTGATCAACAACCTAAGTTCAGACGATGACTACATTCACGGCATCGATGCGGCCTGCTCGGAACTGGCGGTGCCGCTGATCGCCAGGGAACGGGTCATCGGAGCCTTCAACGTTGAAAGTACCAAATGCGAGGCGTTTACCGCGACCGACTGCGACGCCCTTTCGATCCTCGCCGGCCAGGCCGCCATCGCCATCGACAACGCCCAGCTCTATAGCGACCTGTGCCGCGTTTCACGCGAACGGAACAAGCTGGGACACCTCAACCAGCAGATCCTGGCCAACGTCAGCCTCGGCATCTATACGATAGATACCCAGATGCGCATCACCTCCTGGAACCAGAGCATGGCTGAAATCAGCAAGATCCCGGCCGAAGAGGCGATGGGTAAACCGCTGCTGCAGCTGTTTCCGACCCTTGAAGAGGAAGGGGTAGCCGAACGCCTGCGCCGGGTGCTCAAAACCGGCAAAGCGCAGAGCCTGCGCCTGCTGCACCGCGGCAGAACAGGCGAAAGTCGCCTTCAGAAGCGCCGCCTGGGACCGCTCAAGGAAGGGGAAAAAACCACCGGGGCGATCGTCGTCGTCGAGGATATCACCGAATTCGAACAGCTGCTGGCCCAGACCATCCAGTCGGAGAAGCTGGCCGAAGTCGGCCGCATGAGCGCAGGCGTTGCTCATGAGATCAACAATCCGCTGGCTGTCATCGGCTACGCCTGCCAGCTGCTTCAGGAAGAGTGCGTCTATTCGGATGATCAGCAGGAATTGCTCGAACGGATCGAGACCGAGGTCGAACGCCTGCAGAACCTCACTTCCGAACTGCTGACCTATTCCGGCAACCAGGATGACAAACGCAAACTGGTCAATATCAACGACACAGTCAAGGATGTTGTCGCCCTGCTGCGCTATGAACTGAACAAATCACACACCACACTGAAGAACGATCTGGACATGACCCTGCCATCGATCTTCATCGACAAGAACCGCTTCAAGCAGATTTTCATCAACCTGGTTCTCAATGCCGTTCAGGCGATGGGTCCCCATGGCCAGATCTGCGTTCACACCAGCTGGTCACAACTCGACGGGATCCAGATCGATTTCTGCGACAATGGACCGGGCGTCCCTGAAGATCTGAAAGAAAGAATCTTCGAACCGTTCTTCACCTCCCGCAAGGACGGAACAGGCACCGGGCTCGGGCTCTACCTGTGCCGGAAAATCATCGCCGAGTACCAGGGAACCCTGGAAGTCAGTGACAATCCAGCGGGCGGGAGCTGCTTCACCATCAAGCTGCCTGCGGCCTGTCTGGAGCTTTAGCGCCCCGTCCTGACAAGACTGCAGAAGCCCCCTGCTCCCCCAATAAATACGGACAGTCTTCAATCAGAAGGCTGCCCGTTTTTTATCCAATTCAGCAAAGCGCTGGTCAAAATAAGCTCAGTCTCCCGGGACAAGGCAGAAATGAATCTTTCGATTTTTTTGCAGAGGGCATTCTCTTTTCAAACAATCTGATGTCCAGCTCTTGAGCAGCGCAGAATACTGCTGCCTAAAAATAATGCACATCCCCAAGCTACAGAAAAATATCTCTTACATTCCAGCAATTTAAAAATTGGCACAAGCAATGCAAATAGTATGTTCAGATTTGTGATTCGTACACATTTACCCCTTATCCCAAAGGAGACCTCAGGATGAAAAAAGTAGAATGTATTATCAAGCCGTTCAAGCTTGACGACGTCAAGGCGGCGATCTGCGATCTCGGCATCAACGGTATGACCGTCAGCGAGGTTCGTGGTTTCGGCCGGCAGAAAGGGCACACCGAACTCTACCGCGGTGCCGAGTACCAGATCGACTTCATCCCCAAGATCAAGATCGAGCTGGTGGTTGCCGATGACCAGGTTGAAAAACTGGTCGAAGCGGTTCAGCGCGAAGCCTGCACCGGTCGTATCGGTGACGGCAAGATCTTCGTCAGCACCATCGATCAGTCGATCCGCATCCGGACCGGCGAATCGGGCGACGATTCCCTCTAAGAACATCAACGTTATTCAAAACGCTATTGATAAGGAGAACTAAACAATGAAGAAAACAGCCCTGCTGCTCGCCGGTCTGCTGGCCCTGCCGGCCCTGGCCTTCGCCGAAGTCAGCACCGATGAACTCGCTTACGTCCTCAACACCTTTTCCTTCCTGGTCATGGGTGTCCTGGTCATGTGGATGGCCGCCGGTTTCGGTATGCTCGAGGCCGGTCTGGTCCGTTCCAAGAACGTCGCCACCATCTGTCTGAAGAACATCTCGCTGTTCGGCATCGCCGGCATCCTCTACTACCTGATCGGTTACAACCTGATGTACGCCGGTGTTGACGGTGGTTTCTTCGGCAGTTTCGGTCTCTGGGGCGCTGACGACGCCGCAGCCGCAGCCGGCGACTTCTCCGGCGGCTATGCGGCCGCTTCCGACTGGTTCTTCCAGATGGTCTTCTGTGGCGCCGCCTGTTCCGTTGTCTCCGGTTGTGTCGCCGAGCGGATCAAGCTGTGGGGCTTCCTGATCTTCTGTGTCGTGCTGACCGGTATCATCTATCCGATCCAGGGTTCCTGGGGCTGGGGCGGCGGCTGGCTGTCCGAGCTGGGCTTCCTTGACTTCGCCGGTTCGACCATCGTTCACTCCGTCGGCGGCTGGGCAGCCTTAAGCGGTGCCATCATCCTCGGCGCGCGTAAAGGCAAGTACGGTAAAGACGGCAAGGTCAACCCGCTGCCGGGTTCCAACATTCCGCTGGCCACCCTGGGGACCTTCATCCTGTGGATGGGCTGGTACGGCTTCAACGGCGGTTCGGTTCTCGCCCTGGGTGATGCGGCCAGCGCCATCGCCATGTCGAATGTCATGGTCAACACCAACATGGCCGCCTGTGGTGGCATGGTTGCCGCGATGATCCTGGTTCAGATCCTTTACAAGAAGGTCGACGTCACCATGGCATTAAACGGCGCCCTGGCCGGTCTGGTTGCCATCACTGCCGGTCCTGACACCCCGTCCTTAGGTGCTGCGACCCTGATCGGCGCCGTTGGCGGTATCCTCTGTGTTCTGGCTGTTCCGCTCTTTGACAAGCTCAAGATCGATGACGTTGTCGGCGCCCTGTCTGTCCACCTGGTTGGCGGTATCTGGGGCACCCTGGCGGTTCCGATCACCAACTCTGACGCCAGCTTCGTCACCCAGCTGATCGGCGTTGTCGCCACCGGCGTCTTCGTCCTGATCACCGCCAGCATCGTCTGGCTGGTCCTCAAGTACACCATGGGCATCCGCGTCAGCGAAGAAGAAGAGATGCTCGGCTGCGACTCTCAGGAGATCGGCATGGAAGCCTACCCGGACTTCCAGCGCGTCAGCCAGAACCGTTAATAGCAAAGGGCCGCAAAACGGCCCGACAAAACCTGGAAGAAATATAGCAAGATTTGTCTGACCCGTGCCTCCGGTTCGCCGGAGGCCCCCTTAAGCCGCATGGCTATGAGGTTATGTGATGAAAACAGCTCTGGTTGTCGATGACGAACCCTTGATTCGTCGTCAAGTTTCAAAAGTTCTGGCCGATTACGGTTTTGACGATATCTATGAAGCGGAAAACGGCTCTCAGGCCGTGGCCCTGGCCGCAACCCATCGCCCTCTGCTGACTGTCATGGATGTCTCCATGCCGGTCATGGATGGCGTTTCAGCTGCCGACAAGATGAACCGCGATCCAAGCGGGGCCATTGTTCTGCTGACCGGCACCATCGATAGCGACACCGTCGGCAAGGCCCAGGATGCCGGCGTCCATCAGTACCTGATGAAGCCGTTTAAGGAAGAGCAGCTGAAGATCTCGGTTGACCTGGCGATTCACCAGTTCATCGAACTGTCCAACCTGCGCGATGAGGTCTCGGCCCTGAAAGAGACTCTGGAAACCCGCAAACTGGTCGACCGCGCCAAAGGAGTGCTGATGAACCAGGGGATGAAGGAGCCGGAAGCCCATCGCAAGATTCAGAAACTGGCGATGGACAAGCGCAAGAGTCTGCGTGAAGTCGCCGAAGCAATCCTGTTGATGGGGAGCTGACCAGACCGTGAGCAACCACATCACCCTGATCAACCTCTGCAACCTGCCGCCCTGGTCGATTGCCTCGCATCACTACAACGCCAGACCGCAGCGATTGGAGGTTCAGGGGGCCAGGCACATGGGCCGGTTGCTCTTTGAACAGCTCGACCAGATTGACGATCCGGAACAACGGGCGTTGCTCTTCCATGACTTCATGGATGTCACCTTTCAGCTCCACCAGTGGCAACGGGAAGAGTCGCGCAGCAGTCAGAAAAGCCTGAAGAACAGCTATCTGCGCTTTTTGCGCGGATGGCTGTTCGACAGCAATTTTGTCGAGGGGGCGGTCCTCAAGGGGTGGGTCGAATCACGGCTGGGGCTGGTTCCGACCTTTCACAAGCGAGTGATCCCCGATCAGAATTCAGAGGAGTATTTCCTCTATACGGTCGACCGGATGAAGGGATCGGCACGCACCAGCGCCATCTTTTCCCAGCTCGACCTGCTCTATGAATTTATCCAGTATGAGCTGGAGCGCCAGATGCCGGACACGCCCTATCTCTCTCTATTCCGTGGGGTCTACGATCTGGACGAACACAGCATCCTGGACAGACACAGCAACACCAGGTTCCTGATCCGCCTGAACAACCTGAACTCCTTTACCAGCGACTATGAAAAAGCCTGGGAGTTCGGCTCAAGGGTCATCCGGGCCCAGGTCCCGTTGACCAAGATCTTCTTCCTCAGCGGCTTTTTGCCGAAAACCCTGATGAAGGGGGAGGATGAATACCTGGTCATCGGTGGCGACTACGAAGTCGAGGAGATGCGACTCTGATGCTTAACGATGCAGAAGTCCAGAATCGCGCCCTCGCCTCTTTTCTCGGCCTGGCCATCGGCGATGCCCTGGGGGCAACAACAGAATTCATGTCACCGCCCGAGATCGCAGCCAAGTACAAGAAGCTGCGCAAAATCGTCGGCGGCGGCTGGCTCGGCGTCAAAGCGGGACAGGTCACCGACGACACTGAAATGTCGCTGTGCATCGCTCGCGCTGTCGTCGACAGACAGGAGTGGTCGCTTGTTCAGATCGCCGATAATTTCGTCGCCTGGATGAGAGGCAAACCGATTGACATCGGCGCGACAGTGCGCAAAGGGATCCGCCAGTATATGACCAACGGCGAGCTTAAGATGCCGGTCAATGAATGGGATGCAGGCAACGGTGCAGTGATGCGTATGGCTCCGGTGGCCCTGTGCAGCTTCGGCAGCGATGAACTGATGCAAAAATGGTCGCTGGAGCAGGCTCACCTGACTCACAACCATATCCTCTCTGACGCGGGCTGCATTTGCGTCGGCAAAATGGTCCACGCCGCCTTAAAGGGCGCAGACCGCTTTGAAATGCACGCCATCACCCGTGAACTGACGTCTGAGTACCCGACTTACCGCTTCAACAGATACAAGGGGCAGGCATCAGGTTACGTGGTGGAAACGCTACAGACGGTCTTCCACTACCTGTTTGCCACAGCGACCTTTGAAGAATGCCTGGTCGGCGTCGTCAACCAGGGTGGAGATGCCGACACCACCGGCGCTATCGCCGGCATGATCGCCGGAGCTTTCTACGGCCTTGACCAGCTGCCGAAAGCCTGGCTGAAGAAACTGGATAAACAGGTCCAGCAGGAGATTTGCGAACTGACCCCGCAACTGCTGGCACTTTCCCCTTACGGGGCAACTCGTGACACCGCTGCCGAGCCTGGCGCAGACCAACAGCGTGTCCCATAGATTTACAGGAGTTTCACCATGTCTTGTCAATGCTCGATGATCCCGATCGCAGAAGCTGCCGCCCAGATGGAAACGACCGAACTCAATGTCCTCATGCATGTCAAACGCGGACTGATCGGCGGAGAAGAATCTGACGGCGAATGGTACATCAACACCGAAAGCCTGATCGAATTCCAGGAAAAGAACGGAAAGAAAACAACAGTCGTTGCCCATAAAAAGTGTGGTGGCTGCAACGGCGGATGTTAAGGAGCAAGGATTATGGGTATTCAGATTAAACCATCCGATCTCTATTATAAATATCCACGCATCAAGGAGACCCGCGAAGAACCCAAGTTCAGCGGTAAACCGGACCCCTACCCATTTGAACGGGATGACCAGTACGAAGTTATCCCGATGTTTGAAGCGGTCATGGATGAACTGAACCTGGACGATGCTGCCGCATTGCAAAAAATTGAAGAGATCATGATCTACGAGATGCCGGTCTTTATCCGCACCCGCGAAGAGGTCTTTGATTACCTGGTCGAGACCGTCAGAGGGCTGATGCGGATATGAGCCGCCTGCAGCTGATTGAAGGAGATCTCTGGGATTTCCATCAGCAGGGGGAGGTGATTGCCATCACCACCAGCGGCCAACTGCGCAAGGATGGCAGTTGCGCCATGCCGCGCGGCTGCGCCCGCCAGGCGGCCGACCGTTTTCCGCAGCTGCCCCATGTCCTGGGTGAACAGCTCAAGCTTCACGGACTGCATGTCTTCGATCTGGGTCACCGGATCGTGTCCTTTCCGGTTGAACGGACCACCTTTGAAAACCCGGCCCCGGAGATTATCCATCAATCCTGCCGGGAACTGGTTGAACTGACCAACTACAAGAAGTGGCCGCGGGTTATCGTACCACGCCCCGGCTGTGGTGGCGGCGGCATGCTCTGGAGTGAAGTTGAAAAGATCCTGGAAGCCTACTTCGATTCACGCTTCCTGATTATAGGTTCATAGGTTTACAAGGAGAAACAACATGATAAATTGCGCCCAGAGCGGGAACACTGTCATTGTCCACTATATCGGCACACTCGATAACGGCTATGTCTTCGACAGCCGAGATGACAACGATCCGCTGCAGGTGACACTGGGAAACAACGAGATCTTCGCGGCCCTGGAGAAAGAGATCATCGGTATGCAGCTGGGGGATGTCAAAAACATCCTGATCCCGGCCGCCGACGCTTACGGCCCGCGCCTCAAGGAAAACATGATCGAGGTACCGCGCAGCAGTTTTCCCCAGGACCGCCCCTTAGAGGTCGGCAAAAAACTGAATATCCAGTTTGCCGACGGCACCAACAAGGCGATGATGATCATCAAGGTCGAGGATGAGAGCGTCACCCTCGACGCCAACCACCAGCTGGCTGGCCTCGATCTGACCTTCGCCCTGAAACTGGTCAAGATCGTCGCATAAAAAAGCATAAATGCTGACAAAGCCAGCAGCTGCTTTTTCAAGCATCAAAATGAATTTAATTCGTTGCCATCCGGAAAGTCCGGAGGGCAACGCTTAAGTTTTCAGATTGGAAACGAGAAATTTTTTGTCGTGGCAAGGAAATCAAGGGGTTATGCGGAGGCGTAGTGCTTTACGCCGCACAAATAAGCCCGCAGATTGACGCCGCCACGGCGAAAAAGGGCCGTATCCTGATGAAAACTAATTCGATTCTGCCCGTCAGATGGCCGTAGCCCATCGTTGGGCGCCTTCCGTTCTGCTGGTGTGTCCAGCAAGTCTTGAGATAGAAAATCTTACGCCAGTTTTGAAAGAGTTTTTTTGCCTCCTTTTTTGACGATTCAAAAAAGGAGGTCGCTTGCCGGTGCGAGAACCGGCGATTTTGATTTTCTGCTTATCGGACAGCACGAAGAGCAAAACCTCGGGGTCGCGCGCCCGAACGGCGCCTTACTTTTGCCCAGAGCGGCAAAAGTAAGCAAAAACGCTCTTTGTATATGTCGTAATTAAGCCTGCGTTTCTCTGTAGGCACACACCAGCAACTGACAGCGCGCCCCACGATGAGCTGAGCTCATCTCATGGGCATAACCGAAAAACTCTGCTCTGCAGAGTTTGATACAAAGCAGAAGGAACTAACTCCACTTATCATCCTCTGCTGTGTATTGGGTCACTGGTTCTTTTTTATGCATAAAAACTGCCCAGACTGACCAAAAACTGAACAGGGTCATTGTGCAAAAAAAATACTTTTTTCCCGACAAAACCGAGAAAACCTCTCGGAAAAAAAAGTTTACAAGCAAAATCAGCAACTTAAATTTTATTTCAAAACTTGGCACAGGCTCTGCATTAATAGGAAGGCAGAAAGACACAAACAACATATCCAGAGTTACACCGCTGTAATTCATACCATTCAGGCAACGAAGCCCGGAGATCAGGATCGGATGACAATCCGCCAAAGACTCCGGGCTTTTTTTATCTGAGCTTTCCAAGACGTGAAAATAGAGATCAAGTTGCTTTCTGGCTCGTCAACCTAAACCTGCCATAGCCAGAAGCAGTTCATGACTTAACCCATGTTTGACCGGTCGGTCCAAAAGGCTGCAGACACATCAATGGAGATGCCGCCATAACAGCACTTTTTGGAACAGACCAAAACACGAAGGACGGTTATAAGCATCCGTCCAAACAAACTCACAGGAGGAAGAAGAAAATGGCTGAAAAGAAGATGAGACAAATCGCAATCTACGGCAAGGGCGGCATCGGTAAATCCACTACTACCCAGAACACTGTTGCTGGTCTGGCTTCCCTGGGCAAGAAGGTCATGATCATCGGTTGTGACCCTAAAGCCGACTCCACCCGTCTGATCCTGCACTCTAAAATGCAGGAAACCGTTATGGACAAGGTTCGTGAACTCGGTACCGTTGAGGACCTCGAGCTGGACGACGTTCTGAAATGGGGTTACGGCGACGTTAAATGTGTCGAGTCCGGTGGTCCTGAGCCAGGTGTTGGTTGTGCCGGCCGCGGTGTTATCACTGCTATCAACTTCCTCGAGGAAGAGGGCGCTTATACTGAGGACCTCGACTTTGTTTTCTACGACGTTCTCGGTGACGTTGTTTGCGGTGGTTTCGCTATGCCGATCCGCGAAAACAAAGCACAGGAAATCTACATCGTTGTTTCCGGTGAGATGATGGCTATGTACGCTGCCAACAACATCTCCAAAGGTATCGTTAAATACGCTTCTTCCGGTAGCGTTCGCCTCGCTGGTCTGATCTGTAACAGCCGTAACACCGACCGCGAAGCTGATCTGATCGAAGCTCTGGCTGCGAAACTGGGCACCCAGATGATCCACTTCGTTCCACGCGACAACCAAGTTCAGCGTGCAGAACTCCGTCGTATGACCGTTATCGAGTACTCCCCGAACCACAAGCAGGCTGACGAGTACCGTACCCTGGCCCAGAAGATCAACGACAACACCATGTTCGTCGTTCCTACTCCACTTGAGATGGAAGAACTCGAAGACCTGCTGATGGAATTCGGTATCATGGAAGCTGACGACGAAGAAAACGTTGGCGTTGCTGAAGCCTAACATTTAATTCAATGCATACTCAGGTTTGCGGGCAATACCTGCCCGTAAGCCTGACACGACACTCGTTGATTCTGTGAAGGAGCGACACATGGCAGAAAGAAAACCCATTGAGGGTGTAACTATAGAAAAAACCGAGGCATTGATTAAGGAAACTCTTTCCTTCATGCCAGAAAAAGCACAAAAGAAGCGTGCCCCTCACCTGGGTGCAAACGAACCATCCGCCTCTCCTTGTGCTGTTAAGTCGAACCGTAAGGTTGTCCCTGGCGTTATGAGTCAGCGTGGCTGTGCCTACGCTGGTGCCAAAGGGGTTGTCTGGGGTCCGATTCGTGACGTTGTCCACGTTTCTCACGGCCCGGTCGGTTGTGGTGTTTACAGCTGGGGTACCCGTCGTAACCTGATGCAAGGTATCCCTGGTGTTACCTCGTTCCCAATGGACTTCACCTCTGACTTCCAGGAACGCGACATCGTTTACGGTGGCGACAAGAAGTTGGAAAAGCTGCTCAAGGAAGCTGACGAACTGTTCCCACTCTGTAAGGGACTGTCGATCCTCTCCGAATGTCCGGTTGGTCTGATCGGTGACGATATCAACGCCGTTGCCAAGAAGATGGAAAAAGAGCTCGGCAAGTTCGTTATCCCTTGTAACTGTGAAGGTTTCCGTGGCGTTTCCCAGTCCCTGGGTCACCACATCTCCAACGACTCGATCCGTGACTTCATCATCGGCAAGAAAGAATTTGATGGCGAAATCGGACCTTACGACATCGCTCTGATCGGTGACTACAACATCGGTGGTGACGTCTGGGCTGCCAAACCGATCCTCGAAGAGATGGGCCTGAACGTCAAGTCGATCTGGACCGGTGACGGTGAGATCGAAAAGATCGCTTCGACCTACCAGGTCAAACTGAACGTCATCCACTGCTACCGTTCCATGAACTACATGTGTAAGGTCATGGAAGAGAAGTGGGGCATTCCTTGGATCGAGTACAACTTCTTCGGTCCAACCAAGATCGCTGAAAGTATCCGTGCAATCGCTGATCGCTTCGACGACACCATCCGTGAAAAAGGCGAAGCTGTTATTGCCAAGTACACCGCAGAGATGGAAGCTGTCATCGCTGAGTACAAGCCACGCCTCGAAGGTAAAACCGCAATGCTGTTCGTCGGGGGCTTGCGCCCACGTCACACCGTCGGCGCTTACGAGGACCTCGGCATCCAGATCACCGGTTCCGGTTACGAGTTCGCTCACCAGGATGACTACGATCGTACCGCTCCAGAGATGGCTAAAGGGACCCTGATTTACGATGACGTCTCCGAGTTCGAGCTGGAGAAATTCGTCGAAGAATTCAAGCCTGACCTGATCGGTAGTGGTATCAAGGAAAAGTATGTCTTCCAGAAAGCTGGCATTCCGTTCCGTCAGATGCACAGCTGGGACTACTCTGGTCCTTACCATGGCTATGAAGGGTTCAAGATCTTTGCCCGTGACATCGACATGGCGATCAACTCGCCAACTTGGTCTTTCGTCAAGAGCCCGTTCTAATTGGTCGAATAATTACGAGTACTCCGGTGGCAGTTAAACTGCCGCCGGGATCGTTAAAGTTATAAGGAGTATCGCGATGAGCGAAGCGAATTTTTCAAAATCATTGACACACCACTCTGAAGAAGAGATCGAGAGAGTAAAAAACTGGATCAACACTGAAGAGTACAAAGAGAAAAACTTTGCCCGTGAGGCCCTGGTTGTTAACCCGGCCCACGCTTGTAACCCACTGGGTGCCCAGATGGTTGCTCATGGTTTCGACGGCGTTCTGCCTTTCGTCCATGGTTCCCAGGGGTGTGCTTCCTATTTCCGGAGTACCTTCAACCGTCACTTCCGTGAGCCATCCGCAGCGACCTGTAGCGCGATGACTGAGGACGGCGCGGTTTTCGGTGGCCAGGCCAACCTGTTCGAAGCTCTGGAAAACGCTTACACCCTGTACAAGCCGAAGATGTTCGCCATCTACACCACTTGTATGCCAGAGGTTATCGGTGACGACCTGCGTGCTTTCATCACCAACGCCAAGCTGCAGGGACATATTCCGGAAGAACTGCCGACTCCGTTTGCCAACACCCCAAGCTTCAACGGCACCCACATCAACGGTTACGATGCGATGCTCAAGTCGATCCTTGAGACCCTGACCGAAGGCAAGAAGGTTGAAGGCAAGTGCACCGGCAAACTGAACCTGATCCCGGGCTTTGACGGCAACATGGGCAACCTGCATGAGTACAAGAAATATCTGGAAGCCATGGATATCCCTTACACCATGCTGGCTGACACCACCGCTCAGTTCGACGCAGTCTGCGATGGTAACTACAAGCTCTACCCAGGTGGTACCGACCTGAACGATGCCGCAGAAAGCATCAACGGCAAGACAACCATCTCGCTGATGAAGTACTGCACCACCAACACCATCAAGTGGATGAACGAAGAATTCAGCGGCGAAGTCATGACCATGGACTTCCCGATGGGCATCAAGAAGACCGACGCCTTCCTGATGAAGCTGAGCGAAACCTTCGGCAAGGAAATTCCAGAGTCTATCAAACTTGAGCGTGGCCGCGCTGTTGACGCCATGACCGATGGTCATCAGTACATCCACGGCAAGAAGTTTGCTGTTGCCGGCGACCCGGATTACCTGCTCGGCATCGTCTCCTTCCTGATGGAACTGGGCGCGATTCCTTACCATGTTGTCTGTTCCCGTCAGACCAAGAAGTTCAAGAAGGAAATGGATGCGCTGCTCGCTTCCTCTCCATTCGGCCAGCAAGGGACCTGCTACGTCAACAAGGACCTCTGGCATATGCGCAGCCTCTGTGCAACTGATCCAGTCGACGGCATCATCGGTGATACACACTGTAAGTGGGTTGCCCGTGATCTGAAGATTCCTCACTTCCGTATCGGCTTCCCGATCATCGACCGTATCAACCTGCACCGTACTCCGGTTGTCGGTTACAACGGCGTCATCAACTTCATGACCCAGATCTGCAACAAGTTCCTCGATATCAAAGACGAGACCTGTGAAGATCAGTGGTTCGAAATGATGCGCTAAGCACAAATGCAGTAAAACGCGATGGCGTAAACGTCTGCCAGATGGAGCAGAGTTATGATCAGAACTCGTAAACTTCAGATCATAGATCAGAAGAAAGATCCAGGAGCTTATATGAAAGTCGCATTTGCCAGCACAGACAAGATCAATATCAATCAACACTTTGGTCGTGCAGAAGAGTTCTACATCTGGGAGATTGGCCCGGAAGATGCAGAGTTTAGCGGTATCATCCAGGTCAAGACCGAAGGTGCTGACGAAGGCGAACGGATTGAAGCTCGCTGCTCCAGCCTGGCCGACTGTGCCCTCGTTTATGTCGCAGAAATTGGTGGACCAGCCGCAGCGCGGCTGGTCGCTAAGAAGATCCACCCCTTGAAGAGCAAGGAAAGAGCGCCGATCAAGGATACGATTGAACAACTGCAAGAGGTCCTGCGCCAGAGCCCACCACCCTGGCTGCGCAAGGCCATGATGAAAAATGCATCAGCAGACCAGCCTGCCTGATGAAATTAGTAACGAGTAGATCATTTAATCAAGGAGATAAGTGATGGCCTTATTGACTGGTAAAAACAGAGGGGGCAAGTCCTGGACCCCGACCTTTGCGGACAAGATCGATGAAGAAAAGTGCATCGGTTGCGGACGTTGCTTCAAAGCCTGCTCCCGCAAGGTTCTGGCACCTAAGGATGCCTTTGATGAAGAGACCGATACCTACCGTATGGTCATGACCATTGCAAATCCGGATAACTGTATCGGCTGCGCAGGTTGCGGTGTTGCCTGCCCGAAAAAATGCTACACCTACATCACGCTTGAAGCTTAAGTCGACGTTTTGAGCTATGAAGATCGCAGTTGCCACAAAATCGGGTACCGAAATCGATCAGCACTTTGGTCATGCAGAGCGTTTTCTGATCTATGACTACAGCAATGACTCTTACGAGCAGGTGGATGAAGTTTCAGTAGACAAATACTGCCAGTTCGATCCGGACAACCCGTTCCGCCATCGCCAGTTTGACGGTATCGTCAAGGCGCTTAGCGGCTGTCAGGCCGTGGTTACGGCCATGATCGGGCAACTGCCAAGAGAAGAACTGTTAAAAGCCGGCATCCTGCCGGTGACAACCTCTGCCGAGATCGCCCCAGCGCTGAAGCTGGCCAACGATCTGGTCGAGAAGTACCAGGAAACAAAATAGTGGGGCGTTTTCGCCCCCTTCAAAAGTCCCTGAGCTGCAATCGCCAATGGCAAGGGCAATACGCAATCCTGAGGTGTGTTTTGCCCTGAATTTTTAAAATATGATCCTCGCCTTTAAGAGGATTTCCAATAGATCTCTCCAGTACGACGAAGTGCCGGAAAACAGCAGGCAACAAAAATCCCCTATTTAAAGCCTGTGAGCGACGTCGCTCCGACTGAAACAACCCGTTTTCGACAGGAGAACTGTTATGGCTGGCACATGTCCCATGATGAAGGCACAAAGACAAACCGACCACCCCTGCTTTGGTGGTGACCACAATAAAGCTGCACGCGTTCATTTGCCTGTAGCCCCTGGCTGCAATATCAAGTGCGGCTTCTGCGAACGCAAGTATGACTGCGTCAACGAAAGCCGTCCGGGTATCACCAGCAAGGTTCTGACCCCTGAGCAAGCGCTCAGACGGGTTGAACTGGTCAAGCGCCATATGGAGAAGCAGGATGGTCCAAGCCTGAAAGTCGTCGGTATTGCCGGTCCTGGAGATCCCCTGGCCAACCCGAAAACCTTTGAGACCTTCAAACTGGTACGTGAAGCCCATCCGGACATGACCCTCTGTCTGTCGACCAACGGCCTGCGCCTGCCGGAAAGCATGGAGCAGATCAAGGAACTCGGTATTCACAGTCTGACCGTTACCATCAACGCCCTGACTCCGGAAACCGGCGCCAAGGTCTACGAATGGATAAGATACGACCATTTGAAACTTGAAGGGGTCGAAGGTGCGGCCTTCCTGCTGGAGAAACAGCTCGCGGGTGTCAAACTGGCTGCCGAAGCGGGCCTGATGGTCAAGGTCAACCACGTCTACATCCCCGGCGTCAATGACCATGAAACCCTCGATCTCGCCGTCAAGGTCCGAGAGCTGGGTGCAACCATGATGAACATCATGCCGATCATTCCGGTTGGTAAGTTTGAAGGCATCGAAGCTCCTTCGGCTCTGACCATGGATATGGTTCGTAATCAGGCTGAACTCATCCTTTCCCAGGCTCGTCACTGCAAGCAGTGCCGTGCAGACGCTGCAGGGTTGATCGGCCAAGATCTCGACCTCGAAGCACTGGAAAAACAGGCAATCTGATAGCCGCAAGAAACTGCTCTTCCTCCCTCCTCGTAAGTGCAGTCGCAACACAAGAACAAGAAAACAGCCATCCGTAACACCTCCGGCCGCCTGCAAAGGCGGCCGGAACCTTTTTCCCCGTATCCAATAAAATAATTCGGTTCTGCCCATCAGATGAGCAAAGCTCATCGTCGGGCGCGAGGTCAGTTGCTGGTATGATCCTACGCAGCGACGCAGGCTCAAAAGCGACATATTAAAGAGCCATTTTTGCGTACTTTTTGGGGCTCTGGCCAAAAAGTATGGCGGCGTTCGGGGCCGCGACCCCGAGGTTTTGATTTTAGACTGTTGAAATGCAGAACATCAAAACCGCCGGTTCTCGCACCGGCTGGCGACATACTTTTTTGAATCGTCAAATAAGTATGCAAAAAAACTCTTTAAAAAAAGCACTGGCGTAATTTGTACCTGGTGATCTTCGTAGCCTTTGGGCAGCAGCTCGCCTCACGCTCAAACAAGATGCTTCGCATCTTGAATTCGCGCAATCTCAATGCCGGTTCACGGCATGATGAATTTTGAAAATAAACCGTTTGAGGAGCAAGCTCCTCAAACGGGCACACCCGGATTTTTGATCAATGAAAAAAGCTCCGGTCAGTCGAGTGCCTTGAGAATCGCATCGACACTGGCCTTGGCGTCTCCGAAGAGCATTTTAGTGTTCTCCTTGAAGAACAGTGGATTCTGCACCCCGGCATAACCGGTCGCCATCGAGCGCTTGAAGACCACGACCTGTCTGGCGTTCCACACTTCGAGGACCGGCATTCCGGCGATCGGGCTGCCCGGTTCCTTGGCAGCCGGGTTGACCGTATCGTTGGCACCGATCACCAGAACGATATCGGTCTCTTTGAAGTCCTCATTGATCTCATCCATCTCAAGAACGATATCGTAGGGCACCTTGGCCTCGGCGAGCAGAACATTCATGTGCCCTGGCAGACGACCGGCGACCGGGTGGATGGCGAAACGCACCTCGATCCCCTTGGCCCGAAGCTTCTTGGTGATGTCTGCAACCGGGTACTGAGCCTGCGCCACCGCCATACCGTAACCGGGGGCGATGATGACACTTGAAGCCGAACTTAAATTGTCCGCCAGCTCCTCGGCGCTCGTCTCGAAATACTCGCCCATCTCCCCTTCGGCCATAGTCCCACCGGCGGTCCCGAAGCCGCCGAGGATGACGCTGACAAAGGAACGGTTCATCGCTTTACACATGATGTAGGAGAGGATCGCACCGGAGCTGCCGACCAGGGCACCGGTGATGATCAGCAGATCGTTGGAAAGCATGAAACCAGCTGCAGCTGCCGCCCACCCCGAGTAGGAGTTAAGCATCGACACGACAACCGGCATATCGGCCCCGCCGATCGAGGCGACCAGGTGATAACCGAAGACAAAGGCGATCAGAGTCATGATGAACAGGGCGCCGATGCTTCCGCACTGCATGTAGTAGATCCCCAGAGCGATCGATGCGATGACCATGACGATATTGAGCAGATGCTTGGCCGGCAGGACCAGCGGCGCGCTGCTCATGACCCCGCGCAACTTGGCAAAGGCGACCACCGAACCGCTGAAGGTGACCGCACCGATGAAGATACCAAGGAAGATCTCGACATTATGGATGATGCTTTCGCTGCTGCCGAGCTGTTCATGGATACAGAGAGCCAGTGCATCCGCCTTGCCTCCCAGAGCGGCGACAACGGAATCGGCCTTGCCGGCCAGACTGCAGTGATGGGCGATCTTTTCCTTCAGCTCAAAGGCGCTGGAGAAACCGACCAGCACCGCCGCCATGCCGACGAAACTGTGGAGCATGGCGACCAGTTCCGGCATACCGGTCATCTCGACCTTAAGGGCCAGGCGGACACCGATGGCGGCACCGATGATCAGCGCCGGAACAAGTAACCACAGGGCACTGATCCCGCCAGCGCCAAAACTGCCGAAACCATGGGAAAACAGGTTGAGCAGAACGAGCAGCATGGCGATGAACATCCCCAGGATGCCGTAGAGATTGCCGCGCCGGGCGCTCTCCTGGCGACTCAAACCGGCCAGGGAGAGGATAAACAGCAAGCCGGCAACAACATAGGAAGCGGTCAGTAATCCACTGGAAATCATCATGCTTTGCCTCCCTGGTCATCCTTCTGGAACATCTTGAGCATGCGCTGGGTCACGGTAAACCCACCGACGATATTGATGGTTGCGATCAAAACGGCGATCGACGAAAGAACAATGATAATTGGATTGTTCGAGCCCATCTGGACCAGACCACCGACCACGATGATCCCGGAGATGGCGTTGGTGACGCTCATCAGCGGGGTGTGCAGAGCATGGGTGACATTCCAGATGACGTAATAACCGACCACACAGGCCAGGACAAAGACCGTGAAGTGACCGAGGAAGTCGGGTGGGGAAACATGGGCGATCCAGGCAAAGACCAGAGCGGCAACGACTGCCAGAAGCGGCTTGAGCCAGGGTTTGGGTGGCTTGCTGACGACAGCGACAGGTTCGCCGGCCGGTGCCGCGGCAGGCTGGACCGAGACCTTGATCGGCGGCGCCGGCCAGGTGATTTCTCCGGCTTTGACAACGGTCACCCCGCGAATCACCTCATCGTCAAAATTGATGTCGATCTGGCCGTCCTTGCCCGGGCAGAGCAATTTAAGCAGGTTGACCAGGTTGGTGCCGTAGAGCTGGCTCGACTGGGTCGGCAGGCGTGAGGCCAGATCGGTGTAACCGATGATGGTGACATCGCTATCGACAACCACCTCTCCCGCCCGGGTCAGCTCACAGTTGCCACCGGTCGCCGCCGCCAGATCGACGATGACGCTGCCGGGCTTCATCGACCGGACCATATCGGCCATAATCAGCCGCGGGGCGGGCTTGCCTGGAATCGCTGCCGTGGTGATGATGATATCAACCTCTTTAGCCTGGCGGGCGAACAGTTCCATCTCGGCCCGGATGAAGGCCTCGGACATCACCTTCGCGTAGCCGTCGCCGACACCGGCCTCCTCCTCGAAATCGAGCGTCAGGAAGCTCGCGCCCATCGACTCGATCTGCTCGGCCACCTCGGGACGGGTATCGAATGCCCGGACTTCAGCCCCCAGGCTGCCCGCGGCACCGATGGCCGCCAGCCCGGCCACCCCGGCGCCGATGACCATCACCTTTGCAGGCGGAACCTTGCCGGCGGCGGTGATCTGACCGGTGAAAAAGCGCCCGAAGTGATGGGCCGCCTCGATGACTGCGCGATAACCGGAGATGTTGGCCATCGAACTTAAGGCATCCAGAGCCTGGGCCCGGGAGATCCGCGGAACAGAGTCCATGGCCATGACATTGATATTGCGCGCGGCCAGACGCTGCATCAGATCCTCGTTCTGGGCCGGCCAGACAAAAGAGATCAGGGTCCCCCCCTCTTTGAGCCAATCCGCCTCGAATTCACCGCTTTGTGAATCGATCAGCGGGGCGTTGACCTTCATGACAATATCGCAGTTTCCCCACAGCGCCCTCGCGTCCGCTAAGATTTCGACTCCGGCAGCACTGTAGGCCTGATCGGTAAAACTGGCCGCGCTACCTGCCCCGGACTCTACAGCGACTGCGAATCCAAGTTTCTGTAATTTTTCTGCAGTATCGGGCGTCAGGGCGACACGCTGCTCCCCAGCCTGCAGTTCCCTGGGAACCCCTATTTTCATCGGCATGAAGACCTCCTTGTCCAGACAGTTGGGATCGGATCGCGAATCTCAAGGGAATTATCCCTGTCGTCGCTAGACCTATGATAAGCCGAAATGGGACCAGACGGCAAAATGCCCTCTAAAAAATATCCGATCTCATTTAGAGCCCACTATAAAATCTCACAACAGTCAATGTATCCGGATATTCAGAGAGCAGCAAATAGATGTTTACCTCAAAACCATAACTTTTTGTTATGCTACTAAACACAGATCAGACACCAGAGTCAGTTGCCAGGAGTGTTTCATCATGCAATCACGCATCTTACGCCATTTTCTCGCTGTTGCCGAACATCGCAACCTGACCGCTGCTGCAGAAGTTTTACATATCAGCCAGCCGGCACTGAGCAAAAGTATCAAACAGCTGGAAGTCAGCATCGGAGCACCTCTGTTCGAACGGCATCAGAAGGGGGTCCTGCTGACGGGCGAAGGGAAAATTCTGCTTCGACGGGCGCGGTTGATGGATGTTGAATATCAGCATGCCCTCGCCGAGATCAGCGCCATGCAGGAAGGGATTGCCGGAACCTTGCGCATCGCAGCCGGGCCAGTCTGGGTCAGTACCATCCTGCCGCCGGTCATCTCCAAATTCAACCAGCAGTATCCGGGGGTCAAAATCTATCTCGACCTCGGGGTTATCGACACCATCATTCCAGCCCTGCTCGAAGGCGATATCGACCTGGCCTGCAGCACCCTCGACTTCCCATCTCATCCGGAAATTCACAGCGAGACCCTGATCCAGATCAGGCATGCGGTGGTTGCTGCTGCGGGGCACCCCCTGGCCCAAAAACAGCGGGTTCGTGCCCAAGACATGGCGGCCTACTCCTGGGTCGTTCTGGCCCGTGACAACGTCGGCTTTGCCCGGATCGGCGCCTACTTCAGGGCCAACGGTCTGGAGCCGCCGACCCTGGCCGTCGAAACCCACAGCCTGGCGATGATGAAGATCGTTCAGGCCGGTCAGTTTCTCGCCCACCTCCCGCATCCGATGCTGGCCGATGCCGCCAAATTCGACCTGGTCCCCGTTCAGCATGAAGGAACCTTCTGGGAATCATCGGCCGGGATTGTCACCCGCGCGACCCCCTATCCCAAAAATATGGTCGAAAGCTTCAAGTCAATCCTTAGGGAGCACCTGTTACACTATGAAGCGGCTCCCGATCAGAACTGAACAGGGATCGGGAGTACGCTTCACCCGTCATTGCAGCTGTTCCAGATCGACAAAACAGCAGCATGACCATCACTTTTTTTGATACTTCTATTAAAATAAGTCATTTCACAAAGATCTGTTTCTCACCTACTATTTCACCATAATGTTTGCAATAGGGTGTTGTCTTGCCTAAATCCGCTTTCGCTCGATTCCGGATGAGAGCAAAACGGCCAGAGGGATAACTGAGCTTTTCAGCCCTTTATTCCTTATACGCAACATGTTGGCCCATGAACGAATCCGAAGTTGAAGAAAGATTCAAATATGATAATATTCATACATTATTTTTCGTTGATCCAAAATCTGCATCAGATAGCGCAAGCAGGTCAGCGGCTTTTTGATTGACACTAAGATTAAGCCTATCCTACAAGGGGAGGCGTGACGTTTCTCGCCAAGAGAAGCGATCAGAGGTCATAGCCACATGCTGCCACATTGATAGACCTCTGTGATCTGTTATTTTATTATGTGCCCGCTGCTGCTGTCACACTGCAGTACTCGAGGTTGGGTGCTATTGTATGACTCATGAAAGCGCCCTTGTTCCCGGGGCTGAAATGCTTAAAATTCATCCTCTGATTTTTCGCATTTATGGAATCTGCTGCAGGCTCTGCACGAGTCCATCATTCATCCGTCATAGCCTTTTATGAGTCACTAGTCTTTTATATTGGCCCTGAATGGGGTCGCTTCGAAGTCCATTGTTTAATTCTCTGCTTTTGGGGGTACTATGAGCTGTTCCTGTAACATTCAGCAGCAGGTGGATGCCATCATTGCCCGTATCGGTTCCGGACCGGACAAGGCAATACCACTGCTCCAGGCTGTGCAAAATGAATTCCGCTACATTCCGCTTGAAGCGATCGAACGGATTGCCGCCCGCACCGAGATGACCGAAACCCGGCTCTACGGGGTCGCCACCTTCTACTCGCAATTTCGTCTGCAACCGGTCGGCGAGACCATCATCAAGGTCTGCCACGGCACCGCCTGCCACGTCGCGGGTGCCGAAGGGGTCACTGAAACCATCGAAAAATGGCTCAACATCGCGGACGGAGAAACCACCCCGGACGGCAAGTACACCCTCGAATCGGTCGCTTGCCTCGGCTGCTGTTCTCTGGCCCCGGTGGTTGCGGTCAACGATGAGATCAGTGCCCACGTCGACCGGACCGCGGCCGGCGAACTGATCAATCGTCTGCAGGGAGGAAGCGATGATTAAACCGCTGAAAATCTCAGTCGGCATGAGCAGTTGTAACATGGCCGCCGGTTCCCGGGCGCTCTACGACATCCTTGAACGGGCCGACCTGGGCGTGGATATCGAGATCATGGGCTGCCTGGGGATGTGCCATGCCGAGCCGCAGGTTCAGATCACCGATGCCGATGGCAAGGTCTTCCTCTATCACAGTCTCAACCCGGCCAAGATGGAAAAGATCGTTGCTGACCACCTGCGTGACGGCAACCCGGTCAGCCCTTGGCTGTTCGACGCCACGAAAGGGGACGGGGCCGCCCTGATGGAGAAGCAACAGCGCATCGTGCTTGGCAACTGCGGCTGTATCAACCCTGAAAGTATCGATGACTACCTGGCCCGGGATGGCTACCAGGCGCTGAAGAAGGTGCTGGAACAGAACGACCCGCAGGCGGTCTGTGATGAGGTGCTGGCCTCCGGGCTACGGGGCCGTGGCGGTGCAGGCTTTCCGACCGGGATGAAGTGGAAGTTCGCCCTGACCGAACAACGCGACAGCAAGTACGTCATCTGCAATGCCGACGAAGGGGATCCGGGCGCCTTCATGGATCGCAGCACCCTCGAGAGCGATCCGCATGCGGTCCTGGAAGGGATGGCGATCCAGGCCTTTGCCACTGGCGCGAATGAGGGCTATATCTACTGCCGGGCGGAATATCCGCTGGCCGTCGCCCGCCTCAATACCGCCATCATTCAGGCTGAAGAGCGAGGCTACCTCGGTTCAAATATCTTTGACAGCAGCTTTTCCCTCCACCTCCATGTCAAGGAAGGGGCCGGCGCCTTCGTCTGTGGCGAAGAGACGGCCCTGATGGCTTCAGTCGAAGGGGAACGCGGCATGCCGCGGCTGCGCCCGCCATTCCCGGCCCAATCCGGGCTGTTCGGTAAACCGACAACGATCAACAACGTCGAAACCCTGGCCAGCGTGCCCTGGATCATCCGCAACGGGGCCGACAACTATGCCGCCATCGGCACGGAAAAATCGAAAGGAACCAAGGTCTTTGCCCTGGCGGGCAAGATCAAGCGCGGCGGGCTGGTCGAGGTACCGATGGGAATCACCATCCGCGAGATCGTCGAGGGGATCGGCGGCGGCACCGGAACCCAGCGCAGGATCAAAGCGGTGCAGATGGGCGGCCCCTCAGGTGGCTGCATTCCGGAAGAGCTCCTTGATACCCGCATCGACTATGACGAGGTCAGCCGCACCGGCGCCATCATGGGTTCCGGCGGGATGATCGTGCTCGATGAAACCACCTGCATGGTCGACGTGGCCCGTTACTTCCTCGATTTCACCCAGCTTGAATCCTGTGGCAAGTGCACTTTCTGCCGGATCGGTACCCGACGCATGCTGGAGATCCTGACCCGCATCTGTGACGGCCATGGGGTCGCGGAGGATATCGATCAGCTTGAAGAGCTGGCGGCCCAGATCAAGGATACCAGCCTGTGCGGCCTGGGCCAGACCGCTCCGAACCCGGTGCTGACCACGCTCAAATATTTCCGCGAAGAATACGAAGAACACATCCATGACAAGAAATGCCGAGCCGGCAAATGTACCAGCCTGTGCGGCTATGAGATCAGCGACGCCTGTACCGGCTGTACGGTCTGTGCCGCAAAATGCCCGGTGGCTGCCATTTCCGGAGAACGTAAAGGCCAGCATGTCATCGACCTTAGCACCTGCGTACGCTGTGGGGTCTGTCGCGATGTGTGTAATTTTGACGCTGTGAGGGTGATATAATCATGAGTGATGTTCAATTTACCTTAAACGGAAAGCCCTGCACGGCGCAACAAGGCGAGACCATTCTCGACGCGGCGACCCGGGCAGGATACAGCATTCCGACCTTCTGCCACCGCGAAGACCTGAAACCTTTCGCCTCCTGCTTTGTCTGTGCCGTCGAGGTGGAAGGGCGCCGCTCCCTGGTCCCCTCCTGTTCAACGGAGATCGCTGCGGGGATGGTTGTCAATACCGAAAACGACAGGGTCCAGAAGGCCCGCAAGACCTGCCTCGACCTGCTCCTTTCGGACCATGTCGGCGACTGCCTCGGCCCCTGCATGACCACCTGCCCGGCCGGTATCGACATCCCCGGCTTCGTCAACCATATCGCAGGCGGCCGTCACCGTGACGCTCTCGAACTGATCGTCAACAACATGCCGCTGGCCGGCTGTCTGGGACGGGTCTGTACCCGCCCTTGCGAAGAGGCCTGCCGCAGGCAACTGATCGAACAGCCGGTCGCCATCTGCCAGCTCAAACGTTTTCCAGCCGACCTGGCCGCCGAGCAGGGCTGGGACATGACGCCCAAACAGCAACCGTCGATCGGCAAGAAGGTCGCGGTGGTCGGAGCCGGTCCGGCCGGCCTGTCGGCCGCCTACTACCTGCAGATGTTCGGCGTCGACTGTACAGTCTACGATTCCCATGAGGCTCCGGGCGGAATGATCCGCTACGGCATCCCCTCCTATCGCCTGCCGCGCAACGTCATCGACCGGGAAACCGCTGTCATCGAACAGATGGGAGCCAGCTTCCGCTATAACACGACGCTCGGCAAAGATATTTCCCTCGATCAGCTGCGTGCGGACTATGACGCCGTATTCCTCGGTATCGGTGCTCAGCAGGCCTCCAGTATGCGCACCCCGGGTGAAGATCTGTCGGGTGTGCGCAGCGGTATCGATTTTCTCGCCGCCGTATCACGCGATGAAAATCTGCCGATCGGCCGCGAGGTGATCGTCGTCGGCGGTGGAAATACCGCTATCGACGCGGCTCGCACCGCACTGCGTCTCGGAGCTGAATCGGTGACCATCCTCTACCGGCGTTCCAGGGAGCAGATGCCGGCCTGGGACGAAGAGATCGAAGACGCCCTGCATGAAGGGGTCAAGCTCGAGACGATGGCTGCCCCGCTCGCCATAGAAGCCAATGGCGGGCGCCTCAAGCTGACCTGCCAGCGTATGGAGCTGGGTGAACCGGACGCTTCGGGGCGGCGCAGCCCGGTACCGATCATGGATTCTGAATTTTCACTGGAGGTCGATGAGATCATCGCGGCGATCGGCCAGAACGTCGATTCATCGATGATCTCGGGAGTGGAACTGACCCCCTGGGGCTCCCTCAAGGCTGACGAGAAAACCGGCCAGACCCTTCTCAACGGGGTCTTTGCCGGCGGCGACTGCGTCACCGGTGCCGATATTGCCGTCAACGCGGTCGCGGCTGGCCGCCGTGGTGCATTTGCCATCCACCAGTACCTGCTCGGTGAAAAAATCGTCGGTGATCCGCTCGGCTATACCCACAGCATGGGTGAACTGAGTGAGATCCCGCCAGAAGTCACGGCACCTTTCGGCCAGCAAAGCAGAGTCACGATGCCGAGACTGCCGGCCGAAACACGGGCCCGCAGCTTTGAAGAGGTTGAAACCGGCTTCACCGACGAGCAGGCCAGGGCTGAAGCGGCCCGTTGCATGGAGTGCGGCTGTCGCGATGCCCACGAGTGCGCCTTACGTAACTATGCGACCGACTATGGCGCAACCGGCACGCGTTTCGCCGGCGACAAACGCAAGTACCTGCGTGACGATTCCCATGAACTGCTGGTCTACGAAGAGCATAAATGTATCCAGTGCGGCTGCTGTGTCAGGGCCTGTGATGAAATCCTGCAGAGCCCCTGCGTCGGCTTCTTCGGCCGCGGCTTTGATGCGCGGGTCAAACCGGCCCTCGATAAACGGCTGGCTCTGATCAACTTCGAGGAACTGCCGCGCCTGGCAGCCTACTGCCCGGTCGGAGCCCTGACCTTGAAAGCCGATTCGGTTGCAACTTTACGCCCCGGTGCCTTTCTGCACCCTGAGGAGGTCTGACATGGAAAATCTCGATTCGATCGATGCTGCGCTCGACTTTGCCATTGCCCGCGAACAGGAAGCCGCGGATTTTTACGCTGAGCTGGCCAAGGTCACGGAAAACCCGGCCCTGCAGAAGACTCTGACCGCCCTCGTCGGGGTTGAAATGGGGCATAAAAGCAAGCTGCAGGCCGCCAAGGCCGGCGAGGCGGTAATGAAGGGAACCAGTGAGGTTGTTGATCTGAAGATCGGCGACTACCTGGTCGATGTCATCCCGACCCCGCAGATGAGTTATCAGGATCTGCTGATCGTCGCCATCAAACGGGAAAAAGCCGCCATGGATCTCTACAACGACCTGGCAGCCCGCGTCAGTGATGCCTCGTTGCAGACGCTCTTCAAACAGCTGGCGCGCGAAGAGAGTACTCACAAGCTGAACTTCGAAACCGCCTACGACGAGCATTTTCTCTCCGAGAATTAACCTCAGCCCTCATAGCAAAGAGCCCGGATTCTAATCCGGGCTCTTTGCTATGCCTGTTCCACCCATCAAAACTCCGCAACGCTGAGTTTTTTCCGGTTCTGCCCATTAGGTGAGCAAAGCTCACCGTGGGGCGCGCTGTCAGTTGCTGGTGTGAAGCTACGAAGAATGCGTTACCAATTTTCGTCAGCTTTTAACTGCCTTTTTCTGTTTACTCTTTTGCGGCAAGGCAAAAGAGTAAGGCGCCGAGCGGGGGCGAGACCCCGCGATCTTGCCTACCTGTAAAATCCTCAAACCCAGAAGACAGAACCGGCGGGTCCCGGCCCGCCAGCCGGGTTCATTTTCTTTGTCGCGACAAAGAAAACGCAACCAAAAGAAAGCGCCTCAAAAACACTGACAGAGTTTGTTGCTGACACTCTTCGTAGCCTTGGGGCTGCTATTCTCCGCTCGCTCAGACGAGTCGCTGCGCGTCTCGAATTCGCGCAATCGCAAAGCCGGTCTCCGGCTTGATGAACTTGAAACAGGCATAAAAAAAGACCCTCTTCCATACGGAAGAGGGTCTTTTTGACTGCGTGTGTTTGCAGGGATTAGCCTGCAGTACAACCACCGTCAACGTAAACGATCTGACCGGTGATGAAGTCAGAAGCAGGTGCAGAGAAGAACAGAACCAGACCGATCATGTCGCTGGTTTCTGCAACGCGGCCCATTGGCAGACGAGCCAGGAATGGAGCGATACGCTTAGGATCTTCGCAGATTTCCTGGGTCAGAGGAGACTTGACCAGGGTCGGAGCGATAGCGTTGACGTTGATGGTGAAACCTTCTTTAACACCTTTGAGAGCCCACTCGGTAGCGATCTGCTTGGTCAGGCTGTCAACAGCAGCTTTGGAAGCTGCGTAAGCGGTGTAACCGTCCGGGTGGCCACAGAAACCACGAACGGAAGAAGTGTTAACGATCTTGCCTTTGCCCTTGGTCATGAAGTACTTGCCGAAAGCCTGGCAAGGAATCAGGGTACCAAGAACGTTGACTTGCTGAACCTGCATGAACTTGTCAGCTGGCATCTGGTCAGCCGGGGCACGGAAAGCCATACCAGCGTTGTTGACCAGGATGTCGATACGACCGAATTTAGCGTCGATTTCTTTAACCAGGGCTTCCTGGCTTTCTACGCTGGTAACGTCGGAAGCGATAGCGATACAGGTACCACCAGCAGCGGTAACAGACTTAACGGTTTCTTCCAGGGTAGCCATGTTTCGTGCGGTAACAACGACTTTAGCGCCGTGCAGAGCGAAAGCCTGAGCGTAAGCAGCACCCAGGGTACCGTTACCACCGGTGATAACAGCGACCTTGTCTTTCAGGTCGAAAATGTTCTTTGCGAAATCGTCGCTCCAAGTTGCGGTCATTGCCATGTCAAAATCCTCCTGTTGGTTAATTGATCGTTACCCCAATGGATAGCCGAATCAATTAAGTGGGTTAAAAAGCAAAAACTAGCGGTTTTGCTCAAGACGAAGTTCTTCCAGCTGGCAAAGACCAGGTGAAAGAGTGGAATTCCGAAAGCCTTCTGCGAACAGAAAGCCCAATGCGGCATCAGACGACAGGTGTTTGTTCCGCGTCATCCTTGAGCGGTCGATCAAAACCCCTGTTTATTTGACAAACTTGCCTTTTCAAGCCTGCCAATTATAGACTTTTTACCGGATGATGCAACCGGAAATTACATTATGACATCAGGAAAGGAGGCCCGATTTCCCGGTCTAAAACCGCTCAAAAACGCATTTATTCCTGCATTTTCACCACGGCTTGGAATTAAAGGTATGTGACAATCTCCTCATTATCAAAACGGACCTTCTCTCCCTTGCCGCAATGGGTATAGTCCTCTTCACTACCGATCCCGACAACCGCAGTTACAACGACCTCAAGCCCCTGGTCACGGAGGCCCATCAGGCGGGTCATCTCAGCGGCATCAAAACCTTCAATAGGACAGCTTTCCAGCTCAAGCAGAGCACAGCAGGTCAGGAACTGGCCAAGCTGCAGATAGACCTGATTGTCCATCCAGCGCTGACGGCGCCCGAGGTCCTTTTCCACCAGAATATTGTTATGCAGCTTCTCCCGCTGCCGGGTTCCGGAGCCATCGCCACGAAGCTCATCGGTCAGACAGACAACCCGCTCGATGTCACCTGCGGTAAAATCGATTTTGCGACAGAACACAAACAGGTGCGAGGCATTGATGAACTTGGATTGATTGTGAGCCTTGGCCGTGATTGCCAGCTCGGCTTTTCGCTGTTTGTCGGTTATGATGAAGACATGCCAGGGCTGACAATTGAGGGAGGAAGGAGCCAGATGCAAGGTATCTACGATGGCCTGAACCTTTTCGCTGTCGGCCATTTTCTCAGGGTTAAAGACCTTGGTCGAAAACCTTTTTGATAAAGCCGTCCTGAGGATATTGTGCATGAAGTTACTCCTTCTGGCGATGAGGTTAGTCTTCCCGACAGGACGGGCAGGACTCAGCTGACCATTTAACCTCAAACCTCCCTGCGAATCAACTCAACTGCAGGCAGAAATTGATTGAAATACAGACAAAGGCATCCCCCTTCAATCGAAGGCGGGATCGGCAGCAGGTTCTTCGGCTGAAGTCCGGTCCTCTGGTTCACACCGTCCTGCTGCCGATCATCAGCGTCACCGTAACTGCAAAACCACGTGGTTCAAGGTTGGCCACGCTGATACTCCCATCACAGCTGTCGACGCAGGACTTGACGATGGCCAGGCCGAGACCGGTCCCGCCCAGGTCGCGGTTTCTGGAAGCATCCGGCCGATAAAAAGGCTCGAACATCTTCTCGAAATACTCTTCAGCAACCCCCGGGCCATTATCCCTCACCTCGATCTGCACCAGACAATCCTTCTGCACGGCTGAAATCGTGACCGGCCCGTCATCTCCGGCATATTTGACAGCATTACGAATCAGATTCGAGATCGCCCTCAGTAACAGATCGGGATTCGCCAAAGCATGAAGAGTTTGGGGGACCCTGACAATAATCTCTGTCGATGGGTGGAACTCCCTTCTGACCGCGGTTTCGATCAGAGGCAACAGCCGCACCGATTCCAGATTGACAACCCTGGTCGCCAGGTCGATGCGCGTCAGTTCAAGCAGTTCCCGGCACAGATCGGACATGTGATTGACATCCTCCATGACCTCCTGAACGCGCAGCTTGTTGTTTTCATCAACGCGCTGTTCCAGGGCGCCCAGCCCGAACTGAATCCGGGCAATAGGCGACCCGAGTTCATGGGCGACATCCCCCATAAAGCGGCGCTGCCCCTTGACGAAGTCCTCGAGTTGACGGCTCATCCGATTGATCGCCTTGCCCAGGCGGCCGATTTCGTCCTGGCGTGTTTCCGGAATCGCGACATCAAAGTTACCGGTAGCGATCTTTTCCGTGGCTCGCATCATCCGCCCGAGTGGCTGGGTAATATGGCGGATCACCGGAATCCACAGAACAATTGAAATCAGACCAACGACACCAAAGATCATCAGCCAGGGCATAGGGTCAAAGAGAAAACCGTTGCCGGTAACCGAATCGGACACCGACGCAAGCATGACCGGTGTCATCCAGCGCTGCGCCCCATAAGGAACACTGACAACCACCCCGGTCCAGAACAGATTGGGATCCTCGGTCTGCATCAACAGATCAGGATGAATCGGGTTGACTTCGGGCAGCAGCGGCACCTTTTTCCCTTCCGACTGCTCGCGCTGCAGGGTCCGTGACTGTTCAATGGAGTAGCTGACCTTCTTTTGAATCGCCGGATCAGGGTCAAATTCAATCGAAGAAAAATAGGTCCCGTCTTCGAACATCAGAACCAGATCAACCTGATAGCCCACGGCAAAATGCTTCAGGGTCTCATTCCAGTCACGCTCCGGTGTTTCGGCCAACTCGTCGGTGATCAGCATGAATGCTTTGCGCATCCGATCATGGCTCTGGAAACTGAGAATATCGTGAATGATGATCTGATGATTAAAAACAGTGGAAGCGACAATCAGGATAATCGGAAGAAACGTCAGGTTCAGAAACAACCAGAAGAGGATCTTGACAAACAGAGAGGAGCGCGGTGATATCATTGACAGTTACACATCTTTCTTGAACAGATAACCAACCGACCGGATCGTCTGGATATAGCGGGGATTGCGAGGATCTTCACCAAGCTTGCGGCGCAGAGAAGAGATATGGACATCGATCGAACGATCAAAAACATCATAATGACGTCCGGCAACCGAATCAAGCAGCTGATCCCGGGTCAGAACCCTCCCGGCGGCTTTGGTCAGGTTGTAGAGAAGATCAAATTCGATCGGCGTCAGGCTGAGATCCTCATCATCCAAAGTGACCGAGTGAGAATCCGGATCGATTTTCAGAGCTCCGAAAACCATGTTGCGCTCATCATTGACCGGAACGGCCTGCTTCTGATAGCGGCGCGTCACTGCCCGTAAACGGGCCAACAACTCCCGGGAAGAAAAAGTCTTTGGCAGATAATCATCCGCGCCCATCTCCAGCCCGACAATACGGTCCGTTTCTTCGTCTCTGGCAGTTAACATCAACACCGGTACATCCGATATCCGGCGCATCTGCTGAAGAGTTTCAAAACCATCGAGGCCAGGCATCATGACGTCCAGAATAACGGCATGGTATTCCGACTCCTTCAACATCCTTAAGCCCTGCTGCCCGGTATGAGCCGCATCGACCCGATAGCCCATAGGATCAAGGTAATCCGCTATCAAACGGCAGAGCTTGGTGTCATCGTCGATCAGCAGAATCTTCATTACTGTCATAAAGGCCTATCCCTGTGATTTAACGGAGTTCCTTAACTTTACCATTTTTCTTAGCATTCCACCTGCAACCAGGCCAGACGATTTACAAAAACTTTACATTTCTTTTCAACTTCAACAAAGCACCTTTAAATAATTGAGATATAAGGATGATGCTGACATTAAAAACACCCGGCAGTCAAGCAGTTCACCACGAGAAATCGAATCCAGCTACCCGCAAGGACCTACGGTGTTCAAATGGCCTTAAATTAACAAGAAGAAAATCACAAAAGCAGAAAAGCCTTCCTGATAAAGGGATCATTGTTCACTAATTATAAGTTTTCATATTTATTATGGATTTCTATTTTTTGTACGGGAGACAAAAATGGGTATGGAAATCGACTGGCTACTGATCATAACAGCGCTGGGTGTCATCGCCGGAATGACATTCATTTCTTCAGTTCTCATCGTCATGCTCCGAGCGGCAAAAGACTGAGATTCATGAATCACAAGGGATAAAGAGCGCAATCCCCCCTGTGACAAAACAACAGAAGTGCGTCAGCGTTCACGCACCCAACCTCGTTTGCTTGCTAATTGGGGCGGAACAGATGTTCCGCCCCGTTTTTTAAGAAACGCAGGTTATTTCTGAAAGCATGAGAGCGGAATTGTTGCACGAAATACAGAATTTGACAGAGCGTACAGAGAAACCGAATGCCCTGGAAAAACTGACCAGAGTTCTGGCTTTCTTTGCTGAGCAGAAAAGTACTGCGGGAACACTGGAAATCGCCGAACATCTCGGATTTAACAAGTCAACCGTCAGCAGAATCCTGATGACTCTTCACCGCGAAGGCTTCCTGATCCAGAATCAGGAAACCAGACAATACAGCCTCGGACCGATGATCTCCCGGCTAAGCAAAGCGATCAATCAGAGCCTCGATGGACAAAGCACCCTGATTGCACAACCATTCTGTGATCAACTTCGCGACGAAGTTTCGGAAACCGTCCATTTCGAACTGCTTGCGGGGAATCATATTTTCCTCGCCTATGTTGCCCGCAGCCCTCAGCCCGTATCTGTCTCACTGACTGTCGGCGACAGGGTCTATCCACACGTTCACGCAGGGGCCAAGTGCATCGCGGCCTATAGCCACCCGCGCCTGGTGTCAACCTGGCTCAGCCAGCCACTTCCCCGCTTTTGCGCAACCACCAATACCGATCATGAGCTGCTGTTCAGGGATTACAGCAAGATTGTCCTCACAGGATATTCAGTGGATGACAGACAGCATAACAGCAACATTTATGCAATCGCCGCACCGGTCTTTGACAGTAACGGGCGAGCGACGGCAGGAGTCGTCGTTGTTGCTCCCTATAGTCGTAAAGATCACCTTGACGCTGAAACAACAATCAACAAAACGCGCCAGACCGCTAAATGCATTTCGGAAAGACTGCTCTGCCCTGGTGACTATGAAGAGATATGTAATACGTACATTAACAATCCACTCATCTGAGCCACTCAGCTCACCCGCCACAATGGATCATCATATAATACGCAATTTCATATAGTTAAACGACATGGCCTTTCGTTAAGATATTCACATTTCCCTTGATTTGCAGAACAGCCATAACCTATTGTTAACCACCGCACAGAATTAGCAGGCGTCCATCTCCGCTAATGCTTCTCTCTGTTGCCAGCACTGTCATGGTCCATTTTGCATTTGTCTAAACCAACGGAGGGTCTATGAACGGAAGAACTTTTGATCTTTTAATCTCGCTGACATTACTCGCCTGTCTTGTCTGCACTCTGCAACCAACCTGCGTTGTCGCAGCCCCACGCACCTTGACCTATGTTGCCCATCACCCTGAAGCAGACATCCATAGCCAATTGATAAAGGAATGGATTCGCGAAGTCGAATCACGGACAAATGGCAAAATTTCCATTCAATTTTATCCTGCAGAAACCAAGGTCAGTGGCCCCCAGACCTACAATGCCGTCCAGCATGGCTATGTCGATATCGGCTTCTCGGTCATGCAATATACCCGTGGGCGCTTTCCCCTTATGGATTTTATCGGCCTTCCCTTAGGCTTCTCCAATGGCCAGATCAACACCGCCATCATCAATGAAGTTTATGAGAAATTCCAACCTGACGAGTTTGCAAGTGTCAAAGTCATCTACCTGATGTCACCAGGTGCCCACTACCTGCACACCAAAAAACAGCCAGTGACCAAGGCCGCGGACTGGCGCAACAAAAAGATTCACTACCTCGGTGATGCCGACCAGATCATTACAACCATGGGCGGCATTCCTGTCTCGTTGCCGATGGGCAAACTTTTCGACGCCTTGCTTAACGATAAAGTCGAAGGAGGAACCTGGGACTTCGCCGCAGGACAGAACTGGAATTTTGCCGAAGTGGCCAAGTATGACATCATCTGCGATCCGATAGCCTTTTCGACAGGCCTCTACGTCATCATGAACAAACAAACCTGGGAGAGCCTTGACGACGATGTCAAAAAGGTCATCGACCAGCTTAGCCCCATCTGGGCGGCCAAACATGGCGAAGCCTGGGAAAAAGCCTCTCAACGGGGCTTGGCTTACAGCAAGAGTCTCGGCAATGAGATCATCACCGTTGAACCACAGGAAGCCCAGGCCTGGAAGGAGGAAGTTCAGCCTGTCATCGACAACTATATCAACAAAACCCAAAGCAAGGGCATAGCGGGGCAGGAGGTCATCGACTATGCCCGAAAGCGGCTCCAGGATGCAAAAGCTGGAAGTTTCTCGAGCCCTTATCTCGGAAAATTTCAGTAGCGAAGATAGAGTTACGCCGAGCATACAAGCATTTAGAAGGCCAGAGTTTTTCTGGCCTTTTTTTTACGCAACAACGCCCCTAATTACAAACTATGTTATTATGACAATCAATATCAGCAAAGGGGTGCTTATGCGATACAGAATATTGGTACTGAGCTGCCTGACGTTGTTTCTTTCTGCAGCACTAATCACAACGGCCGGTGCCGAAGATGCCGACAGAATTTCGATCTCGGAATTGACACGCATGCAAACAACAGAACCGGTTGTCATTGTCGACACCCGCACACAGAGCCAATGGCAGCATGCGACAGATAAAATTCCCGGCGCCGTGCGCCTTGAAAACCGGAACGATCTTCAACAGTTCATCTTCGACATCGGACCACGGACGGCCATCGTCACCTACTGCACCTGAATGAACGAAGCGACCAGTGCCAGGATGGCACTGCTGTTGATGCAAAACGGTTTTCAACGGGTCTGGGCTCTTAAAGGCGGTTATCAGGCTTGGCTGGACGCCGGCAAGGAGATCGAACCGAAACCTTGATAAGAAGAGTAGAACCCGACTTAAGCCCCACGATCTTACACAATGAAAAGGAGGTCAGTTATGACGGAATGGAGCTGTGACAACCCTGAAGAACATTGTGATCTTCACGTCTGCCAGTTCACTGCAAACCCCAGACATCCGGATCTGGAGAAGATGTTTGAAAATCCTCGCTATGTCTGTACCAACTGCGGAGCCAAAGTTCACGATGCTAAAAATGTCTGCCGCCCGAAAGAACTGTAAACGACCTGCCTGTCCCCTGCACACCCAGAGCCGCATGAGTTGAAACCATGCGGCTTTTCTTTTGCTTCTCAAACCTCTACTCCCTATGATTTCCAATCTAAAATACCGCACCAAATCCTTCTTATAAAGCTTTTCATGTTCATTTATATCAATTTTTCGATTTTGTCGATTTTGCTATATTTTTGATTATATTCAGACCTGAGTTGAACAGAGCAGTCAACTGAAGAAGCAAATTGACTCACAGGGAATTAACGGCTAACTTCACAATATTCAATGGCAATGTCTGTCTTCTGACCCGGAGGTGCTATGGCTCACCATACTCTGAAATCAGGATATTCCAGCCTTGTCGAACGCCTGAATCGCTTCCCCCAGGGAGCACCTCCATCACAGGCCCTCTACCGGATTCTCAGTATTCTGTTCAGTGAAAAGGAAGCTGAGCTGGTTGCCCAGTTACCGATCAAACCCTTCACCCCGGAAAAAGCCAGCCAGGTCTGGAAACTCAGCAGACAGGAAAGCCAGAAGATCCTCGATGAGCTGGCCGGGCGCGCCATACTGGTCGACATGGAGGTCAACGGCCGGCAGTTCTACGTATTACCGCCGCCGATGGCAGGATTCTTTGAATTTTCCCTGATGCGCACCCGGGGGGATATCGACCAGAAAGTCCTGAGCGAACTGTTCTATCAATATATGAACGTAGAGGAAGATTTCATCCGTGAACTCTTTACCGAAGGGGACACCCAGCTGGGACGAACCTTTATCCACGAACCGATCCTCTCCAGTGATGACGCTCTGCATGTTCTCGATTATGAACGTGCCAGCGAAGTCATCAAGACAGCAAGCCATATTGCCATCGGAACCTGTTACTGCCGCCATAAGATGCTGCATCTTGACAAAGCCTGCGCGGCACCTCTCGATATCTGCATGACCTTCAACACCTCTGCCGCATCACTGATCAAGCATGGCCACGCCCGGCGGGTCGAGATCAGCGAATGCCTCGACCTGCTCAACCAGGCCTATGAGCACAATCTGGTCCAATTCGGGGAGAACGTCCGCGAAGAGGTCAACTTCATCTGCAACTGCTGTGGCTGCTGCTGTGAAGCGATGATCGCAGCGCGCCGCTTCGCTATCATGAACCCGGTCCATACGACCAACTTCATCCCCGAAATCTCTCAGGAGAATTGCACCAACTGCGGCAAATGTGTCGACATCTGCCCGGTTGAAGCCCTGGCCATGACCTCGGCCAACGATCCGCACCAGCCGAAGCGCCGCCAGTTGACCCTGATCGAGCAGCGCTGCCTCGGTTGCGGTCTCTGTATCCGCAACTGCCCGTCGCAGGGGATTGCGATAAAACAACGGGAAGAACGGGTACTGACACCGCTGAACGGCATCCACAAAGCCCTGATCATGGCTCTGGAACGAGGGAAGCTACAGAATCTGATCTTCGATAATCGGGCACTCTTCAGTCATCGGGCCCTGGCGGCAATCCTGGGTGGAATTCTGCGCCTGCCACCGGTCAAGAAAGCACTGGCCATCAAACAGGTCAAATCACGCTACCTCGAAGTGATTGCGCAAAAAATTCAATACTAACCAAAAGCCATCAGTCTCCCCGCGACCAGATCAAAAAACCGGCTACGGCCTTGTTCTGCTCCACAATTCAGCTGGTCATAGGTTCAGACGGTCTACCGGAAGGCGCCTCATGGCTTCTTTCAGCATCCGTACTGCATCACATCCACCCAAAAAGCGGGTTCACCCAAGCGATATTAGTAAGTATACTTACGATTATTGCTTTACCATCGACACGGCAGTCTTTTTGCAGTATGTAAGTAGTATAGAAGGACAGCAGACAGGATGCTTTCTCAGAGGAAAACACAGATTCGGTCTGCACACTAGTTACAATTATTTTATCCTGGATCAGAAATAATAACGCTATGCATGAAGTTGGTATCACCCGCAACCTGGTTGAAATCGCAGAAGAAAACCTGCGCAGTTCCGGCCATCAGAAAATCCTGTCGATCACGGTTGCCATTGGAGAACTCAGCGGTGTCATAGCGGAAGCAATGGAATTCTGCTTTGAGGCGGTCACTCTCGACACCCCCCTCGCCGGAAGTCGCCTTATCATCGAAAGAATCCCCGGCCGCAAGAGCTGCCTCGACTGTCATGCCGAATTTACTGCAGACAATCAGACCTTCAGCTGTCCGCAATGCAACAGTTGCCTGCTTCAGACAACCGGCGGAACAGAGCTGAGAATCACCGAAATGGAGGTTGAATAACCATGTGTATCGAATGCGGCTGCGCCAGCCACAGCCATGGCCATAGCCATGCTCACGACCATCACCACCATGACCATGATCACACCAGCAAAACGATCAGAATTGAAGAAGACCTGCTGGCCAAGAACAACCACCTGGCAGCGCACAACCGTGAACACTTTGCCGCCCACGGGGTCTTTGCCCTGAACCTGGTCAGCTCTCCCGGCTCCGGAAAAACCACCCTGCTCGAAAAGACGATTTCTCTGCTCAAAGACGAGATCAGCTTTGCCGTCCTCGAAGGGGATCAGCAGACCAGCAACGATGCCGACCGCATTGCCGCGACCGGAGCCCCCGTCCACCAGATCAACACCGGTGCCGGCTGCCATCTCGACGCCCACATGGTCGGCCACGGGATCGAACATTTTGATCTCGACGCCACCGACATCCTGATGATCGAGAATGTCGGCAACCTGGTCTGCCCGGCGGCGTTTGATCTGGGAGAAGCCCATAAGGTCGCCGTTCTGTCCGTGACCGAGGGGGAAGACAAACCGCTCAAGTACCCGCAGATGTTCCAGGCCGCCGATCTGATGCTGATTAACAAGACCGACCTGCTCCCCTACCTCGACTTTGACCTTGAAGCCTGCAAGGCTGCCGCCCGCAAAGTCAATCCGCAGATCGGGATCATCGAGCTCTCCTGTCGCAGTGGTGAAGGGCTGGACAGCTGGTTCGGCTGGCTCAAGCAGAATCTGGTCAAGAAAGGCTGAAACCTATGTGTCTTGCAGTACCTATGCAGGTGATCGAGATCAATGACGACACTGCCGTCTGCGAAATCGACGGGGTCAGACGTGATGCCAGCCTGATGATGCTTGACGGCGTCGAAGTCGGCGATTTTGTCCTTATTCATGCCGGTTTTGCCATCGAGAGGATGGATCCGCAGGAGGCGGAAAAAACCCTTGAGCTGTTCCGTGAGATTCTGGCCGACGGCGAGGTGCCTTGAGGAATGGACCAGAACGTTTTTCGTGATCCCCAGATCGCCCGCCAGTTCATCAAACGCCTGCAACAACAGGCCGAGCAACTCCCCCGCCGGGTCACCCTGATGGAGGTCTGCGGCACCCACACCATGGCGATTCACCAACATGGACTGCGTTCACTGCTGCCGGAACAGGTCAGGCTGGTGTCGGGGCCGGGCTGCCCGGTCTGTGTCACCCCGGTCGGTTATATCGATCACGCGGTTGCCCTGGCGCGCAGCCCCGGCATCACCCTGGCAACCTTTGGAGATATGGTTCGGGTCCCCGGATCAACGACCAGCCTGCTCGAAGAAAAAGCCCGCGGCGCCGACATCCGCATCGTCTATTCGCCACTGGATGCGGTCAAGCTGGCCCAGAACAACCCGGAGAGGCAGATCGTCTTCCTCGGCATCGGCTTTGAAACGACAACACCGACAGTTGCCGGTGCCATCGTTCAGGCCCAGACTCTGGATCTGCCGAACTTTTCCGTGCTCTGTGCCCACAAGACCATGCCGGAACCGATGTCGGCGCTGACAGCCGACAAGGAACTGCAGGTCGACGGCTATCTCTGCCCAGCCAATGTCAGCACCATCATCGGCGTCGATGCCTATCGCCCGCTGGCCGAACAGTACGGGGTTTGCTGTGTCGTCACCGGCTTTGAGCCGCTCGATATCCTGCAGGGGATCAGCATGCTGCTCGAGCAGCTCTGTACAGCGGCCTGCACAGTGGAAAACCAGTACAGCCGCTATGTCAAGGAGCAGGGCAATACCAAGGCCCAGGCTCTGATTGCCAAGGTCTTTTCCCCCTGCGACAGTCAGTGGCGCGGCCTCGGTCTGATCCCCGGCAGCGGACTCGAAATCAGAGCGGAATTTCATAACTACGATGCGGCACAAAAATTCAGCGTTGAGATAGAACCCGCCCGGGAAGCCAAAGGCTGCTGCTGCGGTGAAATCCTCAAGGGCAAGCTGGGACCACGCCAGTGCCCGCTGTTCGGAACCCGCTGCACGCCGGAGAATCCGGTCGGCGCCTGCATGGTCTCCAGCGAAGGGACCTGTGCCGCCGAATACAGATACGGCTGCTGAGCAGCCAGGATAAAACGGATAACAGTATGCAACAGGACATCATCCTTCTCGGTCATGGCAGTGGGGGCAAACTCAGCCATCAACTGCTCGACGAGCTGATCATCCCGATTCTTTCCGGTGTCGCCCAGCAGGACCAGAACGACGCGGCGATCCTCCACAGTCCAGGCGCGAAACTGGCTTTCACCACCGACAGCTATGTGGTTGACCCGATCTTCTTTCCGGGGGGCAACATCGGCGACCTGGCCATCAACGGAACGGTCAACGACCTGGCAATGAGTGGCGCAGTGCCGCTGGCGATCAGCGTCGGGTTCATCCTCGAGGAAGGGTTGCCGCTCAGTGATCTGAGAACCATTCTGCAAAGCATGAAGAGCGCTGCCGAACAGGCCGGTGTCAATATCGTCACCGGTGATACCAAGGTTGTCCCGCGCGGCAAAGCCGACAAGATCTTCATCAACACCTCGGGGATCGGTTACTTTACCCGTGACATCTCGACGGCCGGCTGCAATGCCAGGGCCGGCGACAAGATCATCGTCAGCGGTACGCTCGGGGATCACGGCATGGCGATCCTCGCCTCACGCGAGGGGCTCGAACTGGAAAGCGCCATTACCACCGATAGCGCCCCGCTGAACGCAATGACCGACGCCCTGCTTGAACAACTGGGCGATCAGGTCCATGCTCTGCGCGATCCGACCCGCGGCGGTGTCGCCACCACCCTCAAAGAAATTGCCCTGCAGTCGGGCGTCGACATCGAACTGGACGAAGCCAGCCTGCCGATTCGCACCGAGGTCAGGGGAATCTGTGCGATTCTTGGCCTCGATCCCCTGTTTGTCGCCAATGAAGGGAAGATGCTCGTCGTCGTTGCTGCGGAAGCAACCGAAACGGCCCTCGCCATTCTGCGCGCGCAACCCTATGGTGGTGATGCAGCAATCATCGGCGAGGTCACCGCGGAATCGACCGGCAGAGTCGCCGTACGGACCGCCATTGGCGGCCGCCGCGCCGTTGACATGCTGTCCGGAGAGCAACTGCCACGTATCTGCTGAAACAGGACGGAGCTGCCTTGATTGAACGCTGGCACATCGACATAGAAGGAATCGTTCAGGGAGTTGGATTTCGCCCCACAGTCTACCGCCTGGCCCTGACCCACCGACTCTCCGGCTGGGTGCTCAACGATTCGACAGGGGTGCAGATCGAGATTGAAGGTGAAACCGGGATACTCCAACAGTTCAGCGAACAGCTCCAGGCCGAGCTGCCCCCCTTGGCGGTCATCAGCAAACTGCAGAGCAGCAGGATCCCGCCGAAGAACGAATCAACCTTCAGCATCCGCCACAGCGAACAGCAGCAGCAGGCTGCGGCCCAGATCGCTCCCGACAGCGACGTCTGCCCCGACTGCCTGAAAGAGCTTTTCGACCCTCAGGATCGCCGTTATCGCTACCCTTTTATCAATTGTACCAACTGCGGTCCCCGCTACAGCATCATCACCGCCATCCCCTACGATCGCCCCAACACGACCATGGCCTCTTTTGCCATGTGCCCGGCGTGCCTCGGGGAATATCAGGACCCGACGAGCCGGCGTTTCCATGCCCAGCCCAACGCCTGCCCCGCCTGCGGCCCGCAGTTAGAGCTGCTCGATCATTCCGGCACTATCCAGACAGGAGATCCCCTCGATGGAGCCATCAGTCTTTTGAGACAGGGTAACATTCTGGCCATCAAGGGTGTGGGCGGTTTCCACCTGGCGGTTAATGCCAGCAATGATGCCGCCGTAGCGGAATTGCGGCGGAGGAAAAATCGCGACGAAAAACCCTTTGCCCTGATGGACTACAACCTTGAGCGAATTGCCACCTATGCCGAGATCGGCCCGGACGAAAAGAAACTGCTGCACAGCCCTGAACGGCCGATTGTCCTGCTCAGACAGCGACAGGGGCATAGGCTGTCCCCACTGATCGCACCGCGCAACAACTATTTCGGCGTCATGCTTCCCGGTACGCCACTCCATTACCTGCTGCTGGAACAGCTGCCGACTCTGGTCATGACCAGCGGCAACATCAGCGACGAACCGATCGCCTTTGAAGACGGCGATGCCCGGCAACGACTGGCATCGATCGCCGACTATATCCTGACCCACAACCGCCCGATTCACATCCGCTGCGATGATTCTATTGCCCGGGTGATGGCCGACAAGCCGTTGCTGCTGCGCCGTTCGCGCGGCATTGTGCCCCGCGCCCTCAAACTGCCCGGGCAGCAGGAGAATATCCTCGCCCTCGGCGCCGAACTGAAGAACAGCTTCTGTCTGACCCGCCGGAATCAGGCATTCTTAAGCCAGCATATCGGTGATCTGAAAAACCTGGGAACCCTGCAGTCTCTGCGTGACGGGGTCGAACACCTCAAGCAGCTGCTCGAATGGCAGCCGCAGGCCATCGCCTGCGACCTGCACCCCGATTACCTCTCGACAGCCTATGCCAATGAACAACAGGAGCTGCCGATCGTTCAGGTTCAGCACCACCATGCCCATCTGGCCAGCTGCATGGCGGAAAACGGAATCAGCACACCCTGCATCGGAGTCATCTTTGACGGTATCGGCTACGGTACCGACGGCCACATCTGGGGAGGAGAATTTCTGGTTGGCGACCTGGGCAGTTGTCAAAGGACTGGTCACTTCGCCTATCTCCCCCTGCCGGGAGGGGACATCGCCAGTAAGCAGCCCTGGCGTATGGCGATAAGCGCCCTGCTACATTGCTACGGTGAAGAGTTTCCACAGCTGCCATTTCTGGCAACCATCCCGCCGGCCGCACTGAAACTGGTCAGGCAGATGATCAGACAAGGGATCAACTCCCCACTGACCAGCAGCTGCGGGCGTCTGTTCGATGCAGTGGCAGCGCTGGTCGGCCTGCGCAACGAGATCAATTATGAAGGACAGGCGGCGCTGGAACTGGAGATGGCCGTTCCTCGACACACCGAGTTTCAGCCCTATCCCTACACCATCCAGTGCGAAAGAGAACGCCTCATCTTCAACCCGGCAACCACCCTGATGGCCATCGTCAGTGATCTACAGGCCCAGATTCCGGTGGGCTGCATCAGCGGCCGCTTTCATGCCGCGCTGGCGCATATGCTCTGCGACATCTGCCAGAGGATTCGCAGGCAGCAGGGGATCAACCGGGTAGTCCTGTCGGGGGGCGTTTTTCAGAATCGTCTGTTGACGGAACTGGCGGTAAGTTTATTGAGACAGGGTGAATTTGAAGTATTTACCCACAGCCTTGTTCCGCCCAACGATGGAGGCATCGCCCTTGGACAGGCGGTCGTAGCCGGCCACCTGTCCAGGGCAGGAGGAGCTTTTCCGGTCAGGGAGTAAAGCGGAAGACCTCGGGAAATTCACGTTCAACCGTGCGCTGATATTCAACATCCGGCAGGCCAAAGGAAATGGCATAGCCAAGAAAATGATCTTTGGGAACTCCGAGTCGGTCGCGCAGTGCCGGAACGACATCGTCAATAGCCCACTTGGCATAACCGTTCCAGACAGTTCCAATCCCCAGACTTTGCGCAAACAGGTCGAAGTAGGTCAAGGCAATCAGGCAGTCGGGGATCGGTGTCACGCAATCATTTGGAGCGGTTGCGACAAGCAGGTGGGGAGCCCCACGAAAGATGACATCAACCTGATTCTCAAACCAGAGGTCGGAAAACTTGCCGAAGAAGGCGAACTTTTCTGACAGATCGCCCCGCTTGGACATTGCGGCCAATTCACCGTAGACCTCTTTACGAAAAATATCCATCTCCTCTTTCTTGTCGATCAGACAGAAACAGACTTCCTGGCTGTTCACACCGGTCGGAGAATTTGCGGTCACCTGGAGCAGGCGTTCAACCAGTTGAGGATCAAGATTTTCATCACGATAATAACGAACCGAACGGCGCCCTTTCATCAGGGTTTCCAGTTTGTCTGGAGAGGGCATGTTGCCCTTCAGCTCGGTACTTTCACCTGGATCATGACCGAGGATCGACAGGGCTCCGGTCGGGCAAACAGCCAGGCAGTGCTGACAGCCGATACAGACCGCTTCCTTTTCTCTGATCACGCTGGGGAACCGATTGTCCATGGAAATGATGTCCACGGGGCAATCCTTGGCGCACAGGCCGCAACGGATACACTTCTCTTTGGCAACTTCAAACTGCAGCATAGAACCCTCTCTGGCACTTGTTCTTCTGTTACTTGTTAATCCGGGTGGCAGCAGAAGCGACCTATACCACATCTCACAATTTATTACACGTCTCTTTTTTACGTTTTTTTCGGGGGTTGAACAAATTTCAGCATAAAAAAAGCGCGGCAGAAAAGATCCGCCGCGCTTTGGATGAAGAAACCTGAGAGATCGGGGAGCAATGATCCGGAAACCCTGTCAGTTCATATATTGACTTTTGAATTTTCCGGCTTTTGCGTCAGTCAGACACTTCTCGACAAATTTGATGACCTCAGTCCCTGGCAGCCCCTTGCTTTCCGTATTATTGACATAGGCGTCAATAACCGGCTGCACCTGCTCTCTCCAGCGCTTGGCTTCGGCGGGATCAATGGTGATGATGTTGCGCCCAAGTTTTTTACTGTAAGCCAGGCCGCGCGCTGAGGCATCATCCCAGGCCTGGCCATGCTTGGCAGCCCAGATAGGTGCCAGGCTCTCCATGACTCGCTGAACATCAGGATCGAGACTATCCCAACGCTCCTTGTTCATAATGACAAACAGGCCGGTTGAGTGGGTGATCGTATCGCAGATAATGTCGTTGTCAATAACCTCGGCAAACTTCCAGTCAACGCTGGCGGAATAATCCCAGAGCCCCCCCTGGACGACACCATCCTGCAGCGACTTGTAAAGTTTCAGCATCGGCAGGGAGACGGGAGTCGCTCCCATGGCCTTGACAATTTCGTCGGCGATACCGAGATAATGAAACTTCTTCCCTTTCCAGTCGGCAACCTTGCGAATCGGCTCTCCCACGGTATGTAGATAGAAGGGACCCGGTGCCATCAGGTAGAGGACCTTGACCTTGTCAAACTCAGCCGGCTTGAATTTATCAAAAACCTCGTTGATGATTGCGGTATTGACTTTACCACTGGGATAGCCGAGCGGCAGGTCGATAAAGTCCAGCAGCGGAAAACGGCCGCGCGTGTATTGCATAACCGAAAAACCGATGTCGACAAAACCATGCACAACCCCGTTGTAGGTTTGAGGACCGCTGATCTTGGATTCCGCAGGGAAGAACTCAAATTGAACTTTGCCACCGGTTCGTTTTTCGACCTCTTTCATCCACTCGGCCAGCAGTTTACTCTGCACATCCTCGCCGGGATGATGGCTGCTGAAGCTCAAGGTCACGCTGGCAGCAGAAGCAGGCTGAGGCACAAGGGCCGAAATGGCAAAGATAAAAAGCAGCGCAAACTGGCAGAATGATACTCGATTCCCTCTCATGAAACACCTCTCCTGAAGAAAAATCCACAATACGCGTTGAGGGTGAAAACTGAAAAGGAGTTGGTTCTTATAACTCATCAATACAGGAAGCTGTACAACATTCCCAATTCATTCGTGGCAGAATGAGTTAAGTCGGATAAGAGCCCCCCCAATCCCCTCTACTCGTCAAACATAATAAAACCGTTGAGTTTTTCACAACAGCCAGGCAACAAGCGACAATTCTTATTTAAACTTAATTTTTTAAAAATTGAAACAACTAAATTATGAATGGCGAACCAGGGCTCGCCATTCACGGCAAGAGTCATTGCATAAATTTACTTCTGAACTTTCCTGCCCTGGCATCGGCCAGGCGTTTATTGACGTATTCAAGAACCTCTTTACCGGGCAAGCCGCGGCTGACGGTATTGTTGATGTAGTCATCGATCACCGGCTTGACCTTCTCCTGCCATTTGGCGGCCTCAGCCCCCTCGATTTTGACGATATTCTTATCCAGACGTCTGGTATAGGCCAGTCCGCGTTCGTCGGCCTCGTCCCAGGCTGCGCCATGCTTTGCCGCCCAGGTCGGCCCGAGTTGTTCCATGACACTGCGGACATCGCTGTCAAGGCTTTCCCATTTTTCCTTGTTCATGATGACAAAAAAGCCGAGCGAGTAGGCGATAGGCTCACAGACGATATCGTTGTCGATCGCCTCCGCCAGCTTCCAGTCGACACTCGCCGAATAATCCCACATCCCCCCCTGGATAACACCTTCGACAAGAGCATTGTAGAGTTTCGGCATCGGTTGTGAAACGGGGGTACCACCGAGCAGCTCTATCATCTCGGCAGTCGTACCACTCGATCTGATTTTCTTGCCTTTGAAATCGTTCAGGGTCCGTATCGGGGCACCCTTGGTATGGAGATAACCTGGCCCCGGCGCATGAAGGTAGAGAACCTTAACATTATCAAATTCAGCCGGCTGGAATTTCTCATAGACTTCGTTAAGAATAGCGGTGTTGGCCTTCGCATTGCTGTAGCCGAGTGGGAGGGTGATAAAATCCATCAGGGGGAAACGGCCACGGGTGTACTGCATAACCGAAAAACCGATATCGACAAATCCGTGAGAGACACCATTATAGGTCTGTGGCGCAGAAATCTTGGACTGGCCGGGGAAGAATTCGATATCAACCTTCCCATTCGTCCGTTGTTCAACCTCCTTGATCCATTGTTCGATCAACTGACTGTGAACATCCTTGGGCCCATGATGACCGCTGAAAGTCAATTTGACCGGAGCGGCATATACGGCAGAGGCAAAAACAAATAACAGCAGACAGAGAGAAAGAGTTGCAGAAATTTTTGTTCGACTCATGACGTACCTTTCAGAAAAATAGGTCTCGGGATCCCCCCAAGAACCTCCCCTCCACCATTTTTGTTTCAAACCTGCCCCTATGCAGATCTGAAATGAACGTTTCACTACCACACTGACAGCCTGCAAGCTTCGATAACTCAGAGGCTTCAAAAACATGCAGATTATGGCAAGATCAACATCATAAATTAAAGAAGGCCAACAATCAACATTTTCTACGTAATTTCAACAACAAAATGATTTAAAACGGGAAATATCCGCAGGAGCAGAGATCGGAAAAGCAGAAATCTGAAAAAACAAAAGCGAGCAACCTTGTGGTTAACTCGCTTTTGGATTTTTATGGCTCCCTCTGCTGGGCTCGAACCAGCGACAATCTGATTAACAGTCAGATGCTCTGCCAACTGAGCTAAGAGGGAATGTCGGTGCGGAAACGGAATATAGGGAAATATGCGGCAACTGTCAACAATGTTTCGAAACTCTCGCTGCAAATCTGCCGATTCTGGTGAAATAGCGCCGTGAGTTTTATCAGAGAGCGGTGAACAGCTGACGTAAAGGAGATTTGAAAAACAAAAGCGAGCAACCTTGTGGTTAACTCGCTTCTGGATTTTTATGGCTCCCTCTGCTGGGCTCGAACCAGCGACAATCTGATTAACAGTCAGATGCTCTGCCAACTGAGCTAAGAGGGAATGTTGGTGCGGGAAGGGAATATATGGAAATAGCTCCCGACTGTCAACACCTTTTTCTTATTTTTTTCAGCCGCCTTTTTTCAGATCGTTCAGAACCAGCTTGGCAACCGCCTTGAGCGTCTCAAAAACACCTTCACCGGTCGTGGCACAAGCCTCCAATTCCGGCACCTTACGCGGATTCAACAGACTGCTCAACTCTTCAACCGAGGTGACATTAGGCAGATCTCGCTTATTATACTGGATGACAAAAGGAATCTTCTCAATGTCAAACCCCTGCTCTTCAAGGTTGTCCTTGAGATTCTCCAGGCTCTCGATGTTGGCATCAAGACGCTCTTCCTGAGAGTCGGCAACAAAAACAACGCCGTCAACCCCCTTGAGGATCAGCTTCCGTGACGCGTCGTAAAAGACCTGCCCTGGCACGGTGTAGAGATGAAAACGGGTCTTGAACCCCCGGATCTCCCCCAGAGCAAGGGGCAGAAAATCGAAGAACAGGGTCCGCTCGGTTTCAGTCGCCAGTGAGATCATCTTCCCCTTGGCTTCTTCAGCAGTCTTGTTGTAGACATATTGCAGGTTGGTCGTCTTACCGCACAGACCCGGTCCGTAATAAACAATCTTACAGTTAATTTCTCGAGATGCGTAATTTATAAAGGACATCCTGCAAACCCTGCTTTAGTTGAAGAGGTTGTCGATATCGTCGTCAGTAATTTCCGCAAACGGACTTGCCACATTTTTGCCGGCCTGTTCGGTCGCCTTGAATGCCAGTTCTTCGAAAATCATCGCCAACTCAATACTGGCCTTCTTGACCCGCAGGCGCACCAGGCCAAGAGAACTGCGCTGATCGAAAATGACCACCAGGATGACCCGGCCACCAACGATCGATATGTGGATATTGTCCTTTTCCCCCTCGTGAAAGAGGATGGAGAATTCCTTTTCACCAATCAGCTTGGCCAATCCGCCGGTTGCCGCGATATTACCAGCGGTCAATGATGCCAGACTGGTCGTATCCAGATTTGCCGTTTCTCCGCTGGAAGCGATTAACTGGCCATTCTTATCGACCAGAAAAACAACTTTCGAGTTCGCTTCACGAAGAAGTTTTTCCAGCAACACCAGTATTCTCTGGTATTCCTCATCGTACATCACTAAAGAGGATTGGGGGCCAAGCATAGACGGGCTCCTTTATTGATTTAATTGGAATTAGACAACTTTGTATATCATTTAAAAAGTCTCATATCAAGGACCTAATCATAAATTTTTAAATTTTCTTCATCTTCAAAAAAATGTATATTTCATCCTATTGTAACGCCGGTTGGTCAGTCAATTTCTCATTCCTGAATTGCCAGAAATGAACCACGTCCAAGCCAATTATGATATGATGGCTGCCAACCGCCGGCCTCACTGGCGTTTCAACCCGTTTCAACACCAAGGACAATTGAACACGATGCAGATCAATCATTTCGAGCTCCCTGTCGGCCTGCGCCGCTGGAACCATTCAGGAGCTGGAGCTTTGCACCAGGCCGAAGGGTTTGAGTTCAGCCTGCTGGACGATTGCGATAATGCCTACCGCTTCACCGTGGCTGCAACAGCGTCAAAGATCGGGACAATTTTCAGCGACTTCGCGACCCACCTCCCGGAGGAAGCGTTCTTCATCCTGGAATTCTATCCAGATGAATCCCTGCTATTGCGCCCCAGCGGATCTACCGAACGACCTGCTCCCTGCGTCTTCTATTCGCCTTATCTACCGACCGAGTTGATCCTCAGAACCATCGCTCCCTATCTGAGCCGTATGGTTCACGACGGCTTTGTCGGCTTCGGCCTGGCGAACAACCGCAAAGGGCTTGAATTCTTCTGCTCGGAAGAAAAAGTGCTGACATTTTTTACCGATAACCACCTGCGTCTCAGTACATTTCTGCACAAACACAGAATTACCCACCGTTCACCGCTGATCCTCTCAGCAGATTTCGGTCATGATCATGTGGCCCTGCTCGGGCTGCCCAAAAAGCAACTCCCGGCAGACCTGAAACGCTTCTCAACCAGCGACCTCGACTCAGCGCAGTTCTGCAGCGACCTTGTCGACATGCTCGACATGTATGAAGTTGAAGAAGGGCTTTCATTTTTCCTGACCAGAAAAGAACAGGAACAGATCAGCGAGCTGGTTCAGGCAAAGATTCCTGATCACGAGCTGGCTAATTTTGAATTCGGCGGACTGCTGCTCGACTGGAGCGATTTTGTCAACGAGTGCGAAGACGGCTTTGATGGCGACCTCTGGGAATATCGACAGGGCCTGAAAATACGCGATGCCATTCAACTGGTCATTGAAGCGGCGCCTGACCCCCTTTCCGACAAGATCCGCAATATTGTTCTTGAGGCGGACAGCGATTTTCAACGCATCCTGACGGACAATAGCAAACGTCTGGATCCCGCCGGGGAGATGCAGCTGCAAAACGAGCGCTTCTGGTACCAGGGGATCATCAAAAACCAGGGGACAGAACTGCGCCGCGACCTGATCCGCCACGGCTGGTTCAACCGCTAGCCGATGATCCTCCTTCTCGCCGCCGCACCATTGGAGACAGGTCTCATCCGCCGGCAGCTTCAGAGCAGCGACATCGCCGAGACCTTTCCCTACCTGACCTTTGAAGGCTATACCGGCGGCAACAAGCTGCTGCTTGCCCACGGCGGCATCGGAACTGCGACGATGGCAATCCAGGCTACGCGCCTGCTCTCACACTGGCCGATCCGCAAGCTGATCCTGTTCGGCTGCGGCGGCGCCTACCCGGGCTCCGACCTGCACCAGGGAGATATCGCCCTGGCCAGCAGTGAAACCTTTGGCGACCTGGGCAGCCAGACCACAGAAGAATTCATACCGCTTACAGAGATGGGGATCCCCCAGCGCCCGGAGTTCTGCCCACCAACAGAACCGACCATCGAACTCAGCAGCGTACTGCTGGACTGGGCAAAGACAGCCCTGCCACAGGCCAAATGCGGCCCCTTCGTTACGGTTAATTGCTGCAGCGGCAATACTGCCCTCAGCGAGCAGCTGCAAGCCCGGACCGGCGGAATCTGTGAAAACATGGAAGGTGCGGCGGTCGCTAAGCTGTGCCAGCTCTTCAACATCCCCATGCTTGAACTGCGCGGCATATCGAACCCGACCGGAACCCGAGACAGCAGCCAGTGGGACCTCAAACTTGGCGCGGAGAGCGCCCAACAGGCTCTCCTGAAACTGCTTCAGGAATGGCCGCCTATCAGCAGGTAAAAAATGCAGAAACTTTCCCTTGGATACTCCCCCTGTCCGAACGACACCTTCATCTTTTACGCCCTGGTGCATGGCCTCATCCCCTGCCCCGGGGTCAGCATCAAAGAACGCCTGGAAGATGTCGAAACCCTCAACCAACTGGCCCTGAACTGTGCTCTCGACCTGACCAAAATCTCCTATCACGCATTTGGCCACCTGCGCGATGACTATGTCCTGCTGCGTAGTGGAGGGGCGTTAGGCCGAAACTGCGGCCCGCTGGTCATCGCCAGAGAAGACACCGATATGGCCAGGTTGCGTGGTAAAAAAATTGCTATTCCCGGTCAGTTGACAACGGCTAACCTGCTCCTGCAACTCTATGGTGAAGGCTATGAGGAAACCCAGATTATGCCTTTTGACCAGATCATGCCGGCACTCAAGCAGGGGAATGTCGACGCCGGGGTCATTATCCACGAATCCCGCTTCACCTACCAGCAGCATGGCTTTTCCAAGGTCCAGGATCTCGGCGAATGGTGGGAAACGGAAACCGGTTGCCCGATTCCGCTCGGCGGAATACTGGCCAGACGCAGCCTCGGCAAGACGCTGATCCTTGCCATTGAAGAAGCGATACGTCAGAGTCTGATCTATGCCCGGCGTAATCCCCTGAAAACTGCAGATTACATCAGAGCCCATGCCCAGGAGCTGGAGACCAGCGTCATCAACAGCCACATCGGCCTCTACGTCAACGATTTCTCTCTCGACCTCGGCCCGCAGGGGATTGCTGCGGTCGAGACCTTACTACTCAGGGCCGAGCAGCGCGGCCTGATTCCGCCCTCATCTCAGCCCCTGTTCTGCGCATAAAAAAAGGCGGTCATCGCTGACCGCCTTCTTATCATTCAGGAGCTTAAACTTCAGCCCTGTACATGCACCGCCTTGATGAAGCGCGCAGCAACAGCGTCACTGACCTTGTTCAGGATTTCTTCGGACACCAGCGAATCGACAGACAGAACGACCATCGCCTCACCGGCCTTTTCAGTCCGGCCGAGATTCATGTTGCCGATGTTGACACCCGCCTCACCGAGGATGGTACCGATCTTGCCGATCAGTCCCGGACGATCTTCGTAGTTGACAACCAGCATATGCTCTTCCGGCTGGAAATCGATCGGGAAGTTGCGCATCTTGACAATCCGCGGCATTCCCTCGAACAGGGTCCCGGCGATGGTCCGCTTCCCTTCCGGGCTCTCCAGCGAGATGGTGATCAGATTGGAGAAGGATTCGGTTTCCGTCGAACGGATCGACTCGTAGTCAATCCCCATGTCGCGGGCAATCAGGGTCGCATTGACCAGGTTGACTTCCTGCTCGGTGCAGTGGTTGAGCAGTGCCGCCAGGCCGCAGACGCTCAGCGGAGCGCAGTCAAAACGGGCCAGCTTGCCGTTGTAGGTAAAGGTGACCTTATTCGGGTTCGGCGGAGCCAGCTGGGAGATAAAATTGCCCAGGATCGAAACCAGCTTCATGAACGGCTTCATGTGCTCCATCAGGTCCGGATCGAAACGCGGGATATTGACAGCAGCTTCGAGCGGACGGCCGTCAAGATAGTTGACCAGCTCCTTGCTGACGTCAACCGCAACATTCTTCTGCGCTTCAAAGGTATTGGCGCCCAGGTGCGGAGTGACCAGCATGTTCGGATGCGCGATCAGCTTCTTCAGAGTCTCGCTCTTTGGCGGCTCCTCGCTCCAGACATCGAACGCTGCAGCAGCGCACTTGCCACTGTCAAGGGCTGCCAGCATGTCTGCTTCGTTGATGATACCGCCACGTGCACAGTTGACGATCAGCACGCCGTCCTTCATCCCCTCGAAGTGCTCCGCTGTAATCATATTACGGGTCTCATCGTTGAGCGGGGTATGCACGGTAATGATGTCGGAAAAACGAATGATGTCTTCAAGCGGAACCAGCTTGACGCCGAAATCGTCGGCACGTTTCTCGGAAATATAGGGATCGTAGGTGATGACCTCCGCCTCGAAAGCCCGACAGCGGGTTGCAACCCGGCCACCGACCTTACCCAGCCCGATAATTCCGACTGTTTTGCCTTTCAACTCACGACCTGTAAAAGGAGCGCGTTTCCAGTCACCGCCCTTGAGGCTGGCGTTGGCCACCGGAACATTGCGGCACATCGACAGCAGAATAGCCATGGTGTGCTCAGCAGCTGAATTGACGTTGCCGTATGGTGCGTTGACAACGATGATCCCCTTGCTGCTGGCTGCGTCGACATCGACATTGTCGATACCGACTCCGGCACGGGCAACAATCTTCAGACTGTGGGCATGATCAAGCAGGGCCTGATCGACATTGGTCCCACTACGGGTAATGATCGCTTCATATTCGCCGATAACCTGATGCAGCTCCTCAGTCGACAGACCGAGCTTGCGATCAATAGTAATCCGCGGATCTTCAAGCAGAGGGGCAAGCCCGTTATCGGAAATTTCGTCGGTAATTAAGACTTTCATACTCGACCTTTCTATCGTCGTAGATCTGCGATGAACAAAATGCGTGAAAAAGGCGGATTTTAGGCGGATATTCCGCCAATGTCAATCTTCGAAAAAAGCTTGCATAAAATTCAAGGAAGCAGGCGGACATCATCGATATAAATCACTCTGGAACGTTCAAGTTTGCCGACAAAGATACCGAGCCCGGCCACCTCATTCAAGTCGAGCTCCCTGCTGCGCGGTGCCTGGCGCACAGCGGCAAGTGGCACCATGAGCTGGTTCCAGCCTTGATGCAGACTGAAGCTGCTATTATAGCGGTCCGTATAGGCATTGTCATGCTGCCGGTCGTGAATCCTGAAATACAGGAGCAACTGCTCCTTTTCAGGATTATAGACCTGTAATTCAACATAGCGGAACCCCTCCCAGCTGCGGCTGAAATCCCCAAGCCCCAGCCCCGAATAACGCTGGGTGGACAATTCGACGCGCATGGAACGGGTGCCACTGAAGGCGACCCCGGTGTCAACTGAACGGACAGCGCTGCCACTCCAGCGAGTTATTTCCAGCGGTGTCTCAAATCCGCAGAGCAGCGGGAACTGACGCCATTCGACAGACTCGTCGTAAACCACCCTTGCTAACGGAACGAAACTCCAGACCAGCAGTCCGAGAGCAACGGCTGAAAACAGAACAAGGGTACGCCTGGCTGTGTTCTGCCAGCCCCAGCAGTAGACCAGAATCCCCACCAGAGCCCCGATCAGGTCATGACAAAGATCGAGCCAGTCACCATCCCTGCCGATCTGAGTCTGGATCAGCTCAACAGCACCACCGATCAGAAAGGTAAAAAGCAGGGCGACAATCAACAGAGGAAGGAATCGACTGTCCTTGCGCCAATAGGCATAGAGAAATGCCCAGAGCCCGAAACAGACGATATGCCCCAGCTCCCAGACAGAGCCGAAAACCCGTCCGGAATCTCCGCCCGGCCCGCCGACGAAGAGCAAAACGGCGCAGCAGCTGGCCAGCCCAAAGAGCAGATAGAAAAAATATGGATAGCGCAGTCTCATCATAGATTTATGTCAAAAAAACCGACAGTTTCGACTTATTCGACACCCTCATAAGATTTAACATAATCGAAACAGGGCCAGATACAATCCGCAAACAGCAAACATCAAGACCAAACATTTATTCATATCAATTTGTTGCTAGTCTCACATTAAGGAGTGGCAAAAATTAATAGATATCTAACGGCATATTGATTGCATCAATATGGGCAACATGACAGAATAAACCACAGCATAACAGTAACATTTAATCCTACGCCCCCCTCGCGTAGCCGCTGAGCAGCCCAAGGAGGTCCAAATGAAAAGCCAGCCCCTGTACAGTCCTGTACGCAGCCATCAGCGTTTCAAGGCCGCCGACCGTGCTTTGGTTTTGGTCAATCGTGGCCCGGACACTCTTCCTTACCACATCATCGATATCAGCCTTGGTGGTTTATCCTTCCGCTATCTTGGCCAAAAGCTCAAACGTTCCGAAATTGACCAGATCAGCCTTTACCATGAAGCCGAACTGATTGTCGAAGACATCCCGATCAAAGCGGTTTCCGACTATCGACTGCAGGACAGCCTGGTTCCGGTGCGGCGTGGCAGTGTCAGCTTCAGCGAGCTTGATCAAGAAAAACTGCAGAAGCTTGAAGACTTCATCGCCAGATTCACCGTTGCACCGCTTAAAATTGCCAGCTGACCACACTGACAAAAAAAGCTGAGAATCAACCTTCTCAGCTTTTTTTGTTAACTTTTCCGACAAATCTCAGTTTTTCGCTTCGAAATCACGCATGAAGGAAGCCAATTTTTCGACACCAGCCATCGGCATCGGGTTGTAGATCGAGGCCCGGACCCCGCCGACGCTGCGATGCCCCGGCAGAGCATACAGCCCGCTGGCCTCGGCCTCAGCCAGGAACTTCTTCTCCAGTTCCTCGCTCTTCAGGCGGAAGGTAACATTCATAATTGAGCGATGGCCTGGATGAGCCACCGCCTGATAAAAATCACTGGCGTCAATAACATCGTAAAGCCGTGCGGCCTTCTGCTCATTGATCTTCTCGATGGCAGAGACGCCCCCCTGCTCCTTCAGCCATTCCAGAACCAGCTTGATGGCATAAATTGCAAAGGTATTGGTGGTATTGGTCAGGGAATCATCCTTGGCGGCCTGAGTGTAGTTGAGCAATATCGGCGTCTGCTTGTCGGCACAACCGAGCAGGTCATCACGAACAATGACCATGGCCATTCCCGACGGGCCAAGATTCTTCTGCAGACCGGCATAAACAACCCCGAACTGATTGTAATCAATCTCACGCGACAACAGCTCCGAGGTCATATCCGCGACCAGCGGAACCTTTCCGCCATCCGGGAAGCGATTCCAGCGCGTCCCATAGAGCGTGTTGTTACCGGTCAGGTGCAGATAGGCCGCATCCTGGTCGATCAGCTCCAACGGAACTTCGGGCACCCGGTCATAACCGGTCGCCGCGCTGCTGGCGATCGTCTTGACCTGACACAGCTCCTGCGCATCTTTGGCGGCAACCTTGGCAAAATTTCCGCTCTCGATATAGAGACACTTGCGTGACTCGGAGCGACCGGCAAAGTTCATCGGCAACGCCGAGAACTGCATCCTTGCCCCACCATGGATAAACAGGATCTGATAATTATCCGGCAGGCCGGACAGTTCACGGAACAATGCCTTGGTTTGTTCGAGAACCAGCCCAAACTCTTTGGAACGGTGGCTGATCTCAATAATAGAGACCCCCATCCCCTGATAATCGAGCCACTCCTGCTGAATCTTGCGCATGACCGGTTCCGGCAGCATTGCCGGGCCTGCACCAAAATTGTAAACCTTTTCTGCCATCTGTCACCAACCTCTATCGATCGCTAAATATTATCCTTACCGTCAACCTATTTGACTATTTTCAGGTGTGATCCTCCTGATGCACCCCCGCCCGGCGGTTCCGGCTCATGCTCCGGTTCCGGACCAGGAGCCAGAGTCCCGGCAGCATCACCACCGATATAAGGCAAGGTTCCATTCTGCAGCATCTGCCCGACAGAATCGGCAATCGTCAGGCACTGCTTCATGCAGACCTTATAAGCCGGACACATCTTACAGTCCGCCTCTCCAGCAGCAGCCTTGAGGCTGTGGACGAGCAGCTCGACACTCTCGAGCTGCGACAGGGGGACAAAATACATAAACACCTCTTTTTAGTACCTGAATCAATGCGTGGATCAGCGACTATAAGCACAAGTCATTGCCGCACCTGAGTTATCAAAAAATGACCGCCGAACCTTTGGGTGCGACTCACATTTTTTGATAGCTCATTCACGACAAGCCCTTGCACTTCTTTTCCGCCGCCCACTCACTGACTCAAGTAGTATCACAGGGCCAGCTCCCGATCGGCGGCCTCGACAAACAGTTTCAGTTTTTTCATCATGGCACGGAACTCTTCCGGCCGCAGAGATTGAGGGCCGTCACTTGCAGCCTTTTCAGGGCAAGGATGGACCTCTACCAGCAGACCATCGGCACCCGCCGCCGCGGCCGCATAACACATCGAAGGGACAAGATGCGCGTGACCTGTCGCATGAGACGGATCGATCATGACCGGCAGGTGGGTCTGCTGCTTGAGGACCGGTACAGCCGAGATATCCAGGGTATTACGGGTTGCCGTTTCAAAGGTCCGGATGCCGCGCTCACAGAGAATAACACGACGGTTCCCTTCAGAGAGAATATATTCGGCACTCATCAGAAATTCCTGAATCGTTGTCGCCATGCCGCGCTTGAGCAGAATCGGCTTGTCAACCTGGCCGAGCAGTTTCAGCAGCGCAAAGTTCTGGGTATTGCGTGCGCCGACCTGCATTATATCGGCATACTTGGCAACGGTTTCAACATCGCGCGGGTTGACGACCTCGGTCACAATCGGCAGGCCGGTAATATCGCGGGCCTCGGCAAGCAGCTTCAGCCCCTCTTCTTCCATCCCCTGGAAAGAATACGGACTGGTCCGCGGTTTATAGGCACCCCCACGCAACAACCTGGCACCGCCTTCCTTGACCGCCAGCGCAGTTTCGCAGATCTGGTCATGGCTTTCAACGGCACAGGGGCCACCAACGACGATGAACTCCTTGCCACCGATGGCCAGCCCCGGAACGATCTCCACGGCGGACGGTTCCGGCTGCACCTCCCGGCTGGCCAGCTTGTAAGGCTTGAGAATCGGGACAACGTTCTCAACACCCGGCATCGACTCAAGAATCGTCAGCTTTTCCTTACCACGCTCTTCGCCAACCGCACCGACGACGTTGCGGGTCTCACCGTGAATAATGTGCGGCTGATAGCCCAGTTCAATGATCTTCTTTGAAACCGCACTCAGCTCGGCCTGACTGGCCCCCTTCTTCATGACAATAATCATCGTATTTATCCCTTTCATCTTGGTTAAGGAAAGGCAAAAGGCCCCCGGTTCTTCCGGCGGCCTTATCATTTTTTTTTCGATGATCCTGAAAATGAAAAAACCATGGAAGAAGCGGTTTGCCGTTCTGCCATGGTTTATATACTAAGTGTCGTTACTAGCTCTTACGCACCCTCACCCCTGGCAGACGGCTTAAAAAAGCCAAAAAACCAAAAATAAAAGCTAAAGTAAGAAGCGTTGAACAACATAATGAATAATCCCTTTCGTTGCGGTGGAGCTTACACAAGCAGTCCACGTTTAAGCAAGAAAAAAAAGTTCAAAAAAAACTTCGCAATTTTTCTTGACTCTCACTGACGCTTTCGTTATAACCACCTTCGCTTCGCCCAGATAGCTCAGTCGGTAGAGCAGAGGATTGAAAATCCTCGTGTCGGCAGTTCGATTCTGTCTCTGGGCACCATAAGAAATCAAGGGGTTACGTTTTTCAACGTAACCCCTTTTTCTTTTCAAAAATATTCCGCCAACAAATACGCCCCACCGAATTCCTGTTAAACTAAATTTGACGCACAATTATTCAATAAATATGTATCTGCTTTGATTTCACCTTGCTACGAACAGCTTCTGAACCCGACTGACAGCATATCAGGTCTCAAGAAAGGAGATTCGTTATGAAGAAGATTGTTGTTCTGCTGCTTGGTCTCACCCTGCTTGGCGGCCTGTGTTCAACGCTAGCGGCCGCGGAAAAAGTCAACCTCTACGCCAATATCACAGCTATTGAACCGATCATGGCCGACTTCAATGCCGGTCAGAGTGCCGAAGAGGGTATCTATACCCGGATCTCGACTGCCAAATACCTGGCCACGGTTCTGACCGAATTTTCTGCCGGAAAACTTCAGGCCGACGTTCTCCAGGGTCCTTTGCCGATACTCCAGATGCTCAAGGAAAAGGGCGTGCTGACCCCTTACAGATCTCCTTCAGCCGCTGGCTACCCGGCCTGGGCCAATGAAGACGATACGATCATCCAGTTCGGTATCGAATATGTCGCTCCCATCTACAACAAAGAACTGGTCAAACCTGAGGACGTACCCAAAAGCTACATGGATCTGACCGATCCGAAATGGTTCGACAAGATCGTCATGCCCGACCCCGCCTCGCATGCAACAACCATCTCCTGGCTGGTCGGCCTCAAAGAAGCCGGGATTTTCGGCGATGACGACGGCTGGATGAAGTTCCTCAAGGGCCTCGCTGCCAACAAGCCGATGTTCGTCAAATCGTTTGGCCCCTCTCCGGCACCGATCGAAAGCGGTGAAAAGCTGATCGGCATTTCCATGCCGAAATACATCATCACCAAGGCCCCGGCTCCTCTCGACTGGGCCCGGGTTGACACCCTGTTCGGCACGACCCGAGCCATGGCTGTGGCGGCCAAGGCTCCCAACCCGGACGGTGCCAGAAAATTCGTCGATTACTGGCTGAGCAAACAGGCCATGCAACTGCTCGCTGACCAGGTCGGTGAATATGTCCTGACTCCCGGCGTCTATCCGCCGATCGCCGGCATCGATAAGGTCAAGGTTCTGCCGATCCGCGAACTCTCGGATGATGAGATCAAGCACTGGGGCGATGAGTTCCAGAAGATCTTCTATTGATCCGCCTTATTTTTTGAGAACCTGATTTCGGTCGGAGCCATCGCTTCGGCTCCGACCGTATTATTGAGGTTTTATGGACATCCGCATACATGATCTGGTGAGAACCTATTACTCCGAAGGGAAACAGATCAGGGCACTTGATCATGTCGACCTGACCATCCCCGGAAATCGCATTTTCACGCTGCTCGGCCCCAGCGGTTGTGGCAAGACCACGCTGCTGCGCTGCATCGTCGGTCTAGAGGCTCCCGATGGCGGCGAGATCTATATCGGTGACGAGCTGGTCTGGTCAAAAGAAAAGAACATCTACATCCCACCGGAACGGCGGGGCCTCGGCATGGTCTTTCAGACCTACGCCATCTGGCCGCACATGAACGTTTTCGACAACGTCGCCTACCCGCTGCAGACCCGGAAGCTTTCCAGGGAGGAAATCCGTCGCAAGGTGGCTCAAGTCCTGGATTTCGTCCAACTGAGCGGTTTCGAGAAGCGCCCGGCAACCAAGCTGAGTGGCGGTCAGCAGCAGCGCGTAGCGCTGGCCCGCGCCCTGGTCGCGGAACCCAAGGTCATCCTCTTTGACGAACCCTTAAGTAATCTTGACGCCAAGCTGCGCGAAGAGACCCGCAAGGAGCTGCGCAGCTTCCTCACCGAGCTGCAGATCACCGCTATCTACGTCACCCACGACCGGATCGAGGCGTTGGCCCTGTCCGACCAGATCGCAGTCATGCGCGCCGGCAAGATCGTTGAAATCGGCGAGCCGCAGAAGATCTACTTCAATTCGGACAGTCAGTTCGTCGCCGATTTTATCGGCCGCGCCAACCTGATCAGGGGCAAGATCAAAGAGCTCGACGGCGACCATGCACTGTTCGACTCGGATATCGGAGTCGTCCGTGCCCTGAACAGCCAACAGTTGCAGGCGGGACAGGAGGCGTTTCTCTGCGTGCGCCCTGAGTTCATCCGCCTGAGCCAGGAGTTGAAAAAGCAACAGAACAGCTACAGCGGCCGGGTGGAAACACTGGTATTCATCGGCGAAGCCTACGAAGGGGAGATCCGTATCGGCGAAACAGTCCTGACCACGACCGTCGAACCGACCGCGGATTTTCGAGAAGGGGATGAAATTTGCGTCTCCTTCGACCCTGACCACTGCTTCCTGCTGGAATCATAGGTCCGCGTATGTTCAAAAAACCGACCCTGACCACAACCTTGATCATCATCGTTGGCTTTTTGACCCTGTGTCCGGTCGTCATGCTGCTGCTCGGCAGTTTTTCAAAGGATTTCGTCAGCTTCGGCCAGTTCACCACGAGCAAGTATGTCGCCGCCTACAGCGACTCCGATTTCGCCGATATCCTGGTCAACACGGTGATCTTCACCGTCGGATCGGCACTCCACGCAACCCTGCTCGCCCTGTTTCTGGCCTACGTCAACACCCGCACCGACCTGCCGTTCAAGTTCATCTTCAAGATCATCTCGATCATCCCGATGATGATCCCCCACATCCTCTTTTCCGCCAGCTGGGTCCTGCTGCTCAATCCGAGCAACGGCATCATCAACCGCCTGTTCATGAACCTCTTCGAGGTCCGCCATGCGCTGTTCAACATCTACTCACTCAAAGGGATGATCCTTGTCGAGGGGCTGCTCGACCTGCCGATCGCCTACCTGATCATCGCCCCGGCGATGAGCGCCTTTGACGTTTCGCTGGAGGAATCGTCAAAGGTCTGCGGCGCCTCCAACCTGCGCACTCTGTTCAAGGTCACCCTGCCGGTACTGCGCCCGGCGATCCTCGCCTCGGCGATCCTGGTCATCGTCAGAAGCCTGGCCTCCTTCGCCGTTCCTTCGGTACTCGGCATGCCGGGACGGATCTACGTCCTTTCCACCCATATCTACCGCAACATCTCGAGCGGTTTCGCCGCCGACTACGGTCTCGCCGCGGCGATCGGCATGAGCGCCCTCGTCGCCTCGATCACCCTGATCTATGTCTACCGCTATCTGACTGCGGAAAGTGGCAAGTTTGTCACCATCTCCAGTCGCGGCTTCAAGCCGACCCTGCTGAAACTGAAGAAGGGGAAATACCCGCTGCTCGTCATCGTCGGCATTCTCTCCTTTATCCTTATCCTGCTGCCGGTGCTGGTCCTGTTCTACATCTCCATGCTCCCCTACTCGATGCCGCCAAGCGCCCGCGCCTTCTCGCTGATGAGCTGGAATAACTGGATCGATGTTCTCAAGGATCCGATCTCCCTGCTCTCGCTGAAGAACAGCCTGTATCTGGGCGTGGTCGGCGCAACACTGGGGACGATCCTGTCAATCTTCGTCTCCTATGTCATCGTCAAGATCCGCACCAAGGCGTCCGGGTTCCTTGAATCGCTCAGCTTTCTTTCCTTCTCCTTTCCCGGTATCGTCATCGGTGTCGGCTTCATGTGGTTCTTTGTCCGCACCCCGCTCTACGGCACCCTGACGGCACTGCTGATCGGCTACATCGCCACCTACCTGCCATACGGCATCCGCCCGCTCTCCAGCGCTTTTATCCAGATTCACAGCACCCTGGAGGAATCGTCGCGGGTCTGCGGCGGCAGTCCCTTCTACACCCTGCGCCGGATCATCATTCCGCTGCTCATCCCCGGTATCGTTTCCGGCTGGATCCTGATGGCGAGCATGTTCCTGCGCGAGCTGACCCTCTCGGTCGTCCTCTCTCGCCCCGGCACCGAGGTTCTCGCCGTCCAGATCCTGCGCTTTGCCGAAGACGGGCTGTGGGGCAGGCTGTCGGCACTGGGGATCATCATGATTTTCATCTCGTCGCTGCTGGTCGTTCTGGCGGTGATCCTGGGGAACAGGTTTTCGAAGATGGAGGTTGTGGACAGGTAATTAAGGAAATCAGTTAATCATAATTCGGTTCTGCCCGTTGATGAGCTTGCTCATCTCAGGGCGCGTTCCGTTGTGCCGGGATGAACCGCTACGGAACTAAGCAACCAATTTACGTCAGTGTTTTTCTAAAGTTTCTTTTGCACACTTTTCTTTGCGATCAAAGAAAAGTGTGTCGCCTGCCGGTGCGAGAACCGGAGATTTTGATTGTATGACTTCCAAAGCAGTCGAAAACCAAGACCACGGGGTCTCGGCCCCGCACGCCGAGTTCCCTTTGGCTGGGCTCCAAAAGGAACCAAAAGATCCTTTTTATATATGTCGTTCCAGCCTTCATCTCTTCATAGGTTTACACCAGAAACTGACAGCGCGCCCCACGCTGAACAAGCCCAGCTAATGGGCAGAACCGGAAAAACTCCGCGGTGCGGAGTTTTGACAGAAACCGGTTAAAACTGACTGCGACACAATCCGGATATTGCCAGCATGCAAGAGGGCCGCCTTGCAGCGGCCCTCTTGCATGCTGATCTATTAACCAACAAGAGCCAGCAGCACACCGGCGGCCACGGCGGAGCCGATGACCCCGGCGACGTTCGGGCCCATGGCGTGCATCAGCAGGAAATTCTGCGCATTCGCTTCCATCCCCAACTTGTTGGAAACCCGGGCCGCCATCGGTACTGCAGAAACGCCGGCAGAACCGATCAACGGGTTGATCTGCTCCTTGCTCAGCTTGTTCATCAACTTGGCCAGCAGCACACCGGCAGCCGTGCCGATACAGAAGGCGATCAGCCCCAGGGCCAGAATTCCCAGGGTGTTGGCATTGAGGAACTTGTCAGCCGCCAGCTTGGAACCGACCGCCGTGCCGAGCATGATGGTGACGATATTGATCAGCGCATTCTGGGCCGTATCCGACAGCCGGTCAACCACTGCACTCTCCTTCATCAGGTTGCCGAGCATCAGCATGCCGATCAGCGGCGTGGCCGATGGCAGCAACAATATACAGATAATCAGCACCATCAACGGAAAGATGATCTTCTCGGTCTTTGAAACATGACGCAGCTGCTTCATGGTGATGGCGCGTTCCGCCTTGGTCGTAAACAGGCGCATGATCGGCGGCTGAATAATCGGCACCAGCGCCATGTAGGAATAGGCGGCCACGGCCACCGCTCCCAGCAGGTTGGGTGACAGCCGCGAAGTCAGGAAGATCGAGGTCGGTCCGTCAGCGCCGCCGATGATGCCGATCGAAGCGGCATCCCGTAAATCAAAGCTGATCAGTCCACCAGACCAGTGGGTCAGAGCCAGGGCACCAAGCAGAGCGATGAAAATACCGAACTGGGCAGCCGCTCCGAGCAGCGCGGTCTTCGGGTTGGCCAGCAGCGGACCGAAATCGGTCATCGCTCCGACCCCCATGAAGATAAGCAGCGGAAAGACCCCTGACTCCACCCCGACCATATAGAAGTAATAGAGAAAACCGCCGGCCTGGCCGAGGATCGGCCCATCGGCGATACCCGCCACCGGAATATTGGTCAGGATTGCGCCGAAACCGATCGGCAGCAAAAGCAGGGGTTCGAAGCCTTTTTTGATGGCCAGAAAGATCAGCAGCAGGCCGACCAGGATCATCACGAACTGCCCAGCCCCTTCCGGCAGCAGCCGCGAAGGCTCAAAACCCCGGGCTTCGGCCGCCTCGACCTTTTGGGTCAGCTCAGCAAGCAACTCATCATCGACACCATGAGCCTTATGGATCGTCTCCATGGCACCCTGAAAATGTCCTGCGGAGACCTCCGCGTCGACGGTCTGGATCAGAATGGCGCGATATTCCACGGCCTTTTCTTCTGCCGTTTTAGGATGAATAAATCGGTAGATTCCGGTTTCTTTCCAAAGCTTCTGGAAGCCGCCACCGATGGACAGATGCCTGACCGTTGCATCCTTTTCGACAATTCCTGAATCATCCTGGGCCTGGACCAGAACCACGCTCCCCAGAACAACGCTGGCGACAAGCAGGATGGTTATCAATCTCTTCATTTGACAAACTCTCCGTTCGTGGTTCGGGTTAGTTGATCGAAGCCATCGCCTGGCCGGATACGACCTGATCGCCGACATTCACGGCAACAGAAGAGAGCGTCCCGCCTGCGGAAGCCTTAACGTCGAATTCCATCTTCATCGCTTCAACAACAAAAATCACATCCCCTTCATTCACGTGGTCCCCCACCGAAAAGTTGACCTTGATAATTTTGGCATTCATCGGCGCAGAGACTTCGATAGAGTCGACCGATTCGTGGGCAACCTGTCCCGCGGCGGAGGACTTATCACAGTCACAAATAGAGATGTCATAGATCTGGCCGTTGACGCTGGCCTTATCCCCCTTCATCTCGACCGCGTATTCCCGGCCGCCGACTTTCACCATATAGCATCCGTCACCCCCCGGTGCCGCAGGCTTCTCTTCTTCCTTGGTCAGCCCCTTCTTGCGCACACCGTTGATTTCGGCCTTGCCGAGCAGGAAGTCGATCCCCTTCTGCTTGCAGGTCGCGGCAATAAAGATATTTTCGTCCGATTTCTCAATATCGTTGTCCTTGAGCAGCTTCTTCGCCGCAGCGACCCCCTTGCTCGGATCACGATCGTTGATATCGACCGGATTCTCGGTGGTCGGCTCGAGCTCCATTTTCTCGGCGGCGATCCTGACGATTTCAGGGTCGGGGGGAACCGGTGTTTTGCCGAAGTAGCCGAGCACCATCTTGCCGTACCCCTCGGCGATCTTTTCCCAGGGCCCGAAGATCACGTTATTGAAGGCCTGCTGAAAATAAAACTGGGAAACCGGGGTGACCGAGGTGCCGAAGCCACCCCTCCGGACCACCTCCCCCATCGCCTTGATGCAATCTTCGTATCTGTTCATCAGATTGTTATCGCGCATCATCTGGGTGTTGGCGGTCAGCGCCCCTCCCGGCATCGGCGACCAGGGAATCATCGGCTCGACCGCCTTGGCCTCCGGTGGGAGCATGTAATCGATCATACATTCCTTGAAGATCGTTTCTGCGTGCATCATCTTGTCGATGTCGATATCAAGCTCGTAGTCTTCACCGCGCAGCGCATGCCACAGGGTCGAGACGTCAGGCTGACAGGTCCCGCCGGAGGCCGGGGCCATAGAGCAATCGACCTGATCGGCACCGGCCTTGATCGCAGCGAGATAGCCCACGGTGCCGACACCGGCCGTTTCATGGGAGTGAAAAACGATCTTGCAATCCCCCGGCAACAGCTTGCAGGCCATGGCGATCGTGTCATAGACCTTGCGTGGTGCTGAGGTTCCGGACGCATCCTTGAAGCAAACGCTGTCGAAGGGAATCTCGGCATCAAGAATGGCCTGCAGGGTCTTCTTGTAAAACTCGACGGTATGAGCCCCTTCACAGCCGGGTGGCAGTTCCATCATGGTGACCACGACTTCATGCTTGAGACCGTGGGCCTTGATCGACCTGGCCGAGTCGATCAGGTTATTGACATCGTTGAGCGCGTCAAAATTGCGGATCGTGGTGATACCATGCTTGGCAAACATCTTGGCATGCAGATCGATAATATCACGCGGTTGGGAATCGAGCCCGACGACGTTGATGCCGCGGGATAACGTCTGCAGGTCGGCATCCGGACCTGCTGCCGCGCGGAACTTGTCCATCATGTCAAAGGCCGACTCGTTGCAATAAAAAAACGGTGCCTGAAAACGGGCACCGCCACCAGCCTCAAAATGGGTCTGTCCTGCTTCGACGCAGGCCTTGACAGCCGGCAGAAAATCTTCGGTCAACACGCGCGCACCATAGACGGACTGAAAGCCATCACGGAACGCAGTGTTCATGATATGAATCGTTTTCTTAGCCACGGTCTTCCTCCTGGGGTGTGGGAGTTACAAAAAGATTTATCCGCGCTTGGCTCTGATGGCCGCCAACGCCACGGCAATTTCAACATCCGGATTTGTGAGGGTCGTTTTTTTAGGAACTGCAGGATGTTCTTCGGGAAAGAGGTGAGCATACTTGCGGAAAAATCCCGCTGAGCTGTTTATGGCCAGGATCATCAAAACAAGGAACGCGAAGACAGTTGCCATACCGATGATCATGAGCACAACACCTTGAATCAGAGAATCCATTACTTCTTGACTCCTTTGTCTGGACAAGCAATTAAAAACACCGTATTAGAAAACAGAAACCACCTTAAAAAACAGATACATAAAAAAAGAGGACAGGCAAAAGCCTCAAAAAACATCCAAAAAAGAAATATACATTAAATTCAATTGCTTATAAAAATAACCAATTCTTCCTCCCAGTGCAAGCCACAACTAAATCTGCTCCAACATGCCATGTGACACCGTTTCATTTGTCGACTTATCTGCACAGGACAAATTAACTACCCCTCCCCACCCCCAGTTGAGGTAGGCTGGAAAAAGTGGACACCAATCTGATAGCCTGCGAGGCTCAAGGAGGTGTCCATTGGAACGCATACCGAGGCAGTTTTTCACATTGGAATTCAAGGAGGAGGCCGTCAGCCTAGTCATCGATGGCGGCTTGACGGTTGCCGAAGTTGGGCGGCGTTTGAGCGTATCGCAGCAGACGCTGCGCAACTGGATCAAGAAGCATGGCACCACCGGCCTAAAGGCCCACGGCAGCCATAACGTATCTGAGTTGGAGGCCGAGGTCTCCCGGTTGCGGAAAGAGCTGGCCGAAGCCCGGCTGGAGAAGGAAATCCTAAAAAAGGCTATGGCGTACCTTGCAAAGGAGCCGCGGGGAGGTACGCGATGATCGACGAGCTGCGCAAGGAGCAGGGTTTCTCCGTCGATCCGATGTGCCGGACACTCGGCGTATCGAAAAGCGGCTACTATGCCTGGAAGAATCGCAAGCCGTCAGCCCGCAAGCAGGAGGACGAACGACTCAAAGTGGCGATCAAGGCGGCCCATGAGCGGGGCCGAGGCGCCTACGGGCCGGAGAAGATTCAGGATGAACTGCTTGACGTCGAGAAGGTCGAGGTCGGGCTGAACCGGATCAAGCGCCTGCGCCGCCAAATGGACCTGCGATGCAAGCAGGTTAAGAAGTACAAGTCAACCACCGACTCGAACCACAAGCTGCCGGTTGCTCCGAATCTGCTGAACCAGGATTTCGCAGTATCAGGGCCGAACAAGGCCTGGGTGGCGGATATCACCTATGTCGCCACCGAAGAAGGCTGGCTTTACCTGGCGGCGATCAAGGACCTCTGGAACCGGGAAATCGTCGGCTACGCCATGAGCCATAGGATGACGCAAGACCTGGTTGGCCGCGCCCTCTTCCGCGCCGTTGCTGCCCGGCGGCCACCGAAAGGGTTGATCCACCATTCGGATCGCGGCAGCCAGTATTGCTCGCGCCGCTACCAGAAGCTGATGAAGCAATTCGAGATGAAGCCGTCGATGAGCCGCAAGGGGAACTGCTGGGACAACGCCTCGATGGAGAGCTTCTTCGGCACGCTCAAACGGGAACTGGTCCACCACCGGAAGTATCGCACCCGGCAGCAAGCTGTCATTGAGATCAGAGAGTATATCGAGATGTTCTACAATCGGCAGAGACGACATGCCAGCTTGGGCAATCTCTCCCCGGCGGCATACTGGAAGAAATTCATCAGGCAGCAAGGGGCTGCCTGACTATAACATGGTGTCCACTATTGCGGACCGACCTCAAGTTGATTGAAATATTTATGCGGCATGATATAAATCAACAGATAATCATGACCGCAAAACTCCCCTTTTTATCGGAGGCAGACCATGAGTGATCAGATGAACGCTTCGGGCCCTCTTCTCCCACCTGCCCGCGTCAGCGACGGCGCCTATTATCCGACCCTTGCCAGCTATCAGGAAATGTATGCCGAAAGCCTGAAAAACCCGCAGACCTTCTGGGCCAGTCAGGCCGAGGCGCACATCGACTGGTTCCATAAGTTCCACCAGATCATGGACTGTGATTTTTCCAGTGGCATGATCTCCTGGTTTCTGGGCGGGCAATTGAATGTCTGTCACAACTGTGTCGACCGTCATCTCGGTGCCCGCAGCAACAAGACAGCCATCATCTGGGAGGGGGATGAACCGGGCAACACCCGCCATATCAGCTACCGGGAACTGCACCGCGAGGTCTGCCGACTGGCCAACGTGCTGCGTCATAACGGCATCCGCAAAGGGGACCGGGTCGCCATCTACATGCCGATGATCCCCGAAGCCGCCTACGCCATGCTCGCCTGTGCCCGGCTTGGGGCGGTGCACAGCGTCGTCTTTGCCGGGTTCAGCGCCGAGGCGCTGCGTGACCGGATTCAGGATGCCCGCTGCAAGGCGGTGATCACCGCCGATGAAGGCTACCGCGGACGCAAGGTCATTCCGCTCAAACGTCCGGTCGACGAAGCGGTCATGGCCTGCCCGACCGTGGAGCATGTCTTCATGGTCCGCCACAGCGGCAGCAAGGTCCCCTTCTATCCGCCGCGCGATATCGACCTGGGCGAAGCGATGAAGAACGAACGCCCCTACTGCCCGATCGAGCATGTCGACTCGGAGGACACCCTGTTCCTGCTCTACACCTCCGGATCGACCGGCAAGCCGAAAGGGATCTCCCACACCAGCGCCGGCTATCTGCTCTACACCATGATGACCCACCGCTATGTCTTCGACTACCGGGAGGATGACATCTTTGCCTGTGTCGCCGATATCGGCTGGATCACCGGCCACAGCTATGTCGTCTACGGTCCGCTGGCCAACGGCGCGACCACGGTCATGTTCGAATCGATCCCGACCTATCCAGATGCAGGCCGCTACTGGGACATGGTTGAACGGTTGAAAATCACTCAGTTCTATACAGCGCCGACGGCACTGCGCGCCATCGCCCGCGAAGGGGATGCTCACGTGAAAAAGTACGACCGCTCGAGCCTGCGGGTCTTAGGCTCGGTCGGCGAGCCGATCAACCCGGAGATCTGGAAGTGGTACTACGACGTGGTCGGCGAGAAGCGCTGCAACATCGTCGACACCTGGTGGCAGACCGAAACCGGCGGCATCCTGATCACCCCGCTGGCCGGGGCAACCCCGGCCAAGCCCGGGTCTGCGACATACCCCTTCTTCGGTATCGAACCTGTCCTGCTCGATGAGCAGGGAAACGAATTGCACGGCAACGGGGTTTCCGGCCTGCTCGCTATCAAGAGCCCCTGGCCATCCATTGCGCGGACCATCCAGGGGGATCACCAGCGCTTTGCCCAGGTCTATCTCGACCCCTACCCCGGCTACTATCTGACCGGTGACGGATGCCGGCGTGACGAAGACGGCTACTACTGGATCACCGGCCGGGTCGACGATGTCATCAATGTCTCCGGGCACCGGATGGGCACCGCCGAGGTCGAGAGTGCCCTGGTCTCCCACCCGGACTGCGCCGAAGCGGCCGTGGTCGGCTTCCCGCACGAAATCAAGGGGCAGGGGATTTTTGCCTACGTCATCCTCAAAGAGGGGGTTATTGCCGATATGGAACTGATCGGTGCACTGCGCAACGAGGTCCGCACCCATATCGGGGCGATCGCGGTGCCGGATGAGATCCTGATTACGCCGGGACTGCCAAAAACCCGTTCCGGAAAGATCATGCGCCGCATCCTGCGCAAGATCGCCGCTCAGGACACCAAAGAGTTGGGCGACATCTCGACCCTGTCCGACCCGGCGGTGGTTGACATGCTTATTGAAAAACGAGAGCAGCTTCAATAAATGACATAGAGCGAACGGATCGACAGAATTGCCGATCCGTTCGCTGTTTCCAAATTCACTATCCTGTTAATGCTCTACGCCATAGCGGGCCGCCTGAGCACCGGCAACACTCCCCCTTTCGGGAAATCGACCGGCTGAAAAGGTTATCAGCCCGCAGACAAGCCCTTGCCTTGTTCTCAAAAACATGGCGACCTTCAATCTCAAAGGTTCCAAGTTCGACCGGCCCATGGGGAAGACCTGACTCAAAACAGCCTATTTTCCGTCACCTTAACAATCCATAAGACGCATTTTCAAAACATTTACCTCGCCTTTACATAGGCACAAACGTCCTTTACCTGAGCACTGTACAAAGGCACAACGAACAAACCGCGAATAAGACACTCAGGACTACGCAAGGTACCTCTTTCCTCTTCACCGGCAAAAGGGAGGTGCGGTCAAGGGAGACAGGACCCTGAATAGATGTTCGCAACGGTCCCAAAGCAACCGGAACGTTTAGAGCTAACAAAAAGGAGAAGGTATGAGTAAACAGAAGAATTCGGTATTCAACTTTGGCAAGGCAGGCTGGGGCACCATCATCTACTGCCTGTTCATGTTTTTCTTTTATGTCGGTATGGTCAATGACGGAACCAACGTCATGGCACCGACCGTCGCTGAAAATCTCGGCGTCAACCTGGGTACCATCATCCAGATGAACGGCTATGCCGGTATCGTCGGCGTCATCGGCTTTATCATTGTCGGCCAGCTCAACCGCAAATTCGGCCCTCGCGCAACCTCTTCCATCGCCACAATCATCTCCGGTATCGCCTACATTGCCTGCGCCAACGCGGTAAGTGTTGGCATGTATTTCGCGTTCATGTGCGTCGTCGTCACCGGTATCATGTCAGCAGGCTATATCTCCGGCGGCACCCTGGTTGCTTCCTGGTTCCCGAAAAAGAAGGGAATCGTCATGGGCTATACCACCATGGGTCACAACCTGGCATCCGCCTTTTACGTCGCCATCCTGACTGGCCTGGTCGCCACCTTCGGCAACATCACCGGCGGTAGTGTGCCAATCGGTATCGCAGCCATCATCCTTGGCGTCATCGGTGCCATCTTCGTCCGCAATACCCCGGTTGAGCGTGGCATGAATCCGGACAATGTTTCTGACGAAACCTACCGTACTGAGTACTACTGTGATGACACTCACTGTGAGCCGGGAACCAAGCCTTCTAATGAATGGACCGTTGGTAAACTGCTGAGCAAACGTGAAACCTGGCTGGCCGCAATTACCACCGGCGCATTCCAGATCTGTTCTGTTGGTGTCATGGTTCAGCTGGTCACCCGTAACATCCGTGACTTCGGCATGCCGCTCGGTAAAGCGCTCGCCCTGATGACCGTTATCGCCCTGATCGGCGTTGTCGGCTCCTGGCTGATCGGCATCATCGACGACCGCATCGGCACCAAGCGCACCATGCAGCTGTTCGGCCTCTGGTACGCCGTGGCCCTGACCCTGAACTTCATGTCCTCATCAACCGGCCCCGCTTTCTACCTCTCCATCTTCATGATCGGTATGGGGATCGGTGGCTCGGCCAACTTCACCACCTCTCTGCCAACCTCGATCTTCGGTCGTCAGGGATTTGACCAGGTCAACGCCGTTATCTTCCCGATGCAGGGCCTGGTCACCGCCCTCTGCTTCATCGTCAACGGCATCGTCACCAACGTCATCGGCAACCTCTCCGTCGCCTACATGATCTTTGCCGGCGTCGCCCTGGTGAATGTCGCTCTGGTCTCCATCGTCAACGAGCACAAGTACAACAAAGACTGGAACGCCGGACTCAAAGGTGCGGACGCAGAAACCACTTACGAGATGAAAAAAGCGGCTTAATCGTCCCCAATTAAGAGCTTGAATGCAAAAAGGCTGCGTCGGTGCATGACGCAGCCTTTTTGTGTTTAAATCACAGGCTTTTCAAAACACCCCCCTCAATCCCCCCTATAAAACAGGGGGAAAGCGAGCTTGCGAGCAGGGGGGGGCTTAGAGAGCCGTTTCCGTATAAAAAGTAACTCCTAGCCAGAAACCAGTTCGTGCCTAATTGCGCGAATCTCATTCGGACCGGTTCGACAGCAACCGCCGATGATACGAGCTCCGGCGGCAAACCATTCCCTGGCCATCATGGCGAAATTTTCAGCCGGTGCGGCAAACCAGCTCTTGCCTACAGGATCGTAGATCTCACCGGAATTGGGGTAAACGACAATCGGTTTCTGCGTCGCAGCACGGATCTCACTGATCAATTCACTGACATAGCGCGGCTCGGTACAGTTGATGCCGATCGCCTCGACCTGCTCATAACCATCCAGCCAGGCGGAACAGTCGCGGATCTTCTCCCCCTGGCGGGTGTGCAGTCCGTCCCTGGCGGTAAAGCTGATCCAGGCGCTGGCTTGGGGAACTTCGCTCAAGAGACGGGCCAGAGCCCTGGCCTCTGCAAAACAGGGGATCGTCTCGCAGGCGAGCAGATCAGCCCCGGCTGTGGCGAGGGTCATGAAGCGCCGGCGGTGAAATTCGACCAGCTGGTCTTCATTCAGCGCATAGTTGCCGCGATACTCCGAACCATCGGCGAGAAAGGCCCCGTAGGGTCCGACCGAGGCCGCAACCAGAGGACGCCGTCTACCAGTCTGATCGGCCGTTTGCCAGAAGTCATCGCGTGCCTGGCAGGCGACGCTGACAGCCCGGACAATGAGAGCTTCCGCCTCAGCTTCACTCAGGCCACGCGCCATAAACCCTTCGTAGGTCGCCTGATAGCTGGCAGTGATGGTGCAGTCGGCCCCGGCATTGAAATAATCCTGATGCACAGCGGCGATCAGTTCCGGCTGCTCCATCAGCACCTTGGCCGACCAGAGGGGGTCGTTCAGGTCGCAGCCCCGCTTTTCCAGCTCAGTGGCAAAAGCTCCGTCCAGAATAACGCATGGCTGTTCAGCTAAAATATCCGCAAGTCCGCTCATCAGTGCTCCTGATTTTCAGGTTCAATCATAAGAGAAATTACAATCCATAGTTCTCATCGAGAATCTTCAATATCTGCTCTTCCTCTTCGGCAGTCAACTTAAGACCGCGCAGTTTCATACCGTGAATAACCTGTCGCCACCCCTCCGGAGTACGCCGCTGGCTGAAGATCTGCTTTGTCGTATGACATGATCCGCATTTATGTTCGAGAAGCGGAACCGGTTGGTCACAGGCGGTCAGGGCCAGCAATACGAAAACACCCAGAAACCTTATCGGCATATGCACACAACCTCCTGTTATTGCGCACTTATTTGACATAGCAAAGTATTCTGATAAATTTTTATAAGCCCATCAATTTGCGTCAAGGAGGAACAGATGACCGAGTTCAATGAGATCCTCTCCAACAACGGCGTGTCACGCAGAGACTTCCTCAAGTACTGCTCGGCTCTCGGTGCCATGCTCGCCCTGCCCGGGACCTTTTCCGCAAAGATAGCAGCTGCCATCGAAGATGACAATCGGCCGCCGGTCATCTGGCTGGAATTCCAGGATTGTGCCGGCGATTCGGAATCGCTGCTGCGCGCCAACAGTCCGACCGTAGCCGATCTGATCTTCGACTATATCTCTCTCGACTACCAGGAGACCATCATGGCGGCGTCAGGCCACCAGGCCGAGGCGAGCATGCAGGCAACCCTGGAACACTACAAGGGCAAATATATCTGCATCATCGAAGGCTCGATCCCGACCGGAGCCGGTGGCGCCTTCTGCACCGTTGGCGGCCGCTCGGCACTCGATATCACCAGAGAGGTCGGCGGCCATGCCGCCGCGGTCATTGCTGTCGGGACCTGTGCCTCCTATGGTGGGATACCGGCCGCCTACCCGAACCCGACCGACGCGGCCTCGGTCAGCGACATCCTCGGTGGAAAGACCGTCATTAATCTGCCCGGCTGCCCGATGAATGTCGACAACCTGACAGCGACCATTGTTCACCTGCTGACCTTCGGCGCGCCTCCCGCCCTTGACAACCTCGGCCGCCCCAAATTCGCCTACGGCAAACGGATCCACGACAACTGCGAACGGCGTGCCCACTTCGACGCCGGCCAGTATGTCAGGGAATGGGGCGACGAAGCCCACAAACAGGGGTGGTGCCTTTACCAGATGGGCTGCAAAGGCCCGGAAACCTTCCACAACTGCCCGACCACACGCTGGAACGGCGGCACCAGCTGGCCGGTCATGGCAGGGCACGGCTGCGCCGGCTGCAGCGAGCCGGGTTTTTTCGACACCATGATGCCGATGTACAAACGTCTGCCGAATGTTCCGGGCTTCGGTGTCGAAGCGACCGCCACCAACATCGGTGCCGGCGTGGTCATCGCCTCGGCGGCGATCTTCGGCACCCACGGAGTGGTCACCGTGGCCAGAAACTGGAAAAAAACCCAGAAAGCACGCAAGGAATCACGCGATATCGCTGAAACCAGTGAGCAAGCTGACGAATAGGGAGGGAACCTCATATGTCGAAACGTATCGTTGTTGATCCCGTCACCCGCATCGAAGGGCACCTGCGCATCGAGGCCAGGATAGAGAACGGCCATATCGTCGATGCCTGGTCGAGCTCGACCATGTTCCGCGGCATCGAACGGATCCTGCAGAACCGTGATCCGCGTGACGCCTGGTACTTTGTCCAACGCTTCTGCGGGGTCTGTACCACGGTCCATTCGCTCGCCTCGATCCGCGCCGTCGAAAACGCCCTGCAGATCAAGATTCCGTTCAATGCCGAGATGATCCGCAACATCATCGCCAGCGTCCAGTGTATCCATGACCATATCGTTCACTTCTACCACCTGCATGCCCTCGACTGGGTCGATATCGTCTCCGCCCTTGAAGCCGACCCGGTCAAAACCGCGGCGCTGCAAGGGGCGATTTCGGACTGGAAATTCTCCGGCGCGGATTACTTCGCCGGAATACAGAAGCGCGTCGCCAGCTTCGTCAAGACCGGCAAGCTCGGCCCCTTTGCCAACGGCTACTGGGGGCACCCGGCGATGAAACTGCCGCCAGAGGCCAACCTGATGGCCGTCGCCCACTACCTGGAAGCGCTGGAGGTCCAGAAGGAGCTGGTCAAAATCCATGCGATCTTAGGTTCGAAAAACCCGCACACCCAGACCTTCCTGGTCGGCGGCATGGCGGTACCGATCGATCCGAACAGCCAGAATGCCCTCAACGCCGACCGGATTGCGCAGATCCGCAAGTACCTGCAGATGGCCAAGGAATTTATCGACAGGGTCTACATCCCCGACATCATCGCCGTCGCGCCCTTCTACCTCGACTGGGCGGCCATCGGCACCGGCCACAAGAACTACCTCTCCTACGGCGACTACCCTGACGATCAGCGCGGCTATCCCGAAGGCTCCTGGTTCCCGGCCGGCGTCATCCTGGGTGGCGACCTGAGCAAGATCCACCCGGTCAGCCATGAGAAGGTCACCGAGTATGTCACCCATTCCTGGTACGACTACGCCAGCGGCAACGACAGCAGCAAGCATCCCTGGGACGGCGAAACCGCCTGGAACTACACCGGCCCGCAACCGCCCTATGAGTATCTCGATATCGACAACAAGTACAGCTGGATCAAGTCGCCGCGCTACGACAATCAGGCGATGGAGGTCGGTCCGCTGTCGCGCATGCTGATCGGCTACGCCAGCGATCACAAGGAGATCAAACCGGCGGTCGGCGGCCTGCTGCAAGCCCTGGGCGTAGGACCGGAGGTATTGTTCTCAACCCTCGGCCGCACCGCCGCGCGTGCCATTGAGACCCAGCTCTTGATCGACAAAACGTTCCAGTGGCTCGACATGCTGGTGGCCAACATCAAGACCGGCGATTTAAGCGCCCACAACGGTGAGAAGTGGGAACCTTCAACCTGGCCGAAATATGCCAAGGGGTACGGCTTCCACGAAGCACCACGCGGCGCCCTGGGGCACTGGATCGTCATCGAGGACAAGAATATCAAGAACTACCAGGCGGTCGTGCCTTCCACCTGGAATGCCGGGCCGCGCGATGCGAGCGGGACCCGCGGCCAGTACGAAGAGTCGCTGATCGGGACGCCGATCGCCGATCCGGAACGGCCGCTGGAGATTCTGCGCACCATGCATTCCTTCGACCCCTGCCTGGCCTGCGCCGTACACCTCTATGACGACAAGGGCCGCTTGAGATCAAAGGCGAAGATTCTCTAGTTTGAAGGAGATGGACGATGGCTGAAAAAACAGTGCCCAAAAGTCAATCGGAACCGACCTACGAATGTGCGGCGCGGCGTTTTCTCTATATCTGGGAAGGCCCGATCCGGATCATTCACTGGGTTAACTTCTTCTGCATCATCATCCTCTCGGCGACCGGCTACTACATCCACGATCCCTTCATCGTCGCCGGCCGCCACAGCTACCTGATGGGCGAAGTGCGCACCGTCCACTACATCATCGGCGTGCTCTTTACCGTCAGTGTCCTCGGCCGGCTGTTCTGGTGGCTGACCGGCGACTACTACGCCACCTACAAGGCCAGCCCGAACCCGCTCAACAAGAAGGATCGCGACACCTTCTTCACCTTCATCAAGTACTACACCTTCCTCGGTAAGGATACCCCGCATATCCTCGGCCACAACCCGGTCGCCTTTGTCGCCTACACGGTGCTGTTCGGTCTGTTCTTCCTGCAGATCTTCAGCGGCTTCGCACTCTGGGGGCAGGCCAACCCGAACGGCGTTCTCTACGCCCTCACCGGCTGGATCTTTCCGCTGATCAGCAACCAGTGGATCCGCTTCTACCACTATATCCTGATGTTCCTGATCGCCGGTTTTGTCATCAACCACATCTACAGCGTCGTCCTGTTCGACTTCAAATCGAAGTCGGGCGAGGTCAGTTCGATCTTCTCCGGCTGGAAGCCGGACAGACGCCAGTAAACGGAAACCTATGGCCACAGCGACCAGAACATCCAATTTCCTCGTCCTGGGGCTCGGCAATCTGCTGATGAACGATGATGCTGCCGGGCTTCAGGCGGCCTATGAACTGCAAAAACGCTATCCGGATACGCAAAACTTTCAGATTGTCGACGGTGGAACTCAAGGGCTGGCCCTTCTTCATCTGATCGGCTGGGCCGACAGTCTGCTGCTGCTCGATGCAGTCAATATCGGCGAACCTCCGGGGACGGTGGTCCTTATCGAAGGGGAGGATATCGACACCGTCATGGAATCGAAGGTCTCCCCCCACCAGGTCGGACTGCAGGATCTGCTCGCGACCGCAGAACTGATCGGCGACCGCCCGGCAACCGTCAGGCTGATCGGTATCCAGGCCCAGAGTATCGAGATGGAAATGACACTCTCCCCCCCCGTAGAACAGGGACTACAAAAAATGATCAGCAATGCCGATCTCCTGATCAGGGAAGAGCTTGAAAAACAGGCTGTAAGCTAGCCACTTAAGCCTTAAAAATGAGCGTCCCCCCTAGTATTGAACCGTCCTTTCGACATAATATTGACCATATTGGTAAACATTTTGCCGAGAGGAGCAAACAATGAAAAAGCTGTTGATGACACTTCTGTTACTGGCAGCATCATCTACCCTTTATGCTGCCGGCCATCCCGTGGATTATCAGGTCAACGGAGAAACCTTTGAAGGTTACTACATCTCTCCTTCTGCACAGGCGCCACTGGTCATCCTGATCCACGACTGGGACGGGCTGGGCGACTATGAAATGAAACGCGCCGAGATGCTCGCAGCCGAAGGCTATGCCGTGTTTGCTGCAGACATGTTCGGCAAGCAGAACCGTCCCCAGTCGGTCGACGACAACAAGCGACTGACCGGAGCACTCTATCAGGATCGGACGCGGATGCGGGCACTGCTGGACGGCGCCTATGCTGCGGCACAAGCGCAGGGCGCCAACGTCAATAATGCGGTGGCCATGGGCTACTGTTTCGGCGGGGCGGTCACTCTGGAATATGCGCGTTCAGGAAAAGAACTGAAAGGCTTCGTCACCTTTCATGGCGGGCTGACCACCCCCGAAGGACAGGATTATTCAAAAACCAAAGGATCGCTGCTGATCCTCCACGGCACAGCGGACACAGCAGTGACCATGAGCGACTTCGCCTCACTGGCTGAGCAGCTGGAAAAACAGCAGCTTCCCCATGAAATGATCACCTACAGCGGTGCGCCTCACGCTTTTACGGTGTTTGGCAGCTCGCGCTACCACAAGGTCGCCGATGAAAAATCGTGGAAGAGGTTTCTTGAATACCTCGATGCCACACTGAAAAACAGTTAGGACTTGCCAGCATGATCCGCAGCAAAGGATGCAGCACCGATGATCCCGGCCTGATTGAGTAATTGGGCCGGGATCACTTCCGCCCCGGTCTCAAGTAACGGCAGAAATTTTTCGCTCTTGCGGCTGACGCCACCACCGATGATGATCAGGTCCGGAGAGAGTAACCGTTCGCTCATCTGCAAAAAACGGTTGAGTCTCTTGCTCCAGACTTTCCAGCTGAGCTTTTCCTGCTTACGGACGGCCGCTGCAGCGTAGTGTTCGATCGGCGCTCCCCTGTACGGCAGAAAACCAAGTTCCAGGTTGGGAAACAGCTGTCCTTGATGAAAAAGAGCCGAACCGATCCCGGTGCCCAGGGTCAGGATCAGGACCGCCCCCAACTGGCCGATACCGCCGCCGTACCTCATTTCAGCAATCCCGGCGGCATCAGCGTCGTTGACGACCCTGACGGGACAGCCGGTTGCCTCTTCTAACAGGGTCTCGACATCCACGCCGATCCAGCCAGTATCGATATTCGCCGCAGAAAAAGCCGTGCCGTTGCGGATGATTGCCGGAAAACCACAGCCGATACACCCCTGCCACCCAAACCTGGCCACCAGTTCGGCAACAGTCGCGGCAACAGCCTCAGGGGTTGCCGGCTGGGGAGTCTCCAGGCGCAACCGCTCGGAAACCAGTTCACCGTTTGACGTATCGACAAGCGCCCCCTTGATCCCGCTCCCGCCGATATCAATTCCTAAAACCTGCATAAAATCTCCATGTGAAATTTAAATCACGACATCCGGCAACTGCCATCCCGACAATCGCTTGCCTTGCGCGGCAACAGATGACGATTGCGGGCAAACAGATGGTAACCACCCCTGGCCAGCAGATTGATCCCGGGAAAACCGACCAGCACACTCAACAGGCGCGGCGCGGATCCCGGCGGAAAAGACTCCCATATGCTGATAAAGGCGTCGATACCCAGGTGGAACTGACCGGCAGCATCGCGAACATGCAAAACTTTCATCAGTTCTTCCCTGCCCTTACCAATCACTGCGGGATCGAATTCAGGGGCAGAGATGTCGATAAACAGCAATCGCCCCTCGTGGTTGCGCTTCCGGTAAGACGCCATCTCAGCCGAACAGATCCGACACGAACCGTCATAAAATATTTCCAGAGGAAAAACAGGAGACATGGTCAACTCCTTTGCGCTTTGCATCTGGAAACTATTCTATCAAAGACCGCAGGACTAAGGCCAATTCAGCTGAAGATTATCTGTTTTCGACAGCTGCGACCACATGATACAGACATCAACAAACCATGACGTAAAAAATGAAAAATATGTTTTTTTCGGTTGCAGTTCATTTCGGAATATTGTAAATTGCGCTCCGCTTCAACGCACAAGGCTTTTACGGGGCTGTAGTAGAGTCGGTTACAACGCCGGCCTGTCACGCCGGAGGTCGCGGGTTCAAGTCCCGTCAGCCCCGCCATTTATATGAAAAAGCACCTGACTGTTTACGGCCAGGTGCTTTTTTTATTTTTACACAAGAGATACAGCTCTACGACAAGTCCGGATCTGTTTTTTTTTGCCAAGCTGACGGCATGAAGAGCACCAACCGACAGGAACGGGGTCCAGTCCGTAATTTTTCGGTTGCAGTTCAATTCAGAATATTGTAAGTTGCGCTCCGCTTCAACGCACAAGGCTTCTACGGGGCTGTAGTAGAGTCGGTTACAACGCCGGCCTGTCACGCCGGAGGTCGCGGGTTCAAGTCCCGTCAGCCCCGCCATTATATAAAAGCACTTAGCTGAATCAGCTAGGTGCTTTTTTCGTTTGTGCCCATGATTTCCCGGGCTTGAGCGGCGGTTATCCAGAATCCCCGCGTCGATGATCCATCAGCAAGCCAATGACGCCATCCGCACCGTATCATGGTCTGCCGACTTAACGCTGCCAGAGGATCTGCCGCGCTTCGAGCGGAATTGTTGCCCCATGAAAGTGGGGAATGATCCGCACTGTATAATCCCCAGACGGACGAGACGCCGGGACCTGTGCTTTGTAGGCATAACCATTCTCTGCACCGACTAACTGGCGGAGACGACTCATCGCCAGTCGGATCTGTTCCCCCCTGTTTGACCCATCGGCGTACAGTTCAACCTGCACCTCGTCAGCGTTGATGCCGTTGAGATAAACCTGAATCTCAAATAAATGACATTCATCGGTGGTCGTGATCGTCATTTCAGCGAAGCGGATGTTTGCCCAATTGCGCTCTAACCCCTGCTGCCAATGGCTGACCGCCGCAGCGGTCGTGCCTTGCCCGGCAGCGCGGGAATTGTAGTTTACGGCAGCCGGAAGGTAATATCTTTCGGTGTATTCGCGAACCGTCCGGTTGGCAGAAAATTGCGGTGTCAAGCGCGCCATGCTTTCTCGCATACGTGTCACCCAGGCGGTGGGAACACCCTGATTATTGCGGGCATAAAACTCTGGGACAACCTCCTGTTCAAGCGACCTGTAAAGAGCTTCGGCTTCTGTTGCATCCCAAGCAGGATCGTTGTCATGCTCCAGTCCGTCGCCCAACGCCCAGCCCAGCTCAGGCTTATAGGCCTCTGCCCACCAGCCATCAAGTTCCGACAGATTGAGGCCGCCGTTGATTAGGACCTTCATGCCGCTGGTGCCGCAGGCTTCCCAAGGGCGACGCGGCGTGTTGATCCAGACGTCCACCCCCTGGACCAACTGTTCGGTCAAAAGCATGTCGTAATCACTGAGAAAAATCACATGTGGGCGCACTTCCGGTCGCCTGATGAAGGTTATCCATTCATGAATTAGATCCTGCCCGGCCTGATCGGCCGGGTGGGCCTTGCCGGCAATGATCAATTGAACTGGGTACTGAGAGCTGGTCAGCAGGCGCAATAGCCGCTCTGGGTCGTGCAGCAGCAGGTTTGGTCTTTTATAGCTGGCGAAGCGCCGTGCAAATCCCAGGGTCAAGACGTTGGGATCAAACAGCTGCTTCGCTTTTGCCACCTCCTCGGATGTGGCGCCGGAGGCGGCCAATTGCCTGGATAACCTGTCGCGGGCATAGCCAATCAGGGTCTTGCTGGCGGCGATACGAAAGGTCCAGAGTTTATCGTCGGACACGCAGCGAATGTCATGCTCCAGATTTTCTATCGTGCCGAGCCAGCGTTCCTTGCCACAGGCGCTGGTCCAGAGATCGTCAGCTTCAGCCGAGTCCCAGCTCGGCATGTGGACACCATTGGTGACGTGCCCGACGGGCACTTCGTTGACCGGCCAGTGAGGGAAAAGCGGCGCAAAAAGATGTCGACTGACGTCCCCGTGCAAACAACTCACGCCGTTGACCGCGCCGCTCCCCCGGACCGCCAGATAGGCCATATTGAAAGGTTCCGTCGCAGCATCCGGGTTCTGGCGCCCCAAAGAGAGTAATTCATGCAGACTTAAGCCGAGCTGCTGCTCGGCATAACCGCCGAGATATTGTTCGATAAGTGCTGGGGAGAATCGGTCGAAGCCCGCGGCGACAGCGGTATGGGTGGTGAAGAGGTTGCCCGCTCGGGTGGCAGCGAGCGCCACGTCGAAGGGCTGAGCAGTCTTTTGCATGAAACTGCAGGCGCGTTCCAGCACTGCAAAAGCCGCATGACCTTCATTCAGATGACAGACTTCCGGCTGAAGCCCCAGCGCATCGAGCAGGCGCCAACCGCCGATGCCGAGAAGCAGTTCCTGCTTGAGACGCAATTCCGGGCCTCCGCCATACAATTCGCTGGTAATCCCGCGGTGAGCCGGAAAGTTGGCCGCGTCATTACTGTCAAGCAGATAGAGCTTGACGCGGCCGACCTGGACCTGCCAGGCGCGCAACCAGAGCGAGTAACCGGGCAAGGCGATTTTTAATCGCAGCCATTCGCCATTGTCCTGACGCAAAGGGGTAATCGGCAACTGTCCGGGATCATTGTAGGGGTAGAGCGCCTGCTGCTTGCCGTTCTTGTCGATCACCTGGCGGAAATAACCCTGTTGATAGAGCAGTCCTACGCCAACCACCGGAACTCCCAGGTCGCTGGCGGATTTGAGTTGATCACCGGCAACATTGCCAAGTCCGCCGGAATAAATCGGCAGCGCTTCGCTCAACATGAATTCCATGCTGAAATAGGCAACACAGTTCAGGGCCGACTGCGCATGATATTGCTGAAACCAGGCAGGTACGGCCAGCGCCTGACGATTGGTTCGGACCAGAGTATCCAGGTTATTACGAAAAACGGGATCGGCCAGCACCTTCTCGATCCGATCGCGTGAGACCGTCTGCAAGACAACCCAAGGGTTATGAGTGAACTGCCACAGCTCGGGATCGAGCTGCTGCCACAGACCATCTGTCGCATGATTCCACGACCAGCACATATCCAGAGCCAGTTCGGCCAGGGAATCGAACCCTTCTATTTCCGTGGGGAGAAGATTATAGAGCGGATGGCTGACCCGAGTCGGTTTGATCATGATTTCATGTCCCGTCGAATTTGGAGCTCCGCAATCCCAAGACGGCAACAGGCCGCCTAGCGGGTCTCAAGTACGCTTGGATCCTTTGTCTTTGCCACGCGTCGGCTCGTCCTCTACAGGCCTCGTCAGCCAAAGTTTCTGCAACGCGGCCATATTCTTACTATGGGTGAGAACCACGACCTCATCATCTTCTTGCAGCTTCGTCAGATCGTCTGCGAGGGCGAAACGGCCATCGCGGTAGTAGCAGATGACGCGGGAATCGGCCGGCAGATTCAGCTCTGCGACCGGAACTGCGGCTTCGGGTCCGGCGCTGAAGGTAAAAAAACGGGCCTCGTCCTTGATAACCGCGGAAAGGTCGACGTTTTCCGTCCCCCCGACCATGTCCTCCAGGTAACGGCTGATGGTGCGAGAGGGGATGATCGTGTCCTGCAGTCCGAGCTCATGGCAAATCTCCTCGAACTGCGGATCCCCGATACTCGTCACGATCCGTTTGAAACCAAGGGAACGACCGATGAGGCTGGCAATCACGTTGGCCTGGTCGCTGTCGGCCAGACAATAGAGGATATCGGTCTGTGTCGGATTGACTTCGCGCAGGATGTTCGGCTGGCTGCCATCGCCCAGCAAAAAGCTGCAGTCCATCTCTTCGGCCAATTCATCGATTCGGGCCTTGTCCGTTTCGATAATGACCACTTCGTGCCCCTTTTTAACCAATGCCTTGGCAGTTCCGATACTCACCTTTCCGGCGCCGATAAAAACCGTTCTCATGTTAGCTCCATTCTCCGGCCGGCCCAGGTCCCGGGAAACAGCAAAACCAGCCAGGCGATGATTTCTAGACGCCCCATCAGCATGTCGGCGCACAGGATTCCTTTGAGCAGTGCGGGCAAAGAAGTACTCGTTACCCCCACTGACAGTCCCGCCGTTCCCAGTGCCGATCCCACTTCGAACAAGGAGTCGAGCGGGCTGTAGCCCATGGTCACAAACGGCAGCCAGGACAAAACGCCGCCGCCGATATACAATAGCATGAGCAACAGGGCCGCACGGATCTCTTCATCCTGTAGTCGCCGGTCTGCCAGGCGCGGCTCGATGACGGCATGTTTCGGCAGGCAGGTGCGCAGCAGAATCAGCCGCAGCAGGCTCACGGCCATCAACAGTCGCAGCAGCTTGAAACCACCGGCTGTCGAGCCGATGCCGCCGCCGGCGAGCATCGAGAAGGTCAAAATCAGTTTCGATCCGGAATCGAGTTGCGCACAGGGGAACGAAGCAAACCCGGCGGTGGTCTGCGCGGAAAAGGAGAGCAAGGGGGCATGATGGAGAATCTGTGGCCAGGCCATCACACCACTCAGCTGCATGGTACCTCCCACCGCCAGGGAAACGGTCACACCGGCAATGACAATGGCTTTCAGTTGCAGCAGGCCGACGTTGCCATGTTTTTGCGCCTTTAACCTCAGATAATAGACCATAAACGGGGTCGCTCCGGCGAGGCACAACAGGGTGATCCAGCCCTGCGCGAACCAGCTCAGGTTTGCGAGACTGTTATCATGGGGAGCAAAGCCACCGGTCGAAACTGCGGCAAAGGTATACAGCAGGCCATCAAAAAAATGGACGTTCAAAGCCAGACAACCGATGATACCAAGGACGGTCAGGATGCCGTAAACTTTCAGCACGCGCCGGGCATAAGCTCGCGTACCGCCGGCCAGATCGTCTCTTTCCGCCTCGGCAACGGCCAGCCCCTTGGCCACCAGCCCCGGCTCCATGACCAGAGCAAGAGAGAGGACGACGATACCCAGTCCTCCATACCACTGCATCCAGGCGCGTGCGAACAGAAAGCTCTTCGATGCGTCGACGAGCGTCTCCCTGGCACTCAGTCCCGTGGTCGTCACGGCGGAAACGGCTTCGAAGAAAGCATCTGCGAAACTCAACCCCGAACTCATCAGCGGATAGCTCATGACGAGCGGAGTGAAAAGAAACATCAGGGTCACCAGCGTCATTCCCTCGTTGGCCTGCACGCGGGAAGGGGTCCGCATGCGGGAGGGCCACCACCCCAGGCCTGCGAGCCCACAGATCACCACTGCGTATCTCAGGGTGATGACCCTCTCGCCAAAAATCAGCGATACCATCAGAGGCACCATAGTCAGGATGGCGAGCACCAGACAGAGTTGTCCGAAATACTTTAAGACCACACGAAAACGGACTGCGTAGCGAAGCTCGGCCGCCTGCTTAGCCATGGACGTCCCCCTCCCTCTTTCCAAGAGGAAGAATGTTGAAAAACGGGCTTATGCCTTGGATCTGGAGACTCATGGTTTTGCTCACTTGAGGGCCTCAAATCCGGAGATGACATCAAACAGCTCGGCATCGATACTACTTTGCCGTAATTGTTGAAAATTCAGCGTCAGGGACCCGAGTAACTCGTCGATGTTCTTTTCCGCGCGTTGCATGGCCGCCAGCCGGCTGGAGTTTTCGCTGGCCAGAGATTCAGCACAGGCCCGGAACAGCGAAACAAAAAGATATTCACGGATTAGCGCCTTCAAGGTCGCGGATCCACGCTCTGAAACTTCTGGTAGACTGCCTGGCGGCCAGGGCCGTTTCGCCAGTCTGTCACGCCAGGCCTCGTCCAGCGGCAACAGACGCTGACTGACTGGGGTGTAGACCGCCCCGCCTCCGGGGCGGTTATAATAGAGCCGGAGTTCGCTGATTTCACCTGTATTAAGCCGCATCTCACTCGCGAACAGAAGCTGTCCGACCAGTGGGGTGATGGCCTTGACCGAGTTCGGCACCGGGAAGTTCCCGAAAAGCGGCAGGTCCGCGTCCGCCAGGCGCGTCTGCACGCGCTCACCGACAACCCAGACCGCAACCTTGTCTAAGGGGTGAGTGGCCAGCATCTTCACCGCAAAATCAGCGACAACTTCATTAAATTGGCCCACCAGCCCCTGATCTGAACCAAAGACAACTGCGCCAATTACAGCAGTCCCCCCTGACCTCTTTGGCTCTGTCTGCATGGGAGGCATCCCGTTTTCCCGGAAGCAGGCGCCAAGCCCCAGCTCGACCGAGTGATAGTAGTCGCCGATAGCGAGCACCGCTTGTTCATATTGGCCGATGCTCGAAGCGGCCACAGCCTTCATCGTCCGCACCACGGCCCGGAGATCCCCGGCCGAACCGATCTTACGCCGCAGACTGACCGTGGTTTCGCTCATGACACCTCCTCGGATGCCGGTGTAGTTGGATCAGATTCCGCTGGCGACCCGGGGTTTTGCGCGGCCTGGAAAGGAATCAGCGCTGTTCGGGCGATCTGAAGCAGCGTTTCACGGTCTTCATCACTCAATTGTTCAGCGCTGGTCAGGCGTTCATTCACCGCCACCGGGATCTCAACTGCCGCTGCGCGCAGGGCCTTTTCGGCCTCCGGCATCTGTTCAAGCGGCACTGAATCGAAAAATTTTGCGGTCAACGCCAGCAGTATGACGATTTGGGCGGGGACCGAAACCGGCGAAAATTCCGGTTGTTTCAGACAGGCACGGATGCATCGGCCGTGGGAGATGATCTGGCGGGTATTCTCATCCAGCCGGGCGCCAAATCGGGAGAAGGTTTCGAGTTCCTCAAACTGCGCGTAGGCGAGCTTGAGGTCACCGGCCACGGCCCGATAGGCGGCGTGCTGGGCGGCACCGCCAACCCGCGACACCGATTTGCCGACATCGATCGCCGGGAGGACCCCCAATTCAAACAGCGAGGGGGACAGATAAATCTGGCCATCGGTAATGGAAATCAGATTGGTGGGAATATAGGCGGAAATATCCTGCGCTTCGGTTTCGATGATCGGCAACGCGGTCAGCGAGCCGCCGCCGAGGTCCGGAACCAGATGGGTTGCCCGTTCGAGGAGGCGCGAGTGGATGTAGAAGATGTCGCCGGGAAAGGCTTCGCGGCCGGGCGGACGACGCAGCAACAGAGAAAGTTCTCGGTAGGCGCGGGCATGATGGGTGAGATCATCATAAACAATCAACACATCACGTCCCTCTTCCATGAAAAACTCGCCGATACTGGTTGCTGCGTAAGGTGCGATATAGGCAAGTCCCGGCGGGTCGTTCCCCTCGGTCACCACGACAACGCTGTACTCGAGCGCACCCTTATCGCGCAAGCTCGCCACGGTCTTGGCCACGGAGGAAGCGCGCTGGCCGATGGCGCAATAGATACACAGGACATCCTTGCCGCGCTGATTGAGAATCGTGTCTATGGCAATGGCGGTCTTGCCGGTCTGGCGGTCGCCGAGAATCAACTCTCGCTGCCCCCGACCGATCGGAATAAGCGCATCGATAACCTTGAGTCCGGTCTGGAGCGGGGTTTTGACCGGAGCGCGGTCCATGATTGCCGCAGCGGGGCGTTCGGCAGGCAGTCGTCTGTCAGTGATCAGCGGACCGTTGCCGTCGAGCGGCCGACCGAGCGGATCGATAACGCGACCGAGCAATTCGGGGCCAACAGCCACGTCCATGACCCGGCCGCTGCGCTGAACCTCAGCGCCGGCGTGGAGATGCCAGTACTCGCCCAGCAGAACCACCCCGATTTCGTCCTCATCAAGGTTGAACGCGATTCCGAGCAGATCGCCGGGAAAGCTGACCAGCTCATCAAAACCGACACCGGGCAACCCCACCACCTTGGCAATACCGGTGGAGACACTGGCAATGGTGCCGACATCCCGGAGCGTCAGTTGCGGGGTGAACGATTCCCGAACTTGGTAAATTCTCGAAAAGGTGCTATCGAAAAGACTCTGGAGACTCTCAGATTCCATATTATGGTCTCTTTGTCGCGGCGTCAGCTTCTTCGCCGCCAGGCCTGTCTGGAGCGTCAGACTTCTCCTGTCCATTCAACAATTCATCAACCCCCTCTTTCAGCGAACTCAGATAATCGGCGAGACTCCAGGCCACTTTTTGACCGGCGCTGCTGAGTTCAATGCCGCTGATCAGCTCCGGCGCGGTCTCGAAGCGAAGCTCAATGTCTGCCGCGCAGGTTTCATTGAGCGCCTGCTTGAGCGTTGCACGTTGTGTCGCGGCCAGGTCGAAGGCGCTGCGCACCAGTGCCGGAGACGAAGCGTTCCTAAGGGCGAAGACAAGACCGGCTTTGACCTCACCGTCAAGTTCGCGCAAGCGTCGTATGAAGACCTCGGTCAGACGCTCTTCCAGACTGATCGCGGCCAGATCGGTCAGCGCCTGACGTGCAATGGCGAAGACCTCCTGCTGGGTCCGGCGCTGAAGTTCCTGATTCAGGTTGCGGGCATCGTTTTTCAGTGTCTCCCGGCGTTTGGCGCTTAACTCGTCGGCGGCCCTGCGCGCGGCGTCAAGCAGCCGCTGGCGTTCGGCTTTCGCTTCTTTCACCGCTTGAATTAAGAGCGCGTCGCGTTGGCGAGCAAACTCCTCGTTTTTGATCTGAAACGCGTCACGTTCCTGCTCTGCTTCAGCCATTTTCCGGTCGGCGTCGGCGAGGGCCAGAGCGATCCGCTTTTCCCGCGCGTCAATGGCCTGGAGAATCGGCTGGTAAAGGAAACGTTTGAGCAACCACGCCAGGATGAGAAAATTGAGCGCCTGAGCGGCGACGGTGAACCAATCAATCAACATCGGGTTACTTCCCCGTGACCTGGGCGATGACATGATTCCAGAACGGATTGGCGAAGATCAGTATCATCGAAATCACAAAGCAATAAATGGCCGTGGACTCGATCATCGCCAGACCGACGAATAATGTCCGGGTGATGGTCGCGGACGCATCGGGCTGCTGGGCCAGAGAACTTAAGGCGGTCGAAACAGCCTTCCCCTCGCTTAGCGCCGGCCCCATGGTTCCGAAACCGGTGGTGAGCCCGGCGGTGAGAATCGAGATCAGTCCAATTATGGTCATGCTGTCCATGATTGCTCCTTTGCATTGAGGTCGGTCATGGTTCAAGACTTTCGCCATCAGACTTTTCCCTGCGCACCTGGGTGGCAGCGGCGATGTAAACCGCCGCCAGGATACTGAAAATGTAGGCCTGCACCAGGCCGGTGAGCAGACCGAGCAGGGTCATTAGAATCGGAAAAATGAAGGGGGTAATCGTCAGCAGGATCGCGATAATCATCGCTCCGCTCATCATGTTGCCGAACAGACGGATAGCCAGAGCCAGGGTGCGGGAAATCTCGCTGATGATGTTAAACGGCAACATGATCAGCGTCGGCTGCATGTATGATTTAACATAGTTGACAGCTCCCTGCTCTACGATGCCAAACAACGGCACGGCAACAAATACGCACAAGGCCAGCGCTGCCGTGGTCGAGAACGAGCCGGTCGGCGGCTCGTAACCGGGAATGATGGTAGCGAGGCTGGCGACGGCGACAAACAGAAACAGCGTGCCAAGAAAACTCAGGTATTTGCGCGGCTGACTCAGACCGACATCTTGAATCTGCGCGATAATGGCTGTGACGACGATCTCCAGAAGGTTCTGCCAGCGGGAGCGATTATGTCCGGTGGTCAGATTGTGGGTGATCAGCAATGAACCGACAACCAGTACCAACATCAGTCCCCAGCTGAAAACAATGGTCGCGTTGAACTTGAAAAAACCCAGTTGCCAGAAGATGATTTCATCAGGGCTCAGGCGCATGGCGAGGCTCCTCTATAGGGCATGCTGACTTTTCTGGTATGCGGGTCAGCCGGATCACGACCAGGCGGGCCAGAAAAAATCCGAGCAGGCAGAGCAAGAGCCGCTCCAAATGGTCGCCGGCGATAAAGTAAAATCCGATCAGAACAATGCTGCTGCGCACCACCAGGCTGACGCAGAACCAAAGCCCCGGCCGAGTCGACAAAACCCCTTTTTTTACCGTCCACCAGAGACCGCCGAAAAACACCCCGCCAAGCCCCATACCGGCCAGCAAAACCAAGGGCATGATCGCTATTTCATTCATGGTCATCCTCCTGGTCCGCGCCTATGTTCTGCCCTTCTTTGGCGATCCAGCGCCAGGCATTGAAACAGCCAAGCACCAGACCGGCGACCAACAGTGCCAGCGTCCAGGAATGCCCGCCGGCCTGTTGTTCGTCGAGCCAGGCTCCCAGCGCCGCGCCGAGCAGCGTCGGGATCACGACCGACCAGCCGATCAGCCCCACCATCCCCAGCCCGAACCAGACCCCCGGTACGGTCTGGCGCTGCGCTTTGAGTTTGCGTTCCGCTTTTTTACCAACTTCCTGGATGAACTCAGGACGCTGATCCGGCTCAGTCATGATGAAACTCCGCAAGGCGGCGGATGAAACCGCTCTCCATTTTCGCCATCACCGAACGGCTGTTCAGTTCCCGTTCGTTCAGGCACAGAAACTCCCGCTCCACCGCCTCACGCAACCGGGCAAGGTCGCTGCCGGCAATGGCATTGCGTACCGAAACGAGTACCTCCTGACCGGTCTTGACCAGAATCCCTTCATCCACTGCCAGGAATATCTCGCCCTCTGCTCTGGTTTCGAAGATCAGAATTCCCGGCACGAGTGCCGCAACGCAGTCTCGGCGCCGGGGGAGAAGTCCGAATGAACCGTCGCTTGTATCGGCGACGATACGTGACACCTCGCTCTTCTCAGTGAAGATCCGGAAGGGCAGCAGGATCTTAAGATGCATAAGTGTCCGGGCCATCGTTAACCTCCGCTTGCAGCTTCGTCTTGAAGTTCAAATCATCCTCGGCTGCGCTTTTCGCTGGTGATTCAGGCGGGGCAGGAGCGCGGTCAATTTTCGCTCCGACTTTCGCGTCCTCAATCGTTCCGATCATGTAGAGGGCGCTCTCGGGATAGTCGATGAATTCATCACCAAGGATCTGCTCACAGCCCCTGAGCGCCTCTTCGAGACTGACCTGCTGCCCTTTGATACCAGAGAATTTTTCAGTGGTGAAAAAGGGTTGGGTGAGAAAGCGTTCCAACCGGCGGGCGCGGGCCACGATCTTGCGGTCCTGCGGCGAAAGCTGCTCAAGACCGAGCATGGCGATGATGTCCTTGAGCTCCGCATATTGCGCCAGGGTTTGCCGAATCTGTTGCGCCAGAGCGTAATGCCGCTGACCGACGTTGCCCGGCGTAGCCATCTTGGAGTTGGACTGGAGTGGATCGATGGCCGGATACAACCCTTCGCTTGCCCGCTTGCGCGACAGGACTATCGACGCCGAGAGATGCGAGAAGGTATGCACCGCCGCAGGATCGGTGAAATCATCGGCGGGCACATAGACGGCCTGAATAGAGGTGATTGCCCCGCTGTCAGTATTGGCGATGCGTTCCTCCAGCCCCGACAGTTCGGTGCCCATGGTCGGCTGATAGCCCAGCCGCGACGGCATCTGCCCCATCATCCCGGAGACTTCTGAACCGGCCTGAATGAAACGGAAAATATTGTCGATCAGCAGCAGGACATCACGATGCTCGTCATCACGAAAGTATTCGGCCATGGTCAGCGCCGCATGGCCAACACGGAACCGACTGCCCGGCGGTTCGTTCATCTGGCCGAAGATCATCACCATGTTCTCCAGCACGCCGGCGTCTTTCATCTCGCGGTACAACTCTTCCCCTTCACGGCAGCGTTCGCCGATGCCGCAAAAAATACTGATCCCTTCCTGACGGCCGATCATGTTATGGATCATCTCGGTCAGCAGTACCGTCTTGCCCACCCCAGCGCCGCCGAACAGGCCCGCCTTGCCGCCACGTTCCAGCGGCATCAGTACATCGATGACCTTGATTCCGGTCTCGAAGATCTCAGACTTGGTGGAACGTCGCGCCAGCTCCGGAGGAGCACGATGGACTGAACGCCAGCGCATCTCTGTCGGTTCCGGCTGGCGGTCGATGGGATTGCCGAAAACATCGAACATGCGCGCCAGAATTCCTTTGCCGACCGGCGCCTGTAAGGGACCGCCGGTGTTTCTCACCAGCATCCCGCGAGCGAGTCCCTGGGTCGGAGTCAGGGCAATCCCGCGTACCCGATGGGCGCCAAGCTGCGCCACAACCTCAATGACAATCTCATCATCCCGGGCCTTCAGCAACGTGTAGATTGGCGGCAAATGATCTTCGAAATAGATATCGACGACACTGCCTTGCACCGCAACTACCGCGCCGGAGTTCGATATCCTGGCTTTATTGGCCATGCATATCTCCATTGGTCAGACCTCTGTGCCCTTGCCGCCTCGACGGCCACATTGATCGCCGATTGCACGCCTTGCATCTGGTGGTTTTGCTTAGACCTCAGGTCTTATGATTTTCTGCGAAACCATCAATTTCATTGCGCTCCGCCAGTAATAAAAGGATACCACCTTTCTCTGCACTTGCAGGAGATAAGGCTAGGCTCTTGTCCATCTGCCACCTGGCGTTGCAACAAAGTTGAAAGAGAACGAAGCCCGGCCGGTGTCGATTGACTACAGAGCGTTGAGCACCGCTCAGCTGTTGCCATAGCAATTCTCCGTGGTCAGCCTTTCTTTGAGAAAATCTAACAGTAAGAAATTGACGCGATGTTTACGATGGTTTTACTGCGCGGCAACTGTGGGTGAACCCTGTTTGACACGCTGTGGGGAACGGCGCTTCTTGGCGTATAGGACTGGCAGTTCATTCGGAATATGGATTTCGACCCTTTTCCGGTCATTGTCGTTGAGGGAACGATGAAGAAGCGAGGGCACGAAGGCGGCCAGAGCAAGCGGCTCTTTCTCCAGCGAAACCTGCCCCCCTCCGATGCGGGCGGTGTCGAGCAGATCCGTAATCATTCTCTCCATTTTTTCGGTGCTGTCCATGATGGCTTCGATATTCTGTAATGCGGTAGCACCCAAGGGCTTCTCCTGCAACGCATTCAACAGCATTTCCGCGTGGTCATGAATCACCGACAGCGGAATATACAGATCGTGAGTCAGGGTATGATGGTAGGTAATGTTTTGTTCCTGAAGTTCATGCTGTTCCGTGATATCGGTGAAAATGCCGACAACCCCGTCGAAATTACCGGCGCTATCATACATTGGGGTCGCATTGGTGGTGATGATAATCCGTTCGCCGTCCAGCCGCTCGATAATCAGCTTCAGGCCATAGACTTCCTGGTTTTCCTCCAAAGCCTTTTTGAACGGGGTTTCTTCATCGGGCACGGGGTGCCCCTTTAACGTCGTGATTTTCCAGAGGGGCTGATTATAGGTTCGCTGAAGGATCTCAGTCCTGCTGAGGCCCAGAATCTTCTCAGCCGCCGCGTTGGCATAAACATATTCCCGGTCTGTCCATGGCAACGATTCCGTCACTGGCCGTTTACCAGAATCCGCTCTAACCTGCCTACCTGTTGCGGTTTTGCAGTTTTTCTGGCTGGTTTCATGGCAAACACCTCTCGCAAAAAACAAGGGGGCAGGAGTCTTCAGCGTAACACGTAGCGTTCGCAGATCGTGCGGAAATGGTAGCCGTAAATTGCCAATGTCACCGCCAGGCGAAACAGGCGAGGACGATGGAATAGTGTCCAGATCAGGGTCCGCCAGAAATATACACGCTCTTTACCAAACAAACCCAGTCGATAAAGAGAATGAAAGAATGCCAATTTGTAGCGAAAGCCCAGTGAAGAATGAATCCTGGGTGGCGGATAATCCCGCAGCAGGGTCTTAATCCGGTGGTAGTAGTTTTTCGGAGAGTAAATTGTCCGCAGGATTTTTTTATAGCCCTGTTGCAGGGACTCAAGGCTCATGACTGGCACGATGTTGGTGGCTGTACTGACGTTATCTCCCGTCGATACCGAGACCAGGCGCCCCTCCCGCTGCATACGCTCGTAAAGTCGCGTTCCCGGCAACGCCTGAAGCAGACCGACCATCGCCGTGACGACGCCGCTGTTCTGAATAAAATCGATCTGACTCTGGAAAATGGCTGGCGTATCACTATCGAAGCCGACGATGAATCCACCCTGGACCTGCAACCCGGATTTTTGCAGATATTTTACATCCTCAACCAGATTGCGGTTCTCGTTCTGGCTCTTGCCCGATTCTGCATGACCTTGGTCGTTGGGAGTTTCAATGCCAATAAAAACCGTGTCAAATCCGGCATCGACCATCATCGTAACCAGCTCTGGATCGTCAGCAAGGTTGATTGAAGCTTCGGTATGAAAGGAGAGTCCGTCGTGGTTCTTTTGCCAGCTGATCAGCGCCGGAAGAAGTTCCTTTTTCAGTTGTTTCTTGTTGCCGATAAAATTGTCATCAACAAAAAAAACGCTGCCACGCCATCCCTGTGTATAGAGTTCATCGAGTTCAGCAATAACCTGTTGAGTGCTTTTTGTACGAGGCTGATGACCGAACAGTGTCGTCACATTACAGAAATCACAGTGAAAAGGACAGCCCCGAGAGTATTGCAGGCTCATGGACGCGTAACGTCGCATGTCAAGTAACTGCCACAACGGTACGGGTGATTTCTGAATATCGGTGAACTCGGAGGTTGAATAGATCTGTTTCGCTTGGCCGTGGCTAAAATCATTGAGAAACTGAGGCAGAGTCAGTTCCCCCTCATTCAACACAAAATGGTCGACTTCAGTAAACTCTTCATGCTCGCTGGTAAACAACGGTCCGCCGACAATGACCCGGAGTCCCGCATTTTTACATCGTGCAATAATGCTCCGGGCGGACTCTCTCTGAACCAGCATAGCACTCAAAAAGACCGCATCTGCCCAGTCCAGACTCTTGGTGGTCAGCTTGGTGACGTTCAGATCGAGCAGGCGCTGATTCCATGTCCGAGGCAACATTGCGGCGATGGTCAGTAATCCCAGCGGCGGCGATGAAGCTCTTTTATGGGCCAGTTTCAAGGCATGTTTGAAGCTCCAGAATGTGTCTGGAAACTCCGGATAAATCAATAGAACATTCATTTCGACACCTCATAGTTCCACTAACTATATCGTAAACAATGACTTCTTCAAGGCCGGGTTGGATAGCCTTGGATAACCTCGAGATGAGAATTAATCCGTCAGCAAACGCTGTAAAAGATTAACGAATATTCAGATTTTTATTTGGGGAAAACTCTTTCTAAAAGACTGTCGATATAACTTTGCCAATGTCTCTTGACGGCGGATCAGATTGTAAATATTTCAGCATAATCTGGTGGGGGATGTCACCATACCGACTTCCGGGGTGATGTTTCTCCCGCCTGCCGTTTAAAAAGCCTGCTAAAGAACAGAGATTTCGATTCCTTGTAAGCGTATTGTTAATTTCGAAAAGCAGCATTTTTGTTGTGTATACTTTTATAGAAAATGGATTTTAAAAATAATTCAACTCACTGAATAAATTATAAGATGAAAACATTATTACACATTCTTGATAATCGTTCATATAAACTCATATGGAGGATGTCTATTTTTTTCGTCATATTTATTACAATGGCCATATTTATTATTAAAGAAATTTACATTCTTGAGATTTTTTACATTCTGCCAATTCTATTAGCAAGCTGGTATGGATCAAGGAAGTCTGGATTAATTCTAACAATTTCAATTTACTTATTATTAACTATATTAAAATTTTCAATTCTTAATTGCGCAGATATAAAAACAATATTTATTGAAAATACCGCGTTTTTAATTGTTGGAATATCACTTTCAATAATCGTTACTAATTTCAGAAAAGTTCATCATTTTGAATCATTAGCAGCAGATACAGACCACCTGACAGGCATTAACAATTCAAGAAAATTTCATTCAGAATTGGAAAAAGAACTCGTTCGCTCATCAAGATACAATCATAAATTCTCATTAGCCTATATAGATATCGACAACTTCAAAAACATAAATGATTCATTTGGCCACCACGAGGGAGATCGGCTGCTTCTTGAGGTCGCCAATAGCATTATAGAGAATTCAAGGTCAATTGATACAGTCGCACGCCTGGGAGGAGATGAGTTCGCCATCCTTTTCCCTGAAACACATCTTAAAGAAGCTAAACTTGCCTATGATAAACTTATCGGGCGATTACATCAGCGCATGGTTGAATTTGATTGGCCAGTGACCTTCAGTGCGGGTCTGGTTACATTCGAAACCCTTCCTGATGATATTGATGAAGCTATAAATATCGCCGATGACTTGATGTACTCGGTTAAATCCAGTGGAAAAGCAAAGGTCGCGTACAAAGTTTGGCGCGCATGAATCCTGCCCGGTGATGTGTTGGAGATCTGCCTGAGGCGACAACGATCTTGTGGCAGAGGAATCCGCTGATTTCAAAAAATGACTCTGGGCTTCAACTTTTCAGCCAATGATCAGATACAACTATACACCTTATTTATTTTTTATGAATTTTCAATTTACCGAACTGTCACGCCGAAGCAAGGCTGTATCTTTTTCGCAACAAAAGGCTAAGCGCTTCTACCGCCGGAGACAATGTACGATCTTTGAGCGTTGCCAGCCACAGCTGACGGACGATCGATAACCCTTCGATTTCAAGTTTAAAAAGATCTCCCCGCTCCAGTTCACGAGCGATCGACAAATCGGAAACGAAAGCACAACCGCAACCTGCAGCAACGGCCTGACGTATTGCTTCATTACTTCCCAGACGGGCAACGATGGTCAGTGATTCGGCGGGGAACCCTGCAGCGTAGAGCTGATTCTCAAGCGTCTGGAAGGTTCCTGAACCACTTTCCCTCACGATCAGCGGCAATGTCCCAAGCTCGGCCAGTGGGATTGTGTTGCGCTCTCGGAGCGGAGAGTCCTGCCCGACGATCAAAACCAGGTGATCCTCCATCAATGACCAGTAGTTCACCCGCTCCGGATCCATCAGCCCCCCGACGATAGCCATCTCGACCTGCCCGGCGACAAGCTGATCGGTCATTTCACGACTGTCACCACTGCGCATTTCGAGCCTGATACCCGGGTATTCGCTCTGCAATAACGGCAGAATTTTAGGGATCAGATAATTGGCCGGGATGTTACTGGCACCCAGCACAAGTGTTGCCGATTCAAGACCGTGAAAAGTCTCCATTCCGTTATAAAGGGCACGGTATTCGGCCAGAATTCGACGCGCATGAGAGAGAAAGACCTCACCACCGGCAGTCAGAAAAATGCCCTTGCTGGTCCGGTCAAACAGGCGGGTATCGACCTCCGCTTCCATCGCGGCAATATGTTGACTAACCGTCGACTGCGTCAAACATACAAGTTCGGCACCACGCGAAAAACTTTTTGTCTCTGCAACTGCCACAAATAACTCAAGTTGACGTAACGTCATATCGCCTCTCACGCATTGAAATAATCAATAAAGCACATCGGAAACAAAAATATCTTCGTTAAACCAATCTGTCAATGGATGACATGGATAGCAACGATCATCCCTCCCTGAATTAGCAGCCTCTCTTGAATAAGATCTTTCTGGAAATTGCCCCCAAAACATCTTAGGGTGGAATATTCGTCAATAGGCAATTCATCTAACTGAGTATCATCGTCATAACAGCAACATCCACATATATAACAGGCCGCATTGGTAGCTACAGGAGATTTACGTGCGCAGCGAAGAAATTGACATCCAAACCCCAAACTTACGCCTTAGAGGGCTGGCCTGGGGACCAGTTAATGGGATACCCGTACTGGCGATTCACGGTTGGCTGGATAATGCTGCAAGCTTTGCTGCAATTTCTGGGAACTTACCAGGAATTCGACTCATAGCGCTGGATCTACCAGGACATGGACAGTCCGAACACCGGCCGCATGGCACATCATATTATGCCGATGATTACGTCATGGATATCATTGCCTTTGCTAACGAGCTTGGCTGGCAACGATTTAGCCGACTTGGACATTCCATGGGCGCCGCACTTGCATCAATCATAGCCTCTATCCTACCCGAGAGAATCATCAGCCTCGCTGTTATAGACAATCTCGGGCCGCGGTCATCGCTCCCCGAAGATGGCCCCATTATGTTGGAAAGCAAAGTTCTACACTCGTTATCAACTACTAAAAAAGGGCTCACCATCTATGCCAATACGGAAGAAGCCGCGAAGGCGCGTTTGTCCTCAAAAAAGATTCCCCCGCAGTTACGCATGAGCTATCTGAACACTTTAGCTCTCACAGAACGGGGAACCAGGGTAACAGAGAACGGAATAACCTGGAGTAGCGATCCTCGGTTGCTTATCGGAGCCCTGTATTATTTCACTCAGGAACAAGTACTTGCCTTCCTGAAAAGAATTTCAGCCCCGACATTACTTTTACGTGCAAGCAAAGGAAACCTCTGGAAGAGACCGTACATGCAGGAAAGGTATGACATAATGAGGAACCTTACACTTGTTGATGTTTCTGGCCCTCATCATGTCCATATGGAAAATGCCAGAAAAGTCGCCGAGCATGCACTTTCGTTCTTCCGGACAAATGCCCCATAAAGCGGATTCTGGTCTCACAGCATCTTCTAAGTTCAGAACAGATAAAAGAGTGCTTATGGTAACTTCTTAATACCCGCGCATCCATTTACGGGCAGGGTCAGAAATAGAGCCCTATCTATCAATCGAATCCAAAAACTGTTGACGAGAAACATCATCCGCCTGCTGCCACCAGAATTTCAGCATCTGCACCGACATACTAGTCGCCTCGTCCTGCTGAGATGGCGTCATCGATGGAGGAATCAGCTCGACAGATCCTGTCTCCTCAAGTCGTGGAGCAGTAGCGGCAGATCCGCCCTGAGAAGTTCTGGCCTGCCAAGTTTCGGCCCTGACGGGAGGAACCGCCGCAGGAGAGTCGGTCTTATTGAATCGTTCCAGCTCACGCTCAAAATCACGAAAGATAGCAAACCCCTGCGATTCCAAACGTTCGTATTTAAAATCAACCGGTTTACCTTCGGCCGCAAGAATCAGGATATCAGGATTCTTGTCAAACTGAACAACATCGTAGGCCTCTCTGAACTGAGGCATAATAAGCTGCAATACCTCATCTGCAGCATCAAACTTGATGACATAAGCAGCGGACTGAACCTGATCAGGAAAGGCTGAATTTTTATCCCCGGAATGTAGCAATCCATCATAACGGACGACTATCTGGCTCACTCCATCAGGAAGCTGTACGACATTTTCAATCATTGCAATCTCCCCATTAACAGCAAACACGTCAACATCCGTGGGAAGCTCCATACGTACATCCGCACATACTGATGACGTCATCATCAGGACACCACCCAGAATAATCAAACATGAATATGCAACAGAACTGAAAAAATTCCTCATAACAACCTCGCTCCCTCTCAAATAGAAACCATAGACGTCCTATCCCGGCGCCGTACTCAATTGTACTGATTCAATACCAATAATCACGACTTTGCATCAAAAAAAGCTGCTCCTCTGGCATGAATACAGAAAAGCAGCTATGGTAAGACCAATAATTTTCACGAAAACAAATCTATAGGGTAATGTCGCTAAGCCTTAGAATCTGAAACGCAGGCCAAGCATATAACCTGGATCACTATCATCTACATCGCTATTCTGAACTTCGCCGATAACCCAGGCTTTAGTCTGCGGAATGTGGTAAACAATGCTGGTGCTCCAGCCGTTCACATCGTCTTCCGCATCATCTTCATAGGTTACGTTGAGGTATGAAGCCTTGAAGGTCCAGTCCTTGTAAGGAACAACAACAGCGCCGGTAGCGAAACCGCCGCCGAAATTGTCATCATCTTCAGCTTCTGTAGCGCTGTACTCAGCCAATAGCTTAACAACTTTGAAATCGTAGCTGGCATTGACACCCCAAGTAGAAACATCACCACGGGTATCATGATCAATCACCTGATAGATACCTGCAACACTCCAGGCATCCTTGGCTGCGCCGACAGAAACATCCCAGTAAGGGCCGTACTTATCAGTTGAATCTGTCTCATCTTCCATCTCGATATCGGCCCTGATGGTCAGGATTCCGCCGATTTTTTTAGCTTCGAAGGAAACCAGATCATCACCTTTACATGCGCCCCAAAGGTCGACGCCAGAGTAACGGCCGATGGCATCGTCGGTCTCATAACGAACGCCAGGTCCGATCTGCCACATATCCATGGCGTTCAGGTAGGTGCCGAAGTAGACCTTGTAATTCTTGTAGCCAACTTCCAGACGGGCTTCTTCGAACTGCATCTCAGTAGTGCCAGAAGCATCTGCGGCCTTATCACCGGCGAGGTCAACACGGCCCCCGACCCAGATGTCATCAGTCACCTGGTACTTGGCATAGTTCTTCAGTTCCAGGTCATCGTAGTCCATGGCGAAATCTTGGTCATCTCCAGCCGCCTGGCGGAACTGGATCTGCCAGTCACCGTCCAGCTTGTAACTGAAATTTCCCTTCTCATACAGAGTGAATGCCTGAACAGGCATCGCCATTGCAAACATGACAACGGCACACAGAACACCAACAATTGCTCTCATTACATTACCTCCCCTTTAAGGAATGTTACAGCTGCAGTGATAACCCATTTATCACAACAGCCGCTCTTACTAAGCAAGGCTAAGTATCTGGAATCACAACTGTGTGGCTCAAAATCACAAGTTACATATAAAATCAGTCTTCTATCATTGCCAGAATATCGTCTTCATCGACCTTATCGCCCTGCTTGACCTTTATTTCCCTGATAATTCCGCTACATGGTGCAAAGACAGCCGTTTCCATTTTCATCGCTTCAAGAATAATAACCTCGTCATCTTCTTCAACGCGTTGGCCAACTTCGACCTGTACCTTCCAAACCGCCCCAGAAAGAGGGGCTAGAATTTCCTCTGCCATATAGTACCTCTTCAATTCCAATTAAGGTTTAATTCAAAACTGTATTCCTTTTTGATTCCATTAATATTTAATCAATAAAAATGAATCCACAGATGAGACTGTGTAAAAAAAATCATCAATTAATAAAATTGATTGCATAACTAATAAAAACAAAAGAAACTTTAGAACTCTTAACAATTCTTGTAATATTGTATATCACTGTCTATTCTTGCGATCTATTCACTAAATCCTTACGGCTGTTGCATATTTCTGAACACCAGCAAACGGATCTTAAAACGAATTTAAACTGGAAGATATGAGATAAGGCTAAAAAACAGAAGAGGGAGGAAGGGGGTAAAATTGATTTAAAATAGAGTCATACAGCGAAACATGAATCTTCGTAACGCCAAGCATGAAAAAAAATCCCCACCGTACAGGCAGGGATTTTGACTTGCAGTCCGAAAGCCAGCAGCCCCGATCAAACCCATGGCACTGGTAGCTAATTATACGGCTAAAATTTCCAGATACGTTGTTCAACGTAAGCCTGACGACGACTGTAAATCTTTGCCCTACTGAAACCCAACGACAAAAGCGATTTCTTGATAATCCTTGCCATGACTTTCCTCATTCCTAAAGTAACCCAAATAGTCTTGTTTGTGTTGATCGCGCAATCGATGCAAAATATTTAACGTATACCAAAGCTAAATATTTTAAATTCTGACAAAGTTTACTGCCAAAAATAAATTGCCAAAAGAGGACAACATGCACCAATTTGCCACAAATAACACAGCCCGCGACTGCTCATTTACACAGTCCCACAAACATGACAACACCTTGATTTACAGGAAAAATCTCTGACACTCAAAGGAAACAGACAGAAGAGAATATAAAAGAAAGGGGCTCACGCTCCAACTTTCAACTGAAGGCTCGTCGTTAAAAATATGGCCTAACAACCAGCATGTGCAATACTGGTCATCAGGCCCCAATCAGAATCCTAGAGGTTGTTTTTTACGTTGTTCAGAATTCAATATTCACCTCGTAAAAGCCGACTTGCAGCTCTACGGCTCTTGGGAAACCACAACAAACACAGTTCACCAGTCAGCATTCATTCAAGTCTTCAAGAGCATGCCTCTTCAGAGAGATAGCTGAACGATCCGAGACTGATGCTATATGGTTTCCAGATACCGCCCGAGAGCCATTGCCGCCGTAACTCCATCACCAGTTGCCGTCGCCATTTGCACGGCAGAATATTGACGAACATCACCAGCAGCCAGGATTCCAGGGATACTGGTTTCCATATTAATATTGACAGGAACCTGGCCAAGTGGCGTCAGCTCAAGCACTCCGTTCAGAAACTGGGTATTCGGAATAAGCCCAATGCGCACGCAGACCCCCTCAACATCCAACTTCCTCTTTTCACCCGAAGCAAGGTCTTCGAGTTCAACCGAGGACACATGATCATCGCCAAAAATCTGATTAACCTTGGTCGCACAGAAAAGTTCAATCTTCGGATTTTCGGTGGCACGGTTCAGTAACACTTGTGAGGCCTTAGGTTTTTCCATCAACTCGACAATCGTTACCTTTGTGCAATACCTTGAAAGCTCAAGCGCCTCAGTGACACCAGAATCACCTCCGCCAACAACAAGAACAGCCTTATCGGCGAAACCTGGGCCATCGCAGGTTGCACAGTAAAATACGCCCTTGTGACTGAACTCCTCCTCCCCGGGGACATTTAGCTTTCTGTTAACCGATCCACTTGCAATGATAATCCCTTTACAGGAAAAGCTATCTTCTTCAGTCTTAACAACTTTAAAATTATCCTTAACTTCAATACTGGTTACAGCGCCAAGTTCAAACTCCGTCCCAAAAGACTCTGTTTGTGTAGACATGGCTGAGCCAAGATCTGGCCCCTGAATTCCGGCACTAAAACCCGGATAATTTTCAATCAACTGCCGATTCATCAACTCACCGCCTGGTCCGCCTTTTTCAAGAATCAAAGTTTCCAATCCAGCTCGGCTGGTATAAAGACTGGCCGCCAAACCGGCAGGTCCTCCACCAATGACAATAACGTCGTAATCAGTCCACATACATCAATACTCCTTTCAAGAAAATTATCCACCAATTCAGCTGGGGTATTAGCTATTTTCCAGCAGACAGCAGGGGAAGCACGCCGTTGTCTGGCAGCTACAAGCCTAAGGGAAGCCTTCGTCTTCTCAACCTCCCCCTATCCCAAAAGTGTCAGAAAGATACCAGCGGCCACAACGGTTCCAATAACTCCGGCGACATTTGGCCCCATGGCAAACATAAGCAGGTAGTTTTTCTTGTCATACTGCTGGCCAACGTTATGGACGACACGAGCCGCCATCGGTACGGCTGAAACGCCGGCCGCTCCAAGCAGCGGATTAATCTTGTCCTTACTGAACAGGTTCATGAATTTTGCCAGAATGATCCCGGCCGCAGTACTGAAGATAAAGGCTAGCAGACCGGCAATGAAGATGAAAATTACTCTTACCTGCAGGAAATTTTCCGCATTCATTGTGGCACCGACCGGCAGACCAAGAAAGATGGTCAGGATATTCATCAGCTCATTCTGCGCGGCTCCGGTCAGGCGCTCGACAACCTTGGCTTCGCGGAACAGGTTACCGACCATGAACATCGCCATCAGTGGGGCCGCCGCTGGCAACAGCACGACGATAACAATCGTTGCGGCGATCGGAAAAATGATCTTTTCCAGTTGGCTGACCTTACGCCCCTTGCTCATGCGGATGACCCGCTCATTTTTGGTGGTCAGCAACCTCATGATCGGCGGCTGAATGATCGGCACCAGGGCCATATAGGAATATGCGGCAACAGCAATACTGCCCAAAAGTTGTGGCGCCATTTTACTGGCAAGAAAGATACTGGTTGGACCGTCAGCCCCACCGATGATACCGATTGAAGCGGCCTCCTGAAGGTTGAAGCCAAACATACTGGCAGCAAAAAAGGTCAAATAGACACCGGCCTGGGCTCCAGCACCGAGAAAAATCAGTTTTGGTTTGGCAAGCAGTGGCCCGAAGTCGGTCATCGCGCCAAGACCGAGAAAAATCAACGGCGGGATAACTTCCCATTGAATTCCGTACTGATAGAACCGCCACAACAAGCCTTCACCGGGCGACATCAGGCCTGCCAGAGGAAGGTTCGCCAGCAAAATCCCAAAGCCGATCGGCAGCAGAAGCAGCGGTTCATATTGCTTGGCTATGGCCAGGTAAATCAGGATAAAGGCAATGACCCACATGACAATGATACCGGGAGTGATATGAAACAACCCGGTCGTCTGGAAGATATCCGCAATACTATGAGTCATGGGAAGTCCTCTGTGCTATACCAGTAGCGACCTTGCCAACCAGAATAATGACAAAATACAAAACAGCCATAACGACAAAAACACCGGCGACCCCAACAATAAAGACCCTCAACAATTCGCCCATAAATATCACCTGAATCAGTTGGAAATAAATATCCTCAACACACAAGAGCAGACCAACCTCTTACGCTTCCCATGCTCTTCCCATAAACATAGGAGAGAAACATGAAATCAGTGTTTCGCTGACTTTTCGACATATATTAAAGAGGCCACAAGCGACGACGGAATACACCGCCTGAACAGATCAAAGAACAGTATTGATCGAGAAATATAGATAAACAGAGGCCGATTTACTACAACAGCCAGCTGAATTGGCAGGCTACCCGGGAAGCGAAAAGTTGAATCAAGCTCAGAAACAGAAGTCAAAAATGAGAATTGAAATATCAAAATTCAGCTAATTACAAACTCCCCTAAAAAAATCTGCGAGCAGCCAACGAAACACAGATTGTCAAAGAGCAAAAATCTGCACTAATCACAAAGGTCGACCTTTAACCGATCCTGAACTTCCTAACCCAAAAATGAAGACTGATAAAAATACCAAGAATCCCCTTCGACTAACCTACATCCACTTATATTGCGAATACCCACAGAACCGGGCTACAGGAACTTACCTCTGCCCAACATAAGTTTCACTCAAAATGACGAACTTGCTGCTCTCCAGATAAAAGCAGTGTGGCAGCTAAACCGCTTAACTCATCCGTTAATTTTTTATATCACTGCCCCCTATTTCAATCTATTCACTAATTCCTTATAGCCGTTAGATATTTCCTAACTGGCAATGGGAATGGGACTTAAGTTCAATAAGAATAACGAGGGATTGCACTCAGCCCACGACAAAGTATAACCTCGCGGTCAAAAGATAAATATACGAGAGAACCTATTGAATTAGATCTTTTGCGGTGTTTTGCCGATGAACACCGCTCTGTCACTTCAGGAAATAAATTGATGTGCACGGCGTCCTGCCTAGCCCAAAAGAACATTCCATTTATCTGGTGCCACAACAATCAACCATAAGAGGAAAAACTGTTCTCAGCATTTATTCAGTATAGATATCCATTGGCGAAGGCAAATCAATATCAGGATTCAAATATTTGATAAATTCTCTAATTAAGGGTGATGCATATTTCTTTTTCTTAAGAACAATAGAATATTTTCTCCTTGGAAAATATTCATCAAGATTATATGTATCAAAAAACTCTTTTTCATCAGAAGAAACACAATGTGAAGCTAATATAGAAGATCCCATTCCGTAACGAACGAATTTCTTAACATGATCATGATTATTATGTGTAACAACTATATTCAAATCAAGATCTCTTTCCACGAAGCAATCCTCGATAGCCGACGACAAACCTTGATGAGAAAGGAAAATAAGAGGAGATTTAGAGATTTCCTCTAAAGAGGGAATTTTATTTTTAGCGAAAAATGAATTATTTTTGGGGGCAATCAATATTGACCCTGATTCAAAAAAATCATAACACTGAAAGGATTTTTCGTAGCCGGTTGATAAGCAGATTCCAAAATCGACCTTCGAAGAATCTACTTCTTCCAGAATCCTTTCCCTGGTACCTCCGGTAATATGAAATTTTGTTTCAGGGAAGCGCTTCAAGAAATCGTCAATATATTCCGGCAAAATATTGCCGACAATCGCCGGGGAAACGGCCATAGCAATTTTCCCCTTGAATTGAGATTCTCCTTTTGCAAAACTCCCTTTAATAAATTTGACACATTCGAAGAGGATTCGGGCTTCCTCAAGGAGTTTTTCACCATCGGTCGTTATTGTCATCTTCCCGGAAGAACGATCAAAAAGGATCACCCCCAATTCCTGTTCCAACCGTTTAATCTGACGACTGATTGTCGGCTTCTCCCTCCCCATGGCGAGAGCCGCCAGTCTGATATTCCCTTCCATCGCCACATAATAAAAACCCCGCAACCATTGCAGCAGATCCCCTGAAACCTCATCAATCATTGTCACTCCTCCTTTTCGATAACATCTCAAGCATCAATCAACACTTGACGACACGGCCTGTTACTCGACCCAATTCAAAAGTCTACCATAGAAAGAGCTGGATACTGCATTGCGGGAGAATTGAGTTTATTCATCCCTCAATCGTCTTCAATGCCAAAATACTTGTAATACCCCCCCTTGCTGGCAGGCTTGGTGCCCAGGTACGAAGAGGAAACCAGTTGTTTGAGCAACAATGGCGGAGCCCACTTCGGATTTCCTGTTGATTCCTGAAGAGACTTCAGATTGTTCAGCCTCGAATCAAGACCGACCAGGTCGCAGGTCTCGAAAGGCCCCATTTTGTGGCCATAGAACAGTTTTGCGCCGTTGTCTATATCCTTGACTGATGCGACCCCCTCCTCGAGCATACGACTGGCCTCGAGAAACAGTTCGACGCCCAGTCTAGTGCTGGCAAAGCCAGGCGAATCCTTGACGACAATCGGCGTTTTCCCCAGCTTGACAGTCAGCTCAGTGATCGCCTTCAGGGTCTCTTCGCTGGTCAAAATCCCTTTGATGATTTCGATCGGCGTCATCAACTGAACCGGATTGAAGAAATGCATGCCGATAAACTGTTGAGGTTTTTCACTGACGGATGCCATTTCGGTGATACTCAGGGTAGAGGTATTGGATGCCCAGATTGCAGTATCTTTGCACTTGCTGATCAGGCCTTTGAAGAATTCTTTTTTGAGCTCCATTTTTTCCGGAATAGCCTCAACGATCAGATCGGCATTCCTTACCGCATCATCCAGACAGGTGGTCCCCTGAATTCGGTTCAACGCTTGCTCCGCCTGTTCATACGATATTTTCTGGCGGTCAACCCCTTTCTTCAGAAAATCATCTATTCTGCCCAGACCAGATTGAACAAACTCATCTGTTTGGTCGAACAGCATGACTTTGATTCCGGCCTGGGCACAAATCTGAGCGATCCCATGGCCCATGGTACCGGCCCCAATAACAGCAACTTCGTTGATCATAGGAGTACCTCTCTAGTTATTTACCGGAAAATTGCGCTTTGCGTTTATTGCGGAAGGCGTCGATCCCTTCACGGATGTCTTCTGTGTCAAAACACAGGGCAAAGTTGGCTTTTTCACATGCCAGGCCGCTTTGCAGGTCTGTGTTCAAACCATTGTTAATGGTTTTTTTGAGGATCCGCTGGATTAACGAACTCTTGGACGCAATGGTTTCAGCGAGCCGGGTCACTGCTTCTTCCAATTCTGCCTGAGGAACCATTCTGTCGATCCAGCCGATTCTTTCCGCTTCATCAGCTTTGAGGATTCGGCCGGAGAACATGATCTCTTTGGCTCTGCCGGCGCCGACCAGGTGTGGCAGTCGCTGGGTTCCCCCGGCTCCGGGAATCAACCCCAGATTGATTTCCAGCTGGCCGAATTTTGAGTTGTCGGAAGCAATTCTTATGTCACAAGCCATCGCCAATTCGCAGCCAGCACCAAAACAATAGCCATTGATCATGGCGATGACGGGCATTGGCAGATTTGAGATATCGGTTGTCAGGGCCTGACCGAGAGTTGAAGCAAATTCTTCGATCTCGACCGGCTTTGCATTTTGAAACTCAACAATGTCGGCGCCGGCAACAAAAGAATCTTCGCCAGCTCCGGTGATGATCAAAACCTTGACTGAGTAATCATGATTCAAACTGTCAACGACAGTTCTGAGCTCTTGGCGAGTCTCGCGGTTCAGCGCATTTTTGACCTCAGGCCTGTTAATACTGAGCCAGGCAATGCCGGTCTCTTCATCGAATTGATAAACAAGGTTTGTGTATTCCACTGTCTTAGACTCCTTGATCAAATGCTGACACTAGGACTTTTGGATATCTCGCTTTCAGCTTGAGAGCAGAAAAGTTAGAACTGAATGAGTCCATGCTTACGCCAAGGCTTGGCCTCTGGCATTTTCACTGACAACCTTTCCAATCGGTCGACGAGTACCGCCCTTGTTGCTCTCGGATCGATGACCTCTTCAAAGGCCATGATGGCTCCGGAATTGTAGGGTTCCTTAATCGGGAATGGACCATAGTTGAAATCGACCGAAGGCCAGGCGATTACAGAATCGACTTTCATCCCGCGCCCTCCCATCACCAGGCGGGTGGTCCCGTAGACCTTCCTGATATAAAGCACGACTTTGGGTACGCTTGCTTCACACATGGCAAATACAGGTTTCGCCGCGTGTTTCTCAAGCCCTTCCGGACTTTGCGCACCTTCCGTAAACCCTGTGCTGTCAACCAGCGAGACGATTGGGACATTGAAACAGTCGCAGGTTCTGACAAAATGGGCATGCTTGTCGCAGGCGTTAACGTCCAGCGAACCATCCTTGACCAGAGAATTGTTGGCAACAATACCAACGGTCTTCCCACCTAAAGTGGCAAATCCGGTGATCATGTTCTGAGCAAAGAGCGGTGCCACCTCGAAAAACCGGCCGTCATCAACGACCAGGGAAATCAACCGGCGCATATCGATACCATTGCACTCATCTTTCGGAACAATCGACAGGAGTTCTTCTATCTGTCGTTGCGGATCGTCGTTAGTTTGACGTTCGGGCGGCTGCTCTGTCCAGTTGGACGGCAGATAGCTGAGCAGTTCACGACATTTGGCCAACGCCTCTTCATCACTGTCGACAAGCAGATCCGCCGAACCCGTGATCTCCGCATGCAAGCGGGCGCCGCCGATCTCATCCTGAGTAACATCCGCGCCGGTCGCGGTCTTCAACAGAGTCGGTGAGGCGACCGACATGAAGGAGAGTTCTTTGCGGAAGATCAGAAAATCGCTCATCATCGGGCAGTACGCGGTACCCGCATAGGCCGGTCCGAGCATCAGGCTGATCTGAGGAATAATTCCTGAGGACATGGGGGGGCCGAACATATCAAGGTTGCCCTCACCGCAATCATCCACCCTGATTGGCACCCGATAGCCGAACTTACCGAAACGATCCTGGATTCGACGGCCGGAGGAATCGATGATCGAGACATAGGGCAGCCCTTCTTTTCTGGCCTGCTCCATGATTTTAACCAGCTTGAGCATCTGCATCGACCCTTGCGAGCCGGCGACGGTCGTATAATCATAGCATGCCGCGTAAACCCTGCGGCCGTTGACCTTCCCATAACCAGTAATGATCGCATCGCGCGGAATATCACGATTGTCGATATCGAAACCGGTTTTGAATGGTTTGGCCAGCAAATCCAACTCTTTAAATGTTCTCGGATCAAAGAGCAGAGCCATCCTTTCCCAGGCGGTCAGCTTGCCGGTCGCATGCTGCCTGTCGATCGCTTTTTGCCCGCCGCCAACGGACAACGTGGCCTCGACTTCACGGTATTCACTCAATTTTGCTTTCATATCCATATCTGCACTCCAACTAAAGCCGGATGTTGCCGTGTTTGCGCGGTGGCAGTTCACGTTTCTTGTTTCTGAGCATCTTCAGGGCATTGATCAAAAAGGGTCTTGTCTCGCGAGGGTCGATAAAGTCCTGAGGCTGTTGCAACTCAGCCAGCTTCATCCGTTCGGCTATGTCAACACGCCTTTTCTGGCGTTGTTTTTCACGTTCTTCCTCATCTTTGATGGCAGAGAGTTCACCTTTGTAGAGAATGGCCACAGCGCCGTCGACCCCCATGACCCCGCGGGCCAAAACAGGCCAACTCACATAGAGATCTCCGCCGAGGCCGGTTCCGGGCATGGCCAGCCCGCCGCCGCCATAGAGCTTGCGGATCGAGACGGTAATCTGAGGTACGGTCGCCTGAGAATTGGCATAGATCGTTTTACAGCCATGCCGAATCAGCCCCCTGGTTTCTTCCTTGACCGAAGGCATAAAGCCGGGGCAATCGGCCAGCCAGATCAGCGGGATGCTGTAGGCGTCGCAGAAACGGACGAGACGCGTCATTTTATCTGCCGCGTCCAGCGTCATACAGCCCGCTTTATTTTTCGGATTGTTGGCGAGGATGCCCACAGTCTGCCCACCCAGACGGGCCAGGCCGGTAATGAGATTATTGGCCCAATAAGGCTTGATTTCGAAAAACTCACCATTGTCAACGATCAGGTCAATAACCTTGAGCATGTCAAAGCCCTGGTTTTCAGCGACCGGAACAATCTCCAGCAGTGATTCTTCTTTGCGGTTGGGATCGTCGCCGGTATCGACAAACGGTGGCGGCTCCTGATTGTGTTGAGGCAGGAAACTCAACAGGTTGCGGCACCTGTGAATACAATCATTATCATCATCAGCCAGGACTTCGCAGCCACCGGTTTTCCTTGCATGATTCTTGGAAGCACCGACCGATTCGGCGCTATCCCCTTCGTTGAGCTGCATGTAGCAATTGTCACGGACCATGAACAGCACATCCGCCATTGACGCGACCAGGGCCATCCCGCCCAGACAGGCCCCCATCACCATAACGACCTGCGGAATCACACCAGAGGCATCGACCTGAACCTGACAGATCGACTCGATAGAATAGACATGCGGATACTCCACCAGATCTTCGGCTCGTTCCCCGACCGAGTCGACAAAACCGACAATCGGGATCCTCATCTGCAGGGCTTTTTCGTAAAGCCAGGTAATTTTCTTCGCATGAATGACACCGACACTGCCGCCGAGAATCTCTCCATCCTGGGACCAGACAAAAATCGGCCGACCTCCGACTTCAGCGTAGCCGGTGATAACACCGTCTGTCGTTCTACCACCGACATCCGGGTTGAACTCACTTTCGGCCGAAGTCAGGAACAGGTCAAGTTCCTGAAAGGTTCCAGGGTCAACCAAAACTTCGACTCTTTGCCTGGCAGACAGTTTTCCTTCTGGCAGCTCAATGTCGGACTGACACCGTCTGGCAATCTCCTTCGCTTCAGATCTTTCCTTCAGTTTGCATTCCATAGTTGCAGTCATTTCGATAATCCATTCCGTTGGTCAGAGTGAGCCAACAATGAACCGACTTTTTCAGCGAGTGACGGCCTATCAACCGACGATCTATTGCCCGAAAAGCCTGGTTAACAACGTAATATCTTCAACATGCTCCAAGACAAGAACCCTTTCCAGAACCTGCTCCCTCCTTTTCTGAGACCAGATCGCTCCGGAACAATCTTTAAACTTTTCGATAAGAATCTGATCTGACACCGAATTTTCCGGTTCTCCACGCGGGTACTCGACCTTCGCCTCAAAAGTAGTTCCATCTTTGTGCCTTATGACATATTCCGGAGTTCCGAATGTCCCCGGCTCCGGGTCGAAAGAGTTCCAGCGGATCTTTCGGATCAAACTCTTCACATCCACCTCGTTGACCCGGGAATCCGAAAAATCGTTGATCTTTGGCGGACCGTCAATCAAGGTTCTGGCAAAGACATATTCGAGACTGAACTTCCCCTCCAGCCCTTTTACCGGATCGTGATAAAACAGCACGGATTCCATGTGACTAGGTACGCGACAGTCGATCTCCAAGATACTGTCAAGATCAACAGGATGCTGTTCCCTGTAAAGCAAGGCGGCTTCCATCCCGAAATGCGTCGCCCGGCAAGACGGACAGATCTTGTATGACATTCCGGGCGAAGAGATATTCCACGGTCTTCCAAGCCTTGTGGAGAATTCTTCCGGACTGATCAGCTCTTCACCATAGGGGATTTCATGCATGAGATCAGCATGATCGCAGGAAAAGACATTCCTGAACCCCAGAGGTGCTTCAAATATGTTGGCCGCCGACGTGATCCCCCGCCTGGCGAGATAAGCGGCCTCGACCCCGTTTCTTGCGGCAATGCCTGCATGCAGAGGCTTGACCATGGTACCGAAGTTCTGGCGCAGCCCACTTGCCATGGATCCCGCGATACCGAAGGCCTGCCCGACTGCCATAGCATCCAAGCCGAGAAGTCGGGCGACCGCTCCGGCCGCTGCCATGGTTCCGATATAAGAGGTATTGTGCCAGCCGTTTTTATAGGCCGTATCTCCACACAGCAAGCCGACCTTAGTGTAGATTTCAATACCGACGCTGTAGGCCAGAATCAGGTCCTGGCCGGATCTGTTTTCCCGCTCGGCGACCGAGAAAATAGCGGGCAGGATCGCGACAGAAGGATGCCCCATCCAGAGGGGGTTGACATGAATGACATCGTCATAGTCCAGAGCATGAGACAGTGCACCATTGACGTAGGCAGCCATGGTGACGCTGGTTTTACCGCCGTTTATAACTGTACAGTCTCTGACTGCCCCCATCTCTTCGGCATATTGTTTGAGAATATCCGCAATGGTTTCGCTTGCCCCACCTGCAGTTACGCCGAGATAATCCAGAACCCCGCGCCTGGCGGCTGCTATTGCAGATTCAGGTAAATCATCAAAATCAGCATTTGCTATAAATTCAGAAAGTATTTTCGTAAACATGGTCTCCCCTAACAGGTTCGGCTCGCTACGATCAGAAAGATTACGTGTGTGAATAAAGGGATAAACCTTTGGCCAACCCGTAAAACCTGAAAACAGAAGGTCCACCCAGTCCACCAGCGGTGATATAGCCTTCATTGGTTCCCGGCTTAAAAGCCAGATTGGTAGACTTGAGGTTATATCCCTGGTCCCGGCCAGGGATGAGAATATTCGCAATTGGAATGCCACACTTATTGAGGACGATGGCTCGTCCATGAGAGACTACGCATTGATAAAGGTTTCCCTCTTCGTCAACCTTGTTTGAATCGGCCCGCCGGGAACTCCAGAATTGTAATAGGCATAGCAAACAGGATCTATCGCCGCCAACTTTACGCCATCGTTGGCCAGTCCGATACGCAGGATGGCATTGCGAAAGGTTTCACCGATCCAGAGCGCGTCTCCTTCAGGAGACAGTGAGACACCGTTCGCTCCAGCCAAACCGCCCAATATCTGATCAACACGCGAGAAGTCGTTCGAAAACCGGTAAACACCGCCCGTTGGATTGGGTACCGTCCCGGCAAAATCGGTGACATAAAGATTCCCTTCCTTGTCAAAAACCAGATCATTCAGGCGAACCGGTCGCCCCTCTATGCGTGGCGTGATAAATTGCATATCGCTGCCATCCTGCTTGACATGAAAAAGCTCTCCGGTTCCGCAGGCATAGAACAGACGACCGTTTTTATGAATCGCACAGCCGATATTTTTGATTCCCGGCTTATCTAAAATTTTGCTAACCCGTTTATCCTCAGAAATCCTATAGATTCTGCCATGATAAGGAGAACTGACGAACAGGTTTCCGTCCCGATCAAAAGCGGGACCTTCGATACGGAGTTCAGGGTCGGAACTGACCTGAACATATAATTCAGCCTCTATCATCGGCAAGTTCAACAGGTCAGGCGGCAACCCCGGAATACTCTTATTCACCTCAACAAAAGTCATCACATAACCTCCTGCAAAACAACGAAAGACCATTCAACTGAAGGGGCAGCGCCTTCCTGAGAAAACCGGCTTAGCTCTCCGGCATCGGACCAAGATCATCCTCGGCAACACTGATCAACTGATCCCAGTTTTTAGGCAATTCGATTTCCATACTGACTGGCTGCGTTGGGCAACATCCCATCCGCATCCAGTAGCAATGGCCGGACTGCTTACCACCAGCTACCGCAATCATCAGGTTTTCCGGCTTGACCGAAATTGGCCAGGGCTCCCCTTCCTTGACATATTTCAGCAAGGTGTCCTTCGTCCGTCTAAAGACGTCCGAATCAGAGGTAACAACCGACCAGGGAAATTGGGAATTATCCCAGAGAAACTGTCGAATGGTTTCCTGAGTCCAGCCGGCATCGATCATGCCTTGAGCTACCCCACGCGGAACAATAAGCACCCCGGGGACACTGTCCTCATAATAGTTCAGGAAGATATTGCCGTAATCACTCCCCATGATCCTGGCAAGATAATGCATTGTTTCCAAAGTGGTTTCCGCATTGGACGAGTGGATCGAGGTGATATTGACGGCCGTTGCAACCGCATGGATGGTGATCACATTGCTTCCTTTTGAGTAACCACGGTCCTCGCTGACCGATCTCCAGCCTTCCGGAAAGCCAACTTCGTCCTCAGCAAATATTGCGTTCGCCCACTTTAACGGTCCACCGTAAAGAGCCATGGTCCCGGTTCCCGGATGCGCTCCGCCGACGTTCTGCTGTACCAGACGCATAGCCCGTCCGATACACCCACCGGCAGGATGGGCGGCATCGGGACCAAGACAGCCGTACCCTGAATTAAGACGAATCTGCTTGCCGATAGGTCCATTGACGATTCCGGCAATGTTAACGGAACAGGTCGTCGCCTGCATCATGTGATGACGGAAACGTTCATCGCAAAAAGCTTTAAATGCCGCAATAAGCACTGGCAGATGTTCAGGCCTGCCGCCGGTCATCGCCAGGTTGACGGCAAGTGCCCCAACCGTAGCGGTCCTGCCGCTCGGCATAATCTTGCCGATCGGTTCATTATGGGACAGATCGGTTCCCTTCATAATCCACTCAACCTTTTCCATTGTCGGCGGAAGAAGCGGCAGACTGTCGCCCCACTGGTTATTGAGAAAGAGATTGTTCATTTTGGTGAGAGCATCGAGATAATCTTCACCGGTCACGGTTATTGCCTGTATCTTCTTCTTGCCCTTTGCGACCTTGGCCGGCTCCCATTTTGTCAGGCCGTCGATGATATACTCAACGCCTTCGGCAAAGGGGGTCAGCTCCGCACCAGGAACAAACGCATCTGAGGGAAATTCGTAAAGCGGGGCACCACCTGGCAACCCCAGAGCCAGGAAGGTATTATTCACAACGCCTTTAAAACCCATCCGGGTCACGATGAATGAAGGAATCCCCTTTTTTTCAATTCTCGCACAGGCACGGCCGACGGCCGTGGAGCAACCGCCTCAGGCCGCGCTGGCGCCGATAACGGCATCCACCCCTTTGGCGAGAGCGAAATCTCCAATCTCCTCGTTATCCATGATGGCATCCGCGCCATTCGGAAATTCATCGAAAGTCACAAACTTAATATCGGGATAACGCTCTTTCAAAATTGAGCGAATGAGAGGAAAAATCAGATCGGACTCCCATAGCCGATTGGAAATTTCGCCAATGGTTTTTCCATTCAGATCATCTAAACGAGTGGCATGCTGCGCTTTACTCTGATCAAGATCAACTCCGCAAGGTTCAAATACTCTCAGTTCCATCCTATTCTCCCCATAACAAGTAGTTTATGAATCACCAGCCGGAATTTCAGGCTCACTCCAAAAGGTCTATACCTGAAATTTGGCCATAGGCTTTTCTAGAGGCCGAACATTTTGAGCTATTTTGAATTAAAATAGGCAATTGCTTTTGAAATAGCCCTTGCCGCGATCTCAACACTTGGGAATGCGGCAATCCCAGCATCAGCGCACGCCTTACGCAAACGATACGCAATCTGGACCGAGTCCCAGTATTCGCCCCGGTCAAAGATAACGGCAACCGGGACTTCCAACTCCGTCGCTGCACGTTTCCAGATACTGATATACTGCTGCAATGCAGCATCGTTCAGATTGGTTACGTGAGTAGCTACTTCCATGTTGATCCGGATAAGGATCAAATCAATATTCGGATCCTCTGCAACAACCTGAAGAACTTCAAAATAATTTGCCGAGATTTTGCCTCGACCACTGATCCCCACTTCAATCGGATTGTTCAAACCACTCCCGTCAGGAGGCACCAATTCAAGTATCTTTCTTTTAGTGTCGGGACTTATCGGAGCGACAACCAGGCCGGCTTTCTCGCACAGGTCACTTGTCGCAACGCCAGCACCACCTCCACGGCCAACAATAGCGACTCTATTTCCTTTGAGATTGGGCATCCTGACCAGGGCGGTCAGTTGGTCAACACTTTCTTCAAAACTGGAGACAGGCAGAACCCTCGCCTGTTTATAGATTGTGTCCCAAACTTTTTCGGGCGAAGCCAATGCTCCAGTGTGTGATGCGGCTGCCCGTGCTCCACCGGCGGTTATTCCGCCCTTTAGGATAATGACATTTTTTTTAGCGGCACATTTCTTCAATGCGGTTAGGAAACGAGGGCCATCCTTAATCCCCTCGATATAGCAGAAGAGATGTTCTGTCTCATCGTCATCAGCAAAAAATTCCATCGCATCTTCGACGCCGATATCGATCGAATTACCAAGGCTGAGGATCTTGCTGATACGAAGGCCACGAATGAAGACCCCCGGCATGAACAGCGAGTCCATCCCGGAACCACTCTGGGAAATCGCGCTGATTGTGCCGATCTCTTTAGTTGCATCAAGACCGTTGATAATTCCGCCAAACCCCATACCGCTGTTGGTGCTGAAAACGCCCATGCAGTTTGGGCCGAGTGCCCTCGTTGTTCCTGAGGCCAGAATTTCTTCAATCTCTTTTTGTAATTTGATACCTTCCGGCAATCCGGTTTCAGCGAACCCGGCGACAAAAAGATGGACAACCTTGACCCCTTTTTCGACCACCTGGCGTAAACATGCCGGAACGGCTGAAGATGAAACGGCCATGATTGCGTAATCTATTTCATCAGGAACATCGATAATCGACGGATACGCTTTGTAACCAAGTATTTCCTTCGCCTTTGGGTTGATAGGGTAAACCTTCCCCTTATAGCCCATCTCCTTTAACCAACCGGTCCAACGATATTTTTCTACGTCCTCATTACTATAAGCACCAATTACTGCGACAGATTTCGGATAAAAAACTGTCTGCATAATGTCTGTACAAGATGTTTTCATCGACATATTCTCCACAGTAAGCCTTGTACTGTGTCATATCTTCTCACAGAAACAAGCTATGCTCAGGGGACCCTCAATGACAAGAGCTTATCCCTTTCCTATTCCAGAATAATTCTCGCATCCACCGCAAGAGCCCCATCCTTGTAAGAAAACACTGGATTCAGATCCAACTCCTTGATGTCCGGAACATTCGTCACAAGCTGTGAGATCTTAAGCAGCATCTCTTCCAACGCAGGAATGTCAACAGGGTCAGAGCCCCGATACCCTTCTAAAAGAGGAAATCCCTTAATTTCTCTTATCATTTCAGAAGCATCGCGATTTTCCAGTGGAGTTATCCGGAATGAAACGTCTTTCAAAATCTCGACGAAGACGCCCCCTAGACCGAACATCAACATTGGACCGAATTGAGCATCTTTGGACATACCGACAATGACTTCCAACCCCTTTTGAGCCATGCCCTGGATGGAAACCCCTTCAATCTCGGCATCAGGATAAGCTACAGTGATCGAGTCCATGATCTCATCGTAAGCGTTAGAGACCTGTTCTCTGTTCTGCAGATTGAGTTTTACTCCACCGGCGTCACTTTTATGGACAACATCTACTGATGATATTTTCATAACCACAGGAAAACCGATGCTTTCACTGATACTTACCGCCTCTTCCTTTGAGGTGGCCAATTGTGTCTGCACAACGTCTATGTTGGCAGCCTGCAAGACCTGCTTGGCTTCAACTTCAGTCAGTAGCTTCCTGTCTTCTTTTTTCGCTTTTTCAATAACTTCGAATCCAGCCATGAGTTCACTCCAATAATTATCGATCTCCTCATGCCATCTCACCATCTACAGTGCTCAGAAACAGCGCATGTGAATTTTCTAGAATAAGGATCACTATTTCACCTTTGACTCCCCCGCTAGCATTCGGGCCCTACTGTTGCAAAGCAGGGCCAATAAAGGCCGGCTCTTCTATAAGCCCCGCTTTGCGTTACATAAACAGCTAACCTGCAATTATTCGATCAAACGATTACGCGATGGTAATATCGCTGTTGCCGTGCTGTCCTGATGCATTTCGCCATCCTGATTTACGGCGGTCAGTTCAAAGTCAACGAGGCATTCACCGTTTTCTTGGCGCATAGCTGTAACAACACCGTTAATCCAAGTCACATCACCATGCCAGTTCGGACGCAGGGTTCGACTGCTCTGTATCTTCAGGAAACCTTCATCGCCAATCCAGTTGATAATCGCTTTCTGAAACAGAGCTTCCGTTTGACCATGATAACCGTAAGCCCCCGTGGACAGGCCGGTTGAGCGCGCTGCCAGATCGGTCGTATGACCTTCGGCTCTCCACCGTGGAGCGTTTGTCTCCGGGTCAATCCAGCCATGAGTTTCAATATTCCCGTTGAGCATGTCCCACTGGACATTGAAAGCGGCCTGTTGCCCCATGGCACCCATCATGACAACACCGTCAAGAACATTCAGAGGGCCTGCGGCCACAGGGGTAATCTTCTGGCCGACGGCGACATCTTCAAAGAACAGCGGCTCGGAGCCTCTTCTGTACTTGTCTTCGTCGTAGTAGGCCTGATGGATTTCATCCAACTCTTCCTGAGTGTATTTATGCCGCTCTTTTTCTTTGAAAGCGCTTTTGGTCTTCTGCAGGTTCTCTGCAACAATGTTCATCCGGGTTCGATCCCGAGACGCGACTAATTCGTCATTCTGGTTGTAGTACTCGGTGCGGTAGCAGGAGCGATAGAGTCGGTATGGCTTGTCGGGCTTAACCTGCTTTTCGGTAACCCCCATGTCGACCCCTTTGACATGGAAGGAGTCGCCGGGCTTGATGATCTTGTACCATGTCCAGGTGCTACCACCTGCGAGACTCCGGCCAAAACCAGGAGCAACGACACCGCGGCCGGCACCGGCCTCTCCTATGACATACAGAATTCCGGGAGGTGCGATAATCTGGCCGTACTTGGTGAATTTTGCATATTCTTCCCAACGGTAAAGCGGATTTTTACACCCGATTGCGTCACAAAAATGGCGGATGAGATCTTTTGTGATCAGCTCATTGAACAACGAGTAAAAGTTGTTCGAACCCATCTCTCGAGTGGGTGCATAGGGGTTCGGAACATTGCCGATACGTGTCGGATATGCCATTTCCCCACGAAGAGCGTTACGCCCCTCAGCCCATTCATCGACTATTTTATTGAACTCATCACTCAGTAATGGGTTCCACATCCCTTTTTCTGCCTTAAACATAAAAGCTCCTTCATCTCAAATAACTCATTCCACAAAGCTTACTTGGCGATTTCTTCGATTTTCTTGGTGACAGCACGATGCCCTGGTGCCCCCCAGGTTGGCATCCAACTTGAGTGCAGCCCTTCGCCACCAGCAACGGTAATGAGAATGTTATCCGGGGATACCGCCACCGGAAGTGGCGACACCCCATCAAACTCACCATGCTGAGCTGGCGCTTTCTTGCGGGCAATCAAATGCTCTTCGGAGAAGCGATCGAGTGGTATCCTGGCATTTTCCCAGAGGTACTCTTTGACCTCCCTTTTCGTCACACCGTCTTTTTTGAAAATGGCCGCATGTTCAGGTCCAACACAGATCATGAGGTCAGCCCCTCTTAAAAAACGGACATTTGAACTGCCAGCGTTACAGATACTGCTGGCCATCATTCTCAACAGGCTTGATGCCTTGGTTGCATCACCGCCGTTGATATCCTGCGGACCCTCTGCAGCAAGAACGGTAACCGTACTGTCGGTTGCCTTGAACCCCCTCTCGACGTGAAAGGGTTCCCATGGATTGGCTTCATCGTTCTCGGCAAAACAGTACGAATACTTTGCAGGGGTCCCTTGTGTCGATTTATCAACCACACCCGGCCAGGCTCCACCGCAATTCAACAGGATCAGCCGGACCGCACGACCGATAGTGGCGTTGGCACGCCAGCATGGTCCCATTGCTCCCGAACCTGAATTAATATCCAATGCCTTGGCGATCGGCCCGTTGACAAAGGTCAGCATGGCGCAAGGGTGGGTTGTCGCCTGGGCACCGAATAGATCGAAACCATCGGAGGTCATGGCCACCAGTGCCGCCATGATGACCGGCATATATTCCGGACGGCAGCCGGCCATAACAGCGTTAATCGCGATCTTTTCAACAGTCGCCGGTCCATTTTGTGGCGGGATAACGGCAATGACTTTCTTGGGTCTCAGTTTTACGTACTCAATCATCCGCGTCACGCGTTCTTCCGTTGGCGGCACGAATGGAAGACCGTCGGTCATCCTGTTTCTGTAAAAATGTTCTTCAAGCTCCTCATAGGAGTCGTTGAATTCAATTCTTTCCGATTTTAAAATGCTAAAATCCATAACATTCCCCATTTACGCTCGTCGTTAGTTCACCGGAATAAATTCATAGTTGTTCAGTCAAACGCTTAACCAACTCTTCAACAGCGTTTTCAGCCTTTTCCCTAACCTTATCTTCAGGCAAACCAGCTCCCAGCGGATGAGGCACGGCCAGAATTGAAACATTTTTCAGGCCCATCGATTTTGCTTCCATGTCAGCGAGGCCATTGAAAGCAGTTGTTGTTACGATCGTTGCGGCTAAACCTTGTTTTTCCAACTCTACGGTATCGTGGAGACTCCACGATGTGCAGGAGCCTCAATCGCCTAGCCCGGTAATAACAACATCACACTGATTCTTCTTGATATCATCGATAATTTCCTGGGCAACCCCTTCAGTCCGTCCCGGTTTCCGATATCGATGCACAGCCGCGACTTCATACTTGCTGAGCAATAGTTCTTCGATCTTATCGAGGAAGGTAATAAAATTGGGTTTTGTATTATCCACGGTTGCAATTCGCATCCCTTTGATGGATGCCGCTCGCGGATTTCTGTTAACCCCTTTTACCTCTGGCATTGAAACCGGGCTTAGTACACATGTGCCCATAAATATCTCCTTTTCGAATGAAAGTTTATCTAATGCTCCCGAACTAAACTTCACACTTCACACTCAGCTACTTGGCTGTTAGCCTTAACCGTATATATGTGATAGACAGCCATCAGGAGGCCAACAACAAACCCCATTCCTTCATATATGGGATCTGGAAACAGCAACAGTACAGCGGCAACGGCAAAAACGACTCGTTCAATGATTGTTGCTCGCCTGAAGAAAAAGCCCATTGTCACGATACTGAGGAGCCCGACGGACAACATGGCGGTAATGAACGACTTGGCTATTCCTAGAGGCGTCCCAACCATGAACAAACCGGGATCGAACGCGAAGGAAAAGGGCAGCAAAAAGGCCGAGAGTGCGACAAGACACGTCAACCAGCCAGCCCTCATCCATTTCGCTCCCGCAATCGAAGCCGCAATAAAGACACAATTACAGACTGGAGGCGAAATCGTGCTCAGAACTGCATAGTAGAGAATGAAGAAATTGATTGAAAACGGATCAAATCCCAGATCGGCCAGCGGCACACCGAGAACCGAAAAAGCGATGACATATGATGCCGTGGTGTTGAGACCCAGACCAAGTATCAAGACGATGACAGCAGTCAGAATCATTGCAAGCAACATGGAAGAACTGCCAACGCTGAAAATAGTCGCCGAGAAGTTCAGGCCAAGACCGGAATAGCCCAGGAGAGAAACCGTCGTCTGTAACAGAACGAGACTTAACAGCAGCCAGGCGATTGTCTTGATACCGTTTTCCACGCCTTTGATCAGGTTGACAATTCTTTCTTTCCAGCTCTGGTCGGACCAGAACAGGTTGAGAAGAATCCCTGCAGTCAGCGCATAGGCACATGAATATTCGGCGGTGAAGCCTTCAACCATCATTCCGATCAAAATCCCCATCGGAACAATAACCTGGCAGATACGGCGAGGGTTTAAGAGTTCTTTAGCCTTCGGAATACTTTCTTTGGGTGGTTTCTCCATCCCTTTTCTGCGGGCCATCAGATAGATGGTTGTGGCCACGGCAAAGAAGTAGACGATTGCCGGCAGCAGTGCGGCCAGAGCGACGCGGGTATACTCGACGGCAAGGAATTCCGCCATCAGAAAGGCCGTAGCTCCCATGATTGGCGGCATGATCTGGCCACCGGCAGAGGCGGATGATTCGATCGCTGCAGCCTGCTCAGGGCTGAAGCCGGCAGCTTTCATTGTCGGGATAGTCATGGTGCCGGTTGTTGCGGTATTGGCAACTGCGGCACCAGAGATCGTTCCGAACAGGGCGCTCGAAATAATGGAAACCTGCGCGGCACCGCCACGCATCCGGTTACCGATAATGGAGGCAATCTGCATGAACAGCTCACCGGCCCCGGTGCTGAAAAGAATCGGACCGAAGACGAGGAAGAGCGGCATCATGACGCAGGCAAGTTTAGGCAGGGTTCCCCAATACCCCATGTCGCTACGAAGGAATCTGTTGGCAAAAACACTTTGGATATCAACGCCACCGAACCACCAGCGTCCAGGCAGGTAATCGCCCAAGATAAACGCATAGAAGCACATAAAGACAGCAATGAGAGGAATAACCCACCCCATCGACCTCCGTGAGCCCTCAAAAATGATGGCAAAGAGGACAACGGACATATAAACCTCATACTGATGCCAGATGTGAGGATTGAATATAAAATCCATCCTGTTGGACATAACGTAGATACAAATACCCCATCCGACCAGAATGATAATCAGGTCATACCAGGCAGGAACGGAAGGAATGGCTTTCTGCTCTGGTGTCTTCAAAGGCCTGAGCGGAAAATAGACATAGACGTAAAAAATACCGGCCATCAAACACAAAGGTACCTGCAGAAAAGTATGCAACTCCCCTGCAAAACCAATATAGAGAAAGAACAGGACCCACATGACTGCCAGGGTGGACATGATGTTCTTCCATGGTTGCTTTAGCGTTCTCACGACATCTCCCTTTCCGTGCATTCGACTACAATGTGGCTGGCCACAGGCTTATTCGCAGCTGAGACCAGCCACAGAAAAAAACTGCATCTAATCGCTTACATCTTCATTTCTGGCGGAATCAGCTCATCTGGAATATCAACGCCCTGCTCCCTCAGGTACTTGATACTCCCCGGATGCAGAGGAATTGAAGCATAGTCAACGGTCGCCTGTGTCAATTGTTCCACAAGCTGGAAGTAGTTTGCTCCGGCAGCCTTACGAATGTCTTTTGCGTTCTCATGTACAGCCTTGATCATTTTATAGACAACATCTTCGGGAATATCGTCGCGACCCGAAATATAGGAGGCCGAGGTCCAGGTCTGAACATCCTCGGTCTGTCCGGGGTAGCTGCCAGCTTTAATGATTGATTTACGGTATGCAGGATTTGCCTTGCGAACTTTTTCAAGAACCTCATCGCTTAATGGCAGAAGCGTAATAGGCTCACTCAACGCAATCCGGGTAATTGAAGATTCTTTATCACCGGATTTGCAATAGCCCCAAATCTTGTTATTTTCAACGGCGTCAGACAAGGCACCAGGTTCGCCCGGAAAATACTTCGGCTTGATGCCATTCAGATCCATGATATAACGGAAAGTATCACCAACGATTGAACCGATCAGAACACCATAAGATTGGCCATCCAACTCCTCAATGGATTTAATGCCGCTCTTCTCAAGGACAAAGATGGTGTTTGGACGATGCTGATTAACCCAGAGTATCCGAAGATTTTTTGCAGGCTTCTGGCCTTGGTATTTTTCAATTCCGTTGTACTTCATGTACAGATCAGGAGCATCCGAATTGCCGAAATCAACCTGACCTTTGGCAGTCGCCTCTTCAGTCATGACAGCCCCGCCAGATTCGACGACAGCAACCTGAAAATCAGGGTTCCCCTTGACGATCGCATCCCTTACGGCTACATACCCAGGATAAGACCCTGATGTCTGCCAGACAGTCCCCATTTTCAATTTGACAGCCAATGCCTGGCCGGCATCCAACATCATTCCCAGAGACAAAACAGCCGTAGCCATACACAGGACTCGAAAACCAGACAACCTCAACACGTTCAGTTTCTGCATACCTCTTTCTCCCTTGTTTAATGTTAATTGCCAACTACAGCCCAAAACCTCACTGTTCTAAGCTGCTCCGCCTATCTCGTTACGAAATCAACATTATACCTTTCAACTCCTCTTCCGCATTCCAAGCCATAGAAAATCAATGCGACAAACCTTTTACTATTCTTCATCCATCTTTAAAAAATGGACGCATCGGACCAACAGATCCAATGTCTCGTTTCGTTGAATTAAGGGCTTGACTTGCCGGTTGGGGAAAGTGGTGTTTATCCAGAATCAACAAGATGTCAAAACTGGCCAATTGGTAGGTTCAGAGAGGTAAGCTTAAAAATATAGGAGATAATAAAAAAGTAAACAGAGTTTAGTAACAGAGTATAAACATTCAAAGAAGTAGAAGAATCTACCAAAGTCAACGAAACATCCATTGTCAAAGAACACAAAACTGTTTCGAAACAAAAAGGTCAATTTCAAAATGAATCATCGACCTGTATTCGCGCTGGCCCTCCAAAAAACTGATGCTTGAGTGTTTATAACACCGGTCAGTATTCCAATCTATTCACTAAATCCTTATAGGTGTTGCATTTTATCGAACGCCCAATTAAATGTTTGTGTAGAGAAAATAACCGCGCTGCCGCTGATGAGAACTTAAAAGTTGGAGACAGGAATAAATTTTCCGGGACGAGAACAAAATAGATGGCGATCAATAAAGACCGCTCCGTTGAAGCAGAGCTAGGAACCGCACGGTGCGCGAAAAAAACGAACCAACAGGATCGCGAGTGCCATAAGCAAGGCGTAGCTGATCCAGACCTTGGAATAGCTGTTGCTCAAATCATAGATCACCCCAGCCAATGTGGGGCCGATGACACCTCCCCAGGCCGAAATTCCCATAACCATCCCAATAGTTTTACCAAAATTATTGCGCCCAAAATATTCACGAACAATGGTCCCTCTCAGCACCATTCCTCCGCCAGTGCCAATCGGAAACAAGACCAAAAAGGCAAACAGCATCCCGGTATCACTGATAAAATTCAGAGCTATCAAACCGGCACTGGTCAAACAAAGAACTGCTGCCATAAGCCAACGCTTCTCAAGCAAATCACTCAACCAGCCAAAAGAAAAACGTCCAACAACACTCACGAGAGGAATAGCTCCAGCAATCAAGCCGGCGGTTACCCGATCAATTCCACGCGATGCCAGATAAGGCATGATATGGATCATCACAGAAGACATGACACAAATCCTGACGGTTTCTGTGACACACAGGACGACAAAAGAAGGGTTGCGGAAGGCCTCTCGATAAAATCCCTTTTTCTTATGCTTATCATCCCCTCTGCCAGCAGCTTTTTTCGTTGAAGAACTCTGCTCTACAGAAGAGACGCCATCGGGATTCAGGCCACAATCCTCCGGCCTGTTTCTGACGATTAATACTATCGGAACCCCAACAATGAGAGTACTACAGCCCAGCACGTAGAGAGCCGCACGCCAGCCATAGACATCAATCAACCAGACGATCAGGGGGATAGCCAGACCACTAAGCCCGAAACCTGAAGCGAGAATCCCTAGCGCAAAACCGATTTTCTTATGAAACCAGTTTGCCACGGCAGACATTGTAACAACAGAAGCGCAGGCCCCCTTGCCTAAGGAGATGATAAACATCGCGACATAGAACATCAGGAGGTTCTGTGTCGCCCCCATGAGGAAAAAACCGCAGCTCATAATAGGAATACCAAAAATAATCAAGCGCCTAGAGCCGTAGCGATCGACCAGCCAGCCAACCATCGGCGCAAAAATCCCCATTTCCATTCCACGCAGGCTCGCCGCCAGAGAGATTTGCGTATAGCTCCATCCAAATGATGCGATAAGTGGCTCAAACAGAGCCGTAAAACCATATGCGGTGGTTCCAGCGACATAAAAACTGAGCACCATGCACACCGCAAGAACCCACCACCCGTAGAAAATATTTTTATGGATCATTGAGCCAACTTTCTCCAATGAAGTATGGGAGAAATCAAATCGGTGGAGGCAATATTGAACGAAAGGCAGGGGACAAGGTTCCGAACAGTCTCTTCAGAGAACCGGAACTCAATCCAGCAGCCAGCAAAATCATTTACAACGAAATAAACTTTGCATTACCAGGGCTCGGCTGACAGGCTTTGACGTTGGTCGGTGAAACTGTCCCATCAGAGTCAATGGCCCAGACAACAACTTCTTCACTTTTAGGTGCCGCAATCACCATAAATTTCCCGTCAGGAGAAAACTCCAAACTGCGTGGATGAAAACTGGAAACCTGAAGGGTCTGGATTCTCTTTAGCTCACCGGTTTGTTCTTTTATCTTAAAAACTGAAACGGAATTAATTTCACGTATCAAGGTGTAAAGATATTTTCCGAAAGGATGAACTTTGATATCGGATTGCATATCTTTTCGACCAAGTTGCAAGTCATCTGCGACAACCTTCAACTTATCGATCAGCCTGAGAGCTCCGTCATTATCATAGCGATACGCAGCAATGATCGGTTGTCCCTCAAAATTCAGATAAAGATAAGGACGGATAGGATGAAAAGCGCTGCTTCGTGGCAAACTGCCAGGCGGAGTTTTCAAAGGGCCATCGGCACAAACTTCGAGTTTCCCTGCATCACGATTGATACGATAGATAAAAAAAGCATCACTCCCCTTGTCGCATACAGCAAACAGATTTATCCCCGGAGCACGAACAACTGAATGGACTCGTGGATGAGTTTGTTCAGCATCCGGGCCACCTCCAGAGTGAATGACAACATCGCAGGGATCAGCTATCGACCCATCACCATTCAATCGAAAAAGAACCGTAGTTGCATCATCGTATTCTGTTACAAGCCGAAATTTACCAGCTTCATCCCTGACCGTCTTGGTGACTGGTGCATTCCCCGTGTGATGAGTAACTATCAGATAATTTCCCTCTTTATCGATGGCTAGATGACTCGGCAACGAACCGAAGCTTGGCTGGCGATTAATTTCCGTCAGATCCCCGGTCTCAGGATCGATTAAAAAAGCATAGACAGTCCCCCCGCCCCCTTTGACAAAACCTGGAAGGGTCATCACTTCATCAACAGCGTAAAGGATATTACGTCCCGGATCGATACACATCTCTCCGACACTGATAGTCTCAAAGACAGACTTGATAAACTGTAGACTCCCGTTGCTCGGATCGAACTGGAAGATCCCAACCCCCTTACCAACCGGGGCCCCGGCCTCCCAGGAAGAGGGTTTTTCGACCCGGTTTCCGACATAAAGGAAATGCTTTCCAGGATCTTCCGATACACAAATATTGGACAGACCTGCAGCCGCAGCGGGACAAGCGAAACCCAGAAAAATTTTGGTCAGACCAGTATCCATTCAGATAAAAACTCCTACCCTCTCATGCACTACAGACGGTCTTGGGTTCTAAATCTACAGATCGTGAGAAAAGTGTGGCAGAGGATAGTAACAGGAAGCCTCAATCTCAGCAGATCAATTCAAGAACCGCGGCCATTCCCATGCCACCAGCGATACATAGGGTAGCAAGGCCCATGCTGTTATTGCGCTTGCGCATCTCGTGGATCAGCGAGACCATGATCCGACTACCGGACGATCCGATTGGATGACCAAGAGCGATAGCGCCGCCGTTGACGTTGATAATGTCCATTCTATCCTCAATGCCAAGCTCGCGGATACAACCTAACGATTGGGCGGCAAAGGCCTCATTGAGTTCGATCAGTTCGATATCCTCAAGGGTCAAACCCGTCATCTTGAGAACCTTGCGGGTCGCGGGAACCGGCCCCATCCCCATATAGCGAGGGTCAACACCTGCAGAGGCGATACCACGAAGCTTGGCCAAAGGTTCCATACCAAGCCGGGCGGCCTTATCTGCCCTCATCAGCAGCAGAATGGAAGCCCCATCATTGCGCCCAGACGCATTACCAGCAGTGACGGTTCCGCCATCCTTCTTAAAGGCAGGCTTTAGCTTGGCCAGAGCCTCAAGACTCGAGAGACGCGGGAACTCGTCCGTATCAAAGATGATCGGATCTTTCTTGCGCCCCTGAGGAACACTCAACGGAATGATCTCATCCTTGAAACGTCCCGCGGCAATCGCCCTGGCGGCACGCTCCTGAGAGATCTGGGCGAAAGCATCCTGATCCTCACGGGAGATATTCATCATGTCGGCAACATTCTCGGCTGTCATCCCCATATTGAAGCGCCCATAGATTTCTTGCGGCTGGGAGGTGAACTGGGCCTCGGTCAAACTGTCTTTCATCTCGGTAGTCCCGGTGCCAACGCCCCAGCGGGCATTGCTCAGATAGAAGATCCCGTTGGTCATGTGCTCGGTTCCGCCGGCAAGAGCAATATCGTACTGCCCCACCATGATGGCATTAGCCGCGTTGCTGGCAGCCAGCATCCCGGAGGCACAGGCGCACATCACGGTATTAGCAGGAGTTTCTTCCGGAATCCCGGCGCGCAGGGCAGCAACACGGGCAATATTGGAACAATCAGAAGTCTGACGACACTGCCCCATGATCACTTCATCGATCAGCTTCGGATCTATGCCACTGCGCTCAATGGCCCCTTTCATCACAGCCTGGGCAAGATCTTCAGCCTGAAGAGGTTTGAGTGTTCCGCCGAATGTTCCAACCGCAGTACGGCAGGCTTCGACAATGACAACTTCATTCATATGCACTCCTATCAACGTTCCATCGTTTTGTAAACACTGATTAGTTGCAAATTCCAGAGTGAACCATACTAAAATTATCTAGCTCTAACTTCTCAACATCAAAACCAGTAACGCATATAAAAAGCTTTTGCGATAAACAAGTTATCACCATAGACATTGAAGTTTTGCCTGATGATAGTCTCGACCTGCCTTTCACTAGAGGGTTAAAACCACAAAGAAACAATTAAAGACCTTCAAGAAAAGTAAATTTTTATCAGTAACAGCAACAGAAGCACTATCAACAGCAGCCATTCCAGTGCATGGAATAAAATCCCTATAGCACTCTTTCAAGCAACACGCCATTTACTAATTCCTCATAGGTGTTACACATTTTCTAACAGTTTTTTCTTCTTGACAGATCTAAACATAGGGCAAAACTATAAGGCAGAAACTCACAATCTGCGAGAAAGCAACCTAGCGATTCCACCTGATTTTAGCCCAATGGCTATCCAAGACGATCTTCGACTCGCCAAGGCCATCAATATGTCTCAATGAATAGCCGGGAATTTGCCTTGCTATTTTGACTAGATGCGAATGATCAGCATCAAATATCAACAGGAGGAAAGAATGCATCTCATCGATCAGATCAAATCCAAAGCTCGGAGCGAGCTGCGGACCGTCGTTCTTCCGGAAGGCTACGACAACCGCATGATCCAGGCCGCCGAAAAGATTGTTGCAGACAAACTGGCCAATGTCATTTTACTTGGAGAGCCGGAGACGCTGCTGAGCAAAGCCAGCGAGCTTAATGTTTCTCTTTGCGGGGTGATTCTCATCGATCCGAAGGCCTCTGATTTGCTGCCCTCATATATTGATGAATTGGTCGCCCTTCGGAAGAAAAAGGGACTGACTCGCGAACAAGCCGTGGCGATGCTAACCGCCGAAGACAACCTCTTCTTCGGCTGCATGATGGTCCGAAAAGGTGACGCAGGAGGTGCAGTAGCCGGTGCCTACAATACAACCGGCGCAGTGCTGCGTGCAGCCCTCCAGGTCATTGGCACTGCTCCTAACATCAAAACAGTATCCTCGCTGTTCCTTATGATCACCAAGACTCCCGAGTTTGGTGAAAATGGAACACTGTGCTTTGCAGACTGTGCCGTTAATCCCAATCCTGACGCAACAGCACTTGCAGAAATTGCCGTCACAACAGCCAGCAGCTGTAAAAGCTTCCTCGGGGTCGATGCCCGTGTCGCGATGCTTAATTTCTCGACCAAGGGCAGTGCCAGTCATCCAGACGTCGACAAAGTCGTTGAGGCACTGAAAATTGCCAGAGAAATGTCACCAGAGCTCTCGATTGACGGCGAACTGCAGGCAGATGCCGCCCTGATTCCCTCGATCGCAGACAAAAAAGCTCCCGGTTCCAGCGTTGCCGGTCAAGCCAACACATTGATCTTCCCGGATCTCGATGCCGCCAACATTGGCTATAAGCTTGTTGAGCGGTTTGCCAAAGCCGAAGCCCTCGGACCAATCATCCAGGGGCTGGCGAAACCAGTTAACGATCTATCTCGAGGCTGCTCTGTTGAGGATATTGTCAACGTAACGGCCATTACCGCAGTTCAAGCGCTAAAGTAAATATCCCCCAGTCAAACTGGGGGCTTTAGGCGATTGCTAGTCCCTCAAAGGGGCTTTAACGCAATCGCAAGGTCAAAAACTTAGAAACATAAGCGAGGTATGAATCCATACTCCCGCAAAAGTAGAACTTTTAGAGTCCCCCGGCAAAGCCGGGGGGATTCCTATTTTTTCACTAAAAGGTAGCCCAACCAAGACAAACCAGAAATATCAGTCCCAACGTTAAACACCCTTATCTGTGCAGTTCGCCGACAACAGCATCTGGAGAAGATCTGACAACTCTTTCCGGATGCTGTTCGACAAACGAACCCGCTGCGCATGCATCCGCTCAAAGACCAACCGTCCAATACTTTTTTCAAATTTCCAGATAAAACCAAGAAGAACTCAGCATGCAAAGCGTTCACTTTTTTGCAACGCCTATAAGGATTTAGTAAATAGATCGAAATACTGGACGATGATATACAGAGCCTGTCGAGTGGACAAAAACATTCTGCCACATCACAACTTATGGCTCTTTGCTAGTCAGGGGTTATCAGTGTTTTTGCCGGATTACTTTCCTGGTAAAAACACTGCCCCTTGGAAAAGGAACCACCAATTGAAAGCGTCTTTTCGAATTTAAATGGGACAGTCTGCCGACCAACATTTTCAAGTTCAATTGCACGCTTTGCTAGTACCAGAAAAACCAAAGACTGCCGTCCATGCAGGAAAACAGGGCACAAAACAGCCGCCAACTAATCTTGTTGCCCGACTAATCTCTAGCCACGCAGGATCAATTGACCAGCAGAATCACGGATGATGCTACCTTAACTAACCAGCTATGTAGCCTAAGGCAAGGAAGAATATGATCCGCTTTTTTGTAGATGAAACTGCATTACAACAAGCTATGGCCGGGCTCCCGATGCTTGCCCTGCTGGTCGTTATCGTGGTTGCTATCGGGATCCTCTCCAAAGGTGCCGACTGGATGATCGATGGCGTTGTCCAATTGGCGCAACGCACCAAGATTCCAAGCGTCGTCATTGGAGCGACAATCGTTTCTCTCGGAACGACGATGCCTGAAGCCTTCGTCTCTGTTCTTGCCGCTTTTATGGGTAATCCTGGCCTGGCTTTGGGTAATGGTGTGGGATCTATCATTGCGGACAGCGGGTTAATTTTTGGACTCACCTGCCTACTCGCCCCTGTTGCAATAAACCGGTTTATTTTAAATCGAATAGGCTGGGTCCTTGTCGGCTCGGCAACCCTGCTGGTTATTATCTCTTTTGTCTCCAAGTCAGTTTATGTGGGAACGCCATATATCCCACGCTTCGTGGGAGTATTTTTTCTCATCCTGCTTGCCTGCTACATGTATTTTACCTATCGTTTTGCCAAGCAAAGACAACCGGTCTACGAAGATGATAATGCCGCAATTGAAAGAGAGGAACTGAGCAGCCTGTGGATGTGCTGGTTGATGTTGATCGGCGGACTCATTATGGTCATTGTCGGAGCAAGGACGCTGATCCCGGCGGCCTCAGAAGTCGCCATTCGCTTCGGTATCGCAGAGGATATCATAGCTGCAACCCTGGTCGCTTTCGGAACCTCACTCCCTGAACTGATGACAGCCATTACGGCCATTCGCAAAGGACATCCAGATATTGTCGTGGGGAATATCATCGGAGCCGACATTCTGAACTGTCTATTTGTCATCGGTGCTGCCGCAACAGCGAGATCCTTAGCAATACCAAGTAATTTCTTTTATTTCCATTTTCCGACAATGCTTATCATCCTTTATACTATGCGGCTCTTTATCGCCTTCAATCGACATGGCCGCTTCTATCGCTGGCAGGGGGGGATTCTGCTGGCAATCTATCTTATTTATGTAGGAATACAGTACACCGTTATGAACAGTGTATAATCAATTTCTACCTTCAACATGAGGAGCACAACTATTTGCCAGTTATTCTAAGTCAGCTAAAGCAGCCACAGCGACACATATAAAGGGAAACATGGAGGTAGTCAGTCTTCTGGTGAGGCTCACGGTCTTCAAAACCGATGGGAGGCGTATCCCGTCTCTGGTGTGTTCGATTCACATCTATCTCCGCCAAATTTATGGTTACGACGGCTCTCGTCGTAACCATCGCACAATTGCAGGAAAGCATCGACAAAACAACAGGACAGGCGACCCCCGTTATGAAAATTGAAGATCATGATGTCACGTCAACCTGAATTGTTTGTCTCTATTGCTGAAACTAAATAGTTTTTGCGTGGAAACGTTATCTGCTTTATTACTCAGCCAACAGCGATTCAGCGAGTACTGCACTAGAAGAGAAATCAATACCCAGCTTTTTGACAGGATATATAACTACAACAGCTCCCGAAAAATACGACATCAACGAATAACAGGAAAACTGCGATAAAATAATCCTCTGAGGATAACGACGAACCCAGATGTGCTGGTAAAAAACAAACGCTATCAAGGAGACCACATGCCGCACAACAAAACAACAGACCCAGAAATTCTACACACAGTCCTTGATGGCGTAGCAATCGTTACGCTTAACCGACCGGAGACCCGCAACGCCATAGACGATGCCCTGCGCGAACGCCTTATTTCAGTGATGTTCGACCTCGAGGTTGATCCCAACATTCATGCGGTAGTTATCACCGGCGCTGGAAAATGTTTCTGTGCCGGTGGCGACGTGGCAGCCATGCGCGCTCGTCTAGACGCTCCTCCCGGAAAGGTCGCCTTTAATGGCTGGAATCGCCAGACGCGTACCCATATGGCAATCTCCTGTATTTACAATTTTCAGAAGCCGACCATCGCCGCGGTAAACGGCGCGGCCGTCGGACTAGGTGCCGACCTGGCGCTAGCCTGTGACTTTGTCCTGGCTGCTGAAAGTGCCTTTTTTGCCATCAGCTATCTGCAGCGAGGCCTTATCCCAGATGGCGGTTCGCTCTATTTGTTACCACGCAGGATCGGTCTTGCTCGCGCCAAGGATTTGATCTATTCAGGTCGTAAAGTCCAGACCGACGAAGCACTTGTCATAGGGCTGGTCGACCGAATAGCCCCCCTTGAGGGGTTAATCTCGAAAGCGGTTTCCTGGGCCCAAGAATTCAAGGAAAGCTCTGCAACGGCACTGGCTCTGGGAAAAACAATCCTCAATGAGACATATGAAACCAGCCTGGAAGAGATTTTCTCCCTCGGAGGCAGATCTCAGGCAATCTGCTACACATCTGCCGAACATCGAGCCTCTATCGAGGCGTTTCTTAACAAAGAGAAATGACGGGAAAATACTATAACTTTTTAACATCTGAGACGAAAGGACTGGTGACGATTCAGCCACAAAATAATGGCGAAAACCTGAGAACATGCAATAGTCTATGACTGTATTGCTTTCCACGATTGACCTTTAGGACAAATCGAATTATTATCCGTACCGTTTGGTGACCTTTACCAACCTGTCCAATAGTAGTAACCAACGATGCGTTCTACCCACGGCAGAAAATATTTTATTTCACAATAAAACCAAAGACTTACCCCACCTCCGGCACATTCAACCTTCTTTTCCAGGTCTTGTTTATTTGCGAAAAGGTTGTTGTTGAACAAGCACTACCCTATTTAGGTGGCGTTGGCCTATCATTACCAAAAAGGTAACAATACAAAAAGGAGAAAAACCATGAATACAAATCAACAAGTCAGCACTGCTGACAATTTCTTTTCGACTGGATTTCGTACGATTGCTCGTCCGTTTGAAGCGGTAAAGAAATTTGCCGCAGACATCCTTTTTTCACTGGAAAAAGCCAGAAAACTGGAACGAATTTTCGCAGAAGCACCAACCAACCAGGAAGCCGTCAGATTGGCGATGCTCGAACTGAATGACAAAGTGATCAATGCGAATCTGTCCATCTGAGATCAATGAGTGATTCTTGCTACCGCCCGATCAACGTCTACATCCAGGTGCGGCAGCAGGAAATGCTCATCCGTTCAGATCAAAACCCTCGTCTTTCGCACGAGTCATTCTCTAGCTTAATGCCCGACTCTCATGATCCGGGAGCGTACGACCTTCTCCAGCTCATCGCGACCCTCAGCAAGCACCATCCGCGCAGATCAATCAGAGAACTCCGGATAACCGCTGAGCTTATGCAGCTCGTTGTGAAGCAATGAAATCACCTTCTCCTTGGTCGATGTCTGCTGGTAAACGATACCTAACTGCCTGACCAGGTGAGGCTCACCGAATGGAATTCGGCGAATCTTGGAAGAAAGCAGGGTACTCCCAACCGGCTCAGGCACAATGGAAACGCCAAGCCCCTGCTCAACAAGACCGACAATAGGCTCCAAGGCGTCAATGTCTATTCTGGAATGAACAGAAATGTTTCTGCGATCCAATTCCTTATCAATCATAAATGCGGCAGATGAGTTACTAAAATAGCGGATATAGGGCGAGTTCTCCAGCAGCTCTTTGTCCGTTTGCCCCTTGGCATGCAGGTCAGCCAAAACCACGAAATGCTCGTTCGTATAGGGCAGCCAACATAAATTTTTCTTCAATTCGCGACCACTCGCGATAATCGCCGCATCAAGGGCACCAGCCTCGACACTGGCAACAAGGTCTTTCGAAACCGCTGTCTGAACATGGACGTGCAAATCAGGATAGCGGTCTCGCAAGATGGCCAACGCTTTAGGCAAGACGCTCTTAAAGCTGGCCCTGATCGCTCCCAGCATCAGCTGTCCTGAAGGTCGATCGCCGGTCAGAGACTGAATCGTCTCATCATAAGCCGTCACGATCTTCTTGGCCCCATCAAGCAGGATCGCTCCGCGTGCAGTCAAGGCTGGGGGGCGGACTGTGCGGTCAAAAATCTTGAAACCAAGAAATTCCTCGATGGCTCTCACCTGTTGACTGACCGCCGACTGACTCAAGTAAACCGCATCTCCGGCAGCACCAAAGGTTCCATATTCGACGATAGCAACGAGGGTTCTCAAATGCCGAATGTCCATATCAACCACCCTTCATCAGAAAATGTAATTATAATCATTAAAACCATTCATTTGACTTATATTTGATCGACTAATACTATCTGACCAAACAATTAGTCAAGAAGAAACAGGCAGCTTCCAAAAAAATCAGTCCCGGCTTCAGCAGTCTTATTGCTCAGAGCGAATAAGACGATCGCATACAGAATTTTAACCACTACAAAGGGAGTTTCTTATGGATCATCCATGGTTTGTCGACGGAAAATGGTATGTGTCTTATCTGGGCTGGGATCCCGAGGTGCGCAAGCAGATGCCGCTGCTGCCGAAGAAGGTCGGGATTCGAGACGTCACTTTCCGCGAAGGGGATGACTGCCCGGGCTTCACCTTGAGTGTCGCCGAAAAGATGGAACTGCTTCACATCGCCGTTGAGATGGGCGTCGAAGAGATCGATATCGGCGGCCCGTCGATGCACCCTCACCAGCTTGAATTCGCCAAGGCGGCCGCCGCCTCCGGTCTGAACGTCCGCAGAACCGCCCGCTTCTTCGCCAATACGACGATGGACTACAAGAAGGCGACCGACATCTGCATGGAATCGGGCGCGACCAATATCCGTATCGTCATTATGGCGCTCAACGAAGAGGCGATTCTCAAGCAGCTCGAAGTCTTCCCGCCGATGGTCGAATACGTCCATTCCCAGTACAAGACCGATGTCTGCTGGTCGCTGTCGGATACCTTCCGGGTCGACATGGAGCTGATCAAGAAGGTCTACAAGACCGGTCTTGCAGCGGGAGCCGACAAAGCCTCGGTCAACGACACCTTCGGGGTCGCCACCCCTGCCGTCATGCGCTACCTTTCCTCGACGGTCAAGAACCTGCTTCCGGAAGGCTTCCCGATGAAGGCCCACTGCCACAACAACTACGGGATGGCCACCGCCAACTCGCTGGCCGCCTGTGAAGGGGGCGCCACCGAAGTCGATGTCGCCATCAACGGCTACGGCGATGACGCCGGCAACGCCGCCCTCGAAGAAGTCGCCGTCGGTCTTGAGGCGCTCTACGGCATCGACACCGGCCTGAATCTGGAAATGCTCAGCAAGTATTCGCAGAAAGCGATCGAGATCGGCAAGCTGCCGATCCAGTCGCACAAAGCGATCTCCGGCGAGAACGCCTTCCTGCGTCCGATGTACATCTGGGACGGCAAGAACATGGCCACCGAATCCTGGCAGTCTGCCGAAGCGCTCAACCCTGAAGTCGTCGGCTGCCACGACAATATCGTCTTCGGTCCGAAAGCCAGCCTGGACCCCGAGCCGATCGAATGGAAGTTCAAGGAACTGGGGCTGCCCTACACGGCTGAGGATGTTGTCAAGGTGCGTGAGACCGTCCAGCAGCTGATCAAGGAAGATATCACCGTCAAGCTGCCGCGCAAGTATGTCAAGGAAGCGGAATTCGAAGAGATCCTCAAGAAGGTCTCGAAAAGCTCCAAGGCGATGGTGTAATTGATTCAAGAGGCAGTGTGTCGCGGCCACAGGTGGTCGCGGCACAGGGTTTTTCATCAACTAGAAGCAAACGGGGAGGAAAGCCATGTACACAGTACCGACATTGAAACTGACGCTGGAAGGCGCCAACAAGATTATTGAAGCCGCGCTGGAAGAAGCCAAAGCCAAAGGGCGCAAGATCGGGGTCGCCGTTGTGGATGTCGGCGGCAACCTGATCGCCTTTGCGCGGATGGATGGCGCCTCGGTAACGACCATCAGCGTCGCCCAGAACAAGGCACGTTGCGCCGCATTTACCGGTCATCCGAGCGGCAAGTCGAGCAAGGCGGGGAACGAGCGGAGCGACCACCATGCCCTGGCGATCACCATGGCCGCCGGGATGGACAAGATGGTCACCCTGGAAGGGGGGATTCCGATCAAGGTCGACGGCCAGCTGGTCGGCGGCGTGGCCATCAGCGGTGCCGGCCACAGTGACGGTGAAATCGGCCAGATCGCTGTTGCCGCTATCGGGTAACAGAAGCTGATTCACCATTGCTTCAGGTGGAATTGACAGCCGGCCGGCCGATACACCGCGGCTGGCTGTCTTTTTTTCACTTAATCAGGAGGCTGGCCGATTCTGTTGCCACAGTCCGGGTTGCCATTCTGCAACAGCTGCGGCAAAGCCCGTCAGAGCTGCCTTTCTCTCTTTTTTGCCAGCCAATCGACCGGATCACTATAACGACTTATCAAAACAGGTCCCCATGAAATCAGCGGCGGAAGATGACATGAACGAGAGTCCAAAGGCCGAAAAGCCAGGCGCTTATGCAGCGTTACGGATTCGTAATTTCAGGTTTTTGCTAACCGGAACCGTTTTTGTCAATGCTGCCACATGGACCCAGGTTGTGGCCATGAGCTGGCTGGTTTATCACCTGACTGAATCGGGAACGATTTTAGGCTCAATCAACCTGTTGCGTTCGCTTGCCTCAATCAGCATCATACCGCTGGCCGGCCTGCTGATCGACAAGTACGACCGCAAAAAAACGCTACTGCTGCTCAACTTCTGGCGCTTCCTGCTCAATTTCGCGCTGGGAATCATCCTGCTTTCCGGCCATTATGAATTAACCATCCTGTTTGCCTTCACCCTGCTCTTCGGCCTGGCCCAGACGGTTGACCAGACGATGCAGCAGGTCGCTATCTTCGACCTGGTCCCGCGCCAGCTGACACCTAATTCAGTCTCTATAGTTCAAACCGGCTGGGCCCTGATGCGCTCATTCGGCCCCGGGATAGGCGGTTTTCTCATCCTCTGGTTCGGAGTCGGCGTTAATTTTCTGATCCTGGCCGGGATTTATGCGCTGATCATCGTGATCGTCATCAACATCAGCTATCCGCAACGCACAACGCCGGCCGCCAAAAAATCGCCCCTCCACGGGATCAAGGAAGGACTGCTCTATATTATCCAGACACGAACCCTGCGCGCCTTCATGTTTACCGGCTTCATACTGCCTTTCTTTATTATCCCGACCTTTCTCATCATGCCGGCCATCTATGCCAAGGACATCTTTCATGGTGGCGCTGACACTCAGGGGCTCCTGACTGCCGCGGTCGGTGTCGGCGGCGTGGTCGGCGGGTTCGTGACAACCTCCCTGGTCAATTTTGACTACCGCGGCCGGCTGCTGCTCGCAGCACTCTTCCTGCTGAGCTGCAGCCTGATCGGTTTTGCCCTGAGCCCGACGTTGCTACCGGCTCTTGTGTGCCTGACACTGGCAGGTTTTTTTGAAATGATTTTCATTGCAACCAACCAGACACTGATTCAGCTGACCATCCCGGATCACATGCGCGGACGGCTGACGGCCATGGTCAACCTGAACAGCCTACTGGCTCCAATGGGCTGTCTGTTTGCCGGAATCGGCTGCGATCTCATCGGCAGCCCGCGTCTGGTGACAATCATCATGAGCTCTGGCGCAGCCGCCATTGTCGTGCTGATCATGATCTTCAGCCGCAACCTGCGCAACTACCGGATCAGCGATGCCATGAAAGAAGATGGAAAATCCAGAATTTAAACGCCCCCACCATTCACTATTCAAATGCTATATATGAAAATCATTCATTTGACTTATATAACGCCAAAATGCTAATCAATAACTCAGTCGTAACAAAGCTGCGGACACTGTCACTATCGCACCAGTCCAGCGCTGTTAACCTTTGATATCTCAGGAAAATGACAGTTCTGTCGAGGTCGCTCGAGCTGATACTGACACGCCTTCCCGACAAGGACCTCGGAACGATGCGAAAATCTTGAAATAGCCATCTTAACTGCCGCCGCCGCTGGATATACAGGGTCATTGGCATTGCAAGGGGATCGTCTATGAACAATACGCTTTTCATCAACGGCCAGAATGAGTGGGTTGCGGGCATATTTGAGCAGGCTGCTCCTGAAGGCTACACGACCAACTGGATATTCAAGAAGAGTCCGGAAGAGAAGAAGCTAGCCCCGATCGCAGAGGCTGAATACCTGATCCTTCACCCGGCGGCACTTTCTGATGATCTGATGCGGGCGGCAAAAAAACTCCGCCTGATCCAGCTGCTGACCGCCGGTTATGATGAAATCAACCTCGACCTGGCCAAAGAGCTGGGAATTCCGGTCGCCACCAATGGCGGTGCCAATGCCCACGCCGTAGCTGACCATACGGTCGGCCTGCTCCTCTCCCTCTATAAACGCATTCCGGCCTGCGACCGATCCGTACGCGAAGGAAGCTGGCGCAAGCCGATCAACGGCTTTAACACCTTTGAGGTCTCCGGAAAAATCCTGGGTCTTATCGGTGCCGGGAAAATCGGCCGCAAGGTTGCAGCCCGCCTGTCCGGCTTTGACGTCAATATCATCTATTACGATGTCGTTGCCGCTCCGGAACTGGAAACTAAGTATGGCGCCCGCCGCGCCGCCAGTGTCAATGAGCTGCTTAAACAGGCGGACATTGTCAGCCTGCATGTTCCGGCAACACCGGAAACCTATCATATGATCAACGCCGAAACCCTGAAACTGATGAAACCTTCCGCCGTCATCCTCAATACCAGCCGGGGTAACGCTATTGATACGCCGGCGCTGGTCGAGGCGCTGGTTGAGGGGAAAATTCTCGGGGCCGGTCTGGATGTCTTTGCGAAGGAACCGATTGAAAGCGACAATCCGCTACTCGAACTGGAGAATGTCGTGCTCACCCCCCACGTTGGCGGCCACGCCTATGAAGGGTGGTTCCGCAGAATCGAATTTGCCTGGGAGAATATCCAGCGGGTTGTGGAGGGAGAAGCTCCACAATCTGTTGTATCCTAACAAGTGGTCTTCACTGATGATAGATAGACTAGCGGCTCTTACACCAGATACCTAACAGGAGATACTCATGGCCCACATGACTGGCGGCAACGCTATCGTTCAATCGTTGAAACAACATGGGGTAGACACCCTGTTCGGCCTTCCAGGCGTCCAACTTGACCAGCTTTTTGTCGCCCTCTATGACGCAAAAGACGACATCCGCGTCATTCACAGCCGCCATGAACAGGGCTGCGCCTACATGGCCATGGGCTATGCCAAATCTTCGGGGCGTGTCGGTGCTTATGCTGTCGTCCCGGGACCGGGCCTGCTCAATTCCTCGGCGGCCCTGGCTTCTGCCTACGCGGCTTATGCCCCGGTTCTCTGTATCACCGGCCAGATCCCGTCGCAGCTGATCGGCAAAAATTTCGGCGCCCACCATGAAATCACCGATCAGCTCGGAATACTGCGCAACCTGACCAAGTGGGCGGCACGCATCGAGCACCCCTCTCTGGCACCACAGATCGTCGATCAGGCTTTCAAAGAACTCGCCAGCGGGATCAGAAGACCGGTCGGAATTGAAATGGCTCCCGACATCATGGCCATGGAAGCCGAGGTAGAACTCCTTAAGGCGGCGGAACCTCCCGCGCCAACAGAACTCAATCAGGAGCTGATCGATCAGGCCGCAGAAATTCTCGGCAAAGCAAACTACCCGGTGATTGTCTGTGGTGGCGGCATTTTCGGCGCCGAGGCGGAACTGCTGGAACTGGCCGAGATCCTTCAGGCCCCGGTCATCATGACCCGTAGCGGTTCGGGGGCGGTCAGTGCCCGCCATTACCTGGCGTTGAATGAAACCGAAGGCTATCACGTCTGGGCCAAAGCAGATGCCGTACTGGCGGTCGGCACCAGACTCTACGGACAGTATCGCGATTGGGGCATTGAGGACGAACTTAAGATCGTCCGCATCGATGTTGATCAGGACGAGATCGACCGCAACGGCAAACCGAGTGTCGGCATCGAATCAGAGGCCAAACCGGCACTTGCCTCGATTGTGAACAGTGTAGGACGCTATAACCAGCGCCGCAGCTCCAGACAGGACGAGCTGGGGGCCATCAAGGCCCAGTTACAGGCCGAATACGACAAGCTTTCCCCGCAGATCGGTTATATCAAAGCGATTCGTGCCGAACTCCCGGATGACGGCTTCATTGTCGGCGAGTCAACCCAGATGGCCTATGCGACCCGTATCGCCATGCCGTTCTACACCCCACGCACCTTTATTACCGCTGGATACCAGGGGACCCTGGGCTACGGCTTCCCGACGGCGCTGGGGGTCAAGGTGGCCAACCCGGACAAGCAGGTGGTCTCGATCAGTGGTGATGGCGGTTTCCTGTTCGCCTCCTCGGAACTGGCAACAGCGGTCCAGCACAAGATCGCGACCGTCACCTTGATCTTCAACAACAATGCCTATGGCAATGTCCAGCGCGCCCAGATTCAGAAATATGGCAATCGGGTCATCGCCACCGACCTGCACAACCCCGATTTCGTCAAGTTTGCGGAGAACTTCGGAGCTCAGGGGTTGCGGGCAAAGACCCCAGAAGAGCTGTCCTCCGCACTGCGCAAAGGGTTCAGCTACACAGAGGGACCGACCGTCATCGAGATCCCCGTGGGCGACATGCCAAGCCCCTGGCATCTGATCCACCTGCCACGTGTGCGGCCGGTCAGTAAAAAGTAATCTGGTTATCCAGTTCGCTCCAGCTGGATCAGTTCTGGCTTCGGTATCCCCCTTGGAAGGCTGTCTGGCGCCCGGATGGCGACAGTCAAGCCCCATGGATGGGTTCATGCGTCCCTGGAAAGGGGAATACTGGTGCCAAGCAGATAACCAGAAAAAGTAAAATAGAGCCTTGGCCACCATTTCCGTTCGGGGCCCTAATTCGTCCGCTTATCCCTGTGGAGCGACCGTTTACGCCTAAGCACTTTAACTGGGAGCGACATTTTCCTAGACTATTCACAAACAGGCACAGCAAGCCGAACAGGGGGCAGAACAATGAAAACAATGTCAAATAGCTACAGATCTGGAGGCATTGTCGATGATGCAATCGAGGACGGAGCAAAAACAGAATCAGCAGACCAGCGGAGCTCTATCGGTTCAGACTTCCGCCAAAAGAACAGCTTGAAAATATTCAGCCCAACGCTATCAAAGAGACGTTGGGCTGAATATTTTCAGATCCCTTTAGCTTGGTGATAGCGGCATCTGCCGCTCCGGTATCTCCAGACAGTTGGGGAAGACAAGTAAAGAGGCATTATGGTTGTAAGGTTGGTAACCAGCCAGGATCAGGTGAAAGCGAAGACGCTCATCGAAGCCCAGGGGCTTTCCTACGAAGAAGACTTTGACGTTCTCCTGGGAGTGTTCGACAAGGGCGAAATCATCGCCACTGCGGCCCGTCAGGGCAATATCTTCAAAATGTTCTGCATCAGTGAGCAGCATCAGGGAGGTGACCTGCTTGGCGAACTGATCACCGAGCTGATCAACAGCTGCAGCGAGGCCGGAATCAAGAACTTTTTCGTCTTCACCAAACCTGAATGCAGCTTGTCGTTTCGCCAGTTTCATTTTACCCCACTGGTCAATCACCAGAAGCTCTGCCTGCTCGAGTACGGTCATGGCCTGCAGCATTATCTGAACGCCCACCGGGAGCAGGTCAAAGCGGGCGACAACGGAGCGGTCGTGGTCAACTGTAATCCGTTCACCCTCGGCCACCGCTACCTGATCGAAGAGGCCGCCCGCCAGGTCGACCATCTCTATGTCTTTATCGTCAGGGAAGATCGTTCCAGTTTCCCCTTTACGGTTCGTCAGCATCTGGTTCGCGAAGGAGTCCGAGACCTTTGCAACGTCAGCGTCCTCGACACCTCCGATTATGCCATCAGCCAGGTCACCTTCCCGGGCTATTTCCTCAAACAGGATGACGACCTGCAAACCCTGCAGATGGAAATCGACCTGATGCTGTTTGGCCGCCATATCGCACCGTTCTTCAATATCAGCAAACGCTTTATAGGCACCGAACCCTTCTGTCCGACAACCCGGCGCTACAGCGAAATCATGACCCGGGTCCTGAAAAACTACGCCGTGGAAACGGTTCAACTCGAACGCAAGCAGGCCGCAAACGAAGCGATAAGCGCCTCAAGGGTGCGCGAAGCCCTCACTACGGGAAATTTTGCCGCCCTCCCCCAGCTGGTTCCGGACACTACCTTGAGATACCTGCGTTCGCACCCGCCCGGTGGGCTATTGAACAGCGACAAATGCCAGGGGAGACATTGATGAAGATCGTCCGCAAAGTACAGGCAGGAACAATGCAGTCGAGTGATCTGATGGTCTTTCTCGAACCGGCCGAAGATCTTCAGATTGAAATCGAGTCGACGGTCAAAAAACAATTCGAGCATCTGATTCTCGGACGGATCAAAGAGATTCTCGGCAATTTCGAGATCGAGCAGGGGCATATCCGTATCAGCGACCGCGGCGCTCTTGATTACGCCATTGATGCACGGTTGGAAACGGGCCTGAAAAGAGCCTGCGAGTAGTCTCTGTCTGGAAACGGCCTTTTCCCGCTGTAGCTGCGTCAATCTGCGCATTTGTTTGTGCGGCGTAAAGTACTACGCCTCCGCTAAAATGCCCGATTTTCTTACTACAACGAAAAATTGCTCGTTTCCAAATCAGAGACATCATCGTTACCATCCGGAAACTCCGGATAGCAACTAACGAGGAGAGGCAAGCATGCGTGGAGCCTGGTGCAAAGAATGGAATCAGGGGCGACGTTTTATCATCAAGATCGCACCCGGAGAGAAAATCGTCGAACGGCTGCGCCTGCTGATCAGCGAGGAAGGAATCCAGAACGGGGTCATCGTCTCGGCAGTCGGCTCGGTGACCAACGCCCATTTCCGCGGCATCAAATCGGGCGCCAAGCGGCCGATTACCGAACCGCGCATGCGTCAGCACCTGATCGAGGGTCCTCTTGAGCTGCTCGGACTTGAGGGTAACCTGATTCTCGCAGACAGCGGAGAAGTCGATTGTCATGTCCATATCCTGCTCGCCAAAAGCTCCGGGGAAGTCCTCGGCGGTCATCTGTTCGACGCTGAAGTATTTGCCAGCTGCGAGATCCTGCTGACCGAAATGCTCGTCCAGGGCATCGAGCGCCATGCTTCGAAGGTCTCCGGAATCCAGACGATCTTCTTCAATCAGGATGAGCCATGAGCGAATTTCAATTACGTCGATCCCTGTTATACGTTCCCGGGAATATGCCGTCGATGCTGCAGAACGTGCCGATCTTTCAAAGTGACTGCGTCATGATCGACCTTGAGGATGCTGTCCCCTACAGCGAAAAGGACGCAGCTCGGATTCTGGTACGCAAATTTCTCGACAACTACCGCAACCACAACAAGGAGCTGTTTGTCCGCATCAACAGCCTCAAAACCCAGTGGTGGCGTCATGATCTCGACATGGTGCTGCCGGCCCTGCCCGACGGCATCCGTCTGCCTGAAGCCGACATGCCGGAGGTTGTCGAACAGCTCGATACCCTGCTGACCGAGTATGAAGAAGCGCTGGGGCTCGAAATCGGCCACTTCAAGATCCTGCCGTCGATCGAAACCGCCGAAGGGGTCATCAACTGCATCAAAACGGCGAAAAGTTCCTCGCGTCTGATCGGGCTCGCCTTTGGCGCCGAGGATTACACCGCCAGCCTTGAGATCGAACGGACCAAGGGAGGGGAAGAGCTGTTTGCCGCCCGGACCCGGGTCGTCTGGGCCTGCAAAGCGGCCGGTATTCAGGCCATCGACACCATCTTCCCGGATGTCGATGACATGGAGGCCCTGCGCCGCGAAACCGAACTGGTCAAGTCGCTCGGCTTCTCCGGCAAGTCGCTGGTCAACCCGCGCCAGATCGACGTCGTCCATGAGGTCTTCGTCCCGAAACAGGCCGAAATCGATTATGCCCTGCAGGTCATCGACGCGATCAAACGTGCCCGGGAGATGGGGACCGGGGTTATCTCACTCGGCGGCAAAATGATCGACGCCCCGATCGTCAAACGTTCGCTGAAAACCCTCAAGACCGCTCAGGCGCACGGCCTGATCGATATCGAACTGGATGATGAGGTGATTTATGGTCACAAATAGCCTCGGCCGACTGCTGCCGGACAGCTTTGCCGGTCGCCAGGTGATCCCTTACCAGGACCCCTTCAGTTACCGGCCGCAGGGGAATCTGGCCACCCGTCCGCTGCGGCGCCACAACCCCGGCGCCAACAAGCTGCTCGGCAGCCTGCGTGAAGCGATCGAAGCAGCCGGACTCAAGGACGGCATGTGCATCGCCACGCACCATCATCTTCGCAATGGCGATGCACTGCTCAACCAAGTCGTCAGGGAGCTCGATGCCGCCGGCCTCAAAGGAATCTGGATCGCCTCAAGCTCGGTTCACCCGGTGCATGCCGAGATCATCCCCTATATCGAAAAAGGGGTGATTGCCGGCTTCGAATGCGGTGTCAACGGCTTGATCGGCGAGATGGTCTCCAAGGGCGAGCTGAACAGTCCGATCATCGTCCGCACCCACGGCGGCCGGGCGCGTTCGATCATCACCGGCGAAGTGACCGTCGATGCCGCCTTCATTGCCGCCCCCTGTTGTGATGCCTACGGCAACATGAACGGTTACTTCGGACCATCCGCCTGCGGCAGCCTCGGCTATGCCCATACCGATGCCCAATACGCAAGGCACGTCATTGCCGTAACCGACAACCTCTGCCCGGCACCGATCACCCCGGTCTCGATTCCGCAGTCGTTGGTCGATCATGTCGTCGTCGTCGACTGCCTGGGCGACCCGAAAAAGATCGTCTCGACGACCACCCGGGTGACCCGCGATCCGGTCGGCCTGCAGATTGCCAAATACGCCGGCCAGGTGATCGAGGCGTCGGGGCTGCTGGAGGATGGATTTTCCTTTCAGACCGGCGCGGGCGGCATCTCGCTGGCGGTTGCCGAGCAGGTCCGCAGGATGATGAAAGCCGGCCAGATCAAGGGCAGCTTCGGCTGCGGCGGGATCACCGGCTATTTTGTCGACATGCTTGAAGAAGGGCTGTTCCGTTCTCTTTTCGATGTCCAGTGCTTCGACCTGAGCGCCGTCGAATCGATCGGCAGAAACCTCAATCACCAGGAGATGAGCGCCGACACCTATGCCAACCCGTTCAATGCCGGGGCCATGGTCAACCTGCTCGACTGCGTCATCCTCGGAGCGACAGAGGTTGATGTCAATTTCAACGTCAACGTCAATACCGAGTCAAACGGCTACCTGCTGCATAACACCGGCGGTCACAGTGACGCCGCCGCTGGTGCCAAACTCTCGGTGATCACCGCCCCGCTGCTGCGCGGTCGCCTGCCGATCATCAAGGACGAGGTAACAACAATCACGACACCGGGCAGAACCATCGATGTCATCGTCACCGAACGCGGCATTGCCGTGAACGAACACCAGCAGGAACTGAAGAAGGAACTGCTTAAAAGACGGATTCCGGTCAAGGACATTCATGACCTGCACAAAGAAGCCTGCGCCATCAGCGGCCAGCCGAAACCGCTTGAATTCAGCGACGAGGTTGTCGCGCTGATCGAATACCGCGACGGAACAATCATCGATGCCGTACGAAAAGTTAAAGAGTGACATTCTCCTGGCCCGCGATCAGCGCCATGAAGCGCTGACCAGCCTGAGTTCAAGCCTGATGCAAGGGGCGGTGATCCAACTGGCACTGAATATTCCGGGGGCGGACAAACGGCCGGCCGGCAGTAGCGAATTACTGTTCTGGGCGGCCAGACAGCTGGAAACCAGGGTCCCTCAACTGGCACTGGAATATTTTGACGTGGATGCCTTAGGTCCCTGGATGATCTATCAATCTACATGCGAAGCGGAGCAGGTCAAACGCATCGCCTGTGTACTTGAAGAACAGTACGATTTTGCCCGGTTAATTGATATCGATGTTTTCAATCAGCATGGCCTCGCCTGTGATCGCCAGACACTGGGTCTTGCGCAACGCCGCTGTCTGATCTGCGCCAGCCCGGCGAAAGAATGCATGCGGGCAGGCAAGCATAATTTTGCGCAACTGAAAGGACGCTGTGAACAACTTCTCTCATCCTTCAGAACTGAAACGGCTGTCCGCCTACCTGCTTGACGGACTGCGCGCCGAACTCTACCTGACCCCCAAGCCAGGCCTGGTCGATTTGCGCAACAGTGGCTCGCACAAGGATCTGTCACTGGAACTGATGATCCGCTCCATCCGGCTGATGGAAGACTACCTTGATCAGCTGTTGCAGTCCCTTGAGAAAAAGGTCGTAATCAGCGAACTCAGAGCCATCGGGCTTGAAGCAGAAAAACGGATGTATCGCCAGCTGAAGACCAATTGCCACAGGGGGGGCATCTTCCTCTGCGGCTTGCTGCTGGCGGCTGCCCGGCAGGCCCCGGACTGCTCACCGGAAAACCTCAGAACTGCTGTGATCAGTACGGCTGAGGCGCTTTTTGAACAACCGCAGCCAAGCCTCAGTCACGGCCAGGCCGTGCGCAGGAGATATCCGCAGGCCGGCATCATCGCCGAATGTCTCGACGGCCTGCCGGCACTGTTCGAAATTGTTCTGCCAACATTCAAGGAGCATGGGATCAATGGCTGTCACAGCCCGTTTCTGGTTATGGCCAGGCTGATGCAATACGTTGAGGATTCAACGACACTCTTTCGCGGCGGAGGTGCAGGCTTGTCGCAGCTGCGCTCTTCCGGGTACCACCTGGAGAACTGCATCTTATCCGGCGAGGACCCTGCCCCGTTGCTGCGCCGGCTGGATGATGAATTCCGTCAGAAGAACCTGACTATGGGAGGGGTTGCCGATCTGCTTGGTTTAGGGCTTGGCTATACGGGTTACCTGCTTGACAATTGCGCCGGCAAATCCCCAGAGCTCTCCCCTCCCGCTCTTGCCACATACTTGAAAACAGCGCCCCAAATCACCTGTTGCGACAGGTGACCAGGAGCCCCGGCTAACTGTGCTCCCTCCTTGTTTCAGTGAAACACCAATCCCCAAACCGTCAACGATATTCTGCTCTCAAGAGAGCAATCATTACAAAATCAAATATTTTGCATGAAAATCATTCATTTGACTTATAACATATCGGATGTTTAAGTATCGCTATAAACAAAAGAACGAGAAGGATTGAAATAGATTTTGTCAAGTATCTGATATGCAAAGCCGCATACTTACTGACTGTCCGGCTGTCATACATCGTTGTTCACTCTGACCACCAGCACAAAGGAGTCTATCAAGATGCAGCCTAAAATTGTCGATATCCACCCCCACATTGTTTCTACCGATGAAGAACGTTATCCGATCGCCCCTCTGGCGGGAAACCGCTCGGAATGGTCCAAAAAACGCGCCGTCGATTTCGACGAAATGATCACGGCCATGGACGAAGCCGGGGTCGACAAGGCTGCCATCGTCCATTCCTCCACAACCTACGGTTTTGACAACTCTTACGTGGCCGACTGTGTCGCCCAAAAGCCCGGCAGAGTCACCGGGATCTTCTCCGTTGACATGTCTGCTGACGATGCTCCAGAGACGATCCGCTACTGGGCCCGGGAAAGAAACCTGAGCGGGCTACGGGTCTATAAAGGCGGAACCACCAACAAGCAGCTGACCGGGCTGGCCGATCCAGCCACCTTCCCCGGCTGGGAATGTGCCGCAGAACTGGGCATTCCTGTCTGCGTCTCAACCCGTAAGGACGGCCTGCCCGATCTGATGACCCTGATCAGACAGTTCCCACAGGTGCGGATCATCGTTGACCATATGGTTGAACCGCCCATCGCAGAGGGTCCTCCCTACACAAACTCCGAATTTCTGTTCGAAATGGCTCAATACGATAACGTCTACCTCAAGATGACCACCAACAATGTCCGTGCGGCTCTTGAGGTGGACAGCATCGCTGATGATTTTTTCCCCAAACTGGTGAGTAAATTCAGCGCATCGCGCATCGCCTGGGGTTCAAACTATCCGTCCGGCAAGGGGAGCCTGAAAGAGATGGTCGCGCTGGCCAAAACAGCGCTGTCGTCACTTTCGCAGGAAGACCAGGAATGGATCTTTGCCCGTACGGCACTGTCTCTCTATCCGGTTCTGGCTGAATAGCTGAAGTGGACTCAAGACGCACAGAGTCAGCCCTGTGCGTCTTGAGTCCGCAAGCGATTTTCCCGATTAACCGTATTCACCAGAAGCCCCTGCACCCATTAGCAGACACAGGTCCGCAGCATTGGTTTCATTCAAACATCAGTAACGAACCATGATCAGAAGACATTGAGCCAGGACGAAAAAAGACAGGAACCACGACCTTCACATTGATCCACAACAGGCGGAGTGCATATGAAGACTCTTATTGCTCGCAGGTTAATCGAAGCCGTTGTTATGGTTTTCTTAACAACCGTCATGGTTTTTCTGATTATGCGTTTCCTCCCGGGAGATCCGGCCCTCGTCTATGTCAGCCAGAATGAGATAGACACCGCCACACCCGAACAGATTGCCGAAATCAGGCACAAGTTCGGCATCGACAAACCGATACCGATCCAGTACGTCAACTGGATCAAGGACCTCGCCCATGGCGATCTGGGGCGTTCGGTCATCAGCAATGATTCAGTCAACGACGAAATCGCCCGGGCGCTGCCAAGAACCATGTATCTGGGCGGTTGTGCCTTTGTCCTCTCCATCATCCTCGGGATTCCGTTAGGCATTGTTTCGGCCGTCAGACGGGGCAAAACGGCAGATCTCATCTCGACCCTGATCGCCAATGTCGGCATCACAGCCCCGACCTTCTGGGTTGGGATCATCCTGATTCTGATCTTTGGCTATTACCTCAGCTGGCTGCCGATCCAGGGCTGGGTGTCCCCTTCCGAAGATCTCTGGGGCGGCATTTCCCACATGATCCTGCCGGTCATCTGCCTGACCGTCTATCCCATGTCGGCAGTCGCCCGCCAGACCCGCTCCGCGATGCTCGAAGTCATCCGTCAGGACTATATCCGGACAGCCTGGTCAAGGGGCCTGAACGAACGCCAGATCATCATCAGACATGCCCTGCGCAACGCCCTTATTCCGGTCATCACCCTGATCGGCATGAATATCCGCCAGATCTTCGGCGGCCAGGTCCTCATCGAAACCGTCTTCAACATCTACGGCATCGGCAAATTATCCGTCGATGCCCTGTTCAGCTCCGATTACGCAATAGTCCAAAGTGTCGTTCTGTTTATGGCCATCGTTGTCGTACTCAGCAGCTTACTTGTTGATCTTTCTTACGGTTATATCGATCCGCGGATCCGTCAGGATTAATAGCTGTCGTCCGTAGATAAGAGACGCTGAAGGAGATTGGAAATCATGGCACTGGAAAACACAATGACGATACAAAAATTTGCAGAAGCCCCGCCACGCATCAGCAGCACCAGAAGACTCCTCAGAGTTTTCATGGGACGGAAGATCGTCATATTCGGCATTATTATCATCGTCCTGCTGACACTGATGGCCATTTTTGCCCCCTGGATAGCCCCCTATGATCCAAATGCGCCAGCCCTGATGAATACCCTCGAAAGCCCCAGCAAAGCCCATCTTTTAGGCACGGACCAGCTGGGCAGAGACACCCTTAGCCGGCTCATCTACGGGTCGAGAGTGACGATTATCGTCAGTGTCGTCGCCGTCAATATTGCCGCGATCATCGGCATGACCTTAGGCCTGATTGCCGGATTCTACGGCAAGGTCATCAACGTCATCATCATGCGGGCAATGGACACCATCATGACGGTCCCGCCGATCCTGCTGGCCGTTACCATCGCTGCGGTTCTCGGCGGCGGCATCAAGAATGTCATTATCGCTCTGGGGATCGCCATGATCCCCCCTTACGCCAGGATGATGTGTGGCCAGGTCCTGTCTGTGTTGAAGAAGGACTACATTGTCGCCGCCGAGGTTGGCGGTGCAAGCAATCTGCGTATCATGCTGTCCCACATCCTGCCGAACTGTTTTCCGCCCCTGATCGTCCTGCTGACCATGCAGGTCGGCAGGGCCGTTCTTGCCGAAGCAAGTCTGAGTTTTCTCGGCATCGGCATCAAGCCACCGGATCCGGCCTGGGGTTCGATGGTCAGTGAAGGGTATCAGAACCTGATGATCGCCCCGATACTGTCGATGGCTCCAGGTGTCGCGATCATGCTGGTTGTCTTTGCCGCCAATATGGTGGGCGACGGCCTGCGCGATGCGCTCGATCCGAAACTGCGAGGAACATTGTAGGCACGTTGCTCCCCAAAGCCCAGCCATGGCAACAGGCAAGGAGAGATTATGTCAGTTCTGCTGAATGTCACCGACTTACGGACACAGTTCAAAACCGAGGCAGGTTTGGTGAAAGCCGTCGATGGTGTTTCCTACCATATCAACCACAATGAAATTGTCGGCGTGGTCGGTGAGAGCGGCAGCGGCAAATCGGTCTGCCAGATGTCAACCCTGCAACTGATCCCGACTCCTCCAGGACAGATTGTCAACGGCCAGATCTGCTTCGAAGGCAAGGACCTGCTCAAATACCCGGCCAATGGCCCCGATATGAGAAAAATCCGCGGTTCTGAAATCGCGATGATTTTTCAGGAACCGATGTCGTCCTTAAATCCGGTCATGACCATCAATCAGCAGCTTTCACAGTCGATGCAGCTCTACCAGGGGCTCAACAAAAGCCAGGCCCGAAAACGAGCGGTCGAACTACTGGAAATGGTCGGCATCCCGGCCCCGGAGTCCCGCGTCGACAATTACCCGCATCAGTTCAGTGGCGGCATGCGTCAGCGCGTGATGATCGCCATGGGCTTGTCCTGCAAGCCCAAACTTATCATTGCCGATGAGCCGACCACCGCCCTCGACGTGACGACCCAGGCAGTCCTGCTCGAGCTGATGAAAAACCTGGTCAACCAGTTCAACACCTCGCTCGTCCTGGTCACTCACAACCTGGGCGTTGTTGCCAGATACGCGCAACGGATCTATGTCATGTACGCCGGCCGGATCGTCGAATCAGGGACGACCAAGGAGATTTTCGCCAACCCGCGCCACCCCTACACCATCGGTCTGCTCAAATGTGTTCCGCGCCTCGACGAAGACCGCAGTCGCAAACTGGTGCCGATCGAAGGGCTGCCGCCGAATCTGATCAACATGCCGGACCGCTGTTCCTTCCTGCCCAGATGTCCCTATCGTACGGACCGCTGTTTCAATGAGCCACGCCCTGGTTTATTCAGCGTGGGCGAGGGGCATGAGGCCGCCTGCTACGTCAATATGACAGAGCATCTGCAGAGCCGCAGCGACAAGCCGGTCGAGATCAAAAGCGCAGCGCCCAAGGTGGCTAAGGCTGAAAAGGCCAAAACCGACGACACCTTGCTGAAAATCAGAAACCTGAAGATTCATTTCCCGGTCACCAAAGGACTGCTCAATAAGAAAGTAGCCGAAGTCAAAGCGGTCGACGGTGTCAGCTTTGATGTCAAGAGCGGCGAAACCCTGGGCCTGGTCGGGGAGAGCGGCTGCGGCAAGACAACGGTCGGGCGCAGCATCCTGAGGCTGCTGGAACCGACAGAGGGTAAAATCATCTTCGAAGGACAATCCATCGAAAACTTGTCGAAGAATGAAATGAGGCCGTTACGCCGGAAAATGACCCTGATCTTTCAGGACCCCTACGGCTCGCTGGATCCGCGCCAAAGCGCCGGCAACATCGTCGGTGAACTGCTGACGATTCACAAGATGGTCAAAAACAAAACGGAGTACGATGAGCGGATCGAGCAGCTGTTCAAACGGGTCGGCCTCAACCCGGCGGTCCGCGACCGGTTCCCGCACGAATTCAGCGGCGGGCAGCGGCAACGGGTCGGGATCGCCAGAGCCCTGGCCTGCGAGCCGTCCCTGATTGTCTGCGACGAGGCTATTTCCGCTCTCGATGTCTCAATCCAGGCCCAGGTCATTAACCTGCTGAAGGAGCTTCAGCAGGGGACCAAGGGGCTGACCTATGTCTTCATTGCCCATGATCTTTCCGTGGTCAGGCACATCAGTGACCGGATTGCCGTCATGTACCTTGGACATATCGTCGAGCTGACCGACTCGGACAGCCTTTACCAGAACCCGCTTCATCCCTACACCAAGGCGCTGTTGTCAGCGGTTCCGATTGCAGATCCCTTCGTCGAGGAAAGGCGCGAACATATTTTCCTCAAAGGAGAAGTTCCAAGCCCCCTGAATCCGCCACCCGGTTGCCCGTTCAGCCCGCGCTGCAGCGAGGCACTGCCGGAATGCAGTAAAATTGCACCACGGCTTGAGACCATCAGTGACGGCCACAGTGTTGCCTGTCTCCGGGTCAAACCGGCTGAAAAGACCGTACATGCGCAAAAGTAACGAGCACAGCATCTTTGCCTCGTTGCGCCATAAGAATTATCGCTATCTGTGGATCAGTAACGTTTTGGGCCGTGGCGGCCTGTGGGTTCAGCAGACAACGCTTGCCTGGCTGGTCTGGAAACTGTCCGGATCGGCCACGATCGTCGGCATCACTGCGGGGCTATGGACCCTCCCCTTCCTGTTTATCGGCCCGTTCTCCGGCGTTCTGGCCGACAAGATCGATCGGCGGCGCCTGCTCATGGTCACAACGACACTGATGGCGGTCATTGCGGTTCTGTTTGCCGTCGTTGTGGCCATGGACTGGGTCCAGGTCTGGCATGCCGTCCTGTTCAGTCTGCTGATGGGCTGCGGATCAGCGATTTTTATGCCCGTCAGCCAGGCGCTCATCGCCAATACAGTGCCACGCGAGGGGATGCCCAATGCCATTGCCCTGAGCGCATTGGCGTTCAACACCAGTCGCGTGCTTGGCCCTGCGCTGGGCGGAATCCTCATCGTCACCCTGGGAGCGGCAGGGAACTTTCTGCTCCAGGCAGGACTATTCCTGTCTCTGGTCGTGATTCTCCTGCCGATGAAGACCCCCTATCGCGACACGGAGACAAAAACAGAGATCTCGCTCCTGAAAGGTCTGCGCGAGGGAGGGCATTACATCTGGAACGACAAGTCGCTCTTCGCCCTGATCATCCTGAGCTTTATTCCGTCGTTCTTCGTCATTCCCATTACTCAGTTATTGCCGGCATTCACCGATCTCGTGCTGCGCTCAGAAGCGAACACCTACGGCTATCTGATGGCATCGTTCGGCATTGGAGGGGTTCTGGCGACGCTGATACTGGCCTCTTCGCGCGGCTCGACGCGCAATGGCTGGCTCGGCATCATCTCACTAGCGAGCGCAACCAGCTTTCTGATCCTGCTTTCTCAAGCCAGGGTCCCTTGGATCGCCTTCCTGCTCGTCCCGTTCATCGGTCTGTCGATGATGCTGTTCCGCGTCAACAACAATACTCTGGTCCAGATTCTCTCTCCGGATCGCCTGCGCGGCCGAATTACCTCAATCTACCTCGTTGACCGCGCGATGATTCCTTTTGCCAGCTTTGTCCTCGGCGCGATTGCCGATCTGTTTTCCGTCTCGGTTGCCATTGAATTTTCCGGCGTCGTCGGCCTGCTGTCTTTGATCGCCCTGATGTGCTTCGCCAAACCGGTAAGGGATATTCCTAAAATCAGAATCCAGGACACGAACTGATCGCGCCGGGTTTCATTCTGTTTTCAATCTGGCCGAAACGCCATAAGGTTTGAAACGAGACAGGAGCGCCCCTCTAGCGGACTGGACAGCATCTCCCGAACTTACCGGCGGAGAGGAGAACTATTTATGGGAAAACAGCGTCAGCCCCTCGGCGAGTCCCTGAAATCTGTAGATCCATGCGCCGCCAAGCTTGCCGGACGCGGCGATATAGACCTCGTTTGAGCCCGGGCGGAAGACGACATTGGTGGTCTGCATTAATTCCCCCCTGTCACGACCAGGCATCAGGACATGGGCGACAGGAATCCCATACTGGTTGAGAATCAGCACCCGCCCCTGGAAGTTGACCGCCAGATACATATTCCCTTGCACATCGACGCGGATGCCATCCCCTCCGGCAGGACCACAGAGACGGTATTGAACAGCGGCCTTCTCTACGCTGTTGCGATCCCCGCTCAGGGTCGCATAAATGACTTCGTTAGCCAGTGAACAGCTCACCCAGAATGATTTGTCATCGGGCGCAAAGGCGATGCCGTTGGGTGTGATCAGGTTTGGCAGCAAGGATTCCACCGACTGAAAGTCGGGTGCCCAGCGATAGACTCCGCCGGTCGGACTTCCCGGACGCCCTGTGAAATCGGTGACATAGAGGTAGCCCCGTGAATCAAAGGTCAGATCGCTCAGCTTGACCGGCTTGTCCTGACATCTGGATTCTATTGGTCTTAATCCACTCCCGTCAGGATTCGCAACCAGCAGTTCACCGCTCAGACAGGCAATAAGGATCCGGCCATCCTGATGAACAGCGTGATCGCACATCCTGGCCGTCGGATGATTAATCAAGGTTCTTATCGCCTTTTCAGGCGAGATTGAAAGGATACTTCGATTGAGCCTCCCGGCCATACTCTTGTCGATGTTACCAAGCGGAGCTGTCATCAACAGCAGGTTATCATCGCGATCAAAGGCAATCCCTTTGAGAAAGACGTCGCCGTCATCGATCTTCAGCCATGGTTCAGCTTCGACTTGCGGCAACAGGGCCTCACCGGGAAGCAATGGCATGGGACAGGTCGAACGACTTAATATTTCCAAGGATATCCTCCGCTTTTCACTTGTGAACATAATACAAATATGAACCCAAGAATCCATCATTCGCAATCAAACATATGATACCGGGCAGCCCTCTGTTCATCAGGGGCCTGCCCGGTATAAATATTATTTCTTGATCCAGGTCTTATGGCCAAGTTTGTTCTGACTCGAGTCGTTGGCAATAAACCAGCCGATATCCCCAACCGATTTGTCAACGATACCGATCCTTGGATTCAACCAGAGAGGCACCACGGTCGCATCCTCGTAAATCAGCTTGGTTATCTGCTGAACAGCCTTGTTCGATTCAGCGGAGGTTTTAACAAGCTGCCCCTTGTTCACCATGTCATCCGTTCCGGCAGGTCTGGAAATGTACTGATAGATTTTAGCATCGGAACGCCAATAGAAATCCATCATCAACAGGCTGTTGGCAAATGTATTGAAAGTGGCCTGGGCGGCCCCACCTTTCTCGATCTCGCCGGCCGATCTGATTTTTGAATAGGCTGCCGAGGTCAGATAGTTGATCTCCATATCGATGCCAACCATACTCAGGTAGCTTTTAACGGCAGCGATACCGTCTCTCCAGGTATGAGACTGGAAATAGGCATTAAAGGTAAAACCGTTGGGAAAACCGGCTTCAGCAAGTAATTTCTTGGCCATCTCCGGGTCATACTTACGTGGTGTGAGATTCGGATTGTAACCGGGGTTTTTGGTCGGTACGACCTGGTAGACAGGTTCGTACAGGCCACGTCCGGGACCATTACAGATCGCTTCTTTGTCGATTGCGTATTCAATCGCTTTGCGGACTTTAGGGTTCGACAGGTATTTCGAGCCCTTCGCATCGAAGCTCAGTGAATAGAGCGACCCGGGAGCAACCAGCAGGTCATATCCGGCATCCTTCAACTGGGCGGCGATGGCAGGAACGACATCATAAATACCGTTGGCTTGCCCAGCCTTGAACGTCATCATCTGGGTCATACCGTCGGTCAGGGTATTGATCCGGATTCTGTCAAGGTAAGGTAGTCCCTTGTCCCAGTAATCCGGGTTTCTTTCAAGCAGCATGTAGTCCTTGGACTGGTACTCCTTCATCATGAAGGGACCGGTCCCCACCGGGTTCGCCATGGCCCAGTCAACGTCATGAGCCTCCAGGGCTGTTGGTGAGTACATAAAGGTCGCAATATTGGCTGCGAGTTGATAAAGGATCAGATTGTTTGGTTTGGTAAGATTGATTTTGAGCGTGTCATCGTCAACAGCGTCGATACTCTCGATTCCCTCAAGTACGATTCCCTTAGGGGGCATCAGATTGACCAGATTGGCCTTGGCGGCCTGAGCGTTAAATGCTGTCCCGTCGTGGAATTTAACCCCTTTTCTCAACTTGAGAGTGTAGGTCTTTCCGTCTGCGGACACCTCCCATGAGGTGGCCAGGTCGGGGGATATCTCACCATCATCAGCAATAGCAAGTAAACGGTTGAACATCGGCGGCACATAGTCCTGGCTTGGTCCATGTACCTTTGGGGGGTAGCCGAAGTTGGTTGCCGGGCGGGTGATCAGTATGGTCATATCACCACCAGAATGAGGCTGGTCCGCTGCGGCAATGGCTACGGTAGAGACAACTGCCATTGAAAAAGCTACGAATAACGCAATTAAAATCTTTTTCATGTTCGCATCTCCTTTTTAGTCATCGTTGACAAATCTCAAATATACTGAAAAACCGGTATCCCCCTTTCTATTGGTAAATATCTGCAACAGGAATCCTTTCAATGATCCCGAGAATCAACCGCGTGTGGTCACGCCACACCTTTTAGTGCGACGCTACTCGTCCCCCGAAGCGTTCCAGCCAGCGAGGGATAACGTCCTTGTTGTAAACATGGTCAGGAACGACTCCCCGAAGAGCCGTCAAGACGGCCGTGTTGGCCCAGATAATTCCCTGTCTCAGCCCGCCATCCAGGTTTGATGACGCCATGTGCGGAGACAACAGGACTTTATGCCCCAACCCGAGCAGCGGTGAATGCTCAGGCAGAGGCTCATTCTCGAAGGTATCCAGTCCGGCGGCGGCCAGCTGTTCATTTTCCAATGCAGCGATCAGCGCTTCGCTATTGACCACCGGGCCACGTGCCGTATTGATGAGGATCGCATCCGTCTTCATCAGGGAAAACTCTTCAGGCCCGAACATATGACGGGTTTCCTCCGAGAGGGTGACATGGAGGCTGACGACATCGGACTCCCTGATCAACGTCTGGAGATCCACCCGCTCCGCATTGTGCATAATAAAGCGCGACAGTTCGACGTAGGGGTCACAGGCAAGAATCCGGACCCGCCACGGAGCGAGTAAATCGGCAAAACGCCGTCCAATCCGCCCAAGACCGACGATGCCGATAGTAAGCCCCGCGTAACCTTCCTGATGCCTGCTGACCGACCGGCCCTGCAGGGAGGGATGCCGCCAGTCTCCTCGTTTGACAAACTCGTCCCGTTCACGGATTTTTTTAAGCAAAGCGAGCATAAAGGCGAAGGTTCCTTCGGCGACCCCGGACCAGTTCGATTCAGTCGGGCTGTGGGTGACCAGAATCCCCCGCTCTGTGGCCGCAGCGACATCGACATCATCAACCCCGATTGAACATTTGGCGATAATGCGCAGGTCAGGAGCACTGTCCATGATCGCGCCGGTAATCGGACTGCTCTTGATCGAACCGCCGGTCAGCGCCTGAGCGCCCTGTGCCATGTTGCACATTTCCGTTTCATTGTCGCCCATCGGCGTTTGCCATGACGCGTTACCGTAGACGACCTCGCACGCGTCCTCCAGATTGTCGTAAGCGTTTTCGGAGGCCCCCATCCTGTGCACGGGAGCAAAAATAAAAATTCTCGGTCTGACCATCAGCGCTCTCCTCCTTCAAGGGGTATCAAAACTGTTCATCCCGGGAAAACCAGTCCTGCCCAAAGACACCTACACCGCTCCCACGATCAGTGACAGCAGTTCAGGCTTAGCAGGAGAAACGACGCTTATGAGCGGCATCTTCAACTTAATAGTGAGCTGAAAAACTCCCTCAACCTGAACAGGGCGAAGAACGTAGAATCCTCATGCCAGGTAAAAAGAACCCCTTCCGGCCAGGCGACCTTGAAAAGGTACTGAAAGAAAACAACAATGAAAACCGTCATGGCCACGGCAGAAGAGAGGCTCGCCAGCCAGGTGTAACGCCCTTCGCGCTTCATGTAGCTGAAGATGAAGACAGGCACCGTGTAGACAATGCCGACCAGCCACATCAGCACGACAAAACCTATCAGCCAGCCGAAATACTTGATCATGTTGAGGTTGAACTTTTTGAACGCCGCATCCTGCTCGCTCTTGTCCTCTTGTACCAGGCGACGCTCTTTGACTATGTCCATGACCAGAATGACGATCAGCAGCACCAGGATCGGATAACCGATGACACGCGGAAATAAGGCGGTCGTCGAATTCCACCCCTGCGCGACAAAGAGACAGACAGCAAGAACAATGATACACGCCAGGGTAAAGCCAAATTGCATGACCTGTCTCATAATCAACTCCTCTGCCCGGCTTTCTTTTCCAGGTAAATCCCCATGTAGATCAGGCCACAAGCGCAGATGAGGATAAAGATGACCGACGGTCGCAACAGCCAGCTATTGCCGTACATCATGGTCGTGTGAAAGTAGAAGGTCTCGATCAACGGCCCGAGGATAAACGCCAGCAGCAGCGCGGGGCGCGACCAGCCCAACGATTTCATCAACCAGCCGAGCAGGCCGAAGCCGATCAGCGTGACGATGCCGCGGACATCGGAGGTGCTGTAGAGGGTCCCCGTCAACACGATGGTCAAGGCCAACGGCGCGAGGATATGCGGAGGAATGGCGGTGACCATGGCCAGCTTGTTGGTGAGCCGGTAACAGATAAAGGTGCCGATGATATTGGCAATGGCCACCGACCAGATGATCAGGAAGACCATATCAACATGTTCGGTCAGCAGTTTGGGCCCGGGTGATATGCCGACCGCCCAGAAGACCACCAGCATCAGGGCGGTCATCGCCGAGCCCGGCACGCCGAAGGCCAGCGTCGGGATCAGAGACCCGGCGGCACTGGCGTTACTGGCGGATTCGGCGCCGATGACGCCACGCACATCCCCCTTGCCGAAATTTTCCTTGTTTTTACTGATAACCACGGTCCAGGTGTAGCACAACCAGGTCGAAACCGTACTGCCAAGGCCCGGAAGAAAGCCGATAAAGGCGGCGATTCCGGAGGAACTGAGGACCAGCTTCCAGTTTTTGAGGACGTCTTTCATGCCGTCGGAACGGCCCTTCATCGAGCCCACCTGAATCCTGGCAACAGAGGTGCCCCTGGCGCTCAGCTCAAGGATCTCCGGGATCGCGAACAATCCGAGAGCGACCGGGATGATATTGATCCGTTCGATCAGATATTCGGAACCGAAATTCCAGCGGACGACAAAGCGGATCGGGTCTTCCCCGATCATGGCGAGCAGGATGCCGATACCCGCCGCCGCGATCCCCTTGATAATGCTCCCGCTGCTGAGCACCGCCACGGCGGAGATAGCCAACACACAGAGTGCCAGGAATTCCGGAGTCTGTAGCAGCAGAACCAGAGGTTTCAAAATCGGGATACAGATGGCGATCAGAAAGGCGCCGAAAACACCGCCGAGCGCCGAAGAGACAAAAGCGGCCGCCAGCGCGCGCCCCGCTTCGCCTTTTTTGGCCAGGGGGTAGCCATCCATCATCGTCGCCGCCGCGCTCGGTGAGCCGGGCGAACCGATCAGAATGGCCGGTATCGAGTCAGAGGTCAGAATCGGCGAAACCATCCCCATCAGAAAGGGCAGCGCCGCTCCCGCATCCAGCTTGATAACAAAGGGAAGAACCAGGGCCAGGGCGACGGTGCCGCCGATGCCGGGGATAATCCCGACCCCAATACCGATCAGGATTCCGACCATGAACAGCAGGAAATAATAGGGGGTACAGAGTTGCAGCAAACCACTCATTGCAGCTTCAAGCATAGTACTTCTCCTGATTAACGGTATTCCGAACAACCTGCCGTTTTCCTGGATCGTTCCTCGCGCTGATTCATGTTCTGCATTCAACCCTGCTCAAAGTCAGGAAACGTTCGTTCATGACTTTGAGCAGGGGAAGTCCTGCCGTTATTTTTTCTGATACTTCTCGTTGATGACGTATTTCATTTCGGCAATTTCATCATCGGTCAGATCGGCCAGTCCCCTGGACAGTTCTTTCAGCTCCTTGGCGCCGACGAAATGCTCGGACAACTCAAAATGCAGCTTTTCCAGTTCAGCCCTGAACTCAGGATCGTTATAGGTTTTTTCCAGAGCCTGCTCCAGGTAAGCGGCCCGCTCCTGTGGAATCCCCGGGGTCGCATAGGACCAGTAGATGACGTCATCCCAGGCGGCAACCCATCTTGCCCACTTTTCCTTCCCCTTGACGGCAACGTCCAGTGCGGAAGGCACGTCCGGCAGCTTGGCGTCCCTGTTGGTCATAACGATCGGCTGCATGATATCCTCGTTCCCGGCAAGCTCGCCAATACCGGCAACTGTTGCCTGAATTTCACCGCGGCGGATGGCCAGGCGTCTTTCGCTCCCCTTCATCCCCGGAATAATCTCCATCTGATCAAGGCCACAGGCCTCGGCGAATAATGGACCGAAGAAAGGAGAACTGGCGCCTGAGAAAAATTGTACCCCTTGCAAGTCGGTTGTTGTTGTCCAGCCTTTGCTCTTGTCGACAACCAGAACGGTCGAACTCTTGGGCAGACGCCCGAGCAGGGTAAATTCCTTCCACTTGTAATTTGCCCCAGCCTGTTTGAACAGTTCGGCGGTGATTTCCTTGGCTCCATGACCGGAGAGGATAACCGTCAGCCCATCCGGCTTGCTTCTGTAGAGTTTGTTCTGAGACAGGCCGACCTTGCCGTTCTGCAGCAGCGTCTTGGCCCCGGTGTATTTTTCCAGATAGGGCGCGATAGCGCGGGAGACCAGGTCAAAACCGCTGCCAGGCCCCGAAGGGATCAGAACAAGAATGGTCTTCCCCTTGTAGAAGGATGACGCATCCTGCGCGAAACAGGTGCCGGATGAAAAGACCAGGAATGTTGCACAAATAACCAGCCAAATCAGCGTTCTTCTCATAACAAACTCCTTTGTTAAAATGAGGACCTTCCGTAATTGGTGGATTACAGGCGTACTTGAATATATTTTTTCTTCGCTGCCCCATGCGCATCGATAGAGTCATCAAACGAACCGATGAATATCAATAAGTCAATCAATAAACTGCGTCATTCGCAGAGAATAAACTCTGCAAGCGGCCTGGTTGAAAATTACTGAATATTCATTTAAAAACAGCAGCTTAATTTACAGCCTAGAGGCTACCATTCGGTCAAACATAAATCAAATGAATGCTTTTCATGATCAAGTTTAAAAAAACTGATAGTATGCCGGTAATAAATCGAGCGAAGGGCCCCAACACCTCTTAGACACATCCCGTCACAGGATTCTGGTCGGGTTTGATAGTTCGTCAGGTTCACCAAGAATGGATAATCAATTATTTATGCAGCCCATCCTGCCCCCCCTCTAAGCCTGCTGAAGGAAAAAGAACAAAACGGGCGTTTCCCGGCCCGGTTGGCATTCCCCCTCCATAATTAGAAAATCTAATAGTAAGCATAAAAATCATTCATTTGACCAATAGTTCTTTAGACAATACTATCTGACAAAACATATCAATATATGAGTAGTCTACTAGGCTTAGCCAGAAAGGCAATAATTTCAGAAAATTAACGACATATGGGGGTTCTTGTTAGATCGTCCCACCGGCTTTTTACGGGTCCGGAAGATCACCTGACCTGGCAGATTGATCAAGGACAAAGGCGTGAAACGCAACCGTCCTGCACGATAAATCGACCTTGCCTTGAGCTTTTGTAACCCGTCAAGCCTCCCCGCGAAACGCCTGAATTGATACCAACGGGGCCTTAATGGTTCCGTCGTCATAGAGATTCATGCATTCAAGGAGGCAGCAGGTTTGGTAAATAGGTTACCAATGCCGGCTGTATCGTGACCTTAAAGGGGAGGTACGTACGATGAGAGCAATTGTTGGTGTTTTGTGTGCAGTTGTGTTGTTCGCAATGACAATGCCTGCACAGGCGTTTACCCTGTATGAGAAGGGGAACTTCAGCTACAAACTGGACGGCGACTGGCAGATCCAGTTTCGTCAGGCCGCTGGTGATGACGAAGATTTCGCCATGGACTACGACGACCTGGAACTGAAAAACTACGCCAAATACCAGGTGACGGAAGACATCTGGCTCGGTGGTCGTGTTGACCTCGCCGGAGACAAGGCGGCAGATGCTTCTGGTACAACAGACATGCAGTTTGAAGAAGCCCGTCTGGAAGTTGGTTATAAAAATTACAAAGTCTATTTCGGCACCTACCTGAACGCTATGGATATGTGGCAACTCGGACCTGGCATTCGCTATGAAACCGATGACTCCATCGGTCGCTACTCCGGTATCGACCTGTGGGGCGCATGTAAAGGCGATGATCTGATCTCCTTTGAAGCCAAAAAGATTGCAGGTTTTCTGACTTTTAGAGCTGAAGTGGAACTGGAAGACAAGACAGATTCAACTGACAAATATGGTCCTTACTGGGATGCGTCTATTACTGCGGCCAAGGATGCCTGGAGCGTCGCCGCCGCCTATCAGGTAATCGATCACGATACCAATGGCGATATTACTGCCATGGGCATCAATGCCAGCTATGATTTCAAAGTCGTTAAACTGCTTGCTGAGTACAGTACCGCTGAAGCTGAAGACAACGATGATTACGGTGGCGAGTTCATTGTCGGAGCCGTGGTTGTCCCTTACAAAGACTGGACCTTCAAAGCATCTTACCTCAACGTAACCTATGAAGACGATGCGGAAGACGATGTAAATGGTTGGAGTACCAGTATCGTTTACCATATTCCCAAGACCAAAGCTTGGGTTATCGCCGAAGCACAGGATAGTGACATTGAAGATGTTGACCCAGGTTATATGCTTGGTCTGCGTTTCAGATTCTAAGAGGTTAGCGTAACAGTCGCCCTCTCTCCAGAAACTACTGGGGCGAGGGCAGCAAGCAAAACCGCCCCTCCGAAATAAATCTGGAGGGGCGGTTTATTTTAATTGTCATCCAAATAATATCAGTACAGATTATAGTTCATATATTTGATGAAAGTTTAAATGCGAAAGTGAACTGAGAAGGCTTTTATAGTCTAGACGCGACATCTGTCATTTACATTTTCGAAGGGAGTACAGTCATTATGAGGTTTTTTTTCAACTGCGCAGTATGTTCATGCCTGTCCTTTCTGACCGCTGTCCTTCTGATGGCTTCATCAGCCTGCGCAGATGTACGCTTAGCCCTTCCAGAAGATGTCGATGTGCTTGCCTTAAATGGTGAGAATATCACAATGGAGAAAAACGCCAATCTGCCAAACGGGGTAAGTCAGCTGGTTATCCGTTATGAAGGATTGCTGTATTCATCCGACGACAATACGGCCTTCCCGGACAAGGTTCAGTCGGCAGCTTATGTCATCAAGTTTGAGGCTGCGGATCAGACATTACGGCTCATTATGCCTGCGTTCAGGGAGGATTTTGATGTTGCACAATTCGACAAAAAGCCGGATATCAAAATTCTGACCGACAGGGGGACGCCTGTTGATTTTGAATTCGAGCGCCTGGACTCAAAAGGTTTTGCGATTTTTCGGGATTTTGCACGCGAGTTGGAAAGCTTCAACAAGACCGATTCTCCTGCAGCGGTTCCTCCCGTCAGAACCGAGACATGGCAGGCAAGAACCGCTCAGAGTACAACGACTACGGCTCCACGACCTGAAATGTCAGCCTCTGTCGAGTTGGTTGCTCCAGAGATGACATCGTCTCAGCAAGCCGAGGCAACCAGCATGTCGGTACAGATGCTGAAGTTCTGGTGGCAACAGGCGGATGCAGAGTCGCGCAAACAATTCATGAACTGGATTGAGCATTAAGTGCCATCTGTTACAGAGAAAACTCCCCCCTGTCACAGTTGCACAGATTACAATGCAGGGTTCCGATGAGTGGTATCTTCCGCTCTCTCTCCAGTTATAATTACCGGATCTATATCTGCGGAACGTTCTTATCCAACATCGGAACATGGTTACAGCGTACAGCCCAGGACTGGCTGGTACTCACCGAACTGACCCATCATAATGCGACCGCCGTCGGCCTGATGATGGCCTGCCAGTTCGGACCGATCCTGTTTCTGTTTCCACTCACCGGCTTCACCGCTGACTACTTCGACCGGCGCCGTTTCCTGATGGTCACTCAGGCGATCATGGCCGTCCTGTCACTGCTTCTCGGCCTGCTGACTGTCACCGGGCTGATAGAACTCTGGCATGTCTACATCTTCTCTTTTCTGTTCGGCTGCGTCACAGCCTTTGACGCCCCTGCCCGGCACACCTTCGTCGTCGAGCTGGTCGGCGAAAAGCACCTGGCCAATGCCGTTGGTCTGAACTCAACCTCGTTCAATGCGGCTCGCATGATCGGCCCGGCGGTCGCCGGCGTCCTTATCATCGCCACCAGCACGGGGGTCGCCTTCCTGATCAACAGCGCATCCTTCGTCGCGATCTTGTGTTCCCTGGCATTTTTACGGACCGCCGAACTACACCCCAGAACCCGCGTTAAGCGAACCCAAAGTCGCCTGATCGATGGATTTGGTTACGCCTGGAAACGTCCGGATCTGAAACTGATTATTGTCACCCTGTTTTTGATCGGCGGCTTCGTCATGAACTTCCCGATCTTTATCTCAACCATGACGGTGTCGGTTTTCCACGCCGATGCCACCCTCTACGGCCTGCTGAGTTCGATGATGGCGCTGGGAACAATTATCGGCGCTCTCCTTGCCGCACGCCGGGAACGCCCCGGCATCCCCCTGCTGCTCACCGGAAGCATCTCCCTGGGACTGGTTGCGCTATTGGCGTCCATTGCCCCGAACTACTGGATGTTCGGCATTGTCCTTCCTTTTATCGGGGTCTCAGCCTTGACTTTCATGAATTCATCGAACAGCCTGATGCAGCTGATGACCGAACCGACCATGCGTGGCCGGGTCATGGCCCTGCGCATCGCTGTCGCGCGTGGCAGTACCCTGATCGGCGCACCGATCGTCGGCTGGGTGGCCGATCGTTTCGGCCCGCGCTGGGCCTTGGGCGTGGGAGCGATTGCCGGGTTCGTAACATCCATCATCATCCTGTTTTACCTAACAAAATATCGCGGGCTGAAGCTTTGCTTCGGATCTGGACGCTTTGGCATCAGTTATCATATCGATCCGGAACTCCCTTTCGCGCCAGATAAGAAGAACAGCGAATCATCACCGGGCTTTTCCTGAAGGTTCTTGCCCTTCACAGAAAAAGCTTTTGAAAAAAAAACGGCCACCTTTTTCAAGGCGGCCGTTTCAATTTGAACAACTTTAAAACATCAGAGTTCCATGCATTCCGGCATTTCGTCAAACTGCAGATAGGAGTAGATCTGCTCTGCCTTTGGCGCCACCTTTTCCTGATAGACGGCCAGGTACTCGGCCGGTGTCGGAAGTTTGCCAAGCAGGCCGGTTACGGCACCGAGCTCGGTCGACCCGAGATAGACCCGGGCACCGTTACCGATCCGGTTATCAAAGTTACGGGTCGAAGTGGAGAACATGTTGACACCGTCCGGAACCCGCGCCTGGTTGCCCATGCACAATGAGCAGCCGGCAATTTCGATCCGCGCCCCGACATCACTGAAAACGGTGAAAACCGCCTCGTCTTTGAGTTGCTTCTGATCCATCCGGGTTGGCGGACAGATCCAGTTGCGTACGGAGGTATTGAATTTCTGCCCCCGCCAGATCTCGGCAGTCGCCCGAAAGTGGCCGATGTTGGTCATGCAGGAACCGAGGAAAACGTCCTGAATCGGGGTTCCGGCCACTTCGGAAAGCAGCTTGACATCATCCGGATCGTTCGGACAGGCGAGGATCGGTTCGGTGATCTCAGCCAGATCGATCTCGATCACGGCAGCATACTCGGCGTTGCTGTCGGCCTTCGACAGAACCGGATTCTTCAGCCATTCTTTGACGTCATCGATCCGATTGCGCAGCGCTTCCGCACCGCTGTAACCGTCCTCGATCATCTTTTCCATCAGCGCAATGTTGGAGCGCAGGTAGGCACTGACCGTCTCGACGGAAAGGTCGATACAACCGGCGGCCGCTGAACGCTCGGCAACGGCATCGCACAATTCGTAAGCCTGCTCAACAGAAAGATTCGGCAGCCCCTCCATTTCGAGAATCCGGCCATTGAAAATGTTGATCTTGTTCTTTTTCGCGACGGTCAGCAGTCCCTGCTTGATCGCCCAGTAAGGGATGGCATTGACGGCATCACGCAGAGTGATTCCCGGATTGAATTCCCCTTTGAAGCGGACCAGAACCGATTCCGGCATATCGAGCGGCATGAAGCCCATCGCCCCGGCGAAAGCGACCAGACCGGAACCGGCAGGGAAACTGAGGCCGATCGGGAAACGGGTGTGACTGTCCCCACCGGTTCCGACAGTTTCCGGAACCAGCAGACGGTTCAGCCAGGAGTGAATGACACCGTCGCCCGGGCGCAGAGCGACGCCGCCACGTTCTGCAACGAAATCCGGTAGGGTTTTGTGCATCTTGACATCAGCCGGTTTCGGATATGCGGCGGTATGGCAGAAGCTCTGCATGAACATCGGGGCCTGAAATTTCAGGCAGGCCAATTCCTTCAGCTCATCGGCCGTCATCGGCCCGGTGGTATCCTGGGAACCGACGGTGGCCATCTTCGGTTCGCAGGCTGTCCCCGGCAGTACGCCTTCGACACCACAGGCCTTACCGACCAGTTTCTGTGCCATCGTGTAGCCCTGCCCCGGCTTCGGTTCCGGATTGACGGTTTCCTTGAAGATCTCGATGCCCGACAGTCCCAGCGCAGCGCGCGCCTTATCGGTCACGGCACGACCGATAATCAACGGGATGCGGCCACCGGCCTGGTATTCATCGGCCACGGAATCTGGCTTAATGCTGAAGGTAGAAAGAACTTCGCCTGCGGCGTTGGTGACCTCCCCTTTTGAGGTATTGATCGTGACGACATCCCCCATGTTGAGGTTGGCCACATCCATCACCAGTGGCAGAGCCCCGGAGTCCTGGGCAGTGTTGAAGAAAATCGGCGCAATCGCACCACCAATGATGATACCGCCGGTCCGCTTGTTCGGAACACAGGGGATATCGTTGCCGATATGCCAGAGAACCGAGTTGCAGGCGCTCTTACGTGAAGAACCGGTACCGACGACGTCGCCAACAAAGGCAACCTGGTACCCTTCTGCACGCCATTTGGCGATCTCTTCAATACCACCGGGGAAACGGGTTTTGCCCATGGCCAGAGCGTGCAGCGGGATATCCGGGCGGCTCCAGGCATCGCCTGCGGGAGAGAAATCATCGGTATTGATTTCACCGTCAACCTTGAAGATCCTGACAGTAACGACTTCAGGGACCCCCGTCCGCTTGGTGAACCATTCGGCGTTAGCCCAGCTGTCAACAACCCTCTGTGCAGCAGCATTGGATTTGGCCAGCGCAATAACCTGATCGGCCGCGTCATAGACGTAGGTCAGACCGGTCAGTGCAGTAGCAGCGTCTTCAGCCAGAACGGCATCACTCAGAGCGTCAATCAGCGGCTGAACGTTGTAGCCACCGATCATCGTACCAAGAATCCGGACCGCTTTTTTCTTGTCAATCAACGGTGAACTTTTGTTTCCCGCCAGAATAGCGGCCAGAAAAGTGGCTTTGACTTCCGCAGCGGGATCAACACCAGGGGAAATCCGTTCGGTAAACAGTTCGAGCAGGAAGTCTTCCTTGCCACTCGGTGGGTTCTGCAGCAGGCCGCAAAGGTCGGATGTTTGCCCGGGGTTCAATGGCAGAGCCGGTATCCCTTGAGAATTCCTCTCTTCCTGATGCGCTAAATAAGCCTCTATCATACTCTCCTCCAATATATGTTTTATGCTCTCACTTAAGTGACGTAGATACGCGCTGTTACCATCCGCAAACGGCGGACATAAGAAATGTATACTGTATACAATAAGCGACAGACTGTCAATCCAAGATGGAAATCGTCTGAACTGGATTTACCGGCAGACAGGAGGGGCGGCCTAAAGTGGGCAAAGACATTGCCAGAATAGTCCGCAAGGTGAGAAAAAATCAATCAGTATCATACCAAGCAGATAAAGTCAGGGTGCCCCGGAACCATTCAGGTTCCGGGGCACCTCGGTTATGAGCAGGACCAGGAGGTTATCAGCTGCGCATCGTATACTGATCGTAAACAACGGAGGACAGATCCATAGCCACGTTCTTCACCTGGGTGTATTCCATCATCGCTTCTTCACCACGTTCCTTGCCGTAGCCACTGAGCTTAAAACCACCGAACGGCGTCTGCGGTGCAAGGGTCCGGTAGGTATTGACCCACACCATCCCCGCCTTGATAGCTTTGGCCATGCGGTGAGCGCGAGACAGATCATTGGTCCAGATCCCGGCGGCCAGCCCATACAAGGTATCATTGGCAATCTGCACAGCCTCCTCCTCGCTACGGAACTTGATCACACAGAGGACAGGTCCAAAAACCTCAGTCTGGGCGATCATCATGTCGTTTGTGACTTCCAGGATGGTCGGCTCGATAAAATACCCGTTGGCCAGTTCCGGCGCTTCCGCCCGTTTGCCACCGGTCAGAACCTTGGCCCCCTCGGCAACCGCCTGATCGATCAGCGACAGGATATGATCGTACTGGTTCTTGTTGGCGACCGGCCCCATCCCCGTGTCGGCAGCGAAGGGACTGCCCAGCTTGATCGCCTTGGCTTTCTCGACAACCTCGCTGACGACCCGGTCGTAAACTGCTTCTTCGACAATCAAGCGCGAGCCGGCAACGCAGGTTTGCCCCGCGGCCTGGAAAACCCCCGTCAAGGCACCGATGATGGCTCTTTCCAGGTTCGCATCGGCAAAGATGACGTTCGGACTCTTACCTCCGAGTTCCATGGCCACCTTGGTGATATTTTTCGTTGCCTGACCGAGAATCTGCTGCGCGACTTCGGTTCCGCCGGTCAGACTGATCTTGTTCACCAACGGCGAGCCGGTCAGATAGTCGCCGACGCTGCCGGTGACAACATTGAAGACCCCTTTGGGGAAGCCGGCGGCTTCGACCAGCTTGGCAAATTCCAGCGTCGATGCCGAGGTGTTTCTGGAGGGTTTGACAACCGCGGTATTCCCTGCCGCCAGAGCCGGACACAGCTTGTTGGCCAGCAATGAAATCGGCGAATTCCAGGGCGTGATCATGACCACAACACCGAGTGGTTCGCGCAAGGTATAATCAAACATGGCCAGGTTATCCAGCGGAATGGTCTTGCCATGAATCTTGTCGGCATAACCGGCGAAGTAGCGCACCTGCCTGGCGACATGATGCATCTGGGCCTCGGTTTCCCGGGTCACTTTACCGTTATCCGTGCTTTCTACCTTGGACAACAAGGGTGCGTTTTCATCGATCAGGTCCGCGAGCTTGTGCATCAGCATGGAGCGCTTGGCCCCATTGACCTGGCTCCATTCATTATCAAATGCATACTTGGCCCCAGCGATCGCCCGTTCGGCATCCTCTTTTGTCCCGCTCGGGATCAGGGCCCAGGTTTCGCCGTTGTACGGATTTTCAGTTGGAAAGGTTTCTCCTGACGAACTGTCTGTCCATTCTCCGTTGATGTACATCTGGTATTTAACAGTCATTATCAGCTCCTCTTTATGGTTTCGTCACTTGAACCGCTCTGACATTGTCGTTAAGAAAAAACGAGGTTTCCATACATGCACGGCATCACATTCTACAGGCTTGTGGCAGATTCTCCATTGTTTTACTTAATTAAGCGAGCAACTCGATAATCTCCCGGACATCGGCGACCTCCTCCAGGTTGAGGATCTTCTCGATGACCAGATCCCTGTTGCCCGGCGACATCGGTTTCGGCGAAAACTCGAGGCAATCCTTGAATTTTTCGATGATATCCCCGGCCTTGATCGGATTGTGATGGTGTCCGTAAGGGAAATCGGTCTGCTTGGTCAGGACCTGTCCCTGCTTCGTTGTCACGGCGATCTTGCCGGGCGGCAGTCCGTTTCCCTTGGCCAGGATCGACTCATCGTCAAATTCAGGCTCCATGACCAGGACGACTTTTTCAGCGATCTTCAGCACCTCGGGATCGCGCATACCGTCCTGGGTAAAATCCTGGAACTGGACATTCCCTTTGAGCGCTGCCACAGCAACGTTAAACGGGATGCTGCGCTTGGCATCGTTGGTCGTCTGGGGGATTTTCCCTTCCGCGAGATTGATCGGCAGGCAGAGCCCCTTGCTCATTTCACCGGAGAAGACCTCGATCTTGTCGATATCTTCGACACGCAGATTATGTTCCGCCCGTAGGCCGAGCATCGCGTCAATATAGGTATGAGCAAGGGCACAGGCCGGCCAGGGCTTGAAGCTCAGATCTATCAGTTCGTATTCGCTACCCAGGTTTTCGACCAGGGCGTCACGATCATAGGCATTGTTGAGATAAACATTGAACAGACCGTCAGGATGCCCCAGGCAACCACGTGGCCCCAAAAGTCCTTTTTCAGAGAGCAGGGCGGCAATAACCCCGGTCTTGCCAACAAAACCCGCATACATGCCGCGGATGTTACAGTCGGGTGCAACGACAACCTCAGTACCGCCGGTCTGCAGATAAGCGATCCCCAGGGCTCTTTCGGTCTTGTCAGCATCGAGATCGAGCATCCGGGCCGCAGCGGCCGCAGCGCCGAAATTGCCCATCAGGATCCCGGCATGCCAGGGGCCCAGGCGCTTGACGCTGCGCCGACGGGCGACGGCAATGCCGAGCCGGCAAAGGACCTCTTCCGCTACACCGACCGCGGTAATCAGCTCTTTGCCGCTGACCTTGCCTTTTTTTTCGGCGAGCGCCAGAGCAGCCGGGATAACACTGATTCCGACCCTGAAAACCGCCTCAAGGTGGCCATCGGCGTAATCGAGGGCATGTCCCCTGATGCCATTGGCAAAGGTGGCCGCCCAACTCGGCAATTTCCGGCCATAAGCAAAAACGGTACTCTCCTCCTTGCCGCCGGCATCGAGGAACAGATCGATTGGCGGTTTGAGTTCGGGCATCAGCTGTGTCGCAGGAATAATAATACCGATCGTATCGAGGATGCTTTTCTTGATCCTGTCGACGACCTGTGGCGGGATTTGATCGTACTGAGTTTCAGCGATAAAACGCGAGATGATCGCTGTGACCTCGTCCTGTTTGGTATCTATTTGCTGCTTCATGCTGCTCCTCCTGCCTTCTGGCATCTGTGCATTGTCAATTTCGCTGCCGGAAGATCACGGAGAATTGCCGGCATTGTGTGTCAGCGTCTTCGTCAGTCAGGCACGATTGAGTCACGCACCCCTTATGGAATGCGTGACTCGCCTTGTTCTACGATTTCGCCGGGGTGGTATCGGTCGCACCACTTAAATCGATATTGATCCCCAGACCAGGTCCCATCGGGACCTTCAGAGTCCCGTTGACGATTTCCAGTCCCTGACCAGGGTCGTCGAGCAGGGCCATGCACTCGGCGAGCTCGACACCGGCGAACATGCTCGGCGTCGAAGCGGCAAAATGCAGCTGTGCAGCTTCCATGACCTGGCTACCCGGCGTTGTCGCAATATGGGTAAAGCAGTTATTGGCATTGCACAGGGCGGCGATTTCTTTGCCCTTCATCGGTCCGCCAACATTCCACAGCTTGATACTGCATGCGTCAACGGCACCGGCTTCGATCAAACGAGCAGCTTCAGCCGGAGTCCGCACACCTTCATCGGCCATAATCGGCACATTGACGTGATTACGGACAAAGGCCATGCCGCGGACGTCGTCGGCGCGGATTGGCTGCTCGGCGAGGTTGAGACCCCATTCGCCCATCTTGTTGATGACATTGATCGCTTGCATCGGCGTGTAGGACCGATTGGCATCGATAGAAAGGAACACATCGTCGCCAACCGCCTGGCGCACAGCTTTGACCGCTGCAACGTCACGAACAGGGTCGAGACCGACCTTGAGCTTCATGTGAGTGTAGCCCTGCTCCTTGAACTTGACGGCATTTTCGGCAGTCTCCTCTGGCGGCTTGAGAGTCAGAGCCCGCATGACCGGGAACTCGGAAAAACACAGTCCGCCGAACAGGTTGAACATCGGGGTATTAAGGCGCTTGGCCATCATATCGAACAGGGCGCATTCAATGGCGTTTTTGAGCTGATGGTTATGGCGCAGTGCGAGTTCCAGCTCGTTCATCAGAGGTTGGATTCCGGCATGCTCGCGACCGGTAATGACCGGCATCAAAACCGTATAGAGCAGAGCTTCCGCTGAAGGAGCGGATTCCCCTTCGAGAAACATCGCAGGGACATAGCCATAGCCGGTATTTCCATCGAAATCGGAAATACCGATGACCAGTGAATCAATATCGCCTTTGGTGTAACGGGCCGTTTTCCACACTTGCTTTCTGCGAATGGTGGCTCGCCAGGTACGTATCTCGCCGATCTTCAAAGTGGTATCGGCTAAAATGACGGGTTTATCTGTTTTAGACATGGGCTTCCTCCATCATTGGACTGGTAGCTATGATTCGTTTCAGGCGATAGCGGCAACAGCGATCTGGCCGATTTCACCGTCACTGTGGCCGGCACCGCTGATGGCCACGCCGCCGACCAGCTGGCCGTCGACCTTGATCGGAATCCCCCCTTCCAGGGTGACCATCTTGTCCATCCCGGCGGCCATGGTGATCGCCAGGGCATGGTGGTCGCTCCGCTCGTTCCCCGCCTTGCTCGACTTGCCGCTCGGATGACCGGTAAATGCGGCGCAACGTGCCTTGTTCTGGGCGACGCTGATGGTCGTTACCGAGGCGCCATCCATCCGCGCAAAGGCGATCAGGTTGCCGCCGACATCCACAACGGCGACCCCGATCTTGCGCCCTTTGGCTTTGGCTTCTTCCAGCGCGGCTTCAATAATCTTGTTGGCGCCTTCCAGCGTCAGTTTCAATGTCGGTACTGTGTACATGGCTTTCCTCCCCGTTTGCTTCTAGTTGATGAAAAACCCTGTGCCGCGACCACCTGTGGCCGCGACACACTGCCTCTTGAATCAATTACACCATCGCCTTGGAGCTTTTCGAGACCTTCTTGAGGATCTCTTCGAATTCCGCTTCCTTGACATACTTGCGCGGCAGCTTGACGGTGATATCTTCCTTGATCAGCTGCTGGACGGTCTCACGCACCTTGACAACATCCTCAGCCGTGTAGGGCAGCCCCAGTTCCTTGAACTTCCATTCGATCGGCTCGGGGTCCAGGCTGGCTTTCGGACCGAAGACGATATTGTCGTGGCAGCCGACGACTTCAGGGTTGAGCGCTTCGGCAGACTGCCAGGATTCGGTGGCCATGTTCTTGCCGTCCCAGATGTACATCGGACGCAGGAAGGCGTTCTCGCCGGAGATCGCTTTGTGCGACTGGATCGGCAGCTTGCCGATCTCGATCGCTTTCTGCGAATACTTGCTGAGCATTTCCAGATTCAGGCCGGTGTCGATGCCGTAGAGCGCCTCAAGACCGACGGCGACTTCTTCGAGGGCGGCGTTGCCGGCGTCATCGCCGTAGCCGTTGATGGCGACATCGACTTCGGTGGCGCCCCCTTCACAGGCGGCCAGCGAGTTGGCGGTGGCCATCCCGTAGTTGTTGTGGCAGTGGGCCTTCATCGGGAAGCCTTCCGGAAGCAGGTTCTTGACCGTCGAGGAAAGGTAGCGCATGACGGCAGGGGTGGCGACCCCGAAGGTGTCGTTGACCGAGGCTTTGTCGGCTCCCGCTGCAAGACCGGTCTTGTAGACCTTCTTGATCAGCTCCATGTCGACCCGGAAGGTATCCGACAGCGACCAGCAGACATCGGTCTTGTACTGGGAATGGACGTATTCGACCATCGGCGGGAAGACTTCGAGCTGCTTGAGAATCGCCTCTTCGTTGAGCGCCATAATGACGATACGGATATTGGTCGCGCCCGATTCCATGCAGATGTCGGTCGCCTTCTTGTAGTCCATCGTCGTATTGGCGAAGAAGCGGGCGGTTCTGCGGACGTTCAGACCGGAGGCGGCGGCCGCCTTGGCGAATTCAAGCTGGTGAGGGTGCATCGACGGGCCGCCGATATCGATCTCTTCGACGCCCATCTCAACGGCGATGTGAAGCAGTTCCATCTTTTCGGCGACACTCAAGGTGAAGCCCGGGCAGTCATCCCCTTCGCGGAAAGTGACGTCTCGAATCCCGACCTTCTTCGGCAGCAGCGGCATCTGCTTGCGCACCTCGGGATCCCAGCCCAGATAAGACACATACCATTTTCCGTCGACAAACCATGGATGATCCATAAGAAACTCCCTTTGTAGTGGTTAAAATTCTGTATGCGATCGTCTTATTCGCTCTGAGCAATAAGACTGCTGAAGCCGGGACTGATTTTTTTGGAAGCTGCCTGTTTCTTCTTGACTAATTGTTTGGTCAGATAGTATTAGTCAATCAAATATAAGTCAAATGAATGGTTTTAATGTTCTACATTACATATTCTTATATGATAGTGCTTGCGGAACTGCACAGGCCAGAACAAAAAAGAGCGCGGTACTGACAGCGCTTGCGGCTCACGAGAGTTTCAATGCTATTTGGATTGAGAAACGAAATTAAAAAAAAGATGGGAATGCTGTTAACCGAACCCAGTGAATAGATAGGGGGCCCCATAGAGGAGAGCCCCCTATCTCAAACACAATCAGAAACAGTCAAGCGAGTTGAAGCATATGAGAATAGATTATTTCGATCGTCGCCGCTAATTACGGGCATAGCGAACGACAGCTTCATCCAAATAGGCAGAATAAGCGCTCATTTGAGCCTGTTCTGGATTCAAGCCGTTACCAACGGTTTCAATCCTGACTTCAGTCGGGGACATAAGCAGCAGCACATAAAAAGTCAGCAACCAAAGGGGGACCAGTAATACTTGCAGCAATACGAGTGGCATTGGAAGTTTCATCATTTTCTCCTATATGTCTAATATTTCGTTTATATCTCGTTCACCATTTCTGGTGAGAGGACTGACCTTATTCGTGGCAGGCACGGAATGCTCTCCCACAAAATTCAGGTCTGGCGATTATCGGTATCTGTTGGACTTCAACCGAATCGACGTTTCTACAAAGCGCACCCTGCTCACCACTGAGGCAGGAGTGGCGCAAACAAACCATGTCGCTTCTGTGAAACAGAAAGTTACTTAAAATACAGATGCTTGGATATGCCGTGGAAGTACCCCGTCCGTTCCCTGGGGTACAGGATGGATCAAAGAGCACTCGTACCTTTACCGTAACGGTAAAGACTCTGGATGGAATAGCTTGTGATTTCTTCTTGAGCTGGGAAGTGCACTTCTTGAGAGTTAAATCAGAGGGAATGCCTCGCTGTAAATCTGGAAGTGTTAATCAGCTTTCGATCGCTTTCTCGTCCACATGCAAACACGCAACCATTATCGGGTTGACTCATCTTTGAGCTATTTACTTTTTCACTACCCTGCAGCGGGTTCCGTTGCCGAGATCTGAGATTGAAACATACCCAATCACGATGCAAAAAAAACTGCTGCTGTTGGCTGAGGAATATATCATTAATTCCTCGGCGAACTCAAGATCTGGAAAATTGTCAATCTGAGCCTTTCAGACTGCTAAAAAATCTATCTTTTATAATATTTTCAAAAACTTAAAAGAAATTTCCCATATCATCTCAAGAGCAAAACCCAACATGAAATGTTTAAATACAAACTATCAGCTTTTCTTATCCTTAAGCCCCAGAGCTATTCATTGGCACGGCATCATCACTTACAGGAAGACACAAATGCATGACCAACAAAACTCAAGGCAACACGGACTTAAGAGAAAATCAATTCGTCATTCCTGCTGAGACACTCCCAGTATTCTGTCTTACCCAGTCTCCCAACCTTTCAATTTCATTGATAAGTTCACATCGCTGGTTTAGACTCTAGCATTCCCCTGGGAGAGAGCTGCCATGAAACGCTTGACCATTCCCGATATCAGCATTTATCAGATTCAGCTGTTTCTGATCGTCGCTGAAGAACAGAATTTTTCGCGTGCAGCTGAAATGATGAACATGACCCAGCCGACCCTGAGCAAACGGATCTCCTCGCTGGAAAATGCCATAGGCCTGCAGCTGTTCACCCGGGAGAAACGTCCCGTTGAACTGACAGAACAGGGAAAAATTCTCTATCAGCGCTGGAAGAACGTCTGTTCCCAGATCCAGAGCTCAATCGATGAAGCCTACCGTTACAGTGACAATGAAAAGAATGACCTGACCGTCTGCTGGTTCGATTCGGGCAGCAACCTGGGAGCCATCTCCCTGGTCGGCAGGCAGCTCGGCCAGCTCTATCAGGATCTGTCCTTTCACCTCTGCTATTCTTCCTTCGGCAAATGGCGCAGTCTGTTGGCCAAGGATGAGATCGACCTGATGATCACCATCGAAATGGAAAAGGATCAGCTCAGCGACGATCTGACCTGGGCCCAGATCACGACCTGCCCGAAGTTGATTGCCATGCTCGAATCAAACCCGCTCAGCCGGAAAGAGAACCTGAGCCTCAAAGAACTGCACAACCAGAAATTTGTCATCCTCTCCCCTATCGATGCCCCCGTCTACCATCGCTATGTTCAGGCTCTGTGCCGCGCCCAGGGGTTTGAACCTCAGATTTCCCGTTATGCTCCGGATGCCAACTCCCTGATCAGCTGCATTGAAAATGATGATGACGTCCTGATCTGCGACCGTTTTTTACGCAATCTGGAAAATCCGTTGATCAAAACCTTCGCCATTCCTGAAACCTATAGCGGCCTGATTGCCGTCTGGAAAAAGAGCAACAGAAAACCCTACCTTGAAGATTTTGTTGAACTCCTGAAGATCCACTATCTCTCTGAAAATGCTTGATTCTTCATAAATCCCCAAACTATTCCATTTCGGAATACCAAGATGCCAAATATCGATTTCCAATTTATCGAAATAACACCTAGTTTTGTTGCATGAAGGAGCTGCCACACTCGTTAACCATCTCAAAGGGGAGGATTTAATGTCTCAAAAAAAGAAGAGTTTCACCTACGGCTGGGGCCTGCAGGTTTTGGTCGCACTGATGTTTTTTTTCTATGCAGGCCTGGCGGTCGACGGCCAGAATATCTCGGTTCCGGCGTTTGTTGAAGCTCATGGCTGGAATTACGGAACCATTCTTTCCCTCTCGACCCCGGCCAGCTGGGTCGGTCTTATCGGGATCATCTTCTTTTCCTGGCTGGTTGACAAAAAAGGCAATCGCTTCGTTATTCCGCTGGCCCTGATCGGCTCGGGGATTGCCTGCTTTATCTACGGCCAGGCTTCCAGTGTCGCTATGTATGCCGTCGCGGTCTGCCTGGTCTTCTTTTTCACCAACGGTTACGGCAACGTCTGCACCGGCGCTCTGACCTCCAGCTGGTTCCCGCGCAAAAGAGGTTATGCTCTTGGCTGGTCATCGATGGGCATGCCACTGGCGACAGCACTGTTTGTGCCGATCCTCGCGGTACTGATCGGCAAGTTCGGCATCGCCGGAGCTTTCTCGATCTTCGGCGTTGTGGTCATCTTACTGGGGATCATCTCGATCTTCTGGGTCAAAAACACCCCGGAAGAGATGGGGCTCTACCCGGACGGCGACGATTCCGGACTTGAGAATCTGGAAAAAACCCGCCAGATCGCGGCCAACTACAAAAGCGACTGGACCGTCGGCCGGCTGCTTGCCAACAAGACCGTCTGGATCCAGAGCATCTGCTATGGCCTGCTGTTTCTGACCACCATCGGCCTGGTCGGCCAGATGATTCCGCGCATGATCGGCCTCGGGCACACCCAGAAGTTCGGCCTGATCATGCTCTCCCTCGCCGCCGTCGTTGGCATCGTCGGCAGTATCGTCTGGGGCCTGATCGACCTGAAAATCGGAACCAAAAAGTCGACGATCATCTACGCCATCTGGTACATCATCGCCATCATTGTCCTGCTCTCCTCAACCAAGAGCATCCCGGGGACGGTCGTCGGCATCTGCATGGCAGGCTGGGGGATCGGCGGCATCGGCAACCTGCAGCCGTCGATGCTGGCCCAGACCTTCGGTCGCTGGGACTACGCCTCAGCATCACGAGTGGTCAACACCATCGTCGGTGCGATCCGGGTCCTGGCTTTCGGCCTGATCGGCATTACCGTCAGCAAAACCGGTTCCATCGACAAGGCCTACCTGTTCCTGATCGTCGGCAACGTGATCGCCCTGATTCTCGCTATTGTTCTGGATGACAGACTGATCGGCAAGGAGGTGGCCATCGATTATGCTGACAGTACTGAAGAGGTCTGTGACACAAAACCCGTGGCTTGAGACTGAGCCGCGCAGAAAGGACTCAACATGGCAAAAGTACCCGCATCCAACCTGGACAGAGAAAAAAACTACTTCAAGTATTATCTGGCAGATCTCGCTGAGGGAGACCCGAAAAAATATAAAAAGATCGAACGCGGTCCCCTGGACAATGCCATTGCACCCCGTATCGAGAACCGCAACGATCTATTCAATCCTGGCTATTTCCCGGAAGAGTTCGGCCTCTGGGCCCTTGAAGACGGCACTGTCGTCATTGCCAACCACACCCAGTTCCCCGGTGTGACCGGCGAGATGTTCGACTGGTGGTTCGCCTGGCATCCGATCGACCGGCTGCGCTACGCCATCTGGGACAGTGAAGATCATTATGATGTCCAGCTCGCCGATCCGGCCAAGGCCCGTGACATGAGCCTGTCGATGCGCGAACGGCACTGGGGAAGTATCCACAAGATCTGGGAGGATATCGGTACCGGCAACGTTGATCTGCTGCAGATCCATTTCATGCGCCCGGGCGATATGGGCTACGACGAAAGCCGGATCGATACCGAAGCCTGCAACGCCCTGGTCTGCGCCAACTGCTTCGCTTACGGCAACGACCTGCACCCCGACGTTCCGGTGGTTATGACCCACTTCCTGCGTCCGGTCGAGGGAGGCTCTGAACTGCGCTCGCGCTTCTGGTTCGGCTGGCAGATTATCGATGGCAAACCAGTCAAGATGATTCCCGACGGATTCAAGATCCCGGTTCAGGGCCCGACCGATCTGCTCGGGCACAATGTCAAGGAATTCGCGAACCTGGCAGCATTATTGCCGAAGGTCTATGCCGAAGAGAAGGATAACTGGTTCTGATGTTGAGTCGAGTGCGTTTCCCCTGCGGAAGCGCACTCTCTTTTCAGTGAAAATGGCCGGTCATCGCCTCATTGGAACTGGCGAGCAAAAGACTCAGGTCGACATTCTTCTGCAGATCCTCTTCCGCCAGCGGGCGGCCCATCAGAAAGCCCTGGCCGAAATGACAGCCCTCCTCCTTCAGGAACGCAAACTGCTCAGCATGCTCTATCCCTTCGGCAATGACTTCGAGATTCATTGTCCGGCCCAGCGCAATGATCGAGTTTATGATGGCTGCGTCGCTGCTGCTCTGCTCCAGATCGCGCACGAACGACTGGTCGATCTTCAGCCTTGAAATCGGGAATTTCTTCAGGTAGCCCAGAGAGGAATAGCCCGTTCCAAAATCATCGATCGCCAGATGCACCCCCATCTTCTTGAACTGTTCCATCTTGCTGATGGCGTCACCGACATCATCCATAACGGTGCCTTCGGTAATCTCCAGCTCCAGAGATCCGGGAGCCAGACCACTGCGATACAGAGCTCTGGCGACTGAACCGACCAGCGAATCGTCACGGAACTGGCGGGGAGACAGATTGACCGCGATTCGCAGGGGAATCTTCCATGTGTCCTGCAAACTCTTGATCATCTGGCAGGCAGTGACGAGAATCCAGTCGCCGATCGGCACAATCATCCCGATCTCTTCGGCAAGAGGGATGAAGTCGGCGGGCGAAACCCTGCCTAACTCAGCATTGTCCCAACGCAACAGGGCTTCAAAACCGATCAGACGGCCGCTATTGAGGTGATATTGCGGCTGGTAGACAAGATGAAATTCATCTCTCTCAAGCGCCTTGCGCAGATGATTTTCCATCAGCAGGCACTCACGGCTATGACTGTTCATTTCCGGCGAGAAAAACTGAAAACGGTTACGCCCGTCATATTTGGCCCGGTACATCGCCGCGTCGGCGGCTCGCATCAAGGTTCCGGGATCTTCACCATCATCCGGAAACAAACTGATCCCGATCGTCGCGGTTACATGGAGCAGCTGGCCTTCATCATCAAGCGGTTTGGCAAGCTCCCGGAGCAATTTCTGGACAAAGCGCCGCAGGTCATCATTCTTTTTGAACTGTTCAACAAGAATAACGAATTCGTCGCCACCGTTTCGCGCCAGGGTATCAGATTCACGGATCTGGCTCTTCAGGCAATTGGCGACATGACGCAGCACCTTGTCGCCGGAATCGTGACCGAGGGAATCGTTGATATTCTTGAAGCGGTCGAGATCGATAAACAGAAGTGCCAGGCGCGACTGCGTTCTGTTGCAACGGGCCAGGGCATGTTCGAGGCGGGCCTGCAGCAGGCGACGGTTCGGCAGCTGGGTGAGATGATCATGATGAGCGAGAAAATCGAGCCGGCTTTCGCTGTCACGCAATTCCGTTTCGCGCTTCTCGATTTCACCGAGCATGCGGTTAAAGCCGTCGAACAGCCGCCCGATCTCGTCGTTCGCCCTCTTGCTGACCCGCCGGCTGTAATCCTTATCCACTGCGACCTGGTCCATAGCCTCAGCCAGAGTCAGAACCCTGTCGGAGATCAGGCGCTGAAGAAAACGGGCAACCAGCAAGGCAATCAGCGAATAAACGACAAAAGCGCCTCCGCCGATGATGACATAATGCCACATCGTCGCATGAATCCGCAGCATACCGGCGCGCAGAGCCAGAAAGCCGAGGACTTTACCATCAAACCGGATCGGTTCGACCATATCGAAGTAGGCCGGGCCGAAGGAATAACCGTACTCACGACCGGCCAGAACCGGCAGTTCGACTTCCGGAGAATCCGCAATCGATGCGAGAAGCTGCTGATTTTCATCAAAAACGGCGGCCGCAGTAAAATTTTTTCTCAACGGAACAATGGCCAGAACGCGCTTCAGGCTCTCGAGATCATGGTCCCTCAAGCCTTTTGCACAATCGTCCTTGATCTCATAGGACAGCGTCAGAGCTTCCTCAAGCAGTTCCTCGCGCAGTCGGCCCCACTGAAAAAACATTGCCGCCAGAATCGTCAGACACAGAACAAAACAACTTGTAAGGGTAATCAAAAAGGTTAACTTCCCGCGGAGAGTTAACCCTTGAAAAAACGATCTAATCACCTTCGACTCCAATTTGAGCACAATGCGGACTTTCGGTCCCCTCCTCTGGAGAATGGCCGCAATTTGTGCAAAATACTAACGTCCCCCTAACGAAAGTCCAACACAATGCCATATCAGCTAGACAAAAGCCAGAACAACAACCAGGCCATGCCCCCAGCCAAACCCTCCAACATATTGACATTAAAAGAAAAGGTAATCAGATCACAATATATACAGGTAGTTAATTCCAACCAATGAACAGATGGAATTTTTTTAAAAAAAAGCCGCCGGAAATACTCCGGCGGCATTACTCAAACAGACATCTTTGTGCAGGGAAAAAGAGAATCAGCGCTTAAGATCAAAACGATCCGCATTCATAACTTTCACCCAGGCCCTGACGAAATCCTCCACGAATTTCTGCCTGCTGTCATCCTGAGCGTAGACCTCTGCATAGGCGCGCAGAATGGAATTGGAGCCGAAAACCAGATCGACACGGGTCGCTGTGTACTTCGTCTTACCGGTCACACGGTCAACAATGTTGTAGTCCGTTCCGGTGAAATCCCACTTGTAGGCCATGTCGGTCAGGGTGACAAAAAAGTCATTGGTCAGGGCTCCTTCACGCTCGGTAAAGACACCATGCTTGCTGCCGCCATAGTTTGTTCCCATAGCCCGCATTCCGCCGATAAGGACCGTCATCTCCGGTGCCGTAAGCCCCATAAGCTGGGCCCTGTCAAGCAACATCTCCTCCGGTGCCGGGATAAAATCCTTCTGGATGTAATTACGGAAACCATCGGCCAGCGGCTCAAGAACGGCAAACGATTCCGCGTCGGTCATGGCATCGGTTGAGTCGCCGCGACCAGGGGCAAACGGCACATCGACCTGAACACCTGCGGCTTCGGCAGCCATTTCAACGCCGACATTCCCGGCCAGCACGATGGCATCAGCAACAGAGGCGCCCACCTGAGCAGCCAGCGGCTCAAGAACCGCAAGGACACGCTGCAGACGCTCAGGCTCATTGCCTTCCCAGTCTTTCTGTGGGGCAAGGCGAATCCTCGCGCCGTTGGCACCACCGCGGTTGTCCGAGCCGCGGAAGGTCCGGGCGCTGTCCCAGGCGGTACTCACCAGATCGGCAACGGATAAACCACTCTCACGAATCAGGGTTTTGAGGTGACCTATATCGTACTGGGTATTTCCGGCCGGAACAGGATCCTGCCAGACCAGATCTTCCGCAGGGACATCGGGGCCGAAGTAACAGCTCTTGGGACCGAGATCACGGTGGGTCAGCTTGAACCAGGCCCGGGCGAAGCAATCGCTGAAATACTCAGGATCGGCCATGAATTTCTGACAGATCTTATTGTAGATCGGATCGACCTTCAGGGCCATATCAGCGTCCGTCATCATCGGCATGACGTGAATGGCAGGATCCTCTGGGTCGGCCGGCATCTCCTCTTCTTTAATAGTTACCGGCTTATACTGTTTCGCCCCGGCCGGAGACTTGGTGATTTCCCATTCGTGGCCGAAGAGCATGCTGAAATAGCCCATATCCCACTTGGTCGGGTTCGTCGTCCAGGCCCCTTCGGGGCCACCGGCAACCACGTTACGGCCGATGCCGCGTTTGTCTTTCGGCATCCAGCCCAGCCCCTGGGCGGTAATGTCGGCATCCTCCGGTGCCGGACCGACATTATCGGCCGATTGGCCGCCATGACATTTACCGATAGTGTGGCCACCTGCTGTCAGCGCTACCGTTTCTTCGTCATTCATCGCCATCCGGGCAAAGGTCTCGCGCATCTGGTAGGCCGTTGCCTGCGGATCCGGATTGCCGTTAACCCCTTCCGGGTTGACGTAGATCAAGCCCATCTGAACGGCAGAGAGAGGGTTTTCCATGGTGTCTGGTTTGTCAACGGCAGCATAGCGCTCATCGGAAGGGGCCAGCCATTCTTTTTCTGCACCCCAGTAGGTGTCCTTTTCCGGATGCCAGATATCTTTGCGGCCAAAGCCGAAGCCGTAAATTTTCAAACCGGCCATTTCGTAGGCGATAGTCCCCGCCAACATGATGAGATCAGCCCAGGAGATTTTGTTACCGTATTTCTTTTTGATCGGCCAAAGCAGGCGGCGCCCTTTGTCGGTATTGGCGTTATCCGGCCACGAATTCAGAGGTGCAAAGCGCTGGTTGCCGGTATTGCCACCGCCGCGACCGTCCTGTAAGCGGTAAGAACCAGCAGAGTGCCATGCGACCCGCGCCATCATGCCGCCGTAAAAACCATGGTCGGCAGGCCACCAGTCCTGGCTATGGGAAAGCAGATCGCGAATATCCTGCTTCAGGGCAGCAACATCGAGCTTTTTAAGTTCTTCTTGATAATCGAAATCTGAACCGAGGGGGGTTGTTTTGGTGTCGTGCTGGTGCAGGATGTCCAGATTCAGTGCATTCGGCCACCAGTCTGTGTTGGATGTTCCCGCGAGAGTATGGCTGCCATGCATGACCGGGCATTTCCCTTTGCTGCTGTTATCCATGTTTTTTCCTCCTTTGTGGTGGGTAAAAGGGTTGTTCTCAAGCCTTGCACAAAGCGAAGCATCAAGATTTTTCAATCCCGAGATGTCCCCCCCTCAAAATAGAAAGTCTAACGCTCTTTTATCATGAGTCCAGCATTTTCGATATATTACTTACAAGGAATTATTCTTATTTATGAGATAAAAAAAGTCAATGACTATTTTTGTAAACAATCGTTACAGATGCCGTAAAGGACAATATCCTTTCTCTCGACCTGTCCCCATGTCTTCACCTGCTCAGGCAGATCGGAAGAATCGAAGATTTCCCATTCAAAATCGATAATCTTATCGCACTTACGACAGATCACATGATGATGATCCTGAAAGTAAGCCTCGAAATGAGCATGGCTCTCGACCGTTTCGACACGGATGGCGACTCCCAGATCGACAAAGGTTGCCAGGGTTCGGTAGACAGTATCAAGAGACAGGGTCGGCAGGCGTTTCAGCAGCCGTTGATGGAGGCGCTCCGCAGTCGGGTGGTCATCGGACTTGACCAGTTCCTTGAAGATCTCAAGGCGTTGAGGCGTCAGACGCAACCCCCGCCCCCGGCAGATATCTTCAAACAGTTGCAGACGTTTTTTCAGAACCATTTCCATAACAATTTTCCCTGGATGGTAAACATTGTTGAATTATTACCACCACGGTAACCTATTGTCAACATTGCTCCACCGACGTCGTCTCGGACTATAGCTGAATCAACGTCGTTTATGCGAGCAATATGATTGACTCTCTCATATTAATTGCGGTAGATATGCATACCACAACGCCGCTATAGCTCAGCTGGTAGAGCAACTGATTCGTAATCAGTAGGTCATCGGTTCAAATCCGACTAGCGGCTCCATAGTAAAATCAGGCACTTAGCTTGTATTGGCGAGTGCCTTTTGTTTTTCAAATTTCGGATTTATCCCAGTCCTGTCCCAGTTTTGATTTTTCTAGCACTTCTTCTACTACTGCCTTCACAACAAAAATCAACGATACCGCAAGTTGATGAACTTCTTTTCGATCCAGAGCGAAAAGAAGATATTTTCATCTCTGTGTCAAAAAAAATGAAATTTTCTTTCAACAATACCATTAGCCAAGACCAACACTTTGCTCCCTTTCAAACCAATTGTTTTTATTAACAAAAGTAAACCTTTCACAACTTTTATCAACCTTCACCATTCCTTACCGCGACAAACATTTAACAACTTTTATCAACCATATCAGCGTGTTACAGACTTTTTTTCTTCTTTACAGCCTTAAATCTTACCGCTAGTGTTTCCCTCGTGCCGCACAAAAAACACGTAGGAAAACCTTACCCAAACTTAGGAGAAAAAAACCATGTCAAAAGATTGCTTCTCTCGGATGGTCGATAATTGGCCGTCATCAATTGTCGCAAACTCCAAAGTTATTGAGTTTTCGGGCGGCACAATATCCGGCAAATACCTACAGAACCTTGCATCACTCGGGGAGCCTGTCCCTGAATCTATAAAGATCGGCAATAAACGGGCGTGGGACGCCGAAAGCCTTGCCGATTGGCTCCGCAACCGCAGCAACGGGGGTAAAGAATGAGCCTGTCAAAATGTGAAAATTGCCGACGGCTTGAGACCGCTCAAAATGAAACCGAACGGAAATGGAGAGCCGAAAAAATACGACGAATGGCTGCCGAACTAGCACTGCATGAAGCTGAAGAACGGCTGAAGCTGAGGGCTTAATCATGCAGCGCGGCAGGTGGATTCCTGTTGACAAAAGCGCGTGCCGTTATTTGCCGACAAATCGTGCATTTACAGAGCTTGAAGCGTTGATGAGTGTTCAGCTTGATTATGACAATGGCGCTGAAGTCACAGTCCAAGGCTATTCCTCGCTGTGGCGGTGGTCTCGTGGCAAGGTTGGCCGTTTTCTCGAGAAAATTGGAGTGTCAATTCAGTATCCGTCTAACACATCTGGAAAGCAAAATCAGCGCGGACAGATCATGATACAGATAACGGACAGATCGGCCAGCAATAACGAACAGATAAGGATTATTGATTCCAATGGGTTAGCTTACAAAACGAGCAGACCAGCCGATAAAAACGGACAGATAACGGACAGATCGCGAAGCACTACTAAGAACCTAGAACCTAAACCTAAATCTATTTGTTCAAATTTCGACCGGTTTTGGCAGGCATATCCGAAGAAACAGGGCAAACAGCAAGCCCAGAAGGCTTGGCAGAAAATCAACCCTGATGAATCTCTGGAGTCGGTCATCTTGGAAGCATTGGAAGCCCAGAAGCTTTCCGAGCAGTGGCAGAAGAACAACGGTCAGTTTATCCCGATGCCGTCAACATGGCTAAACGATCGACGCTGGGAAGATGAAGAGTCACCCCCAGCAGCAAATGACGTTGAAACCAACGAAGAGCGCGAAGAGCGAAAACGGCGAGTTGAAGAACTCAAACTATTGGAAAAAAAATATGGCCTTGAACAACACTGACACTCTTAAAAATATCGATGCTGAAATATCAGTCATCGGAGCCTGCCTACTTGATACTGATGCAGCCATTCAGGCGTCAAGCAGGCTTACGGTAAACGACTTCACCAATAAAAATCATCGCGCTGTCTGGTCAGCAATACAGACCCTCAGCGCAAGAAATGAACCAATAGACCCCGTAACCCTTGCCGCGGAAATTGAAAAGCAAGGGCAACTCTCTAACATTGGGGGCAGAGCGTACTTAGCAGGGCTAGCCGCTGAAGTCCCGACAGCAGGAAACGTTAATTTTTATATCAATCTTGTTCGTGATTGCACCAAGAGGCGTGACCTGTGTCAGGTCGGCAGAAAAATAGCATCTGAGGCGATCAATTCAGCATCCCCAGCCATGGCTCTTGATAGAGCAGAAACGTGGCTTATGGGGCAAAGAGAGACGGGTACAAGTGGCAAGCTGGTTCGGATTTCAGACCTTATGGGGGCAAAATTCAAAGAACTTGAAGAACTGTACAGCAATGGCGGCACCCCCAGCGGATTATTATCCGGCTTTCCCGATCTTGACGAAATGACGTGCGGCTTTCAAGGGGGTGACCTGATTATCATTGCTGGCCGTCCATCAATGGGTAAAACGGCACTTGCTCTGAATATTGCTGAAAATGCGGCCTTAACAGGTAAAGAAGTTCTGTTTTTTTCGCTGGAAATGAGCAAGGAACTGTTACTCAACAGGTTATTGGCAAGCATGGCAAAAGTTGACGCTAACAGATTTCGAAGCGGCCAGTTCAAAGAGCCTGATTGGAGCAAGCTGACGATTGCTGCAGGTCATATCAACTGCCTGTCACTGACTATAGATGATCGGTCAGACATAACGGCTTTGGACGTTCGGTCAACAGCTAGGCAAGCCAAACGCAAAGGCACATTAGACCTAATCGTTATCGATTACCTGCAGCTCATCAGACCAACAAAAAGAGAACAGATAAGGGAACGTGAAGTTGCTGAAATTTCCCGCTCCCTGAAGGCTCTGGCGAAAGAAATGAATATTCCGATTATCGTTCTCGCACAGCTAAACAGAGACATTGAAGCTAACGGTACACCAAGGCGACCAAAACCCAGCGATTTGCGCGAATCGGGAAGCCTTGAGCAAGACGCCGACTTGATTCTTTTTCCGTGGCGTGAGGCTGTCTATTGCGAAGATTGCAAGAAAAAGGGGAGAGACTGCGGCAAGGGGCATTACAGGATGGCTGAAATCATAATTGGAAAACAGCGCAACGGGCCAACCGGAACGGTCAAGGCTAACTGGTTAGGTGAGTTCAACAGGTTTGAATCTTCTGATATTGAGCCCTCTATATAAAGACCCCTCAAATTATGGAAGGACAAAAACTCACAATGGAACGACAAAGGGCATCATTTACTGATGTCCTTTGTGGAAAAACTATCTTACAGTTGCTTGCTCTTCTTTATATTTTTTAGCCAAACGGACTAGGTCAAACTCAGAATAACGTTCATTTGTCTTTACCGGATATGTTGAATAGACATAGTCCACAAAATCGTTAAAATAAAGGCTTTGAGTTTTGTTTATAACAGCATCAAGAATCTCTCTCTCCCGCTTAGAAAGAGTAATTTCATCAAAGCTTGCATTACATGAAATCAAATATTTCTGAGAACCATAAATTGTTCTAGAAGATACAACTGAAAATAACGGTGAGCTCTTGACTGAGTCAATAACATCGTCAACATAAGGGCCATAATGATTGAATACCCAATTTATCCGTGTTAATTGAGCCCCATCTAACAATGCAGAAAACCAATCCGCGAGATAAACCAACTTGGTCAACCTTGCTTTGGACAATTCATCCTTATATGGATATTTTAAACAGTAATAGGCGACTATTTGCTGTAACTTGCTCATAAAGTGCCTCCAACAGTTTCCAAAATATCAGATTCGACAGACACAGCCTTACCTTCTCGCCTCACCCCGATTTCCGTATCCAAACTAAGACCATCTCTAACAAACTTCGACAACTGCCCCTGAGAACCCTCACAATAAGCAAGAATTTGCTCTTCTCGATTTTCAACATCAAAAAAGGCAGAGTCAGAACTTTCAAAAACAATTACACCGATATGGTCATCCGCATCAACTATTGCCTTTGCTAAATATCGACAACTTTTCATTGTCAGCAGATCAATTTTATCAACCTCGTACCCATACGTATCTACCATGAACCTTTTATATTCATCAGGCTGTTCCCAAGACGGGCAACCTCTCTCAATATATGAACCATGTTGCCATGCCCTACTAATAACACCCTGATTTAAAGGAAATTTTTGTCTATGAATCACCTTATACGTTGGATTACTTGAATATCTCGCCAACAAAGAAAACACACCGTCATATTCATAATAGATTGTTATTCTATCGTTACTAGTTAGATCTAAAGCCTTAAAAGCGCCTTTCATCCATGTAATGACTAAATCAAAGTTCAGCTCAAGCATCTTGGCCTTCTGAAGCTGAATATCTTCTTGAGAAGAATTCAACATCCTCTTTAATGAATCGAGCTCAGCATTATTTTTCTCAAGAGTATCTATTCTATCTTGCTGATACCTTTGATCCCGATACGTGCCGATACCACCAAACAACAGAAACGATGCGCCTAAAATTAAGTACGTGAACGGGTTAAACACTATCAAATTAGAACAGGGCCAAAATCCAGAAACACAGCCCCACTCTGTTTCCCACTCAAAACCACCAGCATAAGCGCCGCCCAATGTTAACAATATAGTTCCAACACTGGCACTAAGAATATAAAACGCCTTACCTATCGCAGCGCCAATCGTACTAAATAAAGTTGAATTACCCGAAAATCCAAACTTCAAGAAACCCAAGCCTCCAAGAAACAATCAATAGTTAGACATAACATATACCGGCTTATTAATTATCGAGAGAATCTTTACTTTGTTTGGGGTATTTCTTTATCAACCACTTCAAAACCTCAAGCTGATCCCCTCCTCTAGCCCTTCGTATTTGAATCAATAATTTTTGAGCAGAAGGTCGTTCTAACGTTAAATTTGAAGCGCCTTCATTACAGACAGAACACAAAGCCCTGAGGTTTGAAGGATCATCGGTCCCGCCTTGAGACTTATCAATAATATGACCAATATGTAACCGAGTCCTTCTTGTTGCATCATAAGGATGAGGTTCCCCAGCTACAGCTCCACACATTTGACAAGTAAAACCATTACGATCCAAAACAAAGGCTCTAGTTTCTTTAGAGATAGCCCTTTCAAATGCAGGCTGAGGCTTAGGATTCTCAAGCACGTATTGTCCAGGCTTTAAATCACTACGGTCATTATGGGTTTGAATCTGATACCCTTCCTCCGTCCGCAACTCACGAACACGTCTAGCCCATTCAGTAATACCGCCAGCCACATCCCGTAATTCTTCAGAGTTCATCACTCGTCCCAAATTACTAAGAAAATGATCCCGAAGCTTAGATCTAGCACCTTTTCTTTCCACAACCCCCTCCGTTTTAACCAACCAAAGAAAGCGCCCTTGAAGCAACTATACACTTCTTAATTTCAACAGCAACAGCCTCTGCCACTGGAGGCGGAAAAGCATTCCCAACCTGACGATAAGCAGGGGTCTTTCTTCCAGTAAAGTGCCAATCATCAGGAAAACCTTGAATCTTCGCCACCATCGGGACAGTCAAACGCGGCATGCCCACAAAATCTCTGTCCGGTGGACTATCAACAAGCCCCTTACCATCAACGCCCAACGCAGCCCACGCCTTTTTTGCCCTTGTTGGGCCAAGATCAGGTCCGCCATGCTTCTTAGACCCTCCTACTATCGTAGGAGCAATATCATCTGCACACATTGCCCATTTCTTGGCACCACGCCACCCAAGCTCTGCCATATAAGGATAAAGCAACTCCCCAACGGAAGGTGGATTATGTCCATGCGAAGTGGGCCATGAAAAATGTTCTGAAATTTCTTTCCTAAGAGCAACTATAACAACCCGAGGTCTCAACTGCGAAACACCAAAATCTGAGGCATTTAACAACCGCCAATCTGCCACATATCCCATTTTCTCAAGAGACCTCTTTAATTTACATCTATAATCTTCGAAAACAGCATCAAGAAAGCCACGTACATTTTCCAACATGACCGCACGCGGTCGGCATTCATCGACCAATCTTAATGCTTCAGGAAAAAGGTCCCGCTCATCATCTTTTCCCAATTGCTTACCGGCTCTTGAAAATGGGGGACAAGGAACTCCTCCAGCCAGCAAATCAACACCACGAAACTTCGTGCCATCAAAGTTCCTAACATCATCTTCAATGACATTCCAAAAAGACCTATTATGTCGTAGAGTATTGCAACATGGAGTCTCTATCTCAACCAAAGCCTCGTGCTCAAAACCAGCATTTTCCAGACCGATAGCCTGACCTCCTGCCCCTGCACAAATTTCAACGCTAGAAAACCCCTTCATAAAACTCTTTCCTTTAAAATAAAGCACTCTGCCGCAAGGGCGGAGTATTAACTACGCAGTGTTCGAACCGCCTTCAGTCAACGCTCGCCCTAAGCGGACGAGGAATCACACCCAAATATAATTACGAATGCGACCCTTTTGTCATTCATCTGGCCTTAGGTAGCATTCTAAATGAACAACCCACACAATCAAGAGATAAAACCTTACAACTATTTTCAATAGACATACTCCAGAGTACCCAGCTAAACGACAGAATAAGTCACAAATGAAAGAAAAATCTAGTGGGGACGGGGGACTAGGGCATGCCGCCTTATCTGACCAGCCTAATCTGACAAAAAAAACCGCTATTGATTCATGACATACGAAAGAAACTGAACCCTTTCAGCTCGCTTTTGCATCTTGATCAATTCTTGCTCTTGAACGTCTCGCGGCATGGATTCAAAAGCTTTCAACAGTTCATTCTTTAATTCGTCTTGTGACATGTTATCAATGTCCATTACTAGCTCCTTTCTGGTTTTGTGGTTGTTCAGGCGGAAATCAAAGGAATAACATCGGCCTGTCGCTTTTCAGGCTGAGCGCATTTCAACAGGTACGCTTCCCAGCATTTCAACGCGGTTTGCTTTTCGTCATCGTACTTATGCCTTATGTAATGCTCAGCGGTGACGCCTTGCAACTTGTGGCCGAGAACTGCAGCGACAACATCTTGTGAGACCTTGAGACTAGCAAGGCCGCTGGCGAGCGTGCGCCGGAAATCGTGGCAACTGAACTTTTCCAAGTCGAAATGCTTGTTTTTTCTCAGCCATGCCGCGAAGGACGCCGTATCAAACTGCCTTCTAGTCCTCTCGCTGGGGAAAATCATGCCTTTCTTTTCACCTATCAGCGCCTTAGCTGTTTCCGTCAAGAATACACGATGCGCCCGCTTCCCCTTGTTGCGCTCAGCCGGAATCGTCCACCAATCGTCATCAACTTCGTTTGCGGCCATACCGCTGGCTTCCGATATACGACAACCGACCAACAATGCGAACTGCAAGCAGCGGATCATCGATGAATCACCCTCAGCAGCCTGAAGCTTTTGCCACAAAGCACCAGCTTCAGAGCCAGTCAAATAGCGTTCGCGTGGTTTTGGCTTTGGCGGTCTGGGGGTGTCTCTGACAATGTTCGTTTCAACATACTCTCGCGGCGGCTGAACAGCCCATGAATACAGGGCTGACAACGAGGAACGAACCTGAATGGCCACAGAAGGGGATTTAGACGATATGCTCTCGACCAATGACGCCAGATGACGACGATTGATTTCTTTAAGCTTCCAGTTTTCAAGCTTACCCGTACCTTTGGCGGGAACAAACTCTTTCGCTCTGGCCAAAGAATCGCGGTAGCAAAGCAAAGTCTTGGGTCTCAACTTTTTGCGCTCGCAATACTTCAAAAAATCATCTACTGCGGTAGCAAAGCAAGGATTCTGGTCTTCAACTAAAGCATTCTGACGGCGACGTTCTTTTAATGTCGCTGGAGCACTACCTGTTTTTGCAGCCTCTTTCAGTTCGTTTAGCAAGTCATAGGCCTTAGCAGCGCTCATACCCTCAGAAGCCCAACCCACCCCCTGCTCAATCGGCTTTCCGTCAACCTGAAACCGAATCGAAAAATACTGATCGAATTTGACCCCATGTTTACGGGTTGCGTGTTTGCGATAACGCACGCCTTTGAAGTTGGTCGAATTCCATGCCGTCGATTTGCCGTCTTTTGCTTGCCCCATTTCCAGTCCCAGTTCTGTCCCAGTTTTTTACATGAACCTGAGTGTTTAAAGAGGAAACTACGGGAACAATAATAGCATCTAAGTAACTGAATTTCAATGCAACATTTGACGTTTAGGGAAGTCGAGGGAATTGCTAGAAATATAATTCGTAATCAGTAGGTCATCGGTTCAAATCCGACTAGCGGCTCCATAATAATCAGAGGGTTAGCGAGAAATCGTTAACCCTTTTCTGTTTCCGCCTCCTGGCAACCCTGCCGCTCGATATTCATCCGTTCCGGTTTCGTTTAGAAAGAGGTCCCAAACAGAGCAAAATGCGGGAATTCAGGAGTGATCTGTTTTGACCTCGACAACCGTTTCCTGTCCCATGCATTCGAGCAGCTTCTGCCGCTCCGCTGAGAGCAGTTGGACGAACTCCACCCCGAAACCAGCTTCGAAATGACGGGCAACCTTCCCCTCGAATTCAAAACTGCACGTCTGCAGCTTCTTGTCAACGAGGGCAAACCTGATCAGCAGCTCCGAACCCACGGCAGGCAGATCCTTGGTGGTACAGACAGCGCAACCCCCGACAGAAACATCCTGCAGGGTTCCAAATCCAGGGGTTCCTTTGTCCACATATTCGACAAATTTCTTCTGCAGTTTCAGACGGATATAATGGCGCGTTGCGGCATTGTCAATAAAGCCATCAGCCTCTTCCAGGGTATTGACATAGACAGCTTGGTAACCCTGGGCACGCAGTGCCATGTTCATAAACTGGGTACGCGACAGATGCTTGTCGCTGACCACCCTGACGACGTCCTTGACCCCTTTGGTCACGAGATACTGCATAACCTTTTTGACAATGGAAATGGCATCGAGAGAACTGTAACGACACTCCCTGAGATCGAGAATAACTGAAAAGTCGGGCTTGAGGTCGGCGACCGAAAAACGGACCTCGGTGAAATAGCTGTTGATGTCATCTTTCGAGATGTTGCCATGCCAGGAGCAATACAGACGGTTCTTCTTCATATCCACCCGTACCTTTATCTTCTTCTCGCCCACTGCCACAGTCCACCCCTTATCTGCATGACATCATTGAAATAATAAGAAAACATTATACATAGCTAATCCCACAAATCAATCCAAACCTATCCTACCGACAGGGAAATCTCTTCAGCAGCCGAGATCCCCTGAAAATAAAAATCCCCCGTCGCCAGCGACGGGGGATCATTCGAATTTTTTGCAGCGCCGGCCCTTAAGATTCCTTTTGAATCATCAGGACCCTGGTTTGATTCAGCTCAGGTTATTCTGCCTTCTCTTTGGCAGCGGTCACCACCTCATTCAGATCAGCCGCCGTTTCATCGACAACAACGGTTCCTGCCTCGCTCAGCTCTTCTGCGGCCTGAACAATCTCCTGACCGGCCTCTACGGCCATATCAGCAGTTTTTCCGACCAGTTCGGCGGTTTCAGCAACAGGCTGTTCTGCTTCCTGCGCCGGGGCCTCTGCCGTCTTCGGGGAATTGTTGCAGCCGGTGAAAACCAGCGACGCAATGCAGACCCCAGCCGCCAGCAGCAGGCAGATGTTCTGGTTCAACTTTTTCATTTTGACTTCTCCTTACCAATTTAAATTTGAACGGCACCATGCCGCTCTTGGGCCGCAGATATTAGCATAAAACGCCCCTATTGCTAATGAAAAAGCCACAAACAGCTATACATACATTATTTCCAATAATTTACGCTCTTTAAAAATCATAGAATCAGACATGGTTGAGCAATTTCAACTCGGCCGGATGGGGATTGAGATAAACCTGCTGTTTCAAAAAAGACTGATCATACTTGCGAACGAAGTGGTTAAGCAGGGTCAAGGGCACGATCAGCGGGAGCTGACCATTCTTGTAACGCTCGATCAGCTCGAGAGTTTCCTGCTTTTCATCGCTGCTCAGCTGTTCTTTAAAATAGCCGAGAATCCGCTGCATGACATGGGCATGCTTCTTCGGGGTCGTCTTGAGTTTCAGCACCTGCATCAACAGAGCCTGGTAGGCTTCAAACAGTTCTTCAGTCGACAACCCCCGATGCTGTCCGGTCAATTGTCCCATCTGGCGTGCCAGTTTTTCACTGTGTGCCAGCAGCAGCAGCTTGTGACGACTGTGAAAATCGACCAGTGCGCCGACTGACAGACCGGATTCCATGGTCTGACGCCAGCGTTTGAGGGTGAAAATCGCCGCGACAAAGTTCTCACGCAGCCGGGGATCGTGCAGGCGCCCTTCTTCTTCGGTCGGCAACAAGGGAAAAGCCTCGAGAAAAATCCGCGCGAAGACGCCGACACCGATATTGCGCGGCACCCCCTTCTGGTTGTAAAGCTTGACCCTCTCCATCCCGCTACTGGGCGATTTGGATTTAAACACAAAGCCGTCGAGATTTTCCTGACGCAACTGATCGACCCGCCGCCTTGCCCAGGCCTCCATCCGCTCGGTCATATCACCGCCACTGCGGGTAAACACCAGCCGAACCTCGTCCTTGTCGTTCAACTGCAGGCGCAGCGATTCACGCGGGATCGGCAGCCCGACCTCAACTTCAGGACAGACCGGCACATACTCGACATATTCGCCCAGCACGTTGGCCAGGTAGGTATCAAACTTGTGTCCGCCATCATAACGAACCTTGGCTCCGAGCAGGCAGGAACTGATTCCTAAACGAATTTTTTCACTCACGGCAACCTCCTTTTCCGATCTGTCATCAAGTCTAGCAAAACTGGAAATTTTCTGTTCAAACTTGCAAATGCCCGCGGATCAGTCACTATCAAAGAAAGTCGGGAGATGTGCATGACAGAGCAAAGTTCAGCAGAGATTCTGGTCGCCGGAGCCAGCGGCTACATCGGTGGGCGGCTTGTCCCCAGGCTGCTCAACACCGGGCACCGGGTCAGGGCACTGGCGCGCTCACCGGACAAGTTGAGCAGCCGCCCCTGGGCCGGACATAAGAACCTGCACATCATCAAAGGTGATATCCTCGACCGGGAGTCACTGACTGCGGCCATGCGCGGCTGCCGGGCGGCCTACTACCTGATCCATTCGATGAACCCGGCGGTCAGCGACTTTGCCCGGACCGACCGCCTGGCGGCGGAAAACATGGCGTACGCTGCGGCCGAGGCGGATCTGCAGCAGATCATCTACCTCGGCGGACTCGGCGATGAACAGTCGCAGCTCAGCCACCATCTGCGCTCACGCAGCGAAGTCGGTCAGGTTCTGCAAGCGGGCCCGGTGCCGGTGACCATTCTCAGGGCAGCGATGATTATCGGTTCCGGCAGCGCCTCCTTTGAAATACTGCGCTATCTGGTCGATCGCCTGCCCCTGATGCTGACCCCGACCTGGGTCGACACCCCCTGCCAGCCGATCGGCGTGCGCAATGTCCTCTACTACCTGACCGGCTGTCTGGATAAGCCGGAAACCTACGGACAGTCCTTTGATATCGGCCAGCCGGAGGTAACAACCTACCGCCAGCTGATGCAGATCTACGCCGAGGAAGCCGGACTTCCGGCGCGTCATATCCACTCTCTGCCGATCCTGACGCCCCGCTTCAGCTCCTACTGGATCCACCTGGTCACGCCGATCCCTGCAGCACTGGCGCGCCCCCTGGCGGAAGGCCTGCGCAACCCGGTCATCTGCCGCGAGAACCGCATCAGGGAGCTGCTTCCTCAGGAGCTGTTTGACGCACGCAAGGCGATCCGCCTGGCCCTGGAAAGGATTCGCCAGCAGCAGGTCGAAACCTCCTGGTCCGATTCCGGCCTGATGCGCCCCGCAGAATGGAGCATCCCCGGCGACCCGGCCTGGGCCGGGGGGAGTGTTTTCGAAGATATCCGACGCGCTGTCATCGATGGCACGCCGGAGGAGATCTGGCCGGCGATTCAAGCGATTGGCGGTGAGGTCGGCTATTATTACGGCAACTGGCTGTGGCGTATGCGCGGGGCTATCGATCGGCTGATCGGCGGCGCCGGACTGATTCGCGGGCGACGCAGCAGCCATGAGCTCTACACCGGCGACGCGCTCGACTTCTGGCGGGTCCTGAACATCAAACCGCCGGGGCTGCTCAGTCTGGTCGCGGAAATGAAACTGCCCGGCAAGGCCATTCTGTCGTTTCAGCTACAGCAGCTGGAATCCGGCCAGACAGAACTTGTCCAGACCGCGCGGTTCCTGCCCAAAGGGCTCTGGGGACTGCTCTACTGGTACGGCGTGTCACCGGCCCATCACTTTGTCTTCAACGGCATGATCAAGGGGATTGCCAGAGCGGCAGGACGACCGATCAGTTCCGGTCCCTCTCCGTTGCCTAAACAACGCCCCCCTTCCCGCCCAGGGCAGCATTGAGCTTTTTAATCGAAAAAGGCGTTGACGATCTGGCGGAATTCCTGCTCCACCAGGCGCACGGTCGGGCCGATAAGGGCCAGGTCAAGGCCGAGTTCATCCCAGGCTTTCTGCTGAAGCTCAGGCACCTCGTTGACCAGGAGAATTTCGTAGCCACAGCCATGAGCGAAAAGATCGGCGGCATGCATGACACAGGATTCAATCGAATAGTTGGCCAGCCGCGGCGAATGGTGACCGCCGATCATCCGCACCAGCGGCGCGGGAAGCCGCCACTTGCTCGCCAGGGTTTTACCGACGATGGTATGATCCAGCTGCAGGCAGAGCTGCTCGGCACGGTACATCGGCAGGCGTTCCTCACGGGCGCGCTGAATCGCAGCGGCATACTGTTCCGGCATACGCTCGATCATGATCAACCGGCCGATATCGTGCAGCAGCCCACCGGTAAAATAACCTTCGACCCCGTCCAGTTTGAGGTGATCGGCAATGGTCCGGGCAAATAGAGCACAGCGGATCGAGTGTCGCCAGAACGAATTCATATCCATCAGCTCAGACGGAATACTCTGGAAAGTCTTGACCAGGGTGACACCCAGCGCGAGGGAAGAGAGCTCATTGGTCCCGATCAGTGAGACGGCTCTTGAAACCGTATCGATCTTGCCGCCGAAACCGTACAAGGGGCTGTTGACCAGGCGCAACAGACGCAGGGTCAGGTTGGCGTCCTTGCTGATCACATCGGCGATCTTGGCCGACGAGACATCCGGGCATTCTATGATTTCCAGAACCCGGTTATACACCGAGGGCAATGAAACGACATCGATCTCTCCTTTCAACAGTTGCGGCAAAGAGAGCGGTCCCGGCCCCTGGGTGAACTCTGGCAGCTTGACATAACTCGGCAGGGTCGGATCCAGACCGCGCTCCAAACGCCTGGCAAAGAGCCAGAGGGCATGTCGATACAGGGTTGCCAGAGGCTCACTGCCGATATCGTTCAGGATGAAGCGGCGCAACAGGTAGCCCCCGGCCCGGTCAACAAACTCCTGCCCGGGCTCCAGCAGGCGGGCATACTCCTCACCGATACTTTCGTCAGAGATAGAGGCCTCAATGACCCCCCACTGCTTCAACTGGGTCAGCTGATCCTGTTTCAGTGTGCAGCCTGCGGCCAGAACGAAACGTCCGCTGACCGTGTACAGGTCCTCGGCCAGCACCATCCCCTCTAACAGATCGTCGATATAAATCAGAGCCAAAGCAAATATCCCACTTGCGCTACCGGTACAGGTTATCTAGTTGCCATCCGGAAACTCCGGAGGGCAACGCGTAAGTTTTCAGATTGAAAACTAACTAGCTACCCTGGAGTCTCACCGGAGTATAAAAACATTTGAAAAACATTGCAATTCCATCAGAACAATCAGGAAAGACTCTCAGAATCATAGATAAAAGCCAATTTTTTTATTAAAAAACGCTCTTTTTCCAGTTTTTCCCGCTATAATCCCTCATAAAATATCTGAAGTCACCTTGCTTTATCGCTGTTCATGCTATGCCCTGTGAGCCATACGATGATGATCATTGAGCCCAAATCTTCGGCCGAACAGACTGTTTCCTGCGTAGACAAGCCCCGTCACGCGGCCGATTCATCACTCTCCACTGAATACTGTGCCTCAGCCTGGCAGCAGAACAGTGACAACCTCCTGTCCCTGCTGAACAGCTCTGAAGACATCATCTGGACTGTCGACAGGGAGAGAAAACTGCTTTTCGCCAACAAAGCTGCCCAGGCAGCTTTCGCCCGCCGCAGAGATATCGAACTGACTCCCGGCATGCGGGTTGAGGAAATCTTCACCGACATCAATGCCCTATTGTTCGACAAGCTATATGATTCTGCCCTCAGGGGACAGACGCTGCGCCTCAATTTATCAGCCGACGACCAGCGTGAATACGCGACAACGATCCAGCCGGTCAGAAAAGCTGATCAGATCATCGGCATCTCTGTTTTTGCCAGGGACATCAGTAACGCCGTCAAGCTCAAACAGGAGCTCAAGCTGATCGATACCCTGGTCAACACGACCAACGACCTGATCGCCCTGCTCGACAGCAGCTATCACTTCCATTATGTCAACCGGGCTTACCGGGAAGCATTCAAACATGTGCAATCAGAGTTGGTCGGCCTGTCCTTGCAGGAGGTTGTCGGCCGGGAGACTTTCACCCGTACTGCCTTGCCCAACCTGCAGAAAGCCTTTGCCGGTGAAAAAGTCCAGTTTGAGGTCTGGCAGGAGATTCCCAATGGCAATCGTTTTTTTTCCGTCTCTTATTCACCCCTACTCAACGGCGCAGAGCCCCCCGATCTGATTGCCATCATCGCTCGCGACCTGACCGAATTGAAACGGGTCGAAGACGACCGGCAGAAAATCTTTGAGCTTTCCCTTGACATGCTCTGCGTCAGCAGTTTTGCCGGACATTTTCTGGAACTGAACCCGTCCTGGCACAGGACCCTGGGCTGGAGCGCGGAAGAGCTCAAGAGCAAGGACTGGCTCGACCTGGTTTTTGAGGATGACCGGGAGCGCAGCCTGTCTATCCAGCAGCGCCTGGCCAAGGGGGACAGTGTCATCGGTTTTGAAAATCGCTGTTACTGCAAGGATGGCACCCTGCGCTGGCTGTCCTGGAGTTCTTCTCCGGAAAAAGGGCAGAAGAGGGTCTTTTCGGTCGTCCGCGACATCACCAATCAGAAACAGATCGAAGACCGGCTGCGCCAGCTGGCGACGACCGACCCGCTGACCGGTGCCAGCAACCGCAGACATTTCATCGAGAGAGCGATGGCCGAGCTGAAACGCTCACATCGCCACGGCACACCGCTGGCCGCGGTGATGCTCGACATCGATCACTTCAAACGCATCAACGACAGCTACGGTCACGACGTCGGTGATGAGGTGCTCAAGAGAATGGTCAATTGCTGTCAGCAGGAGCTGCGTGCATCCGATATCTTCGGCCGCTTCGGTGGCGAGGAATTCGCCGCGATCCTGACCGAATCGGACAGGGACGCGGCCGGACAGATCTGTGAACGCCTGCGTCAGAGCGTTGCCGCGTTACGAATTCAGCACGCCGGTTCGACAATTGCCATCAACATCAGCATCGGCGCAAGCATGTACACGATCAACGATATCAATATTGACAGTCTGCTCAAACGCGCGGACGACGCCCTTTACGAGGCAAAACGCAAAGGGCGTAACTGCGTGGTCATTTCCTAAAGACTTTGAAAAGCTCAGCTTTTCGGAACGACCTTGTGCAGTTTCCAGATTTCCCGGTTGTAGTCCTCCATGGTCCGGTCGGTCGAAAACTTTCCTGCGGCCGCAGTGTTGAGGATGCTCATCCGCGTCCAGTTATGCTCATCCAGATAGGCCTTGGCCACCAGCTCCTGCGCCTCTACATAACTGGTAAAATCGGCGGCCACCAGCCACGGATCATGCGGACTTAGGATGGCATCCAGAATCGGATCGAAGATCCCCGCTTCGAACTGACTGAAATGGCCACTGCGCAGCAGCTGCATCACCTGGGAAAGATTCGGATCGGCGGCAACGATCGCCGCCGGATCGTAATTCCTGCGGGTTTTTTCGACCTGCTCGGCGGTACGGCCGAATAGGAAGAAATTCTCGGCGCCGACCTCCTCACGGATCTCAATATTCGCTCCGTCCAGGGTGCCGATGGTCAGGGCGCCGTTGATCATGAACTTCATGTTCCCCGTTCCTGACGCTTCTTTTCCGGCCGTGGAAATCTGCTCGGAAAGATCGGATCCGGGGCAGATCGTCTCCATCGCCGAGACCCGATAGTTGGGCAGAAACACGACCTTGAGCAGCTCCCCGACATCGGCATCGCTGTTGACCATTGCCGCGACATTGTTGATCAGCTTGATGATCAGCTTGGCCATGGCATAACCTGGCGCCGCCTTGCCGCCGAAAAGCACGCAACGGGGCGTCCAGCCTTGCGTATCGCCGCGCTTGATCCGGTTGTAGAGGTGGATCACATGCAGGATGTTGAGCAGCTGGCGCTTGTATTCGTGAATCCGCTTGACCTGAACGTCGAACAGGGCGTCGGGAGAAAAGACCACACTGCACTCCTGCAGAACCATTTCCGCCAGGCGTTCCTTGTTACGCCGCTTGACCTGGCGCCACTGTTCCTGAAAGGCCGTGTCCCCGGCGAAGGGGGTCAGGCGACTCAGCTCGGACAGGTCGGTGATCCAGCCACGGCCGATCTTGTCGCTGATCAGGGTGCTCAGGTCAGGATTGGCCAGAGCCAGCCAGCGCCGTTGGGTTACGCCATTGGTCTTGTTGTTGAAGCGCTTCGGCCAGAGTTCATAAAAATCACGGAACAAGCCGCTCTTGAGCAGCTGGGAATGAAGTTCCGCAACCCCATTGACAGAAAAACTGCCGACAATCGCCAGATAAGCCATACGCACCTGCGGATCGGGCCCCTCTTCGATCAATGACATGCGCCGCTGCCGGTCGTTATCACCCGGCCAGTGCTGGGCAACCTCGCGTAAGAAGCGGGCGTTGATTTCGTAGATGATCTCCAGCAGGCGCGGCAACAGCTGCCGGAACAGCCGCACCGGCCACTTTTCCAGAGCCTCGGGCAACAGGGTATGGTTGGTGTAGGCCATGGTCCGGCTGGTGATCGACCAGGCCTCATCCCACTCCAGGCCATGCTCATCGAGGAGCAGGCGCATCAGCTCGGCAACAGCACAGCTGGGATGGGTATCGTTGAGCTGGAAGCAGTTGAGGTCGGCAAATTCAGTTAAATCGGAGCCCCGGGTGACAACCCACTTGTCAAGGACATCCTGCAGGCTCGCCGAAGCGAGGAAATACTGCTGACGCAGGCGCAGCTCCTTGCCGCTCTCACTGGCGTCGTTCGGATAGAGGACCATGGTGATCTTTTCCGCGTCGTTTTTCGCCGCGACCGACCCCGGGTAATCACCGGAGTTGAATTCATCCAGATCGAAGTCTTCGGTCGCTGCCGCTTTCCACAGCCGCAGGGTATTGACCGTACCGTTTTCATAACCGGGAATCGGCACATCGTAAGGAATCGCCTGGACATCGCGGCTATCGACCCAGCGCACCCGCTGACGACCGTAAGCATCCTGATAGAACTCGGTCCGCCCGCCGAACTTGATCCGCTGGCGGTATTCGGGACGCTTGATCTCCCAGATATTGTCAGTCTCCAGCCAGTGGTCGGGCTCTTCAACCTGGAAGCCATTTTCGATACGCTGCCGGAACATGCCGTATTCATAGCGGATGCCGTAACCCTGAACCGGCAGTTGCAAAGTTGCACAGCTGTCGAGAAAGCAGGCCGCCAGACGGCCCAGACCGCCGTTGCCAAGCCCGGCGTCCGGTTCGATCATCTCCAGCTCTTCGAAATCCAGACAACGCTTGGCCAGAGCGGTTTTGAGTTCGCCATTGAGCCCGATGTTCAGAACAGCATTGCCCATCGCCCGCCCCATCAGAAATTCGAGAGACAGGTAGTAGGCCCGCCGGCAGTTATTCTCTTCGTAGGCATAACGGGTTTTGGTCCAGCGTTCCATCAGCCGGTCGCGGACCGTCAGCGCCAGCGCCTCATAGGCGTAGTGGGTCAACCTGCAGTTCCGGTCACGCCCGAGATTATAGGTGTAATAACGCCTGAAATCATAATCAAGGGACTCGGCATCGTCAGCCAGTGGTGGCAGAGCCGTTAACCGCACACTGATATCGTTGGTCTTGAAGCGTTTCAGATTCATGGTTTTAGCCTGTCTCGAAAAGAGGACGCCCCCAAAGCTCATATCTGCGACATGGGGAAATCTTAGTGCAACAAATATAACGATAGCACATCCCGCTCTTCATGAAAGCAAGGGGCCTCAGATTAACCAAGTTCTGACAGTGCCCTTTCTCTAAACCGCTATCGCCGTCAGTGGGCCTGAGCCCAGTTGGCCCCCTGACCGACATCGACCTTGAGCGGCAGCTCCAGCTCGACGGCATGCTCCATCTCCTGACGGATCAGGGCGATCACCCTGTCCAACTCATCCGCAGGAACCTCGAAGACCAGTTCATCATGGACCTGCAACAGCATGCGGGCCTGCAGCTGCTCGTCACGCAGACACTTGTCGATCCTGATCATCGCCACCTTGATAATGTCGGCGGCGCTCCCCTGAACCGGGTAGTTGATGGCGTTGCGCTCGGCATAACTGCGGATCGCACCGTTCTTGCTGTTGATCTCCGGCACGGCGCAGTGGCGACCGAGCAGGGTCGTGACATACTGGCACTCGCGGGCCTCCTGTTTCTTCTGCTCCAGAAAATTGAGCACCGCAGGATAGCGTTCAAAATAGTGATCGATGAAACTCTGCGCTTCGCTGCGGCTGATCCCCAGGTCCTTGGCCAGGCTGAAGGCCCCCATGCCGTAGAGCACCCCGAAGTTGATGGTCTTGGCCTGGCGGCGCATCTCGTCGCTGACCATTTCGGGAAAGACATTGAAGATCTCGCCGGCGGTCCGCTTGTGAATATCCTCGCCGGCGGCGAAACTCTCCTTGAGTGCGGCGACATCGGCCAGATGGGCCATGACCCGCAGCTCGACCTGGGAATAATCAGCCGAGACCAGGGTCCAGCCTGCTTCAGGCAGAAAGGCCTCGCGGATGCGCCGCCCTTCGGTGCTGCGGATCGGGATATTCTGCAGATTGGGATCGCTCGACGACAGGCGGCCGGTCGCGGTCACCGCCTGATTGAAGGAGGTGTGAACGCGGCCGGTGCGGTGGTTGATCAGCTTCGGCAGGGCATCGCTGTAGGTGTTCTTGAGTTTGCTCAATGAGCGGTAATCGAGGATCTTTTTGGCGATCTCATGCTCTTCGGCCAGTTTCTCCAGCACTTCGACGTTGGTCGACCAGCCGGTCTTGGTCTTCTTCCCTTTCGGCAGGCCGAGCTTTTCAAACAGGACCTCGCCCAACTGTTTTGGTGAATTGATATTGAACGCCCCCTGCCCCAGCTCATGGATAGCCTTTTCCAGCCCGATCAGCTGATGTCCCAGTTCGTCTGAAAGATGGCCGAGGAAATCGGCATCAACCCGGATACCGGTCCACTCCATGCGGGTCAGCACCTCGACCAGTGGCATCTCGACCTCATAAAACAGCTGACGGCGCGCATCGTCCGGCAGCTCCTTAAGTAGCTTGTCAGCCAGCTGCAGGGTGATGTCGGCATCTTCGGCGGCATACACCGTCGCCTTTTCAACCTCAACCTCGCTGAAACAGATCTGCTTCTTGCCGCTGCCGGCGACCTCTGAATATGGAATCATCTGATGATTGAGGTGCTCCAGGGCCAGAGCGTCAAGACCATGCGACTTGGCCTCCGGATAGAGAACATAGGAGAGCACCATGGTATCGACGGCAACACCGGCCAGTTCGATCCCGGCGCCGCGCAGGACCAGGGCGTCATACTTGATATTCTGACCGATCTTTTCGATCAGCGGATCCTCCAGCAGCGGGCGCAGCCGCGCGATGACCAGATCCTTATCCAGCTGCTCCGGCACCCCCAGGTAGCGGTGGCCGACCGGCAGATACCAGGCACTGCCCGCCTCGACAGCAAAGGAGAGGCCGACCAGCTCGGCTTCGACCGCATTGAGGCTGGTCGTCTCGGTGTCCAGGGCAAAACGCTTTGCCTTCTTCAGTTCTGCCAGCAGCTCGTCAAACTCTGCTTCACTGAGCACCGCCTGGTAGTTGCCATCCTTGCGCTCTGCGACAACCTGCGGAGCGAACTCCTGCATCAGCTTGGTGAACTCCAAGTCACGAAACAGAATTTCGAGCGCCTCACGATTCGGCTCACCTAGCAGCAGATCATCGTAACTGATCTCCAGTTCCAGGTCGTAAATCAGGTCGGCCAGCTGGCGCGACAAGAGCGCCTGGTCGGCGAATTCACGCAGGTTTTCCTGGCGTTTCTTACCGGTAACCTTGTCGATATTGGCAAGCAGGTTTTCGATGCTGCCGAACTCCTGTATCAGCGTCGCCGCGGTCTTCTCACCGATGCCGGGCACCCCGGGAATATTGTCGGAGGTGTCGCCGGCCAGACCGAGAACCTCGAGCACCTGCTCAGGCGGCACACCGAAGCGCTCAATAACCTCGTCGCGGCGGAAGACCTTCTTCTTCATAGTATCGAGCAGGCAGACCCGCTCGCTGACGATCTGCATCAGGTCCTTGTCGCCGGTAACAACGGTGACGTCGAACCCCTGTTGCTCGTAACGCCGGGTCAGGGTGGCGATGATATCATCCGCCTCATAGCCGGGCATTTCCAGGCAAGGCAGATTGAAGGCTTTGACAACCTCCTTGATCAGCGGAATCTGCGGCACCAGATCCTCCGGCATCGCAGCCCTATTGGCCTTGTATTGAGGATAGAGCTCCTTGCGAAAGGTCGGCCCCTTGCTGTCAAAAACAACGGCAACGTGTTCCGGTGCATATTCGCGCAGCAGGGTCAGCAGCATATTGGTGAAACCGTAGACGGCGTTGGTCGCCTCCCCCCTGGAGTTGGACAGATGGCGGATAGCGTAGTAGGCGCGGTAGATATAGGATGAACCGTCGACGAGGTAGAGCTGTTTTTGTTGAGCAGTCATGAGGACCCTTTCGCAGGAAAATAAACCAGCCTATGTATCAAAAATACATAGGTCCGGGCAAAACATCAAAATTACTGACAAGCCAAGCCGTCCCCTCTCCCTGGAGGGAGCGGGCCAGGGTGAGGGGGAAAACTCCAGCGGCCAAGCCCCCTCATCCGCCCCTTTGGGGCACCTTCTCCCCCAGAGAGAAGGAATCAGAGTCGAGGTTAGCTCTTTACCTGAAGCAAAACCACCAACTGAGGCAGCTCGATTATTCCACAGCCTCCCTCAAAGGGAAAGTCGCAAGCGAACGCTGCGCAGTTTTTGCAAAGTATGTTATCTTGACAAGAAAAAAGGGTTACTAGTAATTTCAACCATAAGCGATATTCGCCCAGCTCCAAAACCAGTTTTCCAGCAATCTCAATGGAGTAGCTTTCATGCACGATAATTTTGAAGATCACGATGAATCCATCGAATACGAAATAGAAGTTGAAACCGATGCCGATGTCCACGCCGTGCCGGATGACGGTCTGGTTCTGGCCCGCGACATGCTGCCGTCGCGCCTGCCGATCATTCCGCTGCGCCCCCGCCCGGCCTTCCCGGGGGTCATCATTCCGTTGACCGTCACCGGTGCAGCGCGGGTGAAAACCATCAAGCAGGCGATGGAAACCGAATCTCAGTCGATCGGTCTGGTCATGGTCCAGGATCTCCACGCCGACGATTCAACCACCAACCTGCAACCGGTCGGTGTCGCGGCCAAGATCCTCAAGCTGATCCACACCGATGAGAAGAGCGCCCATATCCTGGTTAACAGCCTCGAGCGCTTCAGTATCGAAGAGATCCACAACATCAACGACATCATCTACGCCGATGTCGCCTATCTGCTGACCGCTGAATCACGTGACGATGCGGAATTGCAGGCCTATTCGATGGCGATCATTTCGACCCTCAAGGAGCTGGTCCAGATCAACCCGCTCTATTCGGAAGAGATCAAGCTGTTCCTCGGCCGTTCGAGCATGGACGACCCGGCCCGCCTGACCGACTTCGCTGCCAACCTGACCAATGCCGACGGCTTCGAACTGCAGGATGTCCTGGAGACCTTCGATGTCCACCGGCGTATCGACAAGGTCCTGGTGCTGCTCAAGAAAGAGCTGGAGGTTTCGCGCCTGCAGACCAAGATTTCCCAGCAGATCGAGGAAAAGGTCTCCAACCAGCAGCGCGAATTTTTCTTGCGCGAACAGTTCAAGGCGATCAAGCGCGAACTGGGGCTGGAAAAAGAGGGGAAAGAATCGGAGATCGAAAAATACCAGCAGCGCCTGAAAAAACTGACCCTCAACGACGAAGCCCAGAAAGCGGTCGACGAGGAGATCGAGAAGCTGTCGCTGATCGAACCTTCCTCACCGGAATACAATGTCAGCCGCAACTACCTCGACTGGCTGACCATCCTGCCCTGGGGCAAGTTCAGCAAGGACTCTTACGACCTGAAGCGGGCCAAGCGGGTTCTCGACCGTGACCACTACGGTCTGGAGGACGTCAAGGATCGCATCCTCGAATTTATCGCCGTCGGCAAGATGAAGGGCGACATCTCCGGTTCGATCCTCTGCCTGGTCGGCCCTCCGGGGGTCGGCAAGACCTCAATCGGCAAGAGCATCGCCGATGCCTTAAAGCGCAAATTCTACCGTTTCTCGGTCGGTGGCATGCGTGACGAGGCCGAAATCAAAGGCCATCGCCGCACCTACATCGGCGCCATGCCGGGCAAAGCGATCCAGGCGATGAAGAGTGCCGGCACCGCAAACCCGGTCCTGATGCTTGACGAAATCGACAAGATCGGGGCCTCCTTTCAGGGCGATCCGGCCTCGGCGCTGCTCGAGGTTCTCGACCCGGAACAGAACGGCGCCTTCCGTGACCACTACCTGGATGTTCCCTTCGACCTGTCGAACGTCCTGTTCATCGCCACGGCCAACCAGCTCGACACCATCCCGGCCCCGTTGCTCGACCGGATGGAGGTGATCCGCCTGTCCGGCTATATCCTCGAGGAGAAGCTAGAGATCGCCCGCCGTTACTTGGTGCCCAAAGCGCTCGAGAATCACGGCCTGAGCCGCGATCAAATCAGCATCCACAAAGCCGCCCTGGCCGACATCATCGACCGCTACGCCCGTGAGGCCGGGGTCCGCAACCTGGATAACATGATCAAGAAGATCATGCGCCGTGCCGCCCGTGAGTTTGCCGAAGGCCGGACCGAAAAGATCACCGTCGGCAAGAAGGATGTCGAGCATTACCTCGGCAAACCGATCTTCGCCGAGGAGGAGCTGTTAAGCGATGCTCCGGGGGTTGTCACCGGACTGGCCTGGACGCGCATGGGCGGAGCGACCCTGCAGATCGAGGCGACCGCGATGAAGAGCAAGGGCAAAGGCTTCAAGCAGACCGGCCAACTTGGCAAGGTTATGGTCGAAAGCTCCGAGATCGCCTATTCCTACGTCATGGGCCACCTGCAGGACTACAAGATCGATGAAGATTACTTCGACACTCACTTCATCCACCTGCACGTTCCGGCCGGGGCAACACCGAAGGACGGCCCGTCTGCCGGAATCACCATGACCACGGCCCTGCTGTCGATGATCCTTGAGCGCCCGATCCTCAAGAAACTCGGCATGACCGGCGAACTGTCGTTGACCGGCAGCGTGCTGCCGATCGGCGGCGTCAAGGAGAAGACCATTGCCGCCCGCCGGGCCGGGCTGACGACCCTGATCTTCCCTTATGAAAACAAAAAGGACTACGACGATCTGCCGGACTACCTGAGGGAAGGGATCGATGTGCATTTCGTTAAAAAATATCCTGAAGTCTTTAAAATTGCCTTTCCGGCGAAAGCCTGAACATAAGGAGGGATCAATGACAGTTGAAGAGATAAAGGCGGCCCTGCTCGCCTTGAGTATGGAAGAGAAAAAAGCCTTTGTGCTGGGCACACTGCCGGAATTGAGCAAAGACCTGATCAAGGAACCGGGCTTCATGCTCCAGCTGTTCCCCGTGCTGCTGGGCATCCTCAAACAGAGTGGTATGGACCTGCAGCAGCTCTTGCAACTTGCCAGCATGATGCAGCAGAATCAGTAGCAGGACTGGCCGCGGTTGACATCGGCGGATTTGCTGATATCTCTATTTACTATGCGACCAATAACCAAATGACCAAGGAGGACAAATGAAAACGACAAAAATACTGATCGCGAGCGCCGGACTGGGACTGCTCTTTCTTGCCGGTTGTGCATCGACCGCAACCCTGAACGAGGCAGATCAGACCAAACTGGACCAGGCGCTGCAGGCCAGCCAGCAGGCTGAAGCCTCAGCAACAAGTGCAGCCAATTCCGCACAACAGGCGATGTCGGCTATCGACCGCGCTGAAGCGGCCGCCAAACAGGCCGAAGCCGCAGCTGCGCGTGCTGAAGCGGCCGCCAGAGCAGCAGAAGAAAGCGCAGCAAAATCTGCCAAGGCTTTCGAACTGAGCCAACAGAAGTAACCCGCTTCATCAATGCATATAAACGTAAAACGCCCGACCATTCTGGTCGGGCGTTTTACGTTCCAAGCTCATCATGCCGGGAACCGGCATTGCGATTGCGCGAATCAGAGGCGCATAGCGACTCGTCTGAGCGAGTAGAGAATAGCAACCCCAAGACTGCGAAAAGCCTCAGAAACAAACTACCTCAGCGTATTTGAAGCGCTTTCTTTTGGTTCCGTTTTCTTTGTCGCCACAAAGAAAATGAACCCGGCTGGCGGGCCGGGACCCGCCGGTTCTGATTTTGATGTTTGTTCATGCTGTTATTTAAGATCAAAACCACGGGGTCTTGCCCCCGCAGGGCGCCTGACCACGCGCCCTGCGATGAGCAAGCTCATCACACGGGCAGAACCGCACAAACTCCGCATCGCGGAGTTTTGATGAAAGAGATTGAAACAAGCTGTGATTTTCTGTTCTGAACGGGTCAACACGGAATGGCGCTTAAGCGCCGAACTAATAATCCAGCCAGTCGAGCAGAATCCCCCAGAGCCGCTGCGGCTTGAGGGGCTTGTCGACGAAACCGTTCATCCCCGCCGCCAGACATTCATTCTTGTCAAAGGGGGAGGTATTGGCGGTCATGGCGATAATCGGAATCGACTTGTTGTTCAGATCGTGACGGATCTTTTCCGTAGCCGTAATACCATCCATCACCGGCATCTGCACATCAGTCAGGATCAGGTCAAACTCCCCCTCAGAAAGCCGCTGCAGGGCAATTTCACCATTTTCCGCCAGGGTCACACAGATACCGGCTTCTTCCAACAGGGCCTGCGCCACGTCCCGGTTGATCTCATTATCCTCAACGACCAGAATACTTGCCCCGCCGCGATCCTCGATGACATTGCGCAATAACCGGAAACTCAAGTCACTGGTTGTCCCGGCCGTGGCCAGCCCCTCTTCTTCGCCCTCCAGGAGACCAACCTGAGCAGTAAACCAGAAGCGGCTGCCTTCCCCCGGGCGACTCTCGACACCGACCCTGCCCCCCATCAGTTCAGCCAGGCTTTTACAGATCGCCAGGCCAAGCCCGGTCCCGCCGTAACTGCGCGTTGACGACATGTCGAGCTGCTGAAAAGATTCAAACAGCAACGACTGCTGCTCTGCAGCTATCCCGAGTCCGGTATCCCTGACCTCTCCATAAAGAACAACCTTGTCGTCCATCCGGTCCTGCACTTCGAGCTTGAGAACGATCTCCCCCCGCTCGGTAAACTTCACCGCGTTACTCCCGTAATTGAGCAGAATTTGACTGATCCGTAAAGAGTCGCCAAGCAGGTGGCGCGGCACGCTTTCAGGCACATCGAGCAGCAAGCGGATCTCCTTGTCGCCGATCAGCTCACCGACCATGCTGGCAAACTGCTGGACCACTTCATCCAGATTGAAAGGAGAGCGTTCCAGAACCATCTTGTCCGCTTCAATCTTGGAAAAATCGAGGATGTTATTGATCAGCTGCAGAAGCAGATTGCTCGACGACTCGATTTTTTCCAGGTACTCACGCTGGCGACTCGACGGTTCGTGTTTGAGCCCAAGGTGCGTCAGACCAAAGATTGCGTTCAACGGCGTTCTGAGTTCATGACTGACCGTTGCAATAAACTGGCTCTTGACGCTGTTGGCCTGCTCGGCGGTCTGTTTGGCCAGAACCAGGGCATCGGCGCGCATGTCGAGAGCGTGCTTCATACGGTTGAAATTCCTGCTGAGCCTGTCTATCTCACGGATTCCGACCGGTTCCAGCGTTTCAACCTGGAGATTTTTACCAAGATCCTGAGTCACCTGGGTCAGGGTTTCGAGCGGTGCGGAGATCGTCGCGGACAACTTGCGTGACTTGCGCATCAGGTAGAGGAAGAACAGCACATAGAAGAGGACCATGACCAGGATCGCCGCGTAACCCAGGCGGCTACTGAGTGCCTTCAGACTGATTACGGGGCTTAAGACCCGGTCCTTCTCGATAAAGGTCAAAAGCCGCCAGCCTGTCTCAGCGACCTGTTCCTGGCGGACCAGGTAATCAACCCCCTCAAAGCGGTAGGTCGCCAGCCCCTGGGTCTGTTCAAACTGCGTCCTGAACTGGGCCTGCGTCCGCTCATCGCCCAGGCTGAGCAGGTTGAACTCCTGCGGTTTTGCCACGGTGGTTTTGATATTTTCCGCATAGACGTGATCTTTGAGTTCGTGCACCCCGATCAGTTGTTCCAGAGTCTGCGGCATGGCCAGGATCATCCCTTCGCCATCCACCAGCATGGCACTGGCCTGCCAGGGCATCTGCAGATTGAGAATCTTGTCGACAAAGGAACCGATGGTGACGTCCAGGCCACTCACCCCTTCGAGGGTCGTACCGCGATAAATCGGCACGATCGCCGAGATCATCCACCCCTGACCGGCCGGATCGAGATAGGCACCGGTCCAGACCGGGGTACGGGCCGGATTACGCGCTGCATCTGCCAGATAATAAAAATTGAAATCCTCCATGTTGATCGATGCCCCGTACTGACCTGGTGCATCTGGCATGAAGGGGTAGAGTCGGTTCATATCATCGGCGGTATTCAGATAGGCCTGGGTGACCAGAGGGTTATTGCGCACAATCGACTTCAACAGCGGATCAAGCACCTCGCTGCAGCGGGCTTTAGTGCGTTCATCTTCTCCGATAGAGGTGCTACTGGCATAGTACAGAGAAGCGCCGCCATTATCCTTGACCTTGAAATAGGCACCATTGTCGTGAGTCGCAAAAACCGGCTCACCCTGGGGCAGAGCACAACCTGTCATGCCGGCAAAAAACCGCTGATGATCGTCCTGCATGATCAGGGCAAGGCGGGAGATCTCGTTCAGACGGATATCGATATTGGCGACTTCGCGGGCGGTAATCTCATGAATTTCATTGACCGCTTCGGTGAGCAGTAACTGTTCGTTACGTGAAGAGATATAGAGGTTGACGCCAAAATAGAGCAGCAGCAGCACAACCTCAATGACGATGATCGGAATCAGCGCACTGACCAGGTAGCTGCGGTAGATCAGAGAATAGATGTTGGAAGATTTGTCCATTCGTCTTGTGCCAACCTGTTGTCAGAGAATTGGATAACATGCAAGCCAAGAGATTAATATCTGTTTATTATATTGGACTTCCATTCCCAGTCAAGCGAAGAGTCCCTTGTGGATCATTCCGACACCACGAGCGGCGTTCCGTGTACAGCTGAAAGTTCGTCTTCAATCAGAGCCAGACTCAACCTCTGCCCGGGGGCTTCTGACTGCAATTTTGCCATGACCTGCTCAGCAGTCAGCCCTCCTTTGCCCAGGTAGTCCCGATGAACCTCAAGCAGTACCCGACCATCCTGCCAGCCAATCTTGACCGGTTGATAGATCAGGCGGACCGGCATACCGATCTCCACCCGCCTGGCCAGGTCTTCAATGTCGGCCGCATAGAGCCGGATACAGCCATGACTGACGCGGCGACCGATGCCATAGGGGCGATTGGTTCCATGGATGCCGTAACCGGGCAAAGAAAGTCCGAGCCAGTAGTGCCCGAGGGGATTCGCCTCGCCGGGTGGAACAATCACCGGAGCAGCGGGGGCCTCCTGACGGAGTGCCGGCGGCCGCGTCCAGGACGGGTTCTCGATAATACTGGTCAGCCGATAATCACCCAGCGGACTCTCCCACCCCTCCTGCCCCAGGCCGATCGCATAGGTGCGGATAAAATAATCAGCCCCCTGCTGCCAGAGCAGGTAGAGCCGGTATTCGGCCAGGTTCACCGTGATGCCGGGCTGCAGCCCTTCCGGGAGCAACAGCGCATAGGGCAAGGTCAGCTGAGTCCCCGGTTCAGGGGTCCAGGGCGGCACATCAGGATTCGCCTGGACCAGCCCCTGGTAGGAAAGACCGCTCCGGTGTGCGATTTCAACCAGGCTCTCCCCAACCCCGACCAGATAGACCCGGTTTTCGCCGATCACCCCCCGATAGTTGGCATGCGGCAGGCGGGCCTGAGACTCAAGGCGTGGCGACCAGGCCCAGAGTTGCGCCGCAACAACCAGAAGGAGAAGACTCAATAGAAGGAGAGCTTTCGACATAGCCTGCCTGCATTCCAAAAACTGCCGCACCACGCGGGCAAAAGATTGACCTTGAGCGAAGCGATCTGCTAGATTCGAGCCCGCTTCGAAGGATCCGAAGAGAAAAAACATCCCTCCCGGATTCTTAAACCGATCAGCAACGGAGAAAAGAAAAATGCGTATTCTTTCGGGCATTCAGCCATCCGGCGCCCTGCACCTTGGCAATTTTTTCGGCATGATGAAGAAGATGATCGAGCACCAGGAACAGCAGGAGCTGTTCTGCTTCATCGCCAACTATCACGCCATGACCAGCGTCACCGATGGCAAGGCGCTGGCGACCGGTACCCTGGAGGCGGCGGCCAACTTCCTGGCGCTGGGCCTCGACCCGGAGAAAAGCACTTTCTGGGTCCAGTCCGACGTTCCGGAAGTTCAGGAACTCGCCTGGGTCCTGTCGAACTTCACCCCGATGGGGCTGCTGGAACGCTGCCACAGCTACAAGGACAAGGTCGCCCAGGGGATCAAGCCGAACCACGGCCTGTTTGCCTACCCGGTCCTGATGGCGGCGGACATTCTGCTCTTTCAGAGCGAAAAAGTCCCGGTCGGCAAGGACCAGAAGCAACACCTTGAGGTCGCGCGCGATATCGCCATCAAATACAACAACGAATACGGTGACGTCTTCACCCTGCCCGATCCCGAGATCGACGACGATGTCGCCACGGTTCCTGGACTCGACGGCCGCAAGATGAGCAAAAGCTACGGCAACACCGTCGACCTGTTCCTCGATGAAAAAGCGCTGCGCAAACAGGTCATGCGCATTGTCACCGACGCGACACCGGTCGAAGAAGCAAAAGATCCGGACAACTGCAACCTGTTCCAGATCTACCGCCTGTTCCTCGATGAGGCCGGCCAGGCCTCTCTGCGTCAGCGCTACCTGACCCCCGGCCTGCGCTATGGCGACGTCAAACAGGAACTGTTTGAAATGGTCCGCGACTTCTTCGCCCCCTACGCCGAAAAGCGCAATGCCCTGCTGGCCGACAAGGAGCAGCTGCGCAAGGTCCTCGCCGACGGTGCCGACAAGGCCCGCTACGTCGCCAACAAGACCCTGCGCAAGGTGCGCAAAAAAGGCGGATTAAGTTACTGATAGTTCTATTCGTCTGAGCCTTTCAAACAATACAGTTTTCAGAATGAAAACGAGCAATTTTTCGTTGTAGCAAGGAGATCAAAAATGACGCGGAGGCGTACACCGGTACGCCGCACAAGTTATTTCGCAGATCGACGCCGCTACGACGAAAAAGGGCCGTTTTCAGCGGGAAACTCCGCTTCCCGGGTAAAGGTGATGAACGCCATCCCCGGGCGACGGCTGGCTTCGCGCATGGCGAAGTGCATCCCCTCAAAAACCCAGCCCTGACGCGTCCAGTCATTGAGAATATCTTCAATACTCTGGTCATCGACCTGACTTGTTTCCACAACTTTATAAACCAGCATGCTATAATCTACCCCGTCGTTTCGTCCTTGTCCAAAACCGATCCGGAACCATTATGCCCCAGAAACACTACAACTTCAGGCTGAATATCAGCGCCGATCAGTATCTGCGCTATTACCAGGGCGCGGCCAGCAGCGTCCAGGTGCTGTCCGAATGCGGCAATCGTCTGCGCTTTCCGGCCTCACGCTTGCGCCCCTTTCTGACCAGAAGCGGGATCTCCGGCCGCTTCAGAATCAGTATCGACGAACAGCAGCGCTTTATCGGCCTGGAAAAACTCACCTGAAAGAAAATATCGGCTCCCGCTTGAAAATACCTGAGCAATAAGGTAAAGTTTATTCATGGCAACAAACTTTGGCGTGCTGACTTATCCCCTCCTGGTCGGCGCGCCATTTTTTTATTCAGCGCTGCCCACCCCTCTCCAATTGCTCAACCCGCTCAAGCAGCGCCGGATGAGAAAAGTAGAAAGCGACATAGAGCGGATGCGGAAACAGGTTGCTCAGGTTTTCTCTGGCCAGCTTGACCAGCCCGCTGGCCAGACTCTGACCATGACCGATAAGATCGATGGCAAAGTTATCGGCCTGCCGTTCCTGACGCCTGGACAACCAGCTGCTGACCGGCTTCCAGAAAAACCCGATCTGCATTTCCAACCAGATCAGCACAAGCAGCTGACCGGCAAACGACAGCTGTTCCAGGCCCAACCAGCCCGGCAGAATCTGCAACCGCAACAGCCAGAAAGCGAGCAGACAGCAACCGAGAATCACCAGCTGGCTTTTGACCAGATGTTTCCACAGATGGCCGCAGCGCCAGTGCCCGAGCTCATGAGCCAGCACCGCGAGGATTTCCTGATCATCGAGCTGTTCGAGCAGAGTATCGAAGAGCACCACCCGTTTGACCTTGCCGATCCCGGTAAAATAGGCGTTACTGTGGCCGCTCCGTTTCGAAGCGTCAACCTGCAGGACCTGACCGGCCTCGATGCCGACGCGCTGGAGAAGAGCCCTGACCTCATGATCCAGGGACTCCCTGGTCAAGGGTGAAAACTTGTAAAAGAGCGGCTCGATCAGATAGGGGGAGAGATAGATCAGGAACAGCGAAACCAGCGCCCAGAGCAGCCAGACCCACAGCCACCAGCTGTTCGGCAACAGGGCGACCAGCAGCAGGCCCCCGCCGCACAGAACCAGGAAGACGGGAACACCGACCAGCAGCCCCTTGATCAGATCGAAACACCAGAGCTTGAAACTCATCCGGTTGAAACCGAAGCGCTCTTCGAGGACAAAGTTACGATAAAGGGAAAAAGGCAGTCCGAGCAGGCCCTGAACCAGTAGCAGAGCGGCAAAGGAGCAGAGACTGGAAAGCACAAAAGAATCGCTCAGGGTGCCGATCAACCGATCGTACCAGGGTAGAATTCCGCCAAACAGAAACACCAGGGTCACAACGACGCCAAACGCCTCTTCCACAAAGCCAAGCTTGTCCCCGGCCAGGGAATAAGCGTCACTTCTGTTCATCCTTTCCTGATCGATCTGTTCTTTGAACAGGGGAGGAAGTTCGCTTTTCCGGTTTTGGCGATGCTTGAGGTTCAACCAGTCCAGCCCGAAGCGCAAGACCACGATCAGCAGGTAGAAACAGAGCAATCCGATCTTCACGCAGCCCCCTCCGGGCGTTTCCTGCGCAACAGGTCGCCTGCGCTGGCCCACCCCGGCAGATCGAGCAACAACTGGGAATTCGGCTGCCCGGCCGAAAGAAGCTCCCCCTTCAGGGAGCGGATTTCAGTAACGGGGAATTTTTCCTGACGCATGCCAGGTCCGATCAGCTCCAGTTCATCACCGAGCAGAAAGCGGTTGCGCCCCTCCACCCAGAGCCCCGTCTCACCGCTGCGGACGAAACCGACAAAATCATGGGTCCGGATATAATGGGTGTCCGCGGCATGAATCTTGACATCGTCCATACCGAGCAGAAAGCCGCTGTCGTAGGGGCGGTGGCTGACCTTTTCCAGCTCTTCGCGCCAGAGCGGATCATGATCCTGCGGATCGGCGAACAGGCGATCGATGGCATCGCGATAGACCCTGGCCACCGTGGCGACGTAGTAGAGACTCTTCATCCGCCCTTCGATCTTGAAACTGTCAACCCCGGCCGCCATCAGTTCTGGAAGCTGGTCGATCAGGCAGAGATCGCGGCTATTCATGATGTAGCTGCCACGGCTGTCCTCTTCGATCGAGAAGTTCTCCTGCGGCCGCGTCTGTTCAACGAGAGAATAATTCCAGCGGCAGGGCTGAGCGCAATCGCCCCGGTTGGCGCTGCGCTGCAGTAACGCCGCCGACAGCAGACAACGCCCCGAATGCGCCACGCACATCGCGCCATGGACAAAACATTCCAGTTCAAGCTGGGTGGCGCCGGCAAAGGCACGGATATCATCGAGGGTCAGCTCGCGGGCCAGGTTGATACGACTGACCCCGTTCTGACGCCAGAACTCAGCCGCCCGCGGGTTACAGTTGTTGCTCTGGGTCGAAAGATGAACGGGCCGCTGCGGATCGACCATACGGATGGTCGCCAGGGCCCCCGGATCGGCAACGATGTAGGCATCGAGATCGATCGGCCGGAGCTCTTCGAGCAGAGTCTCCAACGCGCAGAATTCGTCCGGCCTCAAGGAGGCGTTGAGGGTCAGGTAGAGCTGCACGCCGGCCTCACGGGTCAGTTCACGGGCCTGGCGCAAGGCGTCGATACTGAAATTGCCGGCATGAGCCCGCAGGCCGAACTCCTCAGTCCCCAGATAGACAGCATCGGCGCCAAAGCGCACTGCGGTCTTGAGTTTTTCCATATCCCCGGCCGGAACCAGCAGTTCCGGCTTGATCATGTTTTTGTTACGACTCATCGAATCCCATCTATCCTGTAAAAGTAAAAAACAGAGGATACCACAGGTTATATCCCGGGCGGCAATAACAGATTCCGCAGCAATAGCACGAATTCACAATAAAGATTATGATTCTATATTTGCCAAAACAGGGTAAACTTCATGAGGATCTTCGGAACAGCCCCTAACATTTGGAAGTTTCTCATTTTTGCAACTTGACAACTTGTTAAGAAAACTATAATTTTTTAACTTGATATGCATTTTTTTCGCATGGACAAATAAAAACTATGAAACCACATCACTTTGCGATACTGAAAAGCGCACCAATCCTGCTTCTGGCAGCCATTTTCATCAGTTCCTGCGCCCAGCCGACTAGCATGACCATGGCGCCGTCAACCGCCCTGAAATCCCAGCTTGAGACCATCAAAGAACAGCAGCAGATTCAGGCAGCCCAGCTGCGCGATCTGCAACAGCAACTGATCCTGCTGCAACAGGGCAAGCCACAGGCCGCCATGCCGAAAGCCGACCGGATCAGCCCGGACACAGTGGCCCCGGCACTTATGGTTCCGCAGGCAACAGATTCTGCAGCTCTCTACCTGAGCGCCTTTTCCGATCTCGCCTCAGGCAAGGTCGAAGCGGCCGAAACCGGCTTTGCCGAGTTTCTGAGCGCGAACCCTGACCACCAGTACGCCGCCAATGCCCGCTACTGGCTCGCCAATGCCCAGATCGCTCTGGGAAAAACCGAAGCGGCCATCACCAACCTGAAACAGATCATCGACGATCCGGCGGCCTCCAACAAAGCTCCGGCGGCCCTGATGCAACTGGCCCAGGTCTATCGTCAGCGGGGTTACTCCCTGCAGGCTGACCAGCTGCTCAAACAGCTCGCCAGCCAGTATCCGGACAGTCCGGAAGCGCAGCACCTGAATCGCAGCAACAGCATGATGAATTGATGCTTTTCCACGTTTTGAGAGGGCTCACATGACACAGACACTTTTTCGCTGGTTGACCTTACTGGCACTCCTTACGATGGTTGTCGGTCCGCTTTCCGCCTCCGCAGATGAAGGACAGATCTACACGATCAAAAAGGGGGACACCTTGTGGGACATCTCCAAGCGCTTCATCGATGATCCCTACTACTGGCCAAATGTCTGGGCCAACAACCCCGATATCACCAACCCGCACCTGATTTTCCCGGGCCAGAAGATCCGCATCATCGATGGCCGCATTGAAATCATTCCGGCCTACAGGGAAGCTGCGGAAACTCCTCAGGCCCTCGATCAGGGGCAGCCGGTTGCGGTCAATCCGGAGCAGCAGCTGATCACCATCAAGTCCAGCGGCGCTGGCACTGGCTTCATCCTGACCAGTGAAATACCGCTGGGGCTGATCGTCGACTCTGTCGACAACCGGGTTCTGCTGACCGAAAACGACATGATCTTCATCAAGATGAAAGATCCTTCCCTGGTCACTGTCGGTGATACCTACGGAATCTTCGAGCGCGGCCAGCAGGTCAAACATCCCCGGACCGGCAAGGCGGTCGGCACCAAGATGCAGAATCTCGGCTATATCCAGGTCACCGGCCTGACCGGCGAGACCGTCTCGGCCAAAATCGTCAAGTCCTACCGGGAAATCGAACGCGGCGCCGAACTGTTCGAGTATACCCCGCTGAACAAAGATGTCGTCATGACCAAGAGCGAAGCGACCCAGCAGGGCCTGGTCATCGCCAGCCGCGATGAAAAAGCGACCCTGTCATCCGGCGATATCCTCTACATCAACCTCGGCCGTGAAGAAGGGGTCGCCAACGGCAACCTTTTCTATATCTCCCGGCCGCGTCAGGTTTCCGACCAGCTGCTCAAGCAGGCCGGCAACCTTGAGCTTCCGGATGAGGTTCTCGGCGCAGCTGTCGTCATCGATGCCAGAGACCACAGCTCTTCGGCAATCATCTTCAAGAGCGTCAATCCGGCCTTTATCGGCGATACAGTCACTATGGCCGGCGAATAGCCCCCCTATACATAGCAGATCGAAACAGGGCTGAGTTTTCAGCCCTGTTTTATTTTGGCTGGCAGGTCTTTTCATCGGAGGGGAAGAAAATGACTGCAGAACACCTGGCCCTGCTCAGGCTTCATCTTACACCACAGCTTGGGCGTAGCGCCCTGTTCAGAATCCATGAGCACTTCACAACATTTAGCGCCGCGCTGCAGGCGTCGGAACGCGCCTGGCTCCGGGCAGGAATTCCTCAAGCTCTGTTTCATAACCGGCCTGGGGAAAACAGCAAGGCCTATCTCAGCGCACTCGCCGCCATAGATCAGTTCGCAATAAAGATCTGCTCGTTCTGGGACGCGGACTACCCGCAACTGCTCAAGGAGATCTACGACCCGCCAGCAGTCCTCTATATCCGCGGCCAACTGCCCGCCACAGAATGTCTGGCGATTGTCGGCTCGCGACGCGCGTCCGCTGCCGGTCAGGTCATCACCAAGGAACTTGCCTGCGAGCTGGCCGGACAGGGAATCTGTATTGTCAGTGGACTGGCTCGTGGAATCGACAGTGCCGCCCACCGCGGAGCCCTGCAGGCCAGCGGCCGGACAATCGCGGTACTCGGTTGCGGCGTCGATCAGGTCTATCCAGCGGAAAATGGCTATCTTTACAACGAAATCCTGAAGAACAACGCCATCATCAGTGAATATCCCCCCGGAACACGCCCCTTCCCTGGACACTTCCCGGGCCGCAACAGGATCATCAGCGGCCTGAGCAAAGGGGTTCTGATCGTTGAAGCCGCAGAGAAAAGCGGATCTCTGATCACCGGCGACTTTGCCCTGGAACAGGGGCGAGAACTGTTTGCCATGCCTGGATCGATACAGAGCCCGAACAGCAATGGCACCAACCGGCTGCTGAAACAGGGGGCCGTTCTGGTGACTGAAAGCGCCGACATCATCAACCTGCTCTGGCCAGCAAGAAACGTTCTTATGCAGCAATGCCAATTTGCTGATAGACAGATAGAAGGGGTAGACGCTATAACTCAGAAAGTTTACCAGTTCCTAAGTCACGACCCATTACATACTGATGAAATAGCGCATAAATGCGGCTTGACTCCTATGGAGCTTTCCGTTATTTTACTCGACCTAGAACTCCGGGGGGTTATTCAGGCCCTTCCCGGTGACTTTTTTGTCCGTTGTTAATGCCTGAAAAATCGACGGAAAAGCGAATGGAGTTCCCGTGCGTGAACGCGTTCTGGCAATCGTCAACCTGATTGCCCAATATGTTCTCGGTGCCGAAGATGCTCCGATCAGTGAACAGGAGCTGGTCGCCGAGCTCTTGTCTGTCGGCTACAAGGCGGAGGAGATTGACGATGCTTTCTCCTGGATGGAAGCGGTCGCCCTGCGCCCGACGGAACCCGAAGACGACGAAATTTCGCTTATAAATCCGACTAGTTATCGAATCTTCAGCAGTCAGGAAGAGCATCACTTAAGCCGTGAAGCGCGTGGTTTTCTGGTCAAAGTCCGCGCCATGGGCCTGCTCAGTGACGAGGCTGAAGAAGAAATCATCGATCGTGCCCTGCGCAGTGCGGAGGACCCGATCAACGAACTGGAGATCAAACTGATCACCATTATGACCCTGCTGTCTCGTTCCAACAGTCTCTGGTCCCGGGAAATCGACTGTTTTCTCGACAACGACTGGGCACGTATCTACCACTGAAACAGGGTTGCGCACATAATTATGGCGCAACCTTTTTTGTTTTGAGGTCCATGAAGTTTCTTGTTGCGCATGAGGTAGAGCAGGATTTCAGAGGAAAATATGGCTAAATCACTGGTTATCGTCGAATCGCCAGCAAAAGCAAAAACCATCGAAAAATTTCTCGGCAAAGGCTACAAGGTCCTTGCCTCCTACGGCCACGTCCGTGCTCTGCCGAGCAAGCAGGGGTCGGTCGACACCGCCAACAATTTCGAACCCAAGTACCATATCCTGCCGGACAGCGCCAAGCATATCAGCCTGCTGAAAAAGGAAGCCGCCAAGTGCGACGAACTGATTCTCGCAACCGACCTTGACCGTGAAGGGGAAGCGATTGCCTGGCACCTGCTTGAGGCACTCGGGATCAATGAAAACGGGACCAGGCCGGAGGTCAAGCGGGTCACCTTTCACGAAATCACCGAATCGGCTATCACCGAAGCGATGGCCCATCCGCGTCAGATTGCCAGGAACCTGGTCGACGCCCAGCAGGCCCGCTCGGTTCTCGACTACCTGGTCGGCTTCAACCTCTCCCCTTTCCTGTGGAAGAAGATCCGCTACGGACTGTCTGCCGGACGTGTTCAATCGGTCGCCCTGCGTCTGATCTGCGAACGGGAAGACGAGATCGAAGCCTTCGAGCCGAAAGAATACTGGACCATCGACGGCCTGTTCGCCACGGCAGGAGGCGGCCGCTTCAACGCCAAGCTGCAGGGCTGTGACGGCAAGGCCCTCGGCAAATTCGGCATCGCAACCGAGGCAGAGGCCAACGCGATTCTGGCCGAGCTCGAATCCTGCGGCTACCAGGTTGCCAAACTGGAGAAGAAGGAACGCAAGCGCAACCCTGCGCCGCCGTTCACCACCAGCACCCTGCAGCAGGAAGCCAGCCGCAAGCTTGGCTTTTCAGCGCGCAAGACCATGACCGTCGCCCAGAAGCTCTATGAAGGGATCGAGGTTGGTGACGGTACCCACGGCCTGATCACCTACATGCGTACCGACTCGGTCGCCCTCTCGACCCAGGCAACTGATGAGGCGAGAGAGGTGATCCGCAAGCATTATGGTGACGAATTTGCCCTGAAGAAGCCGCGGGTCTTCAAAAGCAAGAGCAAGAACGCCCAGGAGGCCCACGAAGCGATCAGGCCGACCTCTATCGCCCGCCTGCCGAAAGAGGTCAAGGCTTACCTGACCTCTGATCAGTACCGCCTCTACGAGCTGATCTGGAAACGGACCGTCGCCTCGCAGATGACCCAGGCGATCTTCGATGCGACCAGCGTCGACATCGCTGCCGGCGAGCGCTACAACTTCCGTGCGACCGGCCAGGTGATCCGCTTTCCCGGTTTTATGGCGCTCTATATTGAAGGGACAGACTCCCCTGACGACGAAGAACAGGAAGGACTGCTGCCAGCTCTCAATGAAGGCGAGAATCTCAAGAAGGAGGAGCTCACCCCCGAGCAGCACTTCACCCAGCCGCCACCGCGCTTTACCGAGGCGAGCCTGGTCAAGACCCTGGAAGAGTACGGCATTGGTCGCCCGTCGACCTACGCCAGCATCATGAACACCCTGGTCACCCGCAAGTACGTGCGCCTCGAGAAGCGCACCTTCTTCCCGGAAGATACCGGCCGGGTCGTCACCAAGCTGCTGACTGAACACTTCAGCCAGTATGTCGATTACGACTTCACTGCCGAGCTGGAAGAGGAACTCGACTCGATCTCTCGTGGCGAGCTGGCCTGGATTCCGGCGATCCGTCAGTTCTGGGATCCGTTCATCGCCCTGCTGCGGCGCAAGGATCAGGAGGTCAGCAAAGCCGACGTCACTACCGAGAAGACCGACAAGACCTGTCCGGAATGCGGCAAGGAACTGGTCATCAAGCTGGGTCGTTCGGGACGTTTTTTGGCCTGCAGCGGCTTCCCCGACTGCCGCCACACCGAGCCGCTGAACGGCGAGGACAAGGAAACGGAAGAACCGGTCTTCTCTGAAGAGACCTGTGACAAGTGCGGCGCCCAGATGCTGATCAAATCGGGACGCTACGGCAAGTTCCTAGCCTGCAGCGCCTATCCGAAGTGCAAGAACATCCAGCCGCTGGAAAAACCGAAATCGATGGAGATCACCTGTCCTCAGTGCGGCGAAGGGGAACTGATGGAAAAGAAGAGCCGCTACGGCAAGATCTTCTATTCCTGCAACCGCTACCCGCAATGCAAATACGCACTGTGGAATCCACCCAAGGCGGAAAGCTGTCCGAAGTGCTCCTGGCCGGTCACCGAGATCAAGACCACCAAGCGTTGGGGAACGGTTCAGCGCTGTCCGCAGGAGAACTGTGACTGGGAGAAGGTCCTGATTCCACCGGAGAAAAAGGAACCGGCGAAAAAAGCCCCGGCAAAGAAAACCACTGTCAGGAAAACGGCAGCGAAAAAAACCACCAAAAGCAGTTCCTGAACCAGCCGGAACTGAGGTATCCTTGAACCGGTTAGGCCACAGGCCTGACCGGTTTTGCTTTTCAAACAGAGACTTTTTATGCATATCACGATCATCGGTGGCGGACTGGCCGGCTGCGAAGCAGCCTGGCAGGCAGCCCAGGAAGGGTGCAGCGTCACCCTCTACGAAATGAAACCGGAACGCTTTTCCGAAGCGCACCAGAGCGACAAGCTGGCCGAACTGGTCTGCTCCAACAGCCTGCGCGGCAGTGGCATGAACAATGCCGTCGGCTGCCTCAAGGAAGAGCTGCGCCGCTGCGGCTCGCTGTTCATTGAAGCGGCCGACGCGACGGCCGTCCCGGCCGGCGGCGCCCTGGCCGTCGACCGGGACGACTTTTCCGCCTACATCAGCGCTAAAATCGCCGCGCATCCGGCCATCGAAATCATCCGCAAGGAGGTCACCGAACTACCTGAAGAGGGAACAACCATCCTCGCCAGCGGCCCGCTGACTTCCACAAGCCTTTCTGAACAACTGAAAACCCTGACCGGTGACGAGCACCTCTATTTCTACGACGCGATCGCCCCGATCATCGAAGCCGACTCGATCGATTTCACCAAAGCCTGGAGGGCCTCGCGCTATGACAAGGGGGGGGATGACTACATCAACTGCCCGCTCGACAAGGAACAGTACCATGCTTTCGTCGAGGAACTGCTCAAGGCCGACAAGGTTCCCGCCCGCGACTTCGAAAAGCTGGTCCACTTCGAAGGCTGCATGCCGATCGAAGAGATGGCTTCGCGCGGACCAGAAACCCTGGCTTTCGGACCGATGAAACCGGTCGGCCTGGCCGACCCGCGCACCGGCAGATTCCCCTATGCGGTCGTCCAGTTGCGTCAGGACAACCGGAACGCCTCACTCTATAATCTGGTTGGCTTTCAAACCCGCATGACCTACCCGGAGCAGAAGCGCATCTTCCGCATGATTCCGGGGCTGGAAAACGTACGTTTTTCACGGCTTGGCAGCATGCACCGCAACACCTTCATCAACGCGCCGAAATGTCTCAACGAGCAACTGCAGCTGAACACCCGCACCGACATCTTTGTCGCCGGCCAGGTCAGCGGTGTCGAAGGTTACGTTGAATCGGCCGCATGCGGTTTCCTTGCCGGAATCTTCGCTGCCTACCATCTGCGCGGCGAAAAAGCACCTCTGCCACCGGCAGAGACGGCCTTCGGAGCTTTGCTCGGCCACCTGAATCACGCGGAAAGTGAGAACTTCCAGCCGATGAACATCAATTACGGCCTGTTTCCACCGCTTGTGCTGGAACGCAAGATGAAACGCGCCGACCGCCGTCTGGCTATGGCCGAACGGGCCCTGAACCTGCTCCCCGAGTGGTGGCAACCGATCACGCAGCGCCGGACCGAAGCGGGAGTGGTGCAATGACCGACAGCATCGTGCTGGCCTCGACATCCCCGCGCCGCCGTGAGCTACTGCAGCAGATCGGCCTTGATTTCGCTGTAGTTCCGGCCGATATCGACGAGACGGTGCTAAGTGGTGAAACGCCTGAAGAGCATGTGGTGCGTCTGAGCCTTGGCAAAGCGGCCGCTGTCGCGCAGCGCCCCGAAGTTGACGGCCGCTGGTTCATCGGCAGCGACACCATCGTGCTGCTCGGTGACCAGATCCTCGGCAAACCCAAAGATGAGGCCCATGCCAGAGCGATGCTGCGCCAGCTCTCCGGCCGTGAGCACCGGGTTCTGTCCGGCTTCGCCGTTATCGATCGCAAAGAGCAGCGTCAGATCAGCGAAGCGGTCAGCACCAGGGTTATCTTCCGCGATTTGACGGATGACGAAATCGCGCGCTACATTGCCAGCGGAGAACCAGCCGACAAAGCCGGTTCTTACGCTATCCAGGGGCTGGGGGTCTGTTTCGTCGCCGCCATTGAAGGCAGCTACACCAACGTGGTCGGGCTGCCCCTCTGCCGCCTGACCCTGAGCCTCAAGGAACTCGGTGTTCCGCTGCTCATCTGACCCCGGAGAGTCCCGATGAATACGATCGCTGTGAATATCGCCCAGATCCGTGAACGTATCGACCAGGCCTGCCTGCGCAGCGGCCGCAACCCTGCGGAGGTCCACCTGATCGCCGTGTCCAAGGTCAAGCCGGCACAGCTGGTCGAAGCCGCATTCGCCGCCGGCCAGCAACTGTTCGGCGAGAATTACGTCCAGGAATTCTGTGACAAAGCCGAACAGGTTGAGGCTCCGGTCAGTTGGCATTTCATCGGGGCGCTGCAGACCAACAAGGTCAAATACCTGCGCGGCATGGTTGAGATGATCCATTCCGTCGACCGGCTGGCGCTGGCACAGGAGATCGACAAGCAGTGGAGAAAACTGGGAAAATTTGTCGACATTCTGATTCAGGTGAACCTCGGAGATGAGTCAAGCAAGTCCGGATGCTCACCAGATAAATTAGTTCAACTCGCAAAAGACATTTCAAATCTTGAAAATATCAGAATCAAAGGACTGATGTGCCTCCCGCCGTTCAGCGCTGAACCGGAAGAGGTACGGCCCTGGTTCCGCCAGCTGCGTCAGCTCAGAGACGAACTGGCAGCCCTCAAGCTGCCAAAGGTCGAAATGAAAGAGCTGTCGATGGGAATGAGCGGCGACTTCGAAGTGGCCGTCGAAGAAGGGGCAACCCTGGTCCGGGTCGGTACGGCAATCTTCGGCGAACGCAACAAACGGATCTGACATGCAGCCTGACTTTGATTATCTGCTTTTCGATCTCGACGGCACCCTGGTCGATTCGGTCCCTGACCTGGCCAGATCCGTCAATCTGCTTCGCCATGAGTTGGGGCTGTTTCCTCTGAGCCTGGCGCAGACCGCCGCAATGGTTGGCGACGGAGCCTCGGTCCTGGTCCAGCGTGCTGTCGGCGAGCAGTTCCGTCCTGAACTGACAGGCCGTTTTCTGGCCATCTATGCCGAACACCTGCTCGATCAGACCCTCTGTTATCCCGGGATTGAAGAACTGCTCTCCCGCTATCCGGCCAGCCGGCTTGGCGTGGTGACCAACAAACCTTACCAGCTGTCGGTCGATCTGCTCACCGGCCTTGGACTGATAGGCAAGTTCGGCGTTGTTATCGGCGGGGACAGCCTGCCCTGCAAAAAACCGGATCCCGAGCCGGTGTTCGAAGCACTCAAGATTCTTGGTGCCGACCCGCAGCGCAGTATCATGATCGGCGATCATCATACCGACCTCAAAGCCGGTCAGGGCGCCGGCATTGCAACCTGCTTCTGCTCCTACGGTATGGGCAACAATGGCGGCTTAAGTTCCGACTACCAGGTCGCTGCAGCGACGGAGCTGCTCACTCTTTTCCCCGGATAATCCGTGACCGACAAAACCATCACCTACAGGGAACTTTCGCTTTTTTTCTTTCCGCTGGTTCTGAATGTCCAGCTGATGAGCATTTCCCACACCATTATCAATGGTGCCCTGGCCAGGCTCGATAACTATGTTACAGCCCTGGCCGGCATGTCGGTGGCCATGGTTATCCACATCTTTGTCGCCTCTGCGGCCTTTCAGAATCACACGGTGACCATCACCATGGCGCGGGGGAGAAAATCGCTGATCGGGGTCATTTTCTTTATCCTGATGATGGCCTGCTATATCTCGATCCTGCTCATCCTGATCGCCTATTCGCCACTCGGCGAGCTGATTATCATCAAACTGATGGGCGCCTCCCCCGCAGTCGCCGTTGAGGCGCGTAACGCCATCAAGCTGCTGGCCATTCTGCCTTTCTTTACCGGCTTTCGCTATCTCTGCCAGGGCTTTCTGATCCGGGCGAGGAGAACCGGACTGGTTTCGCTTGCCACGGGTGTTCGCGTCGTTGCTCTGCTTTTCTACCTGGCCGTTGGCCAGCACTGGTTTACCGGGGCACAGCTTGGCGCTTTCGCCCTGGTCAGTTGTGTTATCACCGAATCCCTGTCCATCGCCTGGCTGGCCTGGAGAGTGCGCCAGCCGTTTGCGCCTGACGCAGAGGAGAAAAGCTTCGCAGAGATTTTCAGATACGCCCTGCCTCTAGCTTATTCCTCCTCCCTGCAACAGACCATCCCGCTGCTGATCAGCGCGATCATCGGCCGTTTTTCAGACGGCACCCTGGCCCTGGCCGCCTTCGGCGTTATCCGCGGCTTTATCTTTCTCCTCGCCGGCCCGATGCGCAACCTGCAACAGGCCTACCTGACCCTGGTCCGCCAACCGGCCGATACCTCGAAGCTGTTCCGTTTCAGCCTCTTTACAGCCATCGGCATGGGCATCCTCGTGTTACTCACGGCCGGTCCGCTGAACAGCATAATCTTCGGCCGCCTGCTCGGTGTTGAAGCCGACCTGCGCAATTACCTGGTCACAGGACTGGGCTGTTGCAGTCTCTTCCCGCTGCTCTACGCCTTCACCAACCTGCTGCGCGGCTGGTTTTCGGCAACCGGCAAGACCGGCAAGCTGGGCCACTCGACCATGCTCAAGTGCACCTTTCTGCTGCTCTGCTGGTGGCCGCTACTGCACTGGCCGCTAGCTGTGTCAGGCATCATCATCGGCATCCTCCTGCTGCTACTGGCTGAGCTGATCGAATGCAGCTACCTTTTTCTCCAGCAGCGCCGCTTCAGCAGATCTGAATAGTTGAATATTCCGGCACCCCATAGGGACCCAGGGAAATATCCCAGTTGCCCCGGGCGGGCAGAATCAGGCTAAATGGCCGTTTTTCGGTGACAAAGCTAGTTGTCTTGTGATTTAATGCGCGTTCTAAAAACCCAATACGATGTGTAGACTTTAAAGGAGTATGAAATGTACACCTGTTCCGACCTGAAAAAAGGGCTGAAACTGATGATCGACGGTGATCCGCACGTCATCGTCCAATACGATTTCACCAAGCCGGGCAAAGGCCAGGCTCTCTATAAATGCAAGCTGCGTAACATGATCACCGGCTCCCTGTTCGATCGCACCTATCGCAGTGGCGAGTCGTTTGAACCGGCCAGCCTGGAAGAGCGCGACATGCAGTACCTTTACCAGGATGAAAACGGCTATGTCTTCATGGACAAGAAAAATTACGAACAGATCACCCTGGATGAAGCAACTCTCGGTGACGACAAGTATTTCCTGATCGACAATATGGACGTCAGCATCCTGATGCACGGCGATCGTGGCATCGGCATCAGCCTGCCGAACTTCGTCACCCTGCGCGTCACCCAGGCCGATCCGTGGGTCAAAGGCGATACCGCTGCCGGCAACAACAAACCGGCGACCGTGGAAACCGGCTACACCCTGCAGGTTCCATCCTTCGTCGAAGAAGGAATCCTGATCCAGATCGACACCCGCACCGGCGAATACTCGACCCGCGTCAAGGAATAAGTTGTGGAACCCAACTGGCAGTTGAGCAGAAAACGCCAGACCCTCGAAGCCAGAGCCCGGATCATTCATCAGATCCGGGCTTTCTTCATGGCGCGCAACTTTCTCGAGGTCGAGACCCCGCTGCGCGTCCCGGCCAACGCGCCCGAACTGTACATCGATGCAGTTGCGTCCGAAGACTGGTTCCTGCAGACCTCTCCCGAACTGTGCATGAAGCGCCTGCTTGCCGCCGGTTACGAACGGATCTACCAGATCAGCCACTGCTGGCGTGCCGGCGAACGTGGCAATCGCCACCTCCCCGAATATACCATGCTCGAATGGTATCGCGGCCACTGCGACTACCACAGCCTGATGGATGACTGCGAAGTGCTGATTTCTGGTATCGTTCAGAGCGATTCCCTGATCTGGCAAAATCAAACCATCGACCTGACAACACCCTGGCCGCGGATCAGTGTTGCCCAGGCCCTTGACCGCCATGCCCCGCTGAGCATGGAGCAGGCGCTTGAACAGGGACTCTTCGATGAAATGATCGCCTTGCATGTCGAGCCGAACCTGCCTAAAGACCGGCCGCTGTTCCTCTGCGAATACCCCCGGGAGCACGCCGCCCTGGCCCGCCTCAAACCCGGCAACAGCAAGGTCGCTGAACGTTTTGAGCTCTACCTCGGCGGCATGGAACTGGCCAACGCCTTCTCCGAACTGACCGATGTACAGGAGCAACGGGCACGCTTCGCAGCAGATGAGAGCGCACGGCGCCTAGCAGGCAAACCGCCCTACCCGTCCCCCGAGCCCTTTCTTAACGAACTCGCCACGATGCCACCTAGCGCCGGGATCGCCCTGGGTGTCGACCGCCTGGTGATGCTGCTCTGCGACCTGAATGATATTGCCGCAACGGTCTGCTTCGCTCCGGAGCAGCTATAGCAGGGGAAACGCTCCCCAAGTGTTTGGCCAAATCACCCAGATGGGCTATAGTCTTTTGTGATCCAACCAGCTGTTGATTGACACAGGGTCCGTCACTTAAGCAGTCAAAGAGGAATTCAATGGAGTTTTTTGCCGACAATCCGACTCTCAGCCTGTTCCTGTTACCGGTCCTGGTCTTTCTGGCCAGGATTCTGGATGTTTCGATCGGCACATTGAGAATCATTTTCGTTGCCAAGGGGCTGAAGTACTTTGCCGCCGTACTCGGCTTCTTTGAGTCGCTGATCTGGCTGCTGGCGGTTGCCCAGGTCATGCAGAACCTGACCTCCTGGCAGACCTATGTGGCTTTTGCCCTGGGGTTTGCGGCAGGCAACTATGTGGGTATCGTGCTCGAGGAGCGTATCGCCCTGGGCAACCTTCTGATCCGGGTCATAACCCGCCGGGAGGCCGACGATCTTGTCATTGTTCTCAGGGATAAGGGGTACGGGGTCACCAGTGTCGATGCTGAAGGTGTAGAAGGTCCGGTCAAACTGATTTTCACCATTGCCAGGCGCAGAAACCTGGCAAAAATCCTGACCATTATCAAGCAGTATAACCCCAACGCTTTCTATACCATCGAAGACATGCGCTTCGTTAAAGAGCCATTCATGCCACCTATTGCCAAAAGAAGCCTGTTTCCGGGCCTGGCGTTGTCCAGAAAGAAATAAAAAAAGGCCGGAGAATTCCGGCCTTTTCATATTTCCATTTGGTTATTTTATCAATCTATTCTGGCATTGTTATTGTGGCGAGTTCTGTTCGCCAGAATAATTGGATCAATCATCTCTCCGCAGGACGTACACTTCCAGGCGTCGAAAGCCCGGACAAAGTCATAATACTTTTCTGAGTACATTCTTCCTTTGCATTTTGGACATTTCATCGTGACCTCCTGTCAGTAAAAATTAAATCAGCAACTTTTCATTTGGTAGCAGTACATGCATCTACACAGGACATGCCAAGTTATTCTAAATCATCTGACATGATCATTTATAAAATCAGGAAACGATGAAAAATCAATAAGTTAAATAAATTTAAATTTATAAAAAAAGCCGTAAAATCAAGAGGTTCGTACAATTGTACAAATTTCCTCAATGACTACTACTAGAATAATCGCCAAATAATTGACGATCAAAGGGATGTGAATGGCTTAACGAAATTTCGCAGGAACAATATTCACAGATAAAAAACAGTGGAATAAGCTGAAAAACTGGGCTCCCCCCGGATATCGTCACAAAAATGACGATATCCGGGGGGAGCGTTAGGAATTTGACGATGCGAAAAAACAGACGGCTGTTCTTTGCAATGTCCGGCCGCCAGTGGACTGACGGCTATCTGTCAGCTGCCGGTCCAGGATTCCACCGGCAGCTGCTCAGGCCTATCTCAGGGACGGATTAAAGATGATCCTTATAGAGCTTGTAGATCAATGCATCCGCCAACGCCTGATAGGAAGCATCGATAACGTTGCTGCTGACACCGACAGTTCCCCAACGGCCATCATGATCACCAGACTCAACCAGAACCCGGATGACAGAATCGGTTCCCTGGCTTGAGGGCAGGACCCTGACCTTGTAATCGAGCAGTTTGACATCGGCAATCTGCGGATAGAAGTTGATCAACGCTTTGCGCATGGCCGCATCCAGCGCATTGACCGGACCGTTTCCGTCTGCTGCGGTATGCTCAACCTTGCCGCCGACCTTGATCTTGATCGTCGCTTCGGAAACCGGCTGTCTATCGTTCTCACGCAGGGTATCGATAACCCGGAAGGCGGAAACAGTGAAGAAGTGCTTAAGTTTGCCCATCGCCTTGAGCATCAGCAACTCAAAAGAAGCCTCGGCCCCCTCGAACTGAAAGCCCTTGTTTTCCAGCTCCTTGATATCCTCAAGAATCTCCAGGGTAACCGGATCTTTACTGTCGAGCTCAATACCGCACTCTTCAGCTTTAGCCAGGATATTGGAGCGGCCAGCCAGGTCCGAAATCAGGATACGGGTCTGGTTGCCGACCAGTTCTGGACGGATATGCTCGTAGGTCTCCGGGTGGCGCTGAATCGCCGAGACGTGTACGCCCCCTTTGTGGGCAAACGCCGAGTTGCCGACATAGGCCTGATGCTTGTTGGGCGTCAGGTTGGCCAACTCGTAGAGATAACGCGAGGTCTTGCGCAGGACCTTAAGCGAATCCTTTTCAAGACACTCCAACCCCATCTTGAGTTTGAGTGCCGGGATGATCGAACAGAGATTGGCGTTGCCACAGCGCTCACCGAAACCGTTCATGGTGCCCTGAACATGAACGGCACCAGACTCGATAGCAACAAGTGAATTGGCGACGGCACATTCGCTGTCGTTGTGAGCGTGGATTCCCAGTGGAACCTTGACAACCTTCTGCACTGCAGCCATGATCGCCGGAATCTCCTGCGGCAGGGTTCCGCCGTTGGTATCACAGAGCACGATACAGTCGGCATTGGCCGCAGCTGCGGCTTCAAGGGTCCTCAGCGCATAATCGGGATTTTTCTTATAGCCGTCAAAAAAATGCTCGGCGTCGTAAACAACTTCCCCAATCCGCTCTTTGAGATAGAGGAGAGAATCATGGATCAGTTCAAGGTTCTCCTCAAGCGAGATACGCAGAGCCTCGGTGACATGAAAATCCCAGGTCTTGCCGAAAATGGTAACGACATCCGGCTCGGCGTCGAGAAGCATGCGGATATTGGTGTCATCCTGTGCAGCGACACTAGCTCTACGCGTCGATCCGAAAGCGGAGATCTTGCTGTGACGCAGTTTCTCTCTCTTTATCGCCTGAAAAAAGTCGATGTCTTTCGGATTCGAACCGGGCCAGCCGCCTTCGATATAATCGATCCCCAGCTCATCGAGACGCTTGGCAATCAGGACCTTATCCTCAACCTGAAACGAGATATCCTCTGCCTGAGTTCCATCCCGCAAGGTTGTGTCGTATAGCTGTACCCGGTTCATCACTGACTATCCTTTTTGCTCTGCTTACTCTTCTTCATTATCCTGGCGATCAAGACCGAAAGCTTGGTGCAGGACGCGAACGGCCAGTTCGGTGTACTTGGAATCGATAATACAGGAGGTCTTGATTTCGCTGGTCGAGATCATCTCGATGTTGATCCCTTCGCGAGACAGCGATTCGAACATGGTGCTGGCAACGCCGGAATGGGAACGCATACCGACACCGACGATCGATACCTTGGAGATACTGGTATCGTGGCTGACACCCTGAGCACCAATCTTCGGTGCGACCTCTTCAATAATCTGCACCGCCTTCTTGCAGTCGCTCTTCGGCACGGTGAAGGTCATGTCGGTTGCGCCGTCCTTGGAGACATTCTGAATGATCATGTCGACGGTAATATTGTTGTTGCTCAATGGCGAAAAGATCTGTGCGGCAATACCCGGCTGATCCGGCACACCGAAGATGCTGATCTTTGCTTCATCCTTGTTGTAGGTAACACCTGAAACCAGTACGGTCTCCATCTCTGAATCCTCCTTCATAACGAGCGTACCAGGTCTGTCGTCGAAGCTGGTGCGCACATGAATAACGACGTTGTATTTTTTGGCAAATTCGACGCTGCGGATCTGCAGAATCTTCGCTCCCAGGGACGCCATTTCGAGCATCTCCTCGTAGGAAATCCGGTCGATCTTACGCGCTTCAGGGACAATCCGCGGATCGGTGGTATAGACCCCGTCGACGTCGGTATAGATCTCGCAGACATCGGCCTTGAGGCCCGCAGCGATGGCGACAGCCGAGGTATCGGAGCCACCGCGACCGAGCGTGGTGATGTTCCCATCTTCGTCAACCCCCTGGAAGCCGGCAACAACGATGATCGTACCGCTTTTGAGGTCCTCACGAATCTTTTTGTCGTCGATGCTCTTGATCCGCGCCTTGGAATGCGCGCTGTCAGTGATCATCGGGATCTGGTCGCCGAGATAACTCTTGGCATTGTAGCCCATCGACTGCAGGCACATCGCCAGCAGGGCGATAGTTACCTGTTCACCGGTGGAGACCAGAACATCGTATTCACGCTCGTTGGGAAACTCACAGACCTCTTCGGCGAGAGCGACGAGACGATTGGTCTCGCCCGACATGGCCGACACGATAACAACGACATCGTTGCCGTCATCATAGGTTTTGGCCACCCGGCGAGCCACGTTACGGATACGCTCAACCGTACCTACCGAGGTGCCACCATATTTCTGAACAACCAGGGCCATAACTTTTTACTTCCTCCTTATCAGGAAAAACCGACAAAAGCATCGCTAATGTCGGCATTTAGACGCTAAAACAAGCCTAAAAGAGCCACTTAATATCAGGATTTCACCTGCTGGTCAAAACTTTTTCTTTAAGCCTGCCGTCACAGGTGATGGTGCTCCAGACTAAAACCGTTCAGCTCCGGACGCAAGAGCCTCAGCAGGTTTTCTGCCTCGTCCCCTTTGGCGACAAGACGTATTGAGCGGCGCTGTTCGTCAAGCGGCGTCAAAAAGAGCCAGAGTCCGAACACCGATTCATCTTCGAGCCGCTCAGGCCACTCGATCAGCGCCACACCGGCACCAAAAGCGAACTCGTCGAAACCGATCTCAAGCAGCTCATCGGAATCGCTGAGACGGTAGAGATCGAAATGATACAGGTCGAAGCGCGCCGGATAGTGATTCATCAGGGTAAAGGTCGGGCTGGTGATCGGCACATTATCAGGAACCCCGAGCCCTCTGGCGATGCCGCGGGCGAGGACCGACTTACCAGCCCCGAGCGTCCCCTGCAGCATGATCGGCAGAGGACCCGGCAGAAGCTGTCCAAGCAGAGAACCAAGCCACTGGGTCTGCTCTTCCGACTCGCTGACGATTTCAATCTCGCTCAAGCTACATCTCCATCGAGCGGATCAGATCAAGACGGGCGACAACACCGACCATTTCTCCATCTTCAATAACCGGCAGCAGATGAACCCTGTTCTGACTCATCAGTCCGGCCAGCTCACGCACATCGGTGTCGGGTGCACAGGTCACCGGTTTTTTGCCGCAGATCTCACCAACGGTCGTCGCGGTAATCCGGTCGACCTCATGCCTGAAATTCTTTTCGCTTTCGAGGTAGAACACCCAGTCAAACAGGGCGATAACCGTCGGGATATGCAATGGCTTCTGCTGCTCGATCAGATCGGTTTCCGAGACAATACCGATCAGTTTACCGCCGCCGTCGAGGACAGGAAACGAACTGTGCCCGCTTGAAACAAAGGTTTTGGCCAGCTCTTCAATACTGGTGTCGGTTGTGACTGTAACCACCTCTTTAGTCATGATGTCGCGTGCTGTCAGCATGGGGCGTCTCCTTTCTCAAGTTCCCTCCGGGCCTGTGGCAACTGCATAAGCAGGTCAGATGCAGCCAGGCCGGCCGTACCCAAATTATCACTCAAACGTTCTGCGGCGCGACCGTGCAGCCAGGCAGCCAGGCTGGCCGCTTCAAAGGCCGGTAAACCCTGGGCGAGCAGACCACCGAGAAGGCCGGTCAGGACATCCCCGCTGCCGCCGGTCGCCAATCCGGCGTTGCCGGTTACATTAATATTAACACGACCGTCCGGCGCAGCAATCAGGGTTCGCGCCCCCTTGAGGAGCAGAACCACCTCGTATTTACGGGCAAAGGCGGAGGCCAGCTCAAAGCGGTCCGCCTCCAGTTCAGCGACGGAGATCTCACACATCCGCGCCATCTCACCCGGATGAGGGGTCAGCACCAGCATTCCGGTCCTGCGCCGTTTCAGCTGATCAAGCTGACCACAGAGCAGGTTGAGACCATCGGCATCGATCACCATGGGCAGAGCGAGGGAGTCCAGCAGCTCGGTGAGCAACGATCTCAACCCTGGGGACTGTCCAAGTCCCGGCCCGAAGGCCAGCGCCTGGCGTTCGGCAGCAAGCTCTAGAATTTTAGCGCCAGCCGCTTCCAGCAACAGCCCCTGTTCAGCAGGCAACGGCACACTCATCGCTTCGGTCAGCTTGACTTCGATGATGTCATGAAGCGACTCCGGCACGGCAACGGTAACCAGGCCACAGCCACTGCGCACGGCGGCGTCGCCCGCCAGAGCAGCGGCACCGCTTTTGCCGGTCGAACCGCCGACCAGGAGCAGATGGCCGAAACGCCCCTTGTGGCCGGTGACCGGACGGCGCGGCAAAAAAGCCGAGGCATCTTCATCCTGGATGATGCGGACGCGGCTTTCCAGCCGTGGCCGGCCACTGTGCGGGATACCGATATCGACCAAGTGCAGCTCACCGACCCGGGCAGCGCCGGGTTGACTGCCATGACCGATCTTGGCCCGGTCAAAGGTCACAGTGACATCGGCCTGGACAGCCAGACCACAGATCCGCCCCGTTGAGCCGTCGACCCCGGACGGGATATCGACGGCCAGGACCGGCACATCAGCCGCGTTTATACAGCGGATAGCGGCTGCCTGAAGCCCCTGAACCTCCGATTGCAGTCCGGTTCCGAAGATGGCATCGACAATAACATCCGCTGAGCGTTCGACAAAAATCTGCTCCAGGTCATCCTCATCGGTCACAAACAGCAGACATTCAGGATGCAGGCGCTGCAGAACCTTGAGCATCAGGGCCGCGTCGCCGCCGACCTGTTCAGGCCTTGCCAACACGCAGGTTGAGACCTCCCAGCCCTGATCGGCAAGGATCCGGGCAACGACATAACCGTCACCACCGTTATTTCCCTTGCCCGCGACAATCAGCACCGGTCCGGGAAAGAGTTCGGCAAATTTTTCGACAAACACTTCAGCGCAATAACGGCCGGCCGTCTCCATCAGGGCCGCCCCGGGAATCCCCAGGGTCTTTATCGCCCACTGGTCGGCAAGCATCATTTCTCGGGCAGTACAGAGTCGCATCAGTCCTCCAGAATCACCGTAGCTACGGCATAATTGCCGTCATGAGAATAACTGAGATGAGTCGTACGGATACCGCGTTGGTGCAACAGTTCAGCAGCATACCCGCTCAGAAAAAGAGACGGGCAACCAAGCTCGTCGCGCCTGACTTCGATCTGCTGCCAGGAGAGGCCGCCGCGCAGGCCGGTCCCCAGAGCTTTGAGAAATGCCTCTTTAGCGGCAAAACGGGCTGCCAGGTAAGGAGCAGGATCGCGCTTGGTGAGACAGTAGTGGCGTTCCTGAGCGGTATAGACCCGCAACAGGACGCCATTTTCCGGTTCGATAAACTTACGGAAACGCTCTATCCGGGCCAGATCAGTGCCCAGGCCACGGACGGCCACAGGCTAGCCCCTGACCAGCGCACACATCTCGCGCACGGCCCGCTCCATACCTACCAGGGCCGCCCGGGCGATAATGCTGTGGCCGATATTAAACTCTTCGATATCGCCCAGCTCGACAACCGCCCGGACATTCCGGTAATCGAGTCCGTGCCCTGCGTTCACCCCCAGCCCCAGCCGCTTGGCCGCGGAGATCGCCATGGCGATCCGTTCCAGCTGGGTCTTGCGCTCGGCCGGGGTCTGCGCTTCGCAGTAGGTTCCGGTATGAATTTCGATGTATTCGGCACCAACCCGGTGACTGGCCTTGATCTGCTCGATGTCAGGTTCAACAAAGAGACTGACAATGATGCCGGCCTGCTTGAGCAGGGCGATATTCTTTTTCAGTGAGTTCTGCAGCAGGGTGACATCGAGCCCCCCTTCCGTGGTCAGTTCATGGCGCCCTTCCGGAACCAGTGTGACACAGTCGGGCAGCACGCGCAGGGCAAAAGCCACCATCCCATCGGTAACGGCCATCTCCAGGTTGAGGCGGGTCTTCACCGTTTTGCGCAGCAGTTCGACATCACGGTCCTGGATATGACGCCGGTCTTCACGCAGATGAACGGTTATTCCGTCGGCGCCGGCCAGCTCCGCCAGGGCAGCTGCAGTGACAGGGTCCGGCTCACTGACGCCGCGAGCCTGCCGGATCGTGGCGATATGATCAACGTTTACGCCCAATTTAGGCACAGAGTTCTCCTTTTTTCTAAGCGCCGATTTGCTCTTTGACACTGTCGGCAATCATGTCCGCCAGTACTTCAATCCGCGACTGATTCGGTCCTTCCAGCATGATCCGCAACAGGGGTTCGGTCCCCGAATAACGGATCAGCACGCGGCCATTATCGCCGAGTTCGGCCTCAACCTCATCGATGACCTTCTTGATCGGCGCAATATCCTTCAGATCCACCCGTTTACGCACCCGGACATTGACCAGCACCTGGGGCAGTGCAGTCATGACCTGCGCCAGTTCGGACAACTTTTTGCCGCTGCGCTGAATGATCGCCAGCACCTGCAGCGCCGAAAGGATGCCGTCACCGGTGGTGTTGTGATCGAGGAAGATCATGTGCCCCGACTGTTCACCACCGAGGTTGTAACCTTCCTTGAGCATCTCTTCGACAACATAGCGATCGCCGACCTTGGTGCGCACCAGTTTACCACCAGCTTTCTTGATGGCAATCTCGAGCCCCATATTACTCATGACCGTGGCGACCACGGTTTTCTTGTTGAGCTGACCGGCCTTGAGCATTTCAGTGCCACAGATCGCCATGATATGGTCACCATCGACCTCGTCGCCATGTTCGTCGACAAAGATCACCCGGTCAGCGTCGCCATCCAGGGCGATCCCCAGATCGGCACGATACTCGCGGACCTTGGCCGCCATAACCTCAGGATGCAGCGATCCGCAGCCATCGTTGATGTTGGTTCCGTTCGGAGCCACCCCGAGGGTGAGCACCTCAGCGCCGAGTTCTTTCAGCACTGCCGGTGCCACCTTGTAACCAGCACCGTTGGCACAGTCGAGCACGATACGCAGACCCTGCAGGTCAAGATCCTTGGGGAAGGTGTTCTTGAGAAAGACGACATAACGGCCGATTGCGTCATCTATGCGGTAAGCCTTGCCGACCTCATCGGCCACCGGACGCAGATCGTCGATACGATGGTTGATGATCAGGTCCTCAATCTCGACTTCCAGCCCATCCGGCAGCTTGAAACCGTCGTTGGAGAAAAACTTGATCCCGTTGTCCTGATAGGGGTTGTGCGAAGCACTGATGACCACACCGGCATCGGCACGCATTGACGAGGTGATAAAGGCGATCCCCGGAGTCGGCAACGGACCGACGATCATGACGTCAACCCCCATGGAGCAGATCCCTGCCACCATAGCATTCTCGAGCATATAGCCGGACAACCGGGTATCTTTGCCGATAACCACGGAATGGCGGCGATTCTTGTCCTTCTTGAAGACATAGGCGGCCGCACGTCCCAACTGCATGGCCATCTCGGTCGTCATCGGGTCGATATTGGCGACCCCGCGCACACCATCGGTTCCAAATAACTTTTTCTCGGTTTTCATTCTCTCCCACCCTCTTCGGCATCCGTCATTGCAGCGGGTTCAGCCTCCCGCAGGTAATTTTCATCCACATCGATTTCAACCTGGACCTCGGTTGTTTTTTCATCCTTAAGATAAGTATAGGTTCCCCGGTGCACAAGCGGCACGATGAGCGAAAATCCCGCATTGACCCCTTCCAGATCAATGACATCCGTTGTGACGCTGGTCACGTTCTTCAGTTCGGTCTCAGCCCCGGCCAGGGTCACATGGTCCGGCACCAGCGAAACCTTGCCGAGCAAATAGCCAGGCTCCGGGGTTCCGATCAGCACCGGCTTGATCGGCACCTCCTTCTCCTGAATCCGCGCCAGGCGCAGATCGATGAAGGAGGGGGACAGTCTGGTCACGCGCAGGCCGTTGGGCAGATTGAGACGCTCCTCGAGACGCTTGAAGGTTGTCAGCCCCGGTTTGAGATCGACCAGATCGACCACGATACTGATATCGTTCGGGGTCACCTTCATCAACAGGGTGCGGGGGCCGCTGACCCGGACATCGACCTGGCTGGGCACCTCGTTGGCGATCATCAGCCCCTCAGGAATGTTCTGCATTTCGAGCGGGACGAGGAAGCCGACCTCGAAGCGCCTCTCACCCATAATAAACATCCACAGCAGCAGGGCAAAAATCAGGGACAGCAATTTCAATGTCCAATTTTCTGTTAACAATTTGAACATTTGATCAGCCCTTCTTTCTTTTCAGTTTTACGCGGCGCGGTTCGAGCAGACGGCCGAGAACCTTTTTCAGACTGGTCGCATCGAGATTGCGGGTCATACTGCCGTTGACGGCGACCGAAATCTTGCCGGTCTCCTCCGAAACAACGATGGCAATGGCATCGGCCAGTTCGGTCAGGCCGATAGCAGCGCGATGGCGAGTACCGAGGTCCTTGTTGAGATCACTCCCCTGACTCAACGGCAGAAAACAACCGGCCTTGGTCAACCGCCCCTGCTGAAGAACCAGGGCTCCGTCATGGATCGGCGAAGAGGGCATGAAGATCGCCCGGATCAGGTCGCTGCTGACCCTGGCATCGATTGCGGTTCCCGACTCGAGGATATCGTTGATCCCGGTCTCGCGCTCGATGGCGATCAGGGCACCGATCTTGCGATTACCGAGCGCCATGGCCGCCTTGACCAACTCTTCGATAACGGCTGAGTCATGGACCGCAGGGCTGCCGCCCAGAAACGGATTGCGCCCGACATGCATCAGCGCCCGGCGGATGTCATTCTGAAAGATAACCACGATGACCAGGATGATCGACGAAAGGAAGTTACTCAGGAACCAGTTGAGGGTGTGCAGGTCGCCCACCCGGGAGGCAATATAGACGACCAGGATAACGGCGAGGCCGAGCAGCATCTGAACCGCCCGGGTCCCCTTGATCAGCAGGATGATCCGATAGATGATAAAGGCGACGATGCAGATGTCGATAATATCGAGATAACGGATATTGGTAAAAACATCGAGCATGAGGTCACCGCACTGTCAATTCAAATCAGCCTGAAGGATAAATACAAAAAAGCATATCAGGGAAGTCGACACTCCCGAATGGCCCACGCAACCTTTGCTGCCTGGCTCGCTGAGGCAACGTCATGGACCCGGTAAATCTGCACACCCTGCTGGACCCCGAGAACAACGGTCGCCAGGGTGCCGGCATCGCGCTTCCGGGGATCGTTCTGTTCAAGAATAGCACCGATAAAGCTCTTGCGTGAGGTCCCGAGTAAAATCGGGTAACCCAGCTGGTGAAAACGGCTCAACTGCTGCATCAGTTCAAGATTACCGGTAACGCTCTTGCCGAAGCCGATGCCCGGGTCAATCGCCAGGTGATCCGGCGGAACTCCGGCGACGAGGGCCAGTTCGGCACTCTTGCGCAGATAGGCGATCACCTCGTCGAGCAGATTGGCATAGGCCGTGTCATTCTGCATGACATCGGGGCGACCACGGGTATGCATGACAAAAAGCCCGGCCCCGCTTTCCGCAGCGACCCCGGCCATCTGATCATCAAAGGTCAGGCCGCTGATGTCATTGATGAAATGCCCACCGGCTGCAAGTGCTTCGCGTGCGACTTCAGACTTGGTCGTGTCGATCGACAGCGGCAGATCGATCTCCCGGCTCAGCAGCTCGACGATCGGAACCACCCGGTCGAGTTCTTCGTCGACACTGATCCGGCTGGCTCCCGGCCGCGTGCTTTCGCCACCGATGTCAAGTAGGTCTGCTCCCTCCTGCTGCATCCTGAGCGCCTGGCGTAAGGCCGCTTCCGGGCCCTGATAGCAGCCGCCGTCGGAAAAAGAGTCGGGGGTCACGTTCAGAATCCCCATGATGCGCGGCTGCGTCAGATCAAGGCGACACTCGCGCCCAATCAGGTATTCCGCTGGTTTCACGCGTCGCTCTTGGCATCCTCCGCAGACGTTTCAGTTGGGGCAGCTTCTGTCGGCTGGGGCTCAGCACTAACCACAGCCGACTCACTCTCGACAGGCTCAGCGACAAAGCCGCTCTCCTCTTCAGCTTCTTCCACCTTGGCCTTGAGATAATCCGGAACCCCATCGGGGAAAACGACCTTGATAATCTCGCCGGCGTCGAGGGTCTCCTTTTCAAGCAACAATTCAGACAGAGCGATCAGCTGCGGCTCGTGATCCTTAAGCAGCTTCTGGGTGATCTCATAGTTCTCATGAACGATACGACGGATTTCGTTGTCGATAGCAACGGCGGTCGCTTCACTGTAGTTCTTAACATGGCCCATATCACGGCCAAGGAAAACTTCACCACCCTCCTTCTCGCCAAAGGTGAGAGGACCGATCTCATCGCTCATCCCCCACTCACAGACCATCTTGCGGGCAATGGTGGTGACCCGCTCAAGATCGTTGCTCGCACCGCTGGTCACCGACTCGAAGGTGATCTCTTCGGCAACCCGGCCACCCAACATGGCGCGGATCCGGATATTGAGGCCCTTGGCCGTTTCATTGTACTTTTCTTCGGCCGGCAGATACATGGTCACGCCCATGGCCCGACCGCGCGGAATGATCGAGACCTTGTGGACCGGATCGGAGCCAGGAGTCAGCAGCGAAACCAGAGCATGGCCGGCCTCATGATAGGCGGTCACCTTCTTCTCTTCTTCAGTGATGACCAGGGAGCGGCGCTCAGCGCCCATCATGACCTTATCCTTGGCCGCTTCCATATCGTCCATGTCAACCATGTTCTTGTTGGCCCGGGCAGCCAGCAGCGCGCCCTCGTTGATCAGATTGGCCAGATCGGCACCGGAGAAACCGGGAGTCGACTTGGCAACCACTTCGAGATTGACGTTCTCAGCCAGCGGTACCTTGCGCGAATGAACCTGCAGGATCTTGAGACGGCCTTTAACATCGGGGCGGGGAACCACGACCTGACGGTCAAAACGGCCCGGACGCAGCAGCGCCGGGTCGAGTACATCGGGACGGTTGGTCGCCGCGACCAGGATAACCCCTTCGTTCGACTCGAATCCATCCATCTCGACCAGCAACTGGTTGAGGGTCTGCTCACGTTCATCATGCCCGCCGCCCAAGCCGGCACCGCGATGACGCCCGACGGCATCGATCTCATCGATAAAGATTATACACGGGGCGTTCTTCTTCCCCTGCAGAAACAGGTCGCGCACCCGGCTGGCACCGACACCGACGAACATCTCGACGAAATCGGAACCGGAGATGGTAAAGAACGGAACCCCGGCCTCACCGGCCACGGAACGGGCGAGCAGGGTTTTACCGGTACCCGGAGAGCCAACCAGCAGAACCCCCTTGGGAATCTTGCCGCCCAGTTTGGTGAATTTCTTAGGATCTTTGAGGAATTCGACAACCTCCTCCAGTTCCTGCTTGGCCTCATCGACGCCAGCAACGTCCTTAAAGGTGACCTGTCCCTGCGAATCGGTCAGCAGCTTGGCCTTGCTCTTGCCGAAGCTCATCGCTTTTCCGCCGCCCGACTGCATCTGACGCATGAAGAAGATCCAGACGGCAATCAGCAGAATGATCGGCCCCCAGGAGACCAGCAGGGTGAACCAAAACCCCTGGTCTTCGGCCGGTTTGGCCTCGATGACGATCCCTTTCTCCTTGAGATCGGGGATCAGCTGCTCATCCATCGGCGCGTAAGTTTTAAACTTCTCGCCATCCTTGTAGACGCCACTGATCTGGTTCCCCTGGAAGGTGATACTGGTCACCCGCCCGTCATCGATCGCGCTCAGGAATTCAGTATAGTTGATCTGGTTCTGGTCGGTATCCTTCTGCGTCATCATGTTGAACAACATGATCATCAGCAGTGAAATGACCAGCCACAGAGCTAAGTTTTTCTGAAATTGACTCACAGGACCCCCTATGACGTTCCATTTAAGGCTAAAACTTCTCGAAATTAATAAAAACTAGCTGAAAAACCTACCATAAAGAATACAGCCTCACAAGCCTTTTGTCCCCGTTTTCAAGGCATCCGGCACAGTTCAAGGCGGATTATTTTCTGACTTTGATCAGTCACCGGGGCGTGCGTCGAACGACGCAATCCGGCAACCCAGAGAATTTCACCGGCGCAGGTCACCAGCGGCAGCTGGCAACGCTCCTCCAGAGGGATTTTCAGATCGCCAAAAAGACGCTTGAGGCGCTTATGTCCGGACATACCCAAAGGCTGGAATCGATCCCCGTAGCGCCAGCTGCGAACCTTCAGCTGTCCGTCTAATTTAGCCCAATCGAATTCCACCGCACAAGAGGACTCACCCAGACTTTTTTCACCAAACGACGCTTTCAACCACCACTGCCCGCTCCAGACAAGCTGACCGGGAACGGAGAGTGGTAACTCAGCGCAGACTGGCCGCTCCGGCATATGCCTTCTTAGCCAGATCCTGTCGTAGCGCCGGGCCACCCAGAGACCGGGCAGATCGAGCTGAGCCTGACTGCGCTCGCCCTGCAGAAGCTGATCGAGCTGCTGCAGATGAACCGCTTCGACCCCCTGCAGTCCACCACGAACCAGGCCGAGCGCATGACGGCAGACACGCCCCCTCACTGCCGGGTGCAGCCGCAGCAACTCCTGCCTATCAAGCTCCAGGCCGTCGTCATCTGACAGCAGAACCTCAGCAAAGGTCCTGACCACCAGTGCGGAGAAAAAATCCTCATCAGTCTGAACCTGACCGACCAGTGTCTCTATCCGTCCGGCAAAGCCGGGATTCATGGACAGCAGCCTGGGCAGAACCTCATGACGGATCAGGTTACGCTGATAGCTGGTATCGCCATTGGTATCATCCTCACACCAGGTCACCCCCTGCTTGTGCGCATATGCTTCGATCTGCTGACGTGAGACACCCAGCAGGGGACGCCACCAGCACCCGTCCAACTCCCTCATCGCCGCCAGACCGGCAACCCCGGTTCCACGGACCAGGCGCAACAGCAGCGTCTCAACCTGATCCTGCTGATGATGAGCCAGCGCAATCCGCTCAAAACCATGCTCCGCACTCAGCGCGGCAAAAAAGCTGCGGCGTTGATCACGCCCGGCCATCTCAAGACTGACACCTGCCCCCCGGGCATGCGCCGGCACATCTACCGCGTGACAAAAACAGCAGACCCCCAAGCTGGAACAGAGGCCGGCGACAAACTCGGCGTCAAGGTGACTTTTTTCACGGATTTGATGATCAAGGTGGGCAACAGCCAGTTCCAGTCCGCACTCAGAAGCCAGACCGGCCAGCAGATGGAGCAGCACGACCGAATCAACACCGCCGGAAACCCCGATAAGTACCCGGCTCCCCGGAGCGGGAAGCGTTGAACGGATAGCGGCGACAAGGGATTCAGCGTGCACGAAAGACCTCTGCGAAGATAATCGGACAGGATGACTATAAACGAAAAGGCCCTTCCTGAAAACAGAAAGGACCTTTTAAATGGTGGCGGTGCAGAGATTCGAACTCCGGACACTGCGGATATGAGCCGCATGCTCTAACCAACTGAGCTACACCGCCGAACTATATCAACCTGCCTCCAGGTTTTATTTTTGGTTGCGGGAGAGGGATTTGAACCCCCGACCTTCGGGTTATGAGCCCGACGAGCTACCAAGCTGCTCCATCCCGCGTCACGAGCTCAGGGAAAATAATCTTCTGACGAAAAAATGTCAAGAAAAAAAATCCACCCTTTCTCAAACTATTTTCGCGTGACAAAGCCCTTGATTTTGTCCTGTTGCTCCAGGTAATGCTGGGCCACTTTGGCAATATCTCCCCCCGCATAGGGACCGACCTTGACGCGATACCAGAGCCCCTTGTCACCCAGATCCGCCTCAACCATGTAAGCCGGATAACCACTCGACTGAAGCTTTTCCTTCAGAGCAATGGCATCCTTGGAGGCGGCAAAGGAGCCGACCTGAACCGCGTGGCTGCCCGAGGGAGAAAAACGCGGCATTTCAGCCGACTTGACCGGGTCCGGAACTGCAACTTTCTGTGGAACCGGTGCAGCGACCGGCTTCGGCTCAGGCCTGGCGACAATCGGCTGGTCAGCCAGAGCGATCGGCGGCCGCGCCTCTTTGACCGGCTCAGGGGCCATATTAATCCCGCTTCCCAGTGGTTCCGCCGGAACCTCAGGCTCCTTGCTCAGATCATCGTAGGTCAATTCCGGAGCCTGCGCCGCAGCGTCTTCTGCACCCATCGGCTTTTCAGGCTCAGCTGGCACCGGCTTGTCCGGCACCTGCAGGCTCTGTGCCTCCAGCTGGCCCTGAGCGACAAGAACCTGCTGGGCTCTCTCAAGCTTTTCGGCATAATTACGCTCAGCGCTGTGGCGACCGACAAAAATACCCACGACGAAGCAAACCAGCGAAGCCACCAGCAGCAGCACCAGCAGGACAACGGCCTGACGTCTTTCCATGCGTCTCTGGGTACGGGTTTTTGTCGTTTCCCTCATGACTGCACTCCCTCTGAAAAAATTTACATTTGTTCCGGAGCAGAAACTCCCATCAAGCACAAGGCGTTAGCCAGAACGGTACGAACGGCATTGACCAGATAGAGTCGGGCCGCCGTCGTATCGGCATCGTCAACCAGAACACGATGGCGATTATAGTAACTATGAAATTGAGCAGCAAGATCCTGCAGATAAAAAATCACCCGATGCGGCTCATGATTCTGCGCGGCACCGACGATCGATTCCGGGTAACGCGCCAGCTGCTGAATCAGGGCCAGCTCCTCCGGCAGATCCAGGCAGGCGTGCTTGATCTGGTCTCTGGCCGGCAGCGAAACTCCGGCTTCCGCCGCGTTGCGGTTAATGCTGCAGACCCGAGCGTGAGCATACTGAACGTAGAAAACCGGATTGTCGCTGCTCTGCTGCTTGGCCAGCTCAAGGTCGAAATCAAGCTGGCTGTCGCAACGGCGCATCAGGAAAAAGAACCGACAGGCATCGCGACCGACTTCGTCGATGACCTCGCGCAGGGTAATGAAGTTACCGGAGCGCTTGCCCATGGTAAATGGCACCCCGTCGCGCAGCAGATTGACCATCTGGATAAGCAGGACGTCAAGATCTTCCGGCGGATGGCCGAGACCGGCGAGCATCGCCTTCATGCGCGGAATATAACCGTGGTGATCAGCCCCCCAGACATCGATAACACGGTCGAAGCCACGTTCGAATTTCTCCATGTGATAGGCGACATCGGAAGCGAAATAGGTATAGCTGCCATCTGACTTGATCAACACCCGGTCCTTATCGTCACCATAGTCGGTGGTACGCAGCCAGAGTGCATCATCCTGCTCGAAGGACAGCCCCTTCTTCTTGAGAGTGGCCAGTTCCTTGTCAACCATGTTGCGCTCGTAAAGGCTCTTTTCGCTGTACCAGTTGTCGAAACGGATACCAAAGGTTTCGAGATCGGCGGCAATCCACTTGAGGACCTCTTCGACGCCAAAGGCGGAACAGCTTGCAATCGCTTCAGCTTCAGCGACTCCGGCAAGGGTCCCCTGCTCGGTAAGATATTTCTGCGCCAGGTCGATGATGTACTCCCCCTGGTAACCGTCTTCTGGAAATTCGATGGTTTCGCCCTGCAGCTCGCGCAGGCGCATCCAGATCGAGCGGCCCAGGGTCTGCACCTGGTTACCTGCGTCGTTAACATAGTACTCACGCTCGACCTGGTATCCGGCCGCATCCAGAACAGCGGCCAGAGCGTCACCGACAACCGCGCCACGACCATGGCCGATATGCAGCGGACCGGTCGGGTTGGCACTGACGAACTCGACCTGAATCCTGGTTCCGGCACCGACCTTGCTCTTGCCGTAGGCAGCTCCCTGTTCGGTAATCTGATCGAGCAGCTCATACCAGCAGGATGGAGACAGGCGGAAGTTGATAAAACCGGGACCGGCGATCTCGACACTGGCACAGATCGTCAGGGCCTGAAGCTTCGGCAGCAGAATTTCGGCAACCTGACGCGGCGCCTTGCGTTCCGGCTTGGCCAGCATCATCGCCAGGTTGGTGGCAAAATCGCCATGTTCGGCATTTTTCGGCACCTCCAGCTGAATTTCAGCAGGGACCTCGCCAGAGCTCAGTAGCCCCTCGGCATAGCAATCTTTGAGTACGGCTTCAATAGCCTGTCTTAACTGTTCCTTCATTTTGATCCTGTCTCTGGTTTATGCTCATCGCCATCGGGGATGTGATAGATCAGCTCGCCCTCGCGCACCATTCCCAGACGGGTACGCGCCAGCTGCTCCCAATAGCTCTTATCTTCCTTCAAACGACGTATTTCTTCATGAAGTTGCTGCTGCTGCTCTTTCAGCTCGGCCAGCTGCTGCTCGAGCTGGTGCTGTTGCTCACGGGCCTGCAGTATACGCATCACGCCACGGTTACCAAAAATTGCATAGGCGCACAAAAGCAGGATGACTATCACCAGACAGATGCTCAGCAGATTTTTCGGTCCGGACTCCATCGCTTCCTGCTCTGACGCCACATTCAACCCCTTCATGACCCTTTCCTCACACGCTCCATACAGCTAGGCAGATTCGCATGGTCGTGAATACAGGTCAACTCTCTTTTACGTCGCCGCTCAGCTCCCGCCGAGGCGGTTAGCTCACCTGCCGGATGTGCTCAATCCACTCAGACTGAAATTCACCATCAGCGACTGACTGTCGTCATGATCGCGATAGGTCAGGAACAGGCTCCAGCACTGCTGACGGTATTCGAGAGCAACAACCTCCTCAACGACCTCATCATCGACAAAATCGTAGCGTTGCTGATAATTCAGATAGATCGGCGCCAGTATCCCGACGCTCAGGTCAAGGCGCCCGTAATCGAGAGATTCGTCGAGATTGCGCTGATACCGCAGCCGTAAAGAATTGTTCTGCTGAACAACAATATCCGTCTCTGCGCCAATCTCCTCCCAGTCCCCGTTATCCAGATCAAGGGTTGCGTCAGCAGCGAAGGACAATCCGTCGAAGGGGGTCAGGCGCAGCTCATTCCTGAAGCCGTTCAGAATACTGTCATTTTCGCTGTCCAGATCTTCAATCAGCGAGGTACGCAGGTAGGCAAGGTCGCGATATTCGCTCTGACCATCCCGCTCGAAGCGCCCCTTGAAACGCTGAATCAGGGCATATTCAAGCTGGTTCTCCTCATCGATCTGGTCATAGCTGTCAAATACCGGAATCTCCGACTGATCCTCATCGCCAATGTAGCTGTACACCAGCTCCGGTTCGATAACATGGCGCAGCCTGGAAAGCGCAGCAGAATCAGTTTCAAAGGTTCGCTGCACACGGCTGTTCAGAGAAACCCTGACTTCCGGCAGGCCGACCTCCCGGGTATCATCATCACCACTGATATCCCAGTAATAGCGCTGGCGATAGGCCAGCTCAGGCGTCAGACTGGCGACGCCGCCAAACGGCAGGGTCGTCGACAGAGCAGGTCTGACCATCATCCGCTGTCCGGTCTGCCCCTCTTCCCGCCAGAAATGACTGTATTCACTGAACAGACTGTAAAACAGGAAGCTATCGGCTATACGCTGCCGCCCCCCCTCAAGGGTGATTCTTGGCAACAGCTGAAGGGTTGTGTCATCGTCAGTCTCCAGATCTTCAGTATAGCGCAGCGCACCGAGCAGGCTGAACTTTCCCCAGTTCTTCTGCAGTGACAGGTCGGACTGAACTTCATCCTTGTTATACTCGTCGGCCAGCTCACCAAAATCGGAAAAATAATCATTGTCGTTGACGTATTCCAGGTCAGCCCGAAGTCTGACTTCGCCGGGCAGGGTACCGTTATGCGTCAAGGACATGGCATAGCGTTCCTCGTCGATCGTGTCACCGTCGATCCTGTTGACGTCGATATGATAAATCTGTGCCTCACCCGCGTTATCCAGGCCAAAGATATAGCGATACTCCAGCCCCTTGCCGACACCCGCCTCAGACAGGTAATCGAGGTACAGGGTGGCGTCCTGATTATCCGCTATCACCTGATAATAGGCCTGGCTGAAACCGACCCCCTTGGTACTGGAATAACTGAAAGAAGGGATCAGCAGGCCCGATTCACGCTCGGTCTTGACCGGGTAGACCAGGTAGGGAAAGTAGAAAACCGGAATATCCTTCAGGTAAAAAACAGCATTTTTTGCCCGCGCATAGCCCCCGAGGGTGACATCAAGCTGGCTGGCTCCGAATTTCCAGGACGGTGAGTCGCCATTACAGGTGGTAAAGACACCGGCTTCGATATGAAACTGGGACTCACCACGCCGCTCGATGGCCGTCCCGCGGACGTGCAGATTCTCAGCATGCAGAAAAAAATAGCCATCCTCAACCATCCCGGTATTGCTCTGCAGGTTGTACCTGGCCCGTGATCCGCTCAGGGTATCCTCAGGCGAGCTCAGGGTCACTCCGCCATCGGCATTCAGCTCGCCGCTCTGCTGATTCCAGTGCAACTCTTCGCCGGTGACCTCAAACTCCCCCTGGCGCAGATGCACATCGCCAGCGGCCCGATATTCGCCGCTGCTCCGGTCATAACTCAGACTGTCGGCTTCAAGCTCAACGGGCTCCCCGGAACTCCCCAACTGCGACAAATCGGCGGCAACAGCCAGTCCGGGGACAAGCAACAGAAAAAACAAGACAACAGCAGGTAACTTCATCACAATTCCGTAGATGCGCTAATTTTCAGTAAATCAGTTGCGGGCAGAAGATGCTCGCGAACCGCAGCGACCAGAAACAGGGAACCGGCGACAACGACGATCTCCCCGCTGTCACTCTCCGCGACAGCCTGATCGACAGCCTCCGCCGGACACTCACAGACCTGGGCCGAAAGAGCCTCCGCACTGGCATACGCAGCCATCGCCTGCGGATCGGCAGCAACGTCGACGGGAGGCTTTGTCGCATAAAGGGCACGACAAAATGGCAGCAACGGCTTGAGCAGCTGGCGCCAGTCCTTATCCTCCTTGCAACCGACCACCAGCCGGACACCTTTGACATCAATATCCTGCAGATAAGCGGCCAGGGTCAAAGCCCCCGCCGGGTTGTGCGCCCCGTCGATCAACAGGCGAGGCGTCAGCCACTCCAGACGGCCGGGCCAGCGCACCTGCTCAAGCCCCCGGACGATCTGAGCGGCTGAGATCCTGACCGCCTCCTGGCTGTTCAGCCAGAAGATGGCCGCCGCCGCCAGCCCCAGGTTCTGCTGCTGGTGCCGCCCGACAAGACCGGAACGAATTTTGTCCAGACGCGTACCGAACCCCTGCAGACACAGGCCATCAGGCGTTTCTGTACAGAAAAAATCCGCCCCAGCTTTATAAAGTGGCAGGTGACGCTCCTTGGCGGCCCGCTCGAAAACTTCGAGAACCTCAGCTGGTTGCTGCGCTGTCAGGGCAGCAACCCCCGGCTTGAGGATCCCGGCCTTTTCAAGTGCCACCTCGGCAAGAGTTCCGCCCAGGGCCTGGGTGTGATCCAGGGCGACCGGCGTCAGCAGGCACAGCTCAGGAGTCACCAGGTTGGTCGCGTCGAGACGGCCACCCATACCGGTTTCAAGAATCGCCCACTCGGCACCGCTACGCTGAAAATGGAGCAGAGCCATGACCGTCGTCACCTCAAAGAAGGTCGCACGCAACTCTTCGGCATGCGGACGCAACTCGCGGGTCAGCGCAACGATCTCGGCCTCGCTGATCGGCAGGGTATCGACCCTGATTCTTTCAGAGAAATTGTGCAGATGGGGAGAGGTATAGAGACCCGCCCGGATCCCCGCCTGATGGAACACCGAGGCCAGAGTCGCCACGGTCGATCCCTTGCCGTTGGTTCCGGCGACATGAATGAGCTTCAGATCCCGGTGCGGATTGCCGCAGCGCTCCAGCAGTAGACGGGTATTCTCCAGCCCCAGCTTGATACCGAAGAACTGCAGGGAGTAGAGATAGTCGAGCGTCTCCCGGTAGCCCTCACTCATGCAGGCTGCTTGGTGTAGATGCGCAGAATCTGGGACAGCTTCTGCTTCATCTCCTTGCGCGCTACGATCATATCGAGCATACCGTGCTCGAGCAGGTATTCAGAACGTTGAAAGCCATCCGGTAAGGTCTGGCGGATCGTCTGCTCGATAACTCGCGGGCCGGCAAAACCGATCAGCGCCCGCGGCTCGGCGATATTCAGGTCACCGAGCATGGCGAAGCTGGCGGTCACCCCGCCGGTGGTCGGATCGGTCAGGATGGAGATGTAAGGGATGCCGGCGGCCTTGAGTTTGGCCAGAGCCGCGCTGGTCTTGGCCATCTGCATCAGCGACATGATGCTCTCCTGCATTCGCGCGCCGCCCGATGATGAAAAGATCAGCACCGGCACCTCGTTCTTGAGGCCGCGTTCGATCGTCCTGGTGATCTTTTCACCAACAACCGAGCCCATACTGCCCCCCATAAACTCGAAATCGAAGACAGCGACAACAACCGGCAGGCCGTCGATCTTCCCATCGCCGCAGATCACCGCATCACCATCACCGGACTTCTTGACGGCCGCCTTGATCCGCTCTTTGTACTTCTGGGAATCCTTGAAGTCGAGGAAATCAACCGAACGGACATTGGCGTCCATCTCGACAAAAGACCCCTCATCAAGGATCAGACTGATCCGCTCACGGGCGCCGATGCGGAAGTGATAATCGCACTTGGGGCAGACATTGAGATTACGCTCGATTTCCTTGGCGTAGATGATTTCCTGACAGTTCTTGCACTTGGTCCAGACCCCTTCGGGAACCTGAACACTCTTCTTTCCCGGGGTTGTCTTTAACGTATTTTTGGCACGAAACCAGACCATATTTTCCTCTTAACTTCATATTCCGGCAGGCTTTTTCACCACCGAAAAAACACTTGCGTTTACTTGAGTCCGGATTTGAGATCAGCGATAAACGCCCTGACCTTGTCCAGCAACTGCGCACTGCCACTGTTGGCCTCGATCACCTTGACCAGAGCGCTGCCGACCACGACACCGTCGGCAAAGGCACCGACCGCGGCGGCATCCTCAGCCGTGGTAATCCCGAAGCCGACCCCGACCGGAATATCGGTCATACTCTTAAGCTCCTCTACAGAGGCCTGAATATCCGCCGGAGTGATCTTCTGTGCCCCGGTAACACCGGTCATCGACACGTAGTAAAGATAACCTTGCGCCGCTGCCGCCAGTTTTTCCATCCGTCCACGCGGGGTGGTCGGAGCCAGCAGGGTAATCAGTGACAAACCGGCCTCGCTGGTCACAGCGCTGATCTCCCCGGCTTCTTCCGGCGGCAGGTCGACCAGCAGCAGGGCATCGACCCCGGCCTCGACCGCATCGGTGGCAAAACGCTCGATGCCATAACGGAAGATCGGGTTGTAGTAGCCCATCAGCACCAGCGGCACCTGAGAACTCTTACGCACCTCGGTGACGATCTCCAGCACCCCGGCTAGGGTCATCCCGGCGGCCAAAGCCCGCTCGGAAGCGGCCTGAATAGTCGGCCCGTCGGCCATCGGATCGGAAAATGGCACCCCAAGCTCGATCAGATCAGCCCCGGCTTCAGCCAGGGTCAAAAGCAGCTCGACAGTCGTCTGCTGATCCGGATCACCGGCAGTAATAAACGGAATCAGGGCGGTCTTGCCCTGCGCTTTCAACGCTGCAAAGGTTGTATCTATACGTGACATCTTGATATCGTTCTTCCCGGCTGCATCAGCCCGGCCTTATGCCGAGCCAAAAGGATTAGTCTAATGGAACCCGCTGCCCGCTTTCAACAGCTTTTTCAAAGCGAACGACTCAGGAGGGTTCAGCCGGAGTCGCCCCACCTTCGCCAGCTGGCTTCATACGCTTTCTGCGCCGCGGACGGCTGCGCTTCTTTTGATCCGGGTCACCAGGCTTGGCCGCTTTTCTATCCCCCGTCCTGCTCCCTCTCTTGTCAGGCGCCGGGCGCTTGCGACGGGGATTGGCCTTTTTGTACTCAAAGACAAAATCCTCATCGCAGGGAATCTCACTGGGAATCTTGAAACCGAGATAGTCCTCGATATCGGCCAGGGCGTAGACCGATTCTTCATCAGCAAAGCTGATCGCCCTCCCGGTTGCCCCGGCACGCGCCGTCCGGCCGATGCGGTGGACGTAATCTTCACGATCCTGCGGCAGATCGTAATTGATGACATGGGTTACGCCATCGACATGAATCCCCCGCGAAGCGACATCAGTAGCCACCAGGTGGGTCAACTCCCCCTGCTTAAACTGCTCGAGAATCCGCATCCGCTTCTTCTGGGCAATATCCCCGGAGATCAGCGCACTGGAAATCCCGTTAGCCTCAAGCAGTGCGTTGAGGCGTTCCGCCTCGATCTTGGTATTGACAAAGAGCATGACCCGTTCGACCCCGGTTTCGCGCTTGAGCTGCCCAAGCAACAGGGCAAACTTTTCATCACGACCAACATGAAACAGCGTCTGCTCGATCCGTTCGGCGGCCACCTGTTCAGGAGCGATTGAAACCTTTTCGGCAATGTTCATGAACTCGTAGGCCAGCTCCATGACCCGGCTCGACAGAGTCGCCGAAAAGAGCATGGTCTGGCGCTTATCGAAACTGGGCAGTTTGCGCAGCAGATAACGCAGATCCTTGATAAAGCCCATGTCGAACATCCGGTCGGCCTCATCGATGACCAGCGCCTCGACCTTGTTCAGCGAAAAAACCCGCTGCTTGTAGTAGTCGATCAGCCGCCCAGGGGTGGCGACGATGATATCAACCCCGTCCTTGAGCGCCTGACGCTGCTTTTCGTAATCCATGCCGCCAAAGATCGGCTGAACCTTGATGCCGGTAAATTGCCCGAGGGTTTCGGCATCCTTGCAGATCTGCACCACCAGCTCGCGGGTCGGAGCCATGACCAGAGCACGCGGGCTGTTGTCGGTCGAGCCTTGACCGCCACGCAGTTTGCAGAACAGGGAAATCAGGAACGCTGCGGTCTTGCCGGTACCGGTCTGGGCCTGGGCAGCAACATCCTTGCCGCCAAGCGCGAGCGGAATCGATTCTTCCTGGACCGGGGTCAGATTGGTGAATCCGGCCTCAGCGATCCCCTTGAGCACTTCTTCCGGCAGATTAAGTTCGGTAAATTCCATTTAGAGTTCAACTTTCATGGCATCGGCGACGGTATGAATATCCTTGTCGCCACGGCCGGATAGGCAGACCAGCAGGCTCTGGTCCTTACTCATGGTCGGCGCCAGCTTTATCACCTGGGCAATCGCGTGGGCGCTCTCAAGAGCCGGGATGATCCCTTCGACACGGGTCAGCTTCTGGAAGGCATCAAGCGCCTCATCATCGGTGATCGAAACATATTCCGCCCGCTTGATATCGTTGAGGTGGGCGTGTTCCGGCCCGACCCCCGGATAGTCGAGACCGGCGGAAATGGAATGGGCATGCTCGATCTGGCCATCGCTATCCTGCAGCAGGTAGGTCTTGTTACCATGCAGAACCCCCGGCGCACCGGCGGAGATCGAAGCGGCGTGCTTGTTGGTATCGACGCCGAACCCGGCTGCCTCGACACCGATCAGGCGCACATCAGTGTCCTTGATAAACGGATAGAACAACCCCATGGCGTTGGAGCCGCCACCGATACAGGCGATAGCGGCATCAGGCAGACGCCCCTCGGCCGCCAGCATCTGTTCCCTGGCTTCGCGGCCGATCACCGACTGAAAATCGCGGACCATCTGCGGATAGGGGTGCGGACCGGCGACGGTGCCGATGACATAAAAGGTGTCGCGGACATGGGTGACCCAGTGGCGCAGCGCATCGTTCATCGCATCCTTCAGGGTCATAGTCCCGCTGGTACATTCGCGGACCTTGGCACCGAGCAACTTCATGCGGAAGACGTTGAGCGACTGGCGACGGATATCCTCCTTGCCCATAAAGACTTCGCATTCCATCCCGAATAGTGCGGCAACCGTTGCGGTCGCAACCCCGTGCTGTCCGGCTCCGGTCTCGGCGATAACCTTGTTCTTCCCCATCCGGCGGGCGAGCAGGATCTGGCCGACAGTATTGTTGACCTTGTGCGCGCCGGTGTGGTTGAGATCTTCACGTTTGAGGTAGATCTTGGCACCGCCGAGCTCTTCACTTAAGCGCCGGGCATAGTAGAGTGGGCTGGGGCGGCCGACGTAGTGCTCCAGGTAATAGGCAAACTCCTGCTGAAATTCAGGATCGTCCTTGACCTTGGCGTAAGCCTCTTCCAGCTCCAGCAGTGCGGGCATCAGGGTTTCGGCGACATAGCGCCCACCATATATGCCAAAATGACCACGTTCGTCCGGGTAATGATAATTCATGTGTTCCTCACCTGCTCAATAAATTTTCTGACTTTCTCATGGTCCTTGCGGCCGGGTTCAAGCTCGACACCGCTCGAGACATCGACCGCATAGGGTTTGACTATTCTGACCGCTGCCGCCACATTGTCCGGGTTCAAACCACCGGCCAGGATCAGCGGCCTCGCTGCCGTCAGGTTGCGCACCAGTTGCCAATCAAAGCTGTGACCGGTGCCGCCGTAGGCGTCGTCGCTCCAGGCATCGAGCAACAGAGCCGCTACCGGATAGGCGTCCGCTCCGATGAGCGAGCCGGCATCCCTGACGCGCAGCGCCTTGACCACCGGAAAGCGACTGAAACGGCACTGTTCGGGCGCTTCATCACCGTGTAATTGTATCAGATTCAACCCCGCAGCATCCATGGTCTGCTCAATCCACTCAGGCAGAGCGTTGACGAACAGCCCGACCCTGGCGACAAAGGGGGGCAACTGAGCAGTGATGGCCCGCACCTGCTCGGCGCTGACACACCTGGGGCTCTTACGATAAAAGACGAAACCGAGGGCATCGGCTCCGGCCTCGACGGCCTGCAGTGCATCTTCCAGGTTGGTGATACCACAGATCTTGATCCGGGTTCTCATACTAGCCCAATAATTCCTTAAGCTTGGCCGCGATATCTTTTTCGCGCATCAGGCTTTCCCCGACCAGAAAGGCGCCGGCACCGGCCCGGCCCAGGCGTTCAACATCCTGACGATTGTGGATGCCACTCTCGGCAACCGCGATCTGATGGGCCGGAATCCGCGCCGCCAACTGCTCGGTGATGCCGATGTCGGTAACAAAGCTCTTCAGGTCACGATTATTGATACCGATCAGGTCGACCGGAATGGTCAGCGCCCGCTCCAGCTCTTCTACGTTATGCACCTCCAGCAGGGTGTCGAGCTTCAGCTCCTTGGCCACTCCGGCCAGGTCATGCATCTGCGCATCGCTCAGAGCTGCAGCGATCAGCAGGATGGCGTCGGCACCGGCGGCACGCGCCTCATAGATCTGGTAAGGATCAATCATGAAATCCTTGCGTAAGAGCGGCAGATAGACCTGTTCGCGGATCAGCCCCAGGTAGCGCAGGTGCCCCTTGAAATACTGTTCGTCGGTCAAGACCGAAAGACAGGTGGCCCCGGCCTGCTGATAGATCTCAGCAATCGCCAGCGGATCGAAATCCTCGCGGATGATCCCCCTGGACGGCGAGGCTTTCTTGACCTCGGCGATCACGGCGGTTCCGCCGGAATCGCGCATATTGCGCAGAGCGCGGGCGAAACCGCGCGGCCGGTCTTCAAGATCGGCAATCAGGCGAATCAGATCGCCCTGACTCTGGCGGGCCTTGGCGGCAACCAGTTCTTCTTCCTTGGTTTTGATAATCTTGGCTAAAATCATTCATCCATCTCGTAAAAAATTATGTGACCTGTCAGACCTGAAATATCAGGACAGCAGCTCGATGGCTAAAAAAACGCCGAATGTAAGATGCGTCATGATCAAGCAATAAAGCTACCCATGTACGCTGAAGCAGCTAGATGATGACAGCAACACAGCAGTTGGTGAGTTTTTGCAACGCCATCAGCACTGATTCGTCATGCGAATCAGTGCATTCAGTTTTTCCCTGGCCAGGCCGTCATCAAGAGCCATTTTTGCCAGTTCAATGCCGTTATCGACATCGGCGGCAAGCCCGGCGGCAACCAGAGCATAGGCGCTGTTAAGCAGAACGATATCGCGCTTCGGCCCGGTTTCTCCATTCAGAATCGCCAGAATGATCCTGGCATTTGCCTCGGCATCCCCCCCCTGCAGTTCTTCCAGCCGGCAGCTGTTGAAACCGAACTGCTCCGGGCTGATCTGCTGCAGTTCGACGCTGCTGCCACTGATCGCAGCGACCAGAGTCGGCCCGGTCAGGGTTATTTCATCCATTCCGTCGCTGCCGTGAACAACAAAGCCGCGCCGACAACCGAGGCTCAACAGAACCTTGGCCAGCGGCTCGACCAGGTCTTCGCGATAGACACCCAGCACCTGACGGTTCGCACCGGCCGGGTTGGTCAGCGGACCGAGCAGATTGAAAATGGTGCGGATACCGATCTCACGGCGCGGACCGATGGCGTATTTCATCGCCCCGTGCAGCGCCGGGGCAAAGAGAAAGCCGACCCCGATCCGGTCGACGCACTCACCGACCAGTTCGGGGGTGATATCGAGTTTAACTCCGAGTTTTTCCAGCACATCGGCGCTGCCGCAGGCCGAAGAAACGCTGCGGTTGCCATGCTTGGCGACCTTGGCCCCGCAGGCGGCGACAACCAGCGCCACGGTGGTTGAAATATTGAAACTGCGCGTCCCGCTGCCGCCGGTACCACAGGTGTCGAGGATGGTTTCGCGGTCGAGGTTGATATCATCACGGTCGATATCGACAACATCGCCGACCCGGATCGGTGTGGCATGGGCACGCATGACCCGGGCCGCGCCGACGATCTCCGGAATCGTCTCCCCCTTCATCCGCAAGGCCGTCACGAAAGCACCGACCTGAGCCGGGGTTGCCTCCCCGCCCATGATCTGACTCATGGCTTCGATCATTTCGATCTCGTCCAGATTCTGTCGCTCAACCAGCTTGGCAATGGCAGCTTTGATCATTTCAACTCTCCCGAAGGTCGCGGTAATAAACAATAGGCCTGCTAACAGATATGCCCACGGCGCGCAAGAGTATAGCGATGATAGAGCGCCAGGGCCAGAAAAGATTGAAATTTTGAGGATTCTACTGAGAAAAGAGCGGATCAGCAACCGATATATCCGGATTGCCGATCCGCTACGGCAGGAAAAACCGTTTAAAGTTGGCCGCCACCGAGGACATTGTAGAGGCTGACCATGTTGGCCAGATAGGCCTGACGCACAGAAACTGAAGATTGCCGAGCCAAGAGCAGAGTCCGCTGAGCATCGAGCAGAGTCAGAAAACTGTCGACACCATTGTCGTAGCGTGCTTTGGCCAGAACATAGGCCTGCTCGGCGGCGGCGACCAAAGCATTCTGCGCCTCCAGCTGCTGACGGTAGGCCGAACGGGCTGCCAACTGATCGGCAACCTCCTGAAAGGCAACCTGCAGCACCTGCTCATAGGTCGCCGCAGCGATCCGCTCTTCGACCTTGGCGACCTCAAGGCTGACCCTGAGCTGGCCGCGATTGAAGATCGGCATGGTTACCGACGGAGTAAAGGCCCAGGCATAACGGGCGCTCGACTTGAGCAACCCCTCGAGGCTGTCGCTGGCCAGACCAAGAGAACCGGTCAGAGAGATGGTCGGAAAGAGTGCAGCACGGGCAGCACCGATATCAGCATTGGCCGCCTTGAGCTGATACTCGGCCTGGCGGACATCGGGACGGGCCTGGAGAACCTCTGATGGCAGGCCGACCGGCAGCTCACTGCGCAGTTCGATGCTATCGATCGTTTCCCCCGCATTCAGCAGGTCATCGACCGGTCCGCCGCAGAGATAGACCAGGGCATTTTTGGCCTGAGCCAGCTGGCGACTGTAGAGAGCGATCGAAGCGCGGGCCGACTCGACCGAGGTTGTCGCCTGGGCGACTGCCAGCTGGGTTGCGGCACCGACCTCATACTGACGGCTGACCAGCTTGAGTGTCTCATTATAAGCGGCGAAGGTCTGCTCAGACAGTCCGAGCAGCTTCTGATCGGCGAGATAAACCAGATAGGCATTCGCCGTTTCTGAGATGAGCGCCATGCGACTGCTGAGCAGCGCCTCTTCCGTCGCCAGATAGGTCTCCAGGGCCTGCTCGTTGAGGCTTCTGATGCGACCGAAGAAATCGACCTCATAGGAAGCCAGGGCGACGTTGGCGCTGGCGCTGGTGTAGACATAGTCAGCCCCGCTGCTGCTGGTGGCTTCCGGAACCCCACCACGGGTAACACTGGCGTTGGCGGTGATGGTCGGCAGCAGTTCGTCGCGCTGGATCCGGTAGGCAGCCCGCGCCTGTTCGATATTCAGGGCGGCGATCTTCAGGTTGCGGTTCTGCTCCAGAGCGCGACCGATCAGCTGCTTGAGCGGCTCGGAACGGAAGTAATCCTGCCAGGTGACATCGGCGGCAGAACCGGCCTGAGCGTCCCCTTCTGCCGCCGGCCAGTTTTCGGCCAGCGGGGCTTCCGGACGCTGGTAGACCGGGGCCAGCGAACAGCCGCTCAGCCCCAAGACAACCAGCAGAGACAGGCTTATCAGATTACGCATCATGCTTGACCTCACTTTGAGTTTTGCGTTGTTTTCGTTTCCTGTTCAGCGACCATTTTTCGATGACGATAAAGAACATCGGTACAAAGACAACCGCCAGGGTTGTCGCTGCCACCATCCCGCCGATAACCCCGATACCGATGGCATTCTGGCTGGCAGAGCCGGCACCGCGGGAGATCGCCAGCGGCGTGACACCGAGGATAAAAGCCAAGGAGGTCATCAGAATTGGCCGCAAACGCTGTTCGGCGGCCACCATTGCCGAAACAATGACACTGCGCCCGCTTTCATAGAGGCTCTTGGCAAACTCAACGATCAGAATCGCGTTTTTGGCCGCCAGACCGACCGTGGTCAACAGGGCGATCTGAAAATAGACGTCATTCGAAAGCCCGGCCAGGCGGGTCGCAACAACAGTCCCGACAATCCCCAGCGGGACGATCAGCATGACCGCGAAAGGAATCGCCCAGCTCTCGTAAAGAGCTGCCAGACAGAGGAAAACGATCAGCAGGGAAACAGCGTAGAGCATGGTCGTCTGCGATCCGGCCAGACGCTCCTCGTAGGAGATCCCGGTCCACTCGATCCCGACCCCTTCAGGCAGCTTCTGGGCCATCTCTTCGATGGCCGCCATAGCGATACCGGAACTGACACCGGCAGCAGGCTCACCCTGGATTTCCATCGATGAGTTGCCGTTGAAACGCTCCAGCCGCTGTGGTCCAAAGTCCCAGTGTGCCGTCACGAATGAAGAAAACGGCACCATTTCACCACTGCTGTTGCGCACATACCAGCGGTTGATGTCCTCAGGCAGCATCCGGTAGGGAGCATCGGCCTGCATGTAGACCTTCTTGATCCGGCCGTCATCGATAAAGTCGTTGACGTAAGTCGCGCCCCAGGCACTGGAAAGCACATCGGTGACATCAGCAATCGAGAGTCCCAGTGCGGCAGCCTTCTCCTGGTCGATATCCAGCTGGTACTGGGCGACATCCGACATCCCGTTTGGACGAACCTTGGTCAGGCGCGGATCCTGGGACGCCATGCCGAGCATCATATTGCGTGCCTGGGTCAGGGCCTCATGACCGATCCCGCCGCGATCGACAAGCACAAAATTGAACCCGGTGGCGTTACCAAGTTCATGAATCGGCGGTGGAATGACGACGAAGATCATCGCATCCTTGATTGCAGCCAGCTTCATCGTCGCCCTGCCGGCGATTTCCGCAGCCGACTGCCCGGCGCCAGTGCGCTCAGCCCAGTCTTTCAGCCGAATGAAACCGAGGGCGACATTCTGCCCTTCACCGGAAAAGCTGAAACCGGTCGCGGTGAAATAGGCAGCAACGTTGTCCTGCTCTTCATCACGGAAATAGCTCTCAACCTGCTGTGCGACCGACCGTGTTCGCTCAAGGGTCGAACCAGAGGGAGCGGTGATGAGCAGAATCATGATCCCCTGATCCTCATTCGGGATAAAAGAGGTCGGCAACTGGCGAAAGACAAACAGCAGCCCGCCGATAATCAGCAGATAGATGATAAAAAAGCGTAGTGATCGGGCCGCGACATAACCGACACTCTTGCGATAGGTCGCCTTGCCGGCCTCGAAGCTGCGATTGAACCAACCGAAGAAGCCGCGTCGCTGCAGGAAGTGTCCCTGCTCGATCGGCTTGAGCATGGTAGCACAGAGAGCCGGTGTCAGGATCAGCGCAACCAGCACCGACAGGGCCATTGCCGAGACAATAGTGATCGAAAACTGGCGGTAGATCGCCCCCGTCGAACCGCCGAAGAAGGCCATCGGCACGAAAACGGCGGAAAGAACCAGGGCGATCCCGACCAGGGCCCCGGTGATCTGACTCATCGATTTCTTTGTCGCTTCCTTGGGTGACAACCCCTCCGTAGACATAATCCGTTCAACGTTCTCGACAACGACAATGGCATCATCGACCAGCAGGCCGATGGCGAGAACCATGGCAAACATGGTCAGTACGTTGATCGAGTATCCGGCGGCTTCGAGAATGCCGAAGGTTCCGAGCAGAACGACCGGCACGGCGATGGTTGGAATCAGGGTCGCCCGGAAATTCTGCAGGAACAGGAACATGACGAAGAAAACCAGCACGATCGCTTCGATCAGGGTCTTGACCACCTCGTGAATCGACAGCTCAACGAAGGGGGTCGAATCATAGGGATAATTGACTTCATAACCGGCCGGCATGAAAGCCTTCAACTCTTCAACCTTGGTCTTGACCAGCTCTGCAGTTTCCAGGGCATTGGCCCCGGTCGCCAGCGAAACCCCGATGCCACTGGCCGGCATCCCCTTGTAACGGACGATCGAGCTGTAAGACTGGGCGCCAAGCTCAATCCGGGCGACGTCCTTGAGACGCACCTGAGAACCATCGGTCTTGACCTTGATCAGGAGCGCTTCAAACTGTTCGACCGTCTGCAGCTTGGTCATCGCCTTGATCGTCGCATTGAGCTGCTGCCCGGCTACCGCAGGACCAGCACCAAGCTGGCCGGAGGAGACCTCGACATTCTGAGCCTTGATCGCCGACTCGATATCCGAGGGCATCAGGCTGTAGCTGTGCAATGCTTCCGGATTGAGCCAGATGCGCATCGCCTTCTGGGCGCCGAAGACATTGACGGTACCGACGCCGTTCAGACGACTGATCGGGTCAACCAGGTTCGAGTTGAGATAATCAGCGATCTCATATTCGCTGACATTAGGGTCGGTTGACGAAACGCCAACAACCATCAAAAAACCCGATGACGACTTGCGAACCACAACCCCCTGCTGCTGAACAGCCTGGGGGAGCAGGCTGGAAACCTGCGAGACCTTGTTCTGAACCTGCACCTGGGCGATATCCGCATCGGTCCCCGGCTCGAAGGTCAAACTGATCGACATGTTGCCGTTGGAATCACTGGAAGAGGAAAAGTAACGCAGGTTATCGATCCCGGTCAGACTCTGTTCGATAACCTGGGTGACGCTATTCTCAAGCACCTCGGCCGAAGCGCCCGAATAATTGGCCCTGATCGAAACGCTTGGCGGAGCGATCTGCGGATACTGTTCAACCGGCAGGGTTTCAATGGCAAACACCCCACCCAGCATAATGACGATGGCGATAACCCAGGCAAAGATGGGTCGTTCGATAAAAAATCTGGGCATTGCTTTATCCTGTCTGGTTACTGAGCCGAAGCGGTTACGACGTTAGGAGTGACCTTCGCTCCGGCACGGATCTTCTGAACACCGGAGAGCACAATCCGCTCGCCGCTCTCAACCCCTGACTCAACCAGCCACTTGTCACCCAGAGCCCTGGTCACAACAACAGGACGCGACGATACCGTATCGTCATCACCGACAACCCAGACACTGCTGGAACCGCCAGCACCCCGGATCACCGACTGCTGCGGGACAACAACCGCATCGTTCAGAGCCGCCTGGGCAAGTCTGGCCTTGACGAACAGACCGGGCAGCAGATACTCGTCGGGGTTGGGAAAGAGAATCCGCAGCTGAACCATACCGGTTGACTCATCGACGCTGATATCAGAGAAAAGCACCTCGCCCTTTTGCGTATAGGGATCCGCCTCGCCATCGAGCAGCAGCTCAGCCTCGGTCAAGTGTTTTGCGTTCACTGAGCCCGCCTGCCTGCGCAACTTCATCAGCGCACTGGCCGACTGACTGACGTCGACATAGACCTTGCTCAGGTTCTGGATAGTCGCCAGGGCGGTAGTCTGGTTCGCTGTCACCAGCGCCCCTTCGGTCACCTCAGAGCGACCGATGCGACCGGAGATCGGCGCGAGAACCTTGGTGTAATTGAGGTTGATCATGGCCGCCGAAACCGCAGCTCTGGCCACAGCGACATCGGCTTTGGCCTGCTCAACAGCGGCAACGGCGCTGTCGTAATCCTGACGACTGACGCCGCCGAGATCAATCAGCCGGGTGTAGCGCTCCAGGGTCGGCTCGGCAGCGCGCAAGGTCGCCTCGGCCTTTTTCAAGCCTGCGGCGGCACTGTCGAAGGTCGCCAGATAAGGGGCGTCATCAATCTGATAAAGCTGCTGCCCCTTCTTGACGAGGCTCCCCTCGGTGAACATGCGTTTGACAACAATTCCGCTGACCTGAGGACGAATCTCGGCGACCTGATACGCCGAGGTCCGCCCTGGAAGTTCTTCGGTCAGAACCAGATCCTGTGCCGTCACCGCAACGACATCCACAGCGACAGCCCGCTGCTGACCAGCCGCACCGGCTGGGGAAGCTGCGTATGATTTTACTGTCAACAACTGATAAACACAGACGACCAGAGCAACAATGACGACTCCGACCCACACTTTCTTTCTCATAACTTCTCCTGCACCTGAACTGAGGTAACTTTGACTATAAGCATTTTGACATTCTGTTTCATCTGCTCCATATCCCGCTCACCCGTCTCGTGATAAGCAAGTCCTTCCAGCGCACCGATGATCGCGCCATGAAGCATTTCAGCCAGAATAAAAGGATCACTGGCAACAAACTCCCCTCCGGATATTCCCTCAACAATGATTTTTTCCAGGGGACTGATAATCAACTGATCGCGTTTTTCCAGCATTTCATCTGCCGACTTGCCGCGCCTGATAAAACGGAAATAGACCGAATATTTATCAAAGGTCCGATAGACATGATCGACAAAATTCATCAGTCTCTCCAGAGGAGGTGCAGAAGATTGCCAAACCACGTTATTGCCGGCAACAATTTCGCCAAGAACCGATTCATTGACCACCTGAAGCAAATCGTCCTTGTTGCGAAAATAGTTGTAGAGAGTCCCCTTGGCAACACCGCAGCGCTTGGCAACCATCTCCATAGTAACGGTTTGATCTTCCGCAATCAGTGAGAGTACAGCCTTGGTAATCTCCTCATGCAGCAGCTGATCAAGAAGCGCTTTTTTTCGTCCGACTGAAGCCATAGGTCCCCTTCGTTTCGCCTGGATTCAGCACCCCGCTCAATCCCTAAAAAATGACCGAAGGGTCATTATATGACTTCATGGTCATTTTTTGTCAATATCGAACTCTGAAATTATTCGTATCCCAGGAGGCTGTCGGACTTTACATGAATCTGTTGCAAAATCATCTGATCGGTCCATATTTCCGACCCTTTTTGACAAATAGCTACGGCTATTCGCTCTCAAACGGTCGAAAATCTGTCCTCAATCAACTGGTTTTTCGTGACGATCCGCAAAGCCCGACAGCCTCCTAGAGTATCGACGCGCAAAGGAATGTAAATTTTCGTAAAAATCAGAGGGCGAGAGATTCGACTTCAGGGGGGACAGGGTTCGGATCAGGACGGTTCCGGGCACGCCTATCGCGTTCAACTTGGACGTTAAAATCAAGAACCAGGGGCAGATGATCCGAGAACCGGACCCGGGGAATCTGAAAATTCACCACCTCGATTTCCGGACTGCAGAGGATAAAATCGAGATGACGGGTCGGGCGGTGGCTCGGAAAAGTCGGAAGTTCGCTGGTATTGACACTGCGCAAGCCGGTCGCGGCAAGAAACAGGTCGATCTCCTGTTCCCCCCAGAAGACATTGAAATCACCGGCTACGATACAAGGCTTGTCGGCCCTCCTGACCAGATTGAACAGGGCATTGAGCTGCTGCTGACGGGTACGCGCCCCCAAAGAGAGGTGCACCAGATAGACAACCAGATGATCCAGCTCCAGTTCGATAACCAGACGTTTCATTCCGCTGTCGAAATAGTGAAAGGTCTCATGATGGATCCGGTCCCGGGCGAGAAAAGCATTCCCCTGGCGATTGAAGATCGGCACATGGCGCCACAGGGAAGACTGGTCGTACTTCATCGAATAGGAATGATAGTGCCCCAACGATTCCGCCAGCAGCTCGACCTGGTTTTTTCGCCCGCTGCGAAACGACCCGAAGTCGATCTCGACCAGTCCGACCAGGTCAGGCTCAAGTTCGCGCAGAAAACCTTCGATACGACGCAGCTGCTTGCCGGTCACACCGAGCAACTGATGAAATTTCGGACCTGTTCCGTAGCAGATGTTGTAAAGTACGAAGCGCATATCTTCTGAACCTGTAAAAGCAAGACTTCCCATAAGCGACTCTTCTATTACACACCATTACCGGCACTTTTGCATCTATTAAGAATAACTTTTCCCGGGGCGAAAAAAACGGGGAAATGCTATCGCTTTTCAGGCTCATTTGTGCTAGAGTTTAACCAACTCTAACATAAAGGGAGGAAGGCGTTATGAGAGTCTCTGAGCCACCAGACCGTAGAGGATTGAACCATTAAACACATCACAAATAAAGCACACAATGGATCGCTTTCAATGCGACCCAAAACGATCTTCCCGGTGAAGATCTTCAAAGAACATAGCTAAACAACAGAAAAGCCCCTTAAATTTACGGGGCTTTTCTGCTGCATGAGTCACGGCCCACCGCCCTCTTCCAAAGTTTACCCTTGAATCGTCCCTTCCAGCTCCTCTTCGACCGAATCAAGGTGCTTTGTCATCGCCTGAGCAGCCCCCTCGGGATTGCCCGATTTAATCGCTTCGAGAACGCGCATATGCTGAAAGACCGCCCGGGTTCTCATGGCACTGATGTCGACGCTGCGCTGGAGCTGTGGCCACAGTTTGCCGTGATGGCGCATCTCCCAGAGACCCTCGATATAACTGGCCAGCAACGAATTGCCCGAAGCCCTGGCGATCAGCAGATGAAACTGCATATCCCCATCCTCGGTCTCAAAACCGGCCCGATTCTCACCGACCATCATCTCTATTGCCGACTCCATCGCCTGGCACTGCTCGGTCGTACGATTTTCAGCCGCCAGCCTTGCCGCTTCCGGCTCAAGCAGCTTACGCACCCGGATCTGCTCAAAAGGTCCGGCCTCGATATTAACAAGACTGTGCAGATCACTGCCAAGATTCAGCACAACAGCTCCGACGTTGCGCCTGACATCCAGAACGCCCGACACCTCCAGGGCAACAATCGCTTCGCGCACAGTAGCACGGCTGACACCCAGAACCTTGGACAGTTCAGTTTCTGAAGGCAGACGATCCCCCTCGAGAAAATGATTCTCCAGCAGATATTTTTTTATATCCTGAGACACCCTGATATAGAGACGTTCGTTTTTATCGTTCACTGTCTGCACGGCTTTCACACCCATATGAATTCACTCCAAGCTCCGGCAATTATCATGACGTCGTTTTGAATAGTCAAGCGTCGCGCCTGATACCAGTTATTGTCTGACAATATCAAAAAATATCCGCCAAACCTCAAATCTTTCAGATAACCCGCTATAATTTAATATGTTGCAGCAAAACAAAGCAAATTCAGGACATCATTAGCGATGCGACAGCCCCTTGTCAGGCTAAAAGAATACATCGTTATTTTTTTGATTGACAGACAATTTACATGAATCTAACATTCGATTGTCTGTCAATCAACCTTTTTAAAGCGACATCTGCAACATGCAATGACTGGCGCATCACCTCACCAAGCGATGCGTAATTCAATAAAAGCCCGAATGAACGGGACCAACCAAAGGTGCATGGAGGTTTGAATGAAGAAGCTGTTGAGTATCTGCCTGACCCTGTTACTCGTTGCCGTCGTGTCCGGCAGCGCCTCTGCCAAGACCCTGGAAATCATGGTCGCCTACGGCAACCAGCCTGGCGAGCCTGTCGATCAGGCCGTCACCTACTGGGCAAAAATCGTCAAAGAAAAATCAAACGGAAGCATCGTTCTCAAACAGTTCCCAAGTAGCCAGCTCGGTGATGAAGCGACCGTCCAGCAGCAGGCAAAAATGGGTGCAAACATCATCACCATCGCCTCCTACGGAGCCCTGGCCGATCTGGTCCCCGACCTCGGCGTCATCAACGCTCCCTATGTCGGAACCACCGTTGAGCAAAAGGTCAAACTGGTTCATTCGCCCAAGATGAAGGAACTGATGAGCAAGCTGGATGACAAGGGGATGCATATCCTCATCTCCGATTTCTACTACGGCACCCGCCAGCTGCTCTCCAAAACCAGGGCGACCACCCCAGCCGAAATGAACGGTAAGAAAATTCGCGTCCAGAATGCCAAGATCGCCAACTACTGGGCCAAGTCGGTCGGTGCAACCCCGACTCCGCTGGCCCTGTCTGAAGCCTACACCGCCATGTCCCAGGGGATCGTCAGCGGCATCGAAAACCCAGCGGGAACCCTCTATGGCGGCAAATTCTACGAGCAGGCAAAATTCCTGATCCTCACCAACCATGACGTCCACATGGCCCCATGGGTTATCGGTACAGCTTTCTGGAACAGACTGTCCGCTGATCAGCAGAAACTGCTGGAAGAAACCGGTATGGAAATGTCCCAGTTTGCAACCAAGCTGATCAAGGGAACCGAACAGGACTACATCGACAAGATGGTTGCCGAAGGCGTTGAGGTTGTCGAGGTCGAGGTTGGCCCTTATATGCAGAATGCCCTCGAGGTCATGAAAGGCCAGTTCCCGGAGTGGACCGCCGGTCTCTACGAGGAAACCCTGAACAGCCTTGAGTAAAGAAAACTGAACGACAAGCGGGCCGACTCCTGGTCGGCCCGCACGACGATATCTGAAAAACCCTAGCAGACGAGAAATTCTATGGGAGTCATTAAAAAGATCCTGGCCATACTCGACCTGGTTGGCAGACTCGATGTCCTGATCAGCTCCGTGACAATGTTCGGCATTGTCTGTATCTGTATCTGGGGTGTTTTCACCCGCTACATACTCGGCAATCCGGCCGGCTGGATCGGTGAGCTGTCTCTCGCCCTGTTCGTCTGGCTGACCTTCTTCGGGACCAGCATTCTGGCCCGCCGTGGTGAAATCGTCTGCATCGAATTCCTGCTTCACTACATGCCGAAAGGCGTGTCGTTTGTCATCAAGCGCATCCTGTCGACGATCCTGCTGGCAGCCTGCCTGATCGTTCTGATCTGGCTGGGAACGCAACTGACCCTGTTCTCCTTCGACCGCTACACCTCGATTCTGAGAATCCCATACAGCTACATCTACCTGGCCATCCCGGTCGGCTCGCTGTTCACCCTGTATCACGTATTACGTCACGCCGTCATCGGCCCGCAGTACTTTGAAGAAATGGATACCACGCTATGAGTGTCACTATCCCCATAGTCGTCATGTTTGCCCTGCTGCTGCTGGAGTTTCCGGTCGCCTTCGCAATCTTTGCCAGCACCCTGTGCTACTTCCTGTTCTTCTCCTATCTGCCGCTGATGATCGCCGTGCAGCGAATCGGCGAAGGCCTGAGTTCATACGCCCTGCTGGCCATCCCTTTCTTCATAATGGCCGGGATTTACATGAACCATTCCGGCATCAGCCGGCGCCTGCTGGCCTTCAGCGAAATTCTCACCGGCCACATGCGCGGCGGTCTGGCTCAGGTCAATATCGTACTCAGCACCCTGATGGGCGGCCTGTCCGGCTCCAATATTGCCGATGCGGCGATGAACTCGAAGCTGATCGTCCCCTTCATGCTGCAGAAGGGCTACTCAAAAGCATTTTCGGCATCGGTCACGGCGGCATCATCGCTGATCACACCGATCATCCCGCCGGGGATCGCCCTGATCCTGTTCGGCTATATCAACAACGTCTCAATCGGCCGACTGTTCATGGCCGGCGTTCTGCCCGGGATCATGCTCTGCCTGATGATGATGGTGCTGGTCAACCGCATCTCCGTCAAGCGCGGTTACAAGCCGGAGCGCCAGAAAAGGGCGAGCGCCAGGGAAATCATGGTCGGTATCAAAGCGGCCGCCATCGCCTTCACCCTGCCGGTCATCATCATCGGCGGGATCCGCTTCGGCGTCTTCACTCCGACCGAAGCCGGTGCGATCGCGGTACTCTTCTCCCTGGTTATCGGCTTCTTCGTCTACCGCGAACTCAATTTCAGGAAATTCCGTATGGGCCTGGTCGAATCGGTGCTGGCCTCGGCCAACGTGCTGATCATCATCGCCGTCTCCTACGGGTTTTCCAAATTTCTGACCTGGGAGCAGCTGCCCCAGAACATCGCCGCCTTCATTTCTGACAATTTCTCGAGCAAGGTCCTGTTCCTGATCGTCGTCAACCTCGTGCTGATCATTCTCGGTATGTTCATCGAAGGGAACGCCATCCTGATCGTCATCTCGCCGCTGTTGGTCGGCGCGGCGCAGGTCATGGAGGTCGACCTGGTTCACTTCGGCATCATCTTCATCCTCAATTGCGCCATAGGAACCCTGACACCGCCGCTGGGGACGGTCATGTTCACCACCTGTACGATTATCAACGTACCGATCAAGGAATTCATCCGCGAGGTCATGCCCTTCTGGCTGGTGCTGATCGCAGCATTGATCCTGGTGACCTTTATTCCCCAGATCAGTCTGTTCCTGCCTAACCTGGTGTTCGGCACCTGATGCACGGAAGACAGAACGACAAAAGCCAGTGACTCTGAGCTTATAGAGTATGTTCAGCAAGCAGCCGGTCCACCCATAGCCGGCTCAACAGATAAAGGAATTACGCGATGGAAGCATTTGTCATCACCGAAGCGGGCGCAAGCGCCATTAAAAACGATGTGGAAAAACCGACGATCCAAGCGGATCAGGTCCTGCTCAGGGTCAAAAAAGTCGGCTTCTGTGGTAGTGACCTCAACACCTTCCGCGGCCTCAACCCGATGGTCAGCTATCCACGTATCCCCGGCCATGAGATTGCCGCGGAGGTCGCAGAAATCGGCGCTGCCGTAGCGGCCGAGTTTCAGGTTGGCGACAAGGTTCTGGTCCTGCCCTACACCACCTGTGGCAAATGCTGGTCCTGCCTGTCCGGCCGGCCGAACGCCTGTAAATATAACCAGACCCTCGGAGTTCAGCAGGAAGGGGGCATGACCTCCTATATCGCCACCACCCCGGACAAGATCGTCGCCAACCTCAACCAGCTCAGCTACAGCCAGATCGCTATTGTCGAACCGTTGGCTGTCGGCTGCCATGCAGCCAGTCGCGCCGAAGGCAAGGCGGGAGAAACCATGCTGGTCTTCGGCTGCGGCATGGTCGGTCTGGGCGCCATCGCCAAAGGGAATGATGACGGTGCAACGGTTATCGCCGTCGATATTGATGACAGCAAGCTTGATCTGGCCCGCAAATTCGGCGCCAGCCACTGCATCAACTCGCGCACCCGGAATCTCGAAGAGGAAGTCCTCAAGCTGACCGACGGTCATGGCCCGACCAGCGTTATCGAAGCGATCGGCCTGCAGCAGACCTTTGTTGCCGCGATCGATCTCGTCGCTTTCTGCGGCCGTGTCGTCTATGTCGGCTATGTCAAGGATGCGGTCGCCTACGAAACCAAAAAGTTCGTCATGAAGGAACTGCAGATCCGCGGCTCACGTAACGCACTGAAACAGGACTTCGTCGACGTTCTCGAACTGATGAAAAAGATCGACCTGCCGATCGAGCGCCTGATCAGCAAGGACGTTCCGCTGGCTGAAGCCGGTGCTGCGCTTCAAAGCTGGAGTGACAATCCAGCTGCGATTACCAAGATTCTGGTCTCCTTTGATTGATGACAAGAGCGAGAAAGTGATAACAATATGCATCAACTGAATCGTCAAAATACAAGCCTGAGCCAATATCCCGAGCGCGTGCTGCAATTCGGCGAGGGCAACTTCCTGCGCTGCTTCATTGACTGGCAGATCGATATCCTCAACGAAAAGAACGGTCTGAATGCCGGCGTTGTCATCGTCCGCCCGATCGACACCGACCAGCCACCGTCGCTGAACACCCAGGACGGACTCTACACCACCCTGCTGCGCGGCTATGACGAAGATAACCAGCTGCGCAACGAAAAACGGGTCATCTCCAGCGTTTGCCGTGAGATCTCGGTTTACCGTGAATTTGATGCCTTCCTGCAGGTCGCGCACAACCCGGAGCTGCGCTTCATCGTCTCCAACACCACTGAAGCCGGCATCGCCTACAACGATCAGGATCGCTTTGAGGATGCCCCACCGGCATCCTACCCGGCCAAACTGACCCGTTTCCTCTTTGAACGCTTCAAGGCGTTCGATGGCAGCAGCGACAAGGGACTTATCCTGCTCCCCTGCGAACTGATCGATTACAATGGCGAGAAACTCAGAGAGATCATCCTCAAATATATTGCCCACTGGGGGATGTCCGACGCCTTCAAAACCTGGGTACTTAAAGCCAATACCTTCTGTTCGACCCTGGTTGACCGGATCGTCACCGGCTATCCACGCGACGAAGTTGCACAACTGGAACAGGAGCTCGGTTACCACGACAACTTTATGGTCACCGGCGAGTTCTTTCATCTGTTCATCATCCAGGCCCCGGCCTGGGTCGGCGAAGAGCTCAAGCTTAAAGGGAGCGGTCTCAATATCGAGATCGTCGACGACCTGATGCCCTACAAACAGCGCAAGGTCGGCATTCTCAACGGCTGCCATACGGCGATGACCCCGATCGCCCATCTCTGCGACATCGCTTTCGTCAAGGATGCAACCAGTGACCCGCAGCTCGAAACCTATCTCAATCGCCTGCTGGTAGAAGAGATCATCCCCAGCCTGCCGTTGCCGGTTGAGGAGCTAAAATCATTCGCCGACAGCGTCATCGGTCGTTTCAAGAACCCCTTTATCAAGCACAAGCTGCTCGATATCAGTCTCAACTCAATGACCAAGTTCAAAACCCGGCTCCTACCGCAACTTCTGAAGTCTGCTCAGGACAAAGGTGCAGCGCCGCCGCTCTTAAGCCTGGCACTGGCTGCGCTGATCTGCTTCTACCGCGGTGAACTGAACGGCCAGAGCTACCCGCTCAAGGACGATCAGCCCTTCCTCGACCTCTTCGCCGAACTCTGGGGCAAGGCCGGGATGGGCCCTGTTGATTCTGCAACAGCCGCCGAAATCAGCCGCCGGGTCCTAAGCATCGACGACCACTGGGGAGCCTCACTGCTTGCCGTCAGCGGACTGCAGCACGAGGTCGCCCGTCAGATCGTCAATATCACCGGTAAAGGGATGCGGGAGACCTTGAAGGAGGTGCTCTGATGATCAAAGTCACCCGAATCGACGCGGCCGACAATGTTGCCGTCACCTTCATTGCTCTGCCGGCCGGCACCTGCATTGAACTGCCCGATGGCGAACAGCTTGAGGTGAGCGAGGAGATCCCGATCGGCCACAAGCTGGCTCTCCAGGATATCGCTGCGGGAATCCCGGTCATCAAGTACGGCGCCTCGATCGGCAATGCCCGCCAGGACATTGCCAAGGGCGCACTGGTGCATACCCACAACGTCAAAACGGGCCTCTCGGACAAACAGGATTACCAGTACCGGCCGGTTTCAAGCGAGCCGGAGTCCTTTGTCTGGCAAAATCCGCAACCACTGCAGGTCTATCGCCGCGCCAACGGCAAGGTCGGCATCCGCAACGAAATCTGGGTCATCCCGACGGTCGGCTGTGTCAACGGTGTCGCCGACAACCTGATCAAGGAGTTCACTGCCCTTGGCGATCGCAGCGGTGTCGACGGAATCTATACCTTTCCCCACCCCTATGGCTGTTCCCAGCTGGGCGGCGATCATGAACGGACCAGGAAGACCCTGCAGAACATCGCCCTGCATCCGAATGCCGGGGCCGTGCTGATCCTCGGCCTGGGCTGTGAGAACAACCAGATCAGCGCCTTCAAGGAGAGTATGCCGGAAGAGATTGACCCGCAGCGGATCCGCTTCCTGGCGGCCCAGGATGTCGCCGATGAGATCGACGCCGGCCTCGAACTGCTCGAGCAGCTCTACACCATCGCTGCCCAGGACAGGCGTGAAGCGGCCGACTGGAGCGACATCATCATCGGTCTCGAATGCGGCGGCTCCGACGCCTTCTCCGGGATCACAGCCAACCCGCTGATCGGCCGCGTCTCCGACTATGTCATCGGCCAGGGAGGAACCACGGTCCTGACCGAGGTGCCAGAGATGTTCGGCGCCGAGCATATCCTCATGGAGCAATGCGCGAGCCGTGAAGTGTTCGACAAAACCGTGGCGATGATCAACAATTTCAAGGACTACTACATCGCCCACGATCAACCGATCTACGAGAATCCTTCCCCCGGCAACAAGGCGGGCGGCATCACAACCCTTGAGGACAAATCCCTCGGCTGCACCCGCAAGGCTGGAAAATCTCCGGTCATCGATGTTATCGACATCGATCAGCGGGTCAAGCATAAGGGGCTCAACCTGCTCAACGCGCCGGGAAACGACATTGTCGCAACCACCTCGCTCGGTGCCGCCGGTTGCCACCTGGTCCTCTTCTCGACCGGACGCGGCACCCCCCTGGGTGGCTTTATCCCGACCCTCAAGGTAGCGACCAACAGCGCCCTGGCCCAGAAGAAAGCCAACTGGATCGACTTCGATGCCGGCGCACTGGCCAATCCGGAGAACAACCCGGACGATGTTCTTGCTGATTTCCTGACCACGATCACTGCAGTCATCAACGGCAAGCCGACCTCGGCCGAAGTTCGCAACAACCGTGAGATCGCCATCTTCAAGACAGGTGTGACCCTTTAACCTTTTCCTCACCCTTAGCAAAGAGAGCTGCAGGAGAATAAAAAATGAGCGTTTTTCAAACCAGACCAGCCGACCAGTGCCACTTCGATATACTCTCCCTCGGGGAAGTCATGCTTCGCCTCGACCCGGGTGAAGGTCGCATCCGCACCACCCGTAACTTCCGGGCCTGGGAAGGCGGCGGCGAATACAATGTCGCTCGTGGCCTGCGCCGCTGTTTCGGCAAACGAGCAGCCGTTGTCACCGCATTCGCCAAGAACGAAGTCGGCCTGCTGATGGAAGACTTCATCCTCCAGGGCGGAGTCGACACCAGCCTGATCAAATGGGTTGATTACGATGGCATCGGCCGCACAGTGCGAAACGGTATCAACTTTACCGAGCGCGGCTTCGGCATCCGCGGCGCCGTCGGCTGCTCCGACCGTGGCAACACCGCTGCTTCGCAGCTGAAAAAAGGGGATATTGACTGGGAATACATCTTCGGCACTCTGGGCGTACGCTGGTTCCACACCGGCGGGATCTTCGCCGCGCTGTCCGAAACCACCGGGGATGTCGTCATCGAAGCTGCCAAGATCGCCAAGAAACACGGCACCTACGTCTCCTATGACCTGAACTACCGACCATCTCTGTGGAAAGGGTTCGGCGGGCTGGAGAAGTGCCGCGAGATCAACCGTGAAATCGCCAAATATGTCGATGTCATGATCGGCAACGAAGAGGACTTCACCGCCTGTCTCGGCTTTGAAATCGAAGGGGTCGACCACAACCTGACCGACCTCGACGTCAGCTCCTTCCAGAAGATGATCACCAAAGCCGTTGCAGAATTTTCCAACTTCAAAGCGACAGCGACCACCATGCGCGGCGTCAAGACTGCAACCATCAACGACTGGGGTGCCATGTGCTGGGTCAATGGCCAGTTCTATACCTCGACCCACCGTCCCGAGCTGGAAATCATGGACCGCGTCGGCGGCGGTGACAGCTTTGCCTCCGGCTTTATCTACGGCCTGATGGAACTCGACAGCCCACAGCTTGCCGTTGAGTACGGTGCAGCGCACGGCGCCCTGGCGATGACCACTCCCGGCGATACCACCATGGCCTCATTGAGCGAAGTCCAGAAACTGGTCGGCGGCGGCGGTGCCCGGGTCGACCGATAACAGCCGCGAAATAAAGGAGCATAGCATGATAGAACAGTTGAAACAGCGGCCGGTCATCCCGGTTATCGTCATCGATGACGCGGCTTCCGCAGTCCCTCTCGCCGAAGCCCTGCTGGAAGGCGGCATCGACATCATCGAAATCACTTTTCGCACCGCCGCAGCCGGAAAAGCGATCGAGAATATCCGTAAAGCGTTCCCCAAAATGCTGGTCGGCGCCGGTACTCTGCTGACCCCGGAGCAGTCGCGTCAGGCGATCGACGCCGGGATCAGCTTCGGCCTGGCACCGGGCCTGAACCCAGACATCGTCAACTTCTTCAAGGAACGCAACCTGCTCTTCATCCCCGGCGTCATGACCCCGTCGGAAGTCGAACAGGGGCTGGCTCTCGGTTGCCAGCTGCAGAAATTCTTCCCGGCCGAAGCGGCCGGCGGAGTCAAGTTCCTCAAGGCACTGGCCGGACCATATGCCAGCCGTGGCATTCATTTCTGCCCGACAGGCGGTGTCAGCCTTGCAAATATGAATGAGTATCTGGCCCTGCCGATCGTCTCCAACATCGGTGGCTCCTGGCTCGCCACCAAGGACCAGATCAGCAACGGCAGCTGGAAAGAGATCAGCGCCCAGGCCAGTGCCGCACTGACCAAGGCCAAAGAGCCCTGATACCAGTCTCCGCCCCCTAAAGATCACTGATAACAAAAAAGCCCTCCCGATTTTTTTACTTCGGGGGGGGCTTTTTCTTTAGAACATTTTTTCACTCTTCCTTCATAACATAGATCTCGCCGTCATAGACGCCCTGAATATGCACGTTCTGGGCGACAAGGCTGCGCAGATAGGTAATCGCGCCTTTCTCGATCGCCTGCCCCGGCACCAGCATCGGAATACCCGGCGGGTAAGGAGTGACCAGTCCGGCCGCCGTTCTGCCGACTGCATGCTCATAGCTGACACTTTCCCGCTCGCCGAAAAAGGCCTTGGCAGGAAGTTCATTCAACGTGATTCTCGGCAACGGCTCCAGACGCTTTTTCCGGTTGCGGGTGATCGGAATCGCTGCCTTCTTCTGATCCAGCTTCTTAAGGGCATTATAGAGGCGAATGACCTTGGACCTGGTACCGCCGAGGGTGAGCAGAACCAACATGGTCGAGTGGGTGGTTTTTTCGATCTCCAGCCCGATCTCATCAAGCAGATAGCGATGAATCTCGTTGACGGAGTAGTCGAGCCTGGAGACATCGATGAGGATCTTGAGCGGATCGTGGCCGACGTTATCCTCAACAAAGTGCGGAAAGGCTTGCTGAAAATCCTCGACTCCAAGGATCCTGATATAGCGGAAGTTCTTCATCTGCTCCTTCAGTTCCGCAACCTGCTCAAGCAGGTCCTTGAGCAGGCCGTAGCCTTCCATCTCCAGCTGCTTGTGACAGACATCGAGCGAGGCGATGATCTGGTACTTGGGCGAGGTACTGACATACATACTGAAGATTTCATGAAAGAAATCCGCATCGAAATCGGGATCGTTGACATGGATATAGCTGGCCTGCGAGAAAGCCGAAACGACCTTGTGGGCCGAATGGGTGATATAGTCGGCACCGGAATCGATCGCGGAGTAATAACGGAAGCGCGGATGGAACAGCGAATAGGCGAACCAGGCCTCATCGATAAAGACCTTGATCCCTTTGGCGTGAGCCATGGCGACCACCGCCCGGATATCCAACAGCAGACCATCGTAGGTACAGCCGGTCAGGACAATCAGCTTGGCATCGGGATTTTGTTCTATGGTCTCCCGGATCTCCGCCAGGGTCGGCGGTGCGAAGATGCCGTAATCGGGGTGCAGCACACTGCTTAAGTAAACCGGCGCAGAGCCGGCCTGAACGATACCGTAGTGTACCGACTTATGGCAGTTGCGGTCGACGATCACCTTGTCACCGGCGCGCAGCAGGGTCTGCAGAATGACCTTGTTCGAGGTACTCGAACCGTTGGTGATGAAATAGGTCTTGGTCACCTCGAAGGTGTAGGCCGCCGCCTCCTGGGCCTTGCCGATGGCGTTGGTCCCTTCAGTGAGGGAACCGAGCGAATCGACCGACACGGACAGGTCACCGACAAACACGTTGCGCCCGTAAAAGTGGTAGAAATCGTTGATATAGGGGGAGTTCCTGAAGCTCAGGCCACCGCAGTGCCCCGGGGTATGCCAGGAATCGTTGGTTTCGGTGATATAATTCTTGTAAGCCTTCCAGAACGGCGCCTGGGAGCGATCGTCGAAATCGTTGAGGATATAGCCGAGGATCGATTCCGGATCGAGAATGATGTCATCACGGAAGAAGAATGACTCGATATCGATCGACTCATCGATGATGCTCAGCCCCTGGTTTTCATTGCCGAGGATATAGATCGGCACCGAAACGCGGATCTCTTTGATGGCGGACACGATATCGACGTTACTGCAGAAAATCTTGTCATCTGTATCACGGTTTCCCTCGCAGAAGCCCTCGACATCCCAGCTCAAAACAACCGCCTGAATGTTCGGGTCGTTTTCGATCTGCCTGATGGCCGAGGCGATGGTTGCCGCTTCGATAACCTCTATCCTGACGTCGTTCCGCTCAAAGCTATTGATGGCACCAGCCATATTCTGGGTAATCTGTTCGAGCAGATCAGGATCATCTTCAATAACCAGTATCTTGAGTACAGGGCGATTCATAGGGCAGTTTGGTTCCAAAGGAGAAGGTAAAAATAGCGGAAATTCCCGGACTGTATCCGGGCAAATATAATCCAGTGTCAACAACTTGTCATGCAGATTTTCTGTCAGGAAAGCCCTCTGCCCATCCGCAATTCCCCACTGACGTAAAAAAACTCAACCTTATTGCAAGTAACTTGTTACATGTAGATTAAGTCCTGCTATAATTGGTATGTATCAGCGATCAACGACATGCTCTCCACGATTTCCCGGCTGGAGACGCAGCGTTACGGGCACCCACAAAAGGAGGGTTTCACCATGTTAGAACAAATAGTCCAACGTCCCGTAATCCCGATTGTCAATCTGGACGATGCAGACTCTGCAATTCCCCTGGCAGAAGCGCTGCTCGAAGGCGGCATCGACATCGTCAAGATCACCTCGAGAACCGGTGCCACAGCCCAGGCGATCAGCACCATCCGAGAAGCACTTCCCGACATGCTGGTCGGTTCAGGGGCGGTGTTGTCTGTCGAAAGAGCAAAACCGGTCATCGATGCCGGCGCCTGTTTTGCCTCATCGCCAGGGCTCAACCCCAAGGTCGTTAACTATTTCAAGGAGCAGGGCGTCATTTTCTTCCCCAGCATCATGACCCCCTCGGAGGTTGAACTGGCACTGGAACTCGGCTGTCAGTTGCAGATCTTCTTTCCGGCCGAAATGGCGGGCGGGCTCAACATGCTAAAAGCTCTGTCCGAACCCTGTAACGGCTACGATGTCAGGTTTTCGGCGTTTGGCGGGGTCAATATCCACAACATGAATGACTATCTGACCATGCCGATCGTCGCCAATGTCGGAGCTTTCTGGATCGCAACCAAACAACAGATCGCGGCGGGAGACTGGAATATCATCACCCAGCAGGCCAAGGTCGCCATGGCCAAGGCCAAACCGAAGATGATCGGCAAAAGCCCGCAGTACTATCAGCAGTTCCTCTAAATAAAATACCGGCACAGCGAGAAATCGCTGTGCCGGTATTTCGGTTCTGCCCGTCAGATGAGCGCAGCTCATCGTTGGGCGCCTTCCGTCTGGCTGGTGCGAGCCGCTTGTAGTCGACCAGAACGGCTTACGTCAGTGTTTTCAAAAAGTTTCTTTTGCACACTTTTCTTTGCGACCAAAGAAAAGTGTGTCGCCTGCCGGTGCGAAAACCGGCGATTTTGATTTATGCTTTTTAAAGAAAAAATCAAGACCACGGGGTCGCGGCCCCGAATGCCGCCTTCCTTTTTGGCCGGAGCCCCAAAAAGGAAGCAAAAATGGCTCTTTAATTAATATGTCATTTTTATGCCTGCATCTCTTCGTAGGCACACACCAGCATCTGACAACGCGCCCGACGATAAGCTTCGCTTATCTAATGGGCAGAACCGGAAAAGCTCCGCGTTGCGGCGTTTTCATAAGTTTTCAGATTGGAAACGAGCAATTTTTCGTTGTGGCAAGGAAATCAAAGGTTTGTGCGGAGGCGTAGTGCTTTACGCCGCACAAGCAAACCAGCAGATTGACGTCGCCACGGCGGAAAAGGGCCGTTTCCGACTGAAAACTAAATGACTTCGCGCTGCTCCTGCTGCGCCAGACGGTACTGAACGATATCGTCGATGGTCACCAGCGGCATGTAGCGCGCTTCGGAGAACTTGATCAGGTCGGGCAGGCGGGCCATTTCGCCGTTCGGCAGGGTCACCTCACAGAGCACCCCGGAAGGGCTCAGACCGGCGAGGCGCATCAGATCGACGGTCGCCTCGGTATGTCCGCGCCGCTCCAGAACGCCTCCGTTGCGAGCTCGCAATGGAAACACATGGCCGGGGCTGTGCAGATCTTCAGGTTTGGCATCAGCTGCCGCGGCAGCTTTGATGGTCGCTACACGGTCTGCTGCCGAAACACCGGTGGTCACGCCTTGAGCCGCTTCGATCGTCACAGTGAAAGCCGTGCCGTACTGGCTGTTGTTGGCTTCCACCATCATCGGCAACCCCAGCTGCTCGATCTTCTCTTCGGTCAGGCAGAGGCAGACGATGCCGCTGCATTCGCGGATCAGCAGGGCCATCTGCTCCTTGGTCAGAAAATCGGTCGAATAGATAATATCCCCTTCGTTTTCCCGGTCCTCATCATCGGTCACCAGGACACCGCCACCGTTACGCAGTGCGGTCAGGGCGCGTTCAACACGCTGGAAAGGGGTTCCAAACAACTGGCAGTTAGACTGATTCATGTCATTACTCCGTAAAATGTGGTCATGAATCAGGGCGTTGAGACAGGCAAGAACGGAAATCACAATGACAGGGTCGTTTCTGGCCTATCCTCTTTCATCCGGACTATGACCGTCGGCTCTGGAATCGCACCAGATCTGCTGACCCTTCAGACACTGAAGGCGCTCGCGGGCTTCCCGAACAGAATCGGGTTACCGCCGGTGGGGAATCGCACCCCGCCCTGAGAATAGTTCACTTAAGGTTAGCAATCCGTGTGAAAAATATCCAGATATTTGTGCAGCGCTGCGCAAATTACCCTTTATAAGGGAGTCTAAATGGGCTAGTGTCCTGTCAGCCTCCTGTCCCACTTGAATCAGAGCCAGTATTCAACAGCTTCCAAATCAATGATCTCATGACCGAAACAGCGCCGACTACAAGTTACAAACAAATCTTTCGCTTCTGGCTGCCGCTGGCGGCCACCTGGATCATGATGTCCGTCGAAGGCCCCTACATCGCGGCGATCATTGCCCGCCTGGGAGCGGAAAAAGAGAATCTGGCCGCCTACGGTGTGGCCTTCGCCTTTGCCCTGGTCATGGAATCGCCGGTCATCATGCTGATGAGTGCCAGCACGGCGCTCTGCCGTGATCGCCTGCACTACCAGAAGTTACGCAATTTTTCCCTGTTCCTGAGCCTGGCGGTCACCCTGGTAATGATCATCTTCCTGCTCCCCCCGGTCTTCAACCTGATCATCCGCACTGTTCTCGGGCTGCCTGACAATATTGCGTCAATCACCCATGGCGCGCTGATCTGCCTGTTGGCCTGGCCCGGCATGATCGGTGTCCGGCGTTTCTATCAGGGGCTGCTGATCTCAGCGCACAAGACCAGGCGGGTCGCCTTCGCCACCGTGCTGCGCCTGACGGTCATGGCTTCTACCGCCATGATCTGTTTTCATTTCAGCCAGCCGAACGGCGCCTCGATCGGCGCCCTGGCGCTCTCCTGCGGTGTCACGGCCGAAGCCCTGCTGACCCGCTACCTGGCCCGCCACGCGGTCAGGCAGGTTTTATCCAGAGATCTGCCTGAGGGCACAGCGCTGATGAGCTATCGTGACATCGGCGATTACTATCTGCCGCTGGCGCTAACCCCCTTTATCGCCCTGGCCGTTCACCCGATGGTCACCTTTTTTCTCGGCAAAAGTCTTTTCGCCCTGGAATCATTGGCAGTCATGCCGGTCATCTACGGACTGACCTTCATTTTTCGGGCGCTTGGCCTCTCCTACCAGGAGGTCGCCATCTCCTTCTTGAGCGAGAACAGAGCCAACTACCGCCTGATCAGAAACTTCGCGTCAGGACTGGCGCTCACGGTTTTTGTCATCCTCGGCCTGATTGCCTTCACCCCCTTGAGCCGGCTGTGGTTCCATAACCTCTCCGGCTTAAGCCTGGAGTTGACCGAGTTCGCCCTGCTGCCGCTGCAAATCAACGTCATCTTTCCGGCGACTACGGTCATGATCTGCATGCAGCGCTCGCTGCTGATCGTCACCCGCAAGACCAAGCCGGTGTCCTGGATATCGGGGTTGGAAGCTGTCGGAATATTCGCTGTCCTGGCCATCCTGGTGCTATATTCCCCGTTGGCCGGAGCTGTCGCTGCATCGATCGCCTATGTCAGCGGCCGCCTGCTGGCGATGGCGGCCCTGCAGTGGCCGCTCCACAAACAACTGCCGCTATTTCGCGCCACCCCCCGGTGACCCTTATGCTATCTAGCCAATCTGACAAAAACCATGGCCCCTGGCTGATCATCGCGGCCGCGTTTCTCTGGGGAACGACCGGCACGGCCCAGGCTTTCGCTCCCTCCGGCTTCGATCCGAAGGTCATCGGCGCGCTACGCCTGCTGATCGGTGGTCTGGCCCTGCTGATTCTGGTCATCCGGCGCAAAGAGCTGGGCAAACTGAAAGACTGGCCTCTACTGGCGGTTGTCATCGGTTCGCTATTTACAGCGGCCTACCAGGTCTGTTTCTTTTCGGCTGTCGCACGCACCGGTGTCGCGGTCGGCACCATCGTCGGTATCGGCAGTGCCCCGATTGCCGGCGGACTGTTCGGCTGGATCGGCCTCAGGGAAAAACCAGGGCGGCGCTGGTTTTTCGCCACCCTGCTGGCCATTGCCGGCTGCGCCTTCCTCTCACTCGGCGGAGCGGATATCGATGTCGACCTGATCGGTATCCTGCTGGCCATTGCCGCCGGGGCATCCTATGCGCTCTACACGCTGATGATCAAAAAGATCCTGCGCGTCCAGACACCCAACGCCGTGATTGCGGTCATGACCTGCGGGGGCGCAATCTTCCTCCTGCCGGCGCTGATCCAGCTCGATACAAGCTGGCTTTTCCAGCCAAGATCCCTGCTCGTCGTTCTCCACCTGGGGCTGGCGACCATGGCCCTCTCCTACTGGTTCTTTGCCAGGGGACTGCAGACGGTACAGGTTTCGACGGCAACAACCCTTACGCTGGCCGAACCGATGACGGCCGCCACCCTCGGGGTCCTGGTCCTGGGGGAAAAACTCAACAGCAGCGCAGCCTGCGGTATCCTGCTGATCTTCCTCGGTCTGGTCATCCTGATTCTCAGACGCAGAACGCGACGCGCCCTATGACCCGGCAAACCAAAGCACTCTGCTACGCCTTGTGCACAGTCCTGCTCTGGTCGACAGTCGCGACGGCCTTCAAACTCTCGCTGCGCTATCTGACTCCGGTGGAACTGCTGCTCTATTCGGCCCTGGTCTCCACCTTTGTCCTTGCGGGCATCCTGGTCATCCAGGGCAAATTCGGGCAGGTTTTCACCGGCAACAAAAAGGACTATCTGCTCTCCCTGCTGCTCGGCGCGCTCAACCCCTTCCTCTATTACCTGGTACTGTTCAAGGCCTATGACCTTCTCCCGGCGCAGCAGGCCCAACCACTCAATTACACCTGGGCGATCACCCTGTCGCTGCTCGCCGTCCCGCTGCTCAAGCAGAAAATCAAGTGGCAGCAATGGCTGGCCCTGGTCATCAGCTACTGCGGAGTGGTGATCATCTCAACCGAAGGGCACCCGTTCAGCCTGCAGTTCAGCTCGGCCACAGGCGTCGCCCTGGCGCTGGGCAGCACCGTCCTCTGGGCTCTCTACTGGATCTTCAACACCCGCGACCGGCGTGACCCGATCGTCGCCCTGTTCATCAATTTTGCCTTCGGCCTGCCGTTGATCTTTATCTATTATCTGCTGACTGAGCCCGTTCACCTGCCACCCTTGGCCGGTTTATGGGGAGCGATCTACGTCGGCTTCTTTGAAATGGGGATCTGTTTCGTCCTCTGGCTGATGGCCCTCAAACTGACCGACAACACGGCCAGAATCAGCAACCTGATCTTCCTCTCCCCCTTTCTCTCGCTGATTTTCATCTACCTGCTGGTAGGAGAAAGAATCCTGCCATCCACCTTTATCGGCCTGATCCTGATTGTTGCGGGGTTGCTTTGCCAGAGGATTAGGGGGAGGAAGGGGTAACCCAGATCGTAGGGGCACGGCCAGCAACTTCCTTTGGTTTACCCATCACAAAAACCCATCATCGTGACTTATTCTGTCACACAGCCAGAAAAAACTAGCGTTGCGAATCCAACTGAGCAAATGCCGAACGTCTTAAAATGACAGGAGGGCATTTCTGTAATTGAGTGGTAACATTTCTCTTTTATGGTCTTGGTAGCTGTTTTTGCAGGAGGAGTGATGGATAAGTACTATGCGCATTCGGGTAAAAACTCGGATAAAACGGATTGGCAGTCGCTGGAAAACCATCTACAGGGAGTGGCAAGACTAGCTAAAGGGTTTGCGAGGGTATTTGATGCAGAAGATTGGGGACTTTTTGCTGGCTTGTTGCATGACGCCGGAAAAGCAACCCAGGCATTTCAAAAACGACTTGAAGGAAGTCCTCAACGAGTCGATCACTCCACTTTCGGAGCCCGATTGGCGAAGGAAAACTCAGGCTCCCTTGGGCTTCTTCTTTCATACATCATAGCCGGACATCATGGCGGATTGCCAGATGGAGGATCGCAGGATAGAGAGTTACATTACCGGTTGAAGCATGCCAGTGTACCTGACGATGTGTCGTTGCTGCCGTCGATTGATAGAAAATACGCCTTGAAATGGCCGTTGAAAAAACCGGAAACGGAAACTGCCGGTTTCAGCATGGCATTTTTCACACGGATGATTTTCTCTTGTCTGGTCGATGCCGATTTTCTCGATACTGAGGCCTTCTGTTCACCGGAAAATTCTACCGCACGATGTTCTGAAGAAAAGCATCCACTTGCTGACTTGCAAGAAAAGTTAACCCTACACCTTAATGGTCTCATGCAGACCGCAACAGCAACCCCGGTGAACCGACTTCGGCAATTTATTTTACGTCAATGTCAGATTAGGGCCGAAAGTCCCCCGCAATTTTTCTCTCTCACTGTTCCGACTGGTGGTGGAAAAACCCTTTCATCACTGTCATTTGCCCTTGACCATGCTGTTGCCAACGGTCTGCGGCGGGTGATCTATGCCATCCCCTTTACCTCAATCATTGAACAGAACGCCAGGGTTTTTCAGGATATTTTCGGCCGAGAATCCGTTCTGGAGCATCACTGCAATTATAAAGAAAAAGATGAGCCGGAAGAGGCCGGCTATAATCGGAAACGTGGGTTGGCTGCCGAAAACTGGGACGCTCCGGTGGTGGTGACCACCAATGTGCAATTTTTTGAATCACTGTTCAGCAACAAACCGTCCCGCTGTCGCAAACTGCACAATATTGCCGGCAGTGTCATTGTGTTAGACGAAGCGCAGGCGATTCCGACCGAATATCTCGAACCCTGCCTTGCGGCATTGCGCGAATTGGTCGAGCGCTATAATTGTTCTGTGGTGCTCTGTACTGCGACCCAACCTGCCCTTGACGATAGTGCACTGCGTACTCGTCTGCCGAAGATCCATGAGATTATTGATAATCCGCAGCAATTGTACGCCGATCTGCGCCGCACCCGGGTTGAATTTGTCGGCAAATTGACAGATGAAGAATTGTCCTCACGGTTGACGGTACAGAATCAGGTTCTCTGTATTGTCGCTACCAAGCCTCAGGCGCGTAAGCTTTTTGAAATGCTGCCGGAAGCCGAGGATAATTTTCATCTGTCCACCAATATGTACCCAGAGCATCGGCGTCGGGTACTCGATGTGATCCGTACTCGACTTAAACAGAAACTTTCCTGCAGGGTTGTCTCCACCTCGTTGGTCGAGGCGGGAGTCGACCTCGATTTTCCCGTGGTATATCGCGCCATGGCCGGCCTCGATTCAATCGCCCAGGCAGCCGGACGCTGCAACCGTGAAGGAAAAATGGATGACCTTGGACAGGTCTATGTTTACGAGCCGGAACAGCCGCCACACATGCCCTGGGTCAAACGTTGTGCCAGCCGGGCCGAGGAAGCGTTACGCAGCCTGCCTGATGCCGACCCCATCGGCCTGGAGTTGATGCGATGTTTTTTTGCGCTGCTTTACGATGTGCAGAATCTGGATAAGAAAAATATGCTGTCCTCTTTCCCGGATCTAAAACAAATCCAGCTTTCAAAAAATTTCTATTTCCCTTTTCGTACGGTTGCCGAGGATTTCCGTTTTATCGAGGACGAGAGTCTCGGTGTGATTATCCCCATTGAAGCGGAGGCTGGAAAATTGGTGCAACAGTTGCGTTACTCTGAATTCCCCCGATCGGTTTTACGCAAGCTGCAGTCGTACACGGTTTCTGTTCGTAGCCATGAGCTTTCAGTATTGAATACAGCGGGGGCATTGGAGATGGTGGAAGGGCAGTTTCCTGTGCTGAGAAACCTAAGGGCCTATAAAGAAGATACTGGCTTATCTGTTGAAGAGGGTGAAGTCTGGAACCCCGCCGAATTCATCGGCTAAATAAAAAATTTCTTTCCAACTTCCATGAAAAAAAATTTGACAATGATCATTTCAATGGCAGGCTTATTAGGTCGCCACTTCCCGAGTGGCTGTGGATTGAAATATGGAGGTTGGTAAGTTGGAGAAGGTGCGGGCCGTTTAAAAGGCGGCCCGCGATCTCAAAAACAAGGAGGAAGCCTATGGCTTATGGTATCAAACTAAGGGTCTGGGGCGATTACGCCTGTTTTACCCGCCCCGAAATGAAGGTGGAGCGTGTCTCCTATGACGTGATGACGCCCTCCGCCGCACGCGGGATTCTGGAGGCGATCCACTGGAAACCGGCAATCCGTTGGGTGGTCGACAAGATTCATGTGCTGAAACCGGTCAAGTTTGACAATGTGCGGCGTAACGAAGTCAGTTCCAAGATCTCCAAGCCAAACCCTGCTACCGCTATGCAGGAAAAGAAGCCGCTCTATTTTCTGGTCGATGACGGCAAGAATCGCCAGCAGCGTGCTTCAACCCTGCTGCGCGATGTCGAATATGTCATCGAGGCTCATTTTGTGCTGACCGATAAGGCTGGCCACGAGGACAACGAGGGGAAGCATCTCGACATCTTCAATCGCCGTGCCCGCAAGGGGCAGTTTTTCCATCAGCCCTGCCTCGGTTGCCGTGAGTTTCCCGCCTCATTTGAATTGCTCGAAGGTGAAGTTCCCCTGTCCTGCTACGCCGGCCAGGAAAAGGATCTGGGTTACATGCTGCTCGATATCGATTTTGCCAACGCTATGACGCCGTTGTTTTTTCGGGCCAGTATGAACAACGGTATCATCGAGCCGCCGTCGCCGCTATCCACGGAGGTGTGCGCATGATTTTGCATGCTCTCAACAGTTATTACCAACGGATGCTTGATGACCCTGATGTAGAAATGCCCGCCTTCGGCACCAGCATTGAGAATGTTTCTTATGCTCTGGTGCTTGGAGAAGACGGAAGCTTGCGCAACATCGAGGATTTGCGTGAAGGGGAAGGCAAAAAGGCCAAGCCACGCAAGATGCTGGTTCCCGCTGCCGTCACAAGAACGTCCGGGGTGAAAGCAAATTTTTTATGGGACAAAGCCGCTTATGTCTTTGGCGCCGATGCAGAGGGTGCAACGGAAAAGAATCACGAGCGATTTCTTGCATTCGGCAGTTTTTTGCATGAGGTCGGCAAGGATATCAATGACCCCGCTTTTGCTGCTGTAAAGCAGTTTCTTGAACGCTGGGATTGTACACAGACTGAAGAGGTCGTTGCCCGTTTTCAACCTTGGGAGGATATCTGTAATGCCAATCTGGTGTTCCGGCTGGATGGAGTCCCCGGGTTTATCCATGATCGTCAATCGATACAACGTGAGTGGTTGAAGTTTGATCAGAAAATGTCCGATGCCCCTGAAGGGCAGTGTCTGATCAGCGGCGAAGAGAATGTACCGTTGGCGCGAGTCCACACACCGATCAAAGGGGTGCGCGGTGGACAGACTTCGGGCGGTTATATTGTTTCATTCAATGCCTCGGCGTTTGTGTCTTATGCTCAAGACAAGGCTTCGGTCTCTGAACAATCGGCCTTTGCCTACACCACCGCTCTCAACTCCTTACTGGCCAGTGACAGCCGTCAGAAAATCAGCATCGGCGACACCACTTATGCCTTCTGGGCCAAGCGTCCGACACCGCTGGAGCCTTTTCTGGCGGATCTGTTTGAGCCGTCTGAAGCCGAAGTCGGATCTGCAGAACTGGATGATCGGAAAACAGCCAAGGATATCCATGGTCTGCTCAAAGCGATCCGTGATGGCAGAAAGCCGAACGATTTCATGCCCGACCTGGAAAGTGATGTGCAGTTTTATATTCTTGGCCTGGCTCCCAACGCTGCTCGTCTGTCAATCCGTTTCTGGCAGGAGACCAGCTTTGGAGATCTGCTGGAACAGGTTGGTAAGTATTATCAAGATCTGAATCTCGTGCGCCAATACAACAGTGAACCAGAATTTCCGCCGTTATGGCGCTTGTTGGTTCAGACGGCAACCCTGGGCAAAGCTGAAAATATTTCACCAGTACTGGCTGGCGGATTGACCCGCGCTATGCTGACCGGCTGCCTCTATCCGCAAAACCTGTTACCCGTCGTGCTTGACCGGATTCGCGCTGAGCATGATGTGACCTATTTTCGCGCGGCATTGCTTAAAGCCTATCTGCTGCGCAATACCAAAATGGAGGAGGTTCCCGTGGCTCTTGATGTTGAAAGAAAAGACAGGCCTTATTTGCTAGGTAGGTTTTTTGCCGTAATGGAAAAGGCCCAAGAAGAAGCAATTCCCGGAACGAAAGCGACAATCAAGGATAAATACTTGGCCTCTGCGGCATCAACACCAAACCAGGTGTTTCATATGCTTATAAAAGGCTCATCTCATCATACGTCAAAATTGAAAAAAGATTCCGAGACTCGTGGACGTGGAATCTACTTTGAAAATTTATTGCTGGACATCCAAAACGATTTTGATGATTACCCGACAACGCAAAAGGCGGAGGAGCAGAGTCTGTTTATGATCGGCTATTTTCATCAGCGTAAAGCATTTTTTACTTCAAAAACTCAGGAGGGATAATCATGACTGCTATTTCTAATCGCTACGAATTCGCTCTATTGTTCGATGTTCAAAACGGCAACCCCAACGGCGATCCAGATGCCGGCAATATGCCTCGCATTGATCCTGAAACCGGACATGGACTGGTGACCGATGTTTGTCTGAAGCGCAAGATCCGCAACCATGTGGCACTGGCCAAAGAGGGGGGAGAAGGATTCAATATCTATGTGCAGGAGAAGGCGGTACTCAATCGCACCAACGAATTGGCCTACAAAGCCTATAATTTAACTCCCGATAGAAAAGGGAAAAAGCTACCAAAAAAAGTTGAAGAAGCACAGGCTGTGACAAAATGGATGTGTGAAAATTTCTATGATATTCGTAGTTTCGGCGCTGTTATGACGACTGAGGTTAACTGCGGTCAGGTTCGCGGGCCGGTGCAGTTGGCTTTTGCCAAAAGTGTTGAGCCGATCCTTTCGCAGGAAATCAGTATCACCCGTATGGCAGTGACAAAAGAAGAAGATCTGGAGAAAGAACGAACCATGGGCCGCAAACATATTGTTCCCTATGGGCTGTATGTCGCTCAGGGTTTTATATCTGCTCCATTGGCTGAGAAAACCGGTTTTTCTGAGGAGGATCTGGAGCTGCTCTGGAATGCCCTGATTAACATGTTCGAGCATGACCGCTCGGCTGCGCGGGGATTGATGAGCAGCCAGAAACTGATTGTTTTCAAACATCAGGATAAGCTCGGTAATGCTCCGGCGCATAAGCTGTTCGATCTGATCGACATTCAGCGCAACAACCACACCGAAGGTCCGGCTAGGTCGTTCAAGGATTATAACGTAACGATTGGGCAGGCTCCGGCAGGTGTTGAAGTTCTTAAACTTCTATAAAATCAGAATAAATGGGCTAAAGGGGTGGGGACAATTTGTACCCACCCTTGCATATCAACTTGCGACTGGACTATTACGAACTGAACCCGATCTCAAATCTCAGATTTCATATTTCACAGTGACGCCGTTGGCGATCTGAGATCTGAGATTTCAAATCTGAAATCGCGGTAGCGGTGGCTACCGCGGAGGGGAAACGATGAAGTATGAAAACTTTGAAGACGTTCCGGTCTGGAAGGATGGCATCACCCTGACAACCCGGGTCTTTCAGGTGACTGAAGATCGCTCTTTCCACGGTCGCGGCGATATCGCCAACCAGCTGCAGCGGGCGGCGCTGTCGGTTCCGAACAATATCGCCGAAGGGTTCGAGCGTGGGACCACGCCGGAACTGATCCAGTTTCTCTATTACGCCAAAGGCTCCGCCGGAGAGGTTCGCTCCATCTGCCATGTAATCGAAAGGCTGAAGCCATTCGATCATCTCAAATCTCAAATTTCAGATTTGAAATTGCTAGCGCGCAAGATTTCGCGCCAGCTCGGCGGTTGGGCGTTTTCTCTGCAGGAAAGCGACATCAAAGGCACCCGCCATCTGACGGAAAAATCGAAGGATTCTTACCATCGCCAAAAGGATGTCGACAAGCTTCTGACCGAGCTCGATCGAACCTACCAGCAATCCGTTCAGCAGCGGAAAGAGCGATGAGTTATCAGGAAGATGACTACATCATGCTCTCGGCGTTGCAGCATTACCTATACTGCCCTCGCCAGTGCGCCCTGATCCATCTGGAACAGCAGTGGGCGGAAAACCGCTACACGGCAGAAGGCAAGGTGCTGCACGAACGGGCTGACAGCGGCAGGGCTGAACGGCGTGGAGATGTGCGCATTGTCCGTTCTTTGCCACTCTGTTCTTCAAGGTTAGGCTTAAGTGGGCAGGCCGATGTTGTCGAATTTCACGATAACGGCCAAGTCTTCCCCGTCGAATACAAACGCGGTCGCCCCAAGTCCGACCGTTGTGACGAGGTGCAGCTCTGCGCCCAAGCGCTCTGCCTGGAAGAGATGCTGAATGTCAACATTGCGGCAGGCGCTCTGTTCTACGGCCAGAAACAGCGGCGCAAGGAGATTGCTTTCGATGCCGAACTGCGCGAGCTAACCGAAGCGATCTGTCAAAAGGTTCATACGCTGCTGGAGAGCGGTAAGACTCCCACTGCGGAATATTCGGCCAAATGTGACCAGTGCTCATTGCTTTCAATCTGCCTGCCGAAGAGCTGCCGGACTCAATCTGCAGCCAGCCGTTATGTGCGTTCTGTGCTTGAGGGGGATTTATGCGAAAAATGCTGAACACACTCTACGTGACAACCCAGGGAGCCTACCTGCACAAAGAGGGGGAGACGGTTGTTGTCAAGGTCGATCACGAAACCCGCCTGAGGTTGCCGATCATCACCTTGAGTTCGATCGTTTGTTTCGGCAACGTGCTGTGCAGCCCATTTTTACTCGGCCACTGCGCCGAGCATGATGTCTCAGTCAGTTTTCTGACCCAGTACGGTCGTTTTCTGGCGCGGGTTCAGGGACCGGTCAGCGGTAATGTGCTGCTGCGTCGTGAGCAGTACCGACGTGCCGATTGTCTACAGGCCTCGGCGCAACTGGCAAGGATGTTTGTTGTCGGCAAGGTGAGCAACGCCAGAACTAGTCTAGGCCGCCTGACGCGGGATCATGGCGATAAAAATGAAACAGGTTCGCTGAATCTGACCTGCAAACAATTTGCCCGTTATGCCGAGCGACTATTGGAGGAGGATAATCTCGATTCCGTGCGCGGGGTAGAAGGACGGATAGCCAGAGATTACTTCGATCAGTTTAATCACCTGATCGTCGCACAGAAGAAAGACTTTGTGTTTTCGGGGCGTAACCGGCGGCCGCCGCTCGACCCGGTTAATGCATTGCTGTCCTTCGCCTATGCTCTACTCTACCATGATGCGCGCAGTGCTCTGGAATCGGTCGGACTCGATCCGGCGGTCGGCTATCTGCATCGTGACCGGCCAGGACGCTGCGGGTTGGCTCTCGATCTGATGGAAGAATTCCGGCCGATGCTGGCTGATCGCCTGGTGCTGTCCTTGATCAATCTGGGACAGGTGAAGAAAAAAGGCTTCACCGTAACGGAGTCGGGTGCGGTCAAGATGGATGATGAAACGCGTAAAACCTTGCTGGTCGCCTATCAAAAACGTAAGCAGGAAGAAATAGAACATCCGTTTTTGCAAGAAAAGATCCCGGTCGGCATGCTGCCTTTTGCCCAGGCACTGTTGCTTAGTCGTCATCTGCGTGGTGATCTTGACATCTATCCCCCCTTTCTGTGGAGGTGAGTCATGATGGTTCTGGTCAGCTATGATGTAGCGACTGTTGATCGCGCCGGTGCCAGACGTTTGCGCAGGGTTGCCAAAGTTTGTCAGAATCACGGCCAGCGGGTGCAGTTCTCTGTTTTTGAATGTCTGGTTGATCCGGCGCAGTGGACTGCGATGCGTCAGCAGCTGGTCGAAATTATCGATGAGAAACAGGATAGTTTGCGATTCTATTTTCTCGGAGCGAACTGGCGCAGCCGGGTTGAACACGTCGGAGCCAAGGAAGCTATAGATATGGAGGGGCCATTGATTCTTTAGCGAACCCCCAGCAGTCATGAATTTCCCGGGAGGCTCGCGCGGCTGTCAGTCCTTTGAAAAATAAATAGAAAATGGATTAAATGGAAAGATTGAACCTGCTTTTGATAGACGAAAATCGAAGCTACGCATAAATATAAAGAAAAACAATGTAGAATCATGCTGTTATCAGCATGCAGTCGCCCCCCATGCGGGGGCGTGGATTGAAACAAGTCAATGAAAGAAAAAGCAGACGCATATGGTGGTCGCCCCCCATGCGGGGGCGTGGATTGAAACGTCTTTGACTTGCCTACTCTTCGTGACCGATCACGCGTCGCCCCCCATGCGGGGGCGTGGATTGAAACGAGTATTTTCGTGGACTCTGCTCAGAAGCGCCAGGTCGCCCCCCATGCGGGGGCGTGGATTGAAACGCCAGACGGCTCAAGAGGGGTCAGACCGTCGGCACGTCGCCCCCCATGCGGGGGCGTGGATTGAAACCATCCACGTCAGTTGACAAAGGTGATGAAAGCCGGTCGCCCCCCATGCGGGGGCGTGGATTGAAACTCCTGACTGCAAGCATTTCAGCAAAGCCAAGGGAGGTCGCCCCCCATGCGGGGGCGTGGATTGAAACCTTACAACTTGAGGATAAAGAAATTTTCCAGACTGTCGCCCCCCATGCGGGGGCGTGGATTGAAACATCGATCTACTGACACCAGAGCATTATGAGTATTTGTCGCCCCCCATGCGGGGGCGTGGATTGAAACCCCGGCGGTAAGGAGGGAAACCGCCGGGGCATGCCGTCGCCCCCCATGCGGGGGCGTGGATTGAAACAACCTGGCTCCGCTCGATCAGTTCGCCGAGCTCTTGTCGCCCCCCATGCGGGGGCGTGGATTGAAACAACCTGGCTCCGCTCGATCAGTTCGCCGAGCTCTTGTCGCCCCCCATGCGGGGGCGTGGATTGAAACGTCAGACAGGTAGCGGACAAGCTCCGGAATATTGTCGCCCCCCATGCGGGGGCGTGGATTGAAACAAGGACCGCGCTGAAGCGAAAAATCACGCGGTAGGTCGCCCCCCATGCGGGGGCGTGGATTGAAACTCTGCCCACTCCAGGTACTGCGCCCTGAAATCACGTCGCCCCCCATGCGGGGGCGTGGATTGAAACTTGTTATTGCTGCCCACTTCAACGTTATTCAGAGTCGCCCCCCATGCGGGGGCGTGGATTGAAACTGACTGATGCCCACAGAATCTGACGCCCGCCGCGGTCGCCCCCCATGCGGGGGCGTGGATTGAAACTAATAATTTTAAGAATTCTTGTTCAGAAATAATCAGTCGCCCCCCATGCGGGGGCGTGGATTGAAACTTCAGCTATCAAAACAGTTTTATAATCAACAGTAGTCGCCCCCCATGCGGGGGCGTGGATTGAAACAAGCCCTTCGCTGACCAGCCCGCCCGGGCTGCTGGTCGCCCCCCATGCGGGGGCGTGGATTGAAACCAGAACCTTTGCGCCAACTGTCTGACCAGAGAAAAGTCGCCCCCCATGCGGGGGCGTGGATTGAAACAGTTTGCGGTAGCTGGTCCGCCAGACGCGCAGGACGTCGCCCCCCATGCGGGGGCGTGGATTGAAACATCGCACCATAATCTGCACCAGAAGCACCAACAGGTCGCCCCCCATGCGGGGGCGTGGATTGAAACATCTTCAAGAGTTTCAGGATCATCGTAAACGGCAGCGTCGCCCCCCATGCGGGGGCGTGGATTGAAACAGTCAGGGTCTGGGTGGTGCAGGTGGTGACGTAGAGTCGCCCCCCATGCGGGGGCGTGGATTGAAACAGTCAGGGTCTGGGTGGTGCAGGTGGTGACGTAGAGTCGCCCCCCATGCGGGGGCGTGGATTGAAACAGCTTATCGAGGGGCCTCCAAGGTCTGGGAAGAGGTCGCCCCCCATGCGGGGGCGTGGATTGAAACCCCATTGTGGTTTTTACAGGGGCTTTTGCTGCGGGTCGCCCCCCATGCGGGGGCGTGGATTGAAACGCATCACCATCTGACCAGTGTACCTTAAATCAATAAAGTCACAAAAAAACCCGCATTCCGCGGGCTTTTTTGATCACTCTACTGAAAAATGAATCTATTTCTTGACGTGACACCTGGTGCAGCTCTTCTTGGCTTCAAAAGCGCGGTCGCCATTGTGACACTTGCCGCAGAGTTGCCCGTCATAGATCTTTGCCATGGTGATTTCGACCGTTCCCTGCTTCATCTTCGGGAAAGTCTCCGGGTTATGACATTCCTTACAGACAACGCCGGCTTCCTTGTGAATGGTTCCCGAAAATTCAACCGGCCCCATGGCGCTCTTGTCAAAGGTCAGGGTTTTACCCGGTGGGACAGCAACAGCAACAGCAACAATCGTGAATGTCAACAAAACCAGCAGCAGACAAATTTTTTTCATAACCACACTTCCCCTTATGCAGAATTTCAGTAAAATTACTGTCTGAAAACGCGCTATTCTTTCAGTGAAAATATGTTTTAGAGAGTAGCGCATCGCAATATTCAGGTCAATAACTACAGAGAGCCGCCATTAAAAACGCCTTGTTAATTTTTTCTTATTCTGGTTATATAGCAAAGTTCAATCACCAATCCTCATGCGCGGAAGATTTGCTTTGGAACACTTCATAGCCAGACAGCCGATTTTCGACACCAAAGGCAGGGTTTACGCCTACGAGCTGCTGTTCCGCTCCGGGCTGCATAACTACTTTGACTGTGACGATCAGGATCATGCGGCGGCCAGTGTCATCGCCAACAGTAATCTGCTGTTTGACCTCTCCGAGATGACCGGCAGCACCAAGGCTTTCGTCAACTGTACCCGCAGGGTCCTGCTGGAAGATCTGATCACGACCCTGCCCCGCCAGCAGGCCGTTGTCGAGGTTCTTGAAGATGTCGAACCGGACGAGGAACTGATTGCCGCCTGCCGCAGGTTGAAAAACAAGGGCTATACCCTGGCTCTGGATGACTTCGTTTACCACCAGAATTATGAACCGCTGCTTGAACTGGCCGATATCATCAAGGTCGACTTCCTGCTCAGCGATGTCGAGGAACAGGAACGCCTGGCCCGCATGATGATCCCGCGCGGGATCAAGATGCTCGCCGAAAAAGTCGAAACCCACGAGGTCTACGAACAAGCCAGGAAGATGGGCTATCAGTATTTCCAGGGCTATTTCTTCGCCAAGCCGGTGATTATTTCCCGCAAGGACATCCCGACCAACAAGGTTCAGTTTCTGCGTATCCTCAAAGAGGTTCACGCTCAGGAAGTCGATTTCAAAAAACTGGCACAGACCATCCAGAGTGAAGTCTCTCTTTCCTACAAACTGCTCAAACTGATCAACTCGGCGGCCTTCGCCCTGAGAAACAAGGTCACCTCGATCCTTCAGGCCCTTTCCCTGCTCGGTCTGCGCGAAATCCGCTCCTGGGTTTCGCTGCTGTCGATCTCCTCCATGGCCGACGACAAACCGGCCGAACTGGTTGTCAGCTCGCTGATCCGGGCCAGGCTCTGTGAGCACCTCGCGCTCCCGGCCAGAATGGGCGACCGCAAAGCGGACATGTTCCTGATGGGACTGTTTTCACTGCTCGATGTCATCATGTCCCGTCCAATCGAAGAGATTCTTGCGGAAATCACCGTAGAGGACGATATCCTCGAAGCCCTGACCGGCACCCCAGGCCCCCTGCTGCAGGTCCTGACCCTGGTCATCGCCCTGGAAAAAGGGGAGTGGCAGGAGGTTTCCCGCCTCGCCAGTGAACTGCAGATCGAGGAAAGTTCCCTGGCGTCGATCTATCTTGAAGCGGTCAAATGGGCCCAGGACATCTATAAGCTTTAATCAAAGACGCCAGCCCCTGCGAAGCGGTCAATGAGAAGCAGGGCTGTTCAGCGCGACCGGAACAGTGCTATCATGATTTTTTTATGCACTTATTCGGAGAAGAGAGCTTGAGCGAAAAAATCTCAAAAACCCTGGACGAATGGCGGCAGGAACTGGAGCCCGAAGTCTACCATGTCACCCGCGAAGCGGGGACTGAAGCTCCCTTCAGCGGCCAGTACGACAAGCATACAGAAACCGGGAGCTACAGCTGCCGCTGCTGTGGCCTTGAACTCTTCAGCTCCGCAGCAAAATACGATTCCGGCAGTGGCTGGCCAAGCTACTTCAGCCCGATTGCCGCTGAACGGGTCATTCACCAGGCCGACTATAAACGTTTTCCACCCCGGACCGAAGTCCTCTGCGCCCGCTGTGAGGCCCATCTGGGACATGTTTTCCCGGACGGACCGAAACCGACCGGATTGCGCTACTGCATCAATTCTGTTGCACTGAAGTTCAATCTGGACTAGATTTCCTCTTCCGTTTTTTTGTTCCACTTGCTGATGAAGACCCACATAAGCTGTCTCCTCGCAAGGTCACACAGTCGAAAGGAGATCCTATGTCTGCAAAACAACTGTCCGCCGGTGATTACATTGCCTCGCGCTGCAGCAAATGCAAGGACACGACCAACCACACTATCGTCGCCATGGTTGAAGGCAAAGTCGTCCGCGTTCAATGCAACATCTGCAACAGTGTCCACAACCATCGCAGTCCGGCCGAAAAAACAACAACGTCACGCACCAGCACTGGTGCCAGAACCAGCTCCAGCAAAAGTGTCAGACAAACAAGAGCTGAAGAGAACTGGCAGGAACTGCTCCATGCCGCGGCCAACAGCGACGTCAAACCGTACAGCATGCAGACCGTTTTCAGAACCGGCGACTTCATTCAGCACCCGACCTTCGGCCTTGGCCAGGTGGTCAACACCATCGCGCCCAACAAGATGGATATTCAGTTCGAAGACGGCATCAAGATGCTGCGCTGCCGCCTGAAATAATAGCGTTCGCTTAATACGGCGGATTTCCTCGCGGGAATCCGCCCCTCCTTCCACCGATTCAGGCTTGAAAATATTGACAATTTACAAAGCTTGACGTTTTATTGTTGGAGTCCAGCCCCCAAAGCCCTGTTTAGAGAGCTCTATGTCGACACCAATGTCCAACAAAAGTTGTCCTGCCCTGCTGCTGACCCTGGCAGCCCTGGTCATCGTCATTGCCGGGGTCAAAACAGCTCAGGCGTTGCTGGTCCCCTTCCTGCTGGCCTTTTTCATCTCCATCGTCTGTATCGGCCCGTTCAACTGGCTCAAGCGCCACAAGGTTCCATCTCCGCTGGCGCTGCTGGTCGTCATTGTTGCTGTCATGGCCGGAGGACTGCTGGTCCTGACCCTGGTCGGCAGCTCGGTCAACAATTTCTCCAACGATATCCCAGTTTACCAGCAGAAGCTGCAGCAACAGACCCTCGGCCTGTTCACCTGGCTCGACAGGCTCGGCATCAAGATCTCCAGACAGGTCATCCTCGAACATTTCGACCCGAGTGCGATCATGCAGTCGGCCGCGAGCATGCTGGCAACGGCCGGTGGGGTGCTGACCAACTCCTTCCTGATCCTGCTGACCGTCGTCTTTATCCTGCTTGAAGCGTCCGGCATGCCGAACAAGCTGCGCGCCGCCTTAAGCGATGCCGACTCGTCACTGGCGTCCTTTGAGCGCTTTAACAACAGCGTCAAGCAGTATCTGGCGATCAAAACCCTGGTCAGCGCCGGCACCGGAATCTTCGTCGCGCTGGGACTGCTGGTCATCGGCCTTGATTACGCACTGCTCTGGGGGATGATCGCCTTTCTGCTCAACTATGTCCCCAATATCGGCTCGATTATTGCCGCAGTTCCGGCGGTCCTGCTCGCCATCGTCCAGCTCGGCCCCTTTCAGGCCCTGATAGTTGCGCTGCTCTACGTCCTGATCAACGTCATCATGGGCAACATCGTTGAGCCGCGCCTGATGGGGCAGAAGCTCGGACTTTCGCCACTGGTCGTCTTCGCCTCCCTGGTTTTTTGGGGCTGGGTCTTAGGTCCGGTCGGCATGCTCCTGTCGGTACCGCTGACCATGATCGTCAAGATCGCCCTGGAAGTGAACGAATCGACCCGCTGGCTGGCCATTCTGCTCAGCTCCGACGTTCCGACGCCATCAGAAAGCGACTCCTGATTTTTTTCGCAAAGGAGATTTTATGCTCTACCGCCCCTTTGGCCAGACAGGCCAACAGGTTTCCGCCGTCAGTTTCGGCGGCATGCGTTTCGCTGAAGCCGAAAATCTGGAAAAAAGCGCCGACCTGCTGCTCTATGCCCACAGCCGGGGCATCAATTACTTCGATACCGCCCCGGTCTACTGCGGCGACCGCAGTGAAGATATCTTCGGCCACGCCTTGAGTCAGTTGCCGCGTGACAGTTACATCCTGTCGAGTAAATGCAGCCGCCATACGGCTGACGATTTCCGCAAAAGCCTGGAGCGCAGCCTGACCCGCCTCAAGGTCGATCAACTCGACATCTTCTATGTCTGGCACCTGATGAACCCCGAGGACTGGGAGAAGCGCAAAGCAGGTGGCGCCGTTGAAGCAGCGCTGCAAGCCAGGGAAGAAGGACTGGTCAAGCAGCTGTTCTGCTCATCCCACATGGAAGGGGACGCCATCGCCAGGGTTCTCAACGAAGGAATCTTCGAAGGGGTGCTGCTCGGCTACAATGCCCTCAACTTCCCTTACCGCCAGACGGCCGTCGATGAAGCGGGCAAGCGCAAGCTGGCCGTCGTCACCATGAACCCCTTGAGTGGCGGCCTGATTCCGCGCAACCCGGAGCGCTTCTCTTTTCTCAAGAGTGGAGCGGCCAGCGACGTGGTCAGCGGGGCACTGCATTTCAACCTGTCGCAGCCAGCGATCAGCACGGCCCTGGTCGGCATCGCCTGCAAGGAAGAGATCGATGCCGCCGTTGCCGCGGCTGGCAGCTTTGTCCCCTACACGGAGGAACAGCAGGCCGCGCTTAAAGGTCACATCAAGGACGCTTTTGCCGGGCTCTGTACCGGCTGCGGCTATTGTCTCCCCTGCCCGGCCGGAATTCCGATTCCGAAGTTCCTCGACAGCTACAACCAGAAGCTGCTGAGCGGCGACCAGGAGGCGATCCTCAACCGCTTCCGCATGCACTGGGGGATCAAGGCCGAACAGGCGGCCGACTGCATCCGCTGCGGAGCCTGCGAAGAGCGCTGCACCCAGCACCTGCCGATTATCGAACGCCTGGCCGAAATGGCGCCATAAGCTGTCAAATCTCTTTACAATGCTCTGATCAGGAGGACACATCATGAAGCTTACCTTCCACGGTGCCGCACAAACCGTCACCGGCTCCCAGCATCTGATCGAAGTCAACGGCAGGAAGATCATGCTCGACTGCGGCCTGTTTCAGGGCAAGCGCAAAGAATCCTTTGAGCGCAACCGCCATGAATTCTGCGACGGCAGCGAAATCGATGCCCTGATCCTCTCGCATGCTCACATCGACCACTCGGGACGCATCCCCTGTCTGGTCAAGAACGGCTTCAAAGGAAATATCTACACCACCTCGGCGACCCGGGATCTCTGTGCCGTGATGCTCATGGACAGTGCCTTCATCCAGGAAAAGGATGTCGAATTCGTCAATCGAAGACGCAAGGACCAGGGTAAAAATCTGTTTGAACCTCTCTATACCAAAGCCGATGTCGCCCGGAGCATGGAAAACTTTGTCGGCCTCAGCTATGGCCGCCGGCACCAGCTGTTTCCGGGGATCCACCTGACCCTGGTCGACGCCGGACACATGCTCGGCAGCGCTCATGTGATTCTTGATATCGAAGAGGACAATGGCCAGAGCAAGCGCCTGGTTTTCAGTGGCGACATCGGCCGCCCCGGCATCCCGATCATCCGCGACCCGCAACCGATCGTTGACGGCTGCGATATTCTGCTGATCGAAAGCACCTACGGCAGTCGCCATCACGAACCCTACCCGGAGGCGGAAAAAGCCCTGGAGGAGATCATCAACAATACGGTTAGCCACGGTGGTACGGTACTGATCCCGGCCTTTGCCGTCGGCCGCACCCAGCAACTGGTCTATGCCCTGCACAGGCTGCACAGCGAAGGGCGTATCCCCGACCTGCCGGTCTTTGTCGACAGCCCGCTGGCGACCCGGACCACGGACATCTTCCGTCTCCACCCGGAGACCTACGATGCGGAGATTCGCGAATTCCTGCTCACCGACGACGACAACAACCCGTTCGGCTTCGGCCGGCTCAAATACACCCAGACAGTCGAGGAATCAAAAGCGCTCAACGCCCTCAAGGTACCCGCGGTCATCATCAGCTCCAGCGGTATGCTCGAAGGGGGACGCATCCTCCATCATCTGCGCAACCGGATCGAGGACCCACGCAATACCATCCTGATTTCCGGCTGGCAGGCGCCCAACACCCTGGGGCGTAAGCTGGTCGACAAGGAGGAGAGCGTGAAAATCTTCGGTGAGGAATTCAAACTGAAAGCCCGCGTCGAGGTCCTGACCGGATTTTCCGGCCACGCCGATCGCGAGGGGCTGCTTGGCTTTGTCGCAGCGATGCAGAACAAGCCGCAGCAGACCTTCATCGTTCACGGCGAAGAAGACGCGGCAGCCAGTCTTGCCCAAGGCCTGCGTGAAGAGTTCAAACTGAAAAATATCGCGATCCCGGAACCGGGACAGAGTTTCGAGCTTTAGCATTATTCTGATGACATCAGGTACCTGAACAGGCCTGTTGATGGCCATCGTTCAGGTAGCCATCAACGGGCAAGAGCTAACATCTCCTGCACTCAACTTACAGAGCAACAGAAAAAGTCGCTTCTAGCCCCTCTGTCATTGTCTATAGAATTACCCCGAAGCCCGCCCTTTTTTCTGATCCTGATGGATGTACCAGAATGGTCCGGCATCAACTGATTTTTTTAGTATCAAATGTTGACAATTTTCACATATGAGATACTCTCTCTATATTAGTTAGAATGCTAACCATACCAACTACCTAAATTGGTAAGCGAATACCATAACTGTCCTCACCGGACAGTTATGTATTGACATAGAACTGCCACAGTCCTCAATGATCCATTGACAAATTCATTTTCAATTTAACAGCAAGACTGTCGTGGTCCAGATGGCTCCGGTTTTCGTTCTGTTTGATGTTTTCGAGCGCTAAGTAAGTAACGGCCTCGCGTCCTCTCTGAACAAAAACGCCATCTATATATCAAGAAAGAGGAGAAACACTGCGAGCAGACCAAGCTTCCCGGTTTGCCGCTGCAAATCAGTTTATTGTTTACAGCCGTCAACAACTGCCATTTTATCGAGGTGTGTATGGATCCTTTTCTTATTGGAATATTGGGCATCGTCTTTCTTCTGATCTTTTTGATTTTAGGAGTACACATCGCTCTGGCCCTGGGAGCGATCGGCATGTTTGGCTGCATTGCCATGCTCGGCTTCAATGCCGCCATGTGGCAGTCGACTTCGATCGTCTACAACATCGTCGCTGCTCAGGCCTTTATCGTTTTACCTCTGTTCATCTTCATGGGACTCCTCGCCGGAGTCGGCGGCTTGAGTCGAGACATCTACGACGTTCTGCACAAATGGGTCGGTAATCTTAGAGGCGGCCTCGGCATCTCAACCATCCTCAGCTGTACCGCCTTCGGCGTCTGTACCGGTTCATCGCTGGTCACAGCTGCCGTTTTTTCACGTATCTCCGCTCCGGAGATGCGCCGCCAGGGCTATGATAAAAAGATCGCCTACGGGATCGTCTCTGCCGGCGGTTCGATCGGCATGCTGATCCCACCAAGTATTCTGCTGGTCATCTACGGCATTATCTCTCAGGAATCGGTCGGTAAGCTGTTGGTCGCCGGCCTGGCCCCCGGCCTGACCCTGACCGTCGTCTTCAGCCTCGGCATTATCTTTCTGACCTATATCCGCCCCCAGTGGTTCGGCAGTGAGCAGAAAACCAAAGTCAGCTGGAAAGTCCGTTTTACCTCGCTGCTGAAAATCTGGCCGATCCTGTTGGTCTTTCTGGTCGTTGTCGGTGGCATACTCGGCGGTATCTTCAGCCCGACCGAAGCCGCGGCCTTCGGCGCAGCGGTCCTGTTGATCCTGACCCTTATCTTTACCGAAAAGGGACAGCGCTGGGTCACCATCAAAAGCTGCCTGCTGGAAACTGTGGTCATCAACGCCATGGTTTTCTTCATCCTCTTCGGTGCCGGGCTGTTCGCCAGATTCCTGATGTTTTCCGGTATCACACCGAAAGTCCTCGACCTGGTCACCACGGCCGGCTTTTCCAATATCACCTTTGTCTGCCTGATGGCCCTGATTTTTCTCGGCATGGGTTGCTTCATGGACTCAATCTCCATGCTCAGCATCACCCTGCCGATCCTCACCCCGATCATCAAAGACATGGGCATCAATCCGATCTATTTTGCCATGGTCACGGTCATGGCCATCGAATGCGGATTGATTACGCCCCCAGTCGGACTCAACGTCTACGGTGCTCACGGAGCCGCCGAACCGGATGTCAGCCTGGAGGATATCTTCAAAGGATCATTCCCGTTCTTTTTCCTCATGATCCTGTCCCTCATTGTCATCATTGCATTTCCGAAAATAAGTTTATTCTTCCCAAGCGTTATGATGGGTTGATGATTGGGCCGGGAGACTCCCGTAAGTATCCTGGATAGCTATTGGTTCTTTGCGTAAGGAGAAGACAGATGAAAAGAAAACTTTGCTCAGGTCTCGTGCTTTGTCTCGCTCTTATGGCATCGGTTTTACTCGTTGCCTCAACTGCAGCGGCAAAAGAAAAAACTTACAATTTAAAAATGCACTCCTACGCGCCGCCACCACCAGCAGCAGCCGGGGTCGGTATGCAGTGGTTCATGGATGAGGTCACCAAGCGCACCGACGGACGGGTCAAATTTACGACCTTCTGGTCCAGCTCACTGGCACCACCCAAAGGGCAACTCGAACTGATCCAGAGAGGTGCGGTCGACATCGAAAAAACCTGCACCCTCTACTTCCCAGGGAAATTTGTCATCAGTCACTTTGAGTACAGCTTCCCCTTCAACCCGACCGACCCTGTCATGGTCACCAAGGCCAAACGCCAGATCTATGAAGAGTTTCCGGAGAAAAGGGAAGAATATAAAAAATTCAACACCATTATGCTCGCCAACCACACGGCACCTTACTATCAGCTCCTCGCCAAGAAACCGATCGAAAAAATTGAGGATCTCAATGGGATGAAGATTGGCCTGGTCGGTCGCTGGTTCGGCAAGTGGCTGGAGCCTGTCGGGGTTGCCCCTGTGGTTATGCCGGCCGGTGAACGCTATGTCGGTCTGCAAAGCGGCACTATTGATGCCGACCTGCTGTGGCTCGATCTGCAGGCCGCTTTTTCACTCGACGAGCAGGCGGACTACATCGTTCAGATCCCCTTCGGCTCCTTTGTTCCTGAAGATGTCATGATGAACCTCGACTCCTTCAACAAACTGCCTGAAGACATTCAGCAGATTCTTCTGGAGGTTGGCAAGGAATCTGAGCTCTATGTTGCGAACTACCTGAAGGAACGTCACGACATCGTCATGAAACAGATGCAGGAGAAAGGACTCAAAGCGCTTGATTTTCCGAAGAGCGAAATCGCCAAATGGGCCAAGATCATTCCTGACACTCCGGCGGTCTGGGCCAAAGAAGCGGCCGATGCCGGTTTGCCGGGCTGGGAAATTGCCGCCCGCTGGCAGGAAATCACTGCCGAACTGGGTCATGAATGGCCACGTGAATGGGCTGTTAAGCAATAACTTTTTCTGAAGCACCCTGGAGGGGGAGCGCTGCGACAATGCTTCCCCTCCAAACTCAGAATTTATCCAAATTGACAGGAACAGCTATGGGAACATTCTCGAAAAAATTACAGAAAGTCGATGATATCTTCGCAAAAATCGAAATGTTTTTTGTCATCATCTGCGGAATCGCCACCATCGGCCTGACGCTGCTGGTGGTCGTTGATGTCGCCATGAGAAATCTCTTCAACGCTCCGATTCCCGGCGGGGTTGAGGCAACTGAATTGATTCTGCCTTATATCGTTTTCCTGGCGATGGCCTATACCCTGCATACCGGCGGACATGTCCGCGTCAATATCCTCTATGACCGTTTTCCCAAACCCTTAAAAAACAGCGCTGAAGGACTTGACTGCATCATCGGCTTCGCCTTCTTCGGACTGCTGACCTGGTTCGGAGCCCTCCATTTCTGGGAATCCTTCAGAATACTGGAATTCATGATGGCGGCGATCAAGCTGCCCTGGTGGGTCGGAAAATTCTCCATGCCTCTGGGCACACTGGCGATCACCCTGCGTTTTGCGCTCAGATTTCTCCATGTCATCGTTGGAGACAACATCAGCGCTGCTGAAAGCATCAATGTCTGATAAGAAAAGCTCTTGCAGAAAAGAACCAGTGCTGAAAAGAGACATACGCCTGCGCCCTGTCCGGCGTACTCAATTGACAGCGGCGGAAATTTGTAAAGTGGCCGCTCAATCGATGACAGCCGGACAGCCCATTCCGTAATGGTCAGATACTGATCAGGGTTTCCCCCGATTTAAGGATTTCGGTCAGGGGCTGTCCCCATAGAATGACCTCGATTCCGAGCCCTTCGATTTTTTCCGTTATCCCCAGTTGATCGCAACAGGCCTTGCAGGCCGACAGCTGAACACCGGCGGACAGAGCCCCTGCGGCCAGGTCCTGAATCTCAACATCGTCAGCGACCAGTTGCGCCGTCGCACCCCAGATGATGATCGTCACCTGCTCCCACCAGTTGCGCAGACGGGAATTGACTGCGTACATAAAAACCATCTTCTCCGCAGTCAGCTTGTTATCGTTGGTCCAGAGGATGTAGAGATGATTTTTTCCCCTAACGGAAGAGCCCGCCCCGTCACCACCTGCCATAGCACACACTCCTTATCAGCAAAAACTCAAGGCCAGTTCAAACAATCTGCCTTTTAGCGAGACCAGTTGGCCACAAGAATCATAATCCAGACAAAGGCGCTCAGCACCAGCGTTACAAAGACAGCGGCGGAGCCCATATCCTTGGCCCGGCCGGCCAACTCGTGATGTTCCTCGCCGATCCGGTCAACAACAGCTTCGACGGCGGAATTGATCAGCTCGACAATCATCACCAGCACCACCGAACCGATCAGCAGGATCCGTTCAACGCTGCTGACCGGCAACAGGCAGGCCAGGATGACGCCAACAATCAGCAGCAGAACTTCCTGCCGAAATGCAGCCTCATGTCTGAAAGCGGCGACAAGCCCCTTGACCGAATAACCAAAGGCGGCAACCAGACGTGACAATCCTGTTTTACGGTTCGACATTGCATGCCCTTTCGACACAATGAAAACGTCATTTTAACCAGCGAATATTATACATAAAGCCCCCCTGATCCGCCCGATTATTTCTTCCCTTCTTGACAACCTGGAACTATCAGTACAATTCCCGCATTAAGCAGATATGAGCATCGTCCGGGCAAAACATATATTTCACCGCCGCTATAATCTGGCCAGCTGAGCGCCAAAGGTTTATAATTTCTGGGAAATCGGTTATCGAACACTGGATATGAATGCACGTCACGGGATCAGCAATGACAATGTGCGGTTCGGACAGAGACCTTCTGGCCTCAGAGGTCTGGCCATCAAGGTTAGCTCAGCACTCGGCAATTGAACTCTTTTTAAGGGGAAGATAAATGGATAGCTATCAGGACTTCACGCCAGTGACCACGTCCACCAAAATGGCGAAACTGGTCTACATTCTTTATATCGTCGGCATCGTCTTCGGCATCACCGGCATTGTCGGGGTCGTGATCAGCTATGTTTACCAAGGCGACGCCCCGCACTGGCTGCAGAGCCATTACCGCTTCCAGATAAGAACCTTCTGGATCGGCCTGCTCTACCTGGTCGTTGGCATCATCCTGTCGTTCATTCTGGTCGGGTACCTGATCATGCTGTTCTGGATCATCTGGCTGCTGGTCCGCTGCATCAAAGGCTTAAGACTGCTTGATCAACAGCGGGAACATCCCAATCCGACAGGCTGGTTTTTCAATTGATCGGTCTACTCAAGGTCTGACGCCTTGGGGTGCGACACCGGCACTCCAGGGCGCCAGGCCGGCACTGACATAGGGAGCGACCGCTTCCTCACAGATTCTGGGCTCGCTGAACAGATAGCCCTGCCCCAGACGGCAACCGAGGCGGCTGAGCAGCAGCTTCTGCTCTTCCTTTTCGATCCCTTCGGCGACGACATCGATATCCAGGGTCCTGGCCAGCGACAGGATCGCCTCGATGATGACGAAATCATACTGATCGGTGAGAATATCGGCGACAAACTCCTTGTCGATCTTCAGGGTGTTGATCGGCAGATGCTTGAGACAATTCAGGGATGAGTAACCGGTACCAAAATCGTCGATGGCAATCCGAAAGCCCAACTCGCGCAGACGGATCAACTGATTGACCGTCTCCTCAGCGTTTTCCATGGCGATGCTCTCAGTGATCTCCAGCTCGATCAGCCTCGGATCGACACCGGTCTCCCTGAGGATGGTCACCACCTGATCGGTAAAATCGAGCTGCCGGAACTGCTGCATCGAAATATTGACGCACATACGAAACCGGTCACCAGGCTTCAGCCCCAGAGTCCGCAACTGGTTGCAGGCCCGGCGCAGGATCCATGCACCGATCGTCAGGATCAGTCCCGACTCTTCGGCAAGGGGAACAAATTCCTCGGCCTGCAGCAGTCCCCGGGTCGGATGCTGCCAGCGCACCATCGCCTCCAGCCCGATCAGCTGGCCGCTGGCCATATCGACCTGCGGCTGATAGTGCAACTGCAGCTCTTCCTTCTTAATCGCCTGGCGCAGGTCATTTTCCAGGTTGAGCAGTTCCACGGCCCTGGCATTCATCTCCGGCAGATAAAACTTGTAACTGTTGCGCTCCTTCTTCGCTGCGTACATGGCCACATCGGCCAGGCGCAGAAGCCCGTCCGCATCGGTCGCATCGTTCGGATAGACACTGATTCCGATACTGGGAGTCAGGTATTGGTGATTGCCGACCGCAAAGGGCTCCTTGAAGGCTCCGAGAATCTGATGGGCGATAAAAGAGAGATCCTCCAGGGAGGTCGGGCTTTCAATAACCAGGGCAAACTCATCGCCAGCCAGCCGCGAGACGGTGTCGGTCCGGCGCAAGGTCTTGCGAATCCGCTGGGCAAACTCCTTGATAAAATCATCACCGGCATGATGTCCGTAGGTATCGTTGATCTTCTTGAACTTGTCGATATCGATCTGCATGACGCCGAGGATATTGTGTTTCTCGGCAGCCTTGGTAATGGCCCGGTCGAGGATCTCCTCAAACAGGCTGCGGTTCGGCAGGCCGGTCAGGGCGTCATGATAGGCCATATAGGCCAGCTCGGACTTCTGTTCGAGGAGCTGCAGTTCGGATAATTTTCGTTCGGTGATATCGATGATAACACCGGTTATTTCGGTGATAATATCGAGAAAATTCTTCTCGACCCCGGTACGCAGCAGCAGGTAACGCACCGATCCGTCCTCCAGGAGAATCCGGTACTCCACCTCCTGATCGATCTTGAGCTTAAAGATTTCCTTGAAGGTATTCCTGACTTTGAGGCGATCATCGGCATGAATCTGACGATAGAAGTGGGAAAATTTGGGAAAGGAGCGATTACTGAGAGCGCAGATGTTGAAGACTTCGTCGGAACACTGCAGACGCCGGGTATGGATGTCGAAATGCCAGCTCCCCAGCCGCGCAATCTGCTGAGCATAACTGTAGTGGGCCCGGGCTCGCCTGAATTTTTTTTCCTGAATTTTCAGTTCGGTCACGTCGATACAGCATCCGACCAGCTCACCACCCGACGCCGCAGGTGCAATCATCAGGTCATCCCGGATCCAGCGATACTTGCCGCGATTATCCATGACCCGGTAGGACAGAACCAGCCGCCCCTCCCCCTTGAAGCTAAAGAGATTGGCCATAACGACCGGCTTATCCTCAGGGTGCAGGATATTCAGCCAGAGGGCCGGGTTGCGGGCAAAATCCTGCTGATCATAACCGAGAACGATCTTGACGCTCTTGCTGACATAGGTAGTTGAATGATTCGAAACTTTTCTCCGAATGAGAAAAGAAGAGCCCTGATGCTGATCGCAATCAGCCCCGCAGGCATTGTGATAGGCAGATCTCAGTGAATGAACATTCCCCATCGTCCCCTCCGACAGAAATACTCTTAAACAGAAAAAAACGGCCCCGGAAAAAACGGCTCAACGGCTGCGAATTCCGGCAAGATCTGATGGCAGGTTGCAGATCCGGAAGCTTCAGCATCCATGGCGCCGCGAAGTGTATTGCTTTTACGTGGACAGCTTGTAACGCTACTTCCGGCACAAGCGAAAAACTCAGGCAAAGTGGCGAACTGCCTGAAATCGCTTTCTAATTCAGTGGCAGGGGCAGGCCATGAAGCCCCGCAACAATTGAGAACTATAGCCCAACTGCCATCCTACATCCAAGGAAAAATCCGACCGATTGACCAGGCCGAAGACATGACCAACAGGATCAGACGGGGCAATACACGAAAAAGGGCCGCCGAAAACAGCGACCCTTTTTACCTCTACCTATGTCTCGACCAAGCCGTTACTGGCGGCTGACAGTCGAAGAACTGTAACCTGAGATTCCGCTGGAGCCAGCGATGCTGACGCGCTGGAAGTCCGGGTAGGCTTCCATGCCGATTTCGGACGAATCGCAACCGAGCATCTCTTCCTCTTCGCTGACGCGGATGCCCATGGTGTATTTGAGGACCAGCCAGACGATGCTGGCGGTGATCAGGACGAAGACGCCGGTGGCGACAACGCCGATCAGCTGGGTGACGAAGCTGGCGTCAGAGTTGGTGATCGGAACCGCCAGGGTGCCCCAGATACCGCCGACCAGGTGGACAGACAGGGCGCCGACAACGTCATCGATCTTGAGCTTGTCAAAGAGCGGAACAGCCAGAACACAGAGGATACCGCCAACGGCGCCGATCAGGGTCGCAGCACCCAGGGACGGGGTGTCAGGACCGGCAGTGATGGCAACCAGACCGGCCAGGGCGCCGTTTAATGCCATGGTGACGTCGACCTTCTTGTAAAGGATCTGAACCAGGATCATCGCGGCAACCATGCCACCACAGGCGGCCATGTTGGTGTTGACCATGACATTCGACATGGCGATGGCGCTGGCCGCATCACCCAGGGCGAGAACCGAACCGCCGTTGAAGCCGTACCAGCCCATCCACAGGATGAAGGTCCCCAGGGTGGCCAGCGGAATGTTGGAACCCGGCAGCGGGTTGACCTTGCCGTCTTTACCGTACTTGCCTTTACGCGCGCCGAGGATGATGGCACCGCTTAAGGCTGCCCAGCCACCGACGGAGTGAACGATGGTCGAACCGGCGAAGTCAAGGAAGCCCAGCTCGGACAGCCAGCCGCCGCCCCAGCCCCAGGAACCCTGGATCGGATAGATGATACCGGTCAGCACGACACAGAAGATCAGGAAGCCCCACAGCTTGATCCGCTCGGCGACACAACCGGAGACAACGGAACAGGCGGCGCCACAGAAGACCATCTGGAAGAACCAGTCGGAAGCGGCCGCATAGCCGCCGGAGAAGTCGCCGGCTGCGGCTGCGGCGTCGTCAGCGCCCCAGAGACCGAAACTGCCGAAGAAACCACCGTCAACACCGGCGTACATCAGGTTGTAACCGATCAGGTAGTAGAGGATGCCGGCGATGCCGAACAGCGAGATGTTCTTCAGACAGATGGTGGCGACGTTCTTGGAACGGACCAGACCGGCCTCGAGCATACCGAAACCGGCGGCCATCCACATGACCAGGACACCCATGACCAGGAAGGAAAAGGTGTTGAGGACGTAAGCGAGTTCATCGGTGCTGACTTCGGCGAAGGCCAGGGCCGGCAGGGCCAGCAGACCGGCGAGCAGCAGGGCTGTTTTCTTCATTGTTTAGTTCTCCTTATCAATAGCGTTTTGAATAACGTTGATGTTCTTAGAGGGAATCGTCGCCCGATTCGCCGGTCCGGATGCGGATCGACTGATCGATGGTGCTGACGAAGATCTTGCCGTCACCGATACGACCGGTGCAGGCTTCGCGCTGAACCGCTTCGACCAGTTTTTCAACCTGGTCATCGGCAACCACCAGCTCGATCTTGATCTTGGGGATGAAGTCGATCTGGTACTCGGCACCGCGGTAGAGTTCGGTGTGCCCTTTCTGCCGGCCGAAACCACGAACCTCGCTGACGGTCATACCGTTGATGCCGAGATCGCAGATCGCCGCCTTGACGTCGTCAAGCTTGAACGGCTTGATAATACATTCTACTTTTTTCATCCTGAGGTCTCCTTTAATTATTTAGAAACTGCCTTCGCTACTAAAGCACATATTTTCATTTATGAAGGTCCTCATAGCAGACACCGTGCCAACTTCTTAAAAGCCCATTTTCTAGGATTTTTTTTAAGTTCTGCAGGACATGTGACTATTTTTTAGTCACCATTTCGCTTATCTGCTCAGTCCCTGAACAAATTTAACAACACTTTACAAATGCTCACTTGACTCAGGTTTTAAACGAGTGTTTCAATCCATCAAAACAGCGGAGGGCGATCAGGCAGAAATGAGCAGCAAAGACACCAAAAGCAGGATTCTCGACCAGGCCGAACGACTCTTCGCCGAGCATGGGTTCAGAAATACTTCGCTGCGCACCCTGACAGAACGTGCCAAGGTCAACCTGGCTGCCGTCAATTACCACTTTAACTCCAAGGAAGGGCTGCTCCAGGCGGTCCTGGCAAGACGTCTGCAACCCCTGAATCAAAGGCGTCAGCAGCGTATTGATCAGGTTCTCGCCGAGGCGCACCTCAAGCAGGAGAAGCCTTCCGTCCGGGATCTTGTCTCTGCTTTTGTCATCCCCACCCTGGAGTTCGGAGCCTCGAGTCGTGGCGCGGGTCACTTTCTCCGGCTGATCGGCCGGACCTGGAATGAACCTGACGAAAAAGTACGCAGCGCCGTCTTCGAGCAGATCGGTCCACTGATCAGCAACTTTGCTGCGGCACTCGGCATGGCCCTGCCGCAGCTCCCGGAAAACATCCTCAGGTTGCGCCTGATGTTCCTGCTCAGCAGCCTCGGTTACATCATGAGTAGCGGCAACAGCAGTCCTCTACTGCAAGACACCGGCACAGAACATCCTGATCAGCAACTGACAACCAGGGAATTCATGAAATTCATTCTCGCCGGCCTGGAGGCTCCGCTATGAGATACTGGCTTCTGCTTCTACTCCTACTGCTGCTCACCGCCTGCAATCCACTGCGGCCGCATCCGGCAGAACTGAAAGACATCCCGGCGAGCTATTCGGAACAAAGCGCGCCAAACACACTGCAACCGAGCGAACGCTGGTGGCTCGACTTCAATGCCCCACAGCTCAATCACCTGGCCGACCAGCTGTTCAGTGGCAATCTCAGCCTGCATCAGGCCCTTTACCGCCTCGATCAACTCGATGCCACGATACGCTCAGGGCGAGCTGCCCGACTGCCCACCGTCGCTTTCAACGGCAAGCTCACCCGCAGCCAGTCGGTCAGCGCCGCAGGCGAATCAAGATCGACCACCTCCAACCTGTCGCTGGCCGCCAGCTATGAAATCGACCTGTGGAACCGGCTGCGCGATGCCGAGCAGGCGGCCATCCTGCGCAGTGAGGCGGGCAGAAAGGATGTCGAAGCGCTGCTCTTAAACCTCAGCGCCCAGCTCTGTGAACAGTATTTCCTGGCCGTCGAACAGAATGCCCAGCTTGAACTGCTGGACATCCAGATCGCCAAGAGCTCCGCGCTGCTCGATTTTGTCACCGAACGTTACCGATCCGGTCTGTCAACGGCCGCTGAGGTCTACCAGGCCCGCCAGAACCTTGCTTCGTTCAATGCAGAGCTTCCTGCCTATCGTTTGGCCCTGGCCCAGGCCGAAAACGCCATAGCGATCATGCTTGGCTCAGCGCCGGGGACGGTCAGGATTGACAACGGCGATCTGGCGCTGCTGAATGCCATGCCGGCATCCGGCCTGCCGGCCGACCTGTTGACCAGGCGCCCGGATGTCGCCGCAGCACTTCTCGAACTCAAAGCCAACGATGCCGATCTGGCAGCCGCCCTGGCCGACCGGCTGCCCGGTATCGACCTGAGTGCGACACTCGGGGAATCGGCGACCCGACTGGCCAGCGGCGACTACAGCGGTACGGTCTGGAGCCTGGCTCTCGGCCTGACCCAGCCACTCTACGACGGTGGCCGGTTAAAAGCGGCCAGCGACCAGAAGACAGCAGCCAGAAATATTCAACTGGCGGCAACCAACGCACTGTTGCTCAGCGCCATCCAGGAGGTTGAAAACGCCATGGTCGGAGCGAAGCAGAGCGACGAAACAGCCCGCCTGCTCGAGCAACGCCGTCAGATCAGCGATGCGAACCTGCAGCTGCAATACAAGAGCTACCTTTACGGGCTGACCGACAGCAGTGACCTGCTTTCAGGTGAAATCAGCCATTTCAATATTCTCAGTCAACAACTCAGCTCACGCCGGCAGTTGATCAGCCAGCGCATCTCGCTGGTCAGAGCCCTCGGCGGGAGCTGGATGACAGAAGAACTCAACCAACAACGCCAGGCTCTGGCTGCCAAACAGGATAAAGATGATGTCGACTACGGAAAATAATTCCGGATTAGCCCTGAAAATTGTCCTGCCGGTCCTGATCATCGCCATCGGCATCGCGGCCTTCATCCTGCTGACCCACCTGAAAAAGGAGCCGCCGCGCCAGCAGCCCAGGGCGCAGGGAGTTCTGGTCGAAACCGCACGGCTTGCAGCAGTCGATCATCAGGTGATCGTCTACGCCAGCGGCACGGTCAACCCGGCCCGCCAGATCAGCCTGACCAGCCAGGTCGCCGGGCGGATTTCACAGGTCTCGCCCAAATTGGTTGCCGGCGGGCTGGTCAGCGCGGGCGAAGTACTGTTTGAGATTGAAACCGCCGATTACCAGCTGGCCGTCGAACAGGCCGGGGCCGAAGTCGCGCAAGGAGAGGTCGCCCTGGCCAAGGAACAGGAACAGGCGCGCATCGCCCGCGAGGAATGGACGCGAATCGACCTGCCTGAGAAGGGGGAACCGGGTCCGCTGGTGACCCGTGAGATTCAGCTTAAACAACAACAGGCGATCCTCGCCGCCGCCAAGGCCCAGTTGAAAAAGGCCCAGCTCAATCTGGAACGGGCGACAGTCCGCGCCCCGTTTAACGGCAGAATCCGCGAAGAAACGATCGGCCTCGGTCAGTATGTCAGTCCCGGCGTCAGCCTCGGCGTGCTGGCCGGAACCGATGTCGCGGAAATCGCCATCCCGCTTGCCACAGCCGAGGCCGCCTGGCTGACCCAGTACAAAGCAGGCGAGGTCAAAGCCGACATCTATCAGGCCGAGAACAGCCGGAACCACTGGACCGGAAAGGTTGTGCGCAGCCTGGGGGAAATCGATCCGGCCAGCCGCACTGCAACCCTGATCCTTGCCGTCGCCGACCCCTATCATCTGAAGAGCGGGTCAGCTGCCCCGGTCCTCCCCCACGGCCAGTTTGTTGCCGTCGAAATTCAGGGTCCGGTTCTGAATGACGTTGTTGTCATCCCCCGTCAGGCCCTGCAGGACGGCAACCAGATCCGCCTGGTCGGCGAAGGGAACAAACTGCGCCTGCAGCAGGTCGAGATCCTGAGGCGCGAGCAGGACCAGTTGATCCTGCGTAACGACGGGCTTGACGGCCAGCAACTGATCCTCACCTCTCTGACCGGTGCCGCACCGGGAACCCAGCTGAGAATTGCCGGAGCGGAGAAAAAACCATGAGATCGGCCGTCAAATGGATGGCCACCAACCATGTGGCCGCGAACCTGCTGATGCTGGCTTTCATCGTCGGCGGCCTGATCATGGCGCCGAGCATCAAGCAGGAGGTCTTTCCCGAGGTCACCCTCGACCGGGTATCGGTGACGGTTGCTTACCCCGGCGCGGGACCGGAGGAGGTCGAAGAGGGAATCATCCTCAAGATCGAGGAGAGCCTGACCGGCGTTGACGGCATCAAGCAACTCAAATCGTCGGCCCGTGAAGGGGGCGGCAGCGTAGTCGCCGAGATCTACGCCAAAGAGGATATCGACCAGGTTCTGCAGGACATCAAGAGCGAGGTCGACCGCATCACCACATTCCCGGAGGAGGCCGAGAAGCCGGTGATCAGCAAGGGCTCGACCCGCCGCGATGTTATCTCGGTGGTCCTCTACGGCGCAGTCGACGAACGCACCTTGCGAGAGCAGGCGGAAAGCGTGCGCGACGACCTGCTCGAACTGCCGAACGTCACCCAGGTCGAGCTGAGCGGAGTCAGGGATCTTGAGATCAGCATCGAAATCCCCGAGCAGACCCTCAAACGCTACAATCTGACCCTCAGCCAGGTCGCAACGCTCATTTCCAGCGCCTCCCTCGACCTGCCTGCCGGATCGGTCAAAACCGCTGGCGGCGAGATTCTGCTGCGCACCAAGGAGCGTCGCTACAGTGGCGCCGAATACGAGGATATCACCATCATCGCCAACAGCGACGGCACCCGCGTCCGGCTCGGTGATATCGCTACCGTCATCGACGGTTTCAGCGACAGCGAAAGCTATGCCCGTTTCGACGGTCAGCCGGCGGCCATGGTCCAGGTGTTCCGCATCGGCGACCAGAAACCGACCGAGATCTCCAGGGAGATCAAGGACTATATCGAGCAGAAACGGGAGCAACTGCCCGAGACCCTGAAGATCACCGCCTGGAACGACGACAGCGAGGTATTCAACAGCCGCATGCAGCTGCTGCAGAAAAATGCCCTCTACGGTCTGATTCTGGTCATCATCGTCCTCGGTCTATTCCTCGAACTCAAGCTTGCCCTGTGGGTTATGCTCGGCATTCCGATCTCCTTCCTCGGCACCCTGTTCCTGCTCCCCTTTCTCGGCGTGTCGATCAACATGAACTCGCTGTTCGCCTTCATCCTGGCGCTCGGCATCCTGGTCGACGACGCCATCGTCGTCGGCGAAAACATCTTCGAACATCGACAGCAGGGAAAACCCTACGTCAACGCGGCCATCGACGGCGCCCTCGAAGTCGCGATCCCGGTCACCTTTTCGATCCTGACCACGGTTGCCGCCTTCATGCCGCTGCTCTATATCGTCGGCATGATGGGAAAGTTCATCAAGGTCGTGCCGATGGTCGTCATCACCCTGCTCTTGATCTCGCTGATCGAATCACTCTTCGTTCTGCCCGCCCACCTGACCTTCGGCAAGATGAGACCGCCAGGCGGCGGAGTGATCGGCAGCATCGACAAGGTCCGCAGGCTGTTCGGCCGTGGCCTGTACCGTTTTGTCTACGGCCCCTATCAGAGAATTCTCAAACTGAATCTCAACTACCGTTACGCGTCACTGGCTTTCGGCATCGCCTCCCTGCTGCTGGTCGCGGCTATCTATCAGGGGGGAATCATCAAGTTCATGTTTTTCCCCAAGGTCGATGGCGACCGGATTCGGGTCACCCTGCAGATGAACGAAGGGGTATCGATCGACGAAACGGCACGGATCGCTGACATGATCCTGGCCCGGGGCCTGGAAACCATCGCCGAATACGACGCCAGGCGGCCGGCCGGCGACAGCATCCTGCGCAGCACCTACAGCCTGATCGGCGGAACCCAATCGGTCGGCGGCCCCGGTGGCGGTTCGGCATCGACCGCGACCAACCTGGCGACCATCTCCCTCTACCTGACCGAAGGGAGCAAGCGCGGCATCCCGGCCGAAGAGATCTCGAAAAACTGGCGCAGCCACATCGGCCCGATCCCCGGCCTCGACTCGCTGACCTTCCGTTTCAGCAGCATGCGCCTGGGAGCCAATATCGACGTACGCCTGGCCCACACCGATTTTGAGGTGCTGAAAAAGGCCTCGGCGCGTATCCAGGAGAACCTGGCCCAGTATCAGGGGGTCAGTGAAATCGAAGACAGTTACGCACGCGGCAAGCAGGAGATTAAGCTGAAGCTCAAACCGGCGGCACGCACCCTCGGCATCACCGAAGCCGACCTGGCCCGCCAGATCCGCGCGGCCTTCTACGGCGCCGAAGCGCTGCGCCTGCAACGCGGCCGCAACGAACTCAAGGTTGTCGTCCGCTATCCGCAAGCCGACCGGCGCAAGCTGTGGAACTTTGAGAACATGTACATCCGCAACAGTGCCGGGGCCGCCATCCCTCTGCTCCAGGCGGCCGAGGTCAGCGAGAGCTACGGCTTTTCGACCATCAACCGGACCGACCGCAAACGGGTCATCAACGTTACTGCCGACGTCAACAGTCAGCAGAACAACGCGCAGGAAATCCTTACTGAGCTTAAAAGCAACCTGTTGCCGCAGCTGGTCAGTGACTATCCGGGCCTGAGCTGGACCATGGAAGGGGAAGAACAGGAACGCGCCGATTCCTTCGCCAGCATGAAAAAAGGCTTCCTGCTCGCCCTGATCGCCATCTACGCCCTGCTCGCCATCCCGTTCCGCAGCTACAGCCAGCCACTGCTGATCATGGCGGCAATCCCCTTCGGCATGATCGGCGCGGTCCTCGGCCACCTGATCATGGGCTATGACCTGAGCATCCTCAGCATGTTCGGCGTCGTCGCCCTGGCCGGCGTCGTCGTCAACGATTCGCTGCTGCTCATCGACCAGTGCAACCGCAACCGGCTAGTCGGGATGTCGGTCTATGACGCAATCGTCGGTGCCGGAACCCGGCGCTTCCGGCCGATCCTGCTGACCTCGCTGACCACCTTCTTCGGCCTGATGCCGATGATCCTGGAAACCAGCCGTCAGGCCCGTTTCCTGATCCCGATGGCCATCTCGCTGGGCTTCGGCATTCTCTTCGCCACCGGTATTACCCTGCTGCTGATTCCGGTGCTCTATCTGATTCTGGAGGATGTGAGAAAGCTCTTCGGCTTCAGAGACAGAAAATCCGGACCTAACGGTGACCAGAGACAGCAAAATGTTCATGTTTCTCGGTGACTTACAGCTCTACCCGTTAATCGCCAGCTACACAATGTTACCGATTGACGGGTAGAGTTGCAGACCTTGACGTTGCTTTCCTGACACTCCTATCGTCCATAAATGTACATACACAAGGAGTAATCTATGCGGCGCAGCAATATTCGGTTCTGCTTCATTTTTTTAGCCCTACTGGTTTGCCTCTGTGCCTGCGGCAGTTCGGATTCTGACGAATCGACAACCACGACAAGCTCCACAGATGTCAACGACATCAGTCTGGATGATACAGAAACCGGTGATGACATCAGCACCAGCGATTCCGACTCGGTTGTCACAATCGAACTGGCCGATGCCGGGATCAGCATCAGCCCTGAAGATAGCGGTGCCTCCGCGTCAGGTTCTGTGCTGACGATTTCGCAGCCAGGAACCTACCTGATCAGCGGCAACAGATCATCGTCGACAGTGACGATGACGGAGCCGTCTACCTGCAGCTTGCAGGCATGAGCGTCATCAACCTGAGCGGTTCACCATTTTTCATCTGCAATCATCCGGCGGCTCAAAAATAGCCACTTTTGCCCCTGGCAAAAGCTATGCATCGATCGTCATCTCTTCCCCGGATATTCTGTCAACCTGCCCCTCTTAAAAATAACTCCGGACCGAAGAACTTCGATCCGGAGTTATTTTCTATCCCACTTCACAACTCCTTAATTTCAACGGCTCAGCTTTTTTCTCCGGGCGCTTGCCATGGAGTAAAAGCTTGCTATACTCGCTAATTAAATATTTGCAAATATTTGTTTTTAAAGAACTGAATAATAAATTATTCATGTTTTCTGCTCTTCCGAAAATTGTCTCGCACGCAAGCGAGAGTTTCATCCATGGTCGATAGCAACCAACGAAAGGAAATTCAAAATGACTAAAGCTGCCGAAAGAATCACCCATCGCATCACCCTGCCGTCACACGCATTCAGTCAATTTCTGCGCAAAGCGATCTTCGATGATGAAACCTTTGCCTTGGTCATGGAAAACACTGAAATGACCCTGAAAAACCACAACATCACAACCTCGGATGACGTCAGCGAAGAAGCCCTGATGCAGCTGCGCTTTATCCTGATGCGCGCTCACGGCTTTGTAAAACAGGAAAAGATCAATGAGGCCCGCTTTGAACAGATTTTTGGTATCAACGTCGCGGCCAGCCGCTACCAGGACATCTCAGCCCATTTTGTGACCAAGGCCGAAGCGAAAGCAGAATTCGCCCAGCGGATTGATACGCAAAGCGATATCTTCTATTCAGAGCAACAATCGGAAAGTCATCGCGGAATCAATGTCGATTTTGAACAAAATTCCATGCCCCATACCCGGACCAACCATCATTACTCAACAAAATTCGATGGGCGCGACCTGATGACCGAACGTTTCATCCGCACCCCACTGCTCAATGCGCTGACCCTCGGTGACTTGATGGCGCGCATAGACCGACAGCTCACAGAGCTCGGCGATTTTTGAAGAGAGTCAAGCGATGATTTCGAAAATAGTCTTTTCCGTCACCTACGACTGTCCGGTAAGCTGCAAATTCTGCGTGACCGAATCAGGCCCCCAAAACGGGCCCTACCTCTCTGCCGAATTCATGAAGCAGGTAATCCGTGACACCCTTGAGCTCGGCGCTCTGAAGTCGGTCATCTTCACCGGCGGCGAGGCCCTTATGAAAAAAGCGGAGCTGGTCGAAACCCTGGAATTTGCTCAAAGCAATGGATTGTGGACTCGGATTGTCAGTAATGCCTTCTGGGCGACCAGTCCCGACAAAGCCACGCAGCTTCTGACAAAACTGAAGCAGAATGGCCTGAATGAAATCAACTTCAGCTGTGACGATCTCCATCAGGAGATGATCCCGCTGGACAATGTCAAACATGCCTTTCATGCGGCGCGCAATCTCGGGATACCGGTTCTTCTGGCTCACAAGAAAGTGAAAAACAACCTGATAACACCGGAATTTCTCGCTGACTATCTCGGGGTGGAACTCCATCAGTTCAATGAGGAAGGCCCAAATCCCCACCGTGACATGTACAGCACAGGTTATACGGTACCGATCGGCCTTCAGGCAAAAGAACTCGATCACAGTCGCTACATTCTTTATCCGGAAGGGTGTACCGCCTGGCAATCACCCTGCAGCGGCGTTCTCAGTTCAATCATCATCTCTCCCGGAAAAGAACTGCGGATATGCTGCGGAATGATCGATCAGCGCGTTCCGGAATTGAGTATCGGCAACCTCGAAAAAGAGAGGCTCGCTGAAATCATCTGCCGGGGAAACCAGGATCTGATCGCCAACTGGCTTGCCCTTGAAGGTCCTTACGGGGTGATGAAATTCGTCAAGGAGAAAGCTCCGCATCTCGAATTTGCAGATCGTTACGTCAACCACTGCCATCTCTGCAACGAACTGCTGACGCGTTCAGAGGTCCGTGACGTACTGGCACACCATGCGGCTGAAAAGGCCCAGGGACTCTCTTTACAACGGGGAATGCTCGAGGCACTACGTTTTCATGAACAGTCTGCAGCCAATCCCGCCATCAGCTGAGAGCAAAAGGAAAAACTGAAGGGCCGGCCTCATCGGTCGGTCCTTGCCTTCACTTTTACAAATAAAGCAGAGAGGATTTCCTCGCTACCCCCGGTTGCGTTCCAACAACCCCTTGATCTTGGCCAGATAGTTCCTGGTCTCATCCGGCATCTTCTCCAGACCGTGGCGATCGACATTCCCCTGCCCCCAGTTATAGGCGGCCAGGGCATGGTCGAGGTCGCCGTCATACTTGTCGAGCAACTGTTTCAGATAGCGGGTTCCGCCGTTGAGGTTCTGCTGGGGGTCGAAGCTGTCGGTGACGCCAAGATCAGCGGCGGTCGCCGGCATCAGTTGCATCAGCCCCCGGGCCCCGACCGGTGAGACGGCCTGCGGATTATATGCACTTTCGGTGGCGACAACCGAGTGAATCAGCCCTTCGGACAGATTGTACTGTTTCGCCACCTGGGTAATCAGCTGGTCGATCTGCCCTTGAGGTTTGTCACCGCTGTCCGGGCGCAGGGTCGGCTGCGGTGTCTCGACCCGGTAATACTTGTCAACAATCTGACTTTGCCGTGCGTTCAGAAAACCGTAAGGGGATAGCCCGTCGAGAGGATCGAGTAGTGCAGACGGTTCACTCTCCCCATCGGCAAAAAGCCCCTGGACCATCCGGCTCCGGGCGTCGTGCATCATTCTAACCGCAGCCTCACTGGCAGCCTCGGCGGAAACCAGGGTTCTGGCCGCATTGCTAAGCACATCACCAAATTGCCGCGATGGTGTGCCCTGGCTTTTTTCATGCGTGATGTCCGAACTTAACTGATCGTAAAACAATTTCATTTGGGTCGGGTCGATACTCATACTTCCACCGTTTTTTGACAAAATTCTGACAGCTACTATTATCCCACCTCATATTCAGCAAAAAGCGCTCCAATCCTTTGCAACTTGCACTTTTTTAGCCTTTCTTTTAAAACTTGCCCTGCATGATACCTAGATAAAGAGGATTGGCTTATGGCAACAGCAGCAGAAAAACTGTTCAACCGCATCCGCAGGCAGGTCGGTAAGGCGATCGGTGATTTCAACCTGATCGAGGATGGCGACCGGATTGCGGTCGGCATCTCCGGCGGAAAGGATTCCTACACCCTGCTCCACGTCCTTGAAGCGTTGCGCAGAAAGGCCCCGGTCCGTTATGAGCTGATTGCCGTCAATATCGACGCCGGTTTCCCAGGCTTCCGCAAGGACATTATCGAGGACCACCTGCGCCAGCATCAGTTCTCTTATCGGATTGAAACAACAGAAAATTCACGGATTATCGAAGAAAAACTGCGCCCGGGATCATCGACCTGCGCCTTCTGCGCCCGGCTGCGCCGGGGCGTGCTCTACACCCAGGCCGAGCAACTCGGCTGCAACAAGGTCGCCCTGGGCCATCATCTGGATGACTTTATCGAGACGCTGCTGCTCAACCAGTTTTACGTCGGCACCCTGGCCGCGATGAGCGCCAGCATGCTGGCCGATAACGGCAGACAGACGGTCATCAGGCCGCTGGTCTATGTTGAAGAGAAGGATATTGCCGAATACAGCACTCTGGTGGAATTTCCGACGGTCAGTTGTGGCTGCCCGGTGGAAGGGGGAGAAGAACAGCAGCGCCAGTACATGAAACAGCTGATCGAGAGATTAAGCAAAGATATTCCGCAGATCCGTAACAGCATGATCGCCGCCCTCGGCAATGTGCAGCCAAGACACCTGCTCGATCCTCTGCTGCACCGTGAGGACGAAAAATAGCAGAATGAACAGCAGCAGCCTTTGATTTTGACTCTGTTTTAACTTTGTCTTTTCCATGATTTCAAGCCGGGAACCGGCTTTGCGATTGCGCGAATCGAGACGCGCAGCGACTCGTCTGAGCGTGAAGAGAGTTGCTGCCCAAAGGCTACGAAGCAGAGGACTACCACGCTATAAACAATGCCCTTGACCGTAGAGTTTCTTTGCATACTTTCTTTTCGATAAAAGAAAGTATGTCGCCTGGCGGTGCGAGAACCGCCGGTTCAGGTTCTGATGCTTGTCGATTTGAAGATCAAAGTCGTGGGGTCGCGCCCCCACACTGCGCCTTACTTTTGACCTGGGCGTCAAAAGTAAGCAAAAACGCCCTGTTATATTGTCGGAAGTGATTCTGCGTTTCTTACGTAGCGACACACCAGCAAAACGCCTAGCGCCCCAAGATGAGCTTTGCTCATCAACGGGCAGAACCTAAGAAACAGCCCTCGGCTGTTTCTATATATTGAATCAGTCCCCTTTTTTCAAAAACTTCTTGAACAGCCCCTTCGACTGCGGAGCTGCGCTCTGTTCGCGCCTTAGGTTGATCAGCCTCAGTTCGCGCAATGCCTCGGTACAATTCGGGTTGGCCTGCACGGCCATCTCGAACGATTTTTCGGCCTGACGCTCCTTATGCATGGCATGGTAAACGTGGCCCAGATAGAGGTGAGTCAGATCCTGGCCCGGGTTGATCTCCTTGGAGGCGAGCAGAATTTCCATCGCCTTCTGCTGGACATCCTGCTTCTCCGGATCCGACTTGAACAGGGCCCAGGCATAGAGGGTCATGTATTCAGGTTCTTCCGGGCTCAGTTCGATCGAACGCTGCAAACTCTTGGCCGCTGCGGCAAAGCGCCGGATCTTCAGCAGAGCACGCCCTTCCTGGAAAGCCCCTTCCGCTTCAATGACCTGATTGATATCGACCGACTTTTTCGTGCCGTGGACCAATTCTTCCAGGTAATCGGCGCAGCTGTCGGGATCGCTGAGCACCGTATAGGCCTGGGTAATATACTGGAACATATCACGGATCTTGACGCTCATCTCACGCGACAGGTCGCTGCCAAGGAAACGGTCCGGGTGATATTCCTTGGCCAACCGGTAGTAAGCACGGCGTGCTTCGGAAGGACCGCTGTCACGACTGATCCCGAGAGCCTCAAAATAATCGGCGCTCATGATCCTGCGGTAGTCTTCCAAGATCCTCTTGCGCAGTTTTTCATCGATAATATCCAGCGCATCATCGTCCTGAAGCAGTTCAGGATCGACCTGTTCCGGGGTGGCCTGACGCTCAAGCATGTCGGAAATCAGCAGGGCGGCAATAATCCGCTGGATTTCACGTTTGGCCAGCGGATGCTCGTCGAGAAGCCTGGCCATGGTTTTGACACCGACGCAGCTCTTGAAGATCTGCGCTCCCCGCTTATTCAGCTCGATATCCTGAAAGCGATAGGTCGGATTGGTCGTCTGCTTGAGGTAATCTTCCATATAGGGGAGCAGAAAATCGTCCAGTTGCTTGGTGCTCCAGTACTCGCCAATCCCCTGGAGGATCAGGTTGGCTGGCGTCATCTTCATCCGGGTCACGGTCTTTTTGATATCCGCAACCTCAGTGAACATCCAGGTCCCTTCCTGCCAGGCAAAGGTGGTCAGCAGCTTTTCAGTGATCTGCCTGACCAGGGCGTTATGCAGCTGCAGAGGGGTCAACAGCCCCATCTCGATCAGCACAGTGCCCTGCAGCCGACCCGTTTCCTTGCTCTTCTCAACCGACTGATCACAGTCAACCTGGGTAATCACTCCGTCACGCACCAGCATCCGCCCCAGGCATTCGCTCAGGACATTGGAACGGGCGAAGATCGGATAACCGTTTTCGATATAGACGACCTTCTTCTGATTCCCCTTCTGCAGCTGAAGCATCCCCGTCGCTTTGTTCTGGTAGAGCTTATGCAACTGGTGCGGGATGGTAAAATCGGAAATCGGCCGCACCTTGGGCGCCTCTGCTTCCCTTTCGCCAGAGGGGAAGGCGCTCTCCAGCATTTTCTGCAGATCCTGGCCGGTGAACGGTTTGACCAGAAACTGGTCGACACCATAGTCAAGTTTAGCCGCCTCACACTGTTCAGGGGTGTGGATCGTCGCCGTGATCATGACAACCGGCAGGTCGCGGGTCTTGTCGTGCTTGCGCAGAGCCCGGCAGATATTGGGTCCGGAAATTTCCGGCATATTGATATCGATGAGAGCCAGATCAAAATCTTCGGTGAGCAGCTTGCGGACCCCGACGGTACCGCGATCGACGCCTTCAACCTGAAATCCCGCCGCGGCCAGCGCCTGCTGCAGGAAATCTCGCAGATCGCGATCATCATCAATGATCAGAATATGTTTGCTCATCCCACTGTCTCCGCTTGCTATGCTGCTGGCTGTGAAGAAAGATACTTTTCGAACAGTTCACGAACAGTCTCAGTGACTTGACGATATTCAGTCAGGAACTGCTGCTCCGGCTGCCCCCCTGCACCGGAATAACCAAGACTGCGGACCACCTTGCGCAGGTTGCGCTGCTGGGCCGACAGCTGGTTGATCGACTGATCATGCAATAACCTTAGCTTATTTTCCAGTCTTCTCAAGAACTTGTATGCACTAATGAGCATTTCTGCGTCATCCCGGGGAATCAGCTCGGCCCCGGCCAGAGCTTCGAGGATGTGGATTGTGTTCTGCTGTCGCAGTGAGTTAACCTGCCCGGCGTAGCGCAACTGCAGGCACTGAACGATAAACTCGACATCAACCATGCCGCCCCGCCCGGTCTTGATATTGAGCTGCTCCTCCGACTCCCTGGCGATCTCGACTTCCATCCTGTTACGTAACCGATACATTTCGGACTGCAGATTCTCCGGCAAGGGTCTTTCAAATGTCAAGCGCTCTATGCACATTTGCACCCTGTGCATAAACGTATCCCGGCCACAGATTACCCTGGCCTTGGTCATCGCCTGCCGTTCCCAGGGCTGGGCGGAATCATGATGATAGCGTTCAAAGGCGTTCAGGCTGGTGACCAGCGGTCCCTGGTTGCCTGACGGGCGCAACCGGGTATCGATCTGATAGACATACCCTTCCCGGGTCACCAGGGTCAGGATGGTAATGATCCGCTGCGCCAGCTTGGCGAAATATTCGTGATTGCTGATCTGCCGGAAGCTTTGCAGATCGGTCCCAGCAACCGGGCGCGTCGCCCCTTCCTGTTCGTAGATGAAAATAATATCCAGGTCGGAGTGGTAGTTCAGTTCACAGCCACCGAGCTTGCCCATGCCGATGATCCCGAAAGCGGTCTCCTGGGTATCCCCTTCGGCATAAGGAGCACCGAAGCGGGGAACCAGTTCCTGGCGGGCAATCCTGCAGCTGAGCTGGAGACAGACCTCAGCAAGCCAGGAGAGCTGCTCGGCACCGGCATCCTGAGACATCTCACCATTGAGATCATGCATGGCGATGCGCAAAAATTCTTCGTTGCGAAACCGGCGGATAACATCGAGCTTGATTTCAAAGTCTTCGGCCTGCGCCAACTGATCTTTAAGCTCTTGACTCATCTGCTCACGCGATTTGTTTTCGATCGCATAGGACTGCGAGACCATGGTATCGAGCAGCTCGGGGCGCTGAATGAAGATCCGCGACAGCAGCTGACTGGAGCCGAACAGGGTAATCAGCACCTTGATGATCGCGCGGTTCTCAACCAACAACGAGAAGAACGAGCTGCGCGCCCGGATCGCGTCGAGAAAAGCTTCCAGATTATTGAGCGCCTGATCCGGATTGGGCGATTCGAGCAGTTCGTGGAGCACCAGAGGCGCCAGCTTTTCCAGACTGCGCCGATCGCGCCGGGTCAGACGCTTGTGCGGATCCCCTTCACGCAGCAGAGCCAGGCTCTCGTAGGCAGCATCCGGATTACTGAAGCCCTTGGCTTCGAGCAGATCCTTGACCAGATCGGCATCGGCTTCGGGATCGAAAATGACACTGACTTCAGGATTGATCGCCAGCTCCTCTTCATCTGCAGAATGGAACAGATCACGGAAGATGCCGTGGACCAGAGTCCGGTGATTCTGCAGACAGCGGCTGAACTCCGCATGATTGGCAAAGCCGCAGCGCCTGGCCAGAGCTTCCAGCGAGCGCTGATCGGTCGGCAGGGCATGGGTCTGCTGTTCCTGGACAACCTGGATCCGATGTTCCACGGTGCGCAGAAAGCGGTAGGCATCGGTCAGCAGGCGACATTCTTCGCAGTCGACCAGCTCTTCCCGACAGAGCAGCTGCAGGACTTTGAGCGTATTGCGCTGCTGCAGTTGCGGACGCTTCCCCGCGTTGACCAGCTGCAGCGCCTGAACGAAGAATTCGATTTCACGAATGCCGCCGAAGCCGAGTTTAAGATTGCGCTCCCCTTCCTGGTCACGGCTTAAACTGGCGTTGATCTTCTGCTTCATCAGCTTGATATCTTCAAGCATGCCGAAATCGAGGTAACGCCTGAAGATAAAGGGCCTCAAGCGCTGCAGCAGCAGTTCACCGAGTTCCAGCGAACCGGCAACCGGGCGCGCCTTGAGCATGGCCGCCCGCTCCCAGCTCTGCCCCCAGGCTTCGTAATAGGCCTCAGCCCCGCCGAGGGAGATGGCCAGGTCGCCGTTATTGCCATCGGGACGCAGGCGGGTATCGACCCTGAAAACGAAACCATCGGCGGTCACCTGATGGAGCGCCCTGGTGATCTGCTCGGCCAGCTTGACATAGTAGCGGTGCAGACTGATCTTTTCCCCACGGCTGCCGCCGGTGGTTTCGCCCCGATTGGACGAATAACAATAGATCAGATCGATATCGGACGAGAAGTTCAGCTCATTCCCGCCGAATTTCCCCATCCCCAGAATGGTCATCTCGGCCCGGCGGCTGGCTCCCCCTTCTGGAGCTTCGAGCGGCTCGCCGTACTCCCCGGCCAGCTGTGCATCGCAGACCTCATAGGCACGTTGCAGGCTGGCCGCCGCGAGGCTGGACAGCTCCGCGGTCACCTCCTCGAGCGGAGCAAGGCCACACAGATCCCGGCTGCCGATCCTCAGGATCTGCTGGGCCTTGTAACGCCTTAAACCTGCCTTGAGTTCGGCAAAGTCGGCTGATTCGGGAATCAGCTCGCGCAACTCGGTGAGCATCTGTTCTTCACTGAAGGTACGTTCGATCCCCTGAGGGCTGAACAGGCGGGGGAGATGAGACGCGTGGCGACAGCAGATATTGGCCAGAAACTGAGAACCGCCAAGCACGATCAGCAGTTGGCGGCGCTGAGCAGGATGATGAAGGACCGCCAGCAACGGCTCCCGCTCAACCCGGTCGAAGAGGCGTTCAAGCAGGTTCAGGGCGGCATCCGGATCCGCTGAATCGAGCGCTTCGGCGAGAATTGCACAGAGCAGATCGAGATTGCCCAGCTGTTCCTGAAGCAGCTCCAAGTTGGTGGCAGCACGCTCGCCGTCGATCAGTGGCAAACGAGCAAGCCAATCGACGCCCTGCGGCCGATCGTCGAACAGTAAATCGAGCTGCGTTCTGACCTTGTCTCTCTCCATACCCTCCGCCTATTAAATCAAATTATCAGTTGCTTCAGTCCGTTCAGATAGTCCCCTTTAACAATACCACGTTCGGTGATAATTGCGGTAACCAGCCGGGCCGGTGTCACATCGAAGGCCGGGTTTCTGACCTGAATTCCGGCAGGAGCGAGCTGGACATCTTTGACATGGGTAACCTCGCGTTCGTTACGCTCTTCGATCGGGATCAGCGAACCATCGTTTAAGGAGAGGTCGATGGTCGACAGCGGCGCGGCGACGTAGAAGGGGATATTGTGCTCCTTGGCCAGCACGGCAACCGTGTAGGTCCCGATCTTGTTGGCGACATCGCCGTTAGCGGTGATCCGGTCGGCACCGACGATGACACAGTCGATCTCACCTTTGCTCATCAGGTAGCCGGCCATATTGTCGCAGATCAGGGTCACCGGGATGTTGTCCTTGTGCAGCTCCCAGGCGGTCAGCCTGGAGCCCTGCAGGAAGGGGCGGGTCTCGTCAGCAATCACAGAGATTGTTTTTCCGCTGGCCACTGCGGCGCGGATCACGCCGAGAGCGGTCCCGTAACCACCGGTCGCCAGGGCACCGGCGTTGCAGTGGGTCAGCACCCTTGCCCCGTCCGGAATCAGTTCGGCGCCATTGCGCCCCATCTTCTCGTTGATGGCGATATCTTCCTGGAAGATCGCCATCGCTTCGAACTCAAGGCCGATCTTCAGTTCGGCAACAGTGCGGTCGAGGTTGGCGTGAACGAAGCTCTTGACCCGGTCAAGGGCCCAGAACAGATTGACGGCGGTCGGCCGGGTGGCTGCCAAGACTGCGCAGATCTCTTCGAACCGGGCATAAAACTCTGCAGTCGATTCCGTCTGGATCTCACGGGCACCGAAAAAAGCGCCGATTGCTGCGGCGATGCCGATCGCCGGGGCACCACGCACCACCATCGAGCGGATCGCTTCGGCGACCTCGGTATAGCTGGTGTAATCGAGCCAGACCTCTTCGGCCGGCAAAAGACGCTGATCGAGCATCTGGCACTGACCGTTCAAAAAACGGATCGGACGGATGCTGCTGGTATCAAGTTGACATGTGCTCATGGTCATCCTTCTTTCACTCAAAACAAAAACGTAAGGCATTCACCACAGAGAACACGGAGAACACAGAGAAAAACTTATAGATTTAAACCAATCATTCAGGTTCAGATTTTATGCTTTTTGATTCTCTCTTTGAACTCTGTGTCCTCTGTGGTTCAACGCTTCCCGAATCTATTATTCCGACAGCTTCTTCATCAGCAGCTGGTTGACCATCCCGGGGTTCGCCTTGCCTTTGCTGGCCTTCATGATCTGGCCGACGAAGAAGCCCATCAGCTTGGTCTTGCCGGCCTTGAACTCAGCGACCTCGGTCGGATTGGCGGCGATCACCTCGTCGACGATCGCTTCGATAGCGCCGGTGTCAGAGACCTGCTTCAGCCCCTTCTCCTCGATCACCTGATCGGCGCTCTTGCCGGTCTTCCAGACCTCTTCGAAGACGGTCTTGGCGATCTTACCGGAGATGGTGCCATCCTCGATACGCGCCAGAATCCCGGCCAGCAACTGTGGGGTGACCGGACACTCAGCAATGGCAATCCCCTGCTCCTTCAGACCGCCGAGGATATCGCCCATGACCCAGTTGGAACAGGTTTTCGGCTGATTATGCAGCTTGACCAGTTCGTCGAAATATTCGGCGACGGCGCGCTCGGCACAGATGACCCCGGCATCGTAGACCGGCAGGCCGAGCTCTTCCCGGTAGCGCTTCAGCTTGGCTTCCGGCAGCTCAGGCAGCGCCTCGCGTACTTCAGCAATCCACTCGTCAGAGACCTTGAGCGGCAGCAGGTCGGGATCGGGGAAGTAGCGATAGTCGTGCGCTTCTTCCTTACCGCGCATGGAGCGGCTCACGCCGGTTTCGGAATCGAACAGGCGGGTCTCCTGGACAACCTTGCCGCCGTCCTCGACCAGATCGACCTGACGTTCGATCTCGTACTCGATCGCCTGCTTGATAAAGCGGAAGGAGTTGATGTTCTTCAGCTCGGCGCGGGTACCGAACTCGGCCTGCCCCCAGGGGCGGATCGAAACGTTGGCGTCGCAGCGGAACGACCCCTCTTCCAGGTTGCCGTCACAGATCCCTAAGTAGGTGACGATCTGGTGCAGCTGCTTTAGATAGGCGATCGCCTCATCGGAGCTGCGCATATCCGGTTCGGAGACCACCTCGAGCAGCGGCGTACAAGCGCGGTTGAGGTCAACCGACGAATTGCTGCCGCTGCTGTGGAGCAACTTGCCGGCATCCTCTTCCATATGGATCCGGGTGATTCCGATGCGCTTCTTTTCAGCCTCTTCCAGCTCGATATCGAGCCAGCCGTGCTCGCAGATCGGCAGTTCGAACTGGGAGATCTGGTAGCCCTTCGGCAGGTCGGGGTAAAAGTAGTTCTTGCGGGCGAAGATCGAGGTCGGCGCAATCTGGCAGTTGGTTGCCAGACCCGCCTTGATAGCGAACTCGACAGCCTTCTGGTTGAGCACCGGCAGGGCGCCGGGCAGCCCCAGGCAGACCGGGCAGGTCTGGCTGTTCGGAGTCTGACCGAACTCAATAGAGCAGCCGCAGAAGATCTTGGTCTTGGTCGTCAGCTGAACATGGACCTCAAGGCCGATAACCACTTCATATTTGCTTTTCATGTTCTATCCTGTTTGATTAACAGTATCAAATTCTCATCAGAACTCAGGGCTGCGATTGTTCCAGCCGCTGACCTGCTCGTAGGCATAGGCCGCCTGCAGCAGTTCAGCTTCCTCGAACGGCTTGCCGATCAGCTGAACCCCGATCGGCAGCCCCTCTTCACTTAAGCCACAAGGCAGACTCATGGCACAGGTACCGGCCAGGTTGACCGGGATGGTGAAGATATCGCAGAGGTACATCTGCAACGGATCGTCGGTCTTCTCGCCGAGTTTGAAGGCCGGGGTTGGCGCAACCGGAGTGAGCAGCAGGTCGACCTGCTCGAAGGCCTTGAGAAAGTCCTGGCGGATCAGGGTCCGGACCTTCTGCGCCTTGAGGTAGTAAGCGTCGTAGTAACCGGACGACAGCGCGTAGGTGCCAAGCATGATCCGGCGCTTGACCTCGGTGCCGAACCCTGCAGCACGGCTCTGCTGATACATCTGGATCAGCCCCTCGCCATTGTCCTTACGCACACCATAACGGACGCCGTCGTAGCGGGCCAGATTGCTCGAGGCCTCGGCAGTCGCCAGCAGGTAGTAACAGGCAACGGCGTAACTGGTGTGCGGCAATTCGACCTCGACGATCTCGGCTCCCAGTTCTTTGTAGGCGTCGATCGCCTTGTCGATCGCCTGCTTGACCTGCGGATCGAGCCCCTCGATGAAATATTCCTTCGGCAGGCCGATCTTCTTCCCTTTCACACCATCCTTGAGGGTCGCCGAGTAATCGGGAACCGGGGTATCGACCGAGGTCGAATCGGCCGGATCGTAGCCGGCAATCGCGCCGAGCAACATGGCGCAGTCCTCGACGTTGGTAGCAAAAGGGCCGACCTGATCGAGGGAGGAAGCGTAAGAGACGACGCCGTAACGGGAAACCCGGCCATAGGTCGGCTTGAGACCGACGACACCGCACAGAGCTGCCGGTTGGCGGATTGAACCGCCGGTGTCGGTGCCGAGCGAAGCAATGACCTGACGAGCTGCAACAGTGGCGGCGCTGCCACCTGACGAGCCGCCCGGCACACAGTTCAGATCCCATGGGTTTCTGACGCTGCCGGCTGCACTGTTCTCGTTGGATGAGCCCATGGCGAACTCATCCATGTTGAGCTTGCCGACGATGACCGCGCCCTGCTCCTTGAGCTTGGCAACGGTCGTCGCATCATAGGGGGAAATATAGTTATCGAGAATCTTGGAAGCACAGGTGGTCCGGACATCAAGGGTATTGAAGATATCCTTGACCGCCAGCGGAATCCCGGTAAAAGGCTGAGCGTCGCCGGCAGCCAGGCGCTCGTCTGCTGCCGCAGCGGCGACCAGGGCTTCGTCTTCACAAAGGGTGATAAATGCGTTCAGCTGGTCATCAGTCGCTTTGATCCGCGCCAGGCAGACCCTGGTCAGTTCGACCGAGGTCGTCTCCCCGGAATCGAGCATATGACGCATCTGCGCAAGGGTCAGGTCTTTCAATTGCATAGTTCTGTCTCCGCAACGGGCTTACTGTTTATTCAATAACTTTGGGAACGGTGAAACAGTCATCGCCCGACGCCGGTGCGTTCTGCAGAGCCCGTTCGATACCGATTGACGGCTTGACTTCGTCAACCCGGAAGGCGTTAGCCATAGGCACGGCGTGGGAGGTCGGTTCGATACCGTCGGTGTTCAGCTCGTTCAGGGTTTCAACATAACCAAGGATAGCATCCATATCCCCGGTCAGACGCTCGATCTCATCCGCCGGCAGGGCCAGGCGGGCCAGACGGGCGACATGTTCCACTTGTTCTCTGGTGATCTTCATTGTTTCTTTCCTACGAAAAAGTAAACCCTTGATTTACCATTCAAAAGAGCATGGGTTCAAGGGGAAATATTCGCGCCCCCGCTCAGCCTTCGAGCTGGCGGCAGATTTCTTCCGCCACCTGAAGCAGAGCGACGCTGTTAGCCGACTCAGGATAGGCGATCAGGTGCGGTTGCCCGGCATCGCCGCCGATAACAACCAGCGGTTCGAAGGGAACCTTGGCCAGCACTCTGGTGCCGACCTTGGCAGCCAGTTTGTCAGCCCCGCCACTCTTGAACAGGTCCGACTTGCCGCCACAGTGCGGACAGACGAAACCACTCATGTTCTCGACCAGGCCGAGCACCGGTAGCTTGACTTCCTTGCAGAAACTGAGCGATTTCTCAACATCGGTCAGAGCTACATCCTGAGGAGTGGTGACAACCACCGCGGCAGCACCGGCACCGAGCAGCTGGACCGCACTTAAGGGCTCATCGCCGGTTCCCGGCGGACAGTCGAGCAGCAGGTAGTCGAGATCCCCCCAGACCACTTCGGCGAGCAGCTGCTGAATGGCACCGTGCTTCATCGGCCCGCGCATGATCAGCGCCTTGTCAGTCGCTTCGATGAGAAAACCGATCGACATCAGCTTGATCCCGCAGGCATCAAGCGGGTAGATCCCCTCCTCATCCATGGCCGGACGTTCGTTTTCCAGGCCAAACATCTTCGGAATACTCGGCCCATGCAGATCGATATCGAGCAGACCGACCTTTTTCCCCTGCTTGTGCAGCGCCACAGCCAGGTTGACCGCGGTGGTACTTTTGCCGACGCCCCCCTTGCCCGACATGACCACCAGCTTGTGCCTGATCGAACAGAGCCGCTGCGCCAATTTGCGCTTCATCTGAACTTGAGGGTCATTGGGATTGTCCTGTTGCTTGACGGAACAGGAGCTATCGTTACAACCATCACAATTTGCCATTTTCTATGTTCTCCTCAGTCTATTCCTGTTGAGTGCGACCCACTGCGCACCGAGCGAGTCGATCATTTCAGCGATCTCATCGCTTTCGTAGTCCTCATCGTGCAGAGCCTGACGATAGTTTTCAAGCAGCTGGGCAGCAGCACGGCTGTCCTGCTGCTGCCGGTAAATCTGCAACAGCTGGCGGACCAGCTGATCCTGCCCCGGCTCCATCTGCAGCCCTTTCTGCAGCAGCGGAATCGCCAGCTCAAAGCGCTGGCGCTGGCAGAGCAGCTGGGCCAGCAAGCTGAGCTGCTGAATGCGCATCTGGGTCAGGTCTTCGCGGGTATAGACCAGCTCATCGGCCAGGTCGAAACCGGCGAGAAATTCCCCCTGCCAGGCCTCGTCCATCTTCCACAGCTGCATCTCCGCCTGCCAGAAACGTTCGCGCTGCAGATGATGCCGGGCACGCAGGAGCAGCTCGGCATACTCCAGGCTGTCGATCTGGGTGTGGCGCAAAGAGAGCATCCCTTTTTCCAGGACCAGATAATTGTCGCGAATATGCTTGCCGAACACCTCTTCAAGGCTCCGGCGCAAACGCGAATGGGCCGCGTCGAAACTGTTGCGCGCCTTGGTCGTCGAACTCTCCGGCCAGAGCTGCCCCATCAGCTGTTCAATGCTGATAGTCCGGTCCGGGGCAACGATCAGCGCAGCCAAAATCTGGCGCGAAGCCTGGCCGGTCTGACTCAAGTCGAACAGCTTGCCTTCCATCTGCAACTGAAAACGCCCCAGGCAATAGACACGCAGCAGAGGGATCCGGCTTCCCTGCACAGCGTCAATACAGCTATCCTGTACGGCCAGCAGGGAAAGCAGCGAAACCTCGACAGCCAGCTCACTGGCCAGGCGCAGCAGCTCCTCGAGCGCCTCGGCCGTCATCCCCCAGAAACTGGTGGTCTGCTGCCGGCGGATCAGCTCGGCAAACTGCGCCAGATACTGGCGGGCCGCTGCAGGCTGACCGTTCCTGGCACAGACCAGCGCCTGCCAGGCGTAGATCCCGGCGCGCATCCGTTCTTCGCCAAAACGTTTCGAGCGCACCAGGGCTTCATCCAGGTACTCAGCGGCCTTGTCGAAACGGCCGAGGCTGTAGCAGGTCACCCCGGCGAGCAGCAGGTTCTCCTGCGAGGTCAGCTCACCGCCCATCCGCTGGCGCAGGGCAAGTGCTTCGGTCATATCCTGTTCGGCAGCCTCGACATGCCCCTCCAGAGCCCTGATCCAGCCACGCAGCTGCAACAGCCGGCAGTACATGGGACGATGACTGGCGGTGACCCCGTCAAGCATGAGGATATCGATCGCTTCCGATGCGCCCCTAAGCTCACCGCGGGCCAGGTTCAGGCTCGCCTGATAATAGCCAAGCAGTGCCGCGATGATGGTTCTTTTCTGCAGCCCACTGGAACAATTCGCCGCCATCAGTTCCTGCTGTTTGAGGAACCCGTCCAGATCACCGACAGCGTGGAGCAGCTCACAGCCGAGCACCTGCAGCAGACAGATTTCCAGCTCCTTACAGCCCTGATCGGCGAGGCGCAGCCCCTGCTCAAGAGACGAATGGGCAACGATCATCCGCCCCTGATGGAGCGACAGCAAACTGTGCAGATAGTAAAGTTCGGCCTGAGGCTCGGTCAGGCGCAACTGCTGGGCATCGATCAGCGCATCGCCGACAACTTTGTCGACCATGGCCAGGTTGCCGTTGAAAAACAGCTCTGCCAGGCCGTAGGCATAGGCAACCTTGAAGCGTTCAAACGGGCTCAGGGATGGCAACAGGGTGTCTGCCAGTCTCGCCAGGCTGGCCTTTTTCTCGCGCCAGGCATCGAAGTTGCCGTCAAAATAGAGCGTCTGCTGAACCTGCTTGGCGAGGACCAGCAGCTGCCCCCGCTCATCACCGTTGGCCAGAAAACGCTGATAAGCGAGTTCCAGCCAGGTGTCGCTGTTCTCCCCGGAGCCACGCAGATCGAGGATGCCGCGAAACAGGGACATCCAGCCGCAGCGGGCCAGCACCCGCTCCGGGATGCGGCCGAGAACCGGCGCCACCAGCGTCGGGAAATGCCGGTCGAGAAGCAAAAAACCGGCCTGACTGAGCAACTGGGACACCTCGTCGTAGACTTCGGCCAGGATCAGGCAGCGCAGCGCCCGGGCAAACTCGTCCTGGCGCCGGAACCACTCGGCGGCGGTCAGGTAGACAGCCCGCCGTTCTTCACTGCTGAGAACCTGTACAGCGCGCTCCTGTAACAGCTCCAGGAGGCGGGGCTCAACAACAATGAACTCCTGATTGTCGATCGTCTGCTGCAGAGATAATTCGTGGCGCCCCAGGTATTCCGACACCGCTTCAACATCGGAGACTTCACTGAGCTTCTGAGCCAGGGCGAGCGGCAGATGACCTATCAACGAAAACTTCAGCAGTGTCCGTCGCCAGGGAAGCGGAAAGCCGGTCGCCATCAGCCCGAAAAAGCGCTCGAGGTTCCTGCTGTTCGGCTCCGGAAGTTCTCCGGCCAGGCGCTCCAGCAGTGGCTGGTCTTCATCCTTGAGGTCGCCGTCGCCGGAGATCAGCAGCCCTTTGAGCCAGCGCAGGGCCTGAGCATGGTCGGCCGAGGGCAGCTCTTTCCCGCTGTGACTCTGGGAAAAACGCCTTTCGCTCGCGCACATGCGCAACATGACCTTGATCCGGGCCAGCATTTCAACATTGCTGATCGGCTGCGAAATAAAGTCGTAGGCACCAACCTCAAGCCCTTCGGCGCGCATCTCGGGAGAAGCGGTATGGGCGGTCAGCAAAACCAGCGGGATTCGCGCCGTCGCCTCTCTGGCACGCAGGACACGACACATGTCGAGTCCACTCATCTGGGGCATCTGAACATCGATAAAAGCCCCGTCGATCTGCTCCCTGGCAGTCAGCTCCAGCCCTTCTCTGGCACTGCGGGCCGTCAGAACCCGCACCTCAGGGAGATCGAGTTCGATGATGTGGGCGACCAGCATCAGGTTGGTCGGATTGTCATCGACCAACAACAGGGTAAAATTTTTCTGTTCAGTCTCTGCCATAGACCTCCCCAGTGGCGTAGCACTAAACCGGCATCAGACCGGCGAACTTGAGCAGCAGTTTCTTGGTGCCGACCGTATTGAAATAGACGATCACCTTCTGCCGGTCCCCTTCCCCTTCGAGCCTGCGGATCGTACCGATGCCGAACTTGACATGGCGAACCTTGCTCCCCAGCCTGAACCCCGGGGCAGATTCAGCGACCTCTTCCAGCGCTTCCGGCACCAGCTGGGAAAAGCCCTCTTCGACCCGGGGCGGCGCCGCAGGCTCCTGCGGTCGCTCCGTGCTGATCAGGTCGGCCAGGGCAGACAGGTTGTGGCCGCCGGACTCCCGTTTCTGCACGACAGGAGCACGCCCCCCCTCTTTCAGTTCCGCCGGAATCTCGGCCAGAAAGCGGCTCGGCGGATTGAACTGATAGGTCCCGAACACCCGACGGCGCCGGGCATGGGACAGGTAGAGCTTCTCCATCGCCCGGGTCATGCCGACATAACAGAGACGCCGTTCTTCGGCCAGTTCCTCACCGCCGGCACCGCTGCGCGAATGGGGGAAGAGCCCTTCCTCCATACCGGTCATGAACACCACCGGAAACTCGAGCCCCTTGGCCGAATGCAGGGTCATCAGCGTGACCCGCGGCTGCGACGCATCGTACTGGTCAAGATCGGTAATCAGGGCGACCTGCTCGAGATAGTCCTGCAGGCTGCCGTCGCTCGAGGCATGCTGTTCCATCCCGGCCAGCAGCTGCTCAAGATTCTCCAGGCGGCCGCGCGCTTCCTTTTTGATATCCCCGGTCAGCCCCTGCTGGGCCTCTTCGCGTAAGGCCGGGCTGTAGCCGCTCTCCTCGAGGATATCGGCCATCAGCTGCGGGTAGGAGATACGCTTCAGCCGCTCCGTAAAATCGTCGATCAGCTCCAGAAACGCGGCCACCTTGCGCAGCGGAGCAGGCCCCAGGAGCTGGCGCTGCACAGCCAGCCGGCAGGCGGCCAGGAAACCACCGGCCTCCTCTTCCAGAGAGGAGATCCGCTCAATCGTGGTGTTGCCGATGCCACGCGCCGGGACATTGATGATCCGCCTGGCGGAGACCGTATCGCTCGGATTGACCAGGATCTTCAGGTAGGAGAGCGCATCCTTGACCTCGGTCCGGGCGTAGAACTTAACACCGCCGAACATCACATAGGGGATACTGCTGCCGCGCAACGCCTCTTCCAGAGCCCGTGACTGAGCATTGGTCCGGTAAAAGACGGCGATATCGTTGTAAGCGAACCCCTGGAACTTGAGTTTGGTTATTTCTCCCGCGACGAAGTTGGCTTCTTCCAGATCGTCCGGCGCGGCTTCGACATGCAGCGGTTCTCCTGCGGGGTTCTCGGTCCAGAGGGTCTTACTGCGCCGGTCCGGGTTGCGACCGACAACCTCACCGGCCGCCCTGAGAATGGTCTGGGTCGAACGGTAATTCTGCTCCAGGCGGATGATGGTCGCATCCGGAAAATCGCCGTCGAAGCCGAGGATATTGCCGACTTCGGCGCCACGCCAGCGATAGATCGACTGATCGTCATCGCCGACCACGCAGAGCTTGGTGTGCGCACCGATCAGCAGCTGCATCAAACGGTACTGAACCCGGTTGGTATCCTGAAATTCGTCGATCAGCAGATGGCTGAAGCGTTCCTGCCAGCGCTGGCGAACCTCCGGGTGTTGCTCGAAGAGCTGCACGGTGAGCAGCAGCAGGTCGCCGAAATCGACGGCGTTGGCCGCCTTGAGACGCTGCTGATAGGCCGCGTAGATCTCTGCCGGCAGGCGTTCATCGCCGCGCACATCGGCGTAGGCATCCGGAAAGCGGCCACGGTTCTTGGCGCTGTCGATAAAGGAGGCAACGGCACGGGGTTTGAGGATCTTCTCCGCAACGTTGCGCTGTTTGAGCAGATCGCGCAGTAGGCGCAGCTGGTCCTGATCGTCGTAGATAGTGAAATCACGGTTGAAACCGAGATGCTCGATCTCCTGACGCAGTATCCTGACACAGCTGGCGTGAAAGGTCGCGACCCAGGGCTGCACCTGGTTGCCAAGCAGGCTTTCGAGACGCTCGCGCATCTCCCCGGCAGCCTTGTTGGTAAAGGTCACCGCCATGATCTGCCAGGCTGGCACCTGGCGCTGCTGGATCAGATAGGCAACCCGGTGGGTCAGCGCCCTGGTCTTGCCGGAGCCCGCCCCGGCCAGCAGCAGCAGTGGGCCGTCGTCATGGAGCACAGCCTGGAGTTGCGGCTCATTGAGTCCGGAAAGCAGGTCACTCATCGTCATCCTCCAGGGTGCGGCTCATCAGCTCGCGGTTGTAGGCGGAAATCATATCGCGCCGCGAGATGATCCCGTAGAGCTTGCGGTGGGTCTCCCGATCGACGACCGGCAGCTGTTCGATGTTGCGATAGCCGATCTTACGCATTGCCGCATCAAGATCCTCCTCGGCATGAACGGTAATAACATCTGTTGTCGCCAGCTCCTTGACCACGACCAGGTCCATCAGCTCTTTTTCGAAGACCACCCCCATGAAATCCTGAACCGAGATGATCCCGGTCAACTCGCCTTGGCTATTGATCAACGGGAAATTGGTATGGTGGGTCTGCTGAATGAAGTCGGCGAATTCGCCGAGAGTCATGCTCTCCGGGATCGACTCGACGCGGCGCTGCATGACGTCGCCAACCGCCAGGCTCTTCATGATGTTGCGCTCTTTCCCCGACTCGAGATCGATACCGATGCGGGTCAGCTCCATCGTCTCCATGCTGTCTTTTTTCAGATGCCGGGCGATGGCGGTGCCGATGACACAGGTCAGCATGATCGGGATGATAACCTGGTAGCTGTCGGTAATCTCGAAGAGTAGAAAGATCGCGGTCATCGGCGAGTGGGTCGACGCGGCCAGGAAGGCGCCCATGCCGACCAGCGCGTAAGCGCCGGGTGAGATATCGGCACCGGGCAGAATCACCGCCAGCAGGTGGCCGAAGGCACCACCGGCGACGGCGCCGAGAAACAGGCAGGGGGCGAACAGCCCGCCCGGCAGGCCGGAGCCGAGGGTAATGGCCGTCGCCACCATCTTGGCCGCGATCAGGACCAAGAGCAGGTACCAGGTGTGCTGACCGGAGAGCACCTCGTTCATGAATTCGTAGCCGTTACCGAAGATCTGCGGCAAGACCATGCCGATCACCCCGACCATCAGGCCACCGCCAATCGGCTTGACCAGGCGGGGCAGTTTGATCGCCGCGACAGTATCCTTGATCCTGTAGAAGACATCGATAAAGGCGGCCGCCAGCCCACCGATGATCAGACCAAGCAGCAGGTAGAGGCCCAGCTCCCAGTAGCTGTGCATCATGTAGGGAGGAGCGACCAGCTCCGAATGGTTGCCGAGCAAAGCCCTGGAAACGACCGTCGCCATGCCGCTGGAGATAACGATCGAGGTAAAGCTGGCGACCTCGAAGGAGGAGAGCAGTACGATCTCGGTGGCAAAAAAAACACCGGCAATCGGCGCGTTGAAGGTCGCCGCAACCCCGGCCGCGGCGCCGCAGGCAACCAGCACCTTGAGCTTTTCACCGCTGACCTTGAACAGCTTGCCGAACTGGCTGCCGATGGTCCCGCCGATCACGGCGATCGGTCCTTCCTGGCCGGCACTGCCGCCGGTACCGATAGTCAGGGCCGCACCGAGCCCCCGGGTGACCAGCGGCCTAAACGGCAGCTTGGCCCCTCTCAGATTGACCTTGACGAGAAATCCGGCAAAGCCGCCCTTGAGATCTTTACCGAAGAAAACCCACAGGGGGATGACCAGCAAGCCGCCGATCGCCGGCAGAAAGACAACCAGAATCCGCTGAGGGCTCCACTCTTCGAGGGACACATCAAAATGATGAATGAGCGACTCGAAAGTCAGCCAGTGAACCAGTTCGATCGTCTTGCGAAACAGGTAGTTTCCCAAGCCGCCGAGCAGACCGATAATGACGGCCAGGATGATCGCGAAGGTATTCTCGCTGATCCTCAGACGATTCAGCAGAGCGTGCGTTTTCTGATGAAGTTTGCGGGAAATTAGAATATTGAGTCTCTGTCTGATTGCTGACACCGATCCAACCTGATTGTAATGCGGGAATAGTATGTATTGCTCTGCTGAGGATATGAATATGCCACTCGCAATTATCCCGGAAGTCACAGATTCCGGATGATAGTCATATTTGCGCAGATGACGCAATAAACAATATCCATTTATTACACATATATCCTGCTCATATTTAAGCCACTGAATGAAACAGCGAACAGAAAGAATCCGGAATGGGGGCTCGGCATAAAAAATCCCGCGAGACCTGGGGTGAGATCTCGCGGGACGAGGTGGAATCTTAGCGGTTATGCCGACAGGAGGTTAACTGCCGAGGATCGTCAGCAGGACACCTGCCGCGATTGCCGAACCAACGACTCCAGCAACATTTGGTGCCATCGCATGCATCAGCAGATAATTCCCAGGATCGGCCTCGAGACCGACCTTATTACAAACCCGCGCCGCATTGGGAACAGCGGACACACCGGCGGCCCCGACCAGAGGGTTGATCTTCTGCTTGAGGAACAGGTTCATGAACTTGGCGAACAGGACACCGGCAGCCGTGGCACAGGCAAAGGCCGCGGCACCCATGACAAAGATGCCGATCGACTGCCAGGTCAGGAAGTTTTCAGCCAGCGTATGAGCACCAACGGAGAAACCGAGCAGGATGGTCAAAATATCGATCATCGCGTTACGGGCGGTATTGGCCAGACGCTCGGTAACCACAGCTTCTTTCAGCAGATTACCGAAGAACAGACATCCCATCAGGACCATCGAACCCGGTGCAATCATGGTACAGACAAGGAAAGCAACGATCGGGAAGATTATCTTTTCTTTTTTACTGACCTGGCGAGACACCTGCATGCGGATACGGCGTTCCTCTTTCGTGGTCAACAGGCGCATGATTGGCGGCTGAATGACCGGCACCAGCGACATGTACGAATAAGCCGCGATGGCGATAGAACCGAGCAACTCCGGCGCCAGCTTGGAAGCGAGGAAAATCGCCGTCGGGCCGTCTGCACCGCCGATAATACCGATGGCTCCGGCCTGGGCCGGGGTAAAACCGATAAACAGTGCACCGATCAGGGTCAGAAAAATACCAAACTGCGCGGCCGCACCCAGGAGAACCAGCTTCGGATTACTGAGCATCGACGAAAAATCGGTCATCGCCCCGACACCGAGGAAAATCAGTGGCGGATAGATCCCCTGGCTGACCCCCTGATAAATATTATAGAAGAAATTGCCTTCTTCACTGCCGGCAATCTCGGCCGGTAGCGGAATATTGCCGACAATCAGACCGAATCCGATCGGCAGAAGCAACAGCGGCTCAAAATTTTTCTTTATTGCCAGATAGATAAACAGTACCCCGAACAGGATCATGACGAGATTCTGCCAACTCATCCCGACAAAACCGGTACTCAACAAAAATTTAATCAACAATTCCATGGTTGACTCTCTGCTCTGTTCAAAATTAAATCACGAATAGGTCAAATGAGTGGTCACGATAACGAGCAATGAAGACCTTCAGGCCATATGCCGTCAGGCGATCAGCATCATCACTTCACCCTGATTGACAGTATCCCCTACGGCAATCTTGATCTCGGTGACGGTCCCGCTCAGGCGTGCCCTGATCTCGTTTTCCATCTTCATCGCTTCCATCTTAAACAGCGCCTGACCGTTTTCGACCTTCTCGCCGACTTCAACCATGATGTCCAGAATAGACCCGGGAATCGGAGCAATAACGGTCCCGTCGTCCAGGGACGTCGTCGACGCCGCGGCCTTGACGCTGACAGCAGCCGATGAACGAAGTCGTTCAAGCGAACCTTCGGGAATCACCTCGGAGATCGAGGCGATATCAACCGCATAGTCCTTGCCGTTGATCTCCATATGGGCCTTATCTGAACTGAGACTTTTGAACTGAACCTCAAACTCCTTGCCGTTGAGTTTCAGATTATACTTACGCATGAGATCCTCCCTCTGAGAGCGAATGCATTTTACCGACCGATGTCCATATTGAACCGTGCCGTGACTGGCGCTGAATTGGAGTTTGCGCCAATTCACCAAGACTACGCTCAGATTCCATGTGAATGACCAAGCTGGCTACCGCAATAATCTCCGCCGTAGACGGCTTGAGCTCAACCGGATCAGGATTCTGCGACAGGCGGCGCCGCGGGCGCTTCTTCTTATCCACCAGGCTGGAGAGCAGCATGATGATACAGCTGAGAAAGACCAGGCCGACAAACACGATCAGCATACCGGTCAGCATGACACCGAAGCCGTTGCCATCTATGATATTGTGAAATCCAAAGTTCATAATGTCTTCCGTTCCTTTTAATTCCAATTACAAAGGAATATTGCCGTGCTTCTTGCGTGGATTGCTGTCCCGCTTACCTTCCAGCATGACCAGGGCATTGCAGATCCGGAAACGGGTTTTCTGTGGCAGAATGACCGCATCGACATAACCACGCTTGGCTGCTTCATAAGGATTGGCGAATTTCTCCGAGTATTCTTCGATCTTCTGCGTGAGAATCTCTTCGGCCTTCTCCGGATTTGCGGAGACCTCACGGGCATAGAGGATTTCAGCAGCACCCTTGGCTCCCATAACGGCAATCTCGGCACTTGGCCAGGCATAGTTGATATCACCGCGCAGATGCTTGGAACTCATGACACAATAGGCTCCGCCGTAAGCCTTACGGACGGTAACCGTGACCTTTGGCACAGTCGCCTCGGCATAGGCGTAAAGCAGCTTTGCCCCGTTGCGGATAATCCCGGCATACTCCTGGGCAGTCCCGGGCAGGAAGCCTGGCACGTCGACAAAGGTGACCAGCGGAATATTGAAGGCATCACAGAAACGGACGAAGCGCGCTCCCTTGACGGAGGCGTCATTGTCGAGCACCCCGGCCAGGTTGAGCGGTTGATTGGCGACGATGCCGACACTCTGGCCGCCGTAGTGGGCAAAACCAATCACCAGATTCGGAGCGAAATCAGGCTGGATCTCAAGGAATTCGCCGTCATCAACGGTCGCCGCAATCAACTGCTTGATATCGTAAGGTGCATTGGAATTTTCCGGCATCATCAGACACAGGCCCGGCTCCTCCCGGTCGACCGGATCTGAGGTTTCCTTGCGCGGTGCCGGCTCCATATTGTTCTGCGGGATATAGGAGAAGATCTCTTTCAGGTAAGCAATCGCCTGTTCTTCACCATCAGCCGCGAGGTGGGCGACACCGCTGCGTGAAGTGTGAACCGAGGCGCCCCCCAGAGCTTCAACATCGACGTCCTCATGGGTAACAGCCTTAACGACCTTCGGACCGGTCAGGAACATATAACTGTTGTTGCGGACCATAACGGTAAAGTCGGTCAATGCAGGCGAATAGACGGAACCACCGGCACAGGGGCCAAAGATACCGGAGAGCTGCGGAACGACACCGGAACTCATGACGTTGCGCAGAAAGATATCGGAATAACCGGCGAGACTTTCGATCCCTTCCTGGATGCGGGCCCCACCGGAGTCGTTCAGACCGATGACCGGAGCACCATTCTTGACCGCCATATCCATGATCTTGCAGATCTTTTCCGCAAAAGTCTCGGAAAGGGAACCGCCCAGTACGGTAAAATCCATCGAAAACACGTAGACAAGACGACCGCCGATTGTTCCATAACCGGTCACCACACCATCGCCAGGAAGCTTATTGTTTTCCATGCCGAAATGGGTGCAACGATGCTCCTTAAACATGTCGAACTCTTCAAAGCTCCCCTCGTCCAACAGCAGATCGAGCCGTTCACGGGCCGTCAGCAGCCCTCTGGAATGGCGTTTTTCAATCTTGTCAACCCCACCGCCTTCAAGAGCCTTGCTGCGTTTTTCAAGCAAAAAATTGAGTTTTTCTTCTCTACAATTCATCGGTTGTCCCTTAGTCATTAAATCGTCAGCCATTGTAATAAATCGAATAAAGAGTTTCCGTACCTGTGCAGGAATCAACCTTTTCCTGAAGCGCCCTGCGGCGCTCATCATTGAGCCAGGTGTTCCAGTCCTTGATCGTCTGCCAGGTGCTGATAACCAGATATTCACTCGGGTCATCATAGTTCACCAAAGTCTCACCGGAGACATAGCCAGGCTGCATCTGGGCCAGGGCACGCATCTCAAGTAACAGGGGCCTCAACTGTTGAGCGGCCTCAATATCCGCCGGCACATGTCGCACAATGATTATTTTGACTGACACTTCCGTCCTCCTTGTAGATGGGATAAACGACAAAGGTTGTCACACAGCCTGCGTAAGAGCGAGCAGCCCTTGTCGCAACTTCTTTTAAGCAAGACTAGGGGATATGAACGGCAAAATGAAGAGACGAAGGAATGAACGGCAGAATCGACAGAATCAGAGGTCGGAAAACAAGACTAAGCGGAGATGAACATTCTCCACCGGCTAAAGAGAAAAAGCGTCTTTAACTTTACGCAGATAGCGCCGACTGACCGGCAACTTCTGGCCACTGCGGGTAATGATTTCAGCCTGGCTGTTCTCCAGGGTGATAATCTCATCGATCATCCTGGCATTGACCAGATACTGTTTGTGACAGTGCAGCAAGCCGACCTTTTCCTCAAGAACCTTGAGCGTCAGTTCGGTAAAGAAACTGCCCTGGTCCGTGACCACATGCACGCCGCTGATGTCGGAATGCACGTATTCGATAATCTCCGGATCGATCAGCTTGATCTTGTGGCCACTGACACAGGGAATGCGCTTGATCGGTGTGATGCCGTAATCGGGAATACTCTGCGCAGCAACGGAAGAACGCACCTTTTCCATGGTTTTCACCAGCCGTTCGGGATCGACAGGTTTGAGCAGGTAATCGAGGGTCTTCTCCTCGAAGGCCTTCAGGGCATACTCATCGAAAGCGGTGACAAAGACGACATAGGGCATCACCTCCTCGTCAAGCATCGACAGCAGATCAAAACCGTTCAGGACCGGCATCTTGATATCGAGAAACAGAACGTCCGGGCGTAGCTGATTGATCGCCCTGATCGCCTCCATGGCGTTGGAGCAACTGCCGACGATCTCAACCTCACCCAGCTCCAGCAACAGCTCGGCCATCTCCTCACGGGCGTACTGCTCATCATCAACGATCAGAATGCGAATCATGCGAAGGTCTCCTCTCTGTATGGCAGAATCAGGGTGATTTTGGTTGTTTCATCGGGATCACAGTCGATCTTCATGCCGTACTGACGGCCATAGAGGTTCTGGATCCGCTTCTCGACAATCTTCATCCCCAGCCCCTCGCTGCCGATGATATCGCAATAGGTTCCGGCGTTGTCGAGCACCTCGATCAGCATGGTCGCCCCCTGAATATAGGCATGAATCGTGACCAGACCGTTGCCGATCATGTTGGAGATACCATGCTTGATGGCGTTTTCGACCAGCGGCTGGAGAGTAAAGGTCGGCACCTTGGCCCTGAGCAGACGACTGTCGATATCCTGGACGATCTGCAGCTTGTCGCCGAAACGGGCCTTCTCGATGTAGAGGTAGGAGTTGACGTGATCGAGCTCCTCTTCAAGGGTGGCCAGATCGCTGGAGCGCTTGAGGTTCTTGCGAAAATAATTGGACAGATGGAGCAGCAGGGTGCGGGCTTTTTCAGGGTTCTTGCGCACCACGGCGACAATGGTATTCAAAGCATTGAACAGAAAGTGGGGATTGACCTGGGCCTGAATCAGCTTCAGCTCCGATTTCACCAGCAGGTTTTTCTGACTTTCGTAGCGGTCGTGCAGCAGCTGCTCGGAAAGCAGGTTGGCGATCCCCTCGCCCAGCGCCTTGTTGAGGTTCAGAAAAAGTTTATTTCTGGTTTCATATAGCTTTATCGTGCCGACCACCTCGTTGTCGGCACGCAGCGGCACGACCAGGGCCGAACCGAGCGGACAGTCCTTTGAGAGCGCACAGGAGACCTTCTCCCTGGCGGCATCCGCGTAGATGACCCGGTTTTCACGAATTGCGCCAAGGGTCTGGGGAGAGATGATCTTGACTCCCGGCAGGTGATGATCCTCTCCGATGCCGACAAAGGCCAGAATCTTGTCGCAGTCGCTGATACCGACAGCGGAAACCCCTGTCTCCTCGTAGATGATCTCGGCCAGTTTCTGGGCACTTTCGGCATGAAAACCGTGGCTGAGGATCCCCAGGCTGCGCTCCGCGATATTCAGCGCCTTGGCGGAGAAGATCGCCCCGACCTTATCCTGCATGATGCGTTGATCGCGCAGCATCATCATGAACAGTGCCGCTGCAACACTGTTGATCAGCAGCATCGAACCGATCTGAACATCTGTACCGCCAAGGCTGTTGGGCCCTTCGTGGAGAACCATGAAGAAGACCACCAGCTGCAGCAGCTGACCGAGAAACACGGTCACCAGGGTCACGGTCGGGCTGAACAGTTTTTCGGCCTCACTATGCCGACCGAGATAACGATAGGTTTCACCAGAGATGGCACCGTGAATCAGGGCGAAGACGAAGAACAGCAGGGCGATCTGAGTTGAGGCATGGGCGTGAAACTGCAATTGGTAGAGACCGGTCACCAGGCCGACACCAAGTCCCGGCAGCAGCCCCCCGGCCAGACCGGCCACCATGATGCCGACCACGCTGGCATCAAGCAGTGCTGCATCGTGCGGCAAACTGATATGGGTGCCGATAATGGCAAAGGCGGCAAAAATGACAAAGATCACCAGCTTGTGATTGATCAGCAGGTTAAAGCCGGCAAGGGGCTTGAGCGCCGAGGTCTTGCACAACAGGTAGGCGACCACCAGATAGACGGCCAGTTGTTGAATGACTGTGAAAATCTCGATCATTGCGACAGGATATCTCCTTAGATTCCCGGCAAAAAAAATCAATTTAAGTTTTGATTCATGACAGTGCGCTCACACTATAAGGGATCTTTGCTCAACTGTCATCATCCGGACGCAGATAAACTGTTGCAGGTGTTTACACTTTTTCTGTGCAACCACTCAACACTCACAGCTTCAATGCCCGCTCATACATGCCCGGATTGTAGCCGAGGATTTTCTGCCCGTTGACAACGGCCAGCGGAACCCCTGAGCTGGGTGCGAGCTGATTTTTGCGCTGCCAGGCACTGCGGTCCTTCTCGACATCATAGACACTCACCGGGATACTTCGGGCCCGGAAAAAAGCGATCGCCTTTTCACAGTAAGGACACCAGTCGGTGACATAGAGCTCGACACTCTGCTGTTTCTGCTGCTCAGCCAGCAGTTCTGCAACCCGCTGCTCATGAGGCTGCGACTGCTGCGGGCTGACCGAGCCCGAGGCGCTCAGGGGAGCGAGGGTTTCGTTGAAGGTTGAATAAGCGGTGTTATCGCCCGGCGGCTGATCGGAAAAGACCGTCCGGCCGTTATCGTCCACCCAGCGATAGGTCTGGGCCATCGCACTTCCAACAGACAAACAGAGTAGCAGAACAATCAACAGTATGCGCATCTCCACCTCCCATGATTACCACAATCCGATATTGCCGCGGAAAAACTTGGTCTCTAGTTGACACCAGGAATCAACAAAAAGCAAGAGACTGGTCATAAGGCGCACCTATACGGCAGGACACAGCACTTTATCTATAACAGGCAGGATCGGAAGGAAGTAAGTTCTCACGCTCCGATCCACAAGACAGGAACGGTCAAAGGGAAACCGATCGACAGAGGCAATGCTCAACCGGCAGTCTCGCTAGCAGGCGTTGTACAGGACACCCCGCTTATTATCGTCCCACTCGCGCTGCAACAGCTTTTCCGCCCGGGCTTTGAGTTTCAGATCATTACTGGCCAGCAGGACCTTGACGCAGGCCTGGGCCAGGGAACGCTCCGGCTCATCGCCCGGAAGCATGGCGAAACCACGGCGCCCTTCCAGGGTCACTTCGGCCTTGCTGTCGAGCACTTCACTGAGGCCGAATTCACTGTCAAAAACATCCAGGACCTGCATGATTGTCAGCCCCTCGCAGGTGCTGCTGACGATCTCTATCGGCGCTGTTTCAGCAAATTCGAGCAACTCGCGCACCGACTCACGAGGAATGTCTGAAACAATCGAGGTGCACAGGTTCAAATCGATATGGTCATCCATCTTTTCTTCTCTCTTCTCTCTTCTCTATTTCTTATTTATCGCCGGACTCAGAGTCCACCAGAACTGTGGCCACTGGCTGACTCATAGCCGAGAGATTAGATCCCCTCTGTGTTTACAAGATTAGCAGAAGGTCAGGAAATGATGTCCGGACAGAGTTATTGTTTCAACCCGGTCAGTAAATCTTCCTGACCAGGTTTCAATCTTGACAAGGGAGACGTCCTGTTCAATATTAAAAAATACCGACTTTGTTGAACTATTTCATTTTAATGAACACAGGAGAGCGCTATAAATATGGCCAGACAGACGCTACTGAAAGATGAGCAGATTATCTATGACAGCATGAAGGCGATCCGCGGCATCCCGCAGGCAAAGATTGAATTTATGCTGAAAAAGGTCGGAGGTCCCTTTGCCGGAACCTTTCGGCTCTCTGGCCCCTGGGGAGAATTCTACTACTACATCAAGGTCGTGCCGAAACTGACACCAACCCTGGCTGACCTGGTCATTCATCAGATCAAGACCTCGCCGGCACCGCAGAATGCCAAGCCCCTGCTGGTCAGCCACTACATCTCGCCGCGCCTGGCAACGCTGTTCAAGGAGAAGGGGATCGAGTACGCCGACTGTGCCGGCAACCTCTTTCTCAGCCAGATACCGCTCTATATCGAAATCACCGGCCAGAAGCACATGCCTAAGGCACCGACAGCTGACCGCCTGTTCCGCACGGCCGGACTGAAACTGATCTACCAGCTGCTGCGCAGCCCGCAGGGGGTCAATGCCACCTACCGGACCCTGGCCGAAGACGCCGATATCGCCCTCGGCGCCATCGGCAGCCTGTTTGGCGAACTGGAAAAACGCGGCAACCTGTCCAGAAATAAGGATGGCAGCCGCCAGCTCAACGCCGCAGAAGAGCTGCTGCAGCGCTGGCAGCTCGGTTACCTGGAAGCGCTGCGGCCGAAACTTTTCCTGGAGCGTTGCCGCCTTGCCACAGGTCAAGGGGCAAGTCAGATCGCCGAGCAGATCAGAACCCTCGGAGAAGGGCGCCAGATCCTGATCGGCGGTGAGCTGGGAGCCCAGCTGATGAGCGGCGGCTTCGAAGCGCAGACGGCCACCCTCTACCTGGATGAGGAACAGCAACTGAAAACCATGCTCCAGCTGCACCTGATTCCCGATCCGGACGGACCGGTCACCCTGCTCAAGAGCTTCGGCCGGCAGTGTCACTGGAGCGGCATGCAGCCGCCAGGGCTGACCATGGCCGATCCGCTGTTGATCTTCGCTGAACTGAACGGCAGCGACAGCGACCAGATCGCCCAGAAGCTCTACCAGCAGTTTCTCAAGCCGCGCTTTACGGGTTAAGCTGCCAGAACTATCTTCCCTCTCCCCCGGGGAGAGGGCCAGGGTGAGAGGAAACTCGTCCGAAAGCCCCCTCATCCGCCCTTCGGGCACCTTCTCCCTCAGGGAGAAGGAAATACATTGTGAATCAGATACACATACTGGAAAAATATCTACCATGCCTTTTGTTCCGGACATTCTTCGCTACCTCGACCGCTCGGGTTTCCGACTGCTGGTCCTGGCCGTGCTGGTCGGCATCGTTTCCGGCTGCGGGGCACTGATCTTCTACTTTGCCACCAACGGTATCGAACACCTGGTGCTGGGACAGTTCGGCAGATTCCACCCGCCTCTGGAAGGATCGCCTGAATCGGCCTTTTCCCAGATGATTGACAGCCTGAAGGTTCCGCATCGCTGGTTCCTGTTTGTGCTGCCGGCCCTGGGTGGCCTGTGCTCCGGCTGGCTGGTCTACAAATTCGCTCCGGAAGCGGAAGGACACGGCACCGACGGAGCGATTGAAGCCTTTCACCGCAAGGGAGGAGTGATCCGCAAGCGGGTTCCGCTGGTCAAAACCATCGCCTCGATGATCACCATCGGTACCGGCGGAAGCGCCGGGCGCGAAGGCCCGATCGCCCAGATCGGCGCCGGTTTCGGCTCCTTTGTCGCCACCAAACTCGGCCTATCGGTCATGGACCGGCGCATCCTGCTGCTTGCCGGCATGGCCGGCGGGATCGGCGCGACCTTCCGCTCCCCCTTGGGCGGCGCGCTGTTCGCCGTCGAGGTGCTCTACCGCGACCCTGAATTCGAACACGAAGGGCTGATCCCCTGCATCATCTCCTCGATCATCGCCTATTCCCTGTTCGGCGCCGTCACCGGCTGGGAACCACTGCTGCGCACCCCCCACTTCAGCTTCGAACAGCCGGCCGAACTGCTGCTCTACCTGGCGCTGGCGATCATCTGCGCGCTGTTCGGCGTGCTCTACGTCAGGACCTTCTACGGCATGCGCGATCTGTTCCGCAAGCTGCCCCTGCCGAACTGGCTCAAACCGGCTATCGGCGGACTGCTGCTCGGTTGCCTGGCAATGTTGGTTCCGCAGGTACTCGGTTCAGGCTACGGCTGGGTCCAGGCCGCGCTCTACGGCAAGATGGCGCTGTGGATCATGCTGGTCATCGCCATTGCCAAGGTTGTCGCCACCAGCCTGACCATCTCGTCGGGTGGTTCCGGCGGCGTCTTTGCCCCGAGCCTGGTCATCGGCGCCATGCTCGGCGGCACCTTCGGCGCGACCGCGGAGCTGCTCTTCCCCGCCCTGACCCAGGATCCGCGCGCCTACGTGCTGGTCGGCATGGCCGGCTTCTTCGCCGGGGTGGCCAACGCCCCGGTTGCGACCCTGATCATGGTCAGCGAGCTGACCGGCAACTACGGCCTGCTCGCCCCGCTGATGCTGGTCTGCGTCATGGCGATGCTGATCATGCGCAAGAACAGCATCTACGAAAAGCAGGTCGCTAACCGCTTCGACTCCCCGGCTCACCTGGGTGACTTCATCGTCGATGTACTGGAGGGGATCGTCGTCGGCGACCTGAGGCGCAAAGGGATCAAACCGCTGCTGATCCACGAGGGGACCCCGCTGCCGCAGATCCTCGACCAGATCGCCAATGCCTCGACCGCCTACTACCCGATCGTCAACGACGCCGACGAGATGACCGGCATCTTCTCGATCAACGATATCCGCCGCATTCTCAACGAGGATATTCCGCCGACCCTGGTTGTGGCCAGCGACATCGCCACCCGCCACGTGGTGTCAACCACCGAGGATGAACAGCTCAACCGGGCGATGAAGAAGCTGACCGAACGCAACCTGGAAGAGATCCCGGTCGTCGCCAAGGAGTCTCCGAATAAGGTTCTCTATATGCTCTCGCGCCGGACCCTGCTGGCCCACTACGCCGAACAGATGGAACAGGCCAAGTTCAGCTATCGCCATGTCGACGAACCAGACTGAATACCTGCTCTGTGTCGATTGCGGTCTCAAGACCGGACTGGCCCTGTTCGACTCGTCCCCCAGGCTGATCTGGTACCGTTCCCATCACCTGCCGACCCCGGCGGTGTTAAAGCGCTTCGTCTACGGACTGCTGCGGGAACTGCCCCTGCCGTTCAGTATCGTCCTCGAAGGCGGCGGACAGCTGGCGGAAATCTGGAGCAAGGAGGCACAGCGCCGCCACACCCCTTACCAACAGTTTCAGGCCGCAACCTGGCGGCGCAGATTGCTCTACGACCGCCAGCACAGATCGACCGCCGTTGCCAAACAGAGTGCTGAACAACTGGCCCGCCTGGCGATAGAGATCCTGGGAGAAAAACGTGCCCCCCACTTGCGCCACGACACCGCAGAAGCGATACTGATCGGAGTCTATGCCTTGCTGGAACGCGGCTGGCTGGACGAAAACAGATGGTCTTCCGAAGGGAACTGACATGAAAAACTACGATTTCATCATCATCGGCGGGGGCATCATCGGCCTGGCGACAGCACGACAGCTGCAACAGCAGTTCAATGGCTGTTCCGTTGCGGTTCTGGAAAAAGAGCAGCGCCTGGCGATGCACCAGACCGGGCATAACAGTGGCGTCATCCACGCCGGTGTCTACTACGCGCCGGGCAGCCTGAAGGCTCAGTTCTGTCGCGAAGGGAACATCGCCACCAAACAGTTCTGCGACGAACACGGCATCCCCTACCGCAACGTCGGCAAGCTGCTGGTCGCCACCGATGCGAAAGAGCTGGAACGGATGCAGGAACTGCTCGAGCGCTGCCGCATCAACCAGATCGAAACCGAAACCCTCGATATGAAACAACTCAAGGAGCGCGAGCCGAATGTCATCGGCGTCGGCGGCGTCTGGGTGCCTTCGACCGGGATCGTCGATTTCACCAGGATCACCGCCAAGCTGGCCGAACAGCTGGTCGCCGACGGCGGCGAAATCCACACCAACTGCCAGGTGTTAGAACTGCGCGAAAAACCGCAGCTGCTGGTCAAGACCTCGCTGGGCAACTTCAGCGGCAACTACCTGGTCGGCTGCGCGGGTCTGCATTCCGATAAGCTGGTGCGTATGCTCGGCCAGCAGCCGAGCTTCAAAATCATCCCGTTTCGTGGCGAATATTTCCAGCTGCCGGTCGACAAGCGCAACATCGTCACTCACGCGATCTACCCTATCCCCAACCCGGAGCTGCCGTTTTTGGGTATTCACCTGACACCGATGAGCGACGGATCCCTGACCGTCGGCCCCAACGCCACCCTGGCCTTTGCCCGCGAAGGCTACACACGCTGGAAGATCAGCCTCAGGGATATGACCGAGATGCTCAGCTACTCAGGACTCTACAAGCTGATCAAGAAGTACCCGCTGCCGACCCTGGTCGAACTGAAGAATTCCCTCTACCGTCCCGGTTACCTGAAAATGGTCCAGCGCTACTGCCCGCAGATCCGCCTCGAGGATCTGCGCCCCTACCCCTCCGGGGTACGCGCTCAGGCGGTTCGGGCTGACGGGACAACCCTTGACGATTTCCTCTTCGTCAAGGGGGAACGCAGCCTGATCGTCGGCAATGCGCCGTCACCGGCGGCGACCTCGGCGATGCCGATTGCAACCCACATCTGCGAACAGTTGAGCGAACTGATGGACAAGAACTAAAAACAGACGACAGCCCGAAACAATCAGGATTATGGATAAAAAAACATTTGCCCAGGCGTTTGCTAACGCCAAGCCGTTGCCGGTTGAGGATATCGTCCGCGCCAGAGAGATCATGAACAGCAAGGTCCGGCGCGCGGTCAAGGTCCCCTTCCCCGGCACTGTCGATGATGTCACTGTAGAGACCGGGTTCGGCAGCTCAAAGGTCAGGATCTACACACCCGAAGGGCCGGGGCCCTTCCCGGTCATCCTCTACATGCATGGCGGCGGCTTCTGCGTCGGCGACCCCGACCTGTCGGACAACGCCTGCCGCATCATTGCCAGGGTTGCGACTGCAGTGCTGGTCAGTGTAGATTACCGGCTTGCCCCGGAGCACAAGTTTCCGACCGCCCTGGAGGAGTGCTATGCCATCGGCACATGGCTGCTCGATAACGACATCGCCCTCAATATTCGTGCGGACCAACTGGTCATCGCCGGCGACAGCGCCGGTGGCAACCTGGCCGCGGCCCTCTGCCTGCTGGCCCGCGAACGCAAGGATTTCACGCCAAGCTACCAGGCGCTGATCTGTCCGCTGCTCGACCAGCAGACCGATCTCGCCAAAAAGATCGAACCGATCACCGAAATCATCCTTTCAACCAGAAACAGCCGCACCTTCCGCGGTTACTACTTCAGAGCTGAGGATGACGGCAGCAACCCGCTGCTCTCGCCGCTGCTCGCAGCAGACTTCAGTGGCCTGCCACCGGCGACGATCATCACGGCTGAACTCGACCCGCTGGCCGCCGAAGCGCTTGAATACGGTGAACGGCTCAAAGCGGCCGGCGTCGCCGTCAGACAGCGCCACTATGACGGACTGGTCCACGATTTCGTCATGTTCGTCGGCCCCCTTGATGAAGCGGCGGAAGCGGCTGAACGGATCGGTTGGGATATCAGGGAGTTTTTTTCAAGCTGAACCTCTCCAGAAGAAGAGAAATTCTAAAACGCCGGTCATCTGTACACGGGATTTTTTACAAAAAACAAACAATTAGGACAGAAGTATTAGCAAAAAAACATTAACGTTGACTTAATTTTATGTCCTGCGCTAAAATCACCTGAAAGTGGAGGATATTATGTCACTATCAGTTGATGCCAGCCTTTCAGCGCTCTGGTCGCTGAGCACCAGACAGTCGGTCAGCGCGAACAATGTCGCCAACACAGAATCCGAAGAGTTTAAAAAATCGAGAACGGTTCTGGAAGAGAATCAGAATGGCGGGGTCAGCGCCAAGGTCCAGCAGGTTAACACCCCGGGAACCATGGTCATGCAGGAAGATGGGACAATGAAAGAGCTGTCCAATGTCGACCTGGCCAAGGAGATGACCGACATGACGGTGACAAAGAACAGCTACAGGGCCAATATCAAGGCGTTACAGACCGCCGACGAGATGGACAAAACCACTCTCGACCTGATCGGCTGACCTACCCTTTCTCCATTTCATCCCTTAAACGCCTGAAGATCTCCCGTGCCGCGCGCTTGTCCGCATGCTGTTGTACAGAACGCGCCAGGCGGGCGATGCCGTTCCGGTCGATCTGCGGCACCAGTTCGATCATCTCGTCAAAGGCCTGCTGGAAGGTCGCCGCATCGCAGAGACGGTCGCGCAGGTCCTCCAGTTTGTGAAACTGTCGTTTCTCACCGCCGGTCACCTGATCGAGCGCATCGAGCTGACGCTGAATCTGCTCGACAACCTCGTCCTGCTTGCGCAATACACCCGCCAGGTGCTTGATCTGTCGCTTGTGTGAACCACGGCCGACGGTCTCCCGGGCCAGTACGACTTCTTCGCGCACATCATCAGGCATCTCCAGCTGGGCAAACTGGTTGTCTCCCATCTCGGTCAGACGCTGCCCCAGTTTTTCAATCTCTTTGGCCAGCTGCTTCAGCTTGGTCTTGCTTAACGGCTGCAGTTCTTCTGTCATCTATCCCGCCTCATCTGAAAAAATTTCCGGCAACCCTACTCGCTTGGCGGCTGTCAGGTCAACTTCTTACTTGAACTGAGCATCAAACTTTACCGGAGCGCCCTCTGATCGGCCTCAATCCACCTCAACCGGAAATGAGTAGGTCCCCAACCGACACATCAGCACTATCGCTACCAGCAGGGCCACGGCAAAACAGCTCAACGCCAGGCTGTAACTGCCAAAAATATCGAAACAGACCCCCATCACCATGGGCCCAAGCCCGGAGCCGAGCATAAAGAGTGCGAACAGGTAGCCGTATATCTCACCGAAGGACCTGTTCCCCAGATAGCGCGTCAGCAGAAAAGCGATCAGATCCACCTCAGCCCCGAGGCCGACACCGAGCAGAACCGTTCCCAGGGCGCCAGTAAATGACGTGCTGGCCTTGAGCAGTATCAGGATTCCGAGCAGTGGCGCGAGAAAAAATATCGCCGCAATATAGGGTGCGAAGAATTTATCGAGTAAATAGCCGGAAAGCAGGCGGCCAGCGATCAGAGCCACTCCTGCTGTAGCCAGAGCGGTCGTGGCAATCGCCGGTGGCAGACCACGATCCGTCAGCATCGGCACGACGTGGGCAATCGCCCCGTTGGCCGCCAACGCCACACAGACGAAAGCCACGGCCAATGTCCAGAAGTTCCTGTCTTTCAGTGCCTCACCACCACTCAGACCCTTGACTGCGGCAGGCCGTGGACCTTGCTGTTGCGAACAGGGCACCCGCCTCTCCCTGATCAGAAAGGCAACAGAGGGTAGAGCGATGACCAGAGTTAATAAGCCAAGGCCGAAATAAGCTCCTCTCCAGCCCACGTGAGAAATCAACGCTCCGGTTATCTTCGGTACGACTGCAGCCCCCAGACCGACACCGGAAATCGCGACTCCAAGCGCCAGACCGCGCTGACGATCAAACCAGGAAGAAATCGCCTTTGAATACGGTAAGGGGGTCTGCCCTGCCGCAAACAGGCCCATAACTGCGTAGATCAGGATGAAATAGGTTGCCGAACTTCTGGTTAAGCCCGCAGCAGCGATGGCTCCGGAAAAACAGATAATAGCGGGAAGAGCTATGAGCTTTATCCCATAACGATCCATCAAGCGCCCGACAAAAGGAGTGAAGACACCGGTGACGATCAGACCAGCATTCAACGCCAGAGAGATCGTCCCCCTGTCCCAGCCAAGATCCTGGGATATCGGTTTCAAGAACACCCCAAAGGTAAACTGCATCACCGGACCATTACCAACCATCAGTCCGAGAATAGAACCGACGACTATCCACCATGGACTCTGCATTGAACTCCTCATTAAGCTCCCCATACATAATAAATGCAATTCAAGCCTGGGCTGTCTCTCCCCAGATCCGCCCAGACCTCCCGTTACTAATAACTTCATAATATCATCAAAAACTCGGCATCCCCCTGCAGTTGTCAAATCAACCTGACTTTTGCGCACAGGGCCGATGCCATATCGAGACTTCGGCCCGAATCAATATCGCTCAGCAGGCCGTTCATTGCGCTCTTATTCGTCCATGGCCCCATCCACGCCTGAGATATTTGTGATAACCGCGATTTTCCGTTGAAAAAATAGTGAATGAATGGTAGTTAGATATTTAATCACATGAAACGTGATTTTACGACATGAAAAAGCACAGGGTACAGAAAATTTCCGCACACTCCTCCTTTCCTGATTTTGTCGGCCTTTGCGTTTGAATTTCTTGTCATTTATCAGCTGGTTAAGAAATCGCTGAGCTATCGACCTGTCCTTCATGAGAAAGCCAGCTAAAGATTGGTTTCTTCAGCCCAACTGACTAGGAATGGTCAGTCGTTATAATATGAATCTCTGACGTCAGGTCCAAGGAGACTCCACCTGAATTGATAGATGAAGGGTGGAAATTCTGCCGTTTTTCAGCAAATTGTTCCACATAGGGAAAAGGTTAAAAATGCCACAAAAAAGAATGAATAAAGGGAATCAATGTGAGAGTTCAACTTCTGCCGCCAGCTCGGAGTTCTGCTCCGGCTTGCTTGGCAACAGGGACCTGCTGAACAGGTTTCAGACTGATGTCGTTGGGGAACTGAAAGCGCTTACCAATCGAGGCCTGTTTATCGGCCTGTAGTCTGAAGCACTATTGCATCTGAACAATAGGCTGACCTGAATCCGCCATTTTCAGGTGCACTGTTTCAAACGATTCAGCAGCTTCTAATAAAATAATGAAGGGAGATTTTCGTGATTAAATCAGGAACAAGAGTTTTGCAAGCCATGGGCGAACCGAGCGCTCATCCCCTCGCAGCACTGATGCAGAATGCCGCTTTGAAAGAAAGCGGCATCAACGCCGTTTACGCAACGGATCATACCCCTGTTGAAAAAGTTGGCGAAGCGCTTGCCGTCATGCGGGTACTCGATTTTCTGGGAGCCAACTGCGCCATACCCTTCAAGGAAAAGGTTGTTCCTCATCTGGATGAACTGGAGGAAACCGCCCGCCTGGTTGGCGCAGTCAACACCATTGTCAATCGAGACGGCAAGTTGTGCGGTTACAACACCGATGTTCATGGTATCGGCGCAACCATCAAACAGGACCTCGGTTTTGATCCCCAGGATAAATCCATCATCCTGCTTGGCGCAAACAGTACCTGCCGGGCCGCGATCGTCGCCCTCTGCAAGGCAGGAGCAAGACACATCGCCATTGCCGATCATTGTAGCGAGCAGGCCCAGACGCTGACGGTGTATTTTTCCAAAATCTTCCCGCAGACCTATTTCGAACAACTGCCACTGAATCACATGGAAATGAGCGCCACCCTGAGCGAGGCGAACCTGCTGATCAACATGCTCTCTGCGGATCTGACGGCGGATTACGTCGACAATTTCCCGTGGCGGGACCTGAATCCGCAGGCAGCCGTCCTGGACGTTACCTGCAGCGCGACAGACACCCTCTTTGTCGCGGCAGCCAAGGCCCATCACCATCCTGCGATCGGAGGCCTGGAGCTAATCAAGACCCAGGGAGAAAAAGACTTTGAGCTCTGGACCGGAAGCGTCCCGGCCAAAGGATTGATGCAGTCCTGCCTGAATAACGTATGCGCAAAAGGCAAGCATTAACAATCGAGTCAAAACAACGGCCGGACCAAATCGATCTGGCCGTTGTTTGTCCGGTTATCCTGCCGCCTGATAGAAGATACGCATTTCAGGATCATTCAGCTGTTTTATCCAAAACCCCTTCCAGAAAAATTTTCGTCGTCATATCAACGATCTCTTCATCTGTAAATTTCCGTTCGATCCCCACAACCAGCTTGTACTGGAGAACGAAGGCAAACAGGGACGAAACATAGGTTTTGGCGGCCAGCTGCATATTGTAGTTTTTCAATTGAGCCTGATGCTTCTCCAGGCAACGGACGATATACCTGGCAACATAACCGACCCCTTCCTTATGGTAGATATCATTGATCGCCGGATTTTTGTGAGAATCACGGATAAAGCTTCTGACAAATGCGATACGCTCAGGGTGGTTAAACATCTTGACGTAAGCCAGACCGATCTTTTTGATTGTCGCTTCAAGGTCGAGCCCGCTCGACTCCCTGTCCAGTTTCTTGACATCGAAATGAAAGGGGGTCTCCTTCATTGCAGCGGAAAAGAGTTCGTTCTTGTTCTTGAAATACTGATAGAGGGCCGCCTTGGAGTATCCGGCCTGCTGGGCAATCATTTCCATCGAGGTGCCGTCAAAACCATGCTCACCAAAAAGAATCAGGGCAACCTGAATGATATCCGAACGCTTTTGCTCATGATGAGGGTTGATATCCAGAGCTTCAGGAATATCCAGATCCTCGAAAAGAGCCTTTTTCCCTTCGTAGTATTTGTAGATGGTGGCCGGTGAGACATTCGCAACCTCTGCAATTTCGGTCATCTTCGCACCGGCATATCCCTTTTCCAGAAAGACGACTTTTGCCGCTTCGCATATCCGCTTTTTTCCAGAGGCTCTTTCCATAAATCCTGCCACCCTTTTCGCTTTGGCCCGCGGCCTGAACCGGTGGTTTCGGGCTGGACAAACTGCAGACAAAACATCTACCGACCAATCAGTCGATAAAAATTATAGCACAGATCCGAGCCGGAAACACAGCCGTTTTTAATTGTCCCGCCATTCTGCCGAATTTATCACTATTCATGCCGCTAACAGAACGAGGCGCCATGCCATGACTTTCTGCCCCCCCGTCTGTATCGAAATATGGAGCTCGCCCTGACATGTGATCAACATGCCTGGGTAGGTCAAATGATTACAATTATCGCAACCAAGTTGACGATATATATCCACTCCTCCCACCCGATTATAAATCGCGAACGACCGGTCGGTTATTTATTATTATTTTTTTTACTCAATGATTGCAAGTGTTTAAACACGAATAAAGGGTTTTTCAGAGACTTTTGAATGAAAAAATTCTTGACTGTAAAATTGATTTATCATAACGATAATAACGCCACACCGACCAGTCGGTAATTATTTATTCACATTAGAAAGGGTATGAAACGATGAGGAAGCAATGGGTAGTTCTGGGCGCTGTCTGTCTTATGTTGGCAAGCCTGTTTGTCACAGATGCATTCAGTGCGGACAAGACGTACAAAATCCGTATCGGCACTCCAACCGCCGGAAAACATCAGCAAAATGCAACCATGGAAGAATTCGAGAAAAGGATCGAGGCAGCTTCCAATGGTAAAATCGAAGTCGAACTCTATCCGAGCAGCCAGCTCGGCACGTCTGTACAGATGATTCAAGGGGTCCAGGATGGCGTCATCCAGGCCGTTCTTATCCCCAGCTCTTATTTCGCCTCTTTTGCACCGGCTGCTGCCGTTGCTGACCTGCCATTTTTGTTCAAGGATTCTGACAACCTGTATGAGGTCCTGAACAACAAGGACTTCTCGCTGAACAAATACCTCTACAAAAAAGGCTTCTACGCCGCCGGCTGGCTGAGAAATGTCGACCGCTATATCCTGGCCACCGAACCGATCAAAACCCTCGATGACCTGAAAGGCAAAAAAATCTGGTGCCTGCCAAGCCCGACCCTGCAGGATGAACTGAAAGCCTACGGCGCCTCTCCAACCACTCTCGATCCAGGCGATATCGCCGTCGCCCTGCAGAACGGAACCGTTGACGGCGTCGAGACCGATACCATCTTCATGGGTGTCTTCAAGCTTCACACCAGTGCCAAATACCTCAACCTGGTGCCTGCCAGTGCCATGACCAACGCCTTCATCTTCAGCGCCGACTGGATGGACGAACTGCCCAAAGACATCGCCAACCTGGTGACCTCCACCGTCCAGGACGTCATTCGCGATTTCGAGTACCAGTACGTTGAGAATCTCAACGGCAAGCTGCTCGGCTTGATGAAATCCGAAGGGCTTGAGGTCGTCGAACCAAGCCCGGAACTGCTCGCCGACATGAAAAAAGCTGCTGGCCCTCTCCACGAGCAGTTCAGAAGTGCAAGCAAGGACAACAAGAAGATCTATGACGAAGTCGTAAAGATGGTGGGCAAGTAAGCAGGTTACACGAAGCCCATTACGGTACCAGGGCAGGCTCTTGAGGAGTCTTTCGAAGAGCCTGCCTCATCCGCTCACTTAATTGAAGTTACGGATGACTCCCTGACCGTTAGCACAACTAGTTGATATTGCGCATTTCTTGGCACCATTGATATCCCAACAGGTCAATGGGAGAGGTTAAAAGGACAAACCCTATGAAAGCAATATTTAAAGTATTCGAAACAGCTATAGATAAAATAAACAAATATTCCCTGTACCTGGCGGCCATCTTCATTTTCTTAAGCACCTTCCTGGCCGCTGTCAACGCTATTCTCAGATTTTCCATAGGGGCCGGGTTCCCCTGGTCGGAAGAGCTCAGTTCCTACTTTGTCGTCATGCTGGTTTTTATCGCTCTGCCGAACCTCGAGTACACCAATCGCCAGTTGAGCATCGGCGTACTCAACAGTTTCGTCCACAACCCCACGGTTTTAAAGGGGATCGCCATCTTCCGGGGCCTGATAACTCTCGGCTTTCTCGGGATGCTGGTCAAACTGGGGATCGACATTACCCAGAAAGCCCACATGCGCGAGACCGTGACCTTTGTCTTACAGATGCCGCGCTTTCTGCTCTATGGAACCGTCACGCTATTCTTTGTGATCGCAATCCTCAGCTGGGTCATCGTTATCTGTAAAAAAGGAGAGTTTAAAAATGCTGATTAGTACTGTCCTGCCCATGGTCGCGATCCTGCTGTTCCTGGTCCTGATCAACGCACCGATCTGGGTCGCACTGCTTGGTGCAACCGTTTACCTGCAGGTCTTTATCAACGAGATGTCTTTGAACATCGTCTTTACCGGCCTGTTTGAATCTTTGACGAAAAACAGCCTGCTGGCCGTTCCGTTCTTTGTTGTTGCGGGCACGATCATCGCTCACAGCTCGCTTGGCATCAGGTTGATCAACATATTTATTGTTGCCCTGAAAAACGTCCGTGGCGGAATCCCGATCTCCTGCCTGGTTTCGAATGCCATCTTTGGCGCGATTTCCGGTTCGGCACCGGCTGCGACAGCAACCTTCGGCAAGGTTGTTCATGAGCCACTCTCGGAGTCCAACGGAAGAAAACTTTCGCTCGGCCTGATCACCTCTTCCGGCGCCCTGAGCACCGTTGTGCCGCCAAGTATCACCATGATCATCTACGGGATCGCGACAGAACAGTCGATTACCGAGCTGTTCATGTGCGGATTTTTCCCGGGCCTGCTGCTGGTTGTCATCATCGGCATCTACCTGGTCGTCGTCTGCAAAAAAGGCTCTTTTGCCGGCGAGAAGACAACCTTTAAAGACATTAGCCAAGCGTTGAAAAAAGCAATCATTGTCATTTTCCTTCCGGTCATCGTCCTGGGTGGAATCTACACCGGTCTGGCAACCCCAACTGAATCCGGCGCCATCGCTGCACTCTATGCTTTCATCGCTTCCGTGTTCATTCTCAAAGAGGTGAAAGCCAAGCAACTGGTTGACATCTTCAAGGATTCTGCTGTCATCACGGCCCAGATTTTCCTGCTGATCGGCGTCAGTACCGTCTTCGCCCAGGCGGCTACCATTGCCCAGTTCCCGGCTTTTCTTACCGAAGCATTCAGTGGACTCTCGACCTTCCAGTTCCTGCTGATCCTCAATCTGTTGCTGCTGATCGTCGGTTGCTTCTTCGATAGCGGTGCGGCCATCCTGATTCTGGCCCCGATGCTGCTGCCGCCAGCCCTGGCTCTGGGTATCGATCCGATGCACCTCGGCATCATCTTTACCATCAACCTGTCGATCGGCATGTTCACTCCGCCGTTCGGTCTCAACATCTTCGTTGCCCAGAGCGTTCTCAAGGCGGGGATGGGTGAAATCTCAAGGGCAGTTGTTCCATTTATCCTGCTCTACATATTTGCGCTGCTGCTGATTACCTATATCCCCAGCATCTCGCTGTTTTTACCAAAACTGCTTCTGTAACGGACAACAACGCATAACGATAAGAGGTCATATATGAAAGTCATAGATTTAGAGAACCATTTTTACGACAGCAGCCTGATTGAAATGTATTCCAAAAGAACCGAACCGCCCTACTACGACAAAACCTCCGACATGATCATCTGGTCGGACAGCATCTCGATGAAACAGGGACACCTGCTGGAAAAACTGCTCGACGTTGCAGAAAGCCGCATTGCGCTGATGAAAACCCAGGGGGTTGACATGGCCGTGTTGAGCAGTTCCCCGGGCCTGGAGCAGCTGGATATTGAATCGAGCATCGAGGTCTGTCGAAAAACCAATGATGCTCTGGCCGCAGTCACCAAAAAATTTCCTCTGCACTTTCTCGGCAGCGCTGTCCTGCCGGTCAAGAATGTTGACGCGGCCTGCCAGGAACTGGAGCGCTGTGTCAAGGAGCACGGATTCGTCTCCTGGCATACCCATTCCAACTATGGCGAAACGTCCCCGGACGACGCGAAATACAAGCCAATCTTCGAAAAGGCCGTTGAGCTCGGTGTCTATGTCTATCTGCACCCCCAGCTGCCGAACAACGAACGGATGGAAGGCTTTGGTTTCACCATGGCGGGACCGGGACTCGGGTTTACCATGGACACGGTGACTACGATCACCCGCATGATCGTTTCCGGCCTGTTTGACGAGCTGCCGAAGCTCAAGGTTGTTCTCGGCCACCTCGGCGAGGGGATTCCGTTCATGCTGGAGCGCATGAACAACCGCCTGAAGTTTATTCCCAATCCGAACATCAAGTGCAAGAAATCGATCGAATACTACTTCCAGCACAATATCATGGTGACCACCAGTGGCAACATGTGCAAGGAAGCCTTCAACTGCGCCAAAAACGTTCTGGGCATTGATAACATTATGTTCGGCAGTGATTATCCATACGAAAACCTCGAGGATATGATGAAATTTCTTTCGGAAGATGTTTCGCTTACTGTCAAAGAGAGAGAAAAACTCTATTACGAAAACGCCGTCACCAAACTTGGTCTGCCGGTTTAATCCAGCTGTCCACCAAGACGACTGGCAGAAATCTTAAATATGACAACAGGTGCAAACCTGTTGCCGCCAGACCTGCACCTACTGCCCTCCCCGGAACCCTTCCTCCCCACCTCTTATGGGTGGGTTCCGGGACTTTTTAAACTGCCAGGCTCCTGCACACTACTGTCAGGAACAGAAAGGTCAAAAGGACAAAAAGAATCTGTTTTGGAAAATCCGGCTGAAACGTATATGCTGTCTGGATGACTTGCTGCGCTATGTAAATAGCAGTACTGACTGTTCAGTCATGTTTCAGAATCATTTTTTTTTGCAAATGGATTAGTTATGGAGACAGATCGTACTGCTAATAAAGACAGGATATGCGAAGCTGCCAAAGCAATCTTCCTGGAAAAGGGGTATGCTGGTGCAAAAATTGCGGATATCGCTGAGGTTGCCAATGTTTCACCGGCCACCATCTACAAATACTATGCTGGCAAAAAAGCCCTTTTTGAAGACCTGAACATCCCCGAGGCGAGGAACATCAATCTGCAATATGATCAAAAGCGCTCGGAGATCATCCAGATTGCGCTGATTCTTTTCGGGGAAAACGGCTACGACGGCACATCGATGGAACTTATCGCCCAGAAAGCCGGCTACTCCAAGGCGGCCCTCTACCAGTACTTTGAAAACAAGAACGAACTGTTCTCGGCGGCGATGAAGGAAACTCCCTTTCACTTCGACATCAAAAAGCTGGACAGGGAATCGAGCGGGCTTGACCTTGAGGCGACAATCAAGAAAATCGGCCTGGCCTACGTCAAGATGTTCAACGATCCGAAACGTATCGCTTTTGTCAGAACCATCATCAGGGATTCAAATAAAAACCCGGAGATCGGTGACATCTACCACCGGGAAGGGATCGGCTATGTCGCGCAATATATTGCGGACAGCCTGGAAAAGCACCAGGCGCAGCTGAAAGATTTCAATATGCACCTGGCGGCCAAAACCTATGTGGCATCCCTTTTTGCTTTTGTTATTCAGTACAAGCTGGTTGTCGGGGTTGAACGAAATTTCACCGATGACGAGATTGTCGATATTTCGACAAAAATCTTCCTGGAGGGGGTGCTTGACAAGGAACTGAAGGCCAAGAACTGACCCAGGACAAAGCCACGTTATCGGAAGAGTTATGATGAACAGCCAGACATTTCAAACAGAAGACGACAAGTTCAATGCCACTGAAAAAACCCTTCTGATACTGCTATTCTTCGCCAGAAACAATACCCCCATAGGCACAACGGAACTGGCTGATGCTTTAAATTTCAACAAAGCGACAGTGAGCAGAAACCTCAAGTTCCTGAAAAATTACGGCTATGTCACCCAGGACAGCATCACCAAGAGATACTCGCTCGGTCCGGCAATCATCCAGCTCTGGAAATCGATGACGAAAGACATCGATTCTCAGTGCATTATCATCGCCCAGCCCTATTGCGACAGTTTAAGAGACCGGATCGCCGAGACGGTTCACTTTGAAATCCTCTCGGGGGACCACATGTTCCTCGCCTATGCGGCGCGTTGCCACAACCCGATCTCTGTCTCCATCGCAATAGGTGACAGGGTGTTCCCCCATACCCATGTCGGAGCCAAATGCATTGCAGCCTATTCCCATCCCCGGCTCGCCCAGAAATGGCTGAGCGACCTCGTATCAGAGCGGCTGAAAATCGAGGAACTGACGACAGAATATGAAGAGATCGTGTCACGAGGATTTTCGATTGATAATGGCCGCTTCGATAAAAATATCTACGCGATTGCCGTCCCCGTCTTTGATCGCAACAGCCGCGCGGTAGGCAGTGTCGTCGCGCTGACTCCGATCATGAGAAAAGAACAGCTGATGCAGGATTCTGTCATCGACGCCCTGAAACAGACCGCCGAAAAAATAACAGAACGCCTGATGTGCCCAACCCCCTACCAGAACCTGTGTAAGATCTACTCATAAGAGTTGGATGGCAGCGTTCTCACTGTTCTCCGGACTGCAGGCTGCGCCGCAGCACCAGATAACCGACAACTCCGGAGAGCAGCGATCCTGCGATAATCCCCAAACGCTCGTCGAAGAAAAGATTGACCCCCGACTCCTCAAAAGCCAATGAGCCGATAAACAGACTCATGGTGAAACCGATTCCACAGAGCAGCGCGACCCCGTAAAGCCGGGCCCAGGTGAAACCGGCTGGCAGACGTGCCAAACCGCTTTTGACGGTCAGCCAACAGATGCCGAAGATACCGATCTGCTTGCCGACAAACAGACCGAGAGCAATACCGACCGGTACCCCGTGGAACATCTGCGCCAGCCCCATACCGGCAAAACTGATCCCGGCATTGGCAAAGGCAAAGATCGGCAGGACAAAGAAGGAAACCAGACCGTGCAGATCATGCTCCAGGCTCTGCAACGGCGAATCCTCAGGATCGGTTTTGGAGCGCATCGGCACGAAAAAGGCAAGCACCACTCCGGCCAGAGTCGCATGCACCCCTGACTTGAGGGTGGCCACCCACATGATAATACCAACCAGCAGATAGATACTCTTGGCTGTCACGTTGAGGCGATTGAAAACAAAGAGAACAATGAGACAGAGCAGTGCTGCGATCAGCGCCGTCTGCGAGATCTTCGAGGTGTAGAACAGAGCGATGATGATAATCGCTCCAACATCGTCAAAAATAGCCAGCGAGGTGAGAAAGATCTTCAACGAGGTCGGAACCCGGCTGCCGAGCAGGGCCAGCACGCCAAGGGCAAAGGCAATATCGGTCGCCGCCGGGATGGCCCAGCCGGACAGCGCGACGGGGTTATCCAGATTGATCAGATAGTAGATAGCCGCCGGAACGGCCATGCCACCGACGGCGCCAACCGCCGGCAGCAGGATATTGCTCGGAGTTTTCAGCTCCCCCTCGAGGAATTCACGCTTAAGTTCCAGCCCGACCTGAAAGAAGAAGATCGCCATGAGACCGTCGTTGATCCACAACAGCATCGGCTTATCGATGACCAGCAGACCGACCTTGACCCCAACCGGTGTCGCCAGCAGCAGGTCGTAAAGCCCACGCAGCGGCGTATTGGCAAAAATAATGGCCAGAATCGCCGCGATCATCAGGATCACCCCGCTGGCCGGTTGAGAATTGAGAAACCGGCAGATCACACCACAACTGTTTTTTGCCATGATACCCCTCAAAGAAAAGATCAAAGTTTTTGTTTTCATCTTCACCGGAGGAAAATGAAAAACCTGGTAGTTTTATTCAACAACAAACAGATATAATCCTACTATACGAACAGCGACTATGGCCAGCCCCGCGCCCTTTTAGACTGACAAATGAGCCTCAAAATGCCCCCGGCCGTCTTTGGCTGCGCTGATTTTTCTGTTATGATAACCGGCGGCACGAGCTGCCCACGGACATTTGCAAACCTCAAAATTGCGCTGAAGCACGCGAACGGAGCATTGCCTGGCCCATGAACCAGAAAGAACTGGCACAGTTACTAGAAGCGGTGGCCAACGGACAGACCGGCGTCGACACGGCCCTGGATCGCCTGAAGCAGCTCCCCTATGAAGATCTCGGTATCGCCCAGATCGACCATCACCGCGAGCTGCGCCAAGGCGCCCCGGAAGTGATCTTCGGTGCGAACAAGACCCTTGAGCAGTTGATCACGATCATCTCGGCAATGGATCGCAAGGCGCGCAACGTTCTCGTCACCCGCCTCGACGAGATCAAGGCGACGGCCCTGATCAACAGCTTCCCGGAGGGGGAACACGATCCGCTGGCCCGCACCTTCTGCCTGCTCAACCAGACGATCGAGAACAACGATCAGGGCAAGATCCTGATAGTCTGTGCCGGAACCTCCGACCTGCCGGTCGCCCGGGAAGCGGTCGTCACCGCACGGATGCTCGGCAACCAGGTCGAAGAACTGATCGATGTCGGCGTGGCCGGCATTCATCGCCTGCTGTCCCGTACCGAACTGCTGCAGAACGCCGCGGTAGTCATCGTGGTCGCCGGCATGGAAGGCGCGCTGCCATCGGTCGTCGGCGGCCTGATCGACAAGCCGGTCATCGCGGTACCGACCTCGGTCGGCTACGGTGCCGCTTTCGGCGGCGTTGCCGCCCTGCTCGGCATGCTCAACTCCTGTGCCAGCGGCGTGACCGTGGTCAATATCGACAACGGCTTTGGCGCCGCCTTTGCGGCCAACCGGATCAACCGGACTCACAACAAAAACCGATGAAAACACTTTATCTCGACACCTTCTCCGGCATCTCAGGCGACATGTTCCTCGGTCTGCTGATCGATCTCGGCCTCGATCGACAACAGCTGCAGCAGCATCTCGACCTGCTGCCGCTCCATGGCTATCAACTCGAAATCAGCCGGGAACAGCGCCACGGCATCTCCGGTACCCGGGTCCTGGTCGCCCATGAAGAATCCCACCATCACCGTCACTGGAGTGGTATCGACCGGATGCTGGCCGACAGTTCCCTGCCTGAGGAGATGAGTGGCCTGGCCAGGGCCTTCTTCCGCCGCCTCGGAGAAGCGGAGGCCAAGGTCCACGGCATCGATATCGATCAGGTCCACTTCCATGAGGTCGGCGCCATCGATGCCATTGTCGATCTGACCGGCGCGGCGATCGGCCTCAAACTGCTCGGCATCGGCCGGGTTCTGTGCGCCCCGCTGCCGCTGTCACGCGGCATGAGTCGCTGCGCCCACGGCATGCTGCCCCTGCCGGCCCCGGCCACCCTTGAAATCCTGCAGGGGAAACCGGTCTGCGCCAGCGGCTGCGACAAAGAGCTGGTCACTCCGACCGGTGCCACGATCGTCGCCGAGCTTGCCGAATTCTCCAACTTGCCGAATGCACAGCTGGGCAAGACAGGTTACGGTGTCGGCAGCTGGCAACTGGAAGACCGCCCCAACCTGCTGCGCGGTATACTCTATGAAGAAACGGGACCAGGGTCGAAAGAAACGATCCGCATCCTGGAAACCCATATCGATGACAGCACCCCTGAAGAGCTGGGCTACCTGCTCGACCAGCTGCAGGGGCAGGGCGCCCTTGATGTCAGCTACACCCCGCTGCAGATGAAAAAGAACCGGCCGGCCCAGAAACTGACGGTCATCTGCCAGCCGCACCAGGCAGATCAGCTGGCGCAGCTGATTCTCGAACAGAGCAGCGCCATCGGCCTGCGCAGCATCAGCGCTGAACGTTATCTGCTCGACCGGCGTCAGGAAAAAGTTTCGACAGCGCTCGGCGAAGCACAGGTTAAACTGCTCTATCAGGGGAAACGCTTCCTGCGTCTGAGCCCTGAATATGAAGACTGCCGGCGCCTGGCCGAGACCCATCAGCGCCCGCTGCATGAAATTTTCCACCTGGTTGAACGCTCGGCCTACGAACAACTGAAGCTGAAAGATCTGGAGAACGAATAATGGCCTCTGACAATCAATGCGGCACGGATCGCTACCTGCGCTCCACCCTGTTTCTTTCCAGCAACGGCGGCCTAGGCTACGCCCCCTTCATGCCGGGCACCTTCGGTACTCTGGCGGGGATTCCGGCCTTCTACTATATCGCCATGCTGCCCGGGATTCTGCAGCTGGTGGTGACCATCCTGGTCATCCTGCTCAGCTTCCGTATCTGCGATGTCGCCGGAGAGTATTACGGGGTCACCGATGACGGCCGTATCGTCATCGACGAACTGGCCGGCTACCTGGTTACCACCCTGTTCCTCCCTTTCACCTGGTGGACGGCCATCTTCGCCTTCATCCTGTTCCGTATCTTCGACATCGTCAAACCGCCGCCGGCCAGCTGGTTCGATCGCGAAATGAAAAACGGCATCGGCGTCACCCTGGATGACGTCATGGCCGGTATCTATGCGGCTATCCTGCTGCGTATCGGCCTCTGGCTGTTCAGCTGATGGCCGCGGAAACAACGATGAACAGTTATTCCATTGCCATCCTGACCACCGGCAACGAGCTGCTCAGCGGTGAAGTCACCGATACCAACACCGCCACAGTCGCCGAGATCCTGGCCGGTAACGGCTACCGGCTGTGTCGCTCGCTGGTCGTCCCGGACCAGGAGAAGGAGATCTACGACGCCCTGCTCTATCTCTCCGGCCATGTCAACTGCGTCATCGTCACCGGCGGACTCGGTGCCACCAGTGATGACCTGACCGCCCGCGCGGCAGCCAGGGCCGTGCGCCAGCCGCTGGTCATCAATGAAGAGGCGCTTGATCAGGTACGCAACTGGTTCGCCAGCCGCCAGCGTCAGATGGAACCGCAGAACGAACGCCAGGCCCTGCTCCCGCAGCAGGCCGTGATTCTGCCCAATCCGCTCGGCATTGCTCCGGGCTTTCGCCTCGAGCATCAGGGCTGCGAACTGTTTTTTCTGCCCGGCGTGCCGGCCGAGATGCGCGCCATGTTCGAGAAATCGGTTCTGCCGGCCCTGCGCAAAAAGGTTCCGCAGAACGCCCCTTTACGCCAGAGAACCCTGAAATTCTTCGGCATCCCGGAACCGAAGATCGACCGGCTGATCCCCTACCAGAGATTGCCGCTGGGTGTCGATGTCGCGTTTTCGCTTGACTACCCACTGGTCCTGGTCAAGCTGAAATCGACGGCGCCCGATGCCGATCAGCGCCTTGACCAGGCTGAAGCCCTGCTGATTCAGGAACTGGGCCATGCGCTGATGGCCCGCAACGAAGAAAGCGCTGAACAAACGGTCGCCAAGCTGCTCTGTGCCAGCGGCCTGACCCTGTCCCTGGCGGAGTCCTGTAGCGGTGGCCTGGTTGCCAGTCTGCTGACCAGTGTCCCCGGAGCCTCAGCCTTCCTGGAGAGGGGTGGTGTGACCTACGCCAACTCGGCCAAACAGGACTGGCTCGGCGTACCGGCCCAGATTCTCCAGGATCATGGTGCCGTCAGTGAAGCCTGTGCCCGGGCCATGGCCAGTGGCCTCAAAGGGCGCAGCGGCAGTGACCTGGCCCTTGCAATTACCGGCATCGCCGGACCCGACGGCGGCACCGCGGAAAAACCGGTCGGCACGGTCTACATCGCCCTGGCCAGTCCGGCCGGCGTGCATGCCAATCGCTATCATTTTCACGGAACCCGGCAGAAGATTCAGCGCATGAGCGCCTTCATGGCCCTAGAGTGGTTGCGGCGCTACGCGCTACAACATCTTGAAAAGAAAGGTCCACCAACAGACCACGACATATAATTAATTTTCTCTGATTATCTGCTCGACAGCCTCGGCAAAAAGATTTAATCTTTAATCTTCCAAAGCCGCTGTCAGCACTGATGACATATTCCGACACAGTGGTGTGACATACAGGTTCAGACAGACCGAAAAACACTGACCATCCAATAAGAAATGAAATTCACGGAGGAGACAGATGGCTGAAGAAAACCGTAACAAAGCCCTTGAACTGGCCATGGGGCAGATTGAGAAACAGTTTGGCAAGGGGAGCATCATGCGCCTCGGCTCAGACTTTCAGATGCCTGCGGTTGAAACCATATCGACCGGAGCCTTGAGTCTCGACCTGGCCCTGGGAGCCGGCGGAGTCCCCAAGGGGCGAATCATCGAGATCTTCGGCCCGGAATCCTCAGGTAAAACCACCCTGGCCCTGCATATTATCGCTGAAATTCAGAAAAAAGGCGGCGTAGCCGCTTTCGTCGATGCCGAGCACGCCCTCGACATCCAGTACGCCCAGCACCTCGGAGTGAAGGCCGACGACCTTCTGGTCAGCCAGCCGGATACCGGTGAGCAAGCGCTCGAAATCACCGAAATGCTGGTCCGCAGCGGCGCCATCGACGTGCTGGTCGTCGACTCCGTCGCCGCCTTGACGCCACGCGCCGAAATCGAGGGCGAGATGGGCGACTCGCACATGGGTCTGCAGGCGCGCCTGATGTCCCAGGCGCTGCGTAAACTGACCGGCATCGTCAGCAAGTCGAACTGCTGCATCATCTTCATCAACCAGATCCGCATGAAGATCGGTGTCATGTTCGGAAACCCGGAAACCACCACCGGTGGCAACGCGCTTAAATTCTACGCCTCGGTGCGTCTCGACATCCGCCGCATCGCCGCCCTCAAGCAGGGGCAGGACGTCGTCGGTGGCCGCACCCGGGTCAAGGTTGTCAAAAACAAGATCGCCCCGCCGTTCAAGCAGGCGGAATTTGATATCATGTATGGAACGGGCATTTCCCGCGAAGGCGACATCCTCGACCTCGGCGTCGACAACGATATCGTCGAGAAAAGCGGCTCCTGGTTCTCCTACAGCGGTGAACGGATCGGCCAGGGGCGCGAGAATGCCAAGCAATATCTCAAGGAGCATCCTGAGATGACCGACGACATCGAAGCCAAGCTGCGCGAGCTCTACGGTATCGGTGGCGGCAAATCCCTCAGCTCGGGAGACAATGACAGCAGCGGCGACAACTGATCGCCGCAAAACTAAATAATTGAGAAGTGAACAGGGTGAGACGATGAATCTGAATGATATTCTGGCAATGGCGCTCAAAGCGAACACGTCCGACATCCACCTGAAAGCAGGTCTGCCGCCGGTCTTCCGGATTGACGGCAGCCTGCGGCCGTTACCCAAGGCACCGCGCCTGACCGCCGAATCGGTACGCAGCATGTGCGAAGCGATCATGAACGAGCGTCAGAAAGTCAAGTTTGCTGAGGCCAGTGAAGTCGACCTCGCTTACGGCGTCCCCGGCCTGGGGCGCTTCCGGGCCAACGTCTTCATGCAGCGCAACTCGGTCTCCGCCGTTTTCAGGGCCATCCCGTTCAAGATCTCGACCCTGGAAGACCTCCAGATGCCTGCGGTACTGAAAAAGATCGCCCAGGAAGCACGCGGTCTGGTTCTGGTTACGGGGGCAACCGGCTCTGGCAAATCAACCACCCTGGCGGCCATGATCGACTACATCAACAGCAACCGCACGGCGCACATTGTCACCGTTGAAGATCCGATCGAATACCTTCACCGCGACCGCAAGTGCATTATCAACCAGCGCGAGGTCGGCTTCGACACGACCGGCTTCGCCCCGGCGCTGAAGAGCGCCCTGCGTCAGGATCCGGATGTCATCCTGGTCGGCGAGATGCGTGACCTGGAAACCACCGAAACCGCGCTGGCGGCGGCTGAAACCGGCCACCTTGTGCTCTCAACCCTGCACACCATCGATGCCCCGGAGACCATCTCACGGATCATCTCGATGTTCCCGCCGCATCACCAGCGTCACGTCAGGCTGCAGCTTTCCAACGTCCTCAAGGGGGTTATCTCCCAGCGCCTGATCCCGCGCATCGAGGGCAAAGGACGGGTTGCCGCCGTCGAGGTCATGCTCTCGACCGCCCGGGTCCGCGAACTGATCGACGACCAGGAAAAAACCCTGATGCTCAAGGATACTATCGCTCAAGGGTACACCACCTACGGCATGCAGTCCTTCGATCAGGCACTGATGGACCTGGTCAAACGCAAGATCATCAGCTACGAAGAAGCGCTGCGCCAGAGCTCCAATCCGGACGATTTCAAGCTCAAGTTCTCCGGCATCGACTCGACCTCTGATACCTCCTGGGCCGACTTCGAACGCGGCAAGGCAGAGGAAGACCTCACTATCCAGCAGCAGGAAGAACACAGATCGAACGATGACGAGATCCAAGTCGAACGCTTCTGAGGCCCTGGCATCAGCGATCCGCATCCTCAGCCGCAGTGACAAAACAGAAGCCGAACTGAGCCAGAGACTGGCCCGGTTCGGCTTTACTGCTGATACGATAGAACAGGTTTTAGAGCGCTGCCGTGACTACGGCTACCTGGATGACGCGCGCTACGCCGCAGCCAAAGCGCGCAGCCTGCTGCGCAGCGGCAAGAGTGTCGGCCACAAGGCGGCGCTCGATCTGCGCCGCAGGGGGATCAGTGACGAACTGGCCGAAACCGCCATGGAACAGGCCCGCAACGAATATCCGGAAGAAAAACTGCTCAAGGACCTGCTTGAACGCCGCTTTGCCAACTTCGCTTACGCCAGCGCCGATGAAAAAACCCGGCGCCGGGTGATCGGTTTCTTTCAACGGCGCGGATTCAGCCTGGCCAGTATCTTCAGGGTGCTCAAAGGGGAAGACTGAGGGCCGGAACTAAGCGAGGTACGGCTGGCACCCGGCTCAGCCCACCTCCAGATAGGGGTGAATCGAGATACGACAATCTTTACCGTCACCGGTCCGGGCGACAGAGCCGATCGCTTCGACAATGCTGCTGACCGATTCATCCTCAGCGATAATCTCGAGCTTAACCTTTTCGACAAAATTCGCCATGAGCGTGGCACCGCGAAACTTCATCGCCAGCCCCTGCTGGTGGCATTGAATCTTACTTTCCATGAAATCCTCAACCCCCAAAGCTTCGAGGGTGGTGCGAATTTCTCTCAGTCTGAACTGGTCGATGACTGCGTCAATCTGTTGCATGGCTTGCCTCCGTGAGCAGGCGCCATTGCCCACCAGCTATTGTTTATTGATTAAACAACAATTCTTTCACAGAGCATGCCAAGCTGTATGGAATCGAAGAATCAGAAGCGCAGCACATTGGCGGTCACAATCAAGACCCGGAAAGACCGGCAGAGTGCCGCAAATTTATGCAGCAAAGAAAATCCTCTGATCAGTAAATAGTCACCAGCCCGTCGCTGCTGCCGGTAAAAACCACTGATAAACAGAGAAAAACGCCAGTCAAGACGGACAGGGACAGGACGCCCCGCAGCGAAGTCAACTACCCACTATCCGCTTCATTTAAAGCAGCCCAAAGACCGAAAATGCGGCTATTGATCCTCGTGTTTTAAGGAATCGCGGACAGAAATCAAGGCTTGATCCCAAGCGGGGAAAAAACCTTTTCAATCTAACGGTTTTCGATTATCATCCTGTGTTCGATTGAATCAGAACTCAACAATTTTTGTTCCGATATAGACATCCGATAGAAACAGAAAGGCCACTGGCAATGCTGACTGGTAATGAAATTCGCGCGCGTTTTCTCAAATTCTTTGAAGAGCGTGGTCACACCATCGTATCTTCATCGTCCCTGGTTCCGCACAACGATCCGACACTGCTGTTTACCAATGCCGGCATGAATCAGTTCAAAGACTGCTTCCTCGGTGATGAAAAGCGCGAATACGTACGTGCCACAACGTCGCAAAAATGTGTTCGTGCCGGGGGCAAGCATAACGACCTGGAAAACGTCGGACGCACAGCTCGCCACCACACCTTTTTCGAGATGCTCGGCAACTTCTCCTTCGGTGACTATTTCAAGAAGGAAGCGATCGCTTTCGCCTGGGAATTTCTGACCAGGGATCTTCAGCTCGACACCAGCCGCCTCTACGTTTCGGTCTACACCGACGATGACGAGGCCGCTGACATCTGGCATTTCCAGGAAGGAATCCCGCGCGAGAGGATCTTCCGCTTCGAAGAGGACAACTTCTGGTCGATGGGCGATACAGGCCCATGCGGCCCCTGTTCGGAAATCTTCTACGACAACGGCCCGGAGGTCGGCTGCGATTCGCCGAACTGCACCGTCGGCTGCGACTGCGACCGCTACATGGAGATCTGGAACAACGTCTTCATGCAGTTCGACCGCCAGCCTGACGGCACCCTGATTCCGCTGCCGAAACCTGCGGTTGACACCGGCATGGGCCTCGAGCGGATCACCACCGTCATGCAGAAGGTCCAGTCGAACTACGACACAGACCTGCTGCGCGAGATCATTGCCAACATCGAAGAGCTTTCGGGCAAGAAATACACCGGCGACGACAGCGAGAACAACGTCTCGATGCGCGTCATGGCCGACCATAGCCGCGCCATGGCCTACCTGATCGCCGACGGCGTCCTGCCAAGCAACGAAGGACGCGGCTACGTCCTGCGCCGCATCATGCGCCGCGCCATGCGCCACGCCAAGATGCTCGGTTTCGAGGACCCGATCCTGCACAAAACAGCCGTCTTCGTCCTCGAATCGATGGCCGGCGCCTACCCTGAGGAAGCCGGACGCAAGGAGTTTGTCGCCAAGGTCGTACTCAACGAAGAAGAGCGCTTTATCCAGACCCTCGGCAACGGCCTGCGCATCCTTCAGGACGAAATCGCCGAACTGTCCGCCAGGGGAACCAAGACCATCCCGGGCGAAACCGTCTTCAAGCTCTACGACACCTACGGTTTCCCCGTCGACCTGACCGCCGACATCGTCGAAAAGGACGGCTTCAGCCTTGACGAGAAAGGCTTTGAAACCTGCATGGAGGCCCAGCGCGCCAAGGCCCGCGAACACTGGAAGGGCTCCGGTGAGGAAGCGGTCGGCGCCATCTACAAGCAACTGGTCGAACGCGGCATCAAAACCAGCTTCAGCGGCTACCTGAAACTCGAAGAACAAGGCGAAGTTGCCGCCCTGATCCGCGAAGGACAGCTGGTCGATGAAGCGGCCAGCGGCGAAAAGGTTGAAGTCATCACCACAGCAACCTGCTGTTACGGTGAGTCGGGTGGCCAGGTTGGCGATACCGGCAACCTGACTACCGCCGCTGCCAGTTTACGCATCCTCGACACCCGCAAGCCGCTGAACGACCTCTATGTGCACGTCTGCGAGGTGGTTACCGGCGCGATCAAAACCGGGGAAACAGCGACCATCAGCGTCGATGCCGCACGCCGTCAGAACATCGTCATCAACCACACGGCGACCCACCTGCTCCAGGCCGCCATGCAGAAGATCCTCGGCGACCATATCAAACAGGCCGGTTCCCAGGTGACCCCGGAGCGACTGCGCTTCGACTTCACCCATTTCTCGCCGGTCACTCCGGCCGAACTGATACAGATCGAAGAGGAAGTCAATCGCCAGATCCGCGACAACGCCTCCGTTGTGAGCGAGACCATGGCCGCCGACGAGGCCAAGGCCGCCGGCGCCATGGCGCTGTTCGGTGAAAAATACGGCGACGAGGTCCGGGTCATCAGCGTCGGCGGCTACAGCATGGAACTCTGTGGCGGCACCCACGCCAATGCGGCCGGTGATATCGGCTTGTTCCGCATCCTGAGTGAAGGCGGTATCGCCGCCGGAGTCCGGCGGATCGAGGCGGTGACCGGCGCAGCAGCACTCTCCTACAGCCAACAGCAGCAACAGACCCTGCAGCGCCTGGCCGATCTGGTCAAGAGTGAGCCGCAAAAACTGGAGAACCGCATCCAGAAATTACTCGAACAGCAGAGAGAGCTGGAAAAAGAGCTGGAACAGCTTCAAGCCAAGCTGAACGCCGAACGCAGTGGCGAGCTGCTCGACCAGGTGCAGCAGGTTGGCGATGTCAAACTGCTGGCCGTCAACGTCGGCGAGGTCGACGGTAAAGCGCTGCGCGAATTCTCCGACCAGCTGCGTGACAAGCTCGGCTCAGGCATACTGGTGCTGTGCGGCAGCAGCGATGGGAAAGTTGCCCTGCTTGTCGCTGTCACCAAGGACCTGACCGCCAGGGTCAAGGCCGGCGACCTGATCAAACCGCTGGCCGGGATTGTCGGCGGCCGCGGCGGCGGACGACCGGAACTCGCCCAGGCCGGCGGTTCCGATGTGGCCAAAATAGCCGATCTGCTCCAGGCAACCCCTACCGAACTCCTCAAACTCCTGAGCTGATCCTGTTATTTCTATACTCATAGCGGACCTGCAACACTGGACATCCTGGTCAGGTCCGCTATGCTTTAAATTCAAATGCCTTTATACACCCGCAGCAATGCAGGCAGAGACCAGGCCACAATGGCGACATTCGATTTCACACATAACCGGCAGAAGACCCTGCTGATTGTCGATGATGAAGCGTTGATCAGAGACCTCTGCGCCAACGCTCTGGGCGAGTATCACCTGCTCATCGCCAAGAACGGCGACGAAGCGTTGAAGTACCTCGAAAGCGAAGAAGTCGATATCGTTCTCTCCGACGTCGTCATGCCGACTATCTCTGGCCTTGAACTGCTCAAGCAATCGAAGGAGAAACACCCGAACCTGGCCTTCATCCTGATGACCGGCTATTCCGACAAAGAACTGATTCTGCGCGCTCTCAAAGAAGGTGCCGACGACTTCATCACCAAACCGATCAACATCCTCCAGCTCAGCACCACGGTCAGCAAGGTTCTCGAAAAGCAGGAGATCCGCGAAGAGCTGGCCGCCCTTAAGCGTTCTGAAAAACTCAAGAACGATTTTCTCGGCCTGATCTCCCACAAGCTCAAAACCCCGGCGACGGCGATCTCACTGTTCATCCAGAACCTGATCGAGGGGGTTGAAAGTCCCGACGACGCTGATTTTCACCTGATGCTCGACATGGTTCAGACGGAAACCCAGCACCTGGAACAACTGATTCAGGATCTGCTCTTTTTCAGCGAGGTCACCCTCCAGGAAGAGGATTCAGGACTGACCAGCCTCGACCTTGGCCTGGTTGCCAACCAGGTGGCCCAGGTCCTCAAGCCGGCAGCTCTCGGCCGTCAGATCAGTTACAAGATCAATGTCGACCAGCTCTGCGGACAGCCGCTGATGCTCAGCCAGCAGCGCATCAGCTTTGCCATCCGCGCCCTGCTCGACAACGCGATCAAGTTCACTCCCGAAGGAGGAACCGTCAGCATCAGTGGCGAAAAAAACGATGCCAGCCTGCGCCTGATCATCAGCGACACGGGAATCGGCATCCCCGCCCAGGAACTGAGCAAGATCTTCAGTAAGTTCTACCAGATCGATCCGGAGCACACCGGCCAGGTCCGCGGCTTTGGCCTCGGGCTCTATTACGCCCGCAACTTCATCCGCAGCATGGGCGGCAACCTGCTGCTGACCAGCGTCGTCGGCGAAGGTACTCAGGCGATCATCGAGTTCCCACTCCCCAACTGACCCTCCTCCCCTGACTACGGCCCAAAATTCCGCAGAAAACTGGAAAAAACCGGGATATAGCTCTTTTTTATCGACTCTTTTTTATGTTATGTTGCGACTTTTCATCAAATGGCAAAACGGCCATTTATACGGGAGTTATCGATGTTTAAAGGAACGACAATCTGCTGTGTTCGCCACGCCGGAAAGGTCGCCCTCGCCGGAGACGGCCAGGTCAGCCTGGGCAACACGGTCATGAAACACGGTGCCCGCAAGATCAGACGACTTTACCAGGATCAGATCCTCGCCGGATTTGCCGGCAGCACGGCTGATGCCTTTACCCTTTTTGAAAAATTTGAAGCCAAACTGCAGGAATTCCGCGGCAACCTGGCCAGAGCTGCCGTTGCCCTGGCCAAAGACTGGCGCACCGACCGCGTGCTGCGCCGTCTGGAAGCCCTGCTGATCGTTGCCGACAAGGATCTGACCCTGGTCATTTCCGGGGCCGGCGACGTTATCGAGCCGGACGATGCCGTTGCAGCGATCGGTTCCGGCGGAAGTTTTGCTCTGGCCGCAGCACGGGCCCTGATCGCCCACTCTGAACTGGATGCCGAGCAGATCGCCAGGGAAGCCCTGCAGATTGCCGCAGATATCTGTGTCTACACCAACGACCGGATTAGTATCGAGGTTTTAGCATGACCAACTTTACCCCCAGAGAGATCGTCTCGGAACTGGATCGCTATATCATCGGCCAGAAGGACGCCAAGCGCGCTGTCGCCGTCGCCCTGCGCAACCGCTGGCGCCGCCAGCAGGTCCCGGCCGAGCTGCGCGACGAGATCGCGCCGAAGAACATCATCATGATCGGCCCGACCGGGGTCGGCAAGACCGAGATCGCCCGCCGCCTGGCAAAACTGGCCGAGGCTCCGTTCATCAAGGTCGAAGCGAGCAAGTTTACCGAGGTCGGTTACGTCGGCCGCGACGTCGAGAGCATGATCCGCGACCTGCTCGAACTGGCGATCATCATGGTCAAGGATGAAGAGACCAGGAAGATGCGTATCAAGGCCGAGGCCAACGCCGAGGAAAAACTGCTCGACCTGCTGCTGCCCGGCGAGGTCGACCGCTCCCCCGACAAGCAGGAGCAGCGCCAGCATACCCGCGACCGGCTGCGCAAGCTGCTGCGCTTGGGTGAGCTGGATGAGCGCTATGTCGAGATCGACGTCGAGGTCAGCAGCATGCCGAATGTCGGCGTCTTTACTCCGCAGGGGAACGAAGAGATGGGGATGAACATCAAGGAGATGTTCGGTAACCTCTTCCCCAAGAAACAGAAGACCAAACGGGTCAAGGTTGCTGAAGCGCGCCTGATCTTGATCGAGGAAGAAGCGGAAAAACTGGTCGACATGGAGAATGTCGCGACCCTGGCCCGCGAACGCACCGAGCAAAGCGGCATCGTCTTCATCGACGAGATCGACAAGGTCGCCAGCCGCGAAGGGTCCCACGGCCCCGAGGTCTCCCGTGAGGGGGTCCAGCGTGACATCCTGCCGATCGTCGAAGGGAGCACGGTCAACACCAAGCATGGCCCGGTCAAGACCGACCATATCCTGTTCATCGCGGCCGGAGCCTTCCACATGGCCAAACCGTCCGACCTGATCCCCGAACTGCAGGGGCGTTTTCCGATCCGTGTTGAACTGGGCAGCCTGACCGAAGAGGATTTTTACCGCATTCTGACCGAGCCGAAAAATGCCCTGACCCGGCAGTATATCGAGCTGATGAAGACCGAATCGATCGAGCTCGATTTCGACGATGACGCCATCCGCGAGATCGCCCGACTGGCCAAGATGGTCAATGAGAGAACGGAGAATATCGGCGCAAGGCGCCTGCACACGATCATGGAGAAGCTGCTTGAGGAACTCTCCTTCAGCGCTCCCGAGTTGTCCCATGAGAAGGTCACCATCAACGCCGAAGAGGTCCGACGACGACTGGAAGACATCAGCCAGAACGAAGATCTGTCCCGGTACATCCTTTAAACGGCGCTCAAGGCGGTCATTATGGAAAACAGTATGGATAAAATCATCGAAAAGGCCAACGTGCTGATGGAAGCACTGCCGTGGATCAAACGCTTCTACGGCAAAACCCTGGTCATCAAATACGGCGGTAACGCCATGGTCGAAGAACGCCTCAAGGAAGGCTTCGCCCGCGATATCATCCTGATGAAGTACATCGGCCTCAATCCGGTCGTAGTCCACGGCGGCGGTCCGCAGATCGGCAAAGTCCTGGAGGCGATGAAGATCGAAAGCCGCTTCGTCCAGGGAATGCGCGTCACCGACAGCGCGACCATGGATGTGGTCGAGATGGTCTTGGGCGGCAAGGTCAACAAGGAGATCGTCTCCAACATCAACAACTACGGCGGCAAGGCGGTCGGCATCACCGGCAAGGACGGCGGCCTGATCCGCGCCCGCAAGCTGGAGATGACCCAGGTCAATCCTGAAACCCTGACCCCGGAGATCATCGATATCGGGATGGTCGGCGAGGTCGAGGAGGTCAACCCGGCGATCATCGAAGCGCTCGAGAACAACAACTTTATCCCGGTTATCGCACCGATCGGCTGCGACCTCGATGGCCGCACCTACAATATCAACGCCGACCTGGTGGCCGGCAAGATCGCGGGCGCCCTGAAAGCCGAAAAACTGATCCTCTTAACCGACATCGAGGGGGTCAAGGACAAGGAAGGGAAGCTGATTTCGACCATCGATATCCAGCGCGTCCCCGACCTGATCAACGACGGCACCATTTCTGGCGGGATGATCCCGAAACTGAACTGCTGCGTCGACGCAATCGAAGACGGGGTCACCAAGACCCACATTATCGACGGGCGGATGGAACACGCCTGCCTGCTCGAGATTTTCACGGACAAAGGTATCGGCACTGCCGTTGCGAGGTATAAATAAGAAGATGGCGACACAAACAGAAAATTGGATTGAACGAGGCTCAAAGGTCATTGCCAAAAACTATGGCCGTTATCCGCTGGTTCCCAAGTACGGTAACGGCTGCTGGATCACTGATGTCGACGGCAAACAGTACCTCGACTTCGTCGCCGGTATCGCCGTCAACAACCTGGGCCATTGCCATCCGGCCGTTATGGTGGCGATCAAGGAACAGGTCGGCGACCTGATCCACTGCTCCAACCTCTATCATATTCCGCAGCAGATCGAGCTGGCTGAGCTGCTCTGCGCCAACTCCTTTGCCGACCGCGCCTTCTTCTGCAACTCCGGCGCAGAGGCCAACGAAGCCGCGATCAAGCTGGCCCGTAAGTACAGTTACGATACCTACGGCGAAGGACGCAGCCATATCATCACCACCCACTCCTCTTTCCATGGCCGGACCCTGGCGACCATCACCGCCACCGGGCAGGAAAAGATGCAGAAGGGTTTTGCGCCGCTGATCCCCGGCTTCAGCTACGCGACCTACGGCGACGTAGACGCCCTGCGGGCCGCGATCGCCGACCAGACCTGCGCCATCATGCTCGAACCGATTCAGGGGGAAGGCGGCGTCAACCTGCCTCCGGCTGGCTATTTCAAAGCGGTTCGCGAGCTGTGCGACGAAAAGAACCTGCTGCTGATCCTCGACGAGGTTCAGACCGGCATGGGCCGGACCGGCAAGCTGTTCGCCCACCAGCATGAGGGGATCGAGCCGGACATCATGACCCTGGCCAAGGCTCTGGCCGGTGGCCCGCCGATCGGCGCGATGGTTTTCCGTGAAAAGTTCGTCGATTCCTTCGGCCCAGGCACCCACGGTTCGACCTTCGGCGGCAATCCGCTGATGGCAGCAGCAGGTGTTGCAACCGTCAAGACCCTGCTCAAACCGGAAGTACTCAGCAACTGCGTCAAGATGGGAGATTACCTTGTTCAGAAGCTCGAAGCGCTGAAGAGCAAATATTCCTTTATCGTTGAAGTCAGAGGCCGCGGCCTGATGGTTGCCATGGAACTTTCTGTTGAAGGGGGCGAACTGGTCAAACAGGCCCAGGAAAAGGGGCTGTTGCTCAACTGCACCGCCGGGAAAACCCTGCGTTTCGTGCCGCCAATCATCGTCAAAGCAGAAGAGATCGACAAGATGATCGAGATTCTCGATAGTCTTCTGGCTGAGATCAAAATTTAACGAGAAGCAGGCCTCATTCAGGGGCCTGCATTAAGAATTTATATTGGGGAAAGAAAAAGATGAACAAGGATTTTCTATCCATTGCCGACTGGTCACTTGAAGATCTCGAAGGGATTTTCGCCCTGACCGCCGATCTGAAAGCCAAGCAGAAGGAAGGGACTCCGCATAAGGTTCTCGAGGGGCAAACCCTGGCGATGATCTTTGAAAAAAGCTCGACCCGGACCCGGATCTCCTTTGAGGTCGGGATGTACCAGCTTGGTGGCCATGCCCTGTTCCTGCATTCCGGCAACACCCAGATGGGGCGCGGCGAACCGATCCAGGACACCGCCCGGGTCATGTCCCGCTACTGCGACGGCATCATGATCCGGACCTATTCTCACGAGATGGTCGAGCAACTGGCGGAGCTGAGCTATGTTCCGGTCATCAACGCGCTGACCGATCTCTGTCACCCCTGTCAGGTCATGGCCGATATCTTCACTGTCACCGAGCACAAGGAGAACTACCGCGATCTCAAGTACTGCTGGATCGGCGACGGCAACAACATGGCTAACAGCTGGATCAACGCCGCTTCGGTCTTCGGTTTCGAACTGCGCGTCGCAACGCCGAAAGGCTATGAAGCGGACGCCGGCATCATCGCAGCAGCACAGGCTGCCGGTGCCAAGCTGATCTTCACCAACGACCCGCGTGAAGCGGCAGAAGGTGCCGATGTCATCAACACCGATGTCTGGGCCAGCATGGGCCAGGAAGAGGAGCAGGCGCAGCGGGAGAAAGCTTTCAAAGGTTTCCAGGTCAACAGGGAGCTGATGGCCCTGACCAACGAAGGGTCCGTGGTCATGCACTGCCTGCCGGCTCACCGTGACGAGGAGATCACTGACGAGATCATGGAGGGCCCGCATTCGATCATCTTCGATGAAGCGGAAAACCGCCTGCATGTCCAGAAAGCGATCATGACCACCCTGATGGAGCGCTAAGGTGCACCTAGAATGTCCGCATTGCGGCTTTGCCAAGGAGGTAACCGCAACGGCCATCCCTGCGGATGTCACCCGGGTCACCTGCCCGAAATGCCACCAGGGGTTTGCCTTTGTTCATCCGACCGCTGCTCAGGCGCCGGTCGACACCGTCGCGGTCAGCGAAACTCCGGCTGACAACGGGGCAGCGGCACTGCCCAAGGCCGGTTTCTGGATTCGACTGGTCGCCCTGCTGATCGATGGTATTATTGTCACTGTGATCCAGTTTGTTTTCGGCTTTCTGCTCGGACTGGTCGCGGCAATCAGCATCGACAGCACCAGCGCGGAAATTTTGATCGGGTTGTTTTCCATCGTCATCAGCCTGGTTTATTCGGTCGGGCTGCTCGGCTACTGCGGCCAGACACCGGGCAAGATGATCGTCCGCATCAAGGTGATCCGCCGCGACGGCAGCGACATCGGCTACGGCAGAGCGGCCCTGCGCGAGCTGGTCGGCAAGTTTATTTCCGGGATCATCCTCGGCATCGGCTACCTGATGGCGGCGTTTGACAACCAGAAGCAGGCGCTTCACGATCGCCTTGCAGATACATACGTAATCAGACTGTGAACAAACAGATTCCGGCGCTGCCGGACAGATCAAAATAGCTCTCTAGAGCAAGGAGAATGAAGAGAATGAGCAAACACGGACAAGTCAACAAAGTCGTCCTCGCCTATTCCGGCGGTCTGGACACCTCGATTATCCTCAAATGGCTGACCGAAGAATACGGTTGCGAAGTCATCGCCTTTTCGGCAGACCTCGGCCAGGGGGAAGAACTCGACTTCATCCCGGAGAAGGCTAAGCAAACCGGCGCCAGCAAGAGCTACGTCCTGGATCTGCGTGAAGAGTTCACCCGCGACTTCGTCTTCCCGATGTTCCGTGCCAACGCCATCTACGAAGGCCGTTATTTCCTCGGGACCTCGATCGCCCGCCCGCTGATCGCCAAAGCGCAGATGGAGATCGCTGCCAAGGAAGGTGCTGACGCTGTTTCTCACGGCGCCACCGGCAAGGGGAACGACCAGGTCCGTTTCGAAATCGGCTACTACCACTTCGATCCGGCCGTCAAGGTTATCGCCCCATGGCGTGAATGGACCATGAACAGCCGTACCGCCCTGGAAGAGTACGCAAAAAAACACGGCATTCCGGTTCCGACCAGCAAGAAGTTCCCCTGGAGTTCCGACCGTAACCTGCTGCACATCTCCTTCGAGGGAGACGTCCTGGAGAACCCATGGGCCGAGGCTCCGGAAGAGATGTACGTACTTTCCGTCGCTCCGGAAAATGCTCCGGATCAGCCGGAATATGTCGAGATCGAATTCGAGCAGGGCAACCCGGTCGCTGTCAATGGCGAGCGCCTCTCCCCGGCCAACCTGCTGGCCAAGCTCAACGAACTGGGCGGCAAGCACGGCATCGGCCGCGTCGACCTGATGGAAAACCGTTTCGTCGGCATGAAGAGCCGGGGCGTCTACGAGACTCCGGGTGGCACCATCCTTGAGGAAGCTCACCGCGGTGTCGAATCGATCACCATGGATCGCGAGGTCATGCACCTGCGCGACTCGCTGATCCCGCGCTACGCCGAGATGGTCTACAACGGTTTCTGGTTCGCTCCTGAGCGGATCGCCCTGCAGGCGCTGATCGACGATACCCAGAAGACCGTCAACGGCAAGGCGCGCATCAAGCTCTACAAGGGCCACTGCCGCGTTGTCGGCCGTGACTCGGCCACCGACAGCCTGTTCAACGTCGATTTCGCCACCTTCGAGGCCGACGAAGTCTACAACCAGGCCGATGCCGAAGGCTTCATCAAGCTCAACGCCCTGCGTCTGCGTATCGCAGCGATGCAGCGTGCGGCTAAAAAATAAACTACAAAGATCAACCTGAGGCGGGGAGCAACGCTCTCCGCCTCGACTGTTTAACAGCATAGAATTAACCACCCTCTCGCTGACGCTCGCTCGAGAACACAGAGAAAAGCTTGATTAAAGCTTTTAATGGTCTGCTCGGTGTCCTCAGTGTTCTCTGTGGTTCAATTGCTTTTGACTTTAAATTATAGGATGACACCATGAGTAAACTGTGGGGTGGTCGCTTTACCCAGCCGACCGATAAGTTTGTTGAAGAGTTCACCGCCTCGATCGACTTCGATCAGCGCCTCTATCGCTATGATATTGCCGGGTCCAAGGCTCACGCCGAAATGCTCGGCCGCCAGGGGATCATTCCTGTTGATGACGCCGCGACCATCATCGCCGGCCTCGACGAAATTCTGAAGGATATCGAGGCGGGCAAGATCGAGTTCTCAGTCGCCCTCGAAGACATCCACATGAACGTCGAAGCGCGCCTGATCGAGCGCATCGGACCGGTCGGTGGCCGCCTGCATACCGGCCGCAGCCGTAACGACCAGGTCGCTGTCGATATCCGCCTCTACCTGCGCGATGAGATCGATACCGTTCTCGACTACGCCCGCAAGCTGGAAGCCTCACTGATCGCCCAGGCCGAAAACAACCTGGACGTCATCATGCCGGGCTATACCCACCTGCAGACGGCTCAGCCGGTGCTCTACAGCCACCACATGCTCGCCTACCGCGAGATGATCGCCCGCGACATCAGCCGACTCGAGGATCTGCGCAAGCGCTTCAACGTTATGCCGCTCGGCGCCGGCGCCCTGGCTGGAACCACCTTCCCGATCGACCGTGAATGGGTCGCCGAAAAACTCGGCTTCGACGGCGTGACCCGCAACAGCCTCGATTCCGTCTCCGACCGCGACTTCGCTATCGAGTTCTGCAGCTTCGCCGGCATCCTGATGATGCACCTGTCGCGCCTCTCCGAGGAGCTGATCCTCTGGTCAAGCGCCGACTTCAGCTTCATCGACTTGAGCGACGCCTTCTGCACCGGCAGCTCGATCATGCCGCAGAAGAAAAACCCGGACGTTCCGGAACTGGTGCGCGGCAAGACCGGTCGTGTCTACGGTAACCTGATCGCCCTGCTGACCCTGATGAAGTCGCTGCCGCTGGCCTACAACAAGGACATGCAGGAAGACAAGGAGCCGCTGTTCGATACCATCGATACGGTCAAGGGCTCACTCAAAATCTTCGCCGACATGATCGCCGAGATGAAGGTCAGGGCCGACAACATGCGCGTCGCCGCCGCCCGCGGCTACTCCACCGCGACCGATGTCGCCGACTACTGCGTGCGCAAGGGGCTGCCGTTCCGTCAGGCCCACGAGGTGGTTGGCAAGACCGTACGTTACTGCGTCGAAACCGGTAAGGACATCCCGGAGCTGTCCCTCGACGAATTCCGCCAGTTCTCAGAATTGATCGATGCCGACATCTATGACTATGTCACCCTCGAAGCTTCGGTCAACGCCCGCAAAGCGACCGGCGGAACCGCCCGCGAAGCGGTCGAGCGCGAACTTGCGCGGCTGAAAAAATAATGGCCGGCTCGCTGCGCAGAAGCTTCAGACTCGTTACCGCGGCTCTGCTGCTGGCCCTGCTGGTCAGCCTGAGCGGCTGTGGCAAGAAGGGTCCGGTCCGGCCCATTGGCAGCCCGCCGCCGGAGAACCCGGCCAGCGACTGCTGCAACTGAGCGGATAAGGGCTGTTTTCAATCTGAAAACTTACGCGTTGCCCTCCGGAGATTCCGGATGGCAACCAGCTATTTACAATCTGCCGGCGCGACCGGCAGCTCTTTACTTTCACCGGGCGGCTGTGCTAGCAATGAACCCTACCAGCCAGCTCGTTATATGGAGGCATAAATGTTTCACGGATCTATGGTCGCTATCATCACCCCCTTTGACGCGCAGGGGAATTTTGATGAGGAAAAATATCGCCAGCTGATCGAATTTCAGATCGAAAACGGCACTGATGTCATCGTCCCCTGCGGAACCACAGGTGAATCGGCGACTCTCGACTACGACGAACATGACAAGGTCATCAAGGTCTGTATCGAACAGGTCAACAAGCGGGTCCCGGTTCTCGCCGGCACCGGGTCCAACTCGACCAAAGAAGCGATCGAAATTTCCCAGCACGCCAAGGAGATTGGTGCTGACGGCCTGCTGCTGGTCACTCCGTACTACAACAAACCGTCCCAGGAAGGCCTCTATCAGCACTACAAAGCGGTGGCTGAGGCTGTCGCCATCCCGCAGGTGCTGTATAACGTTCCCGGCCGGACCGGCGTCAACATGACGGCCGCAACAACCATCCGCCTGGCAGAATTCAGCAACATCGTCGGTATCAAGGAAGCCTCCGGCGATCTGGTCCAGGCCAGCGAAATCATCGCCAAGGCCGGTGACAAGATCGATGTGATCTCCGGTGACGATTTCATCACCATGCCGATGATGGCCTGTGGCGGCAAAGGGGTTATCTCGGTCACCGCCAACATCATGCCTAAGCAGGTCAAGACCATGGTTCAGGCGGCTTTTGACAACGACTGGGCGCTGGCGCGCAAACTGCATCTGGAGCTGCTCGAGGTTCATCAGTCGATGTTCATCGAGACCAACCCGGTCCCGGTCAAGATCGCCGCTTCGCTGATGGGCCTCTGCACCGGCACCCTGCGTCTGCCACTGGTTCCGCTGCAAGCGGCTAACCATGACAAACTTAAAAGCATCATGGCAAAGCACGGCCTGATCTGAAGTCACGGGAGAGACAGACTATGAAAGTAGCTATTGTCGGCGCCGCCGGCCGCATGGGCGGCCGCCTGATTCACGCGGTCCACGAAACAGACGGATTGAAACTCAGTGGTGCGGTGGAAGTTGCCGGCCATCCGCAGATCGGCATGGACGCCGGCCTGATCGCCGGGGTCGGCGAACTCGGCGTCAAGATCTCGGACAACCTTGCCGAGGTGATGAAAGAAGCCGACGTGCTGATCGACTTCACCTTCCCGGACGTCACCCTGATCAACCTGGAGATCTGCGCCCGCGCGGGGAAGATGATCGTCAGCGGCTCGACCGGCTTTACTCCCGAGCAGAAGGCCAAGGCGGAGAAATTCGCGGAACAGATTCCGGTGGTTCTGGCGCCGAACATGAGCGTCGGCGTCAACGCCTGTTTCAAACTGCTCAAGGAGACGGCCAAGATTCTCGGTAACGATTTCGACGTCGAAATCGTCGAGTTGCACCACAACAAGAAAAAGGACTCGCCGTCCGGCACCGCGGTGCGCATGGGCGAGGTTGTCGCCGATGCCCTGGGCCGCAATTACAACGAAGTCGCCAACTTTCACCGCGAAGGAATGTGCGGCGCCCGGACCAAGGAAGAGATCGGCATGCAGACCGTCCGCGGTGGCGACATCGTTGGCGAGCATACCGTCTACTTCATCGGCATGGGCGAACGGATCGAGATCAGCCACCGGGCGATGAGCCGTGACATGTTCGCCCGCGGCGCCGTGCGCGCTTGCCTGTGGATTGCCGATAAACAACCCGGGCTCTACGACATGCAGGATGTTCTCGGCCTGAACTAAGTCACTGCCAGGGAGGATTGCATGAAAAAACTTTGTGCTTTAAGTCTGATTCTTCTCCTGTTTATTTTGTGCGGTTGCGAAACAGCTCGCGGACTCGGCCGGGATTTCGAGAATCTGGGCAACTGGATTCAGGACAAAGCCCGCTGAGCATAGCGCAGTAAATAAATTGATTTCCAGGCGGTTTGCGTGCAAGCCGCCTGACTTGTCTTCATATTTTAACTTTCAACCTTAAGCTCTTTGGAGGTTTTCCACATGGCTCGTATTAACGACAACTATCTGAAACTCAAAGCCGGTTACCTGTTCCCGGAGATCGGCCGCCGCGTCCGTGAATTCTCTGCGGCGAATCCGGAAGCCAAGATCATTCGCCTCGGTATCGGCGACGTTACTCAGCCTCTGGCTCCGGCTGTACTCAAGGCCTTCCACGACGCTATCGACGACCTGGCCAGCAAGGACAACTTTGCCGGTTATGGCCCTGAGCAGGGCTATGAATGGCTGAGTAGCGCCATCATCGAAAAGAGCTACAAACCGCTTGGTGTCGAGCTGAAAGCCAGCGAGATGTTCATCTCCGACGGCTCCAAGTGTGACTGCGCCAACATCCTCGACATCTTCGGCCAGGACAATGTCGTCGCCATCGGCGACCCGGTCTACCCGGTCTACAACGATACCAACGTCATGATCGGCCGCACCGGTGAAGCAGACGAAAAAGGCTACTACAAAGGGATCGTCTACATGCCGATCACCGCAGCCAACAACTTCGTCCCGGATCTGCCGAAGCAGAAGGTTGACATCATCTATCTCTGTTACCCGAACAACCCGACCGGCACCGTCGCCACCAAGAACGAGCTGAAAAAATGGGTCGACTACGCCCTGGCCAACGACGCCATCATCCTGTTTGATGCTGCCTACGAGGCGTTCATCACTTCGGCCGACATTCCGCATTCGATCTACGAGATCGAAGGGGCCAAAAAATGTTCCATCGAGTTCCGCTCCTTCTCCAAGACCGCGGGATTCACCGGTGTACGTTGTGGTCTGGTGGTCGTTCCGGAAGAACTGATGGGCACCACCGCCAGCGGCGAGAAATACAGCCTCAACAAGCTCTGGCTACGCCGCACCACCACCAAGTTCAACGGTGCGTCCTATCCGGTTCAGCGTGCCGCTGCCGCCGTCTACTCTGACGAAGGGTGGGCTCAGGTCAAGGCCACCATCGACTACTACATGGAGAACGCCCGCATCATCCGCGAAGGGCTCAAAGCTGCCGGTATTGAGTGCTACGGCGGTGTCGACTCCCCATACATCTGGCTGCAGACCCCTGAAGGGATGACCAGCTGGGACTTCTTCGACAAACTGCTGGCTGAATGCAACGTCGTCGGCACCCCGGGCAGCGGTTTCGGCCCGAGTGGCGAAGGCTACTTCCGCCTCTCCGCTTTCGGCGAGCGCAGCAACGTCGAAACGGCCGTTGAGCGCATTAAGGCCAAATGGGGCAAGTAACCCTTCAATAATCAAAAAGGCGTCCCAACGGGGCGCCTTTTTGCAATTATGGTTCTGCTATTAGGCTTGTTTCATTCATTCAAGCCGGACACCGGCTTTGCGATTGCGCGAAGCGACTCGTCTGAGCGTGAAGAAAGTTGCAGCCCAAAAACAACGAAGGGCGCCAAAAACAATTTACGTCAGTGTTTTTAAGCGTTTTCTTTTGGTTGCGTTTTCTTTTGGTTGCGTTTTCTTTTGGTTGCGTTTTCTTTTGGTTGCGTTTTCTTTTGGTTGCGTTTTCTTTGTCGCTACAAAGAAAATGAACCCGGCTGGCGGGCCGGACCCCGCCGGTTTTGACTCTACTAGTTCAAAATCAAACCAAAAACGGAAACCACGGGGTCTCGGCCCCGTACGCCGCCTTCCTTTTTGACCAGGGCCTCAAAAAGGAAGCAAAAAATGCCCTTTTATATTGTCGGCAGGTTGCCTGCGTTTCTTTGTGGCAACGCACCAGCAGAATTACTCGCGCCCCAAGATGAGCGAGCTCATCAACGGGCAGAACCGAAGAAACACCTCTGGTGTTTCAATGAGCCTTGAAACATTCAAAAGCTCTACATTGCTCAGTTTGATGGTGAGTTAAAGTTATGATGATCAATTTAAAACCCGAAGTTGTCGCTCAACTCGAGCGCGTATTGAGCTCTGTCGAAATGCTCCTGCCCAAACCGGTCAAACCGATCGACTGGAGCGGCTGTCATGCGGCCAACTGGCGCCGCCATTCCTTCTCCGGCTACCTGGAACCAGTCAAGCTGACCGTCAAGATCCAGCTCAACGAACTGCTCGGCATCGAAGAACAGAAACAGGTCATGATCGAGAACACCCGCCAGTTCATCAAGGGGCTGCCTGCCAACAACGCCCTGCTCTGGGGATCACGCGGGACCGGAAAATCCTCGATCGTCAAGGCGCTGCTCAACGAATATGCCGGCGAAGGGTTGCGGATCATTCAGGTCGAAAAGGAAGACCTGATCTATATCTCCGAGATCTTCTCGCTGGTCGAGCATGAACCCTATCGCTTCATCATGCTCTGCGACGACCTCTCCTTCGAGATGGGCGAGCTCTCCTACAAGATGCTCAAGAGCGCCCTCGACGGCTCGGTCTACTCGCCACCGGAAAACGTGCTGATCTATGTCACTTCCAACCGTCGTTATCTGCTGCCGGAATATGAACGGGACGAGATCGGCGGCAAGTATGTCAAAGGCGAGCTGCAGCAGAGCGAACTGCAGGAGGAGAAGAGTTCCCTCTCCGACCGCTTCGGCCTCTGGGTCGCTTTCCATGTCTTTTCCCAGGATCGCTATCTGGAAGCGGTCAGGCTCTGCATTGAGCGCTTGAGCAAGGAATACGGCAAGGAGATCCCCTTTGATGACGACCTGCAGCAGGCGGCCATCAAATGGTCACATCAGAAAACCAAACGCTGCGGCCGGACCGCCATGCAGTTTTCCAAGAACTGGGCTGGCAAGTTCCTGCTGCAACGCTGAGCGGAATCAGCTTTCTGCAGCCGTACATGCCCGGTTGTCACACTGACAGTTGAAAGCTCTATCTGCATCATCACCACGCAGATAGAGCTTGGTTCTTTTGGCAACCAGATAACAGTTCTCACTGCGACTGATCGACGACACCAGATCCTCGATCAGATCATAAATGACCAGAAGATGGCGCAAAGTCTGTTCCCGGCTAACACTGAGAAAGCGCTTTGCCTCTTCCTCACTGCAACCATCAATCAACATCTCCAGGGCATCGCGAAACAGATCCACTTCCTCCGCCTGAACAAGCCTTTCAAGCCCCAGAATCCCCTTTTCGCGGCTATGCCGCAGGTAACTCATGCCCCGCTGTGACAATTCGTAGAGATCGACACTCCTGATCGATCTGCCAATTTCCACTTTTTGCTGCTGTCCATTCATCTTCATCATAACTCCAGGTGTTCAACCGCTCTCTACAGGGTGGAGATACATATCGCCATCAACTCAGTGCGACTCAGCACCAGCGCCTTGACAACCTGCGGATCAAACTGGCTTCCAGAGCAACGCTGAATTTCCGCCAGAGCCTCTTCAAACGCCGCTCCCTGCCGATAGGGCCGATTCTGCATCAGCGCTGACAAGCTGTCAGCAACGGCGATGATACGCGCTCCGAGAGGTATCTCCTCGCCCTTCAGACCACAAGGATAGCCGCATCCGTCGAACCTCTCGTGGTGATGACGGACAAGATCACTAACGCCTCCGGAAACACTGAACTGCCTCACCGGGCTGAGGATTTTGGCCCCGATATCAGGATGCTTTTTGACCCATAGCCACTCCTCCTCCGTCAACTTGCCCTGCTTTTGCAATATCGCATCAGGAATACCGATCTTACCGATATCGTGGAGGTGTCCGGCAATATGAATGACATTCACTGTTGTGTCCGGCAATCCCAACCGACCTGCCAGCAGCACACTAAAATGAGCAACTTCCCTGGAATGGTTTGCGGTCTGTGGATCCTTGGCATCCACGGCATGGCCCAAAGATTCCGACAATTGATGCAGGGAGTCACACCCCGCCAGGCAGAGAGCTCCGACAGGTGCTGGCGAAACAGCACCCTGATGGAGCAAATCATTAACGTCCAAATTGCACAACAACATGTATTTTTCCACTTCTCGCCCCTTATTTCGGAGCATGCAACAGCCAATGTCGATTCATTACAAAAAAAGCCGGTCCTTTTGCACAATTGCATAGACCCGGCCCCTGTCAGTTGTTTAAGCTTTCGATTATTTCCCGGCACCTTAGCTGTACAGTCTCCAGGTGTCAATGCCTTTTGAAAATCATTTTCACCAAGCTGTGACTGCCATCACATCAGAACAAAACTCCTCAGCCAAAACGCTGCGCCCGGACAGAACCAGAAACTGAAATTATTGACCGCGCAGCCAAGCACCAGCGGTCACTTTGATGTAGACTTGATTTATCTCATTTGCGAAAACAGCGTCTTCTCTGCCGCGGAGCGACGTCACAAAGGAGGTTTCATGGTTCGCGATTTCGGCTCAGTTAGTGAAGCATATGATGTACGCCGGATCGCTATGGAACGTTTTGGCCTGAAGGTTGATTCCCGCGATGACACCCTTTACCGGCTCGTCAAACTGGCTGGGCTGTTTATCAATGCAACAGCCACGGCTTTCACAATCCCTGTCCGCTCCGGTACGGCAATCCTGGCCGGATACGGCATCGATTTTCACCAGAGCTGTACAGGAAGCCCCGGCTGTTCTGCAGTCATCAAAAACAGTCAACCGGTCGTTCTGTCGCACCTGACGGCAGAGTTCAACATGGAGAGCCCGGCCTTGGCCAAGCTCGCTGTCCGCAGCTATCTCGGACTTCCTGCATTCAACAGGGACAAGCAGCTTATCGGCGTGTTATCCCTGTTTTTTGACCGCGAGAGCGAGATCCCGGACAGGGAGACACTCGATACCCTCAACGACTACGTCCGGCTCATCGAAGAATACCTGACCTTACGCACCCTGAGCATCCGCGATCCCCTGACCCAGCTGTTTAACCGCCGCTACCTGGATGAACAGTCCAGTCTGGAATGGCGTCGGGCCATGCGCCTGCATGTCCCCCTGAGCTTCGCCTTGATCGACATCGACTGGTTCAAAAGCTTTAACGACACCCTGGGACATAAGGCCGGTGACAGGATTCTGATCTGCCTGGCCCGCAGCTTGGAGGAATCTTTCAAAAGAGCCGGGGATTCCATCTGCCGCTACGGAGGGGAGGAGTTCGCCCTGATTCTGCCGATGACCACCAAAGAACAGTCGATCAGCCTGGTCGATGAATTCAGAGTCAAGATGTACCGGCAGAACATCCCGAATCCCGGCAGAAACAATGAACCGCTCAGTATCTCTGCCGGCATCGAGACAATCAATACGCCAGAGGAACTGGAGAACAACAGTATCGAGGAATGCTTCATCCATACGGATAGCGCACTGTATAAATCCAAGGCTGGTGGACGCAACAGAACAACCCACTATGCGGATATCGACGAACACAGCAGACAGAATGGCAAAACCGCCCATCTGAACGGGCATGAGCGCAGAAGAATGCGCTGATGAACTGGCTGATTCAGCCTTTTGGGGCACAATATTACAGATCGCTGTCACCACTGAAAAGCCAAGCTCCCCTTGTCCGGATCGACATATTTCACTAAAGTAAAGCGAAGCCGGACAGACTCATTAAACCTGCTCCAGATCGTTTTTTCACCCAGGAGGACTATGGAAACCACCCCGACCATCTTCATCGCCATAGCTCTGGCCTTGTGCATCTTCTGTCAGTGGCTCGCCTGGCGTGTGCGCCTGCCGGCGATTATCTTTCTGCTCATTGCCGGCATTCTGATCGGACCGGTGAGCGGCCTGCTTGACCCCGAGCTGTTGCTTGGCGACCTGTTCTTCCCCTACGTCTCGCTCTCGGTCGCAATCATTCTCTTTGAAGGAAGCCTGACCCTCAGGTTCCGCGAAATTAGTGGCCTGCAAAAGGTTGTCCGCAACATGGTCTCGATCGGCATGCTGGTGACCTGGCTGATCACTTCGATTGCCGCCCGCTACGCGATCGACCTCTCATGGCAGATCGCCCTGCTCTTCGGCGCCATCACCGTCGTCAGCGGACCGACGGTCATCGCCCCCTTATTACGCACCGTACGCCCGACCTCATCGATCGCCAACATCCTGCGTTGGGAAGGGATCGTCATCGATCCGATCGGCGCATCGCTGGCTGTTCTGGTCTACGAATTCATTATCTCGGGTGGGGCCGAAGCCGGGTTTGGTCACAGTGCCCTGACCTTTGCCAAGCTGATCCTGGTCGGTGCCGTCATTGGCGCCGTCTGCGCTTACCTGTTCGGCGAGGTGCTCAGGAAGCACTGGCTTCCTGAGTTCCTCCATAACGTTGCCACCCTGGCACTGGTCGTCATCGCCTATATCCTGTCCAATCAACTGCAGCCCGAATCAGGTCTGGTCACAGTCACGGTGATGGGGATCTGGCTGGCCAATACCGAAGATCTCGACATGGAAGAGATCCTCAACTTCAAGGAAAGCATCAGTGTGCTGCTGATCTCCCTGCTCTTTATCATGCTCGCCGCCCGCCTCGACCTCACGGCGCTGATGAATCTGGGCTGGCGGACCATTCTGCTCTTCATTGCCATCCAGTTCCTCGCCCGGCCGCTGAATATCATGGTCTCTGCAGCCGGCTCCTCACTGAGCTGGCCGGAGCGTAACCTGCTGGCCTGGATCGCCCCGCGCGGCATAGTCGCCGCTGCGATCTCCGCCCTGTTTGCCGTTCAGCTCGAGAATGCCGGCTATAGTGATGCCGCCCTGATCGTGCCACTGACCTTTTTCGTCATCATCGCCACGGTCGTCGTCCAGAGTTTGACAGCCCGTCCGCTGGCACGCTGGCTCGGGGTCGCCGAACCTGACCCCAAGGGGTTTCTGATCATCGGCGCCAATCAGGTTGCCCGCGCGATTTCATGGTCTCTGATGGAAAACGGTGTACGCGTCATGCTCGCAGACACCTCCTGGGACAACGTCTCCAAAGCCAAGATCATCGGCCTGCCGACCTATTACGGCAATGCCTACTCGGAGCACGCCGAGTGGCACCTCGACATGTCGGGGATCGGCCGGCTGCTGGCCATGGCCGCTTATGAAGATATGAACGTCTCGGCGCTGATGCATTACCGTCTGGATCTTGGCCGCAGCAATCTTTTTATTCTCCAGACCAAGCAGCAGGAAATGATCTCCGAACGCAGGAAAATGCCGCGCCAGAACCAGGGGCAGATCCTCTTCGGCCCGAACGTCACTTTCAGTTCGCTCTCCCTTGCCCTGGCACAAGGGGCACAGATCCACTCGACCAAACTGACCGAACAGTTCGGCTACGAGGAGTTTCTGAATAAACACGGCAAGGCAGCGCTCCCCCTGTTTGCTATCGACGAGAAGAAAAAAGTCTATGTCTACAGCGACAACGAACAGACCTTTGAACCGAAGAACAAATGGACCCTGATCTACCTGCAAGGGCCACGGGCCGAGGGGAAACGGCGGGAAGAAGCGGTCGAACAGCTGCTAAGCCAGAAAGAGTCGAACGGGACACAGGGCTAGCAGAACACTTGCTTAAAGCTGCGGATAAGGCTATACAGATTTTTTTCTCATCGCACATTTTTTTAAAGGATCCGTTATGTCGACATTTACCAATGTTACAGTTGTAAAGAAGGCCAACATCTATTTCGACGGCAAAGTGACCAGCCGTACCGTTGTTTTCGCCGACGGCACCAGGAAAACCCTCGGTATCATGATGCCGGGAGATTACGAATTCGGCACCGACGCCAAAGAACTGATGGAAATCATGGCCGGCGAGATGGATGTTCAGCTCCCGGGTCAGGAGTGGATCACCGTCAAGGCAGGTGAGCAGTTCGAAGTACCGGCCAACTCCAAGTTTCAGCTCAAGGTCAAAGAAGTCAGCGATTACTGCTGCAGCTACTTTCCGGAGTAATGCTCAAAAACGGGTAGGCTCCGAACCGAGGAGAACTTTATGATCAAAGCGATTGCCGAGAGAAAAAGTACCCGAAAATTTGAAGAGAAAGTGGTCCCGGACGAGGTGCTGATAGAGATTCTTGAAAGCGCCCGTCTGGCGCCTTCGGGAAGCAATGCCCAGCCCTGGCATTTTGTCGTCGTCCGCAGACCGGAGACCAAGACAGAGCTTGTCGAGATCTGCTATGGACAGAGCTGGATGCAGGATGCCGCAGCACTGATCGTCTGCGTCGCCGACGTTCGATCGAGGGTCGCCCCCGATGTCGAGGTCCAGGTCGATGAAGAGTCCCCTGAAAAGGTGGTCAAACTGATCATCCGCGACACCACGGTTGCCGTCACTCACTTGGTTCTCGAGGCGGTCAACCAGGGACTGGGCACCTGCTGGGTCGCGCGCTTCGAACAGAGCAGAATCAGACCGGCACTGCAGATTCCCGATGACAAGTACGTCATCGGCATCATCGCCGTCGGCTACCCGGCCGAGGACAATCCCCCTAAAGGGCGCAAGGCGCTGGAGGAGTTTGTCCATTACGACAACTGGTAACGCTTGTTTCATGTCATCAAGCCGGGAACCGGCTTTGCGGTGGCGCGAATCGAGACGCGTAGCGACTCGTCTGAGCGTGAACAGGGTTGCGGGCTCAACGCTACGCAGCAAAGATCGGACAAGCTATCAACGCTGCCGTTGACGTCAGCGTTTCTTTGCATCCTTTCTTTTCGCAAAAAGAAAGGATGTCGCCTGTCGGTGCGGGAACCGACGGTTTTGACTGTTAGGTTCTAAAAAATAAAAACCACGGGGGCGCGCCCCCGCACGGCGCCCTCCTTTTGGCCTGGGCTCCAAAAGGAAGAAAAAACGCCCTTCTTATATTGTCGAAAGATTGCCTGCGCTTCTTCGTAGGCTAGCACCAGCGAAATTATTCGCGCCCCAAGATGTGCGAGCTCATCAACGGGCTGAACCGGAGAAACAGCCGCTAGCTGTTTCAATTCTTGCAGCATTGAATCAAGCGTTAAGAACAATTACAGCCGCGTCTCGCTTCTCTCCATGATCCTCTCGATCAACAGCCCCACCGGAATCGCAATCACCACGATGATCAGCGAACGCAGCAGGGTAAAACCCCAGCCGAGAAACTGGGCCTCGACGGGAAGCATCTGCAGCTTGACCGCATAGCAGCTTAATACCGTGACAACCACGGCCCAGCGTGCACCCTGCTCTCTGATCTGCAGCAGCAGCGGAAAGATGATGTAGGGTGGCCCCATCAGAAATGCCCCGCAGAGAACTGCAATCCCCAGCCCCTTGAAACCCGAATTCTGCCCCAGGACCCTGACGATCTGCTCGCGGCTGATCCACACCTGCAACAGGCCGATCAAACAGAATACCGCCAGAATCAGCATCAGTACCGAGCCGAAGGTTTTCACACCACTGAAAAGGGCACGTTCGGCCCGTTCCGGGGTGACGGCAAAACACCAGAGATAGATCGCAACGGTCAGAAGCAATAACCAGTAGGTGCGCAGATATTTCTTCACCATAACAGCACCCCGAGCAGCAGGCCACTGACCATGGCCATCACAAAACTGATGCCGTTACGCATCAGGGCGAAACGCCAGCTGAACACCGTGGCCTCGAACGGCAGGGTAATCACCCCCACAGTGATCCAGCTGAGAATAAAGGCGGCGATGGTTGGTGGCCAGGCCCCTGACGCGAGCAATGTCTCGGCAATCGGGTAAGCCGCCAGGGGCGGTCCGATGGACACCGATCCGGCCAGGGTGCTGATCAACAGGGCCAGAGCTCCGCTTGAGGCGCTTAAGTAGCGGGAGACCAGGTCGGGCGGAGCGAACTCCTGAAACAGTCCAATCAAGCCGAAGATCGCCAGCAGCAGCGGCAGCATCCTGGCCAGATTGGTTCTGGCGACTTTCAGCGAGGTGGCGATCTTTTGTCTATCACGTGCCCAGAGCAGCAGGTAAGCGATTGCGACCAGCACAAGGTAGGTCAGTCCGATTTTTATCATGAAGAATCCGTACTCGATTACTTTAGCGTAATGGGGTATCTTACTCTGATTGTCAAATCCCTGTAAATCAGTCAGAAGTGAATTTCACCATGAGCAGACAGATGGACCGCCGCAACATGCTGTTGCGTTATGAAAAAGAACGCCGCAAGAATATCCTCGCCACAGCGGGCCAGCACCAGTTTGTACTGATTCTCGATCAGCTCAAAAGCAGCTACAACGTGCCCAAGATCTTCCGCAGCGCCGAAGCCTTCGGTGCCGCCGCCGTCCACCTGATCAACATCGGCCCCTTCGACCCGGCCCCGGCTAAAGGCTCCTTCCGCAAGGTTCCGGCGGTTTTTCACGATGACTTCGCCAGCTGCTATGAGCAACTGGCCGCGGAGGGGTACAGCTTCTTCCAGCTCAACCCTGAGAACGGCACCACCCTCTGCCGGAGCGAACTTCCGGCCAAAAGCGCCTTCATCCTCGGCCATGAAGAATTCGGCTGCAGCTACCCGCAAGAGGACTATCCCGGCATCAACATCCTGATCATTCCCCAGTTTGGCAGTGTCCAGAGTCTGAACGTGTCGATCGCCTCGTCAATCGTCATGTATGAATATGTACGGCAATTCTCCGCCTGAAACACCCATTCACCAGGCAGTTAAGGTAGATCATGAAAAAAGTTCTGATAAATTTCGCCCATCCGGCGCGCACGCGGTCTAAGATCAATTCCGCTCTGCGTGCTGCCGTCGAAAGGCTTGAGGGGGTGACCCTCAACGATCTCTACACCCACTACCCCGATTTTCTGATCGACATCGAACGGGAGCAGCGACTCTGCGACGAACACGATGTGATTATCTTCCAGCACCCCTTCTACTGGCATTCGACCCCGGCGATCATGAAGGAATGGCTCGACCTGGTACTTGAACACGGCTGGGCCTACGGTTCACAGGCTACCGGTTTGAAGGGAAAGCTGTTCCTCCAGGCGATCTCCGCCGGCGGCAACTACAGCCAGCAGACAGGCGGCAACGGCTTCACCATCGCCGAGCTGACTTCCCCCTACCGCTCGATGGCCAAGGTCTGCAAGCTGATCTATCTGCCCCCGTTTACCGTGCTCGGCATCCATCGCGGGCTGCCCGAAGCAGAGATCAGGGTTCACGCCGAAGCCTACCGCCGCGCCGTCATCGCCCTGCGCGACGAGACCCTCGACCTGGAGCAGGTCATGCACTATCCCTACCTCAACAGCGACCTGAACGCTGTCATCAGGGGGGCATAAACATGGAACATTTTCTCCTCCAGCTGTTTATCTTCCTCGCCGCAGCGGCGATCGCCGTCCCTGTCGCTAAAAAACTGGGACTCGGCTCGGTACTCGGCTACCTGATCGCCGGGATCGTCATCGGCCCTTTTGGCCTGGCGCTGATCGGCGAGGTCGAAGAGGTGATGCACTTCACCGAATTTGGTGTCGTCATGATGCTCTTTCTGGTCGGCCTGGAACTCAAGCCCTCACTGCTCTGGCAGATGCGCACCCCGATCCTGGGGATGGGCGGTGCCCAGGTGGTGATCTCGAGCCTGGTCATCGGCGCTGTCGCCTGCTATTTCGTCCCCTGGCAGGAAGCAACCGCCATCGGTCTGACCCTTTCTCTGTCGTCAACTGCCATCGTCCTGCAGACCCTGCGCGAAAAAGGGCTGATGAACACCTCCGGCGGCCGCTCGATCTTTTCGGTCCTGCTGTTTCAGGATCTGGCTGTCATCCCAATGCTCGCCGGGCTGCCGCTGCTGGCGACCCTGGCCATCCATGACGACGGCCACCATGGTGCGGCGCTGGTCGATCTGACCGTGCTGCCCGGCTACCTGCGGATTGTCGTTACCCTGCTGGCCATCCTCTTGATCTTCCTGATCGGCAAATACGCCAGCCGCCCGGTCTTCCGTGCCATTGCCGCGACACGGGTCAGAGAGATCTTTGTCGCCGCCGCACTGGCCCTGGTCGTTGGCATCTCGCTGCTGATGATTGCCGTCGGCCTCTCGCCGGCGCTGGGCACCTTTCTCGCCGGGGTCGTCCTGGCCGACAGCGAGTACCGCCATGAACTGGAAAGCGACATCGAACCGTTCAAGGGGCTGCTGCTCGGAATCTTCTTCATCGCCATCGGCGCCAGCCTCAACTTCACCCTGATCGGCAACAAGATCCTGCTCATAGCCGCGCTGACCCTGACGCTGATTATTCTCAAATGGCTGGTGCTGGTTATCGTCAGCCTGATCTTCAGGATGGCCAAGAAACAGCGTTCACTTTTCGCCATCGCCCTGGCTCAAGGGGGAGAATTCGCCTTCGTCCTCTTCCAGTTCTCCAAGGCCAACGGCGTCCTGCCGAACGCCACCGTCGAGCCGCTGATCTCCGCCGTCGCCATCTCGATGTTCCTGGCTCCGCTGCTGTTCCTGCTCCATGAGAAACTGACCGGCAAAAGCGGGGAAGATGATGGGGAAGGACCTGCCCACGACAGCATCGACCGCAGCGGTCACAAGGTAATTCTCGCCGGTTTCGGCCGGATCGGCACCGATCTCGGTCGCTTCCTGATCACTGCAGGAATCAAACCGGTCATTCTTGACAACGATCCGGCCAACGTCGACGTATTGCGCAAATTCGGCTACGAGGTCTACTACGGTGACGCATCCCGCCTTGACCTGCTTGAATCGGCCGGGGCAGCGGAAGCGGAGCTGCTGCTGATCACCCTGCGCGACATCGACCGTTCCAGGGAGCTGATCGAACTGGTGAAAAAACACTATCCGCACCTGAAGATCGCAGCAATGGCCGCAGATCGCAACGCGGTTTACGACCTGATGGATCTTGAGATTGCCGGCATCCAGCGCGAGACCATCGGCAGCGCCGTCGAGCTCGGCCAGCAGGCGCTGCAGCTGCTCGGCATCGATCCCTACGAGACGCACAAGCTGATGAGGATCTTCAAGAGAAATGACGCACGGATCATGCCTGAACTCTACCAGGCGCACCGGGCCGGGGATGGCGATTACGTCTCCATCTACCGTCAGCACAACGCTGATCTTGAGCAGTTGATGAACTTCGACCTGACCCAGGATCTGGAGGAACTGGACAAAGCCTGGAATCACGATGTCAAGGATGACTAGAAGAACCACAACTGCAGCCGCGGAAGCTCGGGGCATCCGGGAATATTCCCGATTTTTAACTCGTTTCGTCCAGTGCCGGTCATCCTGTTTCCGCTGAACAATCCGTTATTCAGTTGAAGATCTGCGCCATTTACCTTATTTTCGTGGTTCTGTGAGACGAATAAAAGAAAGGACTTTTCGCATGAGCAACAAAGTTTTAGATCTGACAATGACGTTGGCGGATGCCATCAAGGCCTCCGACGAACTGACGCGCATGAAGGCTGCCGAAGACGCGCTGATGGCCAACGCTGAGGCAAAAACTCTTTATGAAGAGTTCCTCGCCATGCAGGCACGGCTTGAAGAGACAACCTGCGGCCAGAGCAGTGCTGCGACGGATGCCAGAAAACGAAAGTTTGAAGAAAAGAAGCAACTTGTTGATCAAAATAGCCTGGTCAGCGAATTCCTCGCGGCATCGGCAGCATACGACAAGCTGCTTGGCCAGATCAACACCATCCTGATGAATGCCGTCAACCCGACAAGCGCCTGCGCGCCGACATCCTGTTCATCCTGCAGTGGTTGCGCATAAGCAGCATTTCCTGCTGTATACTAACGGTGGAGGCAGACATCAAGTCTCTCCACCGTTTCTGTTTCAATCCTGTTAAATTCTCATCTCTCCTTTGACTCCTGTGCAGATATCCTTACAATACAGTAAAGCGTTCCTGGTCACTCAGGGCCGGTTACCTCAAACCGCTGAAGAAAATATAGCGTGCACGGGATGTTATCGATGCAGAAGATATCATTATCAGCAGTCATCTTTGATTGCGACGGTGTCCTGATTGAAAGCGACACGGCCAAAACCCGGGCCTTCGGGGAAACCGTCATCGATGAATTCGGTGAGCTGGCGGCAGAGCAATTGATGGCTCATCACCGGGCCAACGGCGGCATCAGCAGGATCAGTAAATTTCGCTGGTTCTATCGTGAAATCGTCAAGGCACCACTGAGCGACGAGAAGCTCGACAGTCTCTGTCAACGCTTCACCGACCTCTGTCTCGACACGGTTCTCTCTGTTCCACTGGTCCCCGGTGCACAACAATGTCTTGATCTTCTCTTCCCCGGGCTCCCCCTGTTTGTGGCGTCCGGGACTCCGCAGCAGGAACTGGAATATGTTCTTTCCCGACACAACCTGACCCAGTATTTCAAAAGCATCCATGGCACACCACCGGAAAAACATGAGCTGCTCAAACAGATCCTCACTGCCAACCATCTCGATCCGGCGCAGGTGCTGATGGTCGGCGATGCCTCAACCGACCTCGACGCGGCACGTTATAACAACTGCCGGTTCTACGGCCGAGGTAATTACTTTGCCGACCAGAATGTGCTATGGAGCCAGGACCTGACGGGTCTCTATCAGTATCTGACGGAACAGATCAGCAGCTGAGTCCCCTACCCGCTCCTGAGCGGCAGATCAGCTCATATCTGTTAGGACGTATAGATCTTCATTTCATGAAGCAAAAGTGCTAGAAGTCAACAGTTCATTGAGAGCACTTCATCCGGAAAGATACCTATAGTGACGAAACGCATCCTGCCTGACATCAGCTTTTACCAGATCCAGCTTTTTCTGACGATCGCCGAACAGCAGAATTTTTCACGCGCGGCCGAGAAGATGAACATCACTCAGCCGGCCTTGAGCAAGCGGATCGCCTCCCTTGAGCACGCGGTCGGCGCAAGGCTTATCGACAGGGACAAGCGCCCTATTGCCCTGACTCCGGAAGGTGATTTTCTCCGCCAGAAATGGACGAAGGTCTGCGAAGACATTCAGAGTTCGCTGTCAGCGGTCGTGGACCTGGGAAAAAAGAAAAACTCCGGCTTGGCGATCGGCTGGTTCGATTCGGGGAATGCCCTTGCCCCCCTGTCTCTGGTTGGCAAACAACTCGCTCAGCAGCATGCCGCGCCGTTCAACATCGTCACTACCTCCTTTGGTGAATGGCGCGCTCACCTTGGCGAAGGCCGGCTCGACCTGGTCGTCACTCTGCAAACCGAAGCGGACTCCGTGGCCGACGATCTGGACTGGGAGGAGGTCGTTTCCTGCCCCGAACTGGTCTGCATGCTGGAATCCCACCCTCTGTGCCGCAAAGAAACGGTCTCTGTCGAGGATTTGAAAGACCAGAATTTTCTGATGATGTCGCCTCTGACCGCCCCCTTCTACTACCGGCTCGTTCGCGACCTGTGCCTTGCGCACGGGTTTGAACCCAGGATCTCACGCTACACCAACCACCCAAATTCAGCCATTATCGACCTGCGGGACGAAGACATCCTTATCTGTGACCGCTTCCTGAGACATATCGACAACCCGATGATCAAATGTTACGAGTTGGCGGATACAACCAGCGGCCTGATCGCGGTGTGGCGGAGACATGACAACAATCCTCTCATCCGCAGTTTCGTTGACAATCTCAAACACTACTACAGTGAAAACATGTAACCCATCAAAAGCAGAAAGGCCCGCGGCATCCCGGTTTTATCCACCTGAATGATCATTTCAATTCCAGGATTCCTTCCTGGAATATCCCATAACCTATTTGAATTTCATTTTTTCCCTCCGACATCCTAGAATCGATTTCAGAGCACGCTAACCGTAAGAGAAACAATCACAGAAAGGACAGCATCAAGATGTCGAAGGTCCCCGTATCCAACCAGGATAGACAGAAAAGCTACTTCAAATACTATCTGAATGACCTTGCGCCTGTACCGCCAGGCAGCGAAGAAAGAATCAACAGAGGCCCGCTTGACAACTCTTCGGCCCTGCGTATTGAAGATCGCAACGATCTGTTCAAGCCAGGCTACCTTGCGGAAGAAGCCGGTGTCTGGCAACTCGAGGATGGAACTGTCGTCGTTGCCAACCACAGCTTCTTCCCGGGCGTCACCGGTGAAATGTTTGACTGGTGGTTCACCTGGCACCCGATCGATCGCCTGCGCTACGCCATCTGGAACCCGGAAGATCATTACGACTCCAAGCTGGAAGACCCTGCCAAGGCTCTCGACACCAGCATCCCGGTCCGCGAACGCAACTGGGACGCTGTCCACTATGTCTGGGAAGATATCGGAGCCGGCAGCGACCTGATCCGCATCAGCTTCAAACGCCCCGCGGCTATGGGCTACGATGAAAGCCAGATCGGAACCGAAGCCTGCAGCTCGCTGATCTGCGCCAACGGCATAACCTACGGCAATGAACATCGCCCCGACGCTCCGGCGGTCATGACCCACTTCCTGCGCCCGGTTGAAGGTGGCTCGGAACTGCGCTCCCGTTTCTGGTTCGGCTGGCACATCATCGACGGCAAGCCGGTCAAACTGGTGCCGGACGGAATCAAGATTCCCGTTGAGGTAGGGACTGCACTGCTAGCACATAACATTAAGGAATATACCAATCTGGGAGTTATTCTTCCGCAGATTTACGCTGAAGAGAAAGATAACTGGATCGATTCTCCGTCCCGCATAGATGCGGCCTGATCTCAATAAAGCATTCTACAACCGGAGGTGCAGATAGCGATATCGACACCTCTTTTCAACACTTCAAAAACTATTTGTACACTAATAGATAGCATGCTACTTATATACCTATGACAAATTCACATGAACCAGACCTGCTCTTTCGTTTGCTGCTGACCACCAGACGCTGGCGTCAGTTTCTCGACCAGAAGATTCTCTCCTCCGGTCTCACCGATGCAACCTGGAGACCTCTGATCCATCTCCTGCTTTTGGGCAACGGCATCAACCAGAAGATCCTTGCTGAATCAGTAGGGATCAGCGGCCCTTCACTTGTCCGCCTGCTCGACAGCCTCATTACCAAAGGGCTGGTCGAACGCCATGAAGACGAGTCGGATCGCCGGGCCAGGAAATTGTACTTGACTACAGCCGGAGAGCAACTGGCCCGCCAGGTCCATCAGGCGATTCAGGATCTAAATCGCCAGGTTCTGGGAGACATGAACGCAAGCGAAGAGCAAGCCATCATCGCTCTCCTGCAAAAACTTGAAAACAACATGAACAGATACGACGAAAAAACTCTTTAATCTCTTAGCTGCCCGAGTGCTTACCGCCTATTTGAGTCACCTATGCCTGAATCATTTTTCACCTGGATTAAAAGTCAAAAGAGTCAGCTGCTGCTGGCCTTCCGTTCAACATTTGCCGCCATACTCGCCCTGGTTATCTGCAAACTGTGCGGTTTTGAAAATCCCTATTGGGGAGCTCTGACAGCACTGGTTGTCATCCAGCCAACCCGGGGATTATTGCTGGAAAAAAGCCTGATCCGCATTTTCAGCACATGTTTCGGCGCCCTGACTGGACTGGCTATCCTTTACGGCTGCGATTCGATCATGCTGACCAGTATCGCTCTCGCCCTGTTCCTCGGCCTCAATGTCATTGTTGGCAACCTGTTTTATGGTCTGCGCTCCTACGGGTTCATGGTCACCGGGATGACCTGTGCCGTCGTGGTCATGACCGGCCACCTGATGCACGCGACATCAACCGTTGTCTTCGGCCGTATTGCCTGCACCCTGGTCGGCGTAATTGTCGCCACCCTGGTGACCGGGATCTTTACCCAGAAAAACTCAACCACCCAGCTGAGTCAGCGCTTAACGGCTCTGTCAGCAGATTCGATCAGATGGCTGGCCACCCAGTTTGTCACAGACAAAGCAACAGAAGCACACCAGCAAGAATCAAGCATCCTGGCGCAGCTTTCGGCCCTGGAAGGGGAATACGACGCTGCTACCGCCGGCATGTTTTTCACCAGCCAACATCTCAATCTGAAACAGTTGTTGTCACTGCTGATGTCGTTACTTGGCACCGGTCAACTGATCAACCTGCAGAAACCGCTAGCAGAAAACCGGCACCAGTCAGAGCTGCACCAGGAAATATCCAAAAAACTGTTCAAGATTGCTGAGCTGTTGGAACAGAACAGCAGGGTATCCTGCCTCTCAGAGCTTGAGGCTCTGTTTACCCAGCTGAAGCAGAAGTCTGCCTGTTCTCAATCCCTCAACGATCTCCAGTTGCTGCTGAGAGAGATCCTGATCTGCACCAGAATCCTGCAGGGCAAAAGACCCGATAACCACTTCAGGCTGTTTCTCCGCCATCGCGACCTCTCAAGCGGTATCCGCAGCGGCATCCGGGTCATGGCCTGCGTCATCCTCACCGGGGTTGCCTGGTCGCTGACTCGCTGGGAACTGATGCCGCTGATGATCATGGCGGAAGCGATCATGCTGACCCTGTTCACCACCATGGTCACCCCCTCTGTAAAGTTGCAACATGTCCTGATTGGTGCACCGATCGGTGGCGTCATTGCCGTTCTGCTCAAGCTGACCCTGCTGGCTAACGGTAACCAGGCGCTGTTAGAAATAGCCATCCTCGCCCTTTACCTGTTCTTTGGCACCTTTGCCATAACCCAGCAGAGAATTTCATCCCCGGCTATCGATGCCACCTACATATTCCTGCTGATCCTGCAGCCGGGCTCAGGCATCGAGATGTCCTCTCAGGACATTATTCTGGGGGCCGTTGCCATGTTGGCCGGCATTACCATCTCGCTACTCGCTTACCAGTGGATCTATCCGCTCAATCCCAAACGGCGTCTGCAGGTCCTGCAGGATTCAATCTTCAACGATGTCTGCCAGCTCTCCTCGATGCAGCATGCACACGAGCTTGACAGGATCGAGGCCCGCCTCAAGCACAAGACGATGCGGGCGATCATATTGGCTCGCCAGTATGTTGATAATCCGCAACGCTTTGTCGACAACGAGCTGAAGCTCTTGTCAGTCGTCATCTGCTTCCGCCAACTGCGTCAATTGATGCAGTTCAATGACCTCAAAGCCCTGCAGCATGATCTGCACTCCGCCCTGGCCAACCTGAAAAAGTACGGGTTTTCCTCAGCGCATGTTCTCAGTCAACTGGAGTTAACCAACTTTCAGCTTGATGAAGACAGCGGCTCCACCAGCGACAGCTTCAGCCGACAACAGCTGCAAGAGGAGCTGAAAACCGCGCTGCGGACAACCCTGAACCTGCTGAACGACAACTTTCATTTCTGGGATATTCATAACAGGAAGCAGACATCCTTCTACCACTGATAAAACAGGCGGAATCTCAATTCCACCCTTTGCCACCAAGTGATCATCTCGTTATTCTCAGCATTATAAACTACTAGGAAGGGTCAGGCTTTTAAATATATGTTCTGATACAACAACCCACTCCCAAAAAATTTCTATCCTTAAAAGTTATTTCTTGTAGCACCATAAAAACAACGTTATATTAAATAACACCAATTATTCTATATAAAGAAAACACCCCGAGGATCGCAACGATGGCGCAACTCGATTTCCGCACATTAGCTATCAACCTGGTCGTTTTCAGTATTGTTTTCGGCATAGGGATGCTGATTTATGCGCGCAAACATAAGTCGTTTGCAGGAATCAACCTCATCGGCTACGGTCACCTGTGTCTTGGCTGCGGCTATGTTCTGCTCGGCTTACGCCACCTGATCAACGATTTCACCTCGATCGTCATTGCCAATACGGTCGCCTATATCGGTCTCATCCTGCTCTACAGAGGGCTGTTTCGTTTTCTTGCTCTGAAATTGAGGTTTGAGCGCTATCTAAGTCCCGCCTTAGCGGCACTGCTCGCCTGGCTGCTCTACTACCACGGATTTATCACTCCAAATCTCAACCTGCGTATCGTCTACGTCTCGTTCCTCTTTGCCACTCTCTGCTATATCGCCGTTCTGGGCCTGCGAAAATACGCTGAAGAGCATGGCCGCACAGCCATACGGCTTTTGACCCTGATGTTCTTCGTCGTCGGCTCTTTTCATGTCTTCCGGGTGATCTGGACCTGTTATCAGGAGCAGCTGCTGGATTTCATGAAGGCGGATATAATCAGTTCGCTGAGCGTCATCGGCACAGAGGCGCTTGTCGTCCTCACCTCATTTGCGACAATCTGGCTGGCAACTGACAGACTGCAGAATTCGCTGGAAAAAATCGCTCAGACAGATCCGCTGACACAGCTCTACAATAGAAGAACCTTCGAGCAATACTGTGATGTTGAATTCAGCCGAACGAGTCGAAGCGGCTCAACTTTTTCCATCATCATCTGTGACCTGGACTACTTCAAACGGATCAACGACCAATATGGCCATCAGACAGGAGACAAGGTTCTCAAGATATTTGCCAAAACCCTCAAAATGAACCTGCGCAAACAGGATATCGTCGCACGTTACGGAGGAGAAGAGTTTATTATTCTGCTGCCGGACACAAATCTGCATAATGGGACGATTGTTGCTGAACATCTCAGGCAAACAACCGAGGAGACAGATCTGCTCGCGGCGATCAATTCAAGCCTGACATTCACCGCCAGCTTTGGCGTTTCGAACTATCTGCCGGAAGATGACCAATGGGCTGCCGTTCTCAGCCGTGCCGACAAGGCCCTCTATACGGCGAAAGACCAGGGCAGAAATCGGGTTATCACCCTGCAACAGTCTCCACCGCTACAGCCCTCACCCTCTTGACAACAGAATGAACTCCTGAATAAAATAACAAAAAAAGGGGAGTAGCTACCGGCAGAAAAGCCGGCCCGTTCTTCGTCAGTACAGTGGCTTGACGCCACTCGGAGACGGGATTTACGACTCACACGTCGAAATCAGCGAGACCTTTATCCAAAGCGTGCTTAAACCATGCTGTGGGTAAAGGTTTTTTTCTTTTACCTGCAGCAGATAACCTGGAGGTAAAAAGATGAACCGCATCAAGACAACATTCCTGTTAACCTGTCTCACCCTGCTCTTAATAGCCATGGGTGGCGCTATCGGCGGCCAGGGGGGAGTCGTCATCGCTTTCGTCATTGCCGGAGCGATGAACTTCTTCTCCTACTGGTATTCGGACAAGATCGTCCTCAAGATGTACCGGGCCAAAGAGGTTTCGGAAAACGAAAGCCCGGAATTTTATGCCCTGGTCCGCCAACTGGCCGTCAAGGCCGAACTGCCGATGCCAAAGGTCTACATCATCCCGGGCGATTCGCCCAACGCCTTTGCCACCGGCCGCAATCCCGAGCATGCGGCAGTCGCCGCAACTGAAGGGATCATGCGCATCCTGACCCGCGATGAACTGGAAGGGGTTATGGCCCATGAGCTGGCCCACGTCAAGAATCGGGATACCCTGATCTCGACCGTTGCCGCAACGATCGCCGGAGCAATCTCGATGCTTGGCCACATGCTCCAGTGGGCGGCCATCTTCGGTGGCGGCCGCAGCGAAGAGGACGAAGGCGCAGGTGGCCTGCTTGGCGGCCTGGCTCTGGCGATCATCGCCCCGATCGCGGCCATGCTGATCCAGATGGCGGTGTCCCGCTCGCGCGAGTTCCTCGCCGATGCTGAAGGGGCGCGGATCTGTGGCAAGCCGCTGGCCCTGGCCAATGCTCTGTACAAACTGCAGCAGGGCAGCCAAAGAGCTCCAATGGAAAATGCGACTCCGGCAACCTCACACATGTTCATCGTCAACCCGCTGACCGCTGGCTCGTTGCTCAAACTGTTTTCGACCCATCCACCGACCGAAGAACGGATCGCCAGATTGCAGGCGCTGCAATATCGCTCCTTATAGATGCTATTCAGCACTGCCGGCCAGCAAAATGCGCCCCCCAAAAAAAATGGCGGCCAAAGCCAGGCTGAAAAATCAGCTGGCGCGAAGGAACACTAGCGGAAGTGGAGCAGAAAGGGGCGTTCGAGGGCATGGTCCTGAAGGTAAGAGCGCAGAACGTCACGGCCTGACGCAAGCAGCGCGGAAAGACCATGGGTACGCTCAAGCCAGACCTGATACAGGAAGTTTCCACTGAGGTGGACATCAGCAGCATCGCTCAGTTCAGCAGCGATCGCCGCTTCGTACTCAGCAGCAAGCTCCTGTGGCTTGGCCAGATAGTGGGTCGGGAAATTGACGATTTCAGCATCGAGGCTGCTCAGGAAAGCTTCCCTTTCCAGCGGATGCAGGGCTGAAAAATCGACACCGCACCAGGCTTCAGGGCGGCTTGAGAGCAGAGAACGGCAGGAAAATGGACGGTACCCATAGGCAGAGCAGGCCTCTTCAGCATCAAGAAACGGACAGCTTCCAAGCTGTTGACGGTACAGTTTGAGAAACGTCTTCAGATCCTGAGCTTCTGAGCTGATACGCAGCAGATCCGCTACCTTGTGCTCCAGCCTGACTACCTGCCCAGGTGCCAGGGATTGCGCTACATAGGCTGCCTCGACATAACTGCAATTGACCGCCAGCGTACAGCAGTTAGCGCAACCTTTCCGGCAGTGGATCACCACGCCCCGGGCCTTGTCTTTCTCGACGCAACGGCCAAGCAGCTGATCGTAATCTGCCAGACGGTCTTTCAATTGTCCGAACAACCGGTCCCAGTCCATCTTCAATTCACCCGGTTCTTCGGCTCTCCGCGCAGGAAGGCTGCGATATTGTCGGCGGTGATATCGAGCAGACGTTGGCGAGCCGCCGTGGTCGCCCAGGCCAGGTGCGGGGTGATAAGACAGTTGGGTGCGCTGAACAGCGGTCCCTCTTCGCGCGGCGGTTCGATGCTCAGCACGTCGGTCGCATAGCCGCCCAGGTATTCATCCTCGAGCGCGTCTGCGACGGCTTCTTCATCGATCAGCTGACCGCGCCCGGTGTTGATCAACAGGGCTCCCTGCTTGACCCTGGCCAGGCGGGCAGTGTTGACCAGATGGCGGGTCTTATCGGTCAGCGGAACATTGAGGCTGATCACATCAGCCTCGGAAAAGAGCTGGTCGATATCGATAAATTCGACACCGGTCTCCTGGGGATATTTTTCCGGGTGCAGGGTGTTGACCAGCACCTTCATGTCGAAGGCATTGGCGATTCTGGCGATCTGTCGACCGATCGGCCCGTAACCGACAATCCCGATCGTCCTGCCGGCCAGCTCGAGTAACGGCATGTCATGGAAACTGAAATCGGGCGATTCATGCCACCCCCCCTGACGGACCCGGGCCGCATGGTGACCGACATGCTGGGTCAGTTCGAGGAGCAGGGCGAAGGTCAGCTGGGCGACGGAGGCTGTTGCATACCCCGCGGCATTGGTCACGACGACCCCTCGTTCCGCCGCCGCGGCACCGTCGACGACATCATGCCCGGTCGCCAGCACACCGATATAACGTAGAGCAGGCAGCGCCGCAATAGTCTCCGCCGTCAGCGGTGTCTTGTTGGTGAGGATGACTTCCGCGTCCTGTGCCCGTTCGACAATCTCCGCGGCAGTGGTGCGCGGGTAGATGAGGCAGCTTCCCAACTGTTTGAGAGGCCCCCAATCGAGATCTCCGGGATTCAGGGTTTCTCCATCCAGAACAACGATCTTCATTTTTTTCCCTCTTTTTCCGGTGCTCTGCCAAACAACGAGCTCAAGACATCGCGCTCTTCCTGGCTGACGACATCGACAATCGGCAGCGGCGCGTGACAGACACGGTTGCGACCGTTCTGCTTGGCCTGGTAGAGATAGTGATCCGCTTCGGTGACCAGAGTTTCCGGCAGGATACTGCGCTGATTGGTGTAGGTTGCGACGCCGAGACTGGCGCTCAACTTGAGCACCCCTTCAGGAAGACTCAAGGGTGTCGAGGCAATCTGCGCTCTAATCCGTTCGGCGACAGGCAAACTGGCGTTCAGGGAGGTGTCGGGCAGGATGATGGCGAACTCTTCTCCGCCATAACGGCAGGGAATATCGAGTCGACGGACACAGCTCTTGATGATCCGGGCGATATGCTCCAGAGCCCGGTTACCGACTTCGTGCCCCCAGTTATCATTGACCCGTTTGAAATGATCGATATCGAGCATAATCAGCGAGGTCGGCTGATCGCTGCGCTGGGTCCGTTCTATTTCCTGCTCGCAGGCTTCGGTGAAATACCTGTAGTTGGCCAGGCCGGTCAGCGGATCGGTCCGCACCAGCTCGCCCAGCTCATCAAGACGTTTGCGCAGGGCCTTGACCTCACCGGCGACAGAACACCCCTCTTCACCAAGCGGGCAGCCAGGTGGAATGTCAAGCATCCGTTTGTCAGGCGCAGCGGACATCACAGGTCCCTCTTTTGCGGCGGCAGAATACTTCAGACATTTCGCGATTATACACCGATAAACACCAGTCTGGTAGTTTTTATCTTCCGGCTCAACAGGCTATTCCAGGCCGGTCAGGTAATTGAACTTGCTGGTGCCGGCCGGATCCTGACCGCGCTTGACGGCGTCCAGAAGCTGCTTTCCCTGCGGGCTGAAGGGACCCAGGTGAGACAGATCGACGATAAAGTTGTGACAGCCGAAGCTCTCCAGCTCACGCATGTTGGCGATAAAGGAGAAATCGGTCTCGCTCCCCAGCCAGGTCAGCCCCTGGCGCAGCTGGACGCGGAAGGCGTCGCCACGATCGGACACCACCGGCGCATCGGAACGGACCCCCTTGATCTTGACCCTTGAGGTCAGCAGCGGCACGCTGGCGTAGACGGTCAGCGCCGCCGGCACCGGCAGCTGCCGGCTGAGCAGCTCTTTCAGGTTGTCGCGCTCATCCTCGATATAGAGTTCGACCTCACTGAGGCCCAGCTCGGCAAGAGCCGAAAGGCTCTGGCTGTTCAGGCAGAGCATGCGGAAGCCGCCGTACAGCTGCACCCCCTCCAGCTTGTCAAAGAGGGGGAAATGCCCCAGGTTGTTCAGCCGGAAATTCTTGAAACCGGCCTGAACCAGCTGACGCACCGCGCCACGCATGTCCTGCCAGTCCCGGTCGAATAGAATGAAAGGCAGGTCCCAGATCACTTTGTCGGAACGCCTCTGCAGCTTGATGGCTCCCTGCAGGTTCGGCCCGTTGAGCGGCAGGATCAGGGCATCGACGGACGGATCCTGAAGGATGCGCTGATCGCGCCCGTCATGGATCTGAATGCGCAACTGCCCGCCGGACTGCGCCGTACTCCCCGGCGGAAGCAGGCCTCGCCTGGCCTGCGCCAGATGCTCTTCCTTGTGCCTGGCGCGCCGTCCCTGCCGAAGCCGCGCCAGTTCATTATAGATCTCCCGGCGCAACTGTTTAAGCTGCTTGGGCGGAATGACGATATCAGGCAGCTCAGAGCATGCGATACCGTCCAGCTCAAATGGCTGCTCGGCCGGCGGAGCCAGAGCCTGGCCAAGCACCTCAGCGGTCAGGCCATTCTGCTCGGCCGGATAACTGTCGATCTGGAAACAGAACTCCGTCTCCTCATCCATCACCCTGGCGACCACGGCGAGCTGTTCGGCCGTACAGTGCACCTTCAGCTCAACAGGATCGGTCAGCGGCCGGGCCTGGCTCAGCTTGCGACGACAGGCGGCCTCGCTCATGGCGAAGGACCCACTGGCCGAAACCATGAAGACGCCATCGCCAACCTTGAACTGCCCCTTGAAGGTCGATGGGATGGTCACAAAACTGCCGGCCGGCACCTTGGTCACCGACTTCTGCCCGAGAAACAGCTGGCGGATGGTAAAGGCGGTACCGCTACGATCGCTGGCCGGCTGAACCCGGATCCGGTCACCGATATGCAGGCCATCCTTGACCTTCAGGCTGATAGCGCCCCCCTGCTCACGGCTGATTTCACCGAGAAAACGTCCCGTTGCACCCTTGCGTGACGGAATTGCCATATCATCCGGCTGCCCGCCGGCGAGAAAGCCCTGGGTCGGTTTGCGGCCAAAACTGTCGCGCAGCAGCAGCTTGGCAGCGGCGATCACCGCGGCACGCTCCTTCGCGGAGGCGTCCAGAACCTGACGATAGGCTCGGACCACCTGATGGACGTACTCAGCGCTCTTCATCCGCCCTTCGATCTTGAGGCTGCAGATTCCGGCTTTCTCCAGCTCAGGCATCAGGTCGATGGCCGACAGGTCGTTGGGCGAGAAATAAAAGCCGTCCTGGTTACGGTAGCGATGGCTGCGCCGACAGGGCTGGGCGCAGCGTCCCCGGTTGCCGCTCTTGCCGCTTAAGAACGAAGAAAAGTAGCACTGGCCACTGAAGGAGAAACAAAGTGCCCCATGGATGAAGTGCTCCAGTTCCAGCGTCGTCTGGCTGCGGATATAGCTGATCTCGTCCAGCGTCAGTTCGCGCGACAGGACCCCGCGGGTGAAGCCCATCCGCTCCAGCATCTTGACCCCGGCAACATTGTGAATCGTCATCTGGGTCGAGGCATGCAGCTCAAGCCCCGGGAAATGATCCCGGGCCAGCTTCCAGACGGCCAGATCCTGCAATATCACGCCATCGACGCCGATCGCCTCAAGAGCACCGAGCGTGTCGATCAGCTGCGGCAGCTCCGTTTCCTTGATCAGGGTATTGAGAGTAACATATAGCCGCTTCCCCTGGCCGCGCAGATAACAGACCATCTGCTCGACCTCGGCGAAATTGAAGTTTTTAGCCTTGGCCCGGGCGGAAAATTCCTTGAGCCCGATGTAGATGGCGTCGGCACCCCCTTCAACGGCGGCGAAGAACGCCTCGAGGCTGCCCGCCGGAGCGAGCAGTTCGGGACGGTTGGTGAGAGTTTTTTCTTTGCTCATAAAACCTTTTATGTCAGCTGCCTACTTGGTGAGCAGCTGCTCTATCCTGTTCTGATTAAAGCCTGACACATGCTGGCCGTTGATCCAGTATTGCGGTGTACTGTTGACTCCGACACTCCGGGCGATCTTCAGCTGCTCCTCGAGCAGCCCGTTATCGGTAAATTCCGGCAGCGGCTGGTTGTCGTACATACCGTTGACAACATCCTCATAGGCCCCGGCTGGATCTTCGGCGGCGAGAATAAAGCGCGACTTCGCTTCAGCCTGCGGGTGGATACGGGTCAGCGGGTAAAAGAAAATGTACTGTGTTACATCCTCCCTGTCGGCCAGGAACTGAGCCCCCTTACGACAGAAGGGGCAGTCAGGATCGGTGACCTCGATAACCAGGTTCGGACCATTACCGATTTTCAGTGCCTTGTCGAGATTGAACTGATCCAGTTTGGCGGACAGGCGCCTGTCCTTGCTTTCAACAGTCAGGTTACGACCGTCAGGGGTCCAGATTTCTCCGGTCATGATCAGTCTGTTCTTGGCTGCATAGTAGAGAACATTGTCGTCCGGCATGACCAGCTCATACAGATCGTCAACCGGCGCGGGGGAAATCTCAGCGTATCGGAGCTTCGGATAGGACTGCTGCAGACTGTGGACCACCTCTTCCGGAACCAAGCTGACCGGATCAGCAGCAAAGGACATGGCTGGCAGCAAGGCCAGCAGCATAAGGATGACGTACCTTGCCATATTTATAACTCCCGTAAAATCTAGTATGCGTAAAAAGGGCAGCCATACAGATGACCACAAGTCCTTTAGCATACACGACTCAACGGCAGGACGAAAGGGGTGAAACAACAGGCCGGCACCGTCTAGCACGGCTGTTGAAAAACTATCTGCGTTGCAATTGCGACGTTAAAAATTGCCTAAAAATGCTCATTTACTGGTATAAACTGCGCTTTTTCGGCAATTTTTGCCTTGCACTTGCTGCCTCGAAAACGTTTTTCAACACCCTGACAGGTGACCGGCCATGGATTGCATCAGGGAGGTATCAACCCGGATCAGACCTCGCGAACTCCGATCTTCTTGAGAATCGTCATCAACGGACACCAATTGGTGAAAGCGCTCTGAAAAAGATTCAGTCCGACAAAAGCGGTAAACCAGAGCCAGGCCGGCGAATGCAGCTGAGACAGTGCAAGTGTCACCAGGACAAAGAAGCCGGCAACCAGACGTAAGTAACGATTGACAGTCATTTCCATTCTCCTTTTTTGAATATTCATATTATCATATTTTTTAACAGCCAATTGCAATCCCCTTTTCGTCTAATTCTGGACCGGTCCTCGTAGCGTCAGCCCGGAAACGCCCCGGGCTGCAGCATAACTGCAAATACCGTATCCACTGTTCAGTATCAAAACCATCACCCTAACAATCGACATCCTGTTCCAGCCAGCGAAACATAAATCCATTTCTTCAGTTCACAGATTACAGTACTTGACCCAAATGTGCGAAAAACGCTATCTTTTCCAAGCTTAACTAACTGATTTAACTTGTGATTAACTTTTTTTTGCAATAACTAAACAACGTTTGTTTTCTTTTCCTAGGGAGGAAATCATGAGACGACTGCTACTGACCTTTATGCTGCTGATGGCGATCCCGCTGTCATCTCTGGCCAGCGACAACGACCCGCTGGCAGCCTTTTCACCGCAATTCGATCCGAGCGGCGCCAAGTACACCTATATTCTATCAAATATTTCCCACCCTGCGATTGAAGGAGTTGCTGCCGGATACAAAATTCGTGATCGCGTCTGGGAGGCGACCAACGGTCAGATCTATGTCGACTTCCGTCCTCTCGCTCAGCTGGGCGGGGAGAAGGATGTCATCAACAAACTGAAAATGGGCGCCATCCAGGGGATGCTCAGCTCTTCGGTTGCTGCGGCCAACGTGGCCGACCGGATCGGCATCATCAACCTCCCCTATGTTATCGACAGCTTCGACAAGATCGAACAGTTCCGCAATGATCCCGAACTCTGGACGCCATTCTCCGAAAGCGCCCTGCGCCAGGGAATCTACACCATCGACATCACCAGCTATGGCCCCTACGGCTGGGCGACAACCGTACCGGCAACCACAATCGACGAGGCCAGAACTGTCACCTTCCGCATCGCCCAGGCACCGGTCAATACCGACTTCTACAAGGCTCTCAACCTGAAGTTCACCGCCCTGCCCTGGCCGGATGTTCCCCAGGCCCTGCAGACCGGTGTTATCACCGGACTTGATCACACCGCCATCGTCTGCAACCTGACCAAGAAGTTCACCATCGCCAAGCATTTTACCGAACTGAATTACGCTGAAGGCCTGTTCGTCCACATGACCAACAAGCGCTGGCTTGACAAGCTGCCAGCCGACCTGCGTGCCACCTTCCTCAAGGTTGTCGCCGAAGAGAGCGCCAAATCGCGCCAGGCGACCCGCACCCAGTACGAAGAGCAGATTGCCGCAGCCAAAGAGGCCGGTGTCGAATTCCACAACCTCTCAGACAGCGATATGGCCGAGCTGAAAAAACTCAGCGAGCCGGTTCTGCAGAAATGGGGAGAGAAGATCGGCCCCGACTACCTGGCCATGGTCCGCAGCAAGCTGGGCAGCTGAAAGCGCGTTCCTGACGACGACGCCTCTGTGGGCCGGGACCAGCTCCCGGCCCTGATTTTCTACGCCACGACAGCGAACTGACCAGACAGAGAATTTATGCTGAAAAAACTGTTCAAAGCCATCGACCGGCTGTTTCTCTTCGTTGAGGAATGGTCCCTGTTTCTGACGGTCAGTATCGCCCTGATCACGGCGATGGCCAACGTCGTCCTGAGAAAGCTCACCAGCGATATCAGCCTTTACTGGTCGGATGAAATCGTCCGCAAGGTGATCTTCTTTTCGACCTATTTCGGCTGTATTGCCGCTATCCGCAGTCGTTCTCTGGTCCGCATCGACGCGCTGCCCCAGCTGTTTCCGGTCCTCAGGAAGCCCCTGACCCTGTTCTCCCACATGGCTGTGCTGTTTTTCTCCCTGCTGATGATCAAACTGGGCTGGGGAATGACGGTCATGATGTACCAGGACGAATACGCCCGGACCGCGACGCTGGAAATCCCCGAGTGGTACTTTTACGCCATCCTGCCGCTGATGGGCCTGATGATGTTCCTGCGCACGCTGATCATCATGGTTGAAGACTGGCGCGGCCAGCCTGAGATCACCGGAGAGAAATAGCCATGGAAACCAGCTACCTGTTGATTCTCGCCCTGCTGATCGGCGGCCTGGCCAGTACCATCCCGGTCTTCATGGCCCTGTTCTTCACCGGTGCTTTCGGCCTGATCTTTCTGCTCGGTATCGATCCGATGATCGTCACCGAGGTGCTCTACCGCAGCATGGACAAGTTCGCCCTGATCGTGGTGCTCTTCTTTGTCCTCTGTGGCAATATCATGACCACCGGCAGTATCGTCGAAAAACTGATCAAAACGGCCAATGTCCTGGTCGGATTCCTCCCCGGCGGGCTGGCTATGGCCGGCATTCTGGCCTGCGGTTTCTTTGGCGCCATCTCCGGCTCAACGGTGGCGACCGTGGTCGCCATCGGCGGCTTCATGATTCCGGCCCTGATCCAGAACGGCTACAACGAGCGGTTTTCAGTCGGAGTGATGACCACCGCGCCGATACTCGGTGTCGTCATTCCGCCGTCGATCGCCATGATCCTCTATGCCATGGTCAGCAACGATCAGCTCGAAGCGCTGTTTCTGACCGGCTTTATCCCGGGGCTGCTGATCATGCTGGCCATGAGCCTCTACGCCTACTTTGTCTGCAAGAAACAGGGGCTGAAGACCGGCAGCAGACCGACTCTCAGGGAAGCGCTTGCGGTCATCCGTGAAAGCATCTGGGCCCTGTGCCTGCCGGTACTGATTTTCGGCGGCATCTATTCCGGCCTGTTCACCGCCAACGAGGCCGCCGTAGTCGCCTGTTTCTACGCCTTCTTTGTTGAAACCTGCATCCACCGCGACATGAAGTTCAGGGATATCAAGAAGGTCATCGTCTCATCGGCCGTGACCTCCTCAACGCTGCTGGTCATCGTCGCCGGCGCCTCGGTGTTCGGCGAGTACCTGACCTTTGAGCAGATTCCCAACAAGATCGCCACGGCCGTGGTCAGCAGTATTTCCTCCCCCTGGATCTTCCTGCTGGCGGTCAATATCCTGCTGCTGGTCATCGGCATGTTCATGGATATTATCTCGGCAACCCTGATTCTGACCCCGATTTTCCTGCCCCTGCTCAGCAAGTTCGGCATCGACAGCATGCACTTCTGCCTGCTGATGACCATCAACCTGGGGATCGGGTACTGTACGCCGCCGCTCGGGGTCAGCCTCTATATCAGCGGTGCAGTCGTCAACCGCGACCTGGTCTATGTGTCAAAGGCCGTCCTGCCGTTTCTGGCCATCCAGATTGCGGTCCTGCTGGTCCTGACCTACTGGCCGGATCTGGTCCTGTTCTTGCCACGCCTGATTTACGGCTGAGATGTGAGATTGCCCCCTGGTAAACCATAATCAATTTCGCGGTTGACTAACCAGACAGACCATGGCTAATATCTCGTTAACCGAACTTTAAAAGAGGTTTACAATGGGCTATCTGATCTCAATTACCTGTCTTTGGGCATTCTCCTTCAGCCTGATCGGCGTTTACCTGGCCGGCCAGGTCGATGCCTATTTTTCTGTCCTCACCCGGGTTCTACTGGCGGCGCTGGTGTTTCTCCCCTTTATCCGCCCGATCCCGCTCAAGCTGGCGGCCAAACTGATGGCCCTCGGGGCAGTTCAGCTCGGCCTGATGTACGTCTTCTATTACCAGTCGTTCCTGCTGCTGAGCGTCCCGGAGGTTCTGATATTTACCATTCTGACCCCCGTTTACGTCACGCTGATCTTTGATCTGATGCAGGGGCGTTTCAGCTCCCGCTACCTGGTAACGGCTATCCTGGCGGTCATCGGCGCCGCCATTATCCGCTACAGCAACATCGGCAGTCAGGTCTTCACCGGTTTTTTCGTCGTCCAGGCCGCTAACATCTGTTTCGCCCTGGGGCAGGTCGGCTACAAGGTCCTGCTTGAGCGCCACCGGATCGATCGGCCGCAGCGCGCTATCTTCGGCTATTTCTACCTCGGCGCCCTGATCGTTACCGTCATCACCTGGTTCATCTTCGGTAACGCCGCCAAGCTGCCGACCACGGGAAGCCAATGGGGCATCCTCGTCTACCTGGGGCTCATCGCTTCAGGGCTCGGCTATTTCCTCTGGAACAAGGGTGCGACCAGGGTCGATGCGGGAACCCTGGCGATCATGAACAACGCCCTGATTCCGGCCGGACTGATCGTCAACATGGTGATCTGGAACCGTGACGCCAACATTCCCCGCCTTATCGGCGGAGGCATCGTCCTGCTCCTCTCGCTGCTGATTCACGAATACTGGGCCAAAGCCAAGCAGCCGGCTCACCAGGCATAGGCCGCGCATATCTATCAACTCATCAGGCCCTGGTTTTCCTCGGGTCTGATGAGCTGATCCCCCCAAATCCTCTTGCCTTACCACGGATCCGGACTATAATCCGCACCAGCTCTTTAGAGATCACTCTTCTGACCTGTTCCGAGGTAGTTATGTCCCGACTCTCCCTGACCATCTTCCTGCTCTGCTGCAGCAACGTTTTCATGACCTTTGCCTGGTACGGCCACCTGCGCAATATGGCCGACCGCCCCTGGATTATTGCCGCACTGGCCAGCTGGGGGATCGCTCTGCTCGAATACCTGCTCCAGGTTCCGGCCAACCGCATCGGCCATCAGCTGCTGCCGGTCGGCCAGCTCAAGATCATTCAGGAGGTGATCACCCTGGCCATCTTCGTCCCGTTCTCGGTGTATTATCTGAAAGAGAAACCGACCCTTGATTACCTCTGGGCCGGACTCTGTCTGCTGGGCGCGGTATTTTTCCTCTTTCGCGGGCGCCTGCCCGGAGCCTGAGAAGAAAACAAGCATAATTAATCAGAGGAATAAATCCGCCGTTCTGATAAAATAGGTTTTCACATAAAAAGGGGAGGTTATGGAGCTGTCTCTTTATCAGATTGACGCCTTTGCCAGACGACCGTTCAACGGCAACCCGGCCGCAGTCTGCCCGCTTAAAATGTGGCTGCCCGACCAGCTGATGCAGGCCATCGCAGCGGAGAACAACCTGTCGGAGACCGCTTTCTTTGTTTCGACCGGCAAAGGCTACCATATACGCTGGTTTACCCCGACGGCGGAAGTCAGACTCTGTGGTCATGCCACCCTGGCCACGGCCTTCGTCCTGGCCGAAATTCTCGACGAAACGGCGACCTGCTTCAACTTCGCCTCTCTGTCAGGGCCGCTGAGCGTCTATCGCGACGATAACCTCTACACCCTCGATTTTCCCGCTCAGCTGCCGATCCCCTGCCCGACGCCTCAAATCATTGTTGAGGCCTTCTCCGAGCAACCCCGCTGCTGTCTGGCCGCAGAGGATCTGCTGGTCATTTTCACCAGCGAGGCACAGGTTGCCGGGGCAGCTCCGGACCTTGTACTCCTAAAAAAACTTGACCAGCGCGGCGTCGCCATCGCAGCGCCCGGCGAACAAGCCGACTTTGTCACCCGCTTCTTTGCCCCGGGGATCGGTATTCCGGAGGACCCCGTTACCGGCTCCATCTACACCCAGCTGGTCCCCTACTGGGCGTCGGAAACCGGACGCTGCAATTTCAACGTCAGCCAGATTTCAGCACGCGGTGGAGAGCTCCAGTGCCGACTGGTCGGCCCCAGAGTGAGGATTTCAGGATATGCCTGTAAATATGCCGAGGGGAAAATCACCATTCCCAACAGTTACTGACATGCCGACCTCGTCACTGCTCCTCACCTATATCAAACTGACCCTGATGGCCATCTTCTGGGGCGGCACCTTCATTGCCGGCCGCTCTCTGGCCGGAGAACTGCCGCCGCTCTGCGCCGCGTTTTTACGCTTTCTCATCGCCTCGGCAGCCCTGCTCATCCTCACCCTGGCGCAGCATCGCCACCTGCCGCGCCTGAAAGGCAATCAGATCCTGCCGATCCTGCTGCTCGGGCTGACCGGCATCACCAGCTACAATATCTGCTTTTTCAAAGGACTGGAGCTGATCGAAGCAGGACGGGCGGCGGTCATCATCGCCAACAACCCGGTTATGATTGCAATCTTTGCAACCATCCTGCTCGGAGAAAAACTGACGGCGGTCAAGGCTTCGGGGATTGCCATTTCCGTATGCGGAGCGATCCTGGTCATCACCCAAGGCAACCCGGTTGAGCTGGTGACCCACGGCATCGGCCGCGGCGAACTGCTGATTTTCGGCTGTGTCGCCAGCTGGGTGGCCTATTCCCTGATCGGCCGGATTACCCTGCGCGGCCTCAGCCCGTTGCTTGCGGTCACCTACTCTTCACTGGCAGGCACGGCAATGCTGTTTCCCGCGGCACTCAGTCAGCGGCTGCTGAGCGGACTGCCGGAATATCCGCTGTCGGCCTGGGGCTGGCTGGCCTTTCTCGGGCTGTTTGGCACTGTCGTAGCCTTTATCTGGTACTATCAGGGGATTCAGCGCATCGGACCGATCCGTGCCGGGCAGTTTATCAACCTGGTTCCGGCCAGCGGTGTCGTTCTGGCCTGGCTGATCCTCGATGAGCCCCTGACCGGCTCCCTGGCCAGCGGGCTACTGCTGGTTCTCGTCGGTATCTACCTGACAAATCGCCAAAGTCGCACGGCAACGGATAGAAACTGAGGATTTTACTCCGTATTTTTTCGGCACCCCCTGTTGTAACCTCACCATCATCAGCTATTCTTTGAAGAAATGTCTTACCTGTCATATATGCTTCTACTGCGAATGATTCTGGAGAACTGAAATGGGAAATATACCCGAACGCCACATCGTCTATCGTTATGTCAGTCACCTGGTCAAAGACACCTTTGCTCTGGTTCTGGCCGGGGGGCGCGGCTCCCGCCTCTATGAACTGACCGAATGGCGGGCCAAACCGGCCGTCTACTTTGGCGGCAAGTACCGGATCATCGACTTTCCCCTCTCCAACTGCATCAATTCGGGAATCAGGCGTATCGGTGTTCTGACTCAGTACAAATCCCATTCGCTGATCCGTCACCTGGTGCGCGGCTGGAGTCATTTCAAAAAGGAACTGGGAGAATTTGTCGAAATCCTGCCGGCGTCACAACGCTTCTCAGAAGACTGGTATCTGGGAACGGCGGATGCGGTTTATCAGAACCTCGATATCATCCGTGCCGAAAAGCCGAAATACGTACTGATCCTCTCGGGAGACCATATCTATCAGATGGATTACCGTTCGATGCTGCTCGCCCACATCGAACAGGGGGCCGACATGACGGTTTCCTGCCTGGAGGTTCCGGTTGAGGAAGCCGCCGGAGCCTTCGGCGTCATGGGTGTAGATGAGCACAACCGGATCACCAGCTTTGCCGAAAAACCGGCCAACCCGGCCGAGGTCCCCGGCAAACCGGGCATGTGCCTGGCGTCGATGGGCAATTACATCTTCAACACCGAATTTCTTTTTGACCTACTGATGTCAGACGGCGTCAATCCCAGTTCTGAGCACGATTTCGGCAAAAACATCATTCCCGGCATCATCGACAAGCATGAGGTCTTTGCCTTCCCGTTCCGCGATCCGGAAACCGGAGGACGCGCCTACTGGCGCGATGTTGGAACCCTTGATTCGTTCTGGGAAGCCAATATGGAACTGATCGCTCCGGCCCCGGAGCTGAACCTCTACAACCCGGGCTGGCCGATCTGGACCTATCAGGCCCAGTTGCCGCCGGCCAAGTTCGTCTTCAACGATGAGAACCGCCGCGGTATGATGACCGACTCCAGCATCTCCGGAGGCTGTATCATCTCCGGTTCCAAACTGAACAAGACCGTGCTGTTCAACAATGTCCGGGTCCACTCCTACTCCGAAATCGACGAGTGTGTCATCCTGCCGGAAGTCGTCACCCACAGGAACTGCCAGATCAGAAACGCGATTATCGACCGGGGCTGTGAGATCCCTGAAGGGATGCGCATCGGCTACGATCCGGAGGAGGACAAGGCCAACGGCTTCCGTATCACCGATAAGGGGATCGTCCTGGTCACCCGCGGCATGCTCGGCCAGCCGGGCGGCTATGCCTAAATCCAGAACAGACCATGAACGGGAGAGCCATCACAACTCTCCCGGTTCTTCATTGAGTACAATCAGATATCCATCCGGATCGTTGATCCACAATTCCCGGCGCCGATGCTCGTCATCTTCCAGCTCATAAACAACCGGCCAGTCATAACGCCCCAGGGCCTGCATCACCGGGACGAGATCGGGGCAGTTCATTTCCAGCTGGACACCGCTTCCCAGGTGGTGGCGGTCAAAGTTCTGCAAGAGTGCCGGATGCTGCTGCTGAAGCTGTTCCAGAGGCACAAAAACAACCCGCAGATTAGCGAAATCAACAAGCATAAATTCCAAGCCAGTCCCCTCCTGATGACGAACAGGACTAAGATTCAGAATCTCTCGATAAAACAGCAGGGTCTGCTCCAGATCGTGGGCACCCAGGGTCAGGTTGAGGCGCATGATATCTTCCTGTCATCCCGAATCGGTAAGTGGCTCGACAGATATGGCTGCATGACAATCCAGCACAGCAGTTTCACCGTCCAGCCACCTCATTCAGGTCAAATGGTAAATTGATTTTGTCCGTCGGCTTGTGCTTTAATTCGCAGGTTATGACAGAGACGAAAAAGTGTCGAGCATTTCTCGGCCTCGGAGGCAATCTGGGGCACCCGCTGAGCCTGTTCCGCCAGTGCCGGCAGAGCCTGGAAGAGCATCCGCAGATTGTCCAGGTCCGCAGTTCAGCGCTGTATCGCACACCAGCTGTGGGCGGCCCGGCGGATCAGCCGGATTATCTGAATGCGGCCCTGGAACTGGAGACCTTCCTGTCTCCGGGCGAGTTGCTGAAGACCTGCCAGGAGCTTGAAAATGCCGCCGGCCGGACGCGCCAGGTTGTCTGGGGGCCGCGTACCCTCGATATCGACCTGTTGCTCTACGCCGACCGGATCATGACCACACCCGAGCTGACCATTCCGCACCCGCTGCTCCACCAGCGTCAGTTCGTGCTCATGCCTCTGACTGACCTGTGCCCTGATTTTGTTCATCCGGTTCTCAATCGTTCGATAGCCGACCTGCAGGCCGAACTGGCAGAAGAAGCGGGTATCGTTCTCATGGAAAAGACTTGGTAAACTGATGATTAAATTACTGCTACTTGTGTTGATCTGCTTTGTCGTCTACTCACTGATCGCCAGCATGCTGCGCGGTCCAGCAGCAAGAAGGCCTCCAAAAAATCGCAGCGCCGACGGCGAAACCATGGTCAAGGACCCGCAGTGCGGAACCTACCTGCCGATCAGCGATGCCCACCGAACCACAATCAGGGGCGAAGAACACTATTTCTGTTCGCAGGAATGTCTGAATAAATACAAGGAAACCCACTAACACCCAATTCGGGATCCCCGAGGAGCTGAGCATGAAGTTTTTTATCGATACCGCAGAAGTTCAGGAAATCCGCGCCGCCCATGAGCTGGGCCTGGTTGACGGCGTCACCACCAACCCTTCTCTGATCGCCAAGAGCGGCCGCGACTTCAAGGAGGTCATCACCGAGATCACCCAGATCGTCGACGGACCGATCTCGGCCGAGGTCATTGCCCTCGACGCCGCAGGAATGCTGGCCGAAGGACGTGAACTGGTCAAGATCCATGAAAACATCGTCATCAAGGTACCGATGACCACCGAGGGGCTCAAAGCCACCAAGCAGTTTTCAGCCGAAGGGATCAGCACCAACGTGACCCTGATCTTCTCTCCTCTCCAGGCACTGCTTGCCGCCAAAGCCGGAGCGACCTATGTTTCTCCCTTTGTCGGCCGCCTCGACGATGTCGGCCACGAAGGGTTGGAAGGGGTTGAGCAGATCCGGACCATCTACGAAAACTACGGCTACGCGACTGAAATCATCGTCGCTTCGGTCCGCTCGCCGATGCACGTTCTCAACGCCGGGCTGATAGGTGCCGATATCTGCACCATCCCCTACAGCGTCATCACCCAGCTGGCCAAGCACCCGCTGACCGATGTCGGTATCGCCAAATTTCTCGCTGACTGGGAAAAAACCAAGTAGAACCTGTCCGCTGACTGAACCATTCAGCACTGTAAAAAGAGAAATCATCCCCTCTCCCTGAGGGAGAGGGTTAGGATGAGGGGAGACTCGCCCGAAAAGCCCCCCTCAGCCACCCCTTCGGGGCACCTTCTCCCTTGGGGAGAAGGAAAATGAGCCAATGCCTAACAGACTTGAATTGGCGTGCTAAAGCAATAAAAAGAAGGCCGGAACATTGAGTTTCCGGCCTTCTTTTTATTGTGAAGCCTGAGCTTGTTAACTGACAATCTCCGGCTCCTTAGCGGCATCAGACTCTGCCTCTTCGCTCACCCCCTTTCGGAAATTGCGGATCCCGGCGCCCAGAGAACTGCCGATCTGCGGCAGCTTGCCGGCGCCGAAGATGACCATCACGATTAAGGCGATAATCATCAGTTCTGTCGTACCAAGTCCAAACATAAAGGCTCCTTATTCAGGCGACTGTTTTGTCGGTGCATTGTGGCCCGCATTGTAAGCAGTGACCGGCGCCCGGTGTGCAGTCAGGGCGTAACTGTACATATCATTGACAATCATCAGTGAGCGGCCGGGACAGTTGACAAAACACTGGCCGCAGCTCTGACAGTTTTCCGCGTAGGCGATGACCGATTTTTCTTCCTTACCATCAAAGCGGAGGACGTCCATCGGACAGATTTCGTTACAGGTCATACAGCCGATACAGGCATTTAAATCATAGCGTGCAACACTCATAATCTTTCCCCTTGGTCATATACAGACAAGATTAGCCGTGATTCTCTCCGGGTTTTCCACCAGGCTTCCCTCCAGGCCCCCCGTCCCGTTTCTTTTCCGGTGGCAGCCCCAGGGCCTCAGTTTCACCCGGGAATCGCCAGCCGTAACGATCAGCATGAGCAAGACCAGTGTCGCCTTTCCATTCATCCTTGATCTGGACCTTGGAAACCTTCATGCCGTTTTTGCCTTTTGTGGCGGCGATATAACAGAGGAAGTTCTTGTCGTCACGGTAGGGATAGTCAGTCCGGAAATGGAATCCGCGACTCTCTTTCCGTTCGATCCCGGCACGCAGCTTCATCTCGGCACTTAAGATCTTGCTCTTCATCTCATGACAGAGACGCAGATCGTGCGAGCTGACCGCCATGAGCTGCGGGACCACCTCGTCGCGCATGTATTCGACCTGAGCCAGGGTGCCCTGCAGGGTCTTTTCCGACTTGGCGATATGCACCCAGTAGGGAGCCATGATGCCGTGCAGGACATCGCGCGCCCAGTTCGGGTCGAGCCCCTTGGTCAGTCCGCGTGGTGCTTCAATCTCCGTGGTGACACTGGCGATTTTTGCCAACGGAATCCTGGCCGAACCGCCCCCCCTGGCGTACTTCGCAGCAGCCTCACCGACACGCCAGCCCTGACAGGAGATAAAGTTGGAGGTAAAACCGACACCGTTCGGATAGGCCGCACCGGTAACCACGCAACCGTTGGTTCCGTCACCAGCGACATAAAGACCCGGCAGGGCGGTTTGGCCATTGATATCATCCAGGCCACAGAAAACACCCGAGCTCAGGTGCGAACACATGCCGACCGCAGCGCCCCAGACATCGCCCTTTTGCATCGAGTCATTCTTTTTCCCTTCTCGTGGGTCAAGCGGGTTGCTCGACAGAGAACCACCCCGACGCCCCTTGGACGCCTTGGCAAGATCCTCGAAATGCGAACCATCATCCGGAGCCATCCCTTTAAGCGCTGAGTGAACCCGGCTCAAGACCATGACCTTGGCCTTGACATCCGCGTAGGGCTTGTAGTTTTTCATATCGATGTCGCCACCGCAGAGCCAGATATTCTCCAGATAGGTCCAGGAGTTGTTGTAGAAAGCATTGCCCGCAGCATGGGAAACGGTCTGATGGAAATCGTCGAACTCCTTGCCGACGATCGGCAGGCCGAGCTGGTAACCGATATATTCGCCGGTAAAGCTGTTCGCCCCGGTCGGATAACCGCCCGACTTGAACGAACCGCCACCGGTACAGAGAACGACTGCTTTGGCGTGAAAGGTCACCACCGCACCGCTGGGTACGTCGATCCCCATGGCCCCGACCACCCTGCCGTCGTTTTTGATAACTTCGGTGATCATGGTCCGTTCGATGATCTGAACCCCGCTCTTATCGAGGGCTTCGTTGAACTTTTTACGCCGGTCGAACTTGTCGAACTTGTCACGATAGCCGGCATAGTCGAGCTGATTGAAATACTCTCCGGCAATTGACGCCTTGGGAAACTGAGTCAGAACCCCCCACTCCATAAGCCGCTCATAAGCCGCCTTCGACTCATCGATCCAGACCTGATACCAGTCGAGGTTGGTGATATATTCACCGCCACGCTGAACACAGGCCCTGAAGGCCTTTGGATCATCACCAAAGTTCTTATCGATCCAGCGATGAGAACTGGCGAAGGGAGACAGGCCCGAATAACCAGGCCGCCCCTTGTCGACCATGATGACCGAGTTCCCTGCTTTTTTGGCGGAAATAGCCGCATTCAGACCGGCAAAGCCGCCGCCGACAACCAGCACATCACAGGCAAATTCGGTCTTTGACGGTGCCGCAGGATCGGCCGGGATAGGCAGTTCTTCCAGCACCCTGGGCTCCGGGCAATCATCCGCCGCCTCAGATTTTTTCGGCATCGCGATGATCCCGCTTGTCGCAGCGGCGACCGCCGCACCGACAACACCGGCCCCTTTAAGAAAAGAGCGGCGCGATGTCCCGGCCTGCTCTACGACCGGGTCATCGGCCTTGCTCGTTACCTCATCCTTGTCGTTTCGTTTCATAATTCTCCCCGTTTGGTAATCATGCAGTTCTTCCTGATCAACTTTCAAATCACTGAAAACTTGAAAAGCATAAAGCTACAAAGCAACTTGTATATATGTAGACCTTATAGCTTTATACTTTTTGACCAAATAAAATCCGACTGATGCCATCAGAAGTAATACTTCAGATAGACACGGAAGTCGGTGGTGTCCTGATCCTTCTTGTTGATATCCAGGAAATCGGCGTACTCGCTGACATCCTGATCGGCGTCTTCCATCGCGTAACGGACCCTGATTTCCGAGCCATCGAGAAATTTCATCACAGAGTTCTGCCCCTTGTAATTCTTGATCCGATAGCTGACAAAGAACTCCAGCTCTTCAGTATCCTGACTGGCATTATCGCCGGTTTCCGGGGTGTCGAAAATTCCGTACTGGACATAGGCCTTCAGGCCGCCGCTTGTCCTGGTCGTCGCGTCGTATTCCAGCTTGGCGGCATAAGCCTTTTCTTCTGCGCGGTTAGACTTGTTGATCTGCATGGTGACAGCTCGATTGTTACCAAAGGTTTCCGGAACATCGTTATTACCGTTCTGCTGTCCGGAAATCGACAACGACAGGTTCTTAAACCCAAGAGTTGCTATAGCCCCAAACATATAGGTTTCATCGAACCATTCCAGCCTGGCGTTGTCACTGCCGTACAAATCATCGCCGACACTGTCAAACTGAGCGGCACGAACATCGATCTTCCCATTCCAGTCTTTGGTAAACTTTTTATCCCACGAAAATTGCGGAGCAATGATCGTGTAATTATCTTCGAAGTAGTAATACCAGATGTTGGCATCCAGCCCTTTGATCGGGGCATAGGAGACACCTGCATAGTAGGCACCGCCGTCACCGGCGAGCATCTTGCTGAAGTCGCTATCGGTCCAGGTCATGAAATCGGTCAAATAGCCGAGATTGAATTTGAATTTGTCGATACTACTATTACTCAGGCTGACACCCCGATAGGCGTAGGGAGTAATTCGGAAGGGGCTTTTGTTGATCCAGGGGGTCCAGACATACTGAGCACCGACTGTCAGCTTGGTATCATGTCCCGCATAACGCAGGTAGTATTCCGGCATCCCGGTATAACTGGACTTATCGTCGGGCAGAATCCCGAAATAGGCCAGGGACTCCTCATCCCAGCTCATGTCATGGACAGCCTTGAAACCGAAGCCTCCGGTGATTCCGGCGATCGGAGCCGTTTCATAGCTCATGAACCCACCGATAACAGCGGACTGTGTGTCCAGTGCCTTTGGCGTGTCGCCGTAATCCATGGTCCAGTAGTAGGCCCCGACCTCGCCGCTTATCTTGCCATCCTTGATGGCCGAAGCGATGCTGTCAGCAGCGCCGGCCAGCACAGAAGAACCGACCAACATGGCCAACATGCAAAGTACAATCCCCAATCTTTTCCTCATAAACCTTCTCCCAGTTATGAAAAATGAACAAAAATGCGCTGTAATACCGAATTACAGTGCCGCAAAACCAGAGGCTTATATTCAATAAAACGCCAGATCCACAACCTGTGGCAGTAGGTTGCAGCAGACAAACCACGCAAGGAAAAGTCGAGGTTCTACTGATTCATCATTGAACGCGTGAGCTATCTGTGCCCATGAGAAGCATCCCTCTTTAGAACGACCCGATCATACAGAACTATTGCTATACCATTAGATGTTATAGCCGTAGAGTATTTAGCCGATGTAACCATGTCAAGCAAAAACACAAAACAAAACTGTGCTTTTGCACAGCCGACAAGGGGAGGAGCTCCGAATTCTGGCCGAAGCCATCGATTTCACAACAGCTTGAAAATTATGAGAAACACGCCAGAGACACACAAAAAAGGAAAAACGACGTCTCTGCCAGGTGGGAACGACAGGCTATTGATCTTTACTCTCTGAGGTCATCAGAACGTTCAGGTTTTGGACAACGCGGCCCAGATAATGGGAAAACTGGTCCAGTTCCTCCGCATCGAGACAGCCGACAATATCGGCAAACTGCTGCTGTCTTACCGCCTGGGCATTTTCCAGAATCTCGAGCCCCTTATCCGTCAGGGTGACTTTTCTGACCCGGCGATCCGTCCGGGAGCGATAACTTCTGGTGATGCCGGCCTTGTCAAGACGGTCTACCGACTTATTGACGGCATCGATTGTCAGCAGAGAGAGCTTGCTGAGTTCTGTCGGTGTCAGCGGCGCCTTGTTGGCCAGAATATGCAGCAGCAGCCTCATCTGAGTCCGGTTGATCCCGTAGCCGCGCAGAGACGCTTCAAGGTACTTCCCGAGCATATGCGACAGACGCATATACTTGCGGATACAAGCGAGTTCGGGCTGCCGATTCTGTTCATCGACGATTTCAGCCAACTCCAGCCATTTTTCATTTTTCAGCGCCACAGGGTACCCCACCAGACAAGCAACCGAGGAAAGCTCAACAAAGTCAGCATCATACTATAAATCCTGGATATTTTGCCAATGAAACTCTCTCCTGTAACGCTCCGTCAAACGGCCAATATATCCAATCAGCACCCGCATGGTGCGCCGGCCCCCTTTGGATTTCAGACCACTTTTCTCCCTTTTTAAAATCAATTATCTCTATATGCTGAAAAATCTGCCCGTTTAGGTTATCCTTGGTGAGAAGCAAAACCTAAGGAGAATAGATAGACCTAAAATCAGATCTGGCGAAGAGGGTGCGATGAACATTCATGAGTATCAAGCCAAAGCAATTCTGCGTAACTTCGGTGTTCCTGTTCCTGAAGGGCATGTCGTCTACAACAGCAATTCGGCGCGTGACTGGGCCAGACGGCTTGGTGACGGTCCCTGGGCGGTGAAGGCTCAGATTCATGCCGGTGGCCGTGGCAAGGGGGGGGGCGTCAAGATCGCCAAGAGTGCCGACGAGGTCAAGAAACTCGCCCGTCAGATGTTCGGCATGACCCTGGTTACCCATCAGACCGGCCCTGAAGGCAAGGTCGTCAAACGGGTTCTGATTGAAAAAGGCTGCAATATCGCAGACGAATACTACCTCTCCTTCCTGGTTGACCGGGCCACCTCCAAGGTGACGCTGATGGCCTCGGCGGAAGGCGGCATGGATATCGAGGAAGTCGCCGCCAAAACGCCGGAAAAACTGTTCTTTGAAGCGATCAATCCGCTCGTCGGCCTGACCGCATTCCAGGCCCGCAAGGTCGCCTTCAAACTTGGCTTCTCCATGCCTCAGGTCAAGCAGAGCGTCAGCCTTCTGCAAAATCTCTACAAGACGTTCATCGAAACCGACTGTTCACTCCTTGAGATCAACCCCCTGGTTCTAACCGGGGAAGGCAACCTGCTCTGTCTCGACGCCAAGATGAATTTCGAGGACAACGCCCTGTTCCGTCATTCGCGCATCCGTGACATGCGCGACTACGACGAAGAGGATCCTATGGAGATCGAAGCCTCGCAGCATGATCTCTCCTATATCGCTCTCGACGGCAACATCGGCTGTCTGGTCAACGGCGCCGGGCTGGCGATGGCGACCATGGATATCATCAAACATTATGGCGGCGAACCCGCCAACTTCCTCGACGTCGGCGGTGGCGCAACGGTTGAACGGGTGACCGAAGCCTTCAAGATCATCCTCTCCGACGCCAAGGTCAAAGGGATCCTGGTCAATATTTTTGGCGGTATCATGAAATGTGACGTCATCGCGACCGGCGTCATCGAAGCAGCCAAACAGGTCGGCCTCAGTGTCCCTTTGGTGGTTCGCCTGGAAGGGACCAACGTCGAAATCGGCAAGAAGATGCTTGCAGAATCGGGCTTGAACATCGTCAGTGCCGATGGTATGGCCGATGCCGCTGAAAAAATCGTCAAAGCCGTGAACGCCTAAGGAGAGTCTCCATGAGCATACTTATCGATAAAGACACCAAGGTCATTACCCAGGGGATTACCGGCGCAACCGGGCTGTTCCATGCTCAAGGTGCACGCGACTACGGCACCCGGATGGTTGGAGGTGTTACCCCCGGCAAAGGCGGAACCGTTATCGACGGCTTCCCGGTCTTCAACACCGTCGAAGACGCCGTCAAAGAGACCGGCGCCAACGCCTCGGTCATCTATGTCCCGCCGATCGGCAGCGCTGACGCCATCATGGAAGCCGTCGATGCCGGAATCGAGGTGATCATCTGCATCACCGAAGGGGTTCCGGTCCTCGACATGGTCAAGGTCAAGCAGTACATGCAAGGCAAGAACGCCCGCCTGATTGGTCCCAATTGTCCGGGTGTCATCACCCCCGGAGAATGCAAGATCGGCATCATGCCAGGCTATATCCACAAGCCGGGTCCAGTCGGCGTCATCTCCCGTTCCGGGACACTGACCTACGAAGCGGTCTGGCAGTTGACCAGCCGCGATATCGGTCAGAGTACCTGTGTCGGCATCGGCGGCGACCCGGTCAACGGCACCAGCCATCTCGACGTGTTGAAAATGTTTGAAGCCGACCCACAGACCCAAGCCGTTATCATGATCGGTGAAATCGGCGGCGATGCCGAGGAACGGGCCGCGGAATACGTCCGCGATCACATGACCAAGCCGGTTGCAGCCTTCATCGCCGGAGCAACGGCTCCTAAAGGGAAGAGAATGGGCCATGCCGGTGCGATCATCTCCGGCGGCAAGGGAGATGCGGCGAGCAAGAAAGCCTTTCTGCGCGAATGCGGAATCAGCGTTGCCGATTCACCGGCAGAAATGGCCGAAGCACTGTTGAAGATCTGGACCCCATAACCGAGAGCGACAAGGGCTCAGTTCAACGAACCACGAAAGGTTACTATGCTGACTATTGATATTCCAGGGGACGAATGCCTCAAACTGGAAAATCTGGTACTCGACTACAACGGTACCCTGGCGGAAGACGGGGTACTCCTCCCCGGGGTTGCTGCCGTTTTGCAAGCCCTGGCATCAGAGCTGAAAATCCACGTCATCACCGCTGACACATTCGGCAGCTCAAGACAGCAACTTGGCGGCCTGCCCTGCCAGCGGATTGTAATTCCCGGCGAATCCCAGGATCTGGAGAAGCTGAAGTACGTGCTGGCTCTCGGCCCTGAGTCGGTCGTGGCCATCGGCAACGGCCGTAACGACTGGCTGATGCTCAAGGAATCGGCCCTCGGTATTGCCGTCATCCAGCAAGAAGGGGCGGCAAAAGTGACCCTGGACGCAGCCACAGTTGTCACCACCGACATCGTCGCGGCGCTAAGGCTGCTCCAGAAACCGCAGCGATTGATCGCGACCCTGCGCAACTGACGTCTTCTCGGAGCAGGATCAAAAAAGCCCTTGTCTCCTTATGGAGACAAGGGCTTTTTTGATGTCCGTTACGACTTACATCCTGAACTCTTCAGCAAACTGCCTGATGGTCTTTTCCATTTTCATTTTTGCAAGACCGACCCCACTGTCCTCATTCAGGACAAGAACCATATGGATATGCGCCTTACCCGGTTCCGACTTGACCGGATCGCTTCCTTCATTCAGACAACGGGCAAAAACATGGGCATGGTCAGCCTCGATATGAACCAGATTGGCCTGACCGATCCCGACTTCACGGGACATCTTCTGCGCATTCAGCAACATGGTGTTGGACAGAATGCCGACCTCCTTGGAGTTGTCTTTCGGGTCAACGGTCAACAGAGCCAGCGACTCACCGGACGGAGTGAAAATCCCGACGCCAACAAAACCATCGATCGATTTGAAGTCTTTGAGCTTTTCCTGAATCGTCATAATCCATTTCTCCTTATGATTTAACTGCTGTTGTTGTTCTGCACCTACTGGCTGCGTTGCCACAGGTACGGCATTTTCATTTTTCCCCCGTTTTCTTCTCCGGGTCTTCTCATCCAGAAGCCGTAAAGCCTCCAGCAGAACCTGATTGAGTGGCATGGTGATCTGCCTTTCCAGTTTGCTCTTGCCCGGCAGCATCTTGATCTCGACCTCATCCCAGGTGAAGATTTCAAGCGCCGCCTTATCTCCCCTGGCATTGTCGCAGCAGGCATCGAACAGTTGCCCTTCAACAAAATAGACAGCTCCGGAGCTTGCCTCGCTGGCAACCTGCAAGGTACAGGTTTTCTTTTCCAGCTCAATCAACTGAGCAAAGGTCGGCAGGGTAATCCCTTCGACAAAGCCTTTGGCGACAGCGCTCAGGCTGGTCCTGATTTTTTCCGTCATCGTTTCCAGATCTGTCGGTTTTTCCAGATACTGGACCGCCCCATAGCCCTGCAATTCCTCTTCAATTTCCGGCGTCCCGAAAGCGGTCATGACGATGACCGGAATATGGGGATAGCCCTTTTTCATACTGGCAAGCAGTTCGAAGCCATCCATCTTCGGCATCTTCAGATCGGTGACAAGAAGATCCACCGGATTGGCATTCAGGACATCGAGGGCATCCTCGCCATTGTGCGCCGTGAGGACCCTGATGTTTTTCAAGCGGTTTTCCAGTCCCGGGACCAGGCTGAGAAGAAATTTCTTTTCATCATCGACAATCAGAACCTGCTTCATTCATCACTCCATGTGGTCTTTTATGAAGAGCTAGAGCAAAGCCCGTTCCAACTTGGCATGGAAAAGATTTATTGTTTATTTTCAGAGAGATAGAAAGTAAGAGAAATAATCGCCACCAAATCAGAATCATCCGGACCGGTTCAAAATGGAATAGTGGGTCATTTTGAACCGGTCCGGATTGAACCTTCAGTCACTGCCGAGATGATAGGATTTGAGCCTGCGCTTCAGTGTTGAAAGGGGGACATCCAGAGCCCTGGAGGTTCGGGTGATATTACCCTCCATCTGCTCAAGGACACAGAGGGTGTAGTTGCGGATCATCTCCTCGAGGGGCAGGATGTCGTTTATCTGACAGGTAGAGGAAGCCACTGCGGCAGGACCAGGGCGCCGAGTTAGCAGGCGCGACGGGTAGATCGTCCCGTTTTCATGGAAGATGACAGCACGCTCGATAATATTCTTCAGCTCACGGACATTCCCCGGCCATGGGTAATTGATCAACATAGAGATCTCAGCCTCCGCAAGCTCAATATTGCGTCCCAGGGTCAACAGCTCAAGAAAATGACGGCACAGTTCGGGGATATCCTGACGCCTCTCGCGTAACGGTGGCAGATGCAGGCGCAATACGTTCAGGCGGAAATAGAGATCCTCACGAAAAGCGTGATTCCTCACCGCAACCTCCAGATCGCTGTTGGTCGCGGCGATGATCCGGACATCGACGGGAATCTGGCGCGAACCGCCCAGCCGCCGCAGCTGTCTCTCTTCAAGGACATTCAGCAGCTTGGCCTGCAGGTGCAGCGGCATTTCACCGATTTCATCCAGCAGCAGGGTGCCACCATCGGCCATTTCAAAAATCCCCTTACGGCATTCCTCGGCTCCGGTAAAAGCGCCCTTTTCCGCACCAAACAGCTCCGCTTCGATCAGGTTCTCCGGCAGAGCCGCACAGTTGATACTCAAAAAAGTGCCATCCTTTCGCTCGCTGCGGAAATGGATGTGACGGGCCATGACGCTCTTTCCGGTTCCGGTCTCCCCGCTTATAATCACCGGCGCTTCAGACTGTGCCGCGCGCTGCGCAATAAGTTGGGAGGCATCCAGTCCGCCACTGTCGATCAGCACACTCTGGTCTTTTTCCCGACTGCGTTTGTAATGCTGCAGCTGAACACAGCTCTCAAGATCAAGGGTGCGCAGTGCCAAATCGACGGTCAGACGCAGCTCGTCCATTTCAAACGGCTTGGCCAGATAGTCGTGAGCCCCGGATTGAATCCCCTTGACCGCATTCTCAAAGCTTGGAAATGCCGTAATAAAAATGATCTTGGTCTGCTCGTTGCTCTTGAGAATATCGGCGCAGAAACTCCGCCCTTCTCCATCGGGCAGCTTCTGATCGAGCAACACGATATCGATCGGCTCCTGTTGACAGAACCCCACCCCGGCCGTCCCGCTGTGGACCGCCCAGACGGTCAGCCGGTCATGCTTCAGAAAACGCTGAACCAGATCACAGAGCATCCGGTCATCATCGATAATCAGTAATTTACGATTCCTGTTCGACGTCATCAGCCTGCCCCTCTGGGATAGATATCTCGACCCTGGTTCCCTGCCCCAATGTACTGCTGATTTCTATGGTACAGTTCATCTGAGCCAGCATCTTGCGACAGATGACCAGCCCCAACCCGGTCCCCTGCACCTTGGTTGTATAGAACGGCTTGAAAATCTCGGCCAGTTCTTCAGCACTGATCCCGCAGCCGCTGTCAACGATCCTCACCCAGAGAAACCCCTGACCGGCGCGGGTACTGAGCTCGATGGTCCGCTCAACGCTCTCTTCAAGCGCATCGGCCGCATTGGTAAAGATATTGAGCAGGACCTGCTGCAGTGAACGCGGATCAACCAGGGCCCATTTGGCCTGAGGATGAAATGCAGTATTGATGGTGATCCCTTTTTGGGAAAAATCTTCCCAGACCAACGAGACAAAACGGTCAAGAAAGTGCGGGAAATGAACATTTTCAGGCTGCGACTTTTCATACATATTGAGATTGCGCAGGCTGCGCAGCAGAAACTCGACGCGCTGCAGCTCTTCCAGCGAACGGTCAACAAACTCCAACGCCTCCGCACGGGAGAAGTCATGAAAGCTCTCACGCAGTACCGTCAAGGCCATTTTCGCAGAATTGAGCGGGTTGCCGATTTCGTGTCTGATTCCGGAGAACACGTAGCCGAGATTATCCATGGTGCTGACAGCGTTAGCCACCGATTCAAAACGCATCTTCTCGGTGATATTGCGCATGAACATCCACAGAAAGCGCTCATCGGAAACCGGATAAAAGGTATAACCGAGCAGTTTGTCATCCAGTTGAATATCGTAGGAATGACCGACCAGATCGGGGATCGGGCACTGCAAGCGGTCGAGGAACAGGGATTTGAGATGCTGAAAATTATGCGGGCCGATACCGGCACCGATCAGATCTTCGGCACAGCGATTGGCAAACAGGATACCGGCTGAGTGCATATCGAAAACGATGATACCCAGATCGATGTTCTCAAAGATATCTGCGTAGACACAGACACCGGGACAGGGGCCTTGGCCAATCGGACAGAGGTCCGACTGCTGGCAATACAGTGCTGAACTTTTCATTTGATCTGCAGCTCTCTGAACCGGCAGAAGAGATATCCTGCACTTTATCCCTACGACCGGTTTACGAATAAATCGACCAGGTTATAAGACGATAAACGACAGATTACAGACAGTTTGCCAAGATAACAGTTGATTCCTGAACCTCAATTTATTAAAAATAACCTATAAAAAGACAATGTCAATCTTTCCTTCTCATGAAGGATCATTTAATTGAAAACGACGGATATGGCTGAGCAATTTCGAAACCTGCTGATTGTTGATGATGAAGCGTCGATGCGCCATATGCTGCGCCTGGTCCTCGAACAGCACAGATTCAGAGTCACCGAAGCCCGCAATGGCGCAGAAGCGATCAACCTGACCTACAGGGAAAAGTTTGACGTTATCCTCTCAGATATCCGTATGCCGGACATGGATGGCCTGACCTTCCTCGACCAGCCTGAAATCCGCAATCTCAATACCACCATCATCATGATGAGCGCCTACGGCAGTGTTGAAACCGCCCTTGAGTGCATGAAACGCGGCGCCTACGACTACATCTCCAAACCATTCAAACCGGATGAAGTGATCCTCACCCTGCGCAAGGCGGAAGAACGCCAGACCCTGAGACAGGAGAACAGCGAACTGCGACAGGCGCTGAACAGCAAGGGAAAGCCGTTCTCCTGTGATGATATCGTGCATTGCAGCGAAGCGATGAAGCAGGTCCTCAGGCTGGTGCAGGCCGCCGGAAAATCGGAGTCCTCCGTGCTGATCCATGGCGAGACCGGCACCGGCAAGGAACTGATCGCCAAGGCCCTGCACAGTTGCAGCGGTCGCAAAGGACAGTTCCTGGCCATCAACTGCAGCGCCATCACCTCAGGCCTGCTGGAAAGTGAGCTGTTCGGCCACAAAAAGGGCGCCTTTACCGGAGCCGACCGCGACAAGGAGGGACTCTTCTCCATCGCCAGCGGCGGCACCCTGTTTCTCGATGAGATTGCCGATCTGCCCCTGGAACTGCAGCCGAAACTGCTGCGCGTTCTGCAGGAGGGGGAAGTGCGCAAGGTCGGCGCCACCAGAGCCGAAAAGATCAACACCCGGGTGATCGCAGCATCCGGAAAAAGCCTGCAGGACGCCGTGGCCGAAAATAACTTCCGCAACGATCTCTATTATCGCCTGGCCGTCGTCGATATCGAGCTACCGCCCCTGCGTGACCGGGTTGACGATATTCCCCTGTTGGCCCGCTATTTTGTCGAGCGGATCTGTCTGCGGGAGCAGCGTAAGGTTCCGCAACTGACGGCAGAGGATACCGCAATCCTGATGCACTACCACTGGCCGGGCAATGTCAGGGAGCTGGAAAACTACTTGGAGAAAGCACTGATTTTCAGCCATGGCGAAACCCTGGAACTCCCCCCGCTACGTACCAGACAAGCCAGACCCGATCAGTTTGATCCGGAAGAGTATTCGCTCAAAATCGCGACCCGGCGCCTTGAGGAGGAGTATATCCGTAAGGCGCTGAAAAAAACCGAAGGCAACCGGACCCAGGCAGCCCAGCTGCTGGAGATCAGTCTGCGTTCGCTGATGTACAAACTCAAAGAATTCGGTATCGACTGAACGCCCTTCTTTCGCGTGCCCGATAGTGCGTCGCGCAGCCCGCCAATGATCTGCCGTCAGGCAGAATACTTGACGACCAGGAAACATAGAACCTTCTACAGCTCCGGGATCCGCGCAGGATCATAGGTTTCCCGTTTCCAGCGATAGGGCAGGTCGATTATCGTCCCCGGTTCCTCGATCTGGTAAAGCGCCGCCAGGGCGGCACAGACAATGGTACGTTGCTGAGCGACATTGAACGGTTCACCGACGGGGTGCCCGAATGGCCAGCGCAGCGAGACCGTCCGCGGCGGTCTGATCTTTTCCGAGTACTCGCGCACGATGGAAATCCCGACCGTGGCAATTCCGGCCCGCTCTATTTCCCTTTGAACCAATCCCACGGATTGGTTGCAGATTCCTCAGGCAGGGGTGAGCAGGACAATATCAACCTCCTGCGCCTGCAGGCTCTTGATCAGCAGTTGCGCACTCCCGCCAACAAACGTTTTGATGTGCTCTCCGTCGATATGCCCCATGAAGGCATAATGGATCTCTGCCAGAGAGCCGATGAGCCCTTCAGCGACAAGTTCTCGAAGCCGGTCGAGAGGCAAGATGATGTTCGGATCCTTGCGGGCATCCGAGTGATCGTAATAGTCATGGGTAATCTGAAAGTCGTTGAAAATATCCCTGCCACGGATCTCACGAAAGCTGGGATCACCGTTCTTGTCCCGCATGTCAAAAGGAAGCTGATCCCGATGGTGAATTCCTGCCGTCGTGACCAGAGCCAGCTTAGCCTGACTGAGGGGGGATGCCGGACGGGTCCAGGGGATAGCCCCTGTTGTTTCCTGCGGCTGATAAGCAGCCGCAAAGCGTCTGGCGACGACCGGGAAGCGCGTCGTCGCCAGCGCCAGAAGCCTGTTTTTAGTGCGCGAATAAAAGCTCATCGAGTTACCTCCCCGCAGCATTCACAGCTATCAAGAGGATCTTTCCTCTTCGCTAACCATGATTCAAGTATTGCATGAAACCTTACCGAAAAAAATGCCCGTAACCGATTCCGGTTACGGGCCAAGGAAATGATAGAGATAGTTTGGAGCTTGGGTGTGTTTGTCTGCTTCCCGCCGTGTGCCCTCAGCAGGTTGACCTCTGCTGCTGAGCAGACCCGGCGCCGAGCCAGTCTGCCTAGATGAGTTACCATCCGGAGATTACGCCAGGTAACGCCAGAACAGAGTATGCAGCAGGAAGATCGTTTTTTCAAGAAGAAATTGAAAAGTGTTTTCATTGATAACAATAAAGAGAGATCGACGCCTTTATCGCCCTAAGCTAAGTGTCTCTACAGCAGTCCCCGGTCGGCAAAACTGAGGTACTCCCCCTTGCCGATGATGACATGGTCGAGCACCCGCACCCCCATCAGTTCTCCCACCTGCTTGAGCCGGTTGGTGATTTCGATATCCTCGCGACTGGGGGTCGGATCACCTGAAGGGTGATTGTGAACGAAGAGTATGGCCGCGGCCGATTCCCTGAGAACCGGGGCAAACACCTCACGCGGATGAACGATGCTGGCGGTCAAACTCCCTTCGGAGATCTGCACCTCACGGATCAGGCGGTTCTTGTTGTCAAGCAACAGTGCGAGAAAGACCTCTTTACGGTAATCGCAGAGCCGCTCGTGAAAATGATCGAACGCGTCGCGCGAGGAACAGTAGGCCTGGCCCGGTTGCAGACGCTGGTCGGAAAAGCGCCGGGCAATCTGAAACAGCGCCTGAATCTCGGCTGCTTTGGCCGGCCCTATACCGGGTAACCGGCAGAGTTCGGCGATACTGGCGGCAGCCAGCTGGCGCAGCGAAGAAAATTTCTGTAAGAGTGAACGGGCCAGATCAACGGCACTGGCCTTGCTGGCGGAATCGCCGGTGCGGATAATCAGCGCCAGCAGCTCGGCATCGGTCAGCCGTTCTGCCCCTTGCGCCAGAAGCTTCTCCCGCGGACGTTCGTCCGCGGGCCAATCCTTGATCCGCCGCATAGGTCCCCTCCTTTAGCTGTAGATAACAATGACAACTCATAAGTTTTCAGATTGGAAACGAGCAATTTTTCGTCATAGCTAGGAAATCAAGGGGTTACGCGGAGGCGTAGTGCTTTACGCCGCACAAGTAAGCCTGCAGATTGACGCCGCTATGGCGGAAAAGGGCCGTTTCCAGATGAAAACTAGCTACTCCCTGACAAAGGTATCGATATCGGTTTCATGCGGCATGCGCATACGAAATGCGTATTCCGATTCGATGATATCGTAATGTTTCTTGTTGTCCAGAGCCATCCGCTCAAAGAAAGCTTTGACGGCCGGGTCGATGGTATTGCGCGCCCAGCTGCGCAGCATGTTTTCACTCTGGCGCTCCTTCTCCATGGCAATTTCCCGCGCCCGGCTCTCTTTGATCTGGACATCCTTGATCGACCCCAGTTCCCTGGCGAGACGACCCTGGTCCTGGCAGGGGCTGGTAATGAATTCCTCCAGGGTTCCCAGCTCAGAGCCGAGATAACGATAGAAAAGACGGATAAGGATCGCCTCTTTTTCCTGGGCCAGCCGGGCAAACACACTGGCTCCGCTTGCGGTACTCATTTCTGCGGCTTTCTGGTAGAAGCACATCAGCTTTTTTGAGTTCTCTATGACCAGCTTTAGCGCGTCCTGATGCATCATTTCCTGGGGCATAGGCACCTCCCGGGCTCGGGCTAGAGTAAGGATGTAGAGGGTGAAGAGAAGTTAAAGTCTAACCCAAAAAGAACAACTGTCAAGCGCAGCAAAAACAGAGACAGAGAGAATCTGAATACTTAGCCCTCATAAATGAGAAAGAATGGCATTAGAAGTCAGTATCTGAGCGTACTGACTGAGCCAGAGCTCTGAAGAAGCCGTTGATTTCAGAAAAGACCATGCCAGATGGCCCCTGAACCGTTCGGGCCGGTGGCAACGAGCGCAGAAACATCCGTCCGTAACCTTTTTTCACCACGCGGTTATCGAGGATCAGAACCACACCACGGTCATGGCGATGGCGGATCAGGCGACCGAACCCCTGCTTGAAACGGATGACCGCCTGGGGCACGGTGTATTCCATGAAGGCGTCACCGCCGCGCTGTTCGATCGCCTGGGCGCGGGCCTCCAGCACCGGCTCGGTCGGCACCTTGAACGGCAGCCTGGCGATAACCACCTGCTCCAGTGAACGCCCCGGCACATCGACCCCTTCCCAGAAGGAGTCGGTGCCGAACAGGATACTGGTTTCGTCCTCGGCAAAGCGCTTGAGCAGTCGGTGGCGATTCTCCTGCCCCTGGCGCAGGCAGCGCAAGTGCCGGGCCTCCAGCACCGGCGACAGCTCGTCATAGACCTGGCGCAGCAACGCATAAGAGGTGAACAGCACGAAACTGCGCCCCTGGCTGGCCACAACAGCTTTTTCCACCGCATCGCGCACCGCTTCGTTGAACCCCGGGGCTCCGGGCGCAGGCAGATCGGTCGGAATGGCAAGCAGGGCCTGACTGGCATAGTCGAAAGGTGATTCAAGCGCCAGCTCTTTCAAACGCGACGGTTCGACCAGGTCGAGTCCGATACGGTTATGGAAATAGCGGAAACTTCCGGCGACACTCAGGGTCGCACTGGTCATAACCAGGGTTCGAAAGCGCTGATAGAGGGCCTGATTCAGCCCCTCGGCAACCTCGAGCGGCGCCTGGCAGAGGCTGGTGATCAATCCCTTGCCCCGACCGATACGCCCCTCGCGGACCTCGATCCAGACACAGCTCTGCTCATTGACGGCCTGAAACGAGCCGAGATCGGCGAGCAGGGCGTCGATCCGCCCACCAATGCCGCGGATATCAATCAGCACCGGCATCATCTTTTCCGTCACCGTTTCCGGCAGAGCCTCACAGCTGCGCAGCAGCGACAAAATCCCCTTGCTCAGCTCAGATCCCGAAAGGCGCAGTTTTTCGATCCGCTCGCAGATCTTCTGCCACAGCGCGCTTTGACAGAAATCGGGCAGGATCCGGTGCTTCAATTCAAACTGAGCGGAAACCTTCTTGCCGAGAAAGGCCGGCAGCTCTTCGCCGATCGCCTGTAACTCGTTGAGTGCCTCATCGAACAGCTGCTGACGCCTGCCCTGCAGCGACTCGACCTGATCGTGCACCCCCCGGTAGAGCTCATCCAGGGTTTCGGGAAGCTCGCGTGACAGCTGATCGATAAAGCGCGGCAGCAGCCCCTGGTTCGGCTTGCGCGGATGACGCAAGCGACTGAGAACCCGGGCGAAGGTAAAGCGGGTCACCTGCGATGAGAAATAGCTGGTCGCAACATCTTCCAGGTGATGGGCTTCATCAAGGATCACCCGTTCAAAGGGGGGCAGTACCGCCGTGGCCGTATAGTTATCGGTCTGTTGGCGCAGGGCCAGGTCGGAAAGCAGCAGCGCGTGATTGACGACCAGAATATCGGCGCGCGCAGCCTGGCGTCTGGCCTTGTGAAAGAAACAGCGGGTGTAGTAGGAACAGCGCACCCGGGCACACTGATCCGCCTCACAGCAGACCTCCTCCCAGACCTGATAGCTGGGGATAAAAGAGAGATCTTCCCGTGAGCCATCGGAAGTATTGGCCGCCCACTCGACAATCTGCTGCAGTTCGGCGACCAGCTCCTGATCGAACAGTCCAAGCTCGCGCCCGGCACTCTCACCGCGGCGCAGGCAGTAGTAGTTGCTGCGCCCCTTGACCAGCACGGCGTAGAACTCGATCCCGGCAGAGCGCTGCAAAAATGGCAGATCCTTGCGGATCAGCTGTTCCTGCAGGTTGATCGTCCGGGTCGAAACGACCACCCGCTCCTGATTGGCCTTGGCCCACAACAGCGCCGGTACCAGATAGGCCAGGCTTTTCCCGGTGCCGGTACCGGCTTCAACGACCGCCAGCTGCCCCCTGTTGAAGGCCTCGGCCACGGTAAAAGCCATGCGCAACTGCTCGGGACGGTCCTCATAGCCGGGCAGTTCCCGGGCGATCTTCCCCTCTGCCCCGAGCAGACCGGCAACCTGTTCCATCCCGATCAGTTCGCTGTTTTTCTCGGCAAAGGCTTCAACCACCCGATTGAGGTTATTAACCTCATTGTTGACGATATAGAAACCGACCCCGAGTGAACCGAACCTGGCGGCAATCTCGATATCGGCGCCCGATGGACGCAGATCCCCTGACGGATGGTTATGGATGACCACGTCACCGTAACTGCAGGTCTGCATCACCGCAGGAACCGCATCCTCCGAGCCCCTGGCCAACACCTCGACCTGGACGATGCGCTTGTTGGCATCGGTCTGCCCCAGGATAAAGACCTCACGCCCACCGTTCTCGGCAATGGCATAACGGATCTGATCGATACTGTCTGGACTTAAGAAATTCAACATAGGCGGGGATTATAGTGGAAAGCAGCAGGTAAGGGGAAATGATTTGCCCGACAAAACATATTTTGCATCTTGTTGTTGCTCAATTTCACTACTGTCCGGTTAAAAAATCGAATAATGCTTTAAGTTGTTGATAATAAATGCTCTTTGACATAATTGCTCCGTTTTCGATTTGAATTCATCCCGCCAATATGGGGAGATACCATCCATTAACGCAGGAGGTATCGATGAATTCAGGCCAAACCGCTTTCAGGCAACTGCTGCAGTTTCTGCCACCTCACGATTTCAATCTGTGCGCTCGCCGCTACCGTGGTGATTACAGAGCCAGAAAGTTTTCGACTTTCGATCAATTTCTTTGTCTCGCCTACGCCCAAATGGCTGGCCGTGAAAGCTTGCGCGATATCGAAACCTGTTTGAACTCTCATCGCGAGAAGCTCTACCACATCGGCTTTCGTGGTTCCGTGTCCCGTTCAACCTTGGCTGATGCCGTGAGCGAAGAGACTGGCGCACCTTTCAGGACTTCGGCCATGTTCTGATTCTCATGGCGCAGCAGTTTTACTATGACGAACCGTTTGCCTTGGAACTCGATCAGCCGCTGTATGCTTTTACCATCGATCTCTGTTTGACCTTGTTTCCATGGGCTGAGTTTCGGGCAACAAAGGCCGCCGTGAAAATGCATACGTTGCTTGATCTGCGGGGAACAATTCCAACGTATATCGCCGTCACGAAAGGCAAGGTGCATGATGTTCGAATGCTCGATTCTCTGCCGGTGACTGAGGATGCCATTTACACCATGGACAAGTCCTATACTGATTTCTCGCGGCTTTATGCACTGCATCGTCAAGGAGCCTTCTTTGTCATCAGAGCGAAAGACAATTTACGCTGCAAGCGTCTCTATTCCCCCTGTGTCAGGATAGATGTCGCCTCTCTTTGATATTCTTTGAGTAAACTCGAGGGGCTGAATGTGAGACCGAAATGAGCCAATATTCTGAAGATTTGAAGGCAAGTATCATTGCCCGGCTTCTGCCACCAGAGAACGTCAGTGTTCCCGCCTTGTCGGAAGAGACCAGTATCCCGAAAGATACTCTGTACGGTTGGCGAATCCAGGCGCGTAACCGAACTGGCGGTCAGCTTCCGCCGGACGAAACCATCAGCAGCGAAGAAAAGATCCCTATCATCCTGGAGACGGCCAGCCTCAACGAACTGGAACTCGGCGAATACTGCCAGCGCAAAAGAATCTATCCGGAAAAACTCCGCCGGATCAGTTATGTTGACAAAATCGAAACAAGCATCTGGTCTTTTTGACCAACAATTTTACGATTTCTGCAGCGACTGTTGCTGAAGTCTATAAGCAGCGTTGGCAGGTGGAACTGTTTTTCAAATGGATCAAGCAACACCTGCGGATCAAATCATTTTACGGAACATCGATCAATGCCGTGAAGAGCCAGATCTGGGTAGCACTGAGCATTTATCTTCTGGTTGTCATCGCGAAGAAAAAGCTCAAAATCCCGTGCGAGCTTTACACTTTTTTACAGATCCTGGAGGTCAATCTGTTTGAGAAAAAGCCCATTTCATCGATGGTTTCTGATGCTCTCAAGCAAATTCAAGACCACCCAGATAGCAACCAACTGAATTCATTCGGCTATTAACCGGTCAGTAGTGGCTCAATTTATAGGATGGGTAGGAGGAGGACGTAAGCCCACGACCTTGATTTTGCATTGTTCAACAGGCATTCCACCCGCCGCTTATCACAATTCATACATAAACATAAATTTTCAAAAGCGAATGTTCCTTGGTAGACTTAAACTACGTTCATTCGGACCTTTCTATCAGGGTGTTGAAAAACAATTAACCTAACCCCTTGAATTTACTGGGTTCGAGTTTCTGAATTTGCTATAATTCGCGCGTAACAGATCGATATTTCAGGAGAATCGTTATGCGCGGCGAAGACCAGAATCAACAGGCCATGTTCAGTTATAGTTCCCCGGAAGCCAGGGTTCCCGAGGATCACCCCTTGTGGCCCATCCGGATCATGGTCGATAACGCTCTGGTCAATCTCGCTCCCCTGTTCAGGGAGATGTATTCTCATACCGGTCGGCCTTCGATTCCGCCGGAGCAGCGACTTCGGGCATTGCTGCTGCACCATGCAACTGGATTACAATCTGCTGTTTCGCTGGTTTGTGGGCTTGTCCGTGGATGACAAGGTTTGGGATCACTCAACCTTCTCCAAGAATCGTGATCGTTTGATTGCTCACGATGTCGCAACGCAGTTTTTCCAGATCGTCCGGCAACAGACAGAAGTCGCCGATCTGCTTTCGAGTGAACACTTTTCTGTCGACGGCTCCCTGATTGAGGCATGGGCATCATTGAAGAGCTTTCGCCCGAAGGATGACCAAGATCAAGATCCGCCAGAATCCGGTGGCCGCAATGCGGAAGTCGACTTCAAAGGGCAAAAACGCAAGAACGAAACCCATCAGTCGACAACCGACCCCGATGCCCGCCTTTACCGAAAGGGCAAAGGAAAGAAGGCCAAGCTCTGCTACATGGGGCATGCTCTGATGGAAAACCGGAACGGACTGGTCGTCGACAGCCGATTGACACAGGCCACAGGGACAGCCGAACGCGAAGCGGCTTTGAAGATGGCCGAGAATATACCGGGAACGAAGAAAGTGACTCTCGCCGCCGACAAAGGATTGACGCCAAAGCCTTCGTCCAAGATCTGCGCAAGAGACAGGTCACGGCCCATGTTGCCCAGAAGAAGAAAGGTTCAGCGATCGACGGACGCACGACCCGGCATGCCAGATACCTGGTCAGCATGAGAGTTCGCAAACACATCGAGGAGATTTTCGGTTGGATGAAAACCACCGGACACTTACGCAAAACTCGATTCCGAGGCATTGAACGTGTTGAATCGGCATTTACCCTGGCAGCAGCGGCCTATAATCTGGTCCGCATGCGTGGCCTAATCTGGGGATTGTGACAACAGAGGAGGCGAACACTGCCATTGCATCGCGATTGATCGCGAAAATCGGTTCATAAAAGCAGAAAACAGCTTGGAACCAACGAAACTTAGATTGTCAAAGAGCAAAAAAATTACATCGGGAGAGAATGGGACGACTCCCGGCTAGTTTTTCAACACCCTGCTATACAGATTTTGGTTTTGCGTCACTCTTCAGGCAAAACCAAAGAGGTTATTTTTATGAAATCTGACGCTTCTGTTAGGACCATACTTTTTCTTTTTTTCAGATTGCTTTTCAGAAAAAACCTTGTTCTGACTTTCACTATCTGCATACTGGCTGTTTCCTCTTGTCTTTACGCGGCAGAACAGCCAGAAGAAGCTCCCGCTTATCGTGTCCTGGTGCTTTATTCTTTCGGTTACCACATCCCTGCTCAGCAGCAAATTACCGACGGATTCATTGCCGAAATGGCCCGGCAACAAATGAGTCTTGAGAGTACCTACTTTGAGTATCTCGATATTACTCCACCACGGACTCCTATGCAGAAAGAGAATCTCAGCGAACTTCTACTTAACAAGTATGCAGGGGTAAAATTTTCTCTGATCATTACAATATTTGATGCAGCTTATGAATTCCTTATGAATCAAGGTGTGGCAATCTCCCCCGGAAGCCCGGTTGTCTCTTTTGGTTTCAAAAAAGCTCTCCAACAGACAACACCTATTCGGCCGGTACACTTTGTCGAATACGATTATGACTTTCTCGGCACCTTTGAACTGGCTGTAAGCCTTTTCCCAAAGACCCAGCATGTTGTTTTTCTGGCCGGAGCTCCATCCTCTAATAAGATGATGGAGCTCCGGGCAAAAAAAGAGTTTGCTCCCTTCGAAGATAAATACACATTTGAATATACCAGTCATCTTTCCGTTGAAGAGATCGTACAGCGGCTCAAGACCCTTCCAGAAAACAGCATCTGTATCTATACCATTATCAGCTCTGATATTACGGGTCGGGTTTTTGTTCCGAACGAGCTGCTGAAGACCTTTTCAGAAGTGGCGAACGCACCTTTCTTCAGCGTCATCACTCCCCATCTTGGAAGCGGGATTGTCGGCGGAATGATGTTTGACATGAAAGAAGCCGGAGCGATGCTGGCGAGAACTGCCATAGCTGCTTTTAACGGGAAAGAGCAGGCTATTGAACCGACCTCAAATTTAATAAAGCCGATGTTTGACTGGAAACAGATCGAACGATGGCACCGCGATGTTTCCCTTTTGCCCTCCAGCAGCATCTTTATCAACCGTCCACAGACACTCTGGAGCCAGTACCGTGAATTTGTCCTGGGCACTACCTCCGTCATTCTCCTTCTGTCATTACTCGTTGCAGCACTGGTATTTCAGATCAGAAAAAGAATTTTGACAGAAAAGAAACTGCGCCAAAGCGAGCGACACTTCAGAACCATATTTGACGCCAGCAGCGAGACCATGATTATTCACGAACTGCCAACAGGCAGAATTATTGATGTCAACAACACAGCGAGCGAGATGCTGGGATATTCGCGCCAGGAGGCACTTGCTCTTTCCATGGAAGAGCTGTCTTCCGGTATCCATCCGTACACAGGCACTGAGGTGGCCAAGCTTATTCAGGACGTGTCAGCAAATAAACCCCACATGATAGAGTGGCAGCTGCGGCATAAATCGGGAAATATTATATGGGTAGAAGTCCAGCTCAAGCATGTCAGTCTGGGAGGTCAGACCCGGGTGCTGGCAACAATCCGTGATATTACCGAAAGAAAAAAACTTGAAGAACAGTTGATTCAATCCCAGAAAATGGAATCAGTCGGAAGGCTGGCAGGCGGAGTTGCCCATGACTTCAACAATATGCTGAGCGTGATTCTTGGTTTTGCAGAGTTATCTCAATGTCGACTTTCAGATACCGATGCGCTGGCAAAGAACCTTGAACAGATAATAATTGCTGCTGAAAAATCCCGTGATATTACCAGACAACTGTTAGCTTTCTCCAGAAAAGACATTGTCTCTCCGAAAGTGATTAATATAAACAGGTATATTGTCGAGTCCCAAAAAAATCTGGGACGGCTTGTCGGTGAAGATGTCCATTTTTCGCTTAAACTTGAAGAAACTCTCTGGAGGGTCCTTATTGACCCGTCACAGCTGGACCAAATTCTTATGAATCTGTTGGTCAACGCACGGGACGCCATGCCTGACGGAGGAGATCTTATACTCCAGACATCCAATATCGACCTTCCCGAAGAGTATTGTGCCATTCACCTGGATGCTCGTCCGGGTGAACACGTACAGCTGACGGTTAGCGATTCAGGCCAGGGGATGAGCAAGGACGTAGTCGCTCATATTTTTGAACCCTTCTATACGACCAAGGAAAGTGGAAAGGGGACAGGGCTCGGACTGGCAACAGTTTACGGCATTGTCAAACAGAATCGCGGGTTTATTAATGTGTACAGTGAACCCGGAAACGGGACGACGTTTAATATCTTCTTGCCAAGAGAACTGGCAACTGAATCGGATATAAATGAGGTTTCAGATTCGGTCAAACTGGGCTGCGACGAGGGTACAATTCTGCTGGTTGAAGACGATGAAAATGTCCGGGAAATGGCAACACAGATGTTAGAGAGACTAGGATATACTGTCCGGTCGGCGAGATCACCTCTTGAGGCGATAGATCTGTGCAGTCAGCAGGGTTTCAGTTTTGACCTGCTGATGACTGATGTGGTTATGCCAGAGATGAACGGGAAAACACTGGCTGAGAAGCTGAGGCCTGTCATACCGGATCGCAGAGTCCTGTTTATGTCCGGCTACACTGAGGATCTGATTGCTCAACGTGGAATTGTTGAGGAAGGGATCTCCTTTATCCGGAAACCGTTCGGTATGAATACTCTGCAGAAAAAAGTAAGAGAGGCATTAAATCGCTGAATCCGCTAAGGCATAGATGCAGGCAGCAGGGGTCAACTATCTATTTCCGGCAGATCGTGCAATTTTCACTTACACTATTATCGGGTCAGATCCAGTTTTTTTTGCAGGTTCAATGAAACGGGAAAGTCTCGCATTAAAATCATTCCAAACTATTTATAGCCACCCACGACCGGATCCTCGTCTTCATCAAAACCGCAGGCCCATTCCCGCCCTTCCCAACGGTTATGCTCGGAATCTACCGGCGAGCCGATCCCGATGCGCGGCAGTTCCTTATTGACGATAATGTATGACTGATTGCGTCGTTCCAGCAGATCCATTATTTCCAAGGCATCAGCCATGCACAGGCGCTGGTAATTACTCCGGATGAAATCGATACAGGTCCGTTGATAAGCGCCTATACCGAGAGATAATTCCCTGCGCCTCACCATCCGCCGGGACTCCGCGCTCATCTCCTCATCGGCTGAGGTTTCTTCGCTCAGCCATGGCGAGGCCAGAGAACCGTCCGCATTAAGCGGAAATAACAGCGGAAAATCGGCCGGCAGTTCCTCTTCCGCGACAACCCACCAGACATATTTGTACAGCTGGGGATTGGCGTGGACCTGTACTGCATAATTGATTTTTACAAAAGATAATGCTGCAAAATCTGCCATAATCCCTCCCGGCATCCACAATTTACGAAATGTACACTAATCCAATTCTCTCAAAAATCCAAGCCGTGGACTCTTTTCATCCAGTCTATTCAGAATGGAAACAGGAAGATTGAAACTGTTCCCACAAAAATCTAAAATCCCTGACTATGAAAGATCACTCTGACAACAAACTGTCCGCCACCTACCAGCTCCTTTATTCCTGTTACGGCCCGCAGAACTGGTGGCCGGGGGAGACGCCGTTCGAGGTGACGATCGGCGCCATCCTCACCCAGAACACCAACTGGAGCAATGTTGAAAAGGCGATTAACAATCTCAAGCAGGCCGACGCCTTGAGCTGTGAGGCTATCATCGCCGTTGAAACATGCGAACTGGAACAGATGATCCGCCCATCGGGCTATTTCCGCCAGAAAGCTGAGCGTCTGAAACTGTTCTGCCAACACCTGGCAGAACAGCATCAGGGTAAAATCGAAAACCTGGTCGCCCAACCGCTGGAGATGGCCAGAAAAGAGTTGCTCAGTCTCAAAGGGGTCGGCCCGGAAACGGCCGATTCGATCCTGCTCTATGCCGGCGACCAGCTCTCTTTTGTCGTCGATGCCTATACCAACCGGGTCTTTGCGCGCCTCGGCCTACTCAATGGAAATGAGAAATATGAGCAGGTCCGCCAGCTGTTCATGAGCACCCTGCCTGATGATGTCCAGCTCTACAACGAGTACCATGCCCTGATCGTTATCCACTGCAAGGAGTTCTGCCGTAAAAAGCCGCTCTGTAACGCCTGCCCCTGCGCCCATCTTTGTGAATTCACACGAGATACTTGATCAATAGAGGACGTCTGCGTTAGTGTTCCTAAGCGCTACACATTTCACCCGGAGCCGGATCGATGGATCACTACGCTTTTCTCGCCAAAAAAATTCTCGGCAGCCTGCTGATGCCGGTTCCGCTCATGATCCTGCTATTGCTCTGGGCTCTGCTGCTGATACTGCGGCGCAAGACCCGCTGGTTCGGCTACCTCGTCATTCTGCTTACGCTCGCCCTGTTGTTCATCTGCAGCTATGCCCCGCTGAACCGGCAGATTATCGATCCCTTTGAAAACAGCTACCCGGCCTACCAGGCGGGCGAAACCCCGGCCGACTACATCGTTGTCCTTGGTGCTTGGCATCAGTCGACCTTCGGTCAGCAGCCGCTCACCAGCGAGATTCAACCCTCCGGCATCGTTCGCCTGACCGAAGGGATCCGCATCTACTACCAGAATCCGGGGAGCAAGCTGGTCTTTACCGGCTATCACGGCCTGGAAAACGACCCGGTCGCCTACCCGGACAAGCTGAAACAGCTGGCCATTGAACTGAAAATTCCGGCCGAAGATATCCTCACTTTCGACGGCCCGCGCGATACCGCCGAAGAAGCACAGATCATTGCTGAAAACTTCCCGGAGGCGCACCTGGTGCTGGTCACCACGGCGATGCACATGCCGCGCGCCATGGGGCTTTTTGGGGGGCAGGGATTAGCCCCGGTCGCCGCTCCGACCGAGCACTTAAGCAAACCGGTCTTCACCTGGTGGCACCTGCCGGACGCTTCGACCCTGAATCGCACCACCTACTGGTGGCACGAGCAGCTGGGCAGTCTGTGGGCCAGACTGCTTGGCCAGATCAGAAAAATGACCTCACGGGATTGACTTCAGTTCGCTCACCACACACACTGAACGGGGATAAAACCCGCGAAAAACCTACCTTTCTTCTTGATCAATCAGTCAGCTTTTGTTAGCTTGCGAGTTTAGTTTTTTCAGCGGCCAGAGCCGCTATCTATAGTGGAGAAGAACCGGCATGGATTATAAAGAGACCCTCAATCTGCCTGAAACAGATTTTCCGATGCGCGCAAACCTGCCGACCCGTGAGCCAGAGATCCTGGCCCAGTGGGACAAGCTCGGACTCAACGATAAACTGGAAGAAGCCAATAAAGGCCAGAAGAGCTTCATCCTTCACGACGGCCCTCCTTACGCCAACGGCCACATTCACATGGGGCACGCGCTGAACAAGGTGCTCAAGGACGTCATTATCAAGAGCCGCCGCATGCAGGGCTTCTACTCTCCGTACGTTCCGGGCTGGGACTGCCACGGTCTGCCGATCGAACTGATGGTCGACAAGAAACTGGGCAAGAAGAAGCGCGAGATGAGCAAAGCCGACTTCCGCCGCGAGTGCCGCGAATACGCCAAGGTCTGGATCCAGACCCAGGCCGGGGAATTCCAGCGCCTGGGGATCTTCGGCAACTGGCAGAACCCGTACCTGACCATGAACTTCCGCTACGAGGCGGCGACCGCCCGCGAACTGGCCAAACTGGCCGAGCGCGGCTCGCTGTTCAAAGGGAAGAAGCCGATCCACTGGTGTTCCTCCTGCGTCACCGCCCTGGCCGAGGCCGAGGTCGAGTACGACAATCACACCTCGCCTTCGATCTACGTCAAGTTCCCTTACACGGACGAACTGCCGGCCGAACTGAGCAGCCTTTCTGACAAGCCGCTGTTCTTTGTCATCTGGACCACGACACCATGGACGATTCCGGCCAATCTGGGGATCTCCCTCAATCCTGAGCTGGAATATGTCGCCGTCGATACCGGCAGTGAACGCCTGGTCATGGCCGCCGGCCTGGCCGAAAAGGTCATCCAGACCCTCGCTCTGGAGAACACCAGTTTGAGCGAGCCGTTCAGCGCCGAACTGTTCGACAACAAGAACTGCCGTCATCCCTTTTACGCGCGTAACTCGCTGATCATGCTCGGCGATCACGTCACCCTGGAAGCCGGTACCGGCTGTGTTCACACCGCTCCGGGCCATGGTCAGGACGACTACCTGATCGGCCTCAAGTACGGTCTCGACATCTACAACCCGGTCGATGACTACGGTCGCTACCGCCAGGATCTGGAGCTGTTCGGCGGTCTCAAGCTGGCCGAAGCCAACCCTGCCGTCATCGAGAAACTGACCGAGGTCGACGCCCTGCTCAAAGCCAGCGATCTGAACCACAGTTATCCGCACTGCTGGCGCTGCAAGAAGCCGGTTATCTTCCGTGCCACCGAGCAGTGGTTCATCAGCATGGAGAACAACGACCTGCGCGGCAAAGCCCTGGCCGAGATCGACAAGGTCCAGTGGGTCCCTAGCTGGGGTCACGATCGCATCTACAACATGGTCGAAGGCCGTCCGGACTGGTGTATCAGCCGTCAGCGCAGCTGGGGTGTGCCGATCACCATCGTCTATTGCGAGAAGTGTGGCGAAGCCCTGGCCGACGGCAAGGTGATGCACCACATCGCCGATCAGTTCATGGAGGAAGGGAGCGACGTCTGGTTTGAAAAAGAGGCGAGCGAACTGCTCCCCGCCGGAACCAGCTGTCCGTCCTGCGGTCACGACAGGTTCACCAAGGAGACCGACATCCTTGACGTCTGGTTCGACTCCGGCGTTTCCCATGCCGCCGTTCTGGAAGAGCGCGATGAGCTCAGCAGCCCTGCCGACATGTACCTGGAAGGTTCCGACCAGCATCGCGGCTGGTTCCATTCGAGCCTGCTCGAATCGGTCGGCACCCGCGACCGTGCACCGTACAAGTCGGTTCTGACCCACGGCTTCGTCCTCGACAAGGACGGCCGGCCGATGTCGAAATCGCTCGGCAACGTCATTGCCCCGGAAGAGATCATCAAGAAGTACGGCGCCGAGATCCTGCGCCTCTGGGTTGCGGCAACCGACTACCGTGACGATATCAAGCTCGGCAACGAAACCCTGCAGCGCCTCTCCGACGCCTACCGGCGGATCCGCAACACTGCGCGCTATCTGCTCGGCAACCTGGCCGGTTTTGATCCGGCAACTGACATGGTTGCGGATGACGAGCTGCTCGAACTCGACCGCTGGGCGCTGTCGCGCCTGGCCCGTTTGATCCAGCGCGTTCAGACCGCCTACGACAAGTACGAGTTCCACGTCTTCTATCACGCGGTGCATAACTTCTGCGCAATCGATTTGAGCGCCTTCTATCTCGATATCCTCAAGGACCGCCTCTACACCAGTCCGAAGTCGAGCGTCGCCTACAGAAGCGCCCGGACCACACTGTACCGCATCGCCGATGCCCTGACCCGCCTGATCGCACCGGTGCTGAGCTTTACCGCCGACGAGATCTGGCAGCTGCTGCCGGGCGAGCGTGAGGAAAGCGTCCACCTGGCCGCCTTCCCGGCTGCGATCAGCAGCTACCTGAACGACGACCTGGAAACCCGTTACGAAAAGCTGCAGAAGATCCGCTCCGAGGTCTCCAAGCAACTGGAAAATGCCCGTGCTGCCAAGCAGATCGGCCAGTCACTGGAAGCCAAGGTGCTGATCGACGCACCGGAAAGCTACCGTGCCCTGCTTGAGGAATACAGCGACCTGCTGCCGACCTACTTCATCGTCTCCCAGGTCGAGCTGACCGATCAGATTCCAGCACCGCAGGCGGGAGAGCAGATCGAAGGACTGAAGCTGCAGGTTTTGGACGCCGAAGGCGAGAAGTGTGAACGCTGCTGGAACTACGCAACCAGTGTCGGCGGGAGCAGCGAACATCCAAGCATCTGTAGCCGCTGTGCCGCTGCCCTTGATGCCGAGTAAGATGAGAAAGTACCAGATTTTTGCTCTGACAGCCGCGGTCGCCCTGATCCTTGACCAGGCGAGCAAGATCTATATCGACAGCCATTTTATGATCGGCGAATCGAAAAAAGTGATCTCTCACTTTTTTCATATCACCTACGTCCGCAACCCCGGTGCTGCTTTCGGCATTCTTGCCGACAGCAGCATCCGGGTGCCGTTTTTCCTGAGTGTCTCGGTCATCGCCTCTTTGCTGATCCTCTGGTACCTGACCCGCCTGGAGGACAGCAAATACTGCCAGCACCTCGGCCTCGGCCTGATCTTCAGCGGAGCCATCGGCAACCTGATCGACCGGGCCCGTCTGGGAGAGGTCATCGACTTTCTCTATGTTCACTGGTACGACCACTACTGGCCTGCCTTCAATATTGCCGACAGCGCAATCTGCGTCGGGGTCGCTATCATACTGGTCTGCAGCTGGCAGGACGAAAAGAAAAAAACTGACGTCACTCTCTAATCGTAAAGATCGCAAGATTGTTTCAACTGTTTCTGTCAAGACTCCGCAACGCGGAGTCTTTTCGGTTCTGCCCGTTGATGAGCTTGCTCATCTTGGGGCGCAAGGCGTTTTGCTGGTGGGTGCTACGAAAAAACGCAGGCTGGTGACCAATATATAAAAGGGCGTTTTTGCTTACTTTTGACGCCCAGGTCAAAAGTAAGGCGCAGTGTGGGGGCGCGACCCCACGACTTAAGATCTTTAAATACTGAAGCATCAGAACCAAAACCGGCGGGTCTCGTCCCGCCAGACGACACCCTTTTCTTTGTGCGCAAAGTAAAGGGTGCAAAAGAAACGCTACGGTCAACGGCATCGGGAATAATTTGCTTGCCGTTTCTTCGTAGCATTGAGGCTGCTACGTTACTCGCGCTCAGACGAGCCGCAATGCGTCTTGAAGCGCGGAATCGCAAAGCCGGTGCCCGGCTTGATGACATGGAACAACATTGACTGCTTCAGTTTGATAAATTATGAACTCAAAACGCTATCCCATCCTGCTTGAATCCGGTCGCTGCGAAACCGTTGTCGAACGCAGCCGTTTCATCGCCACCCTGCAACCGGTCTGTTCCTGTGAAGAGGCCGCCGAATTCATTGCCACGACCAAGTCCGAATTTTCCGACGCCAACCACAACTGCTGGGCCTACTTGGTCGGCCCCCCAGGAAGCAGCGATCGGGTCGGCTTGAGTGACGACGGGGAGCCGCACGGTGTAGCCGGAAAACCACTGCTGACCACCCTGCAGCACAGCGGTATCGGCGATATCGCCATCGTCGTCAGCCGTTACTTCGGCGGCATCAAGCTGGGCAAGGGGGGAATGGTCAAGGCCTATACCCTGGCCGCGCAGAATGTCCTGGCACAGGCCTCCATCGGAGAAAAGATCGATTGGCAACAGTTCTCTTTCAGTTGTGACTACACACTCCTGCAGCAGATAGAACTGCTCCTGCCCCACTTTGAAGCCGAACTTCTCGAGCGTGCCTTCGGCGCCCTTGTCGAACTGAGTGTTCGCTGTCCCAGCGAGCAACAGGAGGCGCTGGAAACGGCCCTGACCGACCTCAGCCAGGGGAAAATCAGCATTTCCCCCGAAAAGACGTCACAACTAACGCAATCCTAACACTTGGTTGGTATAGTGCGCGCGTTTCGAATGACAGGAGAATTCATGAACAAAGCACTCTTCTCCAGCGACGTGGAAAAATATCAGTACGAATCGGCCCTTCAGCTTCTCTGTGAAGAATTCCCTACCCAATCCCGGCAAGTCATCGAGCTCTGTGAAAACGAACTCGCCGCGATGATTACCGAAGCAACAATCGCTTTTATCTGCCGATCTTCATCAGCAGAAAGGTTCGCGAGGTCATCAGCGCCCAGAATCAACGTCCCCACTGAAGCGCCGGCCCGGCAACCCTGAAAAATATCAGCTCTGCGACACCACCCCCATCAATCCCCTTGCATTTCGCCGACAAGGGTGATAAATATTTGCGCCATGTCAGCTTGTGTCGGGGCGTAGCGCAGTCTGGTAGCGCACCTCGTTCGGGACGAGGGGGTCGGAGGTTCAAATCCTCTCGCCCCGACCATGAATAATCAGGTAATGAGGCCGGATCATTGATCCGGCCTTTTTGCGTTCTATCACTTCATTTCCGGCAAGTTTCACCATGACGCCAGTACCCGACGAAGGAGATACCCATGGAAACTGTCAAGATTAACAACAAGGGTCCAGATATTGAATCCACCAACTTTTGGGATCTGTTTCTGGCCAGAGAGGGTTTTCTTTACCTGTCGATCCATGATGGGGTAGCCAGGCTGCTGGTTCCCCCGGATTACACCGAGGTCCTGATGAACATGACCCTGGGATGCCGGGCGATCCTGACCAAAGGCATATGGAATGGCTACGATGCATACGAGATCATGTTCGAAATGCGCAGACACGAACCTTACGCAGTCTTCATAAGAACAAGGCATGTGGATCATCCACTGACGGAAACCGACCTGAACAAAGAATTCACCCTGACGATCTGGACCAGAGAAGGAAAGCAGGCCGAAATGCCGGCCCGCTATCGCACTGCTGAGAAACTGCCCTTCATGCAACCGTACCATGATTAATTCAAACACGATCGGGGGAAGTCTCAACGGCTTTCTCCCGATAAACAATGAACAAGGTCCTTAACCGTTTCGCCAAGGACCTTTCAGTTATTCAACTGCGGCACAAGAATATCCCCCCGCCACCAAGTCAGATTTATATCATATTAAGAAAATATCATTTTTTTAATTAAAAAATAGGCTTTGATTTTACAGTTCCTTGAATGATACAAATTAAAACTCGAACTACGGATAAATTGCATCTACGCCTCAACATCATCTTCGGAGCAGCCATGAGACGCATTCCTGTTCGTATCTTAATCTTCCTCAGCATGTCCATTATTATTGCTGTCACCTCTTTGGGTGCCGGCTTCTATCTGCTCAATACTGCCCATAAAAACCTGCTGCAAGAAAAACAGAATAAGCTGTTTGCCTTTACTCAACTGCTCGACAACGGACTGGCAGGAACCTTTAATGACATTCTGGTTGAAGAAGGGGAGGAACGGGCTTCCCGCCCGGAAAAGATCAATACCCTCAATCGTCGTTTGGCCCCCTTCACCGATCTGGTTGCAGCCAGTCAGGACGGCATCGGTGTCGGCTATTACTCTAAAGAGCTCGATGCCATAATCACTTACGGCCCAAGCCGAACACTCGGCCACATGGTTTCCCTCTCCATTGATCAGGCGCACCAGGGGCGCAGGGTTATGGACAGTGGAAAACCGCTGGTTCAAACCGGACAGCTGGTACGCGGCACGATCATGAACTGCATGGCACCATTGATCCGTAACCAGAAGGTCATAGGTTACGTCTGGGCCAATGAACTGGTCGACGATATCAACCGCCAGTTCCACAATTTCTCGTCTACAGCCTATATGATGATTGCTCTGGGGATTGTCGTTTCCTTCATCGGCACTGCTCTCATTGCCCAGCTGGTCGGTGGCAGAATCAAGGAAATCGTATCCGCCATCAAAATCATAGAAAAAGATCAAAACTACCGGATACCGCCCATCGCCGGAGACCTTGGCAAGATCGCTGGTTCAATCAACAGTTTCGCCGATCATCTGGCTCAGCAGCGCAAAATGGAAGAACAGCTGCAACGGACAGACCGGCTGGTCGCGCTCGGCGAGATCACCGCTGGCGTCGCCCACGAAATCCGTTCTCCGCTCACAGCGATCAAAGGGTTTGTCCAACTGATCGAATCGGAACTGCTACCAGAGCATCCTCACCGGGAGTACACCTCGCTGGTCATCTCCGAAACGGATCGTCTGGATAAAATGCTCCATGAACTGCTCTATTATTCCCGTCCCAGCGATCCGCACATGGTTCCGACCGACATAAATGCGATTATCGACAAGACCCTGAAACTGGTGAAGGTCAATTCCGACAGCCGCAAAGTCGCAATTCATCTCGATCTGGCGACCGATCTGCCCCTGATTGAAGGCGATCGGGAGCAACTCAAGCAGGTCTTTCTCAACCTGATCATCAATGCCATACAGGCGGTCGAAAACTATGGCGAAATCTGGATTACAACCCGCGTCAGCAGCAACAGAATTGAGATCGCGATTGAAGATAGCGGCAAAGGGATCGCCCCGGAAATTCTGAACAAACTGTTCAACCCTTTTTTCACCACACGCAGCAATGGAACAGGGCTAGGTCTGGCCGTGGCCCAGAAAATCATCGATCTTCATCAGGGAAAAATTCAGGTAGAAAACAGGACAGAACATGGTGCACGCTTCCTGATCAGCTTTCCGCTCCTGGCACAGGCGGAAGAAACAGGACAAAAGACAGACGAAGCCGCGTCGTAACAGGCTGACGAAAAGAAAAAGCTGTGCAGAGCCCTTAAAAAATAATAATTCGATTTTTTTTGCCTCTGCTTGAAATCTTCGGATTAGCCGATATCCTTGTGACGAATCAGTGCTCAAAGAGGCAGACCGGCTTTAAATGCATGATCCCACCTCTGATACTCCCGGTTGTTTGACATTCCGAACACCGAGCATGACTTGTCGTCAGAATACAGAAATACAAAGTTCAGGGAAGCATGGACACACTCGATCCGGCCATTTCCAGAGCAAGAACTTCAGGCCAGGTATCCGTGACACATGGGCATCTTTATGCCCTATATCTGGGGAGGTAGCGTCACGTTTTTTGTCCATGTCATCCCGGGGAGGCAGCATCCTGCTGCCTCCCGCCTTTCAAAACAACAGTTCTGAAGACTGCTTCCGAAAAAAACTGCTGTCGTACACTGCCCCCACTGTTAAACTGTGTTGAATCTGAAACAGATCATTTCCTGAGAAGGAGGGGGAAGTACGGTTTATCTCGAAAGGTTTTGGTGACGACCTGAAAGACTGCTTCAAAGGGAAGATCAACTCCTGATTTTTTCCGTCCAAATTAGCGAAAGAGCAAAGGGTGCCACAATTATCGATCATTATTCCAGTTGCGGAACAGGAAACCGCCCATAGCGACCTGCTCCATGAGCTGCAGGCACTTCCTGCCGACACTGAGATTATCCTGGTCAGGGCGGAAGGGAGCAGCATTGACATGCCGAATGACCTTGCCCTCGCCCCGCGCCTGCTCAGCTCACGAAAGGGGCGGGCCGAGCAGATGAATGCTGGCGCAAAGGCCGCAGTGGGTCAGTTCCTGTGGTTTCTGCATGCCGACTCACGACTCGCCGACAACAGCCTGGAGCGCCTACGCCAGGCGATGACAGAACATCCGGACAGCCTGATCTATTTCGATCTGCGCTTTCTTGCCGACGCGTCGCCGCTGATGCTGCTGAATGCACTGGGAGCGCAGTTGAGATCACGGCTGCTGAAAACGCCCTATGGCGATCAGGGGTTCTGCCTGCAGCGAGACCTTTTCGTCAAGCTCGGTGGCTTTCCTGAAGGAGAACCTTATGGCGAAGATCACCTCTTTGTCTGGAAAGCTCGCCAGCAGGGAATAAGGCTCTTTCCGGCCAGGGCTCTGCTGCTGACCAGCGCCAGAAAATATGCCCGCAACGGCTGGCTGCGCACGACTCTGATTCACCAGTATCTGTGGCTGAGACAGGCCTGGCCGGAGTGGAGAAAAACGCGAAAAAGGTAAAAACTCCGGTCACTATACGGCCCTGTCCAGAACATCCCTGATGGCCGTGGAGATTTCAGCCAAGCCGAACGGCTTGTAGCAGAGGGCGTCGATAGCGAACTGGCCGAGCGTCTCCGTTGAGACGTCCGCACTGTAGCCGGTGCAGAGAATCACCGGCAACTCGGCACGTAGTTTCCTTAAGCGCTCGGCCAGCTCCGCACCGGTCAAACCGGGCATCACCTGATCGCTGATCAGCAGGTCAAAAGCATCAGGATCTTTTTCAAACAGTTCCAGCGCGCTCTGACTGTCGCTCAGCACAGTGATCTGGTAGCCAAGCCCCCGGAGCATGTTGCCGACCAGCTGGCCGACCAGCGGCTCATCGTCAACGATCAGGACTCTTTCCGTTCCGGGAAGCCCCTCCGCCCCCCCCTGCTCTTCACAATCATGTCCTCCATCCAACAGAGGCAGATATATGTTGAAGCGGGTCCCCTTGCCGGGCTGGCTCTCGACGGTAATCTGTCCCCGGTACTGTTCCACCGTCGACTTCACCGTTGCCAGCCCAAGCCCTGTCCCCTTACCGGCTCCTTTGGTGGTGAAAAACGGGTCAAAGATTTTTGCCAAGGTCTGCTCGTCCATCCCGGATCCGGTATCCTCAACGGAGATACAGGCAAACGCCCCGTCCCTGGAGACCGACTTGGAGGCGATCCCCTCGGGCAGATGCACGACTTCGTTCAGAGCGAGGCTCAAAATCCCCTTCTCCTCCATCGCGTGAAGAGCATTGGTCCCCAGATTGAGCAGCAGATCCTGGATCCGTGCAGCAGTTCCGCGGACAGTGTATTGACGGCCCGACTGCGCAATGTGCAGCTCGATTCTCAGCGATGACGGCATTGTCGACCTGAGCAACGTCACCGTTTCAGTCATCAGCTCTTCAAGGTCGAGGCATTCGGTCTGCTCTTCCTTGCGGCTGAATTTCATGATCTGGCGGATCAGCTCGCTGGCCCTCCGCGCCGCGATATGCGCACTGTCGAGCAGCTCAGTGCGCTCCCGAACCTCCAACTCTTCACACCTGGCCATCTCCAGGTTGCCCAGGATGATCGCCAGGTTATTATTGAAATTGTGCGCAATCCCTCCGGCCAGCAGCCCGACAATCTCCATTTTCTCCTTCTGGCGAAGCCGTTCCTCCAACCGAAGCCGCTGCTCCTCATCCACCTTCTTATCGGTGATATCCCAGACAAATCCGTACCAGACAATCCTGCCGTCCTCCTGTCTGCGCGGCACACTGCTCCCCTCCAGCCAACAGACCCGGCCATCCTGACGGTCAACCCTGAACTGGTGAACCCAACGGCTGAGATTGATCGCAGAGACATTGATCGAGAACAGCAGCCCCTGCAGATCATCTGCATGAATTTTCGCCATAACAGCAGACAAATCGGTTGAAGATTCGACCTCCTTGAGGCCGAACAGTGCACCGACCTGGGAACTGGCATAACGGATCTGCTGCCTGCCGTCGGGTGCCTGCTCAAACTGAAAGATCCCGCCGGGGATCTGCCTCGACAGATTGTTCAGAAGAGTCAGCAGTTCGTTGCGTTCTTTCTCAAAAGCAACCCGCACACCGATATCCCGGAAGCTGACCAGCCACATCGGTTTATCAGGCAGAAAGATTTTCTGGCGCTTGAGTTCGACCCAGACCTCAGGCCCGCTGCTCAGGGCAAGACAGGCCTCCTGAAGATCAGCGAAACCCTGCGCTCCCGGCTCATCCGGGTTGAACAGCTGAACCTCCGCCGCGCCGAGGATGTTCTCCGGTGTGCTATGGAGAAGCTCGGCCAGGGCCTTATTGCACTCGACAACCCGCCCCGATTCAGCGTCAACAAGCGCCAGTCCAAGCAGCGATTCCTCAAACAGTGTCCGGTACTTGAGATCTGCCAGTTCTTTCTCCGAGAGTGCCTGAATTTCAGCTTTGAGGTAACAACGATAAAGCCAGTAGCCTGCCAGCAACGCGGCAAGACCACAAAGCCAGACTCCGAGATGAAGCATAGTATGCAGGTCCAGGTCCCGTTCGAAAGACTTGCCCGTGTAAACAACAAAGGTCATCATCCCGGTCCAGAGAACCAGCATAATCAGGAACAGACCAGTTATTTTTGTCATATGCGTCATATGAATCATGGCGAACCTTGAAGACAGGAACGGAGTATGATAACGAGAAATTAAACAAAGGTTAACATCTTCACGTCAATTTTTCGACAATCAAGACAAATGAAGATCAGTCTCTTCCAGAAGAATCTCATCAATCTTCAGCAAAACCACCCCCCCGACCTTTTCGGTACTGATCAGAAAACGGACCTCTCGCACTCCGCAAATAAGATCCAGCTCATGAAAGGCCGGGAGTTTCTCCCGCGCCTGTCCGTCCCGGTAGGTTGCCATGACGGCATTACGGATGACGCAACTGCGGCACAGCAGTCTGTTTCCACAGCCTCCTGGCAACAGTGCTTCGGCGCATTGAAAGACCTCACCGCCTGACAGACCGAGGATCTGCGCTTCCCCCTTGCCGACCACTTTGCGACCGGCCGCATTTACGGCCAGAACCCTTGCGGCATGATCGACTATAAAGACGGGCAACGGAATTGAATCAAGAAAATTGGCCAACGACTCTCCGCTGCCGGCGAGCATTTTTTCCAGACAGGAGCGACAGATCCCGTGGCTGATCTGTACGCCGTCGTCTGCGGTCTGTTCGGCAGGAGCAAGCTCCTTATGGCAATAGCTGCATTGATGATAAAGCATGATCTACCCGGCTGAAGCGGCCGTGGCGAACAGAACCGCCACGGCCCGTCAGGGGTCAGAATTGACCCGATTCAGAATCGCGCAGCCCAAGCGGCTGTTTCATGGCCAGTCGCATCTGCGACTGGCCCCACTGGACGGCCTGAAGGCCGCCCGCATAACTGCCCTTCTCGATTTGATCCGCCTTTCTGAGAATAAAACGCTTGAGCATCTCCTGCATCTGCAGGGCCTGACCGGACAGTTCTTCGGCGGCTGCGGCACTCTCTTCGGCACTGGCGGTATTCTGCTGAGTGACCTGATCGATCTGCGCCAGGCCGGTGGTCACCTGGCTGATCCCCTGGGCCTGGTCGTTCGAAGCGGCGGCGATCTCTTCGAGCAGGTCCGAGACCTTGTTGGCGCCGGTCATGATCTCTTTCAGGGCCATGGCTGTCTGCTGGGCCATTTGGGCACCACGATCGGTCAACGCGACCGAGCCTTCGATCAGCTCGGCCGTCTCTTCGGCGGCCTTGGCACTCCGCGCCGCAAGGTTGCGGACCTCTTCGGCAACCACAGCAAACCCCTTGCCGTGCTGTCCGGCACGCGCCGCTTCAACAGCAGCATTCAGCGCGAGCAGATTGGTCTGAAATGCGATTTCGTCGATCACCTTGATAATCTTGCTGATATTCTGTCCGGCCTGATTGATTTCTTCCATCGCCTGGACCATCTCAGCCATCTGGCGATCGCCTTTTTCGGCGGCCTGTTTCGATTCACTCGATAACTGATTGGCGGTGCTGGCGTTTTCCGCGTTGGTTCTGACCTGTCCGGCCATCATGTTCATTGAGGCGGTCACCTCTTCCAGCGAACTGGCCGACTCTGTCGCACCCTGCGACAGTGCCTGACTGGCGTCTGAAACCTGCCCTGCCCCGGTGGCAATCTGCTCGCCGGCCACCTGAATATTGCCGACCATATCGCGCAGCCCTTCGAGCATGATTTTAAGGGCATTGCCGAGCTGGTCATTGGAGGAGGTCACCAGAACATCCTGGGTCAGGTCGCCGCGGGCGATCGCTTCGGCCAGTTCGCTGCGCCCCTGCAGACTCTTGGCCATGCCGACCAGCACGGAGCCGAGTTCGGTGATTTCATCCTTGGCCCGATAGACCTTACACTCACGACAGTCGCTGAAAGTGCCGCCTGTCAGCTTGATGCAGACCGGATTGGGACCGAAGGTGCCGGTTTCAACCCAGCAGTACCCTTCCTGTCCGTAACTCGGACAATTCTTCTGCCCGCAATTGTTCAGGCTGGAGCAGTTGACCTTGTCCCCCATCGGCAGATCCTGGTCACGGGTATCCCCCTTACCATACTCACCGACCACAGCAAAGGCCCGGTGCAAAGGCTTGATAATGCTCCGGGAAATCAGCCACGCCAGGCCGATGCCGATGATCAGGGCAACGATACCGATGGCGATAATTGCGCTGCGGGTCTGAACGGCCGCTGAAATCATCTGCTCGTCGGACATGATGTGGGCGGCGGCGGTTTCATTCAGACGATGCATCACCCCCTGGACCTCATGCAGGTGGCTCTGGGTCTCTCCGGCAAAGATCTCATGGGCTTTTTGCTGCCCCTCCAGTGCCGCACTTGCAACCTTGCCGGCTTGTTTCAACAGCCCTGAAGTGGTTGCCAGCGTCCGGGCAATCTGCTCTTCGAAATAGCGTTCAGCACCGGCCTGGTCCCCCGTGCCAAGCAACCTGGCAATCTGTCGGCCATGCTCATGCAAAGCTTCATGCGGGCCTTTGATCTGCTCAAGAATACGTCCCAGCTCGGGGTTTCCAGCCGCAGCTTTGCGTCCTTCATCACCGTAGAGAAACTTGCCGAACCCACAGAGCTTATGGTCAAACTCGACGGACAGGTTCCGGTCACCCGATATAATCGCGGTCTGAATCGCACTGACCCAGGCAACATGATCCAGCTCCTTTTCGGTCAGAAACTGAGGCAGCTTCGGATCGGCCGCCTGATAGATCTTCTGGATCTTTATCGCTGTTTCATGCAATGCCTTGTGCGGATCTTCCAGGGTTTTCAGATCAGCTGCCATCTCCGGAACGAGCAGTTCAGCATGTTTGCGCCCTTCGCCGTAGAGCCACTTGCCCAGCGCACACCGGGTATGGTCGGTCTGAACCTTAAGTTCGTTGATGTTTTCATCGGTCAGGAATGCCGATACCTGCTTGACCCAGTTGAGATGATCAACTTCACGGGCCAGCAGTTCACCGCGCAGGGCATTTCCCGCCGCCATCTCTTTGCCGTTGTCAACAGTCTTCGACAAACCCAGAATTCCCCAGACCAGGGTGATCAGCAGCAGAACGAGAATAGAGCCCGCCAGCAGAAATGTTTTGGTTCCGATCTTAAGTCGCTTGAACATGCCATACCCCTTTTTTCATTAGAGAAGAAAACCATTTATTGAAGATTCCGTGGTCTTTTACATTCAGAAAGATATTTGTCATCGTGCGGTTTCCAGCCTCCTTATCCGCTGAATTCCAGAGGAGAAACAAGACCAGACATGAGACCTCACAAATTAACAAAACCACACAAAATATAAGCACAATGAGTGCCAGCTTATTCAAAAACGCTAAGCTGCTGATTCCGCTTACAAAAAAGTCGTTATTACGGACCGAGGATAATCAAAAGGGGTGAAAGAAATATTGATACAATTTAGAAGAAAACAGCTAACAAATTGATAATAGTAACAATTTTAGCTGTTAAATTTTTCTTGCAGATGCAACATAAATTGCAGGCCTTTTAACAGGCGGGTACTCCCGCTCAGGAAAGTTTCTTCAATCTCTGGTTCAGGGCCTGGTGAGTGATTCCCAGCAACTGGGCTGCCTGCGACTGATTTCCTTGCGCTCTCTCAAGTGCCTCGGCAATCAGCAGACGAGTCATCTCTTTGATGGTTGGTAATCTTTCGGGAAACCTGATATCAAACTGTGATTCAGGAAAATTCTCAGCGACAGCCGGTACGGAAGATCCTGAAATCTTCATCGCTTCGCGAAAGCGCTCCATCGACAGGACCCCTTTAACGTGAACGCTGACAGCATCCTGCACCATCGCCCGCAGCTCCCGGATATTCCCCGGAAAGTGGTAGGCATGAAGCAGGGTAAGCAGCTCCGGCGGCAAGGTGGGGAGCTTCTTGCCGAAGGCGCTGGCCGCCTCTTCGAGAAAATGATCCAGCAGCGCGGGAAGATCTTCTTTTCTTTCGCGTAACGGCGGCAGAGCAATCCGGTGGGTGCTGAGCCGAAACAGAAGATCGCGCCGGAACACCCCTTGCGCTTCCATGCGCTGAAGGTCGTGATTGGTTGCCACCACAATACGGGCCACGCATTTCTTCGGTGTGTCGCTGCCGAGCGGATAGTATTCCCCCTCCTGAAGCAGGCGCAGCAGCTTGACCTGAGAAGCGGCTGAAAGGTCACCGATCTCATCGAGGAAGAGGACGCCATCCGCCGCCTCTTCGACCATCCCCTTTCGCACACCCTCCGCGCCGGTATAGGCCCCCTTGACGTGTCCGAACAGGGTATCGCTGAAGACCATATCATCGAGACCGGCCACATTGACTGCAATCAGCGGCTTGTCCGCATAAGCATAGCGGTGCAAGGCACTGGCGATCAGCTCCTTGCCGGTTCCGCTTTCCCCCTGAATGAGCAAAGGTTCACAACTCGCAGATACAGCTGAAAGATAGGTCAGAATCCGCTTCATTCTGTCATTGGCCGTCACGATAGCTGCAAAGGCAAAGTGTGCGGGCGCGCTATCAAAGAGCAGGCTTTCTGCCAGACGCTTATTTTCACGTCTTTGCTCCGCCTGCCTGATGGCATTGAGAATGCCGTTGATAACCCGCTGCCGATCGTCCGTTTTGACAAAAAAATCGACCGCGCCCGACTTGATGCATTCGATGGCCGTCTCTATCTGGTTCATGCCGCTGACAACGATCACCGGCAGTTCAGGATACTTCTCCGAAAAACTCTTCAACAGCAGCTCACCGCTGAGGTGCGGCATGGTCAGATCAAGCAGGACCAGAGAGAAAGATTTCTCCGCCAGCAGGTTCACAGCATCACGGCTGTCCTGGCAGAGCACAACATTGGTGATATCGGCGAACAGCCTGAGCGACAGCGCCATGCTTTTCAGCCAGGACGGTTCGTCATCAATGATTAAAATCGGATTTTTCGGGAATAACCTGTCCTGACCAGTCACTCTGGCTCCTCATCTCATAAAATTTTCGGCCTGCAAGGATCAACTGACAGCAGCGACTTTCTATTCAGGCCCATCAGCGTAATTTCTTGCTTTCATTCAACAAAACGAATTTCACCGATAAATATAACAGAGTTTCGTGAAAAAGCCGCCTACACTACCATTTCAGAGTAAGAAAGCCTTGTATAAATATTAGCCCTGCCCTATCTTCAACCATGACAGCTTGCCAGCACCAAGGCCATTTATGAAAAAAATCCTGATCGTCGAAGACAGCAATATGTTCGTCAACCTGTTGAAAAACAGGATCTACAGGGACTTCTGGATTGAATCGGACGTTTGCCGCAGCTATGAAGAGGCCACGACCCTGCTGGCCGGCAAAACGACAGATTACGAGCTGGCCATTCTCGATCTGACTCTGCCGGGAGCTCCCGACGGGGAGATCGTTGACCTGATCAGCAGCTATGCCATCCCAATTGTCGTAGTCACCGGCAGAATGAACGATCAGGTCCGGGAAAAAATCCTCGAAAAACAGGTCATCGACTATATCATCAAGGGTCCGCACACCCTCGATCTGCTGGCCAGCACCATCGGCCGCTTCCTGCGCAACAAGCATGTTCAGATTCTGCTCGTGGAGGATTCCAATCTGACCCGTGACATGACCAGGAAGATCCTGGAGAACCAGAAATTCAAGGTCATTGAAGCGCATGACGGCGTTCAGGCGATGGAGAAACTACACGCCAACCCCGCCATCAAACTGGTCCTGACCGACTTCAACATGCCGCGCATGAACGGCTTTGAACTGACAGCGGCGATCCGCAAACATCACCCGATGGACAGGATTTCGATTCTCGGCATGTCCGCCCACGGCAACCCGCTGCTTTCGGCCCAGTTCCTCAAGCGCGGCGCCAACGACTTCATCAACAAGCCCTACTTTGAAGAGGAGCTGATCTGGCGGGTCAACCAGAACGTGGAGCTACTGTTCCAGATGGAGCAGTTACGGGATGCGGCCTACAAGGATGTCCTGACCGGTCTTTTCAACAGGCGCCATTTCTTCCAGGTGGCTGAGAAGCTGTTCAATAACGCTAAACGCGACAACCTCAAGATCGATATCGCCATGATCGATATCGATCATTTCAAGAAGATCAACGACACCCACGGCCACAACTGCGGCGACATGGTCATCCAACAGGTGGCGACAATCCTGAACAGCAGCTTCCGCTCTTCGGATCTGGTCGCCAGGCTGGGCGGCGAGGAGTTCATCGTCATGACCAGCAATCTCGATCCCGGCCACCGGGAACGCATCTTCAACGAACTGAGAACCCGGATCGCCGAGCATCCGATCGGCTGTGACGATAATGAGATCCGCGTCACCGTGTCGATAGGTGTCAATAACCGCCTGGAATCAACTCTCGACAAGACAATTTCTCTTGCCGATGAACTGCTCTACCAGGCCAAAAATGCCGGGCGCAATCGCATTGTGCTGAACTGATCGAAAAAACGTCCTTCACCTTAAAGCATTCTCAAGGAGTGTTCTTCTTGACGGCTCTGTAGAAATTCTTCAGATTGCGATATATCCATTTTAGCCAAAGGGACTCCCCGCATGGAATTCGCAATCTGGCACTACCTGCTGCTGTTTGTGCTGATCGGCTTCGCCGGCTTCATCGATTCGATTGCCGGCGGTGGCGGGCTGATCTCGGTTCCCACCTACCTGGCACTGGGACTGCCGGCCGATCTGCTGCTCGGTACCAATAAATGTGTCAGTTCAACAGGCACAACGATTGCAGTGTTCCGCTATGTCCGCAACCGCACGATCCTGTGGAAAACCGTCGGCTATGCCATCGTCGCCGCCCTGATCGGCTCGGCGATCGGCGCCTCGCTGTCACGCTTCCTGTCGCGTGAATCGCTGTTCATCATCCTGCTCGTCGTCATCCCGCTGCTGTTCTTCCTGCAGAACCGCCACATGGTCGCCGCCGACCGACTGGAGACCCTGACAGCGACCCAGATCGGCCTGCGTTCAACCCTGGCCGGACTGATCATCGGTGGCTACGACGGCATCTTCGGCCCCGGCACCGGAACCTTCCTGCTGCTTTGCTTTATGGTCTTCCTGAGGATGACCCCGCGTCAGGCCAGTGCCAATGCCCGGATCGTCAACTACGCCTCCAACCTTGCGGCCTTCATCTTTTTTCTCCTCAACGGCCAGATTCTCTGGCAGGTGGCCGGTGTTGCCATCGCCGGATCGGTCTGCGGCAACTGGCTCGGCAGCGGCCTGGTCCTCAAAAATGCCGACCGGATCGTGGTCCCGGTCTTCCGCTTTGTCCTGGGGCTGCTGATGATCAAATGCGCCTACGACCTGTTCATTGGTTGAACAATCGGCTCAAGCTTTTCTTATTTCATAAATATTGTGATAGACTGCTGAAATATCAGCATTTATTGTTTTGACATATCAAGGAGAGCAACTATGGATCGAATTGAAATTGTCGAAGGAGATATCACCAGGCTCGCGGTCGATGCCATCGTCAATGCAGCCAACAGCAGACTGGCAGGCGGCGGAGGGGTCGACGGAGCGATCCAAAGTGCGGCAGGTCCTGAATTGCTTGAGGAGTGCCAGACGCTGGACGGCTGCCCGACCGGCTCAGCCAAGATCACCGCCGGCTACCGGTTGCCGGCCAAATATGTGATCCATGCCGTCGGCCCGGTCTGGCAGGGGGGCGACCATGACGAAGCCGAACTGCTCGCTTCCGCCTATCGCACCAGCCTGGAGCTGGCCGCAGCCCTGTCCTTGAAAACCATCGCCTTTCCGGCGATCAGCTGCGGCGTCTACCGCTATCCCCTCGATCAGGCGACCCGGATCGCAGTCACCACCATCGCCCGGTTTCTTGAAGAGAATGAATCTCCGCAGCAGGTCTTCATCGTCTGTTTCAATACGGAGACCACCCTGGCCTTTAGCCAAGCCCTCTCCGCACTGAGCTTGGAAAGTAACCCGTACTGATCCTGCCAACAAAAAAACGCCCGGAAAGATCGCTCTCCCCGGGCCATAGAAGCATGGAAGGTTAACGGGTCAGCGCGTCAGGCTCGGTAACCAGAGGACGATATCCGGAAAGGCGATGAGCAGAGCACAGCCGACAATAAGCGCATAGAGAAAGGGCAGGACGCCCTTGAAAACCACGGGTAACGGAACCTTGGCAATCCCGCCGACGACGTAGACGTTGACACCGACCGGCGGGGTGATGATGCCCATCTGCTGGATGACAACGATAACGATTCCGAACCAGATCGGGTCGTAGCCCATATCCATGACGATCGGGTAAAAGATCGGGATGGTCAGCATGATCAACGCCAGGGCATCGATAAAACAGCCGGCAACCAGGTAGATCAGGCAGATCATTGCCATGACCCCCCAGTTCGGCAGATCCATCCCGGCCACGATCCCGGAAAGCTCCATCGGAATCCGGCTGACCGCCAGGAAGTGGCCGAAGATTGTTGCGCCGGCAATCAGCATCAGCACCATGCAGGACACGTTGAGGGTATCGGTAATCGCACCCCACAGCCCTTTCCAGGACAGCTTGCGCTGCAGCACGACAATGATCAGGATGCAGGCGGAACCAACCGCGCCAGCTTTGGTCGGTGTGAACAGGCCGATGAACATCCCCCCCATAACACAGACAAAGACGAGAATGGTTTCCCAGAGTTCGAGCACCGATCTGAACATCTCTTTAACGGTGAATTTCTCCCCCGGCGGACCTTCGCTTGGATACAACTTGCAATAGATAGCGATGGCGATCAGCATCAGTGCCGTAATCAGCAGCCCCGGGATAATCCCGGCAATGAAGAGTTGGCCGATCGACTGCTGGGTTGCGATCCCGTAGACGATCAGCACGACACTCGGCGGGATCAGACTGCCTAGGCTGCCCCCGGAGGCGACACAGCCGGTGGCAAGTTTGTCACCGTATTTGTAGCGCTTCATCTCCGGAATGGCGATGGTCCCCATGGTCGCCGCCGTCGCCGTTGCCGAACCACAGATCGCCCCGAAGGCGGCGCAGGCTCCGACCGTCGCCATGGCCAGGCCGCCGCGGATACGACCGAGAAACTTGTAGGCGACATCAAAGAGGCGACTGCTGGTTCCCGCATAGTAGGCGATATAGCCCATGAAGACGAACAGCGGGATCAGGGTCAGACTGTAGGAGGAGAACACCTCGTACATATCACGCGATAAAAGGTTCAACCCGGCGGAGAAGCTTCTTAAGTAACTGAAGCCGAGAAATCCGACAAGGGTCATTGAATAGGAAACCGGCAGACGCAGGAACATCAGCACCAGCAGCAGGACGATACCCAGCAGGCCAATAATCATTGGTTCTGACATGACTGGCTCCCTCCGATGAAAATTGCAATAAGTTCGAAAAACATAGCCACTGCCAGAACGATCAGGGCAAAGGACATGGCGTAGACCAGCAGATAGGCCGGCAGGAGCAGAATCATGCTGACCTCGCCACTCTGCTGCAGAGCCAGCGCGTACAACCAGCAGCGCCAGGCAATCAGCAGGAAGAGCAGGCAGCTGACGACCGAATTGAAGACATCAGCCAGTTTTTGCAGACGTTGCGGGAATATATTGTAGAGCAGATCGACACCGACGTTGACGCCGGCCAGATGCGCTGTCGGCAGGGCAAAAGCAAGCAACATGGAGGCCCAGAGCGAAACCAGTTCCTCAGCACCCAGAACCGGATAACCGAAGAAACCTCCGACAACATCCGCGCAGGTCAATATCATCATCCCCATCAGGCTGATGCCGCTGATGAGCTTCAGAAGTTTCGTTATATACAGAACATACCTCATAATCCGTCCCTTAATCATCCGGCGGCAGATCCGGATCAAGCATATTAAATCTCAGCTAGTTTTCATTCGGAAACGGCCCTTTTCCACTGTGGCGGTGTCAATCTACGAGCTTGCTTGTGCGGCGTATAGTAATACGCCTCCGCGCAACCTCTTGAGTTCCTAGCCACAATGAAAAATCGCTCGTTTCCAATCTGAAACTTACGCATTGCCCTCCGAAGATTCCGGATGGCAACCAGCTATGTGTCTTGCAGAAAAATCGGAGGGGCAGTCGGTGGCAGCCGGGCTGCCCCTCCATACTCAATCAATTACAGATATTTACTTTCAAAGGTTCCGGCCTTGGCTTCAGCGATACGCTTTTCTACGTATTCAATGACTTCCTTGCCTGGCAGGCCTTTTTTCTCACAGGTCTGGATATAATCATCGATAACCGGCTGAGAGGCCTTACGCCACTTGGCCGATTCTTCCGGTGAGATCTGGACCATTTCATGCTTAACCTTGACGTTATTGCCGTAGGCGATGCCGCGATCATCCGCCTCATCCCAGGCGATACCATGTTTCTTCAGCCATGGCAGGCTCAGTTCAGTGATCGCCTGCTGATCGCGGGGTTCGATGCTGTTCCACTTGTCCTTGTTCATGGTGACAAAGAAACCGATCGAATAGGCGGTCTTGTCGCTGATGATGTCGTACTGGGAAACCTCGGCCAGTTTCCAGTCGGCACTGGCGGAGAAGTCCCACAGACCGCCATCGACAACCCCTTTCTGCAGGGCTTGGTAGAGTTCCGGCATTGGCAGGGAAACCGGGGTCCCGCCGAGCAGCTTGATCATTTCCGCGGTTGGACCGTTGGAACGGATCTTCATCCCTTTCCAGTCATCCATAACGGTGACCCGCTTACCTGTGGTGTGAACGTAACCAGGACCGTGGGCGGTCAGGTAGAGGACATGGGTATCATTCAGTTCAGTCGGCTGGAACTTTTCCAGAACTTCGTTGATGATGGCAGTGTTCACCTTGCCGCTCGGCCAGCCGAGAGGCAGATTGATGAAATCCATCAACGGGAAGCGACCACGGGTATACTGCAGGATCGACCAGCCCATATCGGTCATACCATTGACGATTCCATCATAGGTCTGTGGCGCTTTGACCAGAGTCTGGCCAGGATAGAAGTCAACCTTCACCCGACCTTCGGTCCGTGTTTCAACCTCCTTGATCCAGGCTTCCATCAGCTTGCTGTGAACATCTGTCGGGCCATGGTGGCAGGCGTACGACAATGTTATGGATTTAGCGAAACCGACGGACGGGACAATCAGGCATACGGCAAAAATAGCGACAATCACGAGTGCTGCGTTAAAAAACGACCTTGTTCTCATACGTATCCTCCCAGCTTGTCAAAATGTTAAATAACGAGATACATGCCGAAATCCAACCTTACGTACCTTCCTTCTCTCTTTCTCCTTTCCGGTTGTCAAGTTCAGCTACAATGTGGACTCATGCGGAAAGTCAGGATTGAGTCAGCTTCACACACATCAGGCCGCCGTCAGGCCGCCATCAACAAAAATAGTCTGCCCGGTCACAAATGACGCGGCGTCAGACGCAAGGAACACTACGGCTCCGACCATGTCCTCGGCCTCACCGATCCGGCCGAGCGGAACAATCGAGCGATATTTTTCCGCCAGTTCCGGATTGTTCTTGATATGGACCGTGCCCGGGGTAATGACCAGGGATGGTCCCAGAGCGTTGACCCGAACCTGGTATGGAGCAAATTCGATGGCCAGGGCCTTGGTGAGCAGTTCGACCGCCCCCTTGGTGGCACAATATGCGCTGTTGCCACCGCCGTAACCACGGATGCCGCGCACAGACGACAGGTTGACGATGTTGCCACCACCGGCTTCCTTCATCAAACGCCCGAAGAACTTGCAGGCGATCATCGTCCCCTTGACGTTGACATCGAAGATCTTCTCGAAATCTTCCATCGGGAATTCCAGCGCATCACGCTTGATATTGAGCCCGCTGGCATTGACCAGAATGTCGACTTTGCCCAGCGTTTTCCGGGCGAAATCGACGAGCTGCTGCATACTTTCCTCGTTGACAACATCAACAGGGCAGATATCGACCGGATTTCCGGTTGCCGCCTTGATTTCCTCAGCCGTCTCCTCCAGAGCACCCATGCTGCGGCTGGCCAGAACCAGTTTCGCGCCGGACTCACTCATACCCATAGCGAGCTCTTTGCCGATGCCGCCAGCGCCGCCGATGACAACTGCGGTTTTACCTTCCAGACTGAAAATATTCTTCTTGATCATTGCTCATTCCTCCCGAAACTAGAAACTAACCGATACCCAGGATTTCGCGCGCTTCATCTGGCGTTGCCGGTTCCTTGCCAAGCTCACGGGCAATTCTGACCGTCCGCTCGACCAGCTCGACGTTCGTCGCCAGGCGTCCCTTGCTATAGTAGATGTTGTCTTCCAGACCGACCCGGACACAGCCGCCGTGCAGCATCGCCAGGGTGGTCATCGGCAGCTGATCGGCACCGACGGCCGAGCAGTTGAAATAGGCGCCTTCCGGCAGGTAATCGAGCAGGGTGTTAAAAATCTTCGGCGTCGCCGGGCAGGCGCCCTGATAGCGCATACCGAGCACCATGTTGATATAGAACGGCGGCTTGACCAGCCCTTTCTCGATCAAGCGCTCAACATCCTGGAACATCGCCAGATTGTAGATCTCCATCTCCGGCTTGATGTTCTGCTCCTGCATGCACTGCAGGAAATATTCGATCTCATCCGGCATGTTGCACCAGGGCACTCCCTTGTACTGGCCGGAGGTGCGCATCATCGTGCCCATGTTCAGCGAAGCCAGTTCCGGCTTGGCCTGCAGACATTCGATGCGCTGCTCCTGGGTCAGGTTCGGCCCGCCGCCGGTGCTGTACTGGATGACCAGCGGGGTCTCGGCCTGGATGCCTTCCTTGATCTGCTGAAACACTGCCGGATCGGAGGTATTGACCCCCTGTCTGTCGCGGGCATGCAGGTGAACAACGGCGGCGCCGGCCTTGTAGCATTCGATCGAAGACTTGATGATCTCGTCCGGTTGTTCCGGAACGTTGGGGTTCATCTGCTTGTTGACCAGGGCCCCGGTCTGGGCCACGGTGATGATGACTTTGTCTTTGGGCAGTTTCTTGTACATAGTTCTCTACTTCCTCTCTATTTTATATTCACTTAAGATCTGGCTGTGCCGATCGGCTGCATCTGGCCCTGACTGATGAAGGCCCTGATCAGGTCATCGTCACGCTGGGCCAGGGTCGCGGCCATGTCGTCGCCATAGTCATAAAAGCCCTTGCCGGTCTTGACCCCGAGATCGCCCTGCTCGTAGAGACTGCACAGGCTCTTCGGGCTGTTGTCGATCGGCGGCTCGAGATAATCGGGGTTCTTCAGATTATTGACGCTCAGATCGATACCGGTGAAGTCGTAGCGCTGCACCAGCCCCAGAACCATCATTCTTGGAGCGATGCTCGCCTTGACCGCCTTATCGAGCTCTTCGGCGGTCATGTAGCCGTTGTCGAGCAGGAAGAAGATCTCGCGGCCAAGGATACGTTGAATGCGGTTGATAGCAAAGCCCGGCACGAAACGCTCCATCACCACCGGGGTCTTGCCGATCTTCTCCAGGACCGCCTTGACGGTATCGACCGTGGCCGGGGCGGTCTGCTCCCCTTTGACCAGTTCGACCAGCGGCACGATATGGGCCGGGGCGAACCAGTGGGCAATGACCGTATTTGGCTTCCGGGCCGCAGGCACCAGCTCGTAGATATTCAGGTACGAGGTATTGCTGGCAATAATCACATCGTCCGGGCAGAAACTGTCGAGTTTGGCAAAGACCTCGCTCTTGACCTGAGGCTTTTCAAAAACGCACTCTTCAACCAGCTGTACCGAGGCAACGGCAGCTTCAAGATCATTGAAACAGCTGATCCGGGCGATGATCGCAGCGATCTCCTCCTCAGCAATCAGACCGTGTTTTGCCAGGATCTGCAGGTTAGCGCGCATCAGTTCCGGAGCTCTCTCTAACGCCTGGTCACTGATATCGAAAAGGTTGACCTGATAACCGGCCTGGGCAAAACTCTGGGCGATTCCCAACCCCATGGTGCCGGCACCTAAGACGGCGACTGTTTGTATAGCGTTGATATCCATAGTCAGCTTAAGCCCCCTAAACCGTTACGATCATGACCAGAGATTCACAGGGTTTGTTGTCAAGGATTGCAACCTGACGCTCCTCCCCCGGAGCGATATAGATCATATCCCCGGCCTCAAGCAGGTGCTCTTCACTGTGATTCGAAACCTTCATCCGGCCACTGACGATGTAGTAGATCCGCTCCTTGGGAGACGCGCTGAGTTCCGCTCCGCCATTCGGCAGAAACACCGAATAGTTGATGCTGGTGCGCTGCGATTCGTTTTCGGTCAGCTTCTGCACGCCAAAGACACCGAAATGACGGGCGGCGTCGTAGGGATTCCCTTCACATTCACTAACTTTGATCATATTGACTCCTTGGTTTCTCTCCGGGTTGCGGAGCAGAAACGGGTTCTAAATGAGTTCGATAACACTGGCCATCCCCATGCCGCCGGCGATACACAGGGTTGCCAGACCGATGTTCACCTGCCGCTTGCGCATTTCATGGATCAGGCTGACCATGATGCGACTGCCGGACGAGCCGATCGGATGCCCCAAGGCGATAGCACCGCCATTGACGTTGATGATGTCCATTTTGTCTTCCAGACCGAGCTCACGGATGCAACCGAGCGACTGGGCGGCAAAGGCTTCGTTGAGCTCGATCAGCTGAATATCGGCAAGGCTGAGTCCGGTCATCTTCAGCACCTTCTCAGTCGCCGGGACCGGCCCCATCCCCATGTAGCGGGGATCGACACCGGCCGAGGCGATACCGCGCAGCCTGGCCAGCGGCTGCATGCCGAGTTCTTCCGCCTTGTCGGCACTCATCATCAGTAGAATCGACGCACCATCGTTGCGTCCGGAGGCGTTGCCGGCGGTGACACAGCCATCCTGTTTGAACGCCGGTTTCAGCCTGGCCAGTTCTTCCACAGAGGAGAGACGCGGAAATTCATCCGTATCAAAAATAAGCGGCTCATTTTTGCGCCCCTGCGGCACACTCAAAGGGATGATCTCATCGACAAACCGCCCCCCGGCGATCGCATCGGCCGCCCGCTGCTGTGACATGGCCGCAAAGACATCCTGATCCTGACGCGAAATACTCATCTTTTCCGCGACATTCTCGGCTGTTATCCCCATGTTGAAACGACCGTAGATATCCTGGGGTTGTGAGGTGAACTGGGCCTCGGTCAGGCTGTCCTTCAGTTCGGTCGTGCCGGTTCCAACCCCCCAGCGAGCGTTGGTGACATAGAAAATGCCGTTGGTCATGTGCTCGGTCCCGCCGGCCAGGGCAACCTCGTTCTGACCGACCATGATCGAGTTGGCGGCATTGCTGGCGGCCAGCATCCCGGAAGCGCAGGCGCACATCACGGTATTGGCCGGCGTTTCTTCCGGAATCCCGGCCCGCAGGGCAGCGACGCGGGCAATATTGGAAGAATCAGAAGACTGACGACACTGCCCCATAATCACTTCATCGATCTGCTTTGGATCGATACCGCTGCGCTCAAGTGCCCCCTGCATAACGGCAAGTGCCAGGTCTTCGGCCTGAAGAGGCTTGAGCGATCCTCCGAATTTACCCACCGCGGTTCGGCAGGCATCTACGATGACAACATCACGCATTTGCATTGGTTCCTTTTCGTTTTCAGCCGGGAACAACCGCTACCCCCCTGCTCGCTGCGCTCGCTACCCCCCTATGAAATAGGGGGGATTAAGGGGGGTGCCATTAATGACGTTTTGAGGTTCCTAAGCTCTCCCCTACTTTGTCAACACCAGCTCGCCGATGTTCTTGCTGGCATTGGCGCGGACCACCAGCTCGACCGGAGCATAACCCTGTAGCTCTGCTGTCACCCGGTACTGCTGGTTGCATTCGAGATTCTTGAACTCGAAATCACCGAGGAAATCGGTGGTGGTCTCAGCACTCATGCTGCCGTCAAGCGCAGCAATCCTGACCTTGACCCCGCCCGGACATTCCGCCGGGGTATCGGCGCAGACCACCTCACCGGCGATGAAGACCTTCGGCAGCCCCAGGTACCTGACCACCGGCCGGGCACCCAGCTCCGGTTTGTAAGCTTCGACACGATCCCCCTTCTCGGTCATGAATTTGGAGATCTCGCTGTTCGGATCATCCAGGTCACCGAAGATCAGCGCCCCGGTCGGGCAGCACTCGGCGCAGCGGGTTGTGGTCTCGCCGTTATCGAGCATATGGGCGCACATGGTGCATTTCTGGGCGAGCTGGGCCTCTTCGTTCCAGCTGACAACCCGGTAAGGACAGGCCTCGACGATCTCCTTGCAGCCTTTGGACTTGTCCGGATCGATGATGACGATGCCGTCGGCGCGGGTATAGACGGCGCCTTCCGGTGCGACGGTGGCACAGAGTGGATTTTCGCAGTGCTGGCAGGTCATCGGCACGTAATCGACCTTGATCTTGGTCCCCTGCCCCTGCTCGACTTCCTTGATGGTCAGCCAGTTATGTTCCGAGTAGGGCTGGGCCGCAGAGAGTGGCAGGTGATCATTGCCGGCGTACTCGTCCTTGCAGGCAAGGACACAGGAATAACATCCGGTACATTTCTCGATATCAAAAGCTAATGCATATCTGGCCATGACTTACGCCTCCCACTTTCTGATTTCACAAACACATGAATTCGGTGTCATCCCCGGAACCATCCGCCCCATCATCTTCGACGGAGTGAGGATGTTGACGCAGCCGGCCTTGTCCGGAGAGTCCGCTTTGCCCGGCACAACCGGATCATACTTGGCGCTCGAGGCGTAGCTGTGAATGGTTCCGGCCGGAACCCGTTCGGTCACCTGGGTGATACAGAGGACCGAGCCCCTGTCGTTGTAGAGTTCGACGATATCGCCGGTCTGCAGGTTACGCTCGCGGGCATCCTCCGGATTGATCCGCACCGGCCACCAGCGGTAACCGTTCTTTTCGACCCGGTGCAGCGGGATCTCGTTGATCCAGGTGCAGTGGTTGTCGTAATGGGTGTGGAACGAAAAGCGCGGATGCGGGCTGATCAGCTGCAGCGGGAAGCGCTTGTGCGGTTCGCTGCCGTAGCCTTCCCAGGATTCGCGGTAGTGCGGAATGACCGGGCGCTCCGGGTCATCCGGGGTATTCTCACGCAGGCTGACCGAGGAAAATTCGATCTTGCCGGAGTAGGTGCCCAGCTCATGGGCTTTTTCGGTGCCACGCTTCGGGTTTCCGGTATCCGGGGTGTCACAGGGACGCCCTTCGACGAACCAGCGCATGCTCGGAGTTGGCTTGTAGTTATCGGGCACAGGTACGACATGGTAGCCCTTCTTGTTGAATTCCTCCCAGCTGACATCCTTGGCGATGTCGGACGATTCGAAGAAGAGTTTCGCCCAGTCATCCTCAGTGTTACCTTCGGTGAACAGTTCCTTTTTACCCAGGCGATCGGCCAGCAGGGTGAAGATTTCGTAATCGGACTTCGACTCACCGGCCGGTTCGACGCATTTCTGCTGGCGGGCGATGACCCGATAGTTGTTGCCGATGTGGGCGTTGGTCGTGTAACCGCCGCAGGCCGCCCACTCGCCGATGTCGTTGCGCTCCAGGCCGGTACAGGCCGGCAGGATGATATCGGCGAACTTGGTCTCGCCGCTCCACCAGCAATCCTGAGCGACGACCATCTCAAGGTTGGGGCACTGGTACATCTTGACCCACTTGCTGGTATCGACCATGGTGCCGAAGAAGGAGCCACCATAACGGTAGAACATGCGCACCGGCGCTTCGATCGGGTAGGTCTGCTTGGTGAACTGCTGCTCCAGGCTCTGGCCACAAAAACCTTCGCCGTAGAACTCTTCCTCGCCGCGCATGATCGCTTCAGGCAGGGTCAGGCGGAACAGGCGCTGCTTGGTCTTGTTCTCATTCGACAGCTTGCGCTGAGCGATATTGGCCTTGCCCATCATCCCCTGGGGTTCGGCATAGGCCGGGAACCACTTGTCAGAATCAGAAGGAGCACCCATGGTCATCCCCCAGATCGAGATCCCCGGCTTGCCTAAGCCCTGCATTGCCTGGAGCAGAACCATCATGCGCGCCCAGTCCATACCGTCAGCGGTGCGGCAGGCCCCGCCTTCGCCGCCGCGGCTGCCGCAGCTGAGGCTGGTCCGCTTGCTCGCCCATTCGCGGGCCAGAGAGACGATTTTGCGCTCGGCGATACCCGATTTTTCCGCTGCCCAGGCTGGAGTCTTGGCCAGGCCATCCTCCCCTTTGCCAAGGATATAGTCCCTGAACTCATCGAAGCCGACGGTTCTGGCCTCGACATATTCCTTGTCATAGGTCTCCTCGACAATCCAGGTGTAAGCGATCGCCATGGCCAGCGCAGTATCGGAACCTGGACGCGGTGGCAGCCAGGTGCCGTCCATCGCGGCGTTGGTGTAGTTGTAGAAAGGATCGATGAAAACCGTTTTGATCCCTTTCTCCTTGACCCAGACCCGCCAGATGGCCGATTCCTGGCCGCTGTAGGTACCACGGGTCGAATCGGGGTCGTTGGACCAGAGAACGATCATCTCGGTATTTTTCAGGGCGTCTTCCAAAAGGTCGAACTGTTCCGGCATCCCCAGGCGCCAGTAGTAGCCGTAGGTGTGGGTCGCCCCCCAGTGCCAGCCTTCCCAGCTGTCGGGGTTATCGAAGACCGGGGTGTAATGGAGCATATTCATGAAGCGGGAGAAAGGCCCCATCTTGTAGCCGACGATCCCCCAGTTGTGGTGGGACGAAGTCATCCCGGAGATCGAAGCGCCGCCGTAGTTGACGATCAGGCGCTGCATCTCGTTGGAGACGATGGTGATCGCTTCATCCCAGCTGATCCGCTCGTAGCCGGATTTGCCGCGGTTTTCGGGGTTGCGCTCACCGTTTGGATCGAAATCGACCCGTTTGAGCGGATAAAGGATGCGGTTATAGGAATCGGTCCGGTTCCTTTCGGCCTGAACCGGTGGTGCGACACGCACCGCCTTGGGCGGAGAATAGGTCTTCCCATCAGCCTCAATCACCCAGGGTTTGTAGTCGTTTTCTTCAATCTGCAAGGGGCGCACGCGGACGATCTTGCCATCTTTGACATAGACCGAAATCGGGCCACCGTTGGTCATGCTGGTAAACACCTGCTCTTGCGTCGACATATCGAACAACCTCCTTCTCTTCGGTAGTGAATTTCGCGAGTCTGTACAGCCTGCTGTCCCAGAGACAGGACAAGCCCGGCCTCTATACACAACTCTGACGCTCTATCTGCTTACAGTGATTTGCCTCCCCATTGTTCAAGACCCGGTACTCAGCTGGCACCGGCATTCAAAACCTGCTACTTCAGCCGGAACAGCACCTGCTTCGGCTTTGCTGCCAGTACCTCAAGCAGCTCAGTGATCGTCCCCACACGGAGACAATCGGCCTGGCAGTGTTTGACGCAGGACGGGACGTCTCCCTGCTGCGTCCGCTGTTCACAGAGCGTGCAGAGATCGCTCGGCTGTGGCAGATAACTGATCTCGACCGCTCCGTTCGGCTTCTCCTGGACAAATTCATGAACCCTGATCCCCCAGACTCCTGCCGGATAGTTGTGGGCCTGCTTGCAGGCGACCTCACAGCTGTGGCAGCCGGTGCAGAAGTCGTAGTCGATCAGTAATCCTCTTGGTTCTGTGCTCATCAGCCCACCTCCGCTTTCTCAACCCGGACCAGGGTGGTTTTGTAGGCCCCGCCACCGAAACCGGACTGGCTCTGGGTGCCCATCGGGATCAACTGGTTGCAGTTGATCTGCCAGTTGCCGTAGAGGTTCGGCTCTGCAGCTTCACTCTCCGGCAACCACCAGCCATGGGGGACGCTGATCACCTTGGGGTGAACGATCGGTGTCACTTTGGCCCGGCGGCGGATCCGGCCGCGCTCGTTTTCAATGCTGACCCAGTCGCCATCGGCGATACCAAGGGGCGTCGCCACCTGCGGATGGATCTCGACCAGCGGATCGGGGTCACATTCGCGCAGCCAAGGGATCATCCGGTGCTCTGAGTGGAAGTAGACCGGCGAACGCCGCCCCGAGACCATGATCAGCGGATATTTCTCGTTGAGCTCCGGGGTGCGCTGCTCGCTCTCGGGCGGTTCCGAGAAATAAGGGAGTGAGTTCAACCCCCATTCAGCGTAGGTCGAACTGCAGAATTCGATCTTGCCGGACGGCGTCCTGAAACCGGGCTGTCCATCTGGACGCAACTGCCCTTTTGCATAGCGGCGGTAAGGACGGGAAGGTGATTCCTTCGGCGGCATGACCCAGCCCCCCTCTTCTTTCATCTGGTCAAAGTTACGCCCGGATGGTTGCAGACGCTCATCGATCAGATCGCGGACTTTCGGGTAGCGCTCTTTGAGTTGTGGGTTGAAGCGTTTGGCCAACTCCAGGTTGATCTCCCAGTCAGAACGGCATTCACCGACCTGAACGGCCGGGACAATCACCTGCAGCGGCGACCACCAGGAGCGGAAGCTCTCTTTTTCCGCCATGGTCGCGACCGGCAGGACGATATCGGCCGCAGCGATGGTTGTCGGGTTATGGAACAGGTCGGCGACGACGACAAAATCCATCTTCTTCAGGGCTTCGTAGTGAAGTCGCGTATCGGCGGCCTGACCACCCAGAACGTTACTGGTCTGAATCCAGCAGGCCTTGATCGGATAGGGATTACCAGTCATCATCTGCTCAACGGCCAGATCAGGCTGGGCCCAGCCGCGGAAGTTCCGGACCATCGGATACTCGTTAGCGCCGATCCGCTTTTCGTTGAGCCGCTTGACGAATTCCTCGCCATAGAGCTCGTTCATCTCCTGGGTCGAGAAGGGGTAGGTGGTGACCCCGTAGGTCGGTTTGGCGATAACATTTCCGCCAGGCACATCCAGGTTGCCGGTCAGGCACCAGAGATGATTGATCGCCTGGGCGACGCTGGTCCCTTCCGGGCACTTGTCGATCGGTACGCCCCAGTGGATGGCCGCCGGTTTGGCTGCGGCATAGAGGCGCGCAGCGGCACGAATATCCTCGGCCGGTATCCAGGTGATTGCAGCGACCCGTTCCGGGGTGTACTCTGCCGCCCTTGCCTTCAGTTCCTCGAGGCCGGTGGTCCACTCGGCGACAAACTCCTTGTCATAGAGTTCTTCACTGATAATGACGTTGATCATCGCCAGAGCCAGGGCGCCATCGGTGCCGGGACGGATCTGCAGGAACTTCTCCGCCTTGCTCGCCAGCCAGGTCCAGCGCGGGTCGATGACAATCAGCTTCGAACCACGCTTCATACAGTCGACGATCCAGTGGCCGAAGAAACCGTCGGGACAGCCGGTCACTGCGTTCTGTCCCCAGATGACGATCCTCTCCGGTACCCGGTAGTCCGGATCGTCAAAACGCTGCTCCGAGAACTGTGCCGCATCGAGTACCGCGTAGTCCCCCTGGGTTGCCATCATCGCGCCCAAACGCGGCGTATAACAGGAGTGCCCGGCCAGGCCGAGCTGAATCCAGTTGGGGCTGCCGTAGGAATAGGCCAGAAACGAGATCGGTCCGCCGATATCGCGCCCGGTCCCCTGGCAGAACAGCACCGATTCCGGGCCATATTCTTCTTTAATCGAATTGAATTTGGCTTCGATAGTGTCGAGGGCTTCGTCCCAGGAGATCGGTTCGAACTTCCCCTCGCCCCGGGCACCAACCCGCTTCAGCGGTTGAGTCAGTCGTTCGGGATGATAGATATACTGGGTCATGGCGAGCAACCGCGGGCAGGTGCGCCCCTGGCTGAAAGGATGGTTCTCATCCCCTTCGACATTGACGATCCGTCCGTCCCTGACATAGAGCTTGACGCCGCAACCACCGTGACAGCCAGGCCCCGGCGACCAGGCTGTGGTTGTTATTATGTCGTCATATCTCATCATCTTCGACCCCACCGCTTTTCATCTTTAACTTAGCTAAATACTCCGGTTGTTCTGATCCCGTTTTCGAGCTTTTAGGCTCCCGGTTCCCCCTCTCCGACATCAACCGGGAGCCAAATCTGCAACCGCTGCTGTTACGCTCCGGTTTCGAAGCGGAACTTCTGCTCCGGATCGACAATCGCCAGAACCCGGACGATGCAGCCTTCGCCACCGACGAAACGCCAGGGCATGGCAACAAAGAAGCAGCGCTTGCCGGTGACCTTGTCGAGATCACCACCGATATTCTCGATGCCCGGAATCCCGCCCTTGACCATCAGATTCTTGTGAGCGTCTTCCCAGAGTGGAAAATCAACCTTCGGGTCGTGACCGTATTCCTGCTTGTATTCTTCGATCAGGTGCGGATGGGTCGGGCCGAGGCCGTGATCGACCAGCTTGGTGGCCAGCGGATGGTCATTGGCCTGGCAGCCGTAACCGACCAGCTTGACCTTCTTCTCGACCAGCCAGTCAGCACCGGCACCGCTCATCCCGCAACCGTAAGCGAAATATTCGTCGGTATCGGCCCATTTATGATGAAAACCGGTGTTGATCATGACGATATCGCCCTCCTGGATCGCCGGGCTCGCTTTTTCCAGATCTTCCGGAGTTATCGTTCCCCATTTGCCTTTCGGGATCGACACCGCGACACCGGTACCGCACAGGCGCCACAACGGATAATCAGCGATATCAGGGGTATTTTCGGTGACGTGCAGGGGCGCATCCATGTGGGTGCAGCGGTGCATGATCCCCTCCCAGTTGACCTGGTAGAGTCCGTCTTTGGCGTGGAACTTATTGACCGTGACATTCACCCCGGGGGATGACGGCCACTCGGGCATGAACTGTTCGAAGGTATGGCTCAAGTTGTATATTTCAAGGCTCATTGCTGGCTCCTGTAGAAAAATGGGTTAACAACCGGAAGGAATACGGCATTGACCACTCGGGTCGACCATGGCGACCAGACGCACCTGACAGGCGTCCCCTTTTCTGAATTTCCAGGGGGTCGCAATGAAGGTGGCACGTTTGCCGAGCAACAGATCGACATCGCCGCCGACCTGCTCGATGGTCGGAATTCCGGCCGCCAGCAAGGTTTTATGGGCAACGTTCCACTGCCCGTGCTCAATCTTTGGATCGAGCCCGGTCGCATCGCTGTAATCCTTGGCAAGACGCTTCATATTCGGTCCGCCACGATGCGGTCCGAGCGAGGTGGCCAGCGGATGGTCGATCTGCTGGGTGTCGACAGCAACAACCTTGCACTGCTGTTCGACAAGGTACTCGGCCGCCTCCTTCGACAGTCCCGGACATTCACCGAAATACTCGATGGAATCGGAGTATTTGTGGTGCCAGCCGGTGACGATAACAACGAAGTCGCCCTTGCGGATGCCCGGCTTGGCGTTTTTCAGATCGTCAGCGCTGATGACTTCGTAGCTGGCCTTCGGAATGCTCAGAACGACGCCGTTACCGAAAAAGCGATCTTCGCTCAGCTCGGACAGGTCGGCGCCCTTCTGGATCAGGTGGATCGGTGCGTTCATGTGGGTGCCGGTGTGCATCACCGTGTTAATTTTCCAGGCGAGTACTCCGTGCTGAGAATGCTTGACGCTGCGAAACATGACGACGTCGGTCTGCCCCGGGTATGAAGGAACACCATGCCCCCAGGGATGACTGAGTTCGATCAGCTGCAAATCGGTATAGGGATCAGAAATAAAAGACATACCTACCTCTCCTTGATCTTTTGAGTGCTGCAGAACAGCGGAAAATAAAAAAAGCCCAGCTCAATCACACAACGACACACGAACCGTTGTGTTTAACCGAGCTGGGCTTGTTTACTAAGTATCGGAAGGTCGTTCCGATACGGCATACAGGCGACTCAAATAAACATCGATTTTAAACTACCAAAACCTCTAACTTTGATCAGAACATACAAACAAAAAAAGCCCAGCAGAAAAACATAACGAGATAACTCGCCATGCTTATCGAGCTGAGCTTGTCTACTAGGTATCGAAAGGTCATTTCGATACGGTATACAGGCGACTCAAATAAACAACCGATTGGATTGTTCGAATCTTGTTAGCCATATTACCGTTTCACAAACAGATGTCAACCATTTTCATATTTATTCGCTTCGAGAGACTTGGCCACCATCTGATACCGGTTATGGATAACCTGCAGCGAAGAGACCAGCGCCTTGTTCGACAGGCTGTGGATTCTTTCGTTGATTTCATCAATGATATCATTGAGATCCGTGGCGACACTGCGCCCCCGGATGATCTCCAGAATGAATTCGTTGTGCAGGTCACAATAGATCGGTACGTTGCAATCGAGAATCTTGCCGTTGTCCATATCAATTTTCATGACCACGGTTGCATAACGGTGAATGACGGCCAGGTTAGTTCCTTCAGGTAACTGGGCATGTCCGGAAAAGATATGTGCATTCATGTGCAGGTCCCTTTGGATGAAAGTCATCGTCATTGAAGATCAAATTTCTGGCATTTTGACGAACAGTTCTTGAGCAAGTCAAGCACTAATCCATTTTGAAACCTTCTCTTAAGGCTGAGTCAGCTTACTAAGTCCTGGCTTTTAACCTTGTACAATTTCGCATAATGCCCCTACGAAGAGATCTCCCTGGTTCGCTGAACCCGCTGAAAACGTTCCTGAACATCCTTGTGACGTATCGCTTTGAGCAGAAAATCACGAAAGGTTTTCTCGGTCAGGGTTGGCACCTTGTCCTGTAGCTGTACCAGAGAAATCATGTTGACCAGGGTTTCGCGTCGGGTCGTCAACGGTATCAGCTCACCGCTCTGCAGTTCATCCCACATCAGGTGGGCAGTCGCCACCCCGAGCCCCTGCCCCAGCACCAGGCTGGTCAGCAGCGCTTCGTGACTGTCGAAACGCATGACGATGTTCAGCTTGTCCGGTACCCGCTCGAAGTGATGACGGAACCAGACGTCAAGAATGGAAGGATCATCCTCGTCGGTGACAAAATCCTGGCTCGCCAGATGCTCAAGGGAATGGTTCCCGGCAATGCGCTGATCATAGTAGTCCCTGGAGCAGACCAGCAGCATCTCTTCGCGAAGCAGCGGATCATAGCTGAAGATATCCTTGAAGCCGGCCAGCGACCCCTCTTCAAAATAGACATCGACCAGCGCGAAGTCGAGTATTCCCTCACGCAACATGGTCATCAACGGCAACGATTCCTTGAGCTTGAAACCGAAGCAAACATCCGGGTAATGGCGACGAAAGTCGGCACAGAAACGGGGCAGATAATACTTGCCAAACTCGCGCGGCGCGCCAATGCGCAGCAAGCCGGCGGGGGTATCGCTCGGCTGGCGGATAAAGGGCAGACCAACTTCCAGCCCGTCGATCATCGGCGAGACAAGAGAAAACAGCCGTTCTCCGGCCGAGGTCGGCACCAGCTTCTTGTGCAAGCGGGTGAAGAGCGAGGTCTTCAGTTCAGCTTCCAGCTTCTGCAGCTGCTGACTGACGGCCGGCTGGGAGATATTCAGCTCCGCGGCAGCACCAACCACACTCCGTGCGCGATAGACATAATAAAACAGCTTGAGCCGATTCAGATCCGGAAGCATAAGCGAAACCTATCCAGTAGTTAATTATTTACGATTTTACTTATACACCTTCTCTGTCTAGTATTTCAACAGGACAACAACTCTTTAATCCGGAGACCACTATGAGCTTTATATTTTTTATCCTGTTATTCGCTCTGACGCTGCTTGTCGTGGCAAGCGCAGCTCATCTGAAAAGCTGGACCAGAGACGGTCGCGCCACAGGTACAGATGGTCTGAGCGATGTCGAAAAATTTCACCTGATCACCCGCTGGGGCGCTCATCACTGACGCCCCGGCAATTCCTGATACGCATTTCTGTTTCACCGCACCCGCCATAAAGATTAATTTATTGCCCTGCATATGGTCAAAACGGTAGACTGCTGGCGACCTGTGACCTATGGATCTTTCGCAAAGGGCGTCTTTTCGTGTACACCGAAAAAGTCATGGACCACTTCAGTAATCCGCGCAATGTCGGCATCATCGACAATCCGACCGTTCTTGTTCAGGTCGGCGACCCGAACTGTGGCGATTCCCTGCTGATGACACTGATGATCGTCAACGACCAGATTGTCGATATCAAGTACAAGGTTATCGGCTGTGGTGCGGCGATCGCGACAGCCTCGATCGCAACTGAGCTGGTCAAGGGCAAAAGCCTGGAGCAGGCTCTGAATATCACTGATGATGTGATTGCCGAGGCTCTTGACGGCTTACCACCTGAAAAAATGCACTGTTCCAACCTTGCTGCCAGCGCCATTCACGGAGCCATCCGCGAGTACCGCAAAGCCATGTCAAACAAACAATCCAATTAATTTTAATAGCTAGCCATGGAGCAATTATGACCCTGATTCTGATGATCTGTGTCGCCTACCTGATCGGCGCTATCCCTACAGGTGTCCTGCTGACCCGCCTTGTCGGAGGCAGCGATATCCGCAAAGCGGGCAGCGGCAACATCGGCGCGACCAATGTCTATCGCGTCGCCGGACGCAAGATGGGGATCCTGACCCTGGTCGGCGACTGCCTTAAGGGGGTCATTCCGATTCTGATCGCCATCAAGCTTGGCCTGTCTCCAGAAGGAGTGGCGCTGGTCTCTCTGGCCTCCTTCATCGGCCACTGTTACCCGGTCTATCTCGGCTTCAAAGGGGGAAAAGGGGTCGCTACCGCTCTGGGCATCTTCCTGGTCCTTTCGCCCAAGGCTATCCTTGTTGCTCTGCTGGTGTTTATCGTGGTTCTGCTGATCTGGCGCTACATCTCACTGGCATCGATCACTGCCGCTGCGGTCATCCCCTTTGTCATCGCCTATTTCAACCGTTCTCTGCCGCTCTTTGCTGCAACCCTGGTTATCGCTGCGATCGTCATCTGGCGCCATCGCGGGAACATTGAGCGCTTGCGAAGCGGAACCGAAAACCGGTTCAAGATCTGATGAAACTGCTGTTCAGACTTGTCATCGGCCTGGTGGTTCTGATCCTGGTGACCGGAGCAGCAGGCGGAGCTTTTGTCTACAACCAGCTCAATAGTCCCCATGCCCCCGCAACGCCTGTTACTCTGACGATCGAACCGGGCAGCAGCCTGGGCCTGGTGGCTCGCCGGTTGGAGCAGCAGGGAGTTATCACCAGCTCATTGTCGTTGCGCCTGCTGGCCAGACTCAATAGTCAGGCAGGGTATATCCAGGCCGGCCGCTACAACTTCAGCAACCCAGCTACACCACAGCAGGTTTTCGAGCGACTGCTTGCAGGCGATACCATCAAGGCCCGGCTGACCATTCCTGAAGGTTTCACCCTGACCCAGATCATCGAGCGTATCGCTGAGGCGGGCTATGGCGACAAGCAATGCCTGCAGCAACTGGCCTATGACAAGGATTTTCTCAAAGAGCTGAAGATCCCCGGTGATAGTCTTGAGGGCTACCTTTTCCCGGAAACCTATGTTTTTACCGAGGGGACCAGTGAGAAGGCCCTGCTGAAGATGATGGTCGACCTCTGTCAGCAGCAGCTGACGGATGAGCTTTTAGCAGCCGGCAAAACCTACAATCTGAATGCTCACCAACTCGTCACCCTGGCGTCGATCATCGAAAAGGAGACCGGCGTTGTCGAAGAGATGCCGCTGATCTCGTCGGTTTTTCACAACCGTCTGAAGCGCGGGATCCCTCTGCAAACCGATCCGACCGTTATCTACGGCATCAAGGATTTTGACGGCAACATCACCCGCAAGCATCTGCAGACCCCGACCCCGTACAACACCTATCTGATGCGTGGTTTACCCCCGGGCCCGATCGCCAGTCCCGGCAAGGCAGCCCTTGAGGCGGCAGCCCATCCGGCCCAGACCACGTATCTCTATTTTGTTGCCAGCGGCAACGGTGGGCACCATTTTTCCAAAACCCTGGTCGAACACAACAGGGCGGTACGCGAATACCTTCTCTACCGCAAAAAGAACCGCTAACCAGTTTAGCTTGTTTCATATCATCCAAGCCGCACAGCGGCTTTCCGGTTCTGCCCATTAGATGAACTCGTTCATCGTGGGGCGCAAGGCGTTTAGCTCGCATCCAGCCTACGCAGCAAATCCTCATCCCTTTTCGACAGATTTGAAAAAGTTTCTTTTGCATCCTTTTCATTGCGCTCAAAGAAAAGGATGTCGCCTGTCGGTGCGAGAACCGACGGTTTTGTTTCTATAAACTTTGTCACAACAACAAACTAAACCTTGGGGTCGCGCCCCCAAACTGCGCCATACTTTTGACCTGGGCGTCAAAAGTATGCAAAAACGCCCTTTTTATATGTCGGAAAAGTTTCTGCGTTTCTTTCGTAGCCGCGCACCAGCGAAACGGAACGCGCCCAACGTTGAGCTTCGCTCAGCTAACGGGCAGAACCGCAGAAACACCTGCGGTGTTTCAATGGGAGATAAAACAGAAAAGCCCGCCGGAATCGGCGGGCTTTAGAATCAACTTCATTGCTCAGTGCTAGAGTCCGGCTAATTTTGCCAGCTGCATCAGCGAACCTGGGATGATTCCCAGATAGAGAACCCCGACCACCGAGATAACGATCGAGATCGCAACCGGAACATTGATCGAGACCCAGGAGAAATCTTCCTGCGGATCGCGGAAGTACATCTGAACCATGATTCTCAGGTAGTAGAACAGTGACACCGCAGAGTTGAGGATTCCGAGCACCGCCAGCCAGATATAGCCCGCCTTGATGGCACCGGCAAAGATGAAGAACTTGCCGGTAAAACCAGCAGTCGGTGGCAGCCCCATCAGTGAGAAGAGGAAGATACAGAGGGCAATCCCGAGGACCGGTTTCTTGTAGCCGAGCCCGGCGATGCCGTCAAGAGTCAGGTTCTCCTCCCCCTTCTTGCCGACCAGTACCAGTACGGCAAAGGCCCCCATGTTCATGAAGGTGTAAACCATCATGTAGAAGAGGATCGCCGACAGTCCGACCTCATTCCAGGCGACCAGACCGACCAGGGCGTAGCCGGCATGGGCAATCGACGAATAGGCGAGCAGGCGCTTGAGATCTTTCTGACAGAGCGCGATGAAGTTACCGACAATCATGGTCAGCACCGCCAGTACCCAGAACAGGTTGGCCAGCTCCAGGTGCATCCCGTCCAGACCGAGAATAGTGATGCGGATAAAAGCGGCAAAGGCTGCGGCCTTCGGACCTGCGCTCATGAACGCAGTAATCGGCGTCGGTGCGCCCTGGTAGACATCCGGTGTCCACATGTGGAACGGAGCAGCGGCAACCTTGAACAGGAAGCCGACCAGCAGCAACAGCCCGCCGGCAATGAACATCAGATTATGCAGCTGCGCCGGATGAGCAAGCATGTAAGCCGCGATCCCGTCGATCTTGGTCGTACCGGTCACACCGTAGAGCAGTGCAACACCGTAGAGCAGAAAACCGGTTGAGAAAGCCCCGAGAAAGAAATACTTCAGTCCAGCCTCGTTCGACTTGACCTGATCGCGGAAGTAGCCCGCCAGGATATAAAGCGACACCGACAGTACTTCAAGACCAAGGAAGATGGTCATCAGATCGGTGCCGGAGGCCATCCACATGGCGCCCGCCGTGGTGAACAAAATCAGCGGATAGTACTCGCTGACCGGAAACTCCTCACGTTTGAGGTAGTTGTCCGACATCAGGATTGTCAGTCCCGCAGCAATCAGGCAGATCATGCTGAAGAAGGTCGCAAAGTTATCAAGCAGCACGGCCCCGGCGAATCCGGCCTGCGGATTGTTCCACGCACACAGACTCACGGCGCCGGTGATGATCAGGGCGGCGATACTCAGCCAGGCCACATGAGAGGTACTGCCGCGTTTGGAGAAGACGCCGATCAGCAGCAGGACCATCGCACAGACACAAAGAACCAGCGACGGCATGATCGCCTGCAGATTCACATTCTGGATGGCTTCTTGAACCAGATTTTCCATCAAACAGCTCCTAGAGAACCAGTGTTATTACAAAATCAGTGATGGCCTTCGGCCGGTGCATGCTCTCCATGCGCAGAAGCATGGGCTGGTGCCATCGGTTGCTGAATCTCAACAACCTGATGCGGTGCTCCCATCTGGGCCAGAACCTTCTCCATGGCCGGATTCATCTTATCGAAGAAAGTGTTCGGGTAGAGACCGATCCAGAAGACGAAGAGCAGCAGCGGCAGCATCAGGATAATCTCGCGGGCCGAAAGATCCTTGAGGTTTTCGTTGGCCGGATTGGTGATCTTGCCGAGCATAACCCGCTGGTACATCCACAGCATGTAGACGGCGGCAAGAATGACACCGGTCGTCGCAAACACTGCGTACCAACGCAGCCCCCCCTGGAACGCACCCATCAGGGCCAGGAACTCGCCGACAAAACCGTTGGTGCCCGGCAGTCCGATCGACGAGAAGGTAACGATCATGAAGATGGTGGCGAAGATCGGCATCTTGTGAGCCAGACCGCCGAATTCGGTGATCAGGCGGGTATGACGCCGCTCGTAGATGAAACCGACGATAAGGAACAGCGCACCGGTCGAAATACCGTGATTGATCATCTGGATCATGCCGCCGGCTAAGCCCTGCAGGTTGAGGGCAAAGACACCGAGCATGACAAAGCCCAGGTGAGCGACCGATGAGTAAGCGACCAGCTTTTTGACATCCTCCTGCATCATCGCCACCAGTGAACCGTAGATGATGCCGATGACCGCCAAGAGTGACAGCCAGGGGATGAAGGTCGGCAGAGCTTCAGGGAAGAGCGGCATGGCGAAACGCACGTAGCCGTAGGTGCCCATCTTCAGCAGCACTGCGGCCAGAATGACCGAACCGGCGGTCGGTGCCTCGGTATGGGCATCCGGCAACCAGGTGTGCAGCGGGAACATCGGCACCTTGATGGCAAAGCTGAAACCGAAAGCGAGGAACAGCCAGAACTGGGCGTTGTAGGGCAGATCGAGCTTATAGAACTCGGCAATGTCAAAACCGTTCAGGACGACACCGCTCTGCGCTGCGTAGTAATAAAGGAAGATGATCGCCACCAGCATCAGCAACGAACCGACCGCGGTGTAGATGAAGAACTTGACCGCCGCATAGATACGGTTCTTGCCGCCCCAGATGCCGATCAGGAAGTACATCGGAATCAGCATCAGTTCCCAGAAGATGTAGAACAGGAACAGATCCAGTGAGACGAAGGCACCGAGCATCCCGGTTTCCAGGAGCAGCAGCATCGCCATGAACCCCTTGGTGTTCTTGTCGATGGCATTCCAGGTCGAAAGCACGGCGATCGGCATGATGAAGGTGGTCAGCATGACCAGCCACAGGCTGATGCCGTCGACACCGACGTTATAGTTCATCTGGAAGAAATCACCGACGTTGATCCACTCGACAAACTGGCGGTAGTGCATGTCGCCGGAGGTCGTAAAGACATCGTTGAAGGCCAGTGGCAGACTGACGACAAAGGTGACCAGGGTGAACGCCAGAGTAAACCCTTTGAGCAGCCCTTCATTCGTCTTCGGGATCAAGAGCAGCAACAGCATCCCGACAAGAGGAAGGAAGGTCATGATGGTTAACAGATTTTCAGCCATGTGGAATCGCTCCTTAAAAGCTCTATCGCATTACCTGGCGAACATTAATCAAAAACATAGAAGCCGACGATGACGATGACACCGATCACCATCACCACAGCGTAATTGTACAGATAGCCGGACTGGGTATAGCGCAACCCGTTGCCAATCCCCTTGACCAGCCAGGCGATCCCGTTGACGACGCCGTCGACAATCCAGACATCGATGGCACGCCAGAGGAAGGTACCGATCTTCTTGCACGGGTTGACAAAGACGAAGTCGTAGAGTTCATCGATGTACCACTTGTTGAAGATAACCCGGTAGGCAAAGGCGAATCTGGCCGTAAAGCGGGCCGGCAGCTCGGGATTTTTCATATACATGAACCAGGCACCGAAGATGCCGATAAAAGCGATGACGACCGAAACGATCATCAGGGTCCATTCGGTCGAATGGGCACCATGGGCGGCAATGTGATGCAGCTCCTGGTTGTGCTCAAAGACCGGTGCGAGGAAGTGCTCGAAACGGTTCATGCCGCCGAGCAATTTCGGCACACCGATATAGCCGCCGACCAGAGCGAGAAAACCGAGGACGATCAGCGGAATGGTAATGGTCGCCGGAGACTCGGGGATATGATCCTTGGCTTTCGGATGAGTCTTCTGCTCGCCGAAGAAGGTCATGAAGACCAGCCGGAACATATAGAATGCGGTCATCCCGGCAGCAGCGGCACCAAGCACCCAGAGCAACCAATGGCCACGGGTCGAGCCGAAGGCCCACCAGAGGATCTCGTCCTTGGAGAAGAAACCGGAGAAGAGCGGGACGCCGGCAATGGCGATGGTCGACACTAGGAAAGTGATAAAGGTGATCGGCATCTTCTTGCGCAGGCCGCCCATGTTACGCATGTCCTGCGGATCGTCATGCAGGTGGGCATGATGATAGGCGTGATGCATGCCGTGGATAACCGAACCTGAGCCGAGAAACAGACAGGCCTTGAAGAAGGCGTGAGTCATCAGGTGGAAGACACCGGCCGAGAAGGCACCGACCCCCATGGCCAGAAACATGTAACCGAGCTGAGAGACGGTCGAATAGGCCAGCACCCGCTTGATGTCGTTCTGAGCCAGACCGATGGTCGCGGCAAAGAACGCTGTCAGGGCACCGATGATGGCAATGGTCATCATCGTCGCCGGGGCCATGGCGAACAGACCGTTCATCCGTCCGATCATGTAGACACCGGCGGTAACCATGGTCGCCGCGTGGATCAGGGCCGAAACCGGGGTCGGACCCTCCATCGCGTCGGGCAGCCAGGTAAACAGCGGAATCTGGGCCGACTTACCGGTTGCACCGAGGAAGAAACAGAGGGTCACGATGGTGACAATCACGCCACCCGCTTCAAGCAGGTGAACGCTATTCGCAATCTCGACAAAATTGAGGGTCCACACCCCCTTGCTACCGAGGCTCCAGAACAGGGTCAGCAGACCACAGAGGAAACCGAAGTCGCCGATCCGGTTAACGACAAAGGCCTTCTTGGCCGCATCGCCGGCACTCTTCTTTTCAAAATAATAGCCGATCAGCAGATAGGAGCAGAGACCGACCCCTTCCCAGCCGATGAACATGACCAGGGCGTTGCCTCCTAAAACCAGCATCAGCATCGAAAAGGCGAACAGGTTCATGTATGAAAAGAAACGGTAAAAACCGACCTCACCGTGCATGTAGCCGATCGAGTAGAGATGGATCAGGGTGCCGACACCGGTAACGACCATGATCATCACCGCTGACAACGGATCGAGCAGGAATTCCCAGTTGATATTCAGCTGCCCTACCGTAATCCACTTGGCAATGACCAGTTGATGGACCTTCTCGCTGTCGCTGAGCAGGTGCACAAAGTTCTGCACCGCCACCAGGAAGGAGAGGAACATCAGCAGGGTTCCGAATCCGCCGATGATCTTTTCATTGCGGATCTTTTTACCCATCAGACCGTTGATAATCGCCCCGACCAGAGGGAAGAATGGGATGAGCCACAGATTACTGTACATCAAATTCTCCTATAAACTTCAAACCAAAAAGCGGCACGACTACCACTTGAGCATCCTGAAATCATCGACGTCGACCGACTCGCGGTTGCGGAAGAAGGCGATCATCAGCGCCAGACCGACAGCAGCTTCAGCCGCAGCGACGGTCATGACAAAAAAGACGAAGATCTGCCCGTCCATATTGCCGACATGGCGCGACAGGGCGACAAAGGTCAGATTGACCGAATTGAGCATGACCTCGATGCACATGAACACGACGATGGCATTCTTGCGGGTCAGCACCCCGAAGGTGCCGATGGCGAAGAGGATCGCGCTTAAAATCAGGTAATGATTGACAGTAACCATGGATAATCTCCCGGATAACTCGCTTAAACTTTACGCTTCGACAGCACGACGGCACCGATGATCGCGACCAGCAGCAGGATCGAGGCAATCTCAAACGGCAGCAGGAAGTCGACAAACATCGCCCGGCCGATCAGCTCGGTGTGACCGATACTGTTAATCACCTCGCTGGTGATCTCCCCGCCGGTTGCGGTCGCTTCACCATGACGGACAAAATAACCAGCGACCAGCAGCATCAGCACGCTTAGAATCCCTCCGATGGGCAGCGCGTGGGTATAGCGGCTCTTGGTCGCAATCCCCAGGTTGAGCAGCATGATGACGAAGATGATCAGAACCATGATCGCACCGGCATAAACCATGATCTGGATCGCCGCCATAAATGGTGCTTCGAGCATAACGTAAAGGACTGCCAGACAGATGAAGGTCGTCACCAGGTTCAATGCGCTGTTTACAGGGTTGCGGCTCTTAACGACGAAGAACGCCGAAACGATAGCCACCGCCGCTGTCAGATAAAAGATGATTAGTTCCATGAATACCCAGGCTCCCTCTTACTTGAGCAGACGTTTTTTATCGAAGATGAAATCTTCCCGCTTGTAATTGGCCAGTTCGTACTCACCGGTCATTTCTATCGCTTCAACCGGGCAGGCCTCGACACAGTAGCCGCAGAAGATGCAGCGCAGCAGGTCGATCTCGTAGACCTTCGGATACTTCTCCCCTTTTTCGTTCTCGGCCGCTTCGACAGTAATGCACTTGGCCGGACAGACCGTCGGGCAGAGATAGCAGGCGACACACTTCTCACGATCCTGGGTCGGCACCAGGCGATGCAGACCACGGAAGCGTGGTGCCGGTTCCAGTTTCTGTTTCGGGTACTGGACCGTGGTTCTGTGCCCCGGGAGCAGATGCTTGAGGGTAATACTCAGGCCTTTGGCAAACTCTTTAAACATAGCTATCCTCTACGCAATTCTAAAATGACTGCCAGAGCAGAACCGCAAAACCGGTAATGACAATATTTGCCAGCGCCAGCGGCAGCATGACCTTCCAGCCGATGAACATCAGCTGATCGTAACGCAAACGCGGGAAGGTTGCGCGAATCCAGATGAAGAAGAACATGAAGGCGCAGATCTTGATCAGGAAGTTGAGCCAGCCCCAGAAGGGTCCGCCCCAGCCACCGAGGAACAGGGTGGTGCCGATGGCCGATACGGTGATCATATTGGCGTATTCGGCCATGAAGAACAGGGCGTACTTCATCGATGAATATTCGGTACAGAACCCTGAGACCAGTTCGGTTTCCGCTTCCGGCAGGTCGAAGGGGGTCCGGTTGACCTCGGCCATAGAGCCGACGACGAACAGACAGAAGGCCAGCGGCTGGGTGAAGATATACCAGTCCGGTATCCAGCGCAGCGCTTCGATCCCCCACAGCGGCCCCTGCTGAGCGAGGACGATCCCGCGCATGCTTAAGGTCTCGGAGAGCATGAAGACGGCGATAATCGACAGCCCGGCAGCCAGCTCGTAGGAGATCATCTGGGCCGAGGAACGGATGCCGCCGAGCAGCGAGTATTTGCTGTTCGAAGCCAGACCGGCGAGAACAATGCCGTAGACGCCCAGCCCGGCCATCGCCAGAATGAACAGAATGCCGATATTCATATCGGTGATCTGCAGTGGCACGCTGTACAGGACACCGTCCCAGGTGAAATGGAAGTCGGCACCAAAGGGGATGACACAGATCGCGACAAAGGCCGGGGCAAGGATCATCATCGGCGCCAGCACAAAGGCACCCTGATGCGCCTGGGCCGGTATGATGTCCTCCTTGAAGAACAGCTTGAGCCCGTCGGCAATCGGCTGCAGCAAGCCCATCGGACCGGTCATAGTCGGCCCCATCCGGGTCTGCATGGCACCGATAATCTTACGCTCGGCATAGGTCGCATAGGCGACCATGAATAACATCACCCCGAAGGCCACGCCAATCTTGACCAGCATGGCAATCAGAAACAAAAACGGGGTGTTTGAGAGAGTCAGAACCTCTGGCGTCATGACCATCCTCTTCCTTCTACTTAAGTCTATGGTACGAATGCCTGGCTGATCATTCGGCCAAGCGATACAGGTTATAAAATCAGCATCAAACCTTGGTCGGGGTCACAGCAATAGCTGGCTGCCCCTGGTAGATCCGGTTGAGGCCGAGTTCGGCAAAATGGTACGGTGCAAACAGCACTCCCTGCGGCAGGCGCCGGTCGATCTTGACCACAGCTTCAATCGCCCCCTCCTGTGCCGTCAACCTGATCCGGTCGCCATCTCCAAGCGCCAGGGCTTTGGCGTCTTCACGACAAACCTCGATGTAGGCCTCGGGGACAACCGCCTGTGGTCCGCGGGCATGCACCGAAACGGTTCCACTGTGGTAGAGGGCACTGCCGACCAGCAGCTGGTAGGGAACATCGAGGGCTTGTCCGCCAGCGACAGGGACCAGTTGGCGCTTCTGCGGGGCAAGCGTCTCACCGCCCCAGACATACCCCTGGGCACCGACCTGGGCCAACTCGATTCCGGCGTAGGCTGAAACCTCACGTCCCAGTTCAGCAAAAGCGCTCGCCACGGTCGCCGGAGCGACATGACCGAGCAGATCGAGTAACTGGCGCAGAATGGCGAAATCGGTCTGGGCCTCACCCGGAGACTTGATCCCCGGCCGCAAGCGCTGAATCCGCCGTTCGGCGTTGGTGAAGGTTCCATCCTTCTCGGCAAAGGATGCTGCCGGCAGAACCAGGTCAGCATGCTGAGCCGTTGCACTCATGAACAGATCCTGGACGACGACAAACGGCTTGACCAATGCTGCTGCGACCAGATCACGATCTGGATAGGAAACCAGCGGGTCTTCACCGATCAGATAGAGCAGATCGAGTTTTCCGGCAGCTGCGGACTTGAGCATCGGCACGACACCCAGACCGTCTTTGTCCGGCAGGATGCCGAGATCGATCGCTCCCTGGCTGTTGGCTTTTTCGCCACAGAGGTAGAGTCCCGATCCTTCGCGCCCCGGCAGCCCGAGCAGCAATGCCAGGTTGGCCGCGGCAATCGCCAGTTCTTTACTGTAAGCGGTGTAGGGCAGGCCATAGGCGAGCAGCACCGCAGCGTTTTCAGCGGCGGCAAATTCCCGCGCCGTTTCCTTCAGCGCCTGGGCATCCACGCCACAGCTCTCAGCAACCGCCTCTGGGCTGTAACCGGCCAGAGCGGTCTTCAGCTCAGCCAGACCATCAACACCTTCGGTCTTGGTCAGCCCTTCTTCAATAAGCACATGACAGAGCGCATTGAGGACATTCAGCTCCAGCCCCGGCTTATGCAGCAAGGTCCGCGCCTGAGGCAGGCGGCCCAGCTTGCCGTTCTTGTCGGCAATGACCGTCAGCTTCGCCTCGTTACGGCGGATCGCCTGGTTAACCACCATACCGAAGACCGGGTGGGTCTCGTAGAAATCGGAACGGATGGCCAGAATCGCGTTACAGTTTTCGACCTGCGGGAAGGTTGCGGTCGAAGCCCTGATGCCAAGCGTCTCAAACAGCCCCTCGCTGACCCCCTTGTAGCATTCGCCGCCGGAGTGATCGAGGTTGCCGGTGCCGACAGCGCGGGTCAACGTCTTGACCAGCAGCAGTTCTTCGTTGGTCAGGCGTGCGCCACTGATGATCCCGGCCTTGCTGCCAGCCTCTTTCAGCTTGCTAACGAGCAGAGCGAAGGCTTCGTTCCAGCTGATTTCCCTGAATTCGTCGTTCTTGCGCAGCAACGGCTTGGTCAGCCGCTCTTTGCTGTTCACGTAGGAGTAACCGAAACGCCCGCGGATACAGAGGTTGCCGTCGTTGACACCGGTCTTGTCGTTGAATCGGATCGTCTCGACCTCGTTGTCCTTGATGCCCATGGTCAGGGTGCAGCCGTTGCCGCAGTAACCGCAGACCGAGTCGACCTCGGTCAACTGCCAGGGGCGCGCCTTGAACTTGAAAGGCTTGGGCAGCAGAGCACCGACCGGACACATGGAGATACACTGGCCGCAGAATTCGCAGTTCAGTCCGCGGTCGAAGGAGGTTGCGATCTTGGTTTCAAAGCCACGATTGATGAAGGAATAGGCGCCGAAACCGACAACCTCGTCACAGACCCGGACACATTTGCCACAGAGAACGCAGCGGTTCATGTTGCGTTCGATCAGCGGGTTCTCCTCATCGGTCGGCAGGTCGAACTTTTCGCCTTCAAAGCGGTTGCCGGTGACCTCATACTCATAGGCCAGATCCTGCAGGTCGCATTCCCCCCCCTTGTCGCAGACCGGACAATCGAGAACATGGTTGACCAGCAGGAATTCAAGGACCGTCTTGCGCACCTTGCGGATCTCGTCCGACATGGTGGTGATAACCATCCCTTCGGTGACCGGCGTGGTGCAGGACGGAATCAGACGCCCCTTCATCTGCTCGACTTCGACCAGGCAGATCCGGCAGGCTCCATAGGGGAACAGTTTCTTGGCATAGCAGAGCACCGGAATTTGAATGCCGTTATCCCTGGCTGCCTCGTAAATTGTCGACGTTTTGCTGGTGGTGACCTGTTTTCCGTCAATCGTCAGATTAACCATCTCAACCTCTTGCAAAGCATTAAGTGCAAATTACTCGATAGCCATGAAACGGCAGGCATCATAACAGGAGGTACATCTGGTACATTTGTCCAGATCGATCTTCGCCACCTGCCCCTTCTCCCAGCTGATTGCATCGACCGGACAAACCCGCGGACACATCCCGCATTTTTTACATTTGTCTTCAATGACCGTAAAGTGCAGCAGCGGCTTGCAGGAGTGAGACGGACATTCCTTCTTCTGAATATGCGCCTCGTACTCATGCCGGAAATAACGGATCGTCGACAGAACCGGGTTCGGTGCCGTCTGTCCCAAGCCGCACAGTGAACTCTTCTTGATATCGTAGGCCATATCCTCAAGCAGCTCGATATCCCCCTCGCGCCCCTCACCGGCACAGATCCGCTCGAGGATTTCGAGCATAATCTTCAGACCGATCCGGCACGGGATGCACTTGCCGCACGACTCAACCCGGGTGAAGTTGAGGAAGAACCGGGCAATGTCGACCATGCAGGTCGTCTCGTCCATGACGACCAGACCACCGGAACCCATCATCGCCCCGGCCTTGATCAGCGAATCGTAGTCAACCTCGGCATCCAGCGCATGCTCCGGCAGACAGCCGCCGGACGGACCGCCCGCCTGTACCGCCTTGAACTTGCGGTTGTTAAGGATACCGCCGCAGACGTCGTAGATGACCTCCTTCATCGTCGTACCGGCCGGAACCTCGACCAGACCGGTATGCTTGACCTTGCCGGTCAGAGCAAAGATCTTGGTCCCCTTGGTCCCATCGGTCCCGATCGAGCTGTACCAGTCCGCACCGTTGTAGAAGATGTAAGAGACGTTGGCGAAGGTCTCGACGTTGTTGATGTTGGTCGGTTTGCCCCATAAGCCTCTGACCGCCGGGAATGGCGGCCGCGGCCGCGACATGCCCCGTTGCCCCTCGATCGAGGCCATCAGCGCCGTCTCTTCACCACAGACGAAAGCCCCGGCACCGGCCTTGATACGCAGGTTGAACTCAAAGCCCAGGCCCATGCAGTCCGGTCCGAGGATCCCCTTTTCGACACAGGTATCGATCGCCTTCTGCAGACGTTTGATCGCCAGCGGGTACTCGGCACGGACATAGACGTAACCGTTACGGCAGCCGATGGCGTAGGCGGCGATCATCATCCCCTCGATAACACCGTAGGGGTCACCTTCGAGGATCGAACGATCCATAAAGGCACCAGGATCCCCTTCGTCGGCGTTGCAGATCAAATACTTGTAATCGCCCGGCGAAGCCTTGCAGAAGGACCACTTGACCCCGGTCGGAAATCCGCCGCCGCCACGTCCGCGCAGGCCGGCCTTCTTGACCTCTTCGATGACCTCGTCAGGCGTCATCTTGACCGCTTTGCGGATGCCGGTAAACCCCTTGTGTGCGAGAAAATCATCGAGACTTTCAGCATCGATAGTGCCGCAGCGGGAGAAGATGATCCGCTGCTGCTTCTCGAGAAATTTACCGTAATAGGGACCGGCAACCTTCTTCTCCAGCGGCCCTTCACCAAGGATATGCCCCTCGACGATCTGCGGAACCAGTTCCGGCGTGACGAAATCGTAGGTCACCGGCTCCTGCCCGGGCATACAGACATCAACCAGTACGTCATTGGCACACAGGCCACGACAACCAGTGCCGTTGACATCGCAGGCATTGCCGATCTTGCCGGCAACACCATGCTTTTCGAATTCAGCTTCAAAAGCCTTGACCACCTCGGCCGCCCCGGACGCCAGGCCGCCGGTCCCGGTGCAGACCAGAATTTTCAGGTTCTCAGCAGTTTCGGACATAGCCACTCCTCGTTGGTGCGCTGTAAGCCATCTGCATCCATCAGCCCGTTAGTCCATCGCTTTGTACTTGGCGATAACCTCGTCCATCTTCTGGACGGTCATGCTGCCGTAGGTGCCATCGTTGACCATGATAACCGGCGCCATACCGCAGGCACCGATACAGGCGACATATTCGGCAGTAAACTTGAGATCCTCGGTGGTTTCCGCATGACGGACACCGAGTCGGTCGGCCAGGGTGTCGGCAATCCGGCCGGCCCCTTTGACGTGGCAGGCGGTCCCCATACAGACCCTGACGATATACTTGCCACGCGGTTTGAGATGAAACTGGGCATAAAAGGTCAGAACCCCGTAGATCTGACTCGGATAGACATTGAGACGTTCCGCCGCCAGATCGACGGCCGCTTCAGGCACATAGCCGTAGGCTTCCTGGATCCCCTGCAGAACCGGCATCAGATTTCCCGGCATCGTCAGGTATTTGTCGATGACCTCGTTTGCTGCGGTCAAATCGACCTCTTCTGCAACAACTTCCTCTGTAGCTTGTCCTGCATGTTCTGTCATATCAGCCCTCACATCCGTTGATTAACGGTCGATCTCTCCCAAGACAACATCCAGCGTACCGATAACGGCGATAACATCCGCCAGCATCCGCCCTTCGACCATCTGCGGCAGTCCCTGCAGATTAACGAACGACGGCGGCCTGATCTTCATCCGGTAAGGATGATTGCTTCCGTCGGAAACGATGTAGTAACCGAGTTCCCCTTTCGGAGCCTCGACACTCTGGTAAATCTCACCCGGTTCCGGCTTGAACCCTTCGGTGATGATCTTGAAGTGGTGGATCAGCCCCTCAATGGTGTTGACGACGTCCTTCTTCGGCGGCAGAACCACTTTCGGACAATCGGCCAGGATCGGCCCCTCTTTGAGCTTGTCGAGAGCCTGAAGAATAATCCGGCAGGACTGGCGCATCTCATCAAGACGCACCTTGTAGCGGGCAAAGGTATCCCCTTCGTTGCGCACCGGCACATCGAAATCGTAGTCTTCGTAACCGCAGTAGGGGTTATCGCGGCGCAGGTCCCAGTCGACGCCGGAACCGCGCAGAGCTGGTCCGGTGATGCCGATATCGATGGCCGCTTCAGCACTGATCTGACCGACACCAATGGTCCGTTTCTGCCAGATCTTGTTACCGGTCAACAAGCCTTCGTATTCATCGATATGAGCCGGCATCTTCTCGGTGAACTCGCGGATTTCCTGCTCCAGTCCGGCGGGGAGGTCCATCGACAGGCCGCCAACGCGGAAATAGTTGGAGGTCATCCGGGCGCCGGACACCTTCTCGTAAATATCGATGATCTCCTCACGCTCGCGGAAACAGTAGAGAAAGACGGTCATCGCTCCGATATCAAGAGCGTGGGTCGCCAGCCAGACCAGATGACTCTTGAGCCTGGTCAGCTCGGCCATGATGACACGGATGCGCTTGGCCCGCTCAGGAATCTGGTCGATGATGCCGAGCAGCTTCTCGACGGCCATGACGTAACCGAGGTTGTTGCTCATCGGTGCCAGATAATCGAGGCGGTCGGTCAGCGGAATGACCTGATGATAGGTCCGGTGCTCGGAGAGTTTTTCCACCCCACGGTGAAGGAAGCCGATGTGCGGCGTCACCTTCTTGACAATTTCTCCATCAAGCTCAAGAACCAGACGCAGAACCCCGTGAGTCGAGGGGTGCTGAGGTCCCATGTTGATAGTCATTGTTTCTGTGGTATTTGCAGCCATTGTATGCCTCACCCAATTAAGGAGTTATACGTTATCAAGACAGGCGGCCCTTGTACGGCTCGCGGTCCGGCCCCTGAACCGGGTAGTCCTTGCGCAGCGGATGACCTTCCCAATCGTCCGGCATGAGAATCCGGCGCGGATCGGGATGACCGTTGAAGACGATGCCCATCAGGTCCCAGCACTCCCGCTCGTGCCAGTTGGCAGTACCCCAGACCCCCGAAACGCTATCGATGGAGGCAGCCGGTTCAAAAACCTGCGCCTTGATACGGATGCGCTGCTTGGTGGTGATGTTGTAAAGGTTGTAAACAACCATGAAGCGCGGTTCCTGCCCCAGATAATCGACCCCACAGAGGTCGCAGAGCAGGTTGAAGCCACAGTCGTCACGCATGAAACGGCAAATCTCGACGATCTGCTCCTTGTTGACCGTGACCGTCGTCTCACCCCGGTACTCGACAACGTTGAGTACCTCTGAGGAGAAATTCGCCTTGATCTTTTCTACTATTTGCTGAACGCTCATGTGTTTGTCCTGTTAATCGCGGATAACTTCGCCGACACCGATCGCCGCGCCAAAGGTATTGCGCTCGCGCTTGATCTTTTCCTGCAGTTTCATCAGACCGTAGAGCAGGCCTTCTGGACGCGGCGGGCAACCCGGGACATAGACATCGACAGGCAGCGCCTCGTCAATCCCCTGCACGGTGCTGTAGGTATCGAAAATACCGCCGGATGACGCACAGGCACCCATAGCAATAACGTAGCGCGGCTCAGGCATCTGCTCGTAAACGGTCTGGATAACCGGCAACATCTTCTTGGTGACGGTCCCGGCGATGATAATAACGTCAGCCTGGCGCGGTGAAGCGCGGAACAGAATCCCCATCCGGTCCAGGTCAAAACGGGCCGCACCGGCGGCCATCATTTCGATAGCGCAGCAGGCCAGACCGAAGGTCATCGGCCACATGGAACTGGCGCGTGACCAGTTGACCAGCTTATCGAGACTGGTGGTAATAAAGCCGTTACCGAGGGTTTTGGGTTGCTCTACTCCCATTCCAGAGCTCCTTTTTTCCAGACATAGATATAACCGACCAGCAGAATGATGATAAAAACGCCCATCTCTACAAAGCCGAAGACCCCGAGTCGCTTGAAGATGACCGCCCAGGGGTAAAGGAAGACCGCCTCAATATCAAAGAGGATGAACAACATCGCGATGATGTAGAATTTGATGGAAAAGCGTTCCTGAGCCGAACTGAGCAGTGGCATCCCGCATTCATAGGGAGCCAGCTTGACCTTGCTGGGCTTTTTGACCCCGACCAGGCGGGACATGACGACCGAACCGATGGCGAAAGCGAAGGCGATGCCGATCACGACGATAACCGGCAAATAGATATCCAGCATAGACAACAGCTCCTTCTTTTGATGCATCGCCTGGCCAGAGGCCGGGCAGAAATCGTACAACGCGTTCTAAGCGCTGAAAATTAGGACACTTTCAGACATGCTGTCAAGCAATTTTCACTGCATACAGTATACAGAAAGACAGTCCAAACACAAGCTATTTATTGCTATATTACAATACGTTATTAATTAATCGAGCGACAGAACGTGACAAAAACACACCCCTAACAGTATTTCAGCAAACAGATCAGTTTCGTCCGAATCCGGCCTCGGGGTTCAAGAGCCGTTAGCCTGTTCAATGATCTTCTCCAGCGCAGGCCCATCAAAATCATAACGCTCCCGACAATATTCGCAAGTCACCTGCGCCGAACCCTGCTCGGCCAGAATATTTTTCAGCTCCTCAGCTCCCAGCCCAAGCAGCACCCCCGAGATATAATCTTTTGAGCAGGGGCAGTGAAAACGGACCGGAAACTCCTCCTGAATGAGGAAATCTTCAGCACCGAAGATAGCCTTCAGGATCTCCCCTGTCGACATCCCCTGGCGCAGCATGCTGGTGATCGGCGTCAACCCGGAAAGACGCTCGGCCAGGGCAGCAACCCGCTGTTCATCACCCGGTGGCAACGCCTGAACCATAAATCCCCCAGCGGCGGCAACGGCTCCGGCTGAATCCAGTTCAACCCCCAGGCCGATCGACGATGGCACCTGCTCGGAACGGGTCAGATACCAGGCCAGATCCTCACCGATCTCACTGCTCTGCAACTGAACCATACTCTGGTAAGGCTCTTTGAGTCCCAAGTCCTTCCAGACATGCAAAAAACCCGCTCTGCCGATCGCTCCAGCGACATCAAAACGATCGTCCTTTGGTGGCAGGCCGGCAACCGGGTTACGCACCGTTCCGCGAATCCGCCCCTCAGCATCAGCCTCGACACTCAGCCGCTGCAGCGGACCGTTCCCTTCAACCATCAGGGCCAGGCGCTGTTTTCCCTTGAGCAGACAACCAAGCAGAGCCCCGCCGGTCAGCAATCGACCAAGGGCAACCGTTGCGGTCAGATCGGTCTCTTGCCGCCGGCAGACCTCCGTAACCAGCCCGGTTGTTACCGCAACCGCTCCGCGCAGCAGGCCGTCCTGACTGACAACCCGAACCAAATGATCATGCATCATTGCAGTATGCCTCCATGCAGCTCCAATCAGCTGCGCAACCTGTAACCCTTACCGATCAGCCAGGACGCCCAGACAAAGAGGGCGATTCCCAAACCAAGACTTACCCCGAAAGAGACTGCCAGGGTCGTATCGCCGATGCCGATGATCGCATGGCGGAATCCGTCGATCAGGTAGAACAACGGATTCAGGTACGACAGCTTGCCCCAGGGATCGGGCAGGATCGAAATCGGATAAAAGACCCCACCGAGATAGATCAGCGGCAGAATCAGAAAATTGTTATACATCGACAGGGTGTCGAAATTATGTGCGTAAATTGCCGCAATCAGGCCGAACTGGGCAAAGGTAAAGCTTGCCACCATGGCCATCAGCACCGCCATAAGCGGCGTTTCCCAGGGGAGCGTAGCAAACAGCAGCGAGATCAGCCAGACCACCGTACCGACCAGCAGGCCACGCAGCATCGCAGCCAGAGTATAGGCCAGAATAAACTGCGGCGGCGAAACCGGCGTCACCAGCAGATCGACAATACCACCGAGATAACGCGAGACAAACAGCGACGACGAGGTATTGGCGAAGGAATTGTTGATCACCCCCATGATAATCAACCCGGGAATAACAAACTGGGCATAGCTCAACCCTTCGACAACACTCAAGCGCTGTCCCAGCGTCGCACCAAAGACAAACAGGTAGAGCGATGCGGTAACAATCGGCGTCAGCAGGGTCTGCGACGCAACCCGCCAGAAACGCAGAATCTCTTTCTTGAGCAGGGTCAGAAATGGCAACCAGGAGTTGAACCGGCTGAAATCGTTAGGCGTCACGGGCGCCTCCGCTGTTCATTCCGGTCAACTGGATAAACACCTCTTCAAGGCCACTCTGATCGGTTTCCAGGTCACGGATCTTCAGCCCCAGGTGACAGACCTGCCCGAGCAGCACCCCGGCACTCTCTCCCGCCGGCAGATTGAGCAGCAGCAAGGTGCCGTCTTCCTTGAGCTTCGGCGAATAGATCTCCAGCCCGGCCGGAATCTCAAGAATCCGCGCCTCAAGCCAGAACTTGAGCTGACGGTTCGACAACCGACGCACCAGTTCATGGGTCTTGTCCATGGCGATCAGCTCACCGTGATTCATGATGGCGATCCGGTCGCACATCTGTTCAGCTTCTTCGAGATAATGGGTGGTCAGCAGGATCGTCGTCCCTTGGTGATTGATGTCACGGACGAAATCCCACAGACTATGGCGCAGTTCGACGTCAACACCAGCAGTCGGCTCATCGAGAATCAACAGCCGGGGACGGTGGATCAGGGCCTTGGCGATCATAAAGCGGCGCTTCATGCCACCGGACAGCTTGACCATGGTCTTATCAAGGTGCGGCTTCAGTGCCAGGCGATCGATCAACAGCTTGCGCCATTCAGGATCATCCTTGACGCCGTAATACCCCGCGTGCAGCCTGAGCGCCTGATCGATGGTAAAAAAGTTGTCCATCACGATCTCCTGATGAACAACACCGATCTGACGCCGGGTCTGGCGATAGTCCTTCTGGTTGTCGTAGCCAAAGGCGCGGATCTGCCCGGAGCCGACCCGGGAAACCCCGGCGATCATGTTGATCGTGGTACTCTTACCGGCGCCGTTGGGACCGAGCAGACCAAAGATCTCACCCTGCTCGATAGTGAAGGAGATCCCTTTGACCGCAGGTTTACCCTCAAACGACTTTTCCAGATTTTCAATTTCCAGCGCATTCATAGTGCGACTATACCGCCACAAAAGTTGCCATGCAATACAGACAGCCTTGTGTAATTACATAAATTCCGGGTTCAGATCCGGGGGACACTTGTTACTGGGACCTTGGTTTTCTGATGATGGAACACAGATAAAAACACAGAAGAGACCTACTCTATAATCCGCAGAGGCCTTATACTATGTACAGACAAAGCACCTCAACGACCCGGCAACCTTGCCGCCATGGAACGACCATGAGACTGAACCATAAAGGCAGAAAGTGCCATTGACCAGCTTTTACGTCAACAAAAAAGCTGTTTTAAAGGTTAATTAAAAACAATGGATCTGACGACTCCGGCACTGCTTTTTCCCGCAATTTCACTACTTTTACTGGCCTACACAAACCGTTTTATCGTGCTCGCCCAACTGATCCGCCAGCTGCACGCCGACACCAAGATGGACGACCATATCGTCCGTCAGATCAACAACCTGAGGCTGCGCCTGCTGCTGATCAAGGCGATGCAGGGACTCGGCGTACTGAGTTTCGTGCTCTGCGCCCTGTCGATGCTGTTGATTTTCTGGCACTACACCAGGTATGCAGAACTGGCCTTCGGTACCAGCCTGTTCCTGCTGGTCACCTCTCTGCTCTGCGCCCTGCTCGAGATTGTCATCAGCACCAGAGCGATCGAGATCGCCCTGGAAGATCTTGAAGGTCGGGCGGAAGAGAAGAACCTGAAGAACTGACCCCTGTTTCGGAGCAGGAAATTCATCAGCTGAGGAAATTACTGACGAGAAAGAACCCCGCAAAAAACAGCGCCAGAAGTCCCCCGCCGGGCACAATCACCCGGGCCAGGCTTTCGCCGTCCGGATCTTCTCCGAGCAGGTCATCTTTGAACAGAATGAAGATAAAGCCGAGAATGAACAACAGGACAGAGACGCCAAATCTGCGCACCGATCCGGCGTAGAGCAGATCGACAACAAACAGTGACGCGATAAGAATGCTCGAGAAAGCGAAAAAAACGTAACAGGCGATCTTCTTCATAGGCCCCCCCTATAGATTCGCTGAACAGTTCTTTTATTCTTCGTGCAGGATCTTGTTTATTCCCTGTGACAGATTATAGAGCGAATAGGGCTTCTGAATAAAGCCATTTGCTCCGGCGGCCATAATTTCTTCGACCCGCGCATCCTGACGGAAACCTGAGGAAAACAGAACCTTGACCCGTGGATTAATCTCTTTCAGGGCAAAATAGGTCTCCTTGCCCGACATCACCGGCATGACCAGATCGAGCAGGACGGCATCAATATCCAGCTGATGCTGGCGATAGATCTCAACCCCTTCCGCACCATCTGCGGCCAGCAGCACCTTATATCCACAAATATCCAGAAACTCCCGAGCGTTGATCCGCAGCAGCTCTTCGTCATCGATGACCAGGATTGTTTCCTCGCCGTCCACCGCGACCGGAACCGCAGCATTCTCCTCCTGGGAAACCACTTCCTCCGAGGCTGGCAAACAGATGCGGAACTCAGTCCCTTCACCGAGATGAGACTCAATCTCGACAAAACCACCATGCTGGCGAACGATATTGTAAACCATCGCCAGCCCCAAACCGGACCCGACACCTTTGCTCTTGGTAGTGAAAAACGGATCGAATATCCGCTCCAGGTTCGCAGCAGGAATCCCGACTCCGGTATCACTGATCGACACACACCAGTAATCTCCACCGGCAAGCCCATCCCCGGCTTCCCGGCAAACTCTGGCATAGCCGACCTTGAGTACCCCGCCCCAGGGGTTTCCTTCTTTGCGCATCAGGGTCATGGCGTGGGCCGAATTGATATAGAGGTTGAGAAAAACCTGTTCCAGGCTGTTCTGGTCAGCCAGAACCCTGGCACTTCCTTCAAAGCTCTCTTCTATGAAAATCGATTTATCGAACGAATTTCTGGCGATAAGCCCTACATCTTGCAATATATCCCGAAGATCGACCGCAACAAATTCAAAATCATTCTTTTTTGACAGAGTCAGCAGTTTATTGACAATATCTCTGGCCCGAAACGCCGCTGTCGAAATCCTATCGAGATGCTCGAACAAAGCTTCGATCTCGACCGCTTTGCCCGACGAATGTTTAAATTTAAGCAGATCGATCGTTCCCAGAATACCGGACAGGGCATTGTTAAAATCATGGGCGATCCCACCAGCCAGCATACCAACCGATTCCATCTTCTGAGCCTGTTGCAACTCTTTTTCTGCCCGGCGGATCTCACTGACATCACGCGCTTCAGCAATCAGATAGACAACATCCCCAGCATCATCGATAACCGGCTTGACAGTGATATCGAGATAGATGTCCCTAACCGCGGTACTGTGCGCTTCAAAACGTGCTGTCCGCCCAGTAAGAGCCTCCTCAATCGCACTCTTAAGCTGCTTGACCAAAACCTCCGAATGAGACCACCAGGGGGTTTCCCAGAACAACATCCCTTCAATGTCAGAGGTCTTAAGGTTGCGAAAGTTCAATGCTGTCTGATTGATTTTGTGCACGCGCCCCTGGCGATCAAGCAATGCGATAAACTGGAAAGAGTTATCGAACAGAGTATAAAATGTCTGTTCACTGGTTCGCAGGGCTTTCTCACTCGCTTTTCGCTCAGCAATTTCATTGGTCAGTGCGACATGATATTCACTCAGCTTATCAATAAATTGATTCAGGTAGCAGGCCAGACCGCCAATCTCGTCATTACTGAAGTGGCCCTGTATCGGTGTGATAGCTTCCGGCTGCTGCCTGCTCAGATTGGCCATCAGAACCCTGAGCGGCCTTGAAAACAGCGAGCTCAAAACATAACTGGCCAACAGGTTCAGAAACAGATACGCAATAAAAATGCCTATGAAGATATTGCGAATCCGGACCAGAGGCGAGTAAAGCTCATCGATATATGCTGTCGTTCCCGCATACCAGCCATAGTCTTCAATAGGTTCAAATATGGCTATTTTCTCGCGGAAACCAGTATCACCCGGGTCCTTCCATTTGTACCTGAGAGAACCACTCCCCTTATGGATAACCTCTCTTAAAGTCTCTAACCCTTCGCGAGAAAAATCCATTTCGAAAACATTGCCGAAAATCCGGGGGTGATAAATAAAGGTCCCGTCAGCAGCGAGAATAAAAGGATAGCCTGTCCTGCCAAAACTCACCTTGCCCAAAGCAGCACTGATGTTGTTCAGATCGATCAGATAGGCAAACTCACTTTTATAGGCAGAAACCGAGATAATCCAATCCCATTCCGGAAAATAACTCATGTACAAGGCTTTTTCTCGGGCTGTGGATTCATCCGGATTCTTCCATTTGTATTCAAGGTAACCTGATTTGAGCTTTAACTGACTCTGAACAAAGCCATACCCTGAAACATCGGTCCCCTCCACCCCCTTGTCTCGATGAACGGCAACAATTCCTGCGCTGTTCAGACAATAGGTGTACCCGGTGACTCCGATCCTCTGGCGCAGCAATAAACGGGAAGCAAGCTCTTTCGCTTCATCTTCGCTATAACGACCCCGTCGATAATCCGCATAAACCCCTTGAACCAGCTGCAACTCGGTCTCGGCAATTCCATAAAGATGGTTTTCTATCGAAGACTTGGCAACAGTATGAACAAGATTCCGGATCAGGTTCGTACTGTTCAGAAGATCGGCATTTATCGAGACCTGGAGGCTTTTCTCAACCGTGGTATAAACAAAATAAAAACTGGTAAGCAAGGCCACAAAAGCCAGCGCCGAAAAGGAAAGGAACAGTTTATTGCGGATAGAAAAGTAAGCCATTTCCAATTTATCTCTGATCACCCCTGTCCCTGTCAATGGAAAGCAGGCGTTTCTCTCGGCTATACCATCCAAACAAGATGGCGACTGTCCGAAAAAAGACAACACGACTGAGGAGGCGATCTGACAAGACCTGGCAACGACTAAAGATCCTTTTCGAGCCGGATCAACTCTTCAAGAATCTCCTTCTGCTCGTCGATCTGCTCCTGGTAGTAGTGCCAGAAATGATAGCTCTGCAGACCGAGAATGGTCAGCCCGACCGTAAACAGCGCCCAGAAATTTTCATCCAGACCGTTACTGAAATGATAAAAGAAGAAAAAGGCCCCAAGGTAGAAAAGATGTAACAGGGAACAGCGCGGCCGTTTATTACTGGCCATCTGGATAAGAATCAGAACCAGCGCGGAAAAACCGTAGATGATCAGCGCCCAGTTGATAAGCATGACGGGCGGGCCGGAGCCAAGCAACTTGCGCACCCCGGCGCCGAATGTGGGGAGCATATCAAAGTCCCGATAGGCCCCCATACTCAGGATCGAAAACAGTGCAAGAGCCCACAGGCCGGCACTTGAGAGCAGTTCAAACCTTCTGATACGGGTCCGAACCTGCCGTTTCAGAGGAGCCATATCTGGCAGCGGAGTCTCCGCCGGAGGCTGGGGCGTCTCTTTCATCAGCAACTCGATCGTTGGATGTTAGTGCTGCGGCGTCATCACGCGCCTGGTCGCGCTGCCTGACCAGACTACGAAAGTCCCTGTTCATCTGGCCGAGCTTATGATCCGACGGAGGCAGTTCAGATTCCCTGGCTCCACCAGCGGCCCGTTGTAAATTATACATGAAGCGGATCAGCGGCAAAAACAGATTCATGCGCAGCAGCGCAGCAACCCCGCCGACGGTCAGCACCAGGACCATCAGACAGAAAACAATCATCCGGGTTTTGAGCAGGGCCAGGGTTTTTTCCAGCCTGACACTGGAGACACCGGTACTCAAAAAGCCGAGGATCGGCTCACCTTCAGCATGGAAATGACAGGCTGCGGTAGAGCATTTCGGCTCGTTGAGAATCGGCAGGCTGACCGCAATAAAACCGTTGGAGTGATCGACATAGCGCTGGCGCTCCCCGCGCTGGGGATGATCGGGCATGAGAAATGGCGAATTCCACTGGTCGACCTTGATAGCGATGGAACCGGGCTCGGTCACCCCTTCAAGATCGGTATAGGCGGGCTTGCCATCCTGATCGTAGATCCTGATCCGCTCAACACCGTCGAGAGTTCCGACATTGGCCAGAATATTGCGTAGCGAATCGCGATCATCCTGCATCATGGCATAGTGAGTCGAACGCACGACCGTTTCGACAATTCCGTCGACATGATGCAGAGCTTCGGCGGTCATATCCCCCTTGATCAGGGTATAGAGCAACAGACAGCCGAAAATGACGAACCCGGTGACAGCAATGGTGACAGGAACAATGGCACGGGCGATCAGGTTGTTAAACATAGCGTCCCCTCAACATGACGGCACTCAACGATAAATGACAGCTCAACGGCACTGAATTAAGCCTAGCACTCTCTTCGCTCGCCACAAGATCTTTTTGCTATTCACAGAAATCGGGACGCCGCTGACGAGTCAAAGAACTAGCAGCCTGTCGGGCTTTGCGGATCGTCGCGAAAAACCAGCTGGTTGAGAACAGATTTTCGACCGTTTGAGGGCGAATAGCCGTAGCTATTTGTCGAAAAGGGTCGGAAATATGGCCCGATCAGATGGTTTCGCAGCAGATTCATGTAAAGTCCGACAGGCTCCTAGGCATCAGCCTTTTTCTCTTTGGAAACCTCTTCCCAGCCAAACCACATTGTCTTGATATGCTCCATCGGTGAATGACCAAGAGTTGCGAGATAGATATGAGTCGGCAAAAAAGCAATCAGGCAGCAGGCCAGGATAAAATGCAGGCCGATCAACAGCTTGAGCCCACCGACCATAAGAATCAGGCCAAACAGCGATTCGACATTAGCCAGCACCAGACCGCTCAAGCTCACCAGAGGAACCAGGACAAACATGATTCCCAGATATACGCCCTTCTGCAGGGCGTTAAACTTGTTTTCAGGGGTCGGCTGGTGTGGATTCTCCCAACCCAGAAAATAGGTCAGCATGTAAAACTTGGCCTGGCGAACTGCCCCGTTTTTAAAATCTTCAGCCTTCGGCAGATAGAGCTTGACGATACTGCGCGCGACGACAACGTAATAGATAAACCAGAGACAGAAAGACAGCGTGACCACGTAGCCGGCGGCATGATGCAGATAAACCGCTGCTTTATAGCTGCCCAGAACCGTGACATATTCGGGAAAACGAATCTGCGTCCCGGAAACACCCAGGACGACAAAACCGAAAGCATTCAGCCAATGCCAGATACGTACCGGGGTCGGCTGCAGATAAATTCTTTTTTTCTCAACCATGGTCGCAACTCCCTCCTTAATGCCGCCTGTTTTTGCGGGTCAAAAAACGTAATGTCCCGTGAACGACAGGCATAATCAGCCCGGCACAGATAAGAATCAATCCGGCAAGGTCCAGTGAGGCATTACGGGTACTGCCAACCATGTAAAAATCGGGGATTCCGTGGGTCGCGTTAATTACAGCACCCTGCTCAACGGGGATATGCAAAAAACTGCCATCCGCGTTGGGCAGCACCAGAAAACTGGTCTGCATGCGCTCCGGTCCCGGCTCGTGGCAAAAGCTGCAGTCATAACGGCTGTCCAGGGTTCCTATCTGATGCGACATTTTCAGGGGAATGAGGATGCCGTCAAGATGCAGAGCCGCATATTCGGGATGACGATTGAAACTGCGCAGCTCATCCAGAGAGATATACTGATCTCGGTTCGTATCGATCAGCCCTGCGAGATCATCGGTTCCGAGATAATCCTTCAATTCATCATAGTTGCAGATCCTGCTGTTGAGGCGCCCACCTGTCACGCGGTCCTGGCGTATCAGGTGAAGATCTATTGCATAATCAAGAATCTGGGTATGACAGGTCACACAGGAAATTCTGGCGATATGCAGATCTGTCAGCGGCAGCCAGCGGGCATGCCGGTCGAGACTTTCGTCCCTGTCATGGCAACGGAAGCACTGCTGGTCCATAGCATCGCCCGAACTGACCGCCAGGCCGCGAGCAGCATGGGGATTGTGACAGTCTGTGCAGCTTACATAATCAGCATGTTCTGTTTTGAGGTATTCTGCGGAAATCTCGTCATGACAGTACTCACACCCCAGTCCGGCAACCTCCTCCCCGTCGTCCGGGTGTTCGTCCATAGCCTCATGACAGGCGCTACAGCCCAGATCAGCGTGAGGAGTCCGGGAGAAACTGTCGGTAACAAGAAGAGCATCACCGACGATATCAGAATCCATATGGCAGGCCAGACACTCCTCCGTGTCCATGCCATAAGCACGATGAAACCCGCCTGTTCCGAAAAACAGCAGTCCGGTGAACAGCAACAGAAAAATTTCCCGTTTCATGGCGTGACCCCATACTTATCTGATGATAATGCCGGACTACTTGATTTTTACCGGCACTGGCGTCGTTTTGCCCTTACGGCCGAACAGTCCTTTGAGCATGCCGACAAAAAGCAGGATTGCCGGTATCAACTGGCAGATGACGATCAGGGCACAGAATCCCAAGAACAGATATACCAGCAACATACTGTTGTCTTCACGCGGCGCTCCAGCAGCAAAAGCCGGAGAGACAACAGCCAGCAACAACGGAAAAACAACCAGGTAATGGACTTTTCTAAACATAGGACCTTCCTTTTTTCGATTGTTCTCAACGTACAAAAAGACAACTGACCCGAAATTGCGTGGCAGCCGTATCCGTCAGAACTACGAGTAGAGACTACTCAATATGGCTCTGGCTCTTCCGAGAGAAAGAGTCTGGAATCCATCTTTATGCTGATCATAACTGGCGAAGGCGCATTCTACAGCCTGACGGATCTCGTCCCAACTGTCCCCTTCAGCGGGCTGAAGGGCGTGATAAAAAATGCCTTCCTTGCGGATGCAACGCAACAGTTCCAACGGCATTTCATCGGCAACCAGAATAATTTCCAGATGCCGGTCACACTTTTTGAGCAACGGAACAAACTTGGCGACATAATGCTCGTCAAAACGACCGCTGATCAGCACAACCTGAACCGATTTATTCAAAATGCCTTCCAGCGCATTCGCCACCGAATCGGTTGTTGTGATCCCGTAAGCCGAACTCTGCAACATAGCTTCAAGCTGGCTTCTGGCTTCACCATCCTTGTTCGCGATAAGAAGACCCTTCATAGGTCACCCCCTGATCAAACTGTTCAGATCCGTGAAGTTTTCTGCCGAGCTTCCTGGGGCTTGCCGAACAGGCCTTTGAGCAGCCCGGCAAACAGCAGAAACGCAGGGACCAGTTGAAAAACAATGATCAGAGCAAAAAAGCCAAGGAACAGGATCAGCAGCAGAGAGCCGGCAACGCCTGCACCACCTTCGGCAGCAAAAGCACTTGACGAAATCAGAAGCATAAGAGCCATCAGTCCAGCGATTTTAGTTTGCATGGTATTCATAAGATCCTCCATTTTAAGGGGCACGAGTTATCTACGATACTTTCCCTTTTCTTATACAGAAGTCGTGCCAAGCCAAAACGGATCCCCAAATTAAATCCTAACTAGCTGATATTATGAAACAATCAACCTTTTCCACATTTCACTAAATGACAACTGCCGTTTTAGACGTATAAATTTTTTATACGTTTGAGCTGTTTTTGAATACCTTCACGTATAATCCCAAAAAAAATCCTAACCAACTGAAATTACAAAACTTTACAAAAACAACAGCAAAACAGCCTCAATAATGCTGTATGTTATATTCATACTTCTGCCAGACAAAAGGTCTGTTAAAATATGTATACCGCCGATATTTCATTCTTTTAGGTGCTCATAGAATTTTATTTAGGCTAATATCCAAGAAGGTCGACAGCATCTGCCACACTTGCAGGAGAACCGATGTCCGCAAACAGCGCGCCTGTTAAAAACATTCTGGTTATCGATGACGAAATGTCCATCCGTGAAGGGCTGAGGCAGGCCCTGACCGGTGAGGGCTATCTGGTCGAGCTGGCGGAGAATGGCAAGATTGGTCTGGAAAAACTGCAGAAAGGGAGATTCAACGCTGTCATCAGTGACCTGAAGATGCCGATCATGAGCGGCATGGAAGTGCTGAAAACGATCCAGATTCTTCAGCCTGATGTTCCGGTCATCATCATTACCGGGTTTGCCACCGTCGACTCGGCGGTCGATGCCATGCGCAACGGAGCCTTTGATTATCTAACCAAACCCTTCCTCCCCGAAGAGATCTGCTCCAAGGTTGCCGCCGCCATTGCTCAGCAGCGCCACAGCAGTCCAGAGCCCCTGACCAGTGAAGACCTGTCGGCCGATTTTGCCGAGATGATGATCGGCAAAAGTGCCGCCATACAGAAAGTCTTCAAGCGGATTGTCCAGGTGGCCCCGACCAACAGCTCCGTACTCATCACCGGTGAAAGCGGAACCGGTAAAGAGCTGATTGCCAGAGCGATACACAGCAAAAGCACCAGAAAGGATCAGACTTTTGTTGCCATCGACTGCAATTCGCTGCCGGAGACCCTGCTCGAAAGCGAGCTGTTCGGCCACGTCAAGGGCTCATTCACCGGCGCAACCCAGTCAAAACCGGGGCTGTTTACTGTCGCGGATGGCGGCACCCTGTTTCTTGACGAGATCGCCAACCTGAGCATGGCGACCCAGGCCAAACTGCTTCGGGTTCTGCAACAGCGCGAAGTCACTCCGATAGGGGGAACAAAGGCAGCAGCAATTGACATCCGGCTGATTGCGGCAACCAACCGCAGCCTTGAAAAAATGGTCGAAGAAGGAAAGTTCCGCGATGATCTTTACTTCCGTCTCAATATCATCCCGATCGACATCCCCCCGCTGCGCGAACGCCAGGGAGATCTGCCGCTGCTGATCAATTTCTTTCTGAAACGCTTCTCCAGCGAGATCGGCAAGGAGATCAGCGGCCTGAGCGCCGATGCCTATGCGGCCTTGAGTAGTTACACCTTTCCCGGCAATGTCCGGGAGCTGGAAAACATCATCGAACGTGCCGTGGTCCTCTGCCACGGCAGACAGATCGATCGCGACAGCCTCGAACTGCCAGGACTCCAGGCGGAAACGGCCTTCCCCAGAGCTGCAACTGAAATCATCGCTCCTCAGAACAGCGAAGAGCTTAAAGAGCTGAAGCGTAAAATCCGCGAACAGGCTGTCGAACCGATTGAAAAAGCCTTTGTCTATGCCGCCCTGAAACGCAACGACTGGAATATCACCAAAGCGGCCGAAGAGACAGGTATGCTCAGGCCCAATTTCCAGGCGCTACTCAAAAAACTCGGCATTTCTGTCAAGGACCATCTACCCTGATTCAGCCACCTTCCTGAACGGATTGATCCAGAACCAGAGGCAGGTAGATTCTGAAGCTTGTCCCCTGCCCCTCTTTACTGATCACGTCAAAACGCCCGCCGTGATTCTTGATAATACCGTAAGAGACTGACAGACCAAGACCGAAGCCTTCCTGTGATTTCGTCGAGAAGAACGGATCGAAAATCCGCTCGAGATTTTCCGGACTGATACCGACACCGCTATCTTCAATGACGACCAGAATCTCATCTCCGCTCTCCAGCAGCCGGGTTTTGATCTGCAGGGTTCCGCCGTTGGGCATGGCCTGCCCGGCATTGATAATCATATTGAAGAAGACCTGTCTCAATTGATCCGCATCAGCCTGCAAGCGGGGCAGATTCTTGCCGTAACGACAGGAGATTTCAATATTTTGAAAGATGGCCTGCTGCGAGACCAGGGCCAGGGTCCGGGCCAGCAGCTCATTCAGATCGACCGGTCTTTTCTCCGGGATCGACTCACGGGCGAACTCCAACAGGCCACGGACGATCCGGGCGCAGCGATTGGTTTCAGAAACGATCAGCTCCAGGTTATCCCTGACCTGCTGCGGAAGCTCCGGGGTTTTGGCCGACAGCGAGGCGAACATCAGTATTCCGGTCAGCGGGTTGTTGATCTCATGAGCAACACCGGCGACCAGCTGCCCCATTGACGCCAGCTTTGCCGTTCTGACCAACTGACTCTGCATGCGGGCCATCTCGGCGGTCCGCTCCTCGACCTTCTGCTCCAGCGTTCCTCCCCACTCTTTGAGCTCGTCCTGGGCTCGTGCCAGGTTATCCGCCATATCATTGAAAGATTGGGCCAGCTCGCCAAGTTCATCCTTGGGGATTGTACGCACCCGCGCGGACAGATCCCCTTTGGCCAGCGCCTTGCTCTGTTCCAGCAAACTGCGGATCGGCCGGCTCAAATACCTGCGGGTAAGCAGAAAATGAAACCCGGAAAGAAGAACAATCATAATCAGCGTGGAAACAATCACATCGCTATGATGGGTCTTGCTCAGCGCCGTCATCTGATCAAGGACCAGGACCATATCCAGAACGCCGATTTTACTCTGAGAGGCATCATGAAAATGACAGGCAGCCGTAGAACAGTTGGGATCGTTGTAAATACCGCGGATGATCCGCAGCGACTGTTCCCCTTCGGCATCGCTGAAAAGCTTGCTGCGGGTTTCCACCGGCGCATTGCTCAAAACCCTGGAATCGGGCAGATGACAGAAACTGCAACTTTCATCTTTGGCTCCCAGCGCGGTCCCGATCTCCGCTTTGTCTGCCGAGAAATCGACAACCCCCTCACGGCCGAGGATTCTGACCTGCTTTATTTTATCCGAGGCCCCGACCTTTTCGATCATCAACTGCAGTTGTTCCCGATTGTCTTCCAGCATCAGGTGGTAGGAATCGAGAATGATCATTTCGCTGATCAGATCGGCTTCATGCATTGCCTTGTTGGCAAAGATTCTCTGAACCTTATCAATATGCAGGAAAGCGCTGATCGACATAACCAGGATCAGGACGATACTGATAATCAGCGTATATTTGATGGCCAGACAGATGCGCATAGATCCCCTGCAGCGGAAATTTTACAGTCCTTTATTAGTTATAGCGAAAGTTTGTCCCCGAAGCATTCCCAAAAGTACTATGGCCCGCTAGCAAACCGGCAAAGATTGCCTTTTACCATCCCCTCAAGTAATATTCGTGGCCAGCAAGGGATGAATTATTATGGGTTACAGAAATCTCAGACAGGCGGTTGACGACCTGACCAGCAGCGGGCAACTGATCTGCATCGAACAACCGGTCGATCCGAACCTGGTTGCCGGAGCGATCCAGCGCAGGGTCTACCAGCACCAGGGGCCGGCCCTGCTGTTCACCAACCTGACCGGCTGCCGTTTTCCGGCGCTGGCCAACCTGTTCGGGACCATGGAGCGAACCCGCTATCTGTTCCGCGACAGCCTGCGCCGGGTCGAAACCCTGGTCAAACTGAAGATCGATCCGAAGACGGCCCTGAAAGATCCGGCCAGCTGGCTGCAGGCTCCGCTTGGCGCGCTCCACCTGTTGCCGAAGACCGTCAGATCCGGCCCGGTCATGCAGTGTCAGACAAGCATCGGCGAATTGCCCCAGATCAAATCCTGGCCAGACGATGGCGGCGCCTTTATTACCCTGCCACAGGTTTATACGGAAGCGCCCGACACTCCCGGTTACCGTTTTTCCAACCTGGGGATGTACCGCATCCAGATCTCAGGCAACGACTATCAACAGGATCGTGAGATTGGCCTGCATTACCAGACCCACCGGGGGATCGGTATCCATCATCAGCAGGCACTCGCCACAGGCCGGCCGCTCAAGGTCAATATCTTTGTCGGTGGCCCGCCCAGCCTGACTCTGGCTGCTGTCATGCCGCTGCCGGAAGGGATGCCGGAACTCTCATTTGCCGGACTGCTCGGCGGCCGGCGCCTGACAATGATCCGTCAGCCCGGCCAGCTCCCGTTTCCGGCCGAGGCCGATTTCGTCATCTGCGGCACTCTCGATCCGCACCAGTGTAAACCGGAAGGGCCATTCGGCGATCATGTCGGCTACTATTCACTGACGCACGATTTTCCGGTCATCAAAGTCGACAAGGTCTACCATCGCAGCGATGCCATCTGGCCCTTTACCAGCGTTGGCCGCCCGCCCCAGGAAGATACCAGTTTCGGTGCCTTCATCCATGAGCTGACCGGCGAACTGATCCCGCAGGTTCTGCCCGGAATCAGGGCGGTTCATGCCGTCGACGCGACCGGCGTCCATCCGCTGCTGCTGGCGATCGGCAGCGAACGCTACACCCCCTATTCAAATGCAGATCAGCCGCAGGAACTGCTGACCCAGGCAAACGCCGTTCTTGGCCAGGGACAGCTGTCTCTGGCCAAGTATCTGCTGATCACCGCTGAAAATGATGGCCCAAAGCTGGACATTCATGATGTTCCGGCCTTTTTCCAGCATGTCCTGGAACGCTTCGATCCTGCCCGCGATCTCCATTTCCAAACCAGAACAACCATCGACACCCTCGATTACTCGGGGCATGGCCTCAACCAGGGATCGAAACTGATTATCGCTGCCAGCGGTCCGAAGCGCCGCGAACTGCCCCGGCAGATTCCGGAAAATCTGCGTCTGCCGGACGGTTACTCCAAGCCGAGAATCGCCACCCCCGGGATTCTTCTGATCGAGGGACCACAGTGCCTGAGCGCCCGCGACAGTGAAGATCCGCTACTGCAAATGGCCTTCGCAGAGCTGACGGAAGATGACGTCATCAACCGTTTTCCGCTGATCATCATCGTCGACGACAGCGAATTCTGCTCTGCCACTCTCAACAACTGGCTGTGGGTGTGCTTTACCCGTTCCAACCCGGCTTCAGATGTCTATGGCATCGCCAGCTTCACAGCAAACAAACACTGGGGCTGTAAAGGCTCGGTCATTATCGACGCACGCAGCAAACCTCATCATGCACCACCGCTGATCGACGTACCTGAGGTTGAAAAGCAAGTCGACTCCCTGGCTGAGCGCGGCGGACCACTCCATGGAATTATCTGAGAAAAGGATCTGAACAGATGCTCAATCCGCAATCGGAACCCCCTTACATTCCCGGCCTGATCGGTTCAATCGGCAACACGCCACTGATCGATATCTCGATCCTGACAGAAAAACCGGGGGTACGCCTGCTGGCCAAGCTGGAGGGGAGTAATCCGGGCGGTTCGGTCAAGGATCGTCCGGCTCTCTACATGATCAGCAAGGCAGAAGACGCCGGGTTGCTGACCCGCGACAAGACCATCCTGGAACCGACCTCGGGCAATACCGGAATCGCTATTGCCATGATCGGTGCCGCCAAAGGCTACAGGGTCAAGCTGGTCATGCCGGCCTGCGTCAGCATTGAGCGACGCGGTATTCTCGAAGCCTACGGCGCAGAAACCGTGCTCTCCCCCGGGGGTGAAATGACCGACGGAGCTATCCGTCTGGCCCACAAGATCCTTCAGGAAGAGCCGGATCGCTATTTCATGCCCGATCAGTACAGCAACCCGAACAACCCGTTGGCCCATTTTGAGACAACCGGTCCGGAGATCATGCGGCAATGTGGCGGTGAGATCGATTACTTCGTGGCCGGAATGGGAACGTCAGGAACCCTGATGGGGATGAGTCGCTACTTTCAAAAGGTCGCTCCGCAGGTCAGGATCATTGGTGTGGAACCAGGACTCGGGCACAGGATCCAGGGACTGAAGAACATGCAGGAAGCGATCGTACCGAAGATCTATGACGAGCAGCTCCTCGATCGCAAATTGCTGGTTGAAGATGAGGAGGCCTACAGCATGGCCCGCAAACTGGCAACCGGTCTTGGACTCTTTGTCGGAATGTCAAGCGGAGCCGCCGTCGCTGGCGCCCTGAAAGTTGCCAAAACCATCGACAGCGGCACCATCGTCACCCTGCTGCCGGACCGCGGCGACCGCTACCTGAGCACCAACTTGTTTCGCTCACAGTGTGCGGAGTGCCGACCATAAAGGTTTGAGCCTGTTTCAACTATCAAGCCGGGAACCGGCTTTGCGATTCCGCGAATTCAAGATGCGCAGCATCTTGTCTGAGCGTGAAGAGAGTTGCTGACCAAAGCCTGCGAAGATACGTCGAACACTCTCTCACCGATGCCGTTGACTTTAGCGTTTCTTTTGCACCCTTTTCTTTGCACACAAAGAAAAGGGTGTCGTCTGGCGGGACGAGACCCGCCGATTCTGGTGTTGGTGTTGATTTTGATGTTTGTCGATTTGAAAATCAAAGTCGCGGGGTCTCGCCCCCGCCGGCGACACCCTTTTGACCCGGGCCTCAAAAGGGTACAAAAACGCCCTTTTATATTGTCGGAAGTAAGCCTGCGTTTCTTGCGTAGCAATGCACCAGCTGAATGCAGAGCGCCCAACGATGAGCTTTGCTCATCTGACGGGCAGAACCGAATTTATTTTAAAGCAGAAATATACAAAAAAGCTCCCCACATCAGTGGAGAGCTTTTTGTTGTTATAACCCGTATGTGTCAACCGCCACCGATCAGCGCTCCGGCAGCGAAGACCAGCGCCCCGCCGAGCACGACCTGGAACGCCGCGCGCATGAACGGGGTCTCCATGTAACGGTTCTGAATCCAGGCAATCGCCCAGAGTTCACAGAAGACCAGAACCAGGGCAACGATGGTTGCCGTCCAGAAATGCGGAATCAAATACGGAATGGCGTGACCAAGACCGCCCAGAGTGGTCATCACCCCGGCCGAGATCCCGCGCTTGACTGGACTGCCCCGTCCGGAAAGCTCACCATCATCCGATGCCGCCTCGGTAAAGCCCATCGAGATACCGGCACCGACACTGGCCGCCAGACCGACCAGAAAGGTGGTATGGGTATTATGGGTCGCAAAAGCGGTCGCAAAGATCGGAGCCAGGGTCGAAACCGAACCATCCATCAGCCCCGCCAGCCCCGGCTGAACCCAGGTCAGGACGAACTGGCGATGTGCGGCACGATCCTCATCGCCACGCTCATCTTCGGTCAGCAGCTCCGCCTCAAGGGTCCCGGCCAGTTCACAGTGTCCGGCCTCAAATTTCGCCAGATCACCGAGCAGCTTGCGGATGTCAGCATCCGTCGCCTTCTGAGCCGCTTTGCGATAGAACTGTTCCGCCTGGCGCTCCATCTCGTAAGCTTCGCTGCGGATCTTCTCGAGATTGAGATTCTTCACCAACCAGACCGGCTTACGTGCGTAGTAGCCGGAAACGTGCTCGCGACGGATCAACGGAATCACGTCACCGAACTTCTTCTTATGAGCATCGATCAGATGCTGACGGTGGACATCTTCCTCTTCCGCCATACCATCAAATACTTTTGCCGAAGCTGGAAACTCGGCACGTAAATGCTCGGCATATTGCCGGTAAATACGAGCATCGTCCTCTTCATTGGAAATGGACAACGCCAGGATTTCCTGCTCGGTCAAGTCCGCAAAACGGCGTCGACCACCAGATATTCCAGGGATCAAATCGGTCCTCCTTAATCACATTGCACGGCAAGATACCGTTGTTAATAATTTTAACAACACCCACTATGAGTGAGTAACTGACCCAATGTCAAGACGACTGCAAAATTATTGCCTGCAGACCAGGTATGCCCCGGCAACCAGCAGAAGAACGCCGACCATACGTTTAAGATCGACCGGTATTCCGCGCATGCCGAAAAGTCCATAGTGGTCCATGACCAGCCCTGCGATCAACTGGGAAACAATGGTCAGCGCCAGTACCGCCGTGGTCCCGATGCGCGGCACACCAAGAATGGTCATAGCGACAAAAAAAGCGCCGAAAAAACCGCCCGTCAACTGCCACCAGTCCGCATCACCAACGCGCCGGAAACTCCCCTGCCCGCTCATCACAGCGGCAACAAAAAGGATGACAGTTCCTACTGCAAAAGAGATGGTTGCGGCATGAATAAACCCGGTCTTTTCAGCCAACCGGGCGTTCAGCGAGGGTTGCACGGCGACTGCGACACCACCGGCAACCATCAGTACAATCAAAATCAGATTCGACATAGGTCCCTAAATGCTCATCAGCCGTGCTGTCTCTTACGGACCAGCGACGAAATGGCTTTGAAGTGCTCTTCACCGGCTCCCTTGATCAACTGAAAGAGAACGGTTTCGAGTGTCGTCACCACGGCCCCGGCCTGAGTGGCCAGGCTCAGTGCGTTGCTGTAGTCACTGAGGAAACGCGACGCCACTGCATCACTGACCAGATGCACGGTCAAGCCCTGATCGAGCAGATCGAGGACTGTCTGCAGCACACAGACGTGGGTCTCCATGCCGGTCACGATCACCTGAGTCGCTCCGGTTTTCTTCAGAGCAGTGACGAAATCCTCTTCGCCACAGCAACTGAACGCGGTCTTGGCGACACAGGTCTCCTCGGTTGCAGCCTGATAGAGGGGCAGCGTAGCCCCAAGCCCCTTGGGATACTGTTCGCTCGCAATAACCGGCACGCCAACGGTCTTGCAGCCTTCGATCAACAGCGGCAGGTTTTCCTTGAGGCGGACATAGAGCTTCGGGTTCATTGCCGGGGCGAGTTTTTCCTGAACGTCGATAACGACCAATGCGGCCTTGGCAGGATCGATCCAGAATTTTTCTTTTATAGTTGCCATGATGACTCCTTGATAAATTGTCAGAACGTCTATTCATAGCAGAAGCACCGTCAGATAACCAGTCCCCTGGAAGCCTGTCAGCCCTGAAAGTGTCCAGATTTTTGTTTCAGAACACAAATCCCCGGACAGCATGTCGCGGTCCGGGGAGAGGGTCACAGACAGAGCGAATTTTTATCGGCTCAGATACCCAACAAGGTCTGAAGAATCTTCGGGTTTTCCTCTTCCTCGGCAAGGATCGTATGACAGGTCTCGCAATCCATGGATATCGTTGCTCCATCTTCCGACTCATGTTCTTCATCATGACAACGGAAGCAGCCCTGTGCATAGGTATGACCGATGTTGCTGGCATAGGTCTGCCAGCCAATTTTCATGGCGGGAAAGACATTTTCCGTATAGGCCTTTTGCACCCCAGCTATTGACCTTTTAAGCTCGACACGCCGGGTGCTGTAGATATCGGGATACTGTTTCCGGTAAAAGTCGTCTAGCTCAACGGCAATCGATTCACGGGCCTGTTCATGGGTAACATATTCTTTGCCGATAATGGCCATCGCCTGCTTCTTTATAAACGGCAATTCCACAGAGATTTCTCCGATCAGCAGTTTGGCATCGAGAGCCTGATCGGCTGACAGATAGATATGACTCGGTCGATTATGGCAATCGATACAATCCATTTCGCGGACCTGCATCTCCTCGGCATCGACTATCAGCTGATCCGCATCCGCATTGCGATAGATCGCTGGAGATCCCCCCCCCCGGCTCAATCGGACCTCCGGAATAACCTGCCGTTCCCGGTCTACGGCAACATACTCGATACGATTTTCCAGCGCGACGTGCCAGTGAATCCCATGGGAGCTTGAAGCCAGGTCCCCGGCACTGCCGATTTTCATCAGCAGTACGGTCTGGACACGGGTATTGTTTTCATCCTCGAGGAACTTATCCTTTATTACCAGCTTGTCGCCATGAAACTTCTCGGGACGATGGCACTGTTCACAGGTATCGCGGGCCGGCCGCAGGCCATGGACCGGGGTTTCAATCGGTCGCGAAAAGGTATCGGCAACCACGGCATACAGCTGCCTGGCTCCCGAGAGCTTTGACTTGACAAACCATGAAGCTCCGGTGCCGATATGACATTCTACGCAATCGACCCTGGAATGAGGAGAGTTCTGATAGGCCGTATATTCCGGAGTCATCGGCACATGACAGACCTCGCCGCAGAAGGCATTCGACTCCATATAGTGATAACCGCTGTAAGCAATGACACTGACAATCACCAGGTTGACTCCGGTCAGCAGAATAACCAGAAACATCATCTTGCGCATCCGGTCGTAGCCACCTTCATCAGCCAGCTGACGGCGCAGGTATTCGAGGGTAAAAAGCCTCACCTCTTCCTGACCACGGGCCAGAAAAACCCCGATGAAAACCAGGATCAAACCCAGGATGAAGAGCGGTCCAAGGACCATATAGATGAAACCACCGAAATAGGGGTTTTCCAGATGTAAAAAGCTGTCATAAAGAACGGCCGCAGCCAGAAAGGGGAAGACCAGCGTCACCAGGATTGCCCCGGATATCGCCAGCCTGCTGCACTGAATGGCATGAATGAAGGTTTTCAGAAGATCGACAAGCTTTTCCAACATAAGCAGACCTCCCCGGAAGAGCTGAACGTCAAAAACCGCTATACACTGTGGCAGGGACTGCTTTTAAATTGAAGAATAAAGAAGCTGTAAATAAAGACTAGATCTGGAATGGGCAAGCGTCAACCCTGCGGGACAGTAAAACACTCAGGAATCTTCAAAATTCCTGAGGTCCCGATTTCTGACGATCCGGAGGATCAGAACCCCGAGAATGCACAGAACCAGACCAATAAAGACACTTAAGAAACCAATCCCATAGGCATCACCCCAGCCCCACAGATTTTTTCCCCGCAACAGCAGGATCATGACAATCCCGGCAAAAGTCAGCAGACCGCCAGTGATATAGACAACAAAAGCGATTATAGGCAGGAAGAGATCATTCATCATGTCATCATTCCGGCAAGAAGCTGCGTTGTGCAGCCTCTTGCCGGATCCCAACGCTAGAAATGGTGGCCACCCAGGGTGAAGGCATAGATCATCAAGGCAAGCAACGCAATACCGATCAGTACGGCGCTGAACCCGAAGCCCTTGAGGAAAAAGTCGTATATCGCGCCACTCGGTCTCTTGACTTCATAATCCTTGAGGATGCCGGCTTCCTCATAACGCTTCCACTGATCACCGCGCTCTTCGATAAACTCCTCTTTTGACAGCTCCCCGTTGAAAACGACGAAATCCATTGGGAATTTCTCCGGTCGGCCATGGGTGTTGAAGTAGTGCACAGTAAAGATAAAACCGGTTGCCAGCAACGCTTCATCGGAGTGAATGATGGTCGCCACATTGAAGATCCAACCCGGCAGGGCAGTCCCGAAGAACTCTGGGAACCAGAGCAAAAGGCCTGAACCACCGATGGCGAACATACCCCAGAAAACCGCGATGAAATCGAATTTCTCCCAGTAGGTCCAGCGGTCATAGGTTGGCTTCGGGCCGAGGAAGAAGAACCAGCGTACCGTCTTGGTGACATCCTGCAAATCTCTCATACTCGGACAGAGCGACTCGGGACCAAACAGGCGCTGAATCAGCTCAACCGGATACTGCAGATTTTTAAAGAGGAACCTGGCGCTCATGACGATCGCCATAGTGAAGTAGGCAAAGGTAATCACAGCGCCGATGCGGTGCAGGATCCCGGCCGTTTCTACTCCGCCCCATACCGATATCAGAACCTTGGCCCAGACCTGATCGGCAAACTTGAGCGGCAGGCCGGTCAAGGCCAGCAGCAGGAAACTGGTAATAACCATCAGGTGCATGGCGATATGAATGCCCTTAAAACGACGATAGATCTTGTGCGGGTTAGCGATCGTATGCTCGACACCACCGGCAGCAAGAGCTTTCTTTCTATCACGATTCTCGACAAAGCCCCTGAACATCCAAAGCAGCGAATGAAGCCAGAAAGCACCGAAGGTCCCGACCAACAGAATGGTCATGGCCACATAGGTAAAAAACAGAATCGGATAATTGTCCTTGTCCGTCATATCACCATGGGCATAGAATTTGACGAACTGGGCCGATGAGTTTTCATGGCACTTGCCGCAGGTTTCAACCCGATTGGCCATATTGATCGATGATTTTTCATCAGCTTGAGGCAGAACCTCATGCGCCGAATGGCAGTCTGCGCAACCGGCAACCTTCTCAGGATAGCCGAGGTGAAAATTCTTGCCGTGATAGCTTTCCAGATAGGTGCCGACGGCGACGGTCATGACGCCATTCCGGGCCATCATCTCTTCGTCGGCATGGCAATTCATACAGGGTTCGGTACGGAAGTTCGCCTGTTCACGGGCATCCATGTCATCGAGCGACCGAACACTATGAGCAGTGTGACAATCGACACAGCCTGCAGAATCCATATTTCCGGAGGCAATCGCCTGGGCATGGACAGAGTCCTTGTAATGCGCAGGAACGGAGACATGGCACTGGGCGCAGGTCGCGTTGGCGGCAGCCTTGTCAGCGGCCAACGTCTGAACACTGTGGATATCCGAATGACAGGAGCTGCAGCCCATATTGATATTGGGATGAACGATATTGTGAACGCTGTCGAAATAGTCTCGGAATTCATCCTTGTGACAGCGTGCGCAGTCGACCTTGCCGGGCATCAGGTCGCCTTCCATGTGCGCGTCAAGGTCGGTCAGCTCGGTATGACAGGCCACACAGCCGTTTGTGCCGTGGACCGATGAGACAAAACTGTCCCCATCGATGACATCTTCATGACACTCCAGACAGGTTTCCGGCGATGAGATGGTATTTGCCGCAAACGCCTGACAGACTCCCAGAGACACCAGCAGCAACAACGACAGAAAGAGGACCTTACGCATCGATCTGCTCCTTGACTGAAGATACAAGCTGTACATCATTATATTTCCCCGAACTCTTCGCATATTTCGTGGCAGTACGAAAGAACTCAAGGCCGAGGGGGCGAGACACAGATCTCCATATTCAGCTTTACGAATATATCAAAACACTACAGTTATAATACTTTGATTGCAACCAAAAATGAGAATATTCATATGATATATTCACATCGGACCAATGAGATCAAGACAAGTGTAACATGCAAAAAAAAAGAGGCGACCGGTTGGCCGCCTCTTTTTGACACCTTTTGAAAGCGCTCTGTTTAGTGAGCAGCGCCAACCAGGTTGAGAACCTGCTCGGTGAATGGGTTAGCGAAGAGGATAATCATAGCAACAACGAAAACGTAGATTGCCAGAGACTCGATCATCGCCAGACCGATCATCATGGTGGTCAGGATCTTACCGGAAGCGCCTGGGTTACGAGCAACGCCTTCACAAGCACCCTTAACTGCGAAACCCTGACCGATACCGGTACCAACAGCACCCAGGCCCATACCAATACCAGCAGCGATCATACAAAATGCGAAAAATTCCATTGCCTTGCTCCTTCTTTTCTTAAAACCAGATAATGTCGATTGTTCCTAAACAGTATAGGACTTGCCGCCCACCCCTGTGAGCGGCGCTAAGAAACTTTATTTAGTGCGCTTCTTCCAGAGCGCCGGCGATGTAGATCATGGCCAGCAGGGTAAAAACAAAGGTCTGGATGAAGGCAACCAGCACGCCGAGCAGCATCATCGGCAGTGGGCAGAACAGCGGTACGAGCATGAAGAAGATCATCAGCACGATCTCGTGACCGGCCATGTTACCGAAAAGACGCAAGGTCAGAGACAGCGGACGAGCCAGGTGACCGATGATTTCAATAATGAACATCAATGGTGCCAGCCAGAGGATCGGCCCCATGAAGTGCTTGAGATAGCCGGCGCCGTGCTTCTTGACACCGACATAGTGGGTGACAAAGAAGACGATCAGAGCCATCGGCACGTTAGTGTTGAGCTTGGCAGTCGGAGGAAAGAAACCCGGAATCAGGGCGATCAGGTTACAGACCAGGATGAACAGAGCCAGGGTCGCGAGCAGCGGGAAGAAAGCTTTGCCTTCTTCGCCCATGGTCTCCTCGATCAGGTTCTCGACACCGCTGACGATGGCTTCCATGAAATTCTGCACGCCACCGGGAACCAGTTTGATAGCACGGGTTGCCAGAAAAGAGACAACAATGAGGATCAACATGACCAGCCAGGTGTAAATAACCTCATCGTTGACATGAAGCATTTGACCGAGTCCGTGCAGGAATAAAAATGGATGTACCATGAACCTCTCCTATATCTTTCTTATTCTTAAGTCAGTAGAGTCTCTTGACTGTCGTAATAAATATATTCAGGACGACCACCGAAAGGCCGACCACCAGAGCCAACGGGTGCACCTTCGCACGAACAATAAGCAGAAATAAAGCACAGGCGATAAAGGCCAGACGAAACAGGTAATTGACCTTGAAGCCTTTTTGAGAAGCGGCCTGCGGATTACCGAGCAGCTTCGTCAACGATTTGCCCATGCTGCGGTAATTGAAGATGACCAGCAGACCACCCGCCAATACCCCGAGGGTTACCGATGTTGATTTCCAGAACAGGCTCAGGGCGACGAGAACAAGCAGGATCAACCAGTTCCTCAAGGCCATCTCGGCCAGAAGTCGGTCGTCATTGACGTTCATTGCTGATTATCTTCTTCCTGCTGCTGGCGCTTGAGTTCACGCTTGGTCAGCAGATAGACATTACGGAATCCGGAAATAACCCCCATAACCATCATGAACAGGGTGAAAATCGGACGCGTATCAAGCCATTTGTCGATATAGTAGCCCATCGCCAGGCCAATCAGAATGGCCGCAACGAGAGAGATCCCGGCACTCGACATAAAGCCAAGGGTCTTAAACAGTTCGCGTCTATTTTCGTTCATCGGGAAGCATCACTTATTCCGGTATTTGAACCCGCATTTACTACCATGCAAATCCTCGCAAGTCAATCGCTTTGTCCGGCATATTGCGCTTCATGGTATTTTATGCCTTCAACGACTTGAATGCCTTGTCCGCCGCCTCGATCGTTCGATCCAGATCCTCCTGCGAATGGGCAATACTCATAAAACCTGCTTCAAACTGCGCTGGCGCCAGATTGACCCCGTTCTCAAGCATGGCGCGGAAGAATCGGCCGAACTGCACCGAGTTGCTCGCCAAAGCCTCGGCAAAGTTGCGCACCGGCCCTTTCTGGAAATAGGTACAGAACATCCCGCCGACACGCTGCCAGCAGGTATCTACGTCACTGCCTGCGGCAACCTGCAGCAGCCCCTTTTCCAGGTAGGCCGTCTTTTCTTCGAGCTGAGCGTAGAAGCCTTCTTCCTTGAGCAGCTCGAGGGTCGCGATCCCGGCACTCATCGCCAGCGGATTTCCCGACAGGGTTCCGGCCTGGTAGACGCCACCTTCCGGCGAGAGGCAATCCATGATCTCCTGCTTTCCGCCGAAAGCACCGACCGGCAATCCACCACCGACGATCTTGCCGAGGGTCACCAGATCACCGCGCACACCGTAGAGCTCCTGCGCTCCGCCGAAAGCGACCCGAAAACCGGTCATGACCTCATCGATGACCAGCAGCGTCCCTTCTTCCGTACAGAGTTCACGCAGTCCTTCCAGAAAACCGGGCTGCGGTGGAACCAGCCCCATATTGCCGGCAATCGGCTCAATGATGATACAGGCGACCTCCCCCTGGTTGGCGGCCATGATCCGCTTGACCCCGTCGAGATCGTTATAGGCCGCGGTCAGGGTATATTTGGCAAAATCATCCGGCACACCAGGCGAGGTCGGCACCCCGTAGGTCGCAGCACCACTGCCCGCCTTGACCAGCAGGGAATCGGCATGACCGTGATAACAGCCGTCGAACTTGAGAATCTTGTCACGCCCGGTGTAACCGCGGGCCAGCCGGATCGCACTCATGGTCGCTTCGGTTCCGGAGGAAACCATACGGACCTTTTCAATATTCGGATAGGCCTCGCAGACCAGTTCGGCAAGCTGTGTCTCGCGCGGGGTCGGCGCTCCGAAGGAAGCACCACTGGCTGCCGTTTTCTGGATCGCCTCAACCACCTTGGGATGACAATGACCAAGGATCATCGGCCCCCATGAGCCGACGTAATCGATATATTCATTGCCGTCGATATCGTAAATCTTGCTGCCTGCCGCACGTTCTATGAACAAGGGCGACCCACCCACAGATTTGAAAGCACGGACAGGACTGTTGACGCCCCCCGGTATAACCTGTCTGGCGGCGTTGAACGCAGCCTCCGATTGCTGTCGATTCATTTGACGTTCTCCTTGTCAAAAAATATGGATCAGGAACTGCACAAGCAGGCAAGTGATCTTCGTTAGCATAGCACTTAGTGGCTGTCAAGCAAGGCAGGTCGTCAAGTTGACGCGCCGGGGCAGCCGATATGAGCACTGCAGTGTTGTAGCAAAGGTAACTTTACCTTATGATGCTGCGTAATTTTGTAACAACAATGACTGCTCACTGCCACCCTGTCGATACGACGAAGGAGTTGCCATGACCGTAAAAATCAGGATTACGCTGCTATCCATCCTCTTGCTGGCTGTCAGCAGCCCCCTCTACGCTTCAGGCTTCGCCCTGATCGAACAGTCCGTCACCGGACTCGGCAACGCCTTTGCCGGTGCCGCTGCCAGCGCCGAAGACGCTTCGACAATCTTTTACAATCCGGCCGGCTTAACCCTTCTGGAAGGACAGCAGGTGATCGGCGGGGTGCATATGGTTGTGCCTTCGGCAAAATTCAACCTCGACAGTGCAACCAATATCCTTGGTGCCCCCCTCGGCACCGATGAAGGCGGCGATGCCGGCAGCCCCGGGTTTGTACCGAACCTCTATTACAGCAACAGAATCAATGAAAAACTGGCTGTCGGCCTGGGCCTCACTGCACCATTCGGCCTGACCACCGAATATGACAAAACCTGGGTCGGCCGTTATCACGCGGTGAAATCTGAGGTCAAAACCATAAACATCAATCCGGCCATCGCCTATCAAGCCACGGAAAAACTGAGCTTTGGAGCGGGGATAAGCGCCCAGTATATCGAAGCGACCCTGTCCAGCATGGTGGATGGCGGGCTGGTCACTTATAACATAACGCACAATCCAGCCGATCTCGCCAACCTGAGCGACACTGACTATGACGTACTGGTGGAAAACACAGGCGATGATTGGGCCTTCGGCTTCAACCTGGGACTGATCTACCAGTTCACCTCTGAAACCCGCATTGGTGTCTCCTACCGTTCCGAATACGATCATAATCTCAAAGGAGATGTCAGCTCAGATCTGCCAACAACCATGACAGCCTATGCTGCTGCATTCAGCGCAGAGAGCATAAGCAGCGATATCACCCTCCCAGCCTCTGCCTCTCTGAGCCTGCTCCACCGCATCAACACGCAATGGGCCCTCATGGCCGATATCAGCTGGACCCAATGGAGCAGCTTCGATGAAATGACAATCGTCTTTGAAGACGGAGTCATCGGGGGACGCACAGAATCAACAACCCCGGAACACTGGAACGACACCTGGCGTTATTCCATCGGCGCGACCTACCAGCCAACAGAAGCCCTGACCCTGCGCACCGGTTTGGCCTATGACGAATCACCGGTATCCGACAAGTACCGCACGCCACGTATCCCCGGCGAAGATCGCATCTGGATCTCTCTTGGTGCCGGCTATCAGGTCAGCAATCGAATCGCCCTTGATGCTGCCTATGTTCACATTTTTGTCAACGATGCCAAACTTGATCTGACAAGCACAACCATGGGCAATATCTCCGGCAGCTACGAAAACTCCGTCGATATTGCCAGCGTTCAGTTCAGTTACAAATTCTGATTTTCAAGCGCAGCCTTCTCATATGAGCAGGCTGCGCCACTTCCAATAATTCAGCTCCTCAGCTAGACTGATTCACATGATCCCAAAACAGCATACGATAAACACACCCTACCTGGTTGGCCCGGTTCACTGCTACAGCCTTGAGATCGACGGTGAACTCGTTTTGTTCGACACCGGCCCGCCGACCGATGAAGCCAGGAACTACCTGCATGACAACCTCGACCTTGGCAGACTCAAACATGTCCTGATCACCCATTGCCACGTTGATCATTATGGCCAGGCCCGCTGGCTGGAACAGCATAGCGACGCGACGATCTACGTGCCGGCGCATGACCACATCCGCATGCGCCATCACAAGGAGCATCTGGAGGGCGTTTACGAACTGATGCTCGCAGCCGGTTTTGATGTCAATTTCGTAAAAATCTTTATGGATTGCCTCACGACACCGGGCAACGTCTATCCGGACTTTCCCGAACATTACAAAATCATTGAAACGGAGCTCCCGGCCCATCTCGGCATCAAGATTCTCCCCTGCCCCGGTCATTCACAAGGGGACCTGGCGATCTGCGGCGAGAGCTGGGCGGTCACCGGCGACGTGATGCTGCGCCAGATCTTTCAGTCCCCGCTGCTCGATATCGACCTGCAGAACAACAGACGCTTCAACAATTATCATGCCTATTGTGCGAGCCTGGCCAACCTGGCCAAGTTGCGCGACAAGACCATCCTCCCCGGCCACCGGGAATCGATTGACAGCGTCGATGACAGCCTGCTCTTCTACCTGAGCAAAATGCTTGACCGGGCCATGCGCCTCAAAGAGTTTCCCAAAAACGCCAGCCCCTGCAGCATTGTCAGCCGGATGTTCGGAATCAATCAGGATTACCCGTTTGCCAGCTACTCCAAAGCTTCGGAAATCATCTTCCTGCGCGACTTCCTGGACGATCCGGACCGGCTCTATGAAGCGACAACTACAATCGGCCTCTTCCCGGCAATCGCCGGTAAGTTCGATCTGGCCGTCGCCGCCTGACAAGCAGCAGGGAGAGATATGGATCAAGGCAAAAAACGCATAACAATTGGCGACAGATGCAGTGGCTGCGGAGCCTGTCTGCCCGCCTGTTCCAACGCTGCCCTGAGCCTGGAAACGGAACAACCATCCGGCTGGGGCAGGAAGATTGCCGTTGTTGAACAGAACCTCTGCACCGGCTGCGGTGGCTGCCTGCACACTTGTCGCTTCAACGCCATAGAACTTCACATTAGCTCCTGAACAGCAACCCAGAACTCCACCTTTCCCCCCCCTCATCCCTTTTGGTTGTCCTGTTCCCCCGAACCATAATCACAACAATACGCCCCTCGTTTTCACTGCATTTAAATGTAGATTTAATTTTTTATTATTTTTCTTGTTGACTGTTTTTGTAGTAAATATTACCCTACTAAATCAATAGGGTTTACGAAAACTAAAAACGTCAGTAAATTTAGCAACAGACTCCATAGCAAAGCTGTGAAAAAGGAGCATTTCAAAATGAGCCAGATCTATACAGACAATTCCCTGAGCATCGGCAACACCCCTCTGATCAAACTGAACCGGATCGTTCCGCAAGGGGCCAACGTCTATGCCAAAATCGAAGGGCGCAACCCGGCCTACAGCGTCAAGTGCCGCCTTGGTGCCGCGCTGATCTGGGATGCCGAAAAAAAAGGGCTACTCAAAGAGGGAAGCGAAATCGTTGAACCGACCAGCGGCAACACCGGGATCGCCCTGGCCTTCGTTGCAGCCGCTCGCGGTATTCCGGTCACCCTGACCATGCCGGAAACCATGAGCATTGAACGGCGCAAGGTGCTCAAGGCCTTCGGCGCCAACCTGATCCTGACGCCGGGAGCCAAGGGGATGGGCGGCGCCATCGCCGCCGCGGAAGAACTGGCTGCCAGCGATCCGGAGCGTTACATCCTGCTTCACCAGTTCAAGAACCCGGCCAATCCGGCGATCCATCGCAGCACAACCGGACCTGAGATCTGGGAGGCAACCGGCGGAGACGTCGATATCCTGGTCTCCGGCGTCGGTACCGGTGGAACAATCAGCGGCATTTCCCAGTTTTTCGAGCTTGATAAAGGCAAATCTCTACACTCCGTAGCCGTCGAACCAACCGATTCGCCGGTCATCAGCCAGCATCTGGACGGGCAGAACCTGCAACCCGGGCCACACAAGATCCAGGGGATCGGCGCAGGCTTCATCCCGGAAACCCTTGATCTGTCCGTCGTCGATCAGGTTGAACAGGTCGGCAATGATGAGGCGATCGACTTTGCCCGGCGTCTGGCCAGAGAAGAAGGGATTCTCGCGGGGATCTCTTGCGGAGCGGCCGCAGCAGTAGCAGCACGCCTGGCGGCAAAACCTGAATATGCCGGCAAGAATATCGTTGTCATCCTGCCCGATTCCGGCGAACGTTATCTGACCAGCGTCCTGTTTGAAGGCATCGTTTGATGCCTGTAGCAGGACAGGCCGTTGTGACAAGGGAGTCAGGCATGTCGGACACACAGACCTGGAGCCGAACCAGCAAGGCCGTTCAGATCGGCACCGGCCGTGACAGAAGCGGGGCGATCAGCTTTCCGATCTACCCGAGCGCGACCTACGCGCACCCGGCGCCGGGACAGAGCACCGGTTACGATTATACCCGCAGTGGCAATCCGACCCGCCAGGTGCTTGAAGAAGCCCTTGCAGAGTTGGAAGGCGGGGCACGGGGACTGGCCTTCGCTTCGGGGATGGCCGCCCTGACCACTCTGCTGCTCCATTTTTCCAGCGGTAATCATCTGGTCGTTTCCCAGGATCTCTATGGCGGGACCTATCGTATCCTCGACCAGGTTTTCAGCAAGTTCGCCATCAGCGTCAGCTATGTCGATAGCACTTCGCTATCGCAGGTTGCTGAAGCGATCAGGCCGGAAACCAAAGCCCTGCTGATCGAGACCCCGGGGAATCCGCTGCTGGGGATCTCCGATCTCAAGGCGCTGGGAGATCTCTGCAGACGGCACAAGCTGCTGTTCATCGTCGATAATACCTTCTCGACCCCGATCCTGCAGCGCCCTCTTGAGTTTGGTGCCGACGTGGTCGTTCACTCGGCGACCAAGTATCTCGGCGGCCACAGCGACCTCTGCGCCGGAGCACTGATCACCCGCGATAAAGCGCTTGGTGAGCAGCTCTATTTCCTGCAGAATTCAACCGGTGGGATCCTCCCGCCTCAGGACTGCTGGCTGCTGATCCGCTCTCTGAAGACCCTGAGCCTGAGAGTGCAGCGTCACTGTCAGAGTGCGGCAACCCTTGCCCGCTGGCTGGTCAGTCACCCGCGGGTGACGTCGGTCTATTATCCGGGACTGAAAGATCACCCGGGGCATGCGCTGGCCAAAGAGCAGAGCGACAACTTCGGCGGCATGCTCTCGTTCCGGGTCAACAGCCCGGAACTGGCCCACCGAGCCCTGGGCCGGATCGAGCTGATCAGTTTTGCTGAGAGCCTGGGTGGCGTCGAAACCCTGATGACCCTGCCGGCGGTCCAGACCCATGCCGACATCCCGGCCGCAGAACGTGCCCGACTCGGTATCGATGAAACCCTGTTGCGGCTGTCGGTCGGCCTCGAAGACCCTGAAGATCTGATCGCCGATCTGGAACAGGCGCTGACAGGCCATTGAAAGGACAATTGAACATGGCAGAACACAACTACCGCATCGCCACCCGACTGGTTCATCAAAAGCAGGACCGCGACCCTCATACCGGAGCCTCAACGGTGCCGATCTATCAGGCCTCGACCTACCACCATCCACAGGGCGAGGCCGGAGAGTTCGACTATGCGCGCAGTGGCAATCCGAGCCGCCGGCAGGTGGAAGAGGCCGTGGCCCTGCTCGAAGGAGCGCGCTTCGGTTTTGCCTGTTCCTCCGGCATGGCCGCAACCGGCACCGCTCTGTCGCTGCTGCGCAGTGGCGATCACCTGATTGCCCCGCTCGACCTTTACGGCGGCAGCTACCGCTATCTGCGTCAGATTCTCCCCGAGCAGGGGATCGAGGTCAGCTATGTCGATATGACCGATCTGGCCCTTATTGAGGCGGCAGTGACAGAAAAAACACGCGGAATCTTCATCGAGACGCCGTCCAACCCGTCGTTTCTGATCTCCGATCTGCGCGGCATCGTCACCCTGGCCAAACAGCACGGACTACTGACCCTGCTTGATAACACCTTCATGACCCCGCTGCTGCAACGCCCCATCGAGCTGGGCATCGATCTTGTGATCCACAGCGCCACCAAGTTTCTCGGCGGCCACAGTGATCTGCTCGCCGGTGTTGTGGTCACCGACAATGATGAGCTGGCAGCCAGACTCAGGCGCTTTCACAACGGCTTCGGCGCTGTGCTTGCCCCCTTCGACTGCTTCCTGCTCTCACGCGGGCTCAAGACCTTGAAACTGCGCCTCGATGCCGCCCAGCAGTCGGCACAAATCCTGGCTGAACGGCTGCAGCAGCATCCCTGCGTAGCGCGGGTCCTCTACCCCGGACTCGATGATTTTGCCCAGAAGGAACTGCATTTTTCCCAGGCCAGCGGTGCCGGGGCGGTTCTCTCTTTTGAAGTGAAGGACAAAAACCAGGTCCCGGCACTGCTGAAAAAGATCAAACTGCCGATCATCGCACCCAGCCTGGGCGGGGTCGAAACCATCCTCACCCACTGCTGGAGCATGTCGCACGCGGCGATGCCGGCCGACTTCAAACTCAAACTGGGGATCACTGAAGGACTGTTACGCATTTCGACGGGAATTGAAGATGTCGAGGACCTTTGGGAGGATCTGCAGCAGGCGCTGGTCTAGCCATAATGGCTAGGCTGGTTTTCACCGAAACTCAGCAATGCTGAGTTTTTCCGGTTCTGCCCAACGATGGGCTACGCCCATCTAACGGGCAGAACCGAATTAAGGTTGAGACAAACACTTGATCATCCCTCGATACCCAGCAGGAACTTCTTCAGATCGGGTTGACTCAGCAGTTTGCTGTATTCAGCGGCCGATTCACTTCGCTCGCCATGACTGATGCGGTTGGCATGCCAGACGGCCGAGGCGATGGTCTGCAATCCACTGCAGGTCTCCGGCCTGGGTCCATGATGGAAATAGATCGACTCGACGATTGCCAGCGGCAAGCCCCACAGGCTGGCCAGGTACGCTCCTATTTCAGCGTGACTGACGCCCAGGACCTCATATTCGGCCTTCAGATAGTCTCCACCCCGGGCCAGAATCTCCTTCCAGCTGTCATACATCTGGGTCATGATCAGGTAGCGGCCGACATCGTGCAGGATACCGGCAATGGAGGCATAGGCCTCGAAAGGCCTGTCATCCCTGCCACGCACCAACCCCTCACTCAGCTGAGCAGTCTGAATACTATGCCGCCAGAGGCGTTGCAGCGGCCCGGTCAGGGCCAGGTACCGGACATCATCCAAAGCGTAAATCTTGTGAGCAAGAATCAGGCTGCGCAGGGTATTCAGGCCGATGAATTTCAAGGCCTCATCAAGTGTCGATATGGTTCTGACCAGGCCGAAAAACGACGAGTTGACCATCTTCAGGACCTGTATAGTCAGGCTGGCATCATCCTTGACCAGACCGGCAATCTCGCCCACGGCCCCTTCGGGATCATTCAGCAGAGCAGTCAGCCTGACATAGACATCGGGCAGAGTCGGTAACGCAGAGAGCCCGTTGATTAGCTCTTCAAGGCGGTCATCTGCAAGAATATCGTGCAAAGTTCGGAGCCGCCGCAGCAGCGTGCTCATCATGTTGATGTCGAGAGGTTTCCAGAGAAAATAGTGACAGACGTTGATCGAATCGGCGTAGGACTGCATATCCGGCTGACCGGTGAGAATGATCCGGATCATTTTCGGATAACGCTGACTGATCTCCGTCAGCAATTCATAACCCGACATCCCCGGCATCCTAAAATCAGTGACGATGATATCGTAGGGCTCCGTCGCCAGTAACTCCAGGGCCTGCCGGGCATTTTCAACAAAGGTCATCTGCCAGTCTTTGCGCTCAGCGTAAAGACCGCGCTTGAGCCCCTTGAGCAGGGCCGGGTCATCATCGACAAACAGGATCTTTTCCATCGGCTTTATTCCATCCTCTCAGGCTGCGACAACAGTCTCACCCCTCACCCCCATCTTTTTTGCCAGGCGAATCATCATCTTCAGCCTGCTGATCCAGATCCAGGGAGCCAAGCTTAAGAAAGCACAGCTCTCCTGTTTTTCGGCTGACCTGCATGCTGCAGCTCCCACGCCTTTCCTCAGTGACATGATAAATGACCTGGTCGAGATGCAGCTCCACCCCTTCCATAACCTTTGACAGCGCGTTGACCTTGGCTCTCTTTCCGGGAGGATGCTGAGGAACAGACGCAGCTATCTCTGCATTGATCAGACGCAGCTGTTCTTCAATTTTTGCGGCCTGATCGGTCAACACCTCGAGCCGCTTCTGAACACCGGCGAGAAACTGTTTTTTCTTAACCCCCATGGCTCTGAGCGGTACGATCGCATCGCTTATCGAAACCAGGTGTTTCTCCAGATAATTTCTGCGCTCATAGAGGTAGCTGAAACGATCGGCATCGGGGAAATAGCGCCCGGCCGCCAGGACTGTGCGCAGCCCCGATACCGCCCCCAGGATACTGGCTTCGATACCGCAATACGCGATCGTTTCACCACCGATGATCGCCCCACGCTCAACAACGACTCGCCCGGTTGCTTTGACCAGGGAATTGCGGATCTCGTTCTTGACGATCACGTCCCCAAAGCAGTGAACCGTCACCTGATTCAGATAGCCGACATGGAGATCCCCTTTGCAGACAATCTCCCCGATCTCCTTCCCCGCCATACTCCCCAGGGTCATCGATCCGCCGCTCTCGATGTGGCAGGCTCCGGCCGTCCCCCTGACAACCAGGTCCTGACTGGATTTGACGTCGAAATCGTCAGGCACATCCCCCTTGATTTCAACCGAGCCGTTGAAGTTGATATTGCCGATGGTCAGATCGACATTGCCACGGACCAGGATCGAATCGACAACAGACAGCCTGTTCCTGTCGTAGACGGCCCGCCCCGCCTTTGTCGCAAAGGCGGCGCGATCATTGAATTTCAGTTCGACCCCCTCCCCGGCTGTCAGCTGGCAGGGCTCGCCGGGATCAGCCGGCAAGGGCACGCCCTGAACGGACATTCCGGTTTGCCCGGGTTTGGGCAGATGAACAACACCGAGCTTCTGGCCGGCAAGAATTTCACTGTAGGCGTTGAGATTCTTGAAATCGATCTTCCCTTCATCATCCTCATTCAGGTCGATCTCCCGACCGGATGTTTTGACATAGAGCTCAAACCAGCCGTCCGGCCCTTTCTGCGCCGGGACGCCCCGGGCGACGATTGTCGGCTCTGGGCAATGGCCCAGATCGACCTCGGCGCAGAACTCGTAGACCGCCGGATAATCGATCGTCTGGACGATCCCGTTCTGGATCAGGAACCAGAACATCTCCGGCGGGGTCAGGGCGGCACTGAGATCCTGTGGAGCAGGCTGATGCGCAGCGACCTCTTGAGGAACTGCCTCTTCCTGTGAGTTCCCTTCATCAAGTGCTGCAGTCAAGTGGGAGGTATGGTCATACAAAGAGAGCACAGCAATGCAAGCCATCTGATCAGCAGACAGTTCCAGGGTCAGGTTGAAGCGCGGATTCTCCTCGCTGAAAAGAACCGTCGCACCCTCCCGATAGCCTCTTACGTCATCGGCTTGCAAAGCTCGTTACCCTCCCCCGTTCCGATGCGCAGAGCAGATCTTGGCAAGGAAATCTTTCAGCACGGCGTCCTCTTCAATAACGGCGAGAAACTCGCCGGACTGTTCCGTTTTGCCCAGGGCAATCTGGTTGGCATGCCAGAGTATCCAGGAAATCATCGACTCATCACTTTTGACCGGCGGCGCAGGGGCAGAGTGTTCCATGATGGCATCGGCGATGGCGATCGGCAGCCCCCACAGGGCGCAGAGGTAAGCCCCGATCGTCGTGTGATCAGCACCGAACAGTTCTTTCTCAACTGTGGCAAAGCGCAGCCCTCCGGCTTTACTCTTCGTGATCACATGCCGGTACTTCGCAGCAAAATGAGTCGCCAGGATCAGACGCCCGACATCATGGACCAGGCAACAGAGCAGTGCGTTCGACACCAGGGTCTTGTCCTCGCAATCTCTCAGATAGGCCTCCGCCACCTTGACCACGGTAAAAACGTGCTGCTGAAGCAGATCGAATTTGAACTCAGGGCAATCGTTCAGGTCGAAGGTCGTGATAACATTCCGGGCGCTGACGATCGAACGCAGGGAATTGATATCGAGATAAGCGATGGCATCCTCAATCCGTGACAGCCCCTCATCCAGGGCATAGCCGGCCGAGCTGGCCAGCTTGAAGATCTGCAGGGTCAGTGCCATGTCTTTTCTGACAATATAGGCGATCTGAGAGATCTGACAGTCGGGTTTGTCAAGGGCCCGGGTCAGGAGTTCGTAGTTTTCCGGGTAAATTGGAAAGGAGGAGACCGAATTCAGCTCCGATGCCAGGGTTTCATCTTCGATCAGATGATAGAGGTGGGTCATCATTCTGAAGAACCGCTTCAATCCTTCGATTTTCAGCGGCTTCCAGAAAAAATAGTGAAAGACGTTGACGTTATGCAGGTAAGTCAGGCGCTGCTGTTGTCCGGAAAACAGTACCCGGATGGCATGCGGGCTGTGGATTTCCGCGCCAGCGAGCAACTCAAGACCGTTCTGTCCGGGCATCTGGAAGTCGCTGAAAAGGACATCAATCTTCTCCTGCTCGAGCAGGAGTGCAGTATCCTCGGCATTCGTCAGATAATAGATCTCCCAGTCCGTAAATGACCTGAGATTTCTCTGCAGCCCTTTGAGAAACTCCAGATTGTCATCGACAAACAACGCCTTGAGTCGTTTCTGCATAGTCTGACAAGCCCCCATGAATTAGACACAACTAACTCTAATCCACAAACTTATAAATATCAATCACCAAGGGCAGGTTCTCCTTTGATTTTCAATCCTTCAGCATTTCCGGCAAGACAAATCTGTCAACCAGCTAAATAGCCCAGTACGGCGCCAACGCCTGATGCAGATGGTTTGGTGACAGCGGCTTGCCGATCACATTGCTGACTCCCAGGGAATTGAGCTCCCGCTGCTTCTCCGGGTTCCCCGCACTTGAAATAACCACGACCGGAAGTTCGTTCAGCTTAGGGTTGCTCTTCAGCCATTTAATCAGGGTTACACCGTCCATCACCGGCATATTCAGGTCTGTGAGCACCAGGTTGACATGATCCTGCTTTGCCGCGTTGAGAGCTTCACGGCCGTTGCTCGCTTCGACAACCTCCCACTCTTCAAAGCCGACAATCTGCAGACATTTCCTGATGATCATTCGTGCTGTAGTTGAATCGTCAACAATAAGAATTCGTTTCATGACCAGATATCCTTTTCTCAAAAAAATTTAAATTATTTTACGCCAGACACGGCAAGGTTCAGGCCAATCCATGAATATTTGCCAAAAAAACCGGAAGAACTTAGAAAGATCGGTAATTTACAAAAACACAAACGGGAAATCACAGAGCAATTTCCCGTCCACAGGCCGGAGCCGGACTTGCAGAAATGAGAGTGACAGCCGGTCAGTCTCTCACTTTTGAGAGTCCCGCCTTCTTCAGTTTTCGGTAGAGCGTCGCTTCACTGAGACCAAGAATCCGCGCGGCCTCCTTTCGGTTGCCAGTTGCAGCGGCCAGGGCCGTTTCCAGGGTCTCTTTCTCCGACAGGGCCAGCGAAATTTTATCTGTGACAAAGGTTGTTTTTACCAGCTTGGCGGGGAGGTCCCTCACACCGAGCTGCGCCCCACCGGCCAGAGCGACGGCCCTGGTAAGGACGTTTTCCAATTCCCGGATATTGCCGGGCCAGGGATAATTCTGCAACAGCTCCAGCGCCTCGGCATCGCAGCCCGAACCGCCCCCCTGACGGGCGAGAAAGTGAGCGACGATCAGCGGGATATCTTCAGCTCGTTCCCGCAGCGGCGGCACCTCGATCTCTATGGCCGCAAGGCGAAAATACAGATCACTGCGGAACCGCCCCTGTTCAGCTTCCTCTTCCAGGTTCCGGTTGGTCGCCGCGATCAGGCGGATATCGACCGGAATCGTGGTATTGGAACCGACGGGGCGGACCTGGCGTTCCTGCAGGGCACGCAGCAGCTTGGCCTGGAGCTCCATGGGAAACTCGCCGATCTCGTCGAGGAACAGCGAGCTCCCGTCAGCCACCTGGAAGAGCCCCTGCCTGTTTCGTTCCGCCCCGGTAAAAGCACCACGGCAATGGCCGAACAATTCACTTTCGATAATCTGTTCACTGAAGCTGGCGCAATCCACAGCAACAAAGGGCTTCCCCATGCGCAGACTTAAGCCATGGATTGAACGGGCAACCAGCTCCTTGCCGACCCCGGTCTCGCCATGAACCAGGATGCTGGCCTCGGAAACAGCGATTTTCCGGATCAGGTGCTTGAGGTTCAGCATGGCCGGAGATTCACCGATCAGGTCAGGAAACAGCTCAGCCCCGGACAGCGCTTCCACCGCTCTCTGCTGCGGACTGTATTCTGCCAGCTTGGCTTGCAGAAGATGCGGCGCGCAGGGTTTTTCCAGAAAATCGTCGGCCCCGGCTTTAAGCGCCTCAACCGCATCCTGGATGCCGCCAGTGCCGGTCAGCATCAGCACCGGAAGCTCCGGCCACAGCGTCTTGACATCTTTGAGCACATCCATCCCGCCGCGTCCCGGCATGCGCAGATCGAGCAGCACAACGTCAATCTTCCGACGCTTGAGCTCATCAACGACCTCATAGGGATTCGACAGCGTGAAAAGCGCGATCGACTCGTCCCCCAAGGTTCTGCGCAGAGAAGCCAGCAGGACGGTATCATCATCAACAGCAAGAACCTTAAGCTTCTGATTCATTTAATCATCCATCAGGGTCATTTTAATCTGATTGAATTCGTCAAGACTCTCTTCAAAACAAACAAACAGCTGTGGATCAAAGTGAACGGCACACTTTTCATTCATAATTTTCAGCACAACATCCTCGGTGAACGGCTCTTTGTATGGACGTTTCGTGGTCAAGGCATCGAACACATCGGCAATCGCACAGATCCGTGCAGCCAGAGGAATTGCCTCCCCCTGCAAGCCATGAGGATAGCCACTGCCATCCCAGCACTCGTGGTGAGAGAGAGCGATATCCGCAGCCATTTCCAGAAGAGGATTCTTTTCAGGAGGAAAACAGATCTGATCGACATTGAGCAGCGGAGAATAGGTCTGGCGGAGCAGCTCGGCACCGAGCGCAGGATGCAGCTCCATCTGGCTACGCTGATCTTGTGAAAGGCGCCCCGGAAACAGCAGGATATCGTCCGCTATGCCGATCTTGCCGATATCATGCAGGGTACTGGCGCGAAAGATCTGTTGGCAGAAACCTTCGTCCTGCCCTGCTTTTCGGGCCAGGGTCCGGCAGTAATAAGCGACCCTGGCAATGTGATTCCCCGTGTCGGTATCGCGGCACTCGGCTGCCTTTGCCAGCTGCCAGATCAGCCCCAGTTGTGACTGTTCCAGCTCCCGTGTCCGCTCACGGACCTTCTCCTCGAGCAACCGGTTCTGATCCTTGATCTGATCCTGATAATGTTTCAGGTTGAGCATATTACGGATACGCGGCAGCAGATCCTCAAGCTCTACCGGCTTGGCCAGCAGATCGGTCGCTCCCAGGTTCAGGGCTTTGCCTTTCAGGCCGGATTGTCCTTTACCGGTGACGATCAGCACCGGCAGATCGGGGGTTTCAGGCGTGCCGCGTAGACACATAAGGAGATCAAAACCACTCTTCTCAGGCATATCGACATCGGTCACGACAACATCGACCCGGGTTTCAGCGATGATTTTCAGCGCTTCATCAACAGACTGGGCATAGAGACTGGTCCAGCAGTCTTCAACATGATGAAGAAGCCGCCGGATACTGCGCAGCATGGCCGGGTCGTCATCGACAAAGAGAACGTATTTCTGGGAAAAATCGATCATAGTCACCTGTTTTGTGCCGGAAACAGGTTAGCATGATCTCATTTTCCACAAAGATTAGCAATGCTTCATTTTTTTCTGCTTGTTTCTCACGTCCCTGGAAACTGAATTCGCCACTTTGTTAAAAACTTGACATTGGTCTTTGCCAATGTAACATCAAAGAATCCCTCGCCTGCGCATAGAAGCGCCAGGAGCTGACATGAAACAGAAAAGTATCCATTCGCTGATCTACGGAAACTACCTGAAAAGCGCACTGATTCCGATTCTCGTCATCGAAGTGACCCTGCTCCTGCTCTACTTCGGAATCAACTACTATATCTCGGAAAAGAACCGTTCGACCCTGCTCAGTGAAGCGACAAAAAACATCGAGGAGATCGCTTCACGGGAAGTTTTGTCGATCAATCGCCAGCTGGAGGAAATTTCAGATCTTGCGGTGATCATGCAGCGTGATCATCAGGCTTTCTTCAGCAGAGAGGACAGCTGCTTTCTGCCGAACAGGGAACCCCGATTCGCCGGTCACGACAACGGGGCCTACTACAAAACAACGGATAACGGCGGCGGCTCCCTCTATTATTCGGCAACGACAAAGATCGGTCCCACAGAAATGCAGAAGGCGCGCTGCAGCGAGATGCTCGACCCGCTCCTGATCTCGATTGTCGAGACCAACGATCTGGTCACCCAGGCCTACCTGAACACCTGGGATGACATGAACCGGCTCTACCCCTTCATGCCCGACGCCCCGGCCCAGTATGGGCCGGCGATCCACATGGAGGACTACAACTTCTACTACGACGCCGATACCGCGCATAACCCGCAACGCAAACCGGTCTGGACCGGCGCCTACCTCGACCCGGCCGGTCAGGGCTGGATGATTTCCGTCATCGTACCGGTTTACCGGGGCGATTTCCTCGAAGGGGTCAGTGGCCTGGACGTCACCATCGACGCCTTTGTCCAGCATATCCTCAACCTCAAGATCCCCTGGGGTGCCGGAACCTTCATGGTTGATGACAGCGGCACGATCCTGGCCATGCAGGACAGGGTTGAAAAGATCTTCAACCTGAAGGAGCTGGGGCCCCATCAGTACACCGAAAACATCATGTCGACCGTTGAAAAGCCGGAAGACTTCAACGTCCTGAAGAGTCATAATGAAGCGATCCGGGCACAATTCACCAGGCTCTTCGACTCAGGAGAGCGGATTACCTCGATGACAATCGATGGTGTCGACTACCTGGTCAGCCAGGAAATCATCGACGAGACCGGCTGGCGGATGCTGACCATGATCGGGAAGACTGCGGTGTTTGCGCCGATCACCAGCCTGAAGCAGCTCAGTAACAGGGTTGGTCTGATCGCCATCGTCGCCATGCTGCTCTTCTATGCCCTGTTTTTCGCCTTTCTGCTCATCTCCTCGAAAAAGCTGACCAGCAAGATCGCCCTGCCGATCGCCGAACTCTCGGAAAGGACCAAAGAGCTCGGCCATGATCGTAAAGCCGGAGACAGTCACCTGTCAGGCATCGACGAAGTCGACAATCTGGTCCGCAACTTCGACACCATGAGCAGGAAACTGAATGCCGCCATGCACGAGGCCAACGATGCCCGCAATGAAGCGGATTCGGTGATCAGTGATTTTCTCGACAGCCTGATCGTGGTCGGTCCCGATGCCAGAATCACCCGGGTCAACAAGGAGACCAGCCTGCTGCTCGGCTATCCGGAAGACGAACTGATCGGCCGCCAGGCCTGCGAACTTTTTGCCGACGACCCGGATAAGGTCAAGAAAGCATTCAAATTTCCGTTCATTCCGGAGACCGCAGCAAAATCTGAACTGAGAAATATTGAGATGACCCTCGTCGCCGCCGACGGCACCAAGCAACCGGTTTCGGTCAACCTGGCCCGACTGACCAATTTCCTCAACGAGACCATCGGTGTCATTGCTGGCGCAAAAGACATCAGCGACTTGAAACAGGCCGTCGACCAGGCCAAGCAACAAAGCCAGTTCATTCAAAATATTCTCAATACGGTTCCCGGCGGTCTGCTGGTCTTCAACCATGAATCGAGACTGGTTCAGAGCAATGAAACCTATGACCAGCTGCTAAAAGACTGGAATGAAACCTACGGTTTTAGCGGCAATACTCTGGAAAACCAGATCCTGAAGACTCTGGCTGATATCCGACAATATCAGCCGATAGGATCCTTTACCCTGAACGGAGATAAAGAAGAACTGATCATCGAGTATCATGCGTCAAAATCTGAGTCTCAAAATGCCCAACACGATCAGGTTGTCTTCCTGCGCGACGTGACGTCAAGGCATAAAGCAGAGACAAACCGCAAACTCCAGGCCACGGTTCTGGAACAGACTTCCGATGGCGTCATCGTCTTCGATACGGAAGGAATTATCCAGTATGGTAATCTGGCCAGTGAACATATGAGCGGTTGGCCGGTAAAGGACTTGTATGGCATCAATACCACCATATTCAGAAGCGGTATTCACGAGGACGAATTTTACAGCGAGCTCTGGAAGACCTTACTTAGCGGTAAAGTCTGGAGAGGGGCACTGACCAATCGCCGACGTGACGGATCATTGTTTGATACGGAAACAACCATCTCACCAGTTCGCAGCTCCGAAGGTACAATCACCCACTATGTATCTCTCTGGCGCGACGTCAGCCATGAGCGCACCCTGCAACGCCAGCTGCTGCAGGCCCAGAAGCTTGAAGCGGTCGGCCAGCTGGCGGCTGGCGTCGCACATGAGATCAACACACCGCTGCAGTACATCCAGAACAACCTGTCATTCTTCAAATCGTCTTTTGAAGACATTGCCCCGCTGCTCGACGAGCTGCAGAACACCCTTGACCAGCCGGAAAATTTTGCCAACCCCGACTGGCAAGTCAACCTGACCAGGCTGATCGAAGCCGCAGACCTGGACTTTGTCCGGGAAGAGATGATCGAAGGGGTCAACGACGCTCTTGGCGGCGTCGATCACGTCACCAGGATCGTCGCGGCGCTCAAGGAATTTTCCCACCCCGGCGGCGGCGGAAAAGCGGCAACTAATCTGAACCACCTGATCGATAGCGCGAGCATCGTCACCAGAAACGAATGGAAATACGTTTCCGAACTGAAGACCGACCTCGACCCGGAACTGCCGTCAATTTTCTGTGAAACGGGCGCCATTAGCCAGATCCTCTTCAATCTGATCGTCAACGCAGCCGATGCGATCAGGGAGAAAAACGATTCAACAACCCCGGGAGAAATCCGCATTACCACGAAAACTGTCGCTAACGCCATCATGATGACGGTTTCCGACAACGGAGCCGGTATCAGGGATGATATCAAGGACCGCATTTTCGAGCCCTTCTTCACCACCAAGGAAGTCGGCAAGGGTTCGGGCCAGGGACTGTCGATCGTCTACGATATCGTCGTCAAGAAACATCAGGGATCGATCAAGGTTGACAGCACAGAAGGGGTCGGTACGACCATGACCATCACCCTGCCCATCTGAATTAATCATTCCCGGACGGCCCCTCAGGCCGTCCGGATCATTTCCCGACTGAATTTTTGTCTCCTCCCCCCTTGTCACAGCCCGCTAAACTTCTTAATATCAAAATATGACAATGACGGTCATATTTAACTTCTTTCCTCGAAACCAAGGAGAATTAAGATGAGCGACAAATATAAATGTGGAACCTGTGGTGTTGTGACCGATGAGAAATCAAATCTCTGCAAACCGGTCGAAATTGTCAGCAATACCGGGTCCTGCGGCTTTGACGGCGATCTGAATGCCATGTGCGATTCGATCAAGGACGAAATGCATTACATCTGCGACACCTGTGGCCAGCCCGCTGAAACAGCTGATCAGGTCTGCGTCCCTCGCATGCTGCTATAAACGTCTCAGCGCCTGACAATTGTATTTACAAGTAAGACGGAAGCGCCATTCAGATAATCTGAATGGCGCTTCATTTATTCATTCTTCGATGACGATGCAATTACGCCCCTGCTCCTTGGCCCGATAAAGAGCCTTATCGACCTTTTCTGCAACAGCATTGCTATTTTCACCAGCCAGCCAGCTCGCGACACCACAACTGCAGGTTTTATGACCAACGCCAGGAAAGTCATAATCCGCAATAGCCTTACGGAGTTTTTCCGCGAGAATCGCAGCACTGGCCAAATCGGCCTGGGGGCAGATGATCAGAAACTCCTCCCCACCCCAGCGCCCAAGGATATCGACAGAACGAATATTCTCACTGAGAATTGTTGCTAAAGCCTTGAGAACCTCATCTCCGATCAGGTGCCCGAATTTGTCGTTCACGCTTTTGAAATGATCCATATCGAGCAGAATAATTGAAAAAGTCGAGCAGTAGCGTTCGGCTCGTTGAATTTCATAGTCAAAGCTCTCATCCAGCTTTCTGCGGTTGAACAGCCCGGTCAACTTATCGGTCACTGAGGCCTCGGCAAGATCATCGAGCAGACGACCGAGCTCAGCTTCTGCTTCCTTTTGCCGCGTGATATCCCTGATCGTCCCTACCGCGTGCCACTGATTCTCCTGCAGGATGGCGCTAACAGACAGAGTCACGGCGATCTCATGACCATCTTTGTGCCTTGCGTAAAATTCACGGCTTTTTCCGACAGCATCTCCAGCTCCTTCCCTGATGAACCGTGGAAAAGCAGCTTGATGTTCTGAATGATAGCGCTCCGGCGCCAGGAGTTTATGCAGGTTCTTACCTATGACTTCACCAGCCTGGTAGCCCAGAATCCGTTCGGCAGCCGGATTCCAGAAGGTGATCTCTCCGCGTGGATTCATCAGAATAATCGCGTCCAGGCTGGAGTCGGTAATGGCCTGAAGCTGTTTCTCCTTGGCCAGGTGTTCCTCAACAGCACGTTTCTGCTCGGTAATATCCCGCACCGAGGCATAGAGCATTCTCACTCCGTTCAGCTCAATCCCCTTGGCGCTGACCATGGCGTTAAATGTCGAGCCGTCCCTTCTGCAGTAAACAGCCTCAAAGGTTTCCGGCTTGTTCATCAGCCGGCGCAGCCGGGCCTCTGCCGTTAGCGAGACATCCTTGTCCCAGTCCCTGACATTCAGCGTTAAAGCTTCTTCGTAGCTGTAGCCCATGGTCTCGGCGAATGAGTGACTGCATTCAAACACATTGCCTTTTTCATCGAGAATATGGATGCCGTCGCTGGCCAGCTCCAGGTAGGTTTTGAATTTCTCTTCGGTGTCTTTCTGACGGCTTATATCGTACGCTGTTCCCAAAGAATAGAGAGGCGTCCCCTGTTCATCGAACCGGGTTGCACACTGACTTTCAATCCATTTGGCCCGGCCGTTTCTGAGCCTGACCCTGTGAACCAGCTGGAATTTGTTCTGCGTAGCCAAAGAGTGCTGATAGGAGGATATCAATTCAGCCCTGTCGTCAGCAGGGAGCAGTTCCAGAAATGCCTCCCGGGAAGGTGCAAAGGTTTCTTTATCCAAGCCGAAGATGATATACATCTCATCCGACCAGCTTAAACGGTTATGAACAAGATCAAGCTCCCAGATGCCCAGATTGGCAACAGACTTTGCGGTCTCCAGGAGTTGTTGAGATTGCCGCAGTTCTTCGGTGCGCGCCGCCACCATGAGTTCGAGATCGTCACTCTGCCGGCGAAGCTTGTTTTGAGCTTTTTTAAGCCGGCTGCGACTGGCAACCAACAGGCCGATCAAAACCATCTGGACCAGGATAAAAAGGACGTCCGCGATAATATGTGGAGAGTAGTCTGCCAGCAGCTGCGCATTGGCAAACGCCGGAGGATTCAGCCCAGACAGCAGCACACCGATCATTACGCCAATTATCACGCCAGGCTTCATAAGCAGCCCTTCTGAAGTCAATCCGGAATACAAGAAAGTGATAACCGAAGCTACCGACAACAGATAATGTCCAACAGAAACCAGCCGCTGTTCAAACCTTCTACAGCCCGGCCATACGTTAATACTTTACCACAAGTATGCGGTATGAGATTTTGGCTGAGAAACAACCCGCCGATTGGGCCGCATCACCCGGTTGAGCTGATCGTCCTGCAGGGTATAATTGAAAGAAAATTGCGTTTCCGCTCGAAGCGTCGAGAGATCATGACTGCATTGGCAAAGAGAAATACTGTCCGTATCGACACACAAAAGAACCGTCTATACTGTAAATGCGTCGGCAATGTGGGCAAAGAAGATATCGACAGTTATTTCACCGAGATCCGTTTTGCCGTGGCTGATCTCAAGCCGGATTTTTCCCTCATTCTCGATCTGACCGAAGTGAGCTACGGTCATATCTCTGCCGTCTCGACCCTGACAAAAATCATGCAATATCTGATTGCCCACGGCGTCAACCACGTCGTCCGGGTTGTCGACGACAGGCAGCTGATAAATCTTCAGTTTCAGAATTTTGCCGTCAGCAGACAGGGCTACGAGGCGACCCACGTCAACAGTCTGGCTGAAGCCGACGCATTTCTCGACAACAACTCCAAACGCGCCCATATCCGTATCAAGCTGCGCAACAAAGCGGTCGACTACAGCTTGCCCAATGAGAAAGCCTCAGGGCAACTGCTCGATATCTCGCTGGGCGGCTGCGCCATAACGACTGCTCGCCCCCTCCCCGAGGCAGGAGAGAGCATCAGGGTTCGTTTCTCTCTTCAGGGCAAAAAAAACGAGGAGATCTGGTTTGAGCTCGATGGCAGGATCGTCAGGCATATCGACGGGGGCTTTACCGTCACATTTGAACCCCTGCCTTCAGCGGACCGGCAGAAGCTCCGCGAGTGCATGGCCAAGGAAACAGCAATTGCAACGAATTAACCAGAACCAGCCCCTACAGAAGCTGACACACTATACAGTCCATACGTGTAGGTTACTCGGAAACAACCTCGAAGCGGACCATAAGCAGTCCTTCGCTGAGCCTGCCAATGCTACTGAAGGCCGTTTTTGACAGGTCGATGATCCGCCCTTTGACAAAGGGACCACGGTCATTGATTCTGACCACGACAGTCTTGTCGTTGGCCAGATTGGTAACCTTCACCCGGGTCCCGAAGGGCAGGCTGCGGTGTGCAGCAGTCAGTTTCGTGCTTTTATAAAGTTCACCACTGGCCGTTTTTCTGTTTTCAAATTTGGCGGCATAATAGGACGCCTTACCAGTCTGCTCAAAAGAGCTCTGCCCCTCGTTTGGAACAGAATGACCGGCACAGCCGCTTAGCAGGGCGGTCAGCAATGCAATCAACATGATTTTTTTCATCGATTCCCCTTTTTAGATGTCAATCATACCTGCTTCATTCCGGCATGACCAGCAGCCGCCTCAGTTGTCTGGGGAGGCAATTCTGAACGTGCTGCTGAGGAGCAAGCAGGGCAAAAATATTGCGCGCGGAAAAAAATCTAGGAATAATCCGGCCGCTGGGCTATTCAATAGGTCTCAATTTTCCCACAGAAGGAGACCTTATATGCTGTTTGTCGTCCGTTGTCTTGATAAAGCCGGTCATTTGCCGGTGCGCATGGAAAACCGTCCGGCCCACGTTGAATTCCTCAAAAGCCTGGGAGAGAAGCTGTTCGCCGCTGGCGGCATTCTCAATGAAAAAGAAGAGATGTGCGGATCGATTGTGATCTTTGATGTTGCTGACAAGGCGGAAGTCGAGGCCATTGCCGCCAACGACCCCTATGCCAAAGCCGGGCTGTTTGCATCGGTGACGATCGACCGCTGGAACAAGGTCCTCCCCTGACGCCCTGCTGCTACACAAATAGAGACATAGGTTTATGAAGTATCTGCTCCTGGCCCTGATCCTGATTCTGCTCTGCACTGCAGCCCTGACGATCCATCATGTCGACTACGATACCACCATCTACCTGAAGCAGAATGCCTGGCCGGTGTTTGAAGACTTTTACAGCAGAACCCTCTTTGAAGGCGACCTCCCCGGAACCGGAGACATCTCGATCATCGGCATGCTGGTCTGCCTGGGGCTCTACCTGTTCAGTGCCAGAAAAGAACGGCTGGCACGCTGGCGGGCGGAACTCGGCTTCGGCATCTTCGCCGGCCTGATCAGCGCCCTCTGCTTTGTCCACACCGTCAAGTGGGTGGTTGGCCGGGCACGCCCCAAAGAGGTATTCAAACAACAGCTGGCCTACAGCGACTGGTTCATCACCGGACCGCATTTCATCTCCGAAGGAATCTATCGCGGCAGTTTCCCGAGCGGTCATACCCTTGCCGCGCTGCTGCCGTTGCTGCTCGGCTACATGCTGGCTGGCAACCGGGAAAACAGCCCGAAGGTAAGAATCGTCGGTGTGATTGTCGGTATCCTGTCCCTGCTCAATGCCGGGGGGATGGCGCTGGCCCGACCGATGAGCCTCAATCACTGGATCAGCGATGGCCTGCTCGGCATGCTGATCGGCTGGCTGCTGATCCACCTCTGTTACTTCTGGGTGCTGAAGGTGCCACAACAGCGGCAGCTGCTGGGTGCAGGGAAAAGGAGTGAAGGGCTGCCCAATTATTGGGAGCTGAAGCTCGGACTCTTAAGTGTCGCCGTTTCGGTCTGCGTCATCTGCGCGCTGTTCGGCCTGCGCGCGCTGTTTCTCGAGGTCAGTCTGGTCTGGGCACTGCTGCTGCCGCTGGGAATTGTTGCCAGCTTCTTTGCCGTCAAAGGTTGGTGGCGACTCTATCGCCGCTTTCTCTACTGGATCAGGTAGCCCCCGGCACGCTTAACCGATTGCCTTGAATGCCCAGCGGCTGGAAAGAACATAGTTTGACAGAAAAACCACGGCGGTGGCCAGAATCTGCCCCGGAATATAATGCATAGCGACAATATTGATCGCCAGGTAAACCAGCGCCAGGTTGAGAAAAAAACCGAACAGCGAGAGACTGAAATAACGGATCAGCGCGGCTCGATGCCCTGCTTTCAGATTGAAGGTAAAATAGAAATTGAGCAGATAGTTGACCAGAAAACCGAGCCCGTAGCCGACACAGGAAGAGACGACAGGATTCACGGCAAACAGTTCCACCCCTGCAGTCAGAACAAGATACTGGACCAGGGTTCCGACCCCGCCGACCAGCGCAAATTTAAAAACCCTGGGAATCTTCACTCTGCCCTTCCTCAATAAAACTCGTCAGAATCAATCTACCTGGCGACAACCCGACAGTTGAGAAAGACTGCCTATCCGTTCCCTGCGGCTGATTTCGACTGTTCAAATGCACCTTGCAGTTGCCAGACGAATGACTTAAGCTTTGCCGGCAAGTCCGGCGCCAGAACCCCGGTTATGAATACTCTACTTTTAGTGACTTAGCAAGATGAGCACCGCTATTATGTGTAAAATGAAAAGTTTCGCCCTTATCATTCTGCTGGCCATCATTTTTCTCTACGGCCTCGGTCAGACTGTCGTCATCGACTTCGATGAAGGCGTCTACGCCGAAATCTCGAGGGAGATGCTCACCGACCAGCAGATGATCGTTCCGCTCCTGAACGGCGAAGATTTTTTTGACAAACCACCAATGATCTACTGGGCCCAGGTCGCCGGCTACAAAATGTTCGGCACGACAACAACCGGTGCGCGCATTTTCAACGCCTTGGCCGGGGTCGCTACAGTGCTCATCATCTACTTCATGTCGATTCCCGCCCTTGGCAAGCGCCTGGCCGGTCGGGCCGCCCTGATCACGGCAAGCTCCTTCCTCTTCGTCTACCTGACCCGGATCGCCATGACCGACATGTTCCTGACTCTCTATATGACCCTCTGCCTGCTCACCTCGTGGTACGCGGTTGAACAGGTCATCAAAGGGGAAGGTCGCGGCACCCGGCTGTTCTGGCTTGCCTGCCTGTTCTCGGCGCTGGCCATGCTGACCAAGGGAATCATAGGCATACTCTTCCCGCTGCTGACCGCCCTGATCTACCTGGTGACGATCAAACGCCTGAGGCTGCTGTTTCGTGCCAGCTGGCTTATCCCCGGTGCGCTGATACTGATCATCATCGGCTTTTCCTGGTACCTGATGCTCGGTTTCACTCACCCTGAAGGGTTCGCCTTCATGAAGGAGCTGTTCCTCAAGCATCACCTCGGCCGCTTCTCCAGTGCCATGGAAGGGCATTCAGGCCCCATCTTCTATTATGTTCTGGTGCTGCTCGTCGGAATGCTCCCCTGGTTCCCCTATATCGGTCAGGCCTTTATCGCTGCACCGGTCAGAGACAGCCAGAAACCCTCGAGCCGTTTTATCCGGATGTTTCTGATTTACTCGGTGATCGTCCTGCTGTTTTTCTCGTTCGCCGCAACCAAACTGCCGAACTACATTCTCCCCGCGGTCCCCGGCTTTGCCATCCTGATTGCTGCCCTGCTGGAAAAGAACGAAGTCAGCCTGTCGCACTGGGCGATCATCTCCGGCTGGATTTCCGGTCTGTTCTTCGCCCTGCTTGGTGGCGTCTTTGTGGCGCTGCCGATTATTCTCAGCACCCTGCCGGATCGCCTGGGGAAACACGCTCTCAAGGCGCCGGTTCTGGCGGAACCGGTTGCGCTGGGCGTGACCCCCTGGCTGGCCGGACTGTTGTTGGTCGCCTGCGGTATTTTCATTATTGTCATCACCCGAAAAAAGAAGAGCGAACAGCTGTTCAGCACCCTGCTGAGCTGCGCGCTGGTCCTGAATTTCATCATGATCTTCATGATTCTGCCGACCTTTGACAGGCTGATGAACAGGCCGCTGGTCAATCTGGCTGAGCAGGCAGCAGCACTGACCCCCGCAGACGGTAAAATCCTGCTCTACAAGATCAGCAAAAGACCGAGCGCCAATTTCTATTCAGGCCTCTATACGCTGGCCATCAAGGAGAAACAGTTTGCTCATTTGCCGGAACTTGCCGAGCAGAACGCTATCAAGGTCGGCATTACCACCAGATACTATCTGAACCAGCTGCAGGAAAGGGGAATCCCGGTCCATGAACTTGCCAGCGATACCGGCTATGTCCTGTTCGACTTCCCGGCAGAATGACAGCAAAAGAAATCAGCCTGTCCCGAGGGGGACAAGACCGCCAGTTTGAATCAACGTAGCAGTCTTACAGTGATTTATTCATTGGCTAGCGGATTCTTCCGATTTTTCCTGAGTTCTGTTATCCTGAACACAAAAATGGATGACCTCTTACTCCGCCGCACAACAGCCATCCGGAAAAACCTTAAGGTTGCCATAATAATTTTCTTACATAAGTGCTGTAACCAGATGCAACCTTGCAGGCATCTGTGCTGATAGAAACGAAAAGACAACTATGACAAAAGTTCCACCGCTAGGCGGTTCAGCCTCCTGCAGAAACAGATATCGCTGGCTGGTCCTGCTGATGATGCTCATCGTTCTGGTGATCATAACCATAGTAATCAACGCTCTGGATCTTGATCGCAGCATTTCCAGCATGTTCTACACCCGGAAACAAGGCTGGTTCCTCGAGGACAGACCCTTATGGGATGCTCTTTACAATTACGGAACAATCCCGGGGATCATTGTCAGCATCGGCGCGCTGTGCATCTGGCTGCTCAGTTTCTATAAAAGCAGTCTGCAAACCTGGCGCAAACCCTGTCTGGTCATGGTACTGACCGCGGTACTCGGAGCCGGCATCCTGGTCAACTCGGTCCTCAAACAATACTGGGGCCGCCCGCGGCCAAGCCAGACAATCGAGTACGGTGGACACTGGGAGTACCGGACGATTTTCAACCCCGGCCTTGCTGGTCAGGGTGCATCCTTTCCCTGCGGACACGCAACCATGGGCTTTGTTCTGGTCGCCGCCGGAGCCTTCTACAGCCGGAAAAAATCGATCGCCATCGCTGGCGTGACCAGCGGGATCGTGCTTGGCGGAGCCCTATCTGCGGCAAGGATTGTCCAGGGCGCTCATTATTTCAGCGATACGATCTGGGCCTTCGGACTTATCGCCATCGTCGCCACCGGACTGACCTTCTACCTGCCGGACGTCTCGCAACAGGCCGCAGTCCGGCCAGCCGGAAAACGCCAGAAACTGTTGATCACCTCGGCGGTGATCGTGGCTATTGCCATCATGGCTACCGCCTTTATGACGCGCAGGCCGTTCTTCTCGACCAATAGCTACTGGCTGCAGATCAAATCCATAGAGACTATCAACATCCAAACGGCTATCGACCCTGAACGAATTGAACTGTTCTATGCCGACGTCCCGTTTTCGACCCTGCGTGTCGATGCCCACGGCTTCGGCTGGATGAATACCGATTATGAGGAGAAACTATCTCAGCAGCAGAACGGTTCTGAACTTGATCTTCAGCTCAATATTGAGGCGAAAAGTTACTTTGCCGAACTGGATCACAGTTTGAGGATAACTCTCCCTTCCGGTAGTAAAGAACGCATAGAGGTTCTCTTCAACGGTGAACCTATCAATCCCCAGGATACTCAATGACCCAAACTGCCCAGCCTTCTGACAAAAAAATACTGCTTAAGGTTCTGACCCTCGGCTCCGCCAAGGAACTGCTGAAGCACCGTTCCTTTATTGCGCTGATTTTCATCATCCTCATCGCCGACAAGGTTCTCCATCATTTTTTCAGTGCCGAGAAAATGCAGACGGCGCTGGCGCCGGCCGAAATCATCAGGGTTCTGCCGGAATTCCTGTTCAGAGGCCTGCCTGCGCACCTCGCCCAATGGCTGTTCAGCCCCTATACGGTTGCGGTTCTTGTGGGGCTCTTTCTGTTCAAGCAGATCATCTCGCTCTGGCCGTCGAGCAGTCTGCGTCGCTGGCACAACGACAACCGCAATGCCGGAATGCTCACCTCTCTGGCCGGGCTTAAAGGGTCCCAGTTTTTCTGGGATTTCTGTGCCCTGGCTATTCTCATCCTGACCTTCCTGATCTGGAGCGGTATCTGGTTCCTGATCGGCCTGCTCTGGTGGTCGAAGACCGGTTCGGCCGTTCCGGCCTGGCTGGTGCTGATCTGCATCGCCCTCGCCCTGCCGCTGGTCATGGCCGGCCTCTCCTATTCGTCCAAGCTGGCGGTCCTGCATAACGGCAGCTTCGCCGAAAAGTTCGGGCTTTACATCAAGCTCTTCACTGTTCCGCATATCCTTGGCGGATCCTGGCTGTTTTTCCTGGCCAGAAGTGTACTGGAAACCATATTTGTCGTCATCGTCCCGGCTGCGGCAATCCTTTTTCTTGACAATGAAGCGATGCGCATCCTGGTCATCTGTGTCTCGGTCCCCTGGTATTCCTACCTGAAGATGGCTTCCTTCAAGTTTTTCCTCTTCATCTATCGCCATGAACAACTGGTTCAGCTGGAATTTGTCGATTATTTCAGAAGCTGGGGGATATCCGTAGCCACTGAGAAAAAGCAGCCACAGCCCTGAAATTGGAAGATCACACGCTTCCGGAAGCAATCCCCAGCTGCGCAGTCGACTTTTTTGCTGAAAAAAAATTGAAATCCGTTATCATTGTTCCCCATGAATACAGATCTGAAAAAATCAATCTACCCTGATGTAACCGGAGTCCTGCTCGCCGGTGGGCGCAGCAAGCGCATGGGGCAGGATAAGGCTATGCTCGAAATCGCCGGACGCCCCCTTTACCTACGGGTTATCGACCTGATGCGGGAACTCTTTGATCAGGTGTTGATCTCCGGTGAGCGCCCCGACCTGGAGCTTCCCGGCATCAAATCCTATCCGGACATCTACCCCGGCAGTTCGCTGGCCGGCGTCCATACTGCCCTCAAAGCAGCTGAAACCGACTGGATTTTCATCGCTCCCTGCGATATGCCCTTTCCGGACCGGCTTATCTTTGAACAGCTCCTGCCGCTACGCAGTGACGTTTCGGCTGTGCTGCCAACCACGGACGGCCGCGTCGACGCTGTTTTCGGCCTCTACAACAAATCCTGCCTGCCGATCATCGAAGAGATGCTGATAGCAGAGAATTTCCGCATTCAAAGTTTGTTTGCCAGGATTGACTGCAGACTGATCGATACTGCAGAATTTCCGGAAGGCTGGCAACTGGCCCTGTCCAATGTGAATACTCCTGAGGATCTGGAGAAAGTTCTCGCCGAAAAGCGCTGAAGCAACAGATTCTGCAGGACAACCATCCATAGAACGGAAAACCTATGATCAGTTACGATGAAGCAATCGCCCTGGTGATCGGCAATGTCAAGCCTCTTGCCCCGGTACGAGTTTCGCTTGACGAGGCTGTTGGCCGGGTTCTGGCTGAAGACATCATTGCGCGTTTCGACCTGCCGCCCAAGGACAACTCGGCGATGGACGGCTACGCATTTGCCCTTGCAGGCCTCACTGAGGATCTGACCCTGACCGATGTCGATTTCGTTCCGGCCGGCGTCAACCGCCTGGCCCCGGTCGCTGCGGGTGAAGCGGTACGCATCATGACCGGCGCTCCGGTGCCGCCGGGTTGCGATACCATCGTTCCTCTTGAAGACATCACTATTGACGGCAAGACCATCACCCTGAAGGAAACACCTAAGCCCGGCGATAACCTCCGCTACCAGGGGGAAGAGATGAAAAGCGGTGACCGGATTCTGGATGCCGGTTGTACCCTGCAGTCCGGTACCATCGGCATGCTCGCCTCGGCCGGGATCGAACAGGTGCTGGTCCACCCGGCTCCCAAAGTCGCTATCCTCGCCACCGGTGATGAACTGGTCAACCTTGGTGAAGAACCGGACAACGGCAGGATCGTCAACTCCAACTCCTACCTGCTCGCGGCACGCCTCAAGGAAGCAGGTTACCAGCCGATCCTGCTCGGTATCGCCAAGGATCGTCCCGGCGAACTGGAAGCCCTGCTCAAGAAAGGGCTGGAAGAAGCGGATGTCATCCTCACCAGCGGCGGTGTCTCGATCGGTGATCACGATCATGTCCAGGCCACCTGGGAGAAGCTCGGTTTCGAGAAGATCTTCTGGAAGGTCGCCATCAAGCCAGGCAAACCGGTCCTGTTCGGCAAGGTCGGCGAAAAACTGATCTTCGGCCTGCCCGGCAACCCGGCAGCCTCGGCGGCGACCTTTGAACTGTTCGGCCTGCCGGCCCTGCGCCTGCTCGGCGGCAGCAAACAGGCACTGGCTCCACGCGTCAGGGTCAGACTGCTCGACAGGGTCAAGGGCGGGGTCAAACGTCAGCTGTTCATGTGGGGACAGCTGCAGGTCGAAGAGGGGGAGATCTGCTTCCTGCCGTCGACGCGTCAGGGTTCGGGGCAGAACCGCAGCATTCACGGCTCGCAGGCACTGCTGCCGGTTGCCATCGGCAGCCCCGATCTTGTCGCGGGAGACTACGCTGAAGTGATTATGTTGCGCTTACCTCTTGGCTAAAATTGATAATTCTGCTAAAGAATAGTTCCAGCTTATTCTTCTAGCGTTTTTATCAACAGTTATCGCCACGCAAAATCATGATTTTGATGGTGCGCAATGAACACCGGTTGTTTTCCCCAAACCGGACATTGGAGGATAGTGAAGTCATGGCTCAACAGTTAGTCGCAGTCTGTATCAGCAAGAACAAAGGTGAACGCAAGACCCCGGTCGACAGTGTCGAACTGCAGATCAACCACGGCATCGTCGGCGATGCCCATGCCGGAGACTGGCACCGTCAGGTCAGCCTGCTGGCCAAGGAAAGTATCGCCAAGATGCAGGCCATGGGTCTCGATGTCGACAACGGCGATTTCGCCGAGAACCTGACCACCGAAGGGATCGACCTCCCGGCCCTGCCGATCGGTGCCCAGCTCAAAATCGGTGACACCCTGCTCGAGATCACCCAGATCGGCAAGGAATGTCACAACCGCTGCGCCATCTACTACCAGGCCGGCGACTGTGTCATGCCCAAAGAAGGAATCTTCGCTAAGGTTCTTGAAGGTGGCGTGATCAAACCGGGCGATCAGATTCAGCGCCTGAACTGAAAGCCGGAAAAACAAACATAAGCACGGGCCACCTCTCTTCCTGATTGAGGTGGCCTGTGCTTTTTCTCAGAGATCTCCGCTAGAATAGCAGTGTCGACAATTTCGGCAGCAATTTCCAGAAACAAAGTACCGCAATGAAGCAGCAATAAACAGGCACTACGGCTCGCCAGGTTTTTTCCGGCAGAACCCGCGTCATATAGGGCGCGGCAATAACGGCCAGGATACTTCCCAATATCATCGATGGCAGCAGGATAAAGTCTATGGCCAGGCCACGATTGAGCCAGAAAATCCAGACAAGGATCGAGACGACACAGACAATCCCTTCGGAAAATGCAGTAACCGCCATCATCGCCTTGGCCGGGATACCGGAGAGCAGACCGCCGATTGTTACGACCGGACCATAGCCTCCGCCACCGATCCCTTTGTTGAAGGCGGCAAGTGCGCCAAAAAAATACATCCGTCCGGGACGATAACTGTAGGACTTTCTGCTGCCAAACAGTGCTGTCACGCCCATGACCAGCAACAGAAGGACGACATAGAGTTTAATCCAGATTTCCCCCACCTTGAAAATTCCGTAGATTGATGAAATGGAAAAACTGACTGCCAGAATACCACTTCCGGCGATGATCAGAATCAGTTTGACCGACTCGGAAGCCGGCCTGAAGCGCCATTCGACATTGCCGTATTCCTTGTGCATGTAGGCTCCTGTCAAGCCGGCACAGGCCTGCTGAATCATGATCACAGGGATGATCTGTAGCGGCTCGAACCCCATCAGCAGCAGAATCGGGGTAAAGGCCGTACCGTAGCCCATCCCCGCAGCAGAATCGAGAAATTCAAAGATGATCGCCAGTCCGACAACGGTCCACAAAATACCCCATTGATTGGTTCCGAGCCAATCGCTCCCGGACAATGCAGGCGAAGCAATCCGCTGAGTGCCGGCAAAAGGATTACCGGCCAACCAGCAACTGATCAGGAAGATGACCAGCAGGACTCCAAGGCCGATCAGGGACGCCTTGATTTCCGAACGATTGAGGGCGATCCGCTCGCTTATTCTGAGGCGGTCTCTGCTGACCGAGGTTTCCCAACCAAGGATAGACACTTCTGCATTCTGATCTGCGCCAAGCTCCATTCTGTTCTGCGACATGAAAGATTCTCCTTTTTTTTATCAATGAGTCTCTTCTAGCGAAATCTGTACCACCTTTACAACGGCTTGTTCTGACGCTCTTTTTACAGATTGACTATTGACTTCGGCTGCGTCAAAGTTAAATAAAATGTTTTTTGTGTTAAATAGAACGGGGTTTATGCGATATGGAAAGACACACACAGATCATAGGTCATGATTCAGGTCTTGCCAAAGTTATGGAACGGGTCAATCTGGTTGCCCCCAAGAACATCCCGATACTGATCCACGGAGAGTCGGGGAGTGGCAAAGAGGTCGTGGCCCAGACAATTCACGAACGCTCTGCGAGGAAAGACCAAGTTTTCAGACGTGTGAATTGTGGCGCCATAGCTCCGGAGCTGATCGACTCGGAACTGTTCGGCCATGAGAAGGGCTCTTTTACCGGAACATCCGGCTTGCACCGCGGCTGGTTTGAACAGGCTGACAAGGGAACCCTTTTTCTCGATGAGATTGGTGAACTGAATGCCGCCGCCCAGGTCCGTCTGTTACGTGTTCTGCAGGATGGCAGCTTCTGCCGGGTCGGTGGCGAGAAAGAAACCAGAACCGATGTCCGTATCATTGCCGCAACCCATCGCTCTCTCCCCCAACTGATCGAAAACAAACTGTTCAGAGAAGATCTCTATTATCGCCTGTCAGTTTTCCCGATTGTCATCCCCCCTTTGCGTGAAAGGCTGGAGGACATCCCTGCCCTGGCAGAATACTTTGCCGATCGGGCATTCAACCGCTATGGGATAAAACCGTTCAGATTCACGGCAAATGATATAAAGCTGCTGCAAAGCTACAGGTGGCCCGGAAATATAAGAGAGCTGTCATCCGTCATAAACCGTGCGATTCTTCTGGGAGAAGTCACAGGAAGTCTACAGATCGCCACAGCCCTCGGCCCTGTCACTCAAGAGTCCGGGATAAGCGTAGTTCAAGAGCCAAATGACTCAGCAAGCGGAGCAGACGAAACTCTTGAAACAGTCATCCGCAATCACATTCAGCGAATTGTCCTGGAATGTCATAGTCGCATAGATGGTCCTTTTGGCGCGGCAAAACGCCTGGGGCTCAACCCGAGTACACTCAGATCAAAAATGCGCAAACTGAACATCTGACCCCGAATCTTCTTTCTCTCTTAGCAGTAAAAAATACTCGGTGAAAATACTCTAGATGCTCTTTTAAAATTGCCTTAAAACTGTGTTCTGCCGTATAACTTCGCAGCTTTTCTATCACGCCCGATCAGGGTTATACGGGAGGTCTTCATGGCCGATGTTTTAAACCCCTCTGCACAAGAGAAATATATTGCCGCAAACCGGCAGGACTACGCCGAAATCTATCCGGAGTTGCACTTTCTTGGTGCCGAAGACATTCCGGCCTCCGAAGCTTATCGCGCCGCAATTCTGGCCGACCTGGAGGGAAAGGTTTCAGCCATCTGCAATGGCAGCAAGCTCTATTCGAACAAGCTGTCGCCCGGCTGCAAGCTGTGCAGTGAGGGGAAGTGGTCATGCCTGTTCATCAACGGCAAGTGCAACTGCGACTGCTTCTACTGCCCGACCTCGCAGGACGAAATCGGTCTGCCGACAACGAACAATCTGACCTTCCGCCTGCCGTCGGACTACGCGGCCTACCTGGAGACCTTCGGTTTTGGCGGCATGAGCCTCTCCGGCGGCGAGCCGCTGCTGACACCGGGGCGCTGCCTCGGCTTTTTGAAAACGGCCAAACAGCAGCTGGGCGACAAGCTCCACACTTGGCTCTATACTAACGGCTCGCTGGTCACCAGCGATATCCTCAAACAGCTGCGCGATGCCGGGCTGGATGAAATCCGCTTCGACATCGGTGCGATCAACTATTCGACAGCCAAGGCCGCCCTGGCCGTCGGCATCATCCCCAATGTCACCGTTGAGATCCCGGCGGTGCCGGAAAAGCTGGAACTGATGCAGGAGCGACTGATCGAGATGAACGATCTGGGGATCAACTTCCTCAATCTGCATCAGCTGCGCCTGACCGCCTACAACTTTCCAAAGCTGAAACAGCGCGACTACACCTACGTGCATGGCGAACGGATCACGGTGCTCGAATCAGAGCTGACCGCGCTACAGCTGATCCGTCATGGCCTGGAACAGAACCTCGAACTGGGGATCAACTACTGCTCATTCGTCTACAAGAACCGCTACCAGCGCGCTGCCGCACGGGGCCGGGGCTCTGCCTTAAGTGGAAAGCATTACGAGGAGCTGACCGAAGCCGGTTACCTGCGCACCCTTGTCGTCCGTTCCGGCGGCAGCGACCTGGCCCAACTGGTATCAGGGCTGCCCCTGGACGATAATCAGGGGTGGGAACTCAGCCCGCAACAGGACCTGCTGTTCTGCACCGCTCAGATTCTTGAGCAGTTGCCGACCAGCGGCCTGGAACTGAGCGTCAGCTACGCGGAAACCCCGGTTCTGGATCAGGTCTCCTACCGTTACCCGTTCCGCGAACTGCGCCTGCCGAGCAACCGCAAGATGGTCATCGAACGGCGCAAGCTGGTTGAGATCACCTTGCGGGAAGAGCAGATCGGCCGCTTTGTGCATATCCTCAAGGACAATGACCGCACAGCGACCAATGAACTTGAACAGTGGCAGCAGATTGAACGTTATGAACAGTTGCCAAAGGGGCTGCAGGCTTACTTCTGATAAACCACTCCGGAGGGCGTCCGCCCTCCGGGTGATCTGAGATCTCAAATTTCAAATGGTCCTCTCAGCGGAAGAACCAAACCTTCCATTCAAGGAGTTATTCAAGCTTCAAAATAAGCATTTCCCGTTCCACCTGAACAAATCTTCATTTTCTTACGATATTTCTTGTATTTAGTTGAAAACCGGGTATAATAAACCGGTTTTCCACAGTCCATTCTCAGATCGCTCCTCAATATCTCAGTCTGCTGTACATACCAAATAACCTCATTTTTAAAAGGTCTTATGTCATTTCATTCTCTCGGTCTTTCCGAACCACTGCTGCGCGCCATCAACGACAGCAACTATACCAATCCGACACCAATTCAAACCCAGGCCATTCCGGCCATCCTTTCCGGCCGGGATCTGATGGCCGCCGCCCAGACCGGAACCGGTAAAACAGCTGGTTTCGGCCTGCCGTTGCTCGAGCGCCTGAGCCGTGGCGACAAAGCCAAGGCGAACCAGGTTCGTGCCCTGATCCTCACGCCGACTCGCGAGCTGGCGGTTCAGGTTGAGCAGAACATCAGTAGCTATGCAAAATATCTGAGGATGAGAACCTACGCGGTCTACGGCGGGGTCAAGATCAATCCCAGATGCAGCGCCTGCGCGGCGGCAGCGACATCCTGGTGGCAACCCCGGGACGTCTGCTCGACCTGGCCGGGCAGCATGCGGTCAAATTCGATCACCTGGAAGCCCTGGTTCTCGATGAAGCTGACCGCATGCTCGATATGGGCTTCAGAAACGACCTGAATAAAATCCTGGCTCTGCTGCCGGTAAAGCGCCAGAACCTGCTGTTTTCGGCGACCTTCTCCGATTCGATCCTGAACTTTACCAGGGGTTTGCTCAACCAGCCTCTGCAGATCGAGGTCAGCCCGCGCAATGCAACGGCCAATACTGTCAAGCAACGGGTCTTCGAGGTCGACAAGAGCAAAAAAGCGGCGCTGCTCTGCCAACTGGCAGAGCGTCTGCAATGGCAACAGGTTCTGGTCTTTAACAAGACCAAACGGGGAGCCGATCAGCTGGTTCGTCAGCTGAAAAAGGCGGAACTGTCTGCCGTCGCTATCCATGGCGATAAAGCGCAAGGGGTACGCAATCGCGCTCTGGCCGACTTCAAAGCGGGAAAAGTCCGCATTCTGGTCGCCACCGACATCGCCGCCAGAGGCATCGATATCACCGGCCTGCCACAGGTTGTCAATTACAACCTGCCTCAGGTTCCCGAGGATTACGTCCACCGGATCGGCCGCACCGGGCGTGCCGGCCTTGAGGGGGAAGCGATTTCACTGGTCTGCGCCGATGACGCGAAACTGCTGGCGGCGATCGAAAAGGTGATCAAGAAAACCCTGCCGCGTGAAGTTGAAGCCGGTTTTATTCCGACCCATAACGTTCCTTCTGGACGGCCCGAGAGCAAGGCTCCGCAAAGAAGCAAGAAACCGAAGGCAGGGCAACAGACAAAGACCGGACAGAGAAACCCCGGCGAAGGGAAAGAGCTTCAGGTTGTCAAACGGAGCAGCGACAAGCGTCAGGAACCAGCCCAGGGGCAGAAACAGGCCCCGGCCAACAGAAGCCAGCGCCGCGAGAGGAGCAGAGCTTCCAGCTCAAAACAACAATCCGGGCAGCGCCAGAAAAGCTGAAATTATCTGTGTTCAAATAGTAAGAACATCCCCTCTCCCTGAGTACCCAAAGGGCTTAAAGGAGAGGGCTAGGGTGAGGGGGAAACAGGACAAAATCCCCCCTCATCCACCCCTGTGGGGCACCTTCTCCCTAAGGGAGAAGGAAACATTTTTCTACAGAAGTGTTAAACTAAGCCTTGGCAAACAGACACTTGAGATAACGACAATCGGAGAAATCGGTCGGATGGTCACAGGCATGGCCGGTTTCCCGAATGCGCTTCAACGGCCGCCCGGCCCGCTGTGCCGCAGCGCACATGGTTTCCCGGAATTCCTCACGGGTCACCGGACTGGAACAGGACGCGAGCACGATATCCCCACCCGGCACCAGCAGATTGACACCCAGGTGTGCCAGTTTGGCATAGGCGTTGAGCGCGTCCTTGACCTGCGACCTGCGCACGGCAAAGGCCGGCGGATCGATAATCACCAGGTCGTACTGCTTCTTCTGTTTGACCAGTTGCGCCAGGGCGTTGAAGGCATCATCCTCGATAGTCAGATGCTTTGCCGCCTTAACCGCCGGATGATCGGCGTTCAGGTCAAAATTACGCTGTGATGATTCGAGCGCCGCACCACTCTGATCGACACTGGTCACCTCGACCGCCCCACCTCGCGCTGCCGCCAGCGAAAATCCGCCATTGTATGAAAAGACATTGAGTACCCGCTTGCCCCTGGCCAGACGCTCGACCTCGGCACGGTTATCACGCTGATCAAGAAAGAAGCCGGTCTTCTGACCGCGTACCGGGTCCACCTCGAAACGCAAGCCATTCTCCAGGCAGGTCAGGGTCTCGTTGATCGGCGGCCCGTAGATGATCTGTCCGTCACAGAGACCGCGCAGTAGCTCGGGATGCTGCTGCATCCCCCGGTTCATGCGCAGCACCAGGCGCTCAAGCGGTTGCTGTTTGAGCAGCTCCGTCAGAATTTGATACAGGTACGGTAACCAGGCGAGAGAATAAAGCTTGACCACTCCGGTTTCAGCGTAGCGATCGACCACCAACCCCGGAAAACCGTCGCTTTCGCCATAGATCAGGCGGTATCCGTCGGTCTTTGTGTTCAGAAAACCGGAACGTCTGGACAGCGCCACAGCAATCTTCTCGGCAAAGAACGCCCTGTCGATCATCCCCGGCTTGCTGGTCCGCAACGCCCGCATGCGAATCGGTGAAAACGGATCATAGAGCCCGACCGCAACAAACTTCTTCTTACCATCAAAGACAACCGCCAGGTCCCCCGCCTGCCCCGGTCTGCTTTCGGAAACGATCTTTTCAACATAGAGCCAGGGATGCCCGCGATGCAGTCCTGCTGCACCTGAATTAGTGACCTGGAGCCTTACCGGCTTTTCAGCGCTTTGAGGCCATTCGGCCAGCACCGTTTCGAGAATATCAGACATCTTTTTTCTTCCTTGAAGCTGTTTTCGGCAAATTGGCCCTGCCCAAGCACGGACAGAAGGACGAATGTAACAGAAGTATCACCCCAATGGTACGTTAACCTGATCTGCCATCGGTCAGCTGCAGCGCCCTGAGCTTTCTCAGCCATTCGTCCAGATTATGGAAATGCGCCCCCTGCCAGTAGATCTGCAGGCAGTCCCGGCAGCGCCAGAATTCCGAACAGTACAGAGCGGTCCGGGGCGGAAGATCTGCTGCGATCTGCGCTTTGGCAACTGGTAAGAGGGGGCCGTTACAGCTGACACAGCGCTTCAGAAAGGCAATCTGCCCCCACAGAGCGTAGCGGTTGAGAACCTGTGCAGCCTGCTCCAGATCCCGCTCATAACGGATCAGCAGGCCTGACTTGAGCCTGGCATATTTGAGGAGGCCCCGATCTCGGGTCAGGACCGTCCTCTTTTCGCTCAGGGACAGTTCGACAATCTGCTCATCGGCAAAGTCGTTGCGATATCTGCAGTCGAATCCGAGCAGCCTCAGTTTGCGGGTCAGCTTGCCCAGATGAACGTCGAGAATAAAGCGCGGTTCATCAAGGCTCGTTTCCGCAAGATGACGCGTACCCGCAGGAACCTCTCCATGCCGCAGGGGATAGACCCTGACCTGATCCCGGTCCTGCAGCTGGTAGCTGAAATCGACACTTCCCTGCTCCGTCAGGATCAGGTCGACCTCGGTATGGGGAACCCCGCAGGCTTCTATGACATCTTTGATCGATGGATTCTGATTAAAGGGATAGGACACCGCTCCAGCTGCGGACCTGCGGGACAGCAGTTCGGGCAGATAGCCCAAAAAGTTCAGACGGGCAGAATAAGCGAAGACTGATTTTTGTGTGAGCGATGCCATGCTACAAGCATATCAGCTTATTTACTCACTAACTCCTTCATCCTGAAACTGACGCAGATATTCAGCCCTGTGAATTGCCATGAACTGGTCGAAACTCCATGGCTCATCCAGGATACGGCCGGACTGAGCAGGAGCAAGAGCATAGGCTTCAGCCTCAGTCTGGCTGCCGTCTAACATATCGACAACCACAGTCTGGCGCACGTACTCACTCCCCTCGTAGCGATCCAACAACAGAATATCTTCCGCAAAAACGCCCAAACAGACATCCCCTACGCACGAAGCGCCCGGACAGGCTACGATAGCCGGATAGACCACACCGGCCAGCTTTCTGCAGGCATAGCCGGGCAGCACTGCGCTATTGCGCTTATAGTCCGATCCGGTGACGAGCCTCATGATCCCGGGATCAAGCAGGGTTCCGTAGACAAACAGATTCACTCTGCAGCACTCCCGGAATCGATGGCGATGGTTTCCGGCAGGGTGCCCGAATCGGCAAACCATTCGTTCTCGGTAAACTCGTCATCGGTGATCTGCTTGACGTTGCGGCGCATATACTTCCCTTCGGCACTGACGGCGACCCGGCCGTCGGGCAGATAGAGCTCGCCGCTGCCGCAGAAGATCCGCCCGCTGTCTCTGGTGATCCGTCCGACCGCCTTCAGTTCGACGCCGAGCGGAACCGGCTGGCGGTATTTCATCTCCAGCCCAAGGGTCACGCCGAAGGTTTCCTGATCATAGTAGTTCATGATCGCCCGGCCGATCAGCTCATCGAGCAGCGCCGCGGAGATCCCGCCATGGGCAAGCCCCGGATAACTCTGATGATGATCATCCAGAGTGACCAGCGCCACCAGCTCTTTCTCTTCCGTGACGAAAAAACGAGCCTTAAGTCCGAACGGGTTATCGACACCGCAAACCATGCAGCGTTTGGAGATGTACTGTGAATCGACTATCTTATGTTCCATGAAAGACCTCTCAATCCGGATACGAAGAAATCAGGGGAGCACCTCCAGCAATTGCAATCCCCGATGGTACATCAACAGGGCTAGCAGGATGATCAGCGCTCCGAGAGTCAACATTATCAGGCGATAAAGACGACCACCGAGAAATGACCGGCCCCTCTCGACCAGCAGTGCTATCAGAATCTTGGAACCGACCAGACAGAGATAAAAACCACCAATCAACAGGCCAGCACCTGAATAACTGCTGTCAGCGGCGGATGTGACCAGCGGAGCACCGACTCCGATCCAGAACAGATACGGATGGGGACTCAGGGCATTGGTCAAAACACCCTTCAGCAAAGACCTGCTATGTAAACCTCTCTCAACATCCGGCAGATCTCCGGCCTTAAAGCACTGGACTCCAAGAAACAGCAGAAAGCATCCGCCGAAGAGCGAGATCCCGCCAAGCAGAAGATCTGAAGCTTGTAGCGGTTTTATCAGCAGCAGGCTGATCAGTACAATCGGCAGATCGGTCACCAGTGGCGACAGCGCGGTTCTCAGACCGGCTCGAAACCCGTGATTCAGGGTCTCGGCAACAACAAGCGCCAACAGAGGCCCCGGAGAAAATCCCGCAGTCAGCCCCAACAGGACACCGATCAATAGAAAATGCAGCATGGGATCCCGGTATCAATAGAGGTCTCAGGTGGCTATGAACAGTAGAAGCGCAGAGCCCGAATCAATCCGGACCGGCTTCACATAAAGCACTCTGCTCTGACCGTTAAAATAGGAAGAAAAGCTGCAAAAAACAACATCCCTCTTGATAAATTCCTGACGAAAAATCCGCTAGATCAGCCCGTATGAAGATTAAAATTAGAATTTCTCCGGAAAATCACCCTTTTCCTCGGCTAAAAATCAGCGTATGCTAGGCCCGCTTGATCAACGAAGATCCTCCCGCAAAACCGGCTCAACAATCACAACCAGCACTTGTTTTTTCCTGGTCACATCCGGTCCGGCAGGCTGAACTGCCAATATATTCAAAATCATTGACAATAACTGGAAACATTGTTTTATTCATCGGGCGTTTATTGAAACCTGCCCGATATATTGAACTCTGGAGCAAACAGCATGGTAACCCTGATCCTGATCTTAATCAGCGCCGTCTTCGTCAACAACTTCGTGTTGGCCCGTTTCTTGGGGATCTGCCCCTTTCTGGGGGTCTCGAAGAAGGTCGATACGGCCCTCGGCATGGGGATGGCGGTTATCTTCGTCATGACCGTCGCCTCGGTCGTCACCTGGTTCATCCAGTATTTCATCCTGGGGCGTTTCGGCATCGAGTACCTGCAGACCATCGCCTTCATCCTGGTCATCGCCTCGCTGGTCCAGCTGGTCGAGATGGTCATCCAGAAATCGAGTCCTGTGTTGTATCAGTCGCTCGGCATCTTCCTGCCGCTGATCACCACCAACTGTGCGGTCTTAGGTGTCGCCGTGCTCAATATCCAGAAGAGCTACAGCTTCCTGGAGTCGGTCGTCTTCGCCATCGGTGCCGGGCTTGGCTTCACCCTGGCCATGGTCCTGTTCGCAGGTCTTAGAGAGCGGATCGACTTAAGCCCGGTGCCCAAGAGCTTCCGTGGCACCGCCGTCGCCCTGGTCACCGCCGGTCTGTTGTCCCTGGCCTTCATGGGTTTTGCCGGTCTGGTCAAAGGCTAGACTGATTGATATAGATTTTAGCTTGGAAACGGGCAATTTTTCGTTGTGGCTGAAAGACCCCCCTGCTCGTAAACTCGCTTCCCCCCTATTTTATAGGGGGGATTGAGGGGGGTGCATTAAAGAGCCCCTGATCTCTTAGCACAGTAAAAAGACCGTTTCCGGACACAAGAGGAACAATCGTTATGCTCACATCCATACTCTGCCTCGGCGGCATCGGTCTGATCGCCTCACTGACCTTAGGCTTTGCCGCCAAGAAATTCGCCGTTGAGGTCGATCCCCGCGAAGCGGCCATCTTAGACGCCCTGCCTGGGGCCAACTGCGGGGCCTGCGGCCAGGCCGGCTGCTCCGGTTACGCCAAGGCCGTCGCCGAAGGGCGCCTTGCGCCCAATCTCTGTACCCCGGGCGGCAGCACCACGCTTGCCGCCATCGCCGTGATCCTTGGTATCGAGGCCTCAGCCGCCGAACCGGTCGTCGCCGTGGTCAAGTGCCAGGGGGATAATGAGAAAGCCATGCCTAAGTACCAGTACCTGGGGCTCACCGACTGCAACGCCGCCCAGAAAATCGCCGACGGCCCCAAGGCCTGCCCCGGCGGCTGCCTGGGCTTAGGTTCCTGCGAGCGGATCTGCCCCTTTGACGCCATCCATATCAATGACAAGGGGCTCGCCGTTGTCGACCGCAACAAATGTACCGGCTGCGGCAAGTGCGTCTCCGTCTGCCCGCGCGGTGTCATCAGCCTGGCCCCTAAATCGGTCACCACCCATGTCCTGTGCAACAGCCACGACAAGGGCGCTCTGGTTCGCAAATACTGCCAGGTCGGCTGTATCGGCTGCATGATCTGCAAGAAGACCGTCCCCGAGGGTTATGTCATCGAGAACTTCCTGGCCAGTGTCGTCTACGAGAAGCCGGAAGGGATCGAAGCCGCCATCGGGAAGTGCCCGATGAAATGTATCCATGACTACGCTACTCCTGCCCAAAAAACTGCAGTCGAGCCCGATAGCGCCGCTTAAAGCGAGGTACCCCCCATGTCACTGAAAACCTTCGCCGGTGGACTCCATCCACCCGACAGTAAAAGCTACTCCGAGCACAAGGCGATTGAAGCTTGCCCGCTGCCCGAAGAACTGGTCATCCCGGCCATGCAGCATATCGGCGCCCCCGCCGAGATCTGTGTGGGTAAGGGCGACCTGGTCAAAAAGGGCACAGTCATTGCGAATGCCAAAGGCTTCGTCTCGGTGCCGATCCATGCCTCGACCTCAGGCGAAGTCATCGCCGTCGAGCCGCGCATGCATCCAAGCGGCAAGCTGCTGCCCGCCGTCGTCATCAAGCCGGACGGCGAAGATGCCTGGGATGAAAGCCTTAAAGGCGGTAACCCCGACGATCTCGACGCAGAAGCCCTCAAGAAGAAGATCCTCGCCTGCGGTATTGTCGGCCTGGGCGGTGCCACCTTTCCGGCCCACGTCAAGCTCTCGCCACCGGCCGACAAGAAGATCGATACTTTGATTCTCAACGGCGTCGAGTGTGAGCCATACCTGACCGCCGACCACCGCCTGATGCTGGAAGAGAGTGAGCGCCTGATCGACGGGATCAACATCCTGCGCAAGGTGCTTGGCATCGAGCGTGCCGTCATCGGCATCGAATCGAACAAGCCGGACGCCATCGCCAAGCTCGGCAAGGAATGCATCGCCCACAAGATCGAGGTCGTGCCCTTAGAGGTCAAATACCCGCAGGGCGCCGAGAAGCAGCTGATCGACGCCGTCACCGGCCGTCAGGTGCCATCCGGTGGCCTGCCGATGGACGCCGGTGTCGTGGTTCAGAACGTCGGGACCGCCGCCGCTGTCAGTGACGCCATCCGTCTGGGTCACCCGCTGGTCGAGCGGATCGCCACCGTCACCGGCCCCGGTATCAAAGACCCGAAAAACCTCAAAATCGCCGTCGGCACCCCCTTGCAGCATCTGGTCGACCAGTGTGGCGGCCTTGTTGGTGAGCCGGGCAAGATCATCATGGGCGGGCCGATGATGGGCCAGACCCAGCTCTCGCTGGAGGCCCCGGCGATCCGCGGCACCTCCGGACTGTTGATCTTCCGTAAGGAGGATATCGACACCAAACCGGCCGGTCCCTGTATCCGCTGCGGGCGCTGCGTCAGTGTCTGCCCGATCCACCTGCAGCCGACCCTGCTGGCCGCTTACGCAAGGCTCGATCTGATCGACGAAGCCGAAAGAGCTAACGCCCTCGACTGTATCGAGTGCGGCTGCTGTACCTATATCTGCCCGGCGACATTGCCGCTGGTGCAATCGATCCGCTACGCCAAGGGCGGCATTATGGCCAAGAGAAGGAAATCCTGATGAACAACCAGCTCTATCTGTCATCCTCACCCCATATTCACAGCGGCGAGACCACCGACAAGATCATGCGCCTGGTCATCTACGCCCTGGTTCCAGCCGTGCTCGTCTCGCTCTACAGCTTCGGCCTGCCGGCATTGATCGTTATCCTGATCTGCACCATCGGCTGCGTCGTCTTCGAAGCCCTGGCCAACAAGGCGATGAAACGCTCCTGCACCATCAAGGACGGCTCCGCCGCCTTGACCGGCATCCTGCTGGCGCTCAACCTGCCGCCGACCAGCCCCTGGTGGCTGGCACTTTTGGGAGCCGCCATCGCCATCCTGATCGGCAAGCAGGTCTACGGCGGACTGGGGAGTAACCCGTTCAACCCGGCCCTGGTCGCCCGGGTTGTGCTCTTGATCTCCTTCCCGGTGCAGATGACCGCCTGGACGGCGCCTGCGATTTTAAGCACCAGGCTCGACGGTATCTCCATGGCGACCCCCTTAGGGCTGGCCAAGGAAGGGGTCATGCTCACCGGCCAGCTGCCTGAGATTGTCCATACGGGTCTGCTCGACTTCTTCCTCGGCAACAGCGCCGGCTCTCTGGGGGAGATGTCGGCCATTGCCCTCTTGCTCGGCGGGCTGTTCCTGCTCTTTAAAAAGGTCATCAGCTGGCACACCCCGGTCGCCTATATCCTGACTGTCGTCATCTTCAGCGGCATCTTCTGGCTGGTTGACCCCACCAAATACCCGAGCCCGCTGTTTCACCTGTTCACCGGTGGTCTGATGTTAGGGGCCTTCTTCATGGCGACCGACATGGTCACCACGCCAGTCACCGGGCGCGGCATGCTGATCTTCGGTTTCGGCTGCGGGATCCTCACCGTGCTGATCCGTCTGTTCGGCGGCTACCCGGAAGGGGTTTCCTTCGCCATCCTGCTGATGAACGCCGCCACGCCACTGATCGACCGCTATACCCGTCCGAAGATCTACGGACAGGTGGCACCACAGAAGGCTTAAGGGGAGAGACTCATGAAAGACATCATCAAACTGCTCGTCGCCCTGACCCTTATCGCCTGTATTGCCGGCCTGGTCCTCTCGGTGGTGGAAAAAGCGACCCGCGAACCGATCGCCGCCCAGCGCAAGGCGCAGATGGTCAAAGCCTTAAGTGCCGTGCTGCCGGACTTCGATAACAGCCCCGACGCCGATAGCGTGGTTCTTGAGAACGGCGTCGACAAGAAGGGTAATCCGGTCCTTATCACCTTCTACCGCGCCCGCAAGAATAACGAACTGGTCGGTACCGCGTTCAAGATGATCGCCCCGGAAGGGTACAGCGGCAATATCGAGATCATGATCGGGGTGAAACCGGATCAGAGCATCAACGCTATCGAGATCCTCACCCACGCCGAAACACCGGGCCTGGGGAGCAAGATCGCGGAAGTCTGGTTCAAAGAGATGTTCCGGGGCAAGAGCCTTGAGAACGCCGACTGGCGGGTCAAGAAGGACGGCGGCGAGTTCGACCAGATCTCCGGCGCCACCATCTCGCCACGCGCCGTGGTCGGAGCGCTCAAGGCCGGTCTTGAATTTTACCGTGACAACAGTCAGAGAATCACAGAAGGAGGCGTCCAATGAGCCTGATGCAGGATTTTACCAAAGGGATCTGGACCGAGAACGCCGTCTTCAAACTGCTGCTCGGGATGTGTCCGACCCTGGCGGTCACCACCAGTGCTGAAAACGGCATCGGCATGGGGCTGGCAACCACCTTCGTCCTGATCTGTTCGAATATCGTCGTTTCGTTACTTAGAAAGCTGATTCCATCCGGCGTGCGTATCCCGGCCTTTATCATCATCATCGCCTCCTTCGTCACCGTCGTGCAGCTGGCGATGGAAGCCTGGATCTTTGATCTCTACCAGGCCCTTGGCATCTTTATCCCGCTGATCGTCGTCAACTGCCTGATCTTAGGCCGCGCTGAAGCCTTCGCATCGAAGAACGGCACCTTACGTTCGATCTTCGACGGGGTCGGCATGGGGATCGGCTTCACCCTGGCGCTGTTTATCTTAGGGGCTGTTCGCGAACTGTTCGGTGCCGGTTCGATCCTGGGTTTCACTATCTTCGGCGGTTCCTACCAGCCGATGCTGCTGATGATCCTGCCACCGGGCGCCTTCATCACCCTGGGGCTCTTGCTGGCGCTGATGACCAGGTGCGGACAGAAGGGCTGAGCAAATAAAAAGGCTGCAGATACGGTATGTGTATCTGCAGCCTTTTTCGTTTATCAAGAAATCTCCAATAAAGCCAAGGGTCGCCCCCCCCCCTTTTTTGATGGCAGACTCTTCAACAGGGTCAGGCGATCTGGCGTAGAACAACTGCCGCCCGATGTTCAATCTGTCCGTGAATCTCTCGGTAAATAGGGCTATCACCATACGTGTGAATCATCTTGTCAGCCACATCATGAGCCACCACGGGAATCTTAGTGGCCATCTGTTTCAGAGTGGACAGAAGCGGTTTTAACGAAGCCATCCCTATATCACGGGCAAACTGTTGCCAGGCTTCCAACTGCAGATCTCGCGGATGAAAAACGCCACCGATACACATCGCCATCTCAGCAGGTAAATTATAAGCGGCGACACAGACCAGATCATAAAAAGGGGCCAGCGATGGATTGCGCCCCGCAGCATAGAGCAATGAAATATTCTTGGCGTGACAATCGTTATTGCCGATCAGCAGGTTGAAGATAGCAAGCTCGATCAGGCGAATCCGCTCAACCAGCGGGTTCTGACAGCGCTGCAACAGAGCAAAACAATCTTTAAAACCCGGTCCGCCCTGTTCCTGATACTTTCTGCGGTAAGAGAGACCAAGCGCCTGACAGAAATCTTCCTGATGAATGCGGTAGATCTCACCGTTATCCCCACTCCGGCGATCATAGCGTTTCACAACATAAGCTCGTTCGGCTCCGTCCAACATATAACTATCCGGCACATTCAGCCCCATGGCCCCGGCCAGAGCCATGCAAAAGGTCTCATTCTCGACCAGATGCTTCCATCGCGGATGTTGCGGCTTGAGGATATGACTGCTCGGTGCGCCGTTCAGCGGCAGGAAAAGTTGATCAGCAAAAATCGCAACCGGCAATTTATCCTGCACTCCGGCCAGTGACAGTCGGGTCTGTTCGCGAGGGGAAAGAAACGTCAGGTCCATGATGAAGGCTTCGTCAAACATCTGCCGCTGATCATCATCAGAAAGGCGACGATACTGATATTGGCCATGATCCGGAGCAGATGAACCCTCAGGGCAGAGACTGATTGCCCCGGCGCAGTCTCCGGCCAACACCGCAAGCAGAGCAAAATCATCATCCGCCGAAATCCGGTATTTCCCGGCTATGTGATCACGGAATTGCCCTTCCGGCAGCAGGTTGGAAAAAAACGGCTGAGTTTGAGCCGCGGTAAAAGGAGCTTCCTGCAAGGGGAGTGAAAGCGAGAGCGGAATCGCCAGATCACCGGTAAGCCAGTCATGCGTATACTGGAAAACATAGCTGTCCCCTTCACGCTGCAAAACCCCGACAGGCTCACCCGCATAATAGGCGATCAGCTTTTCAAGCATGGTTTAAGACTCCCTGCTATCGGCATAAAGATCGATGCCGATGGTCGCCAGTAACTGCAGCACCTTGCCGATCTCTGCCGTCGCTTTCCCCCGCTCAACCTCGGAGATAAAACGCATACTCAACCCGCTGTGCTGCGACACCAGTTCAAGCGTCAGCCCCTGAGCCTTTCTCTTGCGGCGCAACAAAGCGCCAAGAATTTCAGAGCTGGAAACAGCTGTCAGTGATAAGGTTAAATTGCTCATCGCCACTCCCTTTTACCGTTCGGTAAAATTTACTTCAAAACAGAAGGATTATCAAATCTTTTTACTGAACGGGATAAAAGGCTAAGTTTTTCTAGCGTTCAAGCGATGTATTACCGTACGGGAAAACTGGGACAGTGCCTGCCAAAAGGCCAAATCAGGTCCCGTTGACAAGAACCTGCAACAAAACTGTCAGTTTCTCAATCCGTTTTCTCTTGAATGGTCGTAGAGAAATGAATAAAAAATGCCAGAAACTTCTTCAACTCGAAAATTTCTGGTATTTTATCAACACTACAAAAGCCAAGGGCAGACCTGACCCTTATGGCTGACACTGTCGGACTCTCTAACGCGGACTCTACACTGACGAGACGAACAAAGACACAAACGTGAAACTGCGAAAAACCTATATCGAAATCACCACCGCCTGCAACCTGGCCTGTTCCTTCTGCGGCAGAACCACCAGACCGCCACAGTTCATGGACAGCGGGCTGTTCCGGGAGATTCTTGGACAGATTCAGGGGATCTCTCAACGGGTCTTTTTCCATGTCATGGGCGAACCGCTGCTTCACCCGCAGCTTGGTGAGTTTCTTGAACTGTGCGAACCCTATAAGTACGACGTCTACCTGGTGACCAACGGCCGCCTGCTGCCTGACCTGGCAGACAAGCTGCTCGACAAGCCGGCGTTGCGCCAGATCAGCATATCACTGCACAGTCTGCCTAAGGATATCAGTCCCGCTGAAATTGATGATTTTATCGGTCATGTCGGGAGCTTTGCTGAACATGCACAAGATCAGAAATTATGGGTCATTCTGCGCCTGTGGAACAAGGGGAGCAGCGACGCGAAAGACCTGCTGCTGAATCGGCGTATCCTCGCCTCGCTGGAACGGGTTTTCGAACTGCCGGCAGCACTGGCCGAAGATGGTGCTGAAAAGGAGATGATCAAACTGAGCGGCAACATCTCCCTGCAGTTTGCATCGCGCTTCTGCTGGCCATCTATGGATGCTGAAGCCCTAGGCGACATCGGCACCTGCCAGGGGCTGCGCGACCAATGCGCCATTCTGGTTGACGGTACCGTTGTCCCCTGCTGCCTCGACTTTGAAGGGCAGATGCCGCTCGGCTCGCTGGACGAATCCCCGCTTCACGACATTCTTGCCGGTCCGCGCGCCCAACAGATCCGCAACGGTTTCATTCAGCACAGAATTGCAGAAGAACTGTGTCGCCGCTGCAGCTATCGCCTGCGTTTCAACCCTGACAGGACCAGGGTTGCCTGACGGATAACACTCCGGTCTGCATTTGAATCGGAAAGTTCCCGGTCATGAAATTAGTCATAAAAAGACGCCGACACGAGTGCCGGCGTTGATGAATTCAAGGTTCTGAACTGCTACCAGTCAAAGTTCAGAACAACGTGCGGGATCGGCAGTCCGATCACGACTGGTGCAACAACCTTGGGAACCGGCGGACGAACTGGTACGATGACCCTTGGAGCCGGGTAATGAACCGGGGCATAAACGACTGGTCTGTGCTGATATTCGTGTCTGTCCTGGTGTCTGATGCTGCGCATTTCCCATCTGTTGTCCCGATTGTCACGCTTATGCTCATTGTGCCGCTGGACATATCTCGGTCTCTGTTCATTACGCTGGTCCGGTTTCTGATAACGACTATCGTGCCGATCATCCTGCCGGTAGCTTGACTCTTTTCCTGAGTCATGGCGCTGCTCTTTCGCCGAGGCCAGTACGGGAACTGTCACAATCACCATCATTACTGCCAGTATCGTCATAATCCGTTTCATGTCGTTCTCCTTTATTATGGTTGTCTTGCTGCGTGCTTGCTCGATGAGTCAACCATAGCGAATTCAAACAATCGTTTCATTCGACATCGATAGAATTGCCACCCGATGTCGAGTTGTATTCCCGTATTTTCAATAACTTAAAAAGACAAATAACCGGCTTTTTTCTATAAAATCGGGCCGTTTTTGGACCCTCAGGTGTTGCCCGTTTGAGGAGCTTGCTCCTCGCCGGGCGCTTTCCGTTTGGCAAGTGCTATCCGTCGGCAGATGACATGAACAATTGACGTCAGTATTTAAAAAAGTTTTTTTGCATCCTTTTTCAACGTTGGAAAAAGGATGTCGCCTGCCGGTGCGAGAACCGGCGGTTTTGCTTGTGAATTCATAGAAAAAAGTCAAAATCGCGGGGTCTCGGCCCCGCACGCCGAGTTCCTTTTGGCTGGGCTCCAAAAGGAACCAAAAGATCCTTTTTTAATATGTCTCACATTGATCTACGTTGCTGCGTAGCTTCATACCGGCAACTGACAACACGCCCTGCGCTGAGCAAGCTCAGCACACGGGCAGAACCGGAGCAACACTTGCGTGTTACGATGACATTCAAAAAAAAAGCCCCGGTCTCTTACGAAACCGGGGCTTTTTATTTTTTGCTATAGAGCTATCAGTACTGGAAGGTTTCCAGTCTGACCTTCGGCAATAGGCTTGGCTTGCCGGTCAGGTACTCATCGACACAGCGGGCCACTTCACGCCCTTCGCTGATCGCCCAGACAACCAGGCTCTGGCCACGGCGACAGTCACCGGCGGCGAAAACGCCTTCAACCGAGGTCATGCGGGTCTTGGCGTCGGTCTTGATATTGGAGCGCGGATCGGTCTCACAGGCGGCCTGCGAAATAGCCTGCGGACGTGGTCCCAGATAACCCATGGCGAGCAGGACCAGATCGGCTTCCCAGATCTTCTCACTGCCTGCCACTTTTTCCGGCTTGCCGGTCGACCAGTCGACCTTGACCGTCTCGAGGCCGGTCACCTTCCCTTCGCTGCCGATAAAACGGGTGGTCATGATCTCGTATTCGACGTCGCCGCCCAGCGCCTCAAGTTCTTCGACCGAAGAGCTGATGCGCAGGATACGGGACCACTGCGGCCATGGGTTGTTCTCCGCGCGCTCAACAGGAGGCTGGCCGAGCAGCTCGAAGTTGACGACGCTGGTCGCGCCCTGGCGCAGCGAGGTGCCGATACAGTCGGAACCGGTATCACCACCACCGATGACGATGACCTTCTTGCCTTCAGCGTTGATCAGCTGCTGCTTGGGATGCAGGACAGCCAGATCGGAGTCGCCCCAATTGGCGCGGTTCTGCTGCGGCAAAAACTCCATGGCGAAATGGATACCATCGAGGTCACGCCCGGCAACCGGCAGATCGCGCGGCTCCTCGGCACCGCTCGCAAAAACGACCGCGTCGTACTGCTCTTTCAGCTCGGCAAAAACAACGTCCTTGCCGACTTCACAGGAGTAGCGGAACTCGATCCCCTCTTCGGCCAGCAGGTCAACGCGGCGCTGAACCTTTTCCTTACGCAGCTTGTAGTGCGGGATACCGTACATCAAAAGACCACCGGCACGGTCCGACTTTTCATAGACGGTCACCTTGTGGCCGGCACGGTTGAGCTGCTGGGCACAGGCCAGGCCGGCCGGACCGCCGCCAATGATTGCAACGGTCTTGCCGCTGCGGGACTTGGGAGGCTGTGCAACGATCCAGCCTTCTTCGAACCCCTTGTTGACGATCGACACCTCGTGCAGCTTGATGGTGACCTGCGGCTCGTTGATACCAAGGACACAGGACGCCTCACAGGGAGCCGGACAGACCCTGCCGGTAAATTCCGGGAAGTTGTTGGTCGCGTGCAGCGCCTGCAGCGCCTGTTTCCACTGGCCGCGATAGACCAGATCATTCCATTCCGGAATCAGGTTGCCCAGCGGGCAGCCCGTCATGCAGAACGGCACACCACAGTCCATACAGCGCGCGGCCTGGGTCTTGACCTCTTCCTCTGTCGGATAGTTGTAGTGCTCGTCGTGGTTCTTGATCCGCTGTTCAACCGGCTGGATGGTTTTGTCCTGCCGGGAATATTTCATAAATCCGCGGGGATCACCCATGGATGGCCTCCTTCTTTGCTTCAGCTGCGGCTGCCATTTCGGTCAGGACGCGGCGATATTCATGTGGGAAAACGCGGACAAAACGAGTCAACTGATTCTCCCAGTCTGCCAGGATCTCGGCAGCGCGCGGAGAGGCTGTCTCCTCGTAATGCTTGGCGATGATCTGCTTCAGCCATTCAGCGTCTTCATCAGTGGCGCTCATCTGCTCCAGATCGACCATGGCCGGGTTGCAGCGACGGCGGAAACGGCTGTCTTCGTCGAGGACATAGGCGAAACCGCCCGACATACCGGCTGCGAAGTTACGGCCGGTGCGGCCCAGGACGATAACCCGGCCTCCGGTCATATATTCACACCCGTGATCGCCGGTGCCTTCGACAACTGCCGTGACGCCCGAGTTACGGACACAGAAACGCTCACCCGCCTTACCGGCGAAGAACGCCTCACCGCCGGTGGCGCCGTAAAGGACGGTGTTGCCGACGATCGAGTTTTCATGCCAGGCGAAGGTGGCTGTCGCATCAGGACGGATCGAGATTCGGCCACCGGCCATCCCCTTGCCGACGTAGTCGTTGGCTTCCCCTTCGAGGTAGAGATTGACCCCCGGAGCAAGGAAGGCACCGAAACTCTGGCCGGCGATACCGGTCAGGCGGACATCGATGGTTCCTTCAGGAAGACCTTCGCGGCCGTGCAGCTTGGCGACCATACCGGAAAGCATGGTGCCGAAGGTCCGGTTGCTGTTCTTGATCGGCAGCTCGATGGTGACCTTCTCCTTGCGCTCAAGGGCCGGAGCCGCCAGGTTGATCAGCTTGTGGTCGAGCTGCTTGTCGAGACCATGGTCCTGCCCCTGGATGCGGCGGATCGCCACCTCCGGGCCGACTGCCGGCTTGACCAGCATCTTGGAGTAATCGAGCCCCTTGCTCTTCCAGTGCTTGATGGCATCATCCATCGCCAGGTACTGGGTCTGACCGACCAGCTCTTCCAGGGAACGGACCCCCAGCTCGGCCATCAGCACACGGATCTCTTCAGCCAGGAAGGTGAAGTAGTTGACCACGTGCTCCGGCTTGCCGGCGAACTTGCCGCGCAGCGCCGCATCCTGGGTCGCGACACCGACCGGACAGGTATTGAGGTGACACTTACGCATCATGATACAGCCGACGGTGACCAGGGCGACGGTCGCGAAGGCGTATTCCTCGGCACCAAGCATGGTCGCGATGATGACGTCGCGGGCGGTGCGCAGCTGACCGTCGGTCTGAACGATGATCCGGCCACGCAGGTCGTTGAGGACCAGGGTCTGCTGGGTCTCGGCCAGACCGATCTCCCACGGCATACCGGCGTGCTTGATCGATGAAATCGGCGATGCACCGGTTCCCCCGTCGTAACCGGAGATGATGACCCGCTCGGCATGCCCCTTGCTGACACCGGCGGCGACGGTACCGACCCCGACCTCGGAGACCAGCTTGACAGTGATGTCAGCGGCCGGGTTACAGTTCTTGAGGTCGAAGATCAGCTGAGCCATATCCTCGATCGAGTAAATATCGTGGTGCGGGGGCGGCGAGATCAGGGTAACACCGGGCACACTGAAACGCAGCTTGCCGATGTAATCACTGACCTTATGGCCCGGCAGCTGACCGCCCTCGCCCGGCTTGGCACCCTGGGCAATCTTGATCTGCAGTTCGTCGGCGTTGACCAGGTAGTGCGGGGTGACGCCAAACCGTCCCGAAGCGATCTGCTTGATCGAGCTGCGGCGCAGGTCGCCGTTGGCATCCGGGGTGAAACGATCCGGATCCTCGCCCCCTTCGCCGGTGTTCGACTTGCCACCGATGCGGTTCATGGCGATGGCCAGGGTCTCGTGCGCCTCGGCCGAGATGGAGCCCATACTCATGGCGCCGGTACAGAAGCGCTTGACGATGGCGCTGACCGGTTCGACCTCGTCGAGGGGAATCGGCTCATTGAGCTTGTTGATCTTGAACAGGCCGCGCAGGGTGTAGTTCTTTTCGCTCTGATCGTCGACGATCTTCGAGAACTTCTTGAACTCCTCGCGGTTGCCGCTGCGTACCGCGTTCTGCAGCATGGCGATGACCTCAGGGTTCATCAGGTGCTCTTCGCCGTCGCGGCGCCAGTGGTATTCGGAACCACGGTCGAGATCGCGGTTACTGTCGATCAGCTCGGCGAAAGCGACGTTGTGACGCATCAGGCTCTCGGTGGTGATCTCCTCCATGCCGACACCGCCGATGCGGCTGGCGGTTCCCGGGAAGTACTTGGCGGTGAACTCAGGGTTCAGACCGACAATCTCAAAGATCTGGGCACCGCAGTAGCTCTGCAGGGTGCTGATCCCCATCTTGGAGAAGACCTTGAGCAGCCCCTTGCCAACCGCCTTGATGAAGTTGTGGATATAGTGGTTGACGATATCGGTCTCCGACTCGCCCCTGTCGTTGCCGTCCTGGGCCGGCAGCATCCCCTGGCTGACCATGTCCTGCAGGGTCTCAAAGGCCAGATACGGGTTGATTGCAGCAGCACCGAAACCGACCAGCAGGGCGAAGTGATGAACCTCACGCGCCTCACCGGTCTCAACCACCAGCGAACACTGGCTGCGCTTGCCGCAGCGGATCAGATGGTGATGGATCGCGGCCAGAGCCAGCAGGGCCGGGATCGGCGCTTTCTCGGCGCAGACCCCACGGTCGGAAAGAACCAGGATGGTCCGTCCGGAATCGACAGCGGCTTCCGCTTCAATGAACAGTTCTTCGAGGCGTTTTTCCAGTGCCCCGGCTTCTCCGTTAGCATCGAACAGGGTGCTTAAGGTCGTGCCGCGGAAATTCTGCAGATCACTGTGGCGCAGCTGCTCGAGAACGTCGTTGGTGATGATCGGATGATCGACCTCGAGCATCTGGCAGTGCTCAGGACCCGGCATCAGGATGTTACGCGCCGGTCCGATATACTGGGTCAGGCTCATGACGATCTCTTCACGCAGCGGATCGATCGGCGGATTGGTGATCTGGGCGAACAGCTGCTTGAAGTACCAGTAGATCAGCTTGCTGCGCCGCGACAGAACCGCAACCGGGGTATCGGTCCCCATCGAGCCGACCGGCTCCTGGCCGTTCAATGCCATCGGCGCCATGACCATACGCATCTCTTCCAGGGTGTAGCCGAAGCTGCCCTGAATGTGGCGCAGTTCGCCGAGGCTCGGCACCTTCTTGGTCGCCGGGGCCGGCAGATCCTCGAGGCGGATCAGATAGTCGTTGACCCAGGAGGAATAAGGATGCTCAGCAGCCAGGGCGGACTTGATCTCGTCGTCTTCCTTGTAGGTTCCCGCTTCAACGTCGATCATGATCATCTTGCCCGGAGCCAGACGCTCCTTGCGGACGATCTTCTCCGGCGGGACATCGAGAACACCCGCCTCGGAGGCGTAGATGATCTCGTCGTCGCTGGTGATCCAGTAACGCGCCGGACGCAGACCGTTACGGTCGAGGATGGCGACCACCTGACGGCCGTCGCAGGCGACGATGTTGGCCGGGCCGTCCCATGGCTCCATCATGGTTGCGTGGTATTCGAAGAAGCCTTTGATCTTCGGATCGAGAGTCGCTTTGGACGCCCAGGCTTCCGGCACCATCATCGCCAGCGAATGGGCCAGGCTGCGGCCGGTGACGACCAGCAGTTCCAGAGCATTGTCGAAACAGGCGGTGTCCGAGCTGCCTTCAATGATGACCGGATCGAGATCGGCGATATTTTCGGCCAGATCCATATGGGCGAACAGTGCGGTCCGCGCCTTCATCCGGTTGATGTTACCGCGCAGGGTGTTGATCTCACCGTTGTGGGCAACATAGCGGAACGGCTGCGCCAGGTCCCAGGTCGGGAAGGTATTGGTGCTGTAACGCTGGTGAACGAAAGCGATGGCACTGACCAGGCGCTCGTCGTCCAGTTCCGGGAAAAAGGTGTTGAGCTGTTCGGAGAGCAGCATCCCTTTGTAGAGGATGGTACGGCTCGACAGCGAACAGACATAGAACAGTTCTTCACCGGCCAGCTCAGCGTTGCGGATCACATTCTCGGCGCGCTTGCGGCCGAGATAGAGCATCAGTTCAAACTGAGCAACCTCGACATCGCCACGAGCGATAAAGACCTGCTTGACGAAAGGTTCAGCAGCCAGGGCGTTACGGCCGATGCCGTTGCTGTCGGTGGCAATCTTACGCCAGCCGAGCAGCTTGCAGCCGGCCCGCTCGATCTCGCGGTTGAACGCAGCGATACAGGCCTCACGGTTCTTCTCGTCACGCGGCAGAAAAACGATACCGGCACCGTACTCACCGACCGGCGGCAGATCGAATTCGCAGACCTCCCGGTAGTAGGCATCCGGCATCTGAATCATCAGACCCGCGCCGTCACCGTCGAGCGGGTCGGCACCGACCGCACCACGGTGGGTCAGGTTGCAGAGAATCTCGATACCCCGCGAAACGATGGAGTGGCTTTTCTTGCCCTTGATATTGGCAACAAAACCGACACCACAGTTGTCGTGCTCATTGGCGGGATCGTAAAGGCCCTGGGCGGGCGGCATGTTTACGTGTTTCGTCATAATTTGATCCTGGAAAAATTGATATGGAACAAAAGCAGGACATGCGCTTCCGGGCTACACGGGCATGTACAGTTTCGACCTTCTTTGCACCCGCTTTCTCAACGGGGAGGCGAATGCGAGCTTGCTATAATAATCGCACTGAGATTTTTTTTCCAGCTCAGTATGCTTTTCTTGCTATTTTTAAACGGTTTCCGCTTTCCGGCCATAATATTCGCCGATCACAGCGGCCAGTTCAGCACTCGCCCCTTTCGGCTCCGACGCTGAACAGATCGCCGACACCACGGCCAGCCCGTCGGCACCGCTGGCCAGAACATCACCGGCATTGCCCACATGGATGCCGCCGATGGCGACCAGTCGGTGGCGCGAGATGCGGCGGATCGCGGCGACCCCGGCGAGTCCCAGGCCAGATTCCAGCTCCGCCTTGGTCACCGTGGTAAAGACCGGGCTGATCCCCAGGTAGCTGACATCCAGGGCCTCAGCGGCCTGCGCGTCCGCGGCCGACTCAACCGACAAGCCGATGATTGCGCCCTCGCCCAGCAGGCGGCGGGCATCGCCGTAGGCCATATCGCTCTGCCCCAGATGGACGCCGTCGGCCCCGATCGCCAGGGCAACGTCGACCCGGTCGTTGATGATCAGTGGCACGCCGCGCTCGCGCAGCAAGGGGTGCAGAGCGCGCCCGAGCTCGACGAATTCGCGGGTTGAACAGTTTTTCTCACGCAGCTGCACCAGATCAACACCACCGGCTGCGGCCGCAACAACGATCTCGCTCAGCTCCCGTCCCAGCGAGAGGGCCCGGTCGGTGACCAGGTGGAGCCGGAAACAGCCCCCGCTCATGACAGGCCGATGCGCAGGTAATCCTTGACCTGCCGGCTGGTCAGATTGTACAGGGCGTCGATGAAATAAAGCTGCAGGGTGCCCGGCCCGTCGGCCTTCTCTGCCGCCAGCTCGCCGCAGATCCCCATCACCGCCATGGCGTGGGCCGCCGCGGCGAAAGGATCCGCGTTGACCGCGGCAAAGGCTCCGACCAGGGCGCTGGCCGTACAACCCAGCCCGGTGACCCTGGGCATCAGCGGATGGCCGTTGGCCACCTGAGCTTTGGCCTCATCGCGAATCACCAGATCGACACCGCCACTGACGACAACAGTGGCCGCATACTCGCGGGAGAGCAGCTGGGCCGCAGCCTCCGCCCTGTTATCGCACTCCTCCAGGCTGTCGACCCCCTTGGTTTTGACATTGGCATCGACCAGGGCCATGATCTCCGAGGCGTTGCCGCGGATGATGGTTGGGGCCTGGTTACCGAGCAGTTCATAGCAGACCTTCGAGCGGTAGGGGGTCGCCCCGGCACCGACCGGATCGAAGACGATCGGCAGGCCACGCTTAGCCGCTGCCGTCATCGCCAGCTTCATCGCTGCAACCCATTCAGGGCTCAAGGTGCCGATATTGATGACCAGTGCCGAGGCGATAGCGGTCATATCCTCGACCTCTTCAACCGAGTGAGCCATGACCGGCGAAGCGCCCAGTGCCAGCAGTGCGTTGGCGGTGTTGTTCATGACCACGTAATTGGTGATGTTGTGCACCAACGGTGAAGCACTGCGGATTTTTTCGATATCGTTCCAGATCAGGTCTGCCTGCATATTAACCTCTTTGTTATCTGACGAAGCCACACTTCAAAAATGCGGCTTAAGTTTGTTTCATACTTCCAAGCCGGGTACCGGCTTTGCGATTCCGCGAATTCGAGACGCATAGCGGCTCGTCTGAGCGTGCAGAGTATCGCAACCCAAAAACTACGGAGATCCTTCCGAACGCAGTGTTACCGCTGCCTTTGACGTTGGAGTTTCTTTGCCTCCTTTCTTTTCGATAAAAGAAAGGAGGTCGTCTGGCGGGACGAGACCCGCCGGTGTTGCTTTTTCAAATGCCGCTTCCGCCAAGATCAAAACCGCGGGAGCGCGCCCCCGCACTGCGCCTTACTTTTGACCAGGGCCGCAAAAGTAAGCAAAAACGCCCTTTTTATATTGTCGGAAGTAAGCCTGCGTTTCTTCGTAGCAGCACACCAGCCAAGCGCCTAACGCCCAACGATGGGCTCTGCCCATCTAACGGGCAGAACCGGAGAAACACTCTTTGAGTGTTTCGATTATTGGCTTCTGGGCGGAAACAGCTCCAGCAATTTCTTGCGCCGAAATTCAAATATCCCCTCCAGCATCCCGACCACCCACAGACGGTGAACCAGTTGCCCCAGCGGACCGAAGGGAAGCGCGTAATCAACCCGGTCGAACATCCGCGTCCGCCCTTCCCCGAGCGGACGAATCTCATGCTGATGATACCAGAGACGATAAGGCCCGACGCGCTGTTCGTCAACAAAGGAAACGCCGTCACGGATATGTTTGATCTCGGTTAGCCAGCGCCAGCGGCCAAACAGCGGAATCCGGATCCGGTAGAGAATCATCAGCCCGTCGTACATCCGCTCCGGCAGCTCGCTGAGGATCTCGAACTCGAGATCGGGCGGCGTCAACAGATTGAGGTTCTTCGGCGTGGCGATAAAGTCCCACAGCTCTTCGCAAGAAACATCCAGATCGATACTGCGCTCAAGACGATGCATCCGTATCTCCCTTCAATCAGGGCCTGCGCAGCAGGGTCACCAGCGCCGCGAGCAGACAAACAACCGACACCCCCGTCGTCCACCCCCGGCCCACCTGAAAAAGATAGAAAGCCAGCGCCAGCCAGAAGATCAGCCAGCCGATCCGGCCGACCATGCGGCCGATACCGTCGAGCAGGAACTGGCGGTCCTCGGGCGCCATCCGCACGCGCAGATCCCCCTGCTGAGCCAGCTCGACCACCTGGCGGGTGCGGGTCAGGGTCAGCGGCAACTGCACAAGTTCCCCGATCAGCTTGTCGAACGGCGGCCCGCCTTCATCGATCGCCTTCGGCAGGTAGCTCTTGAGGATCGGCAGGATGTCCTTGACCCCGTTGAAGTTGGGATTGAACTGGGTTCCCAGCCCTTCGATCAGCGAACTGACGCGCATCACATAGATGACATCCTGGGGCAGCTTGAAGGGCAGATCGTGAAGGATATTGAGCACCCCGAAGGCCAGCTCCTGCATGCTGCGCGCATCGAGATGATCGCTGTCGAAGATCTCGAAGAGACTCTCGGCGATATGACTGAGCTGCTCCGGCTGGGCCTTTTCGGTGAGCATCCCCATGCGCCGCGTGGCGCTGACCAGCATATCGAAATCACGCTCATAGGCCGACTTGACCGCGTAGATCATCGCTTCGCGCATCTTCTTGGGAATCCGGCTGACCATGCCGAAATCGAGCAGGATCAACTGACCGTCCCGTGAGACCAGCAGGTTGCCCGGATGCGGATCGGCGTGAAAGAAACCGTTGACCAGCATCTGCTCGGTGTAGAAGATCACCAGGGTCTGCATCAGCGAGAAAAATTCCAGCCCCGCCGCTTTGATCGATTTGAGATCATCGATGCGAAACCCCTCTTCGAAGCTCATCACCAGCGCTTCGTCACAACACAGCTCGGGGTAGGCTTTGGGAAAGCGCACACCGCTGTCAGCATAGACCTGGCTGAAATGATTCAGGTTGGCCAGCTCCTGGGCCATGCTGACTTCCTGCAGGATCATCCCGCTGAAGGCCCGCAAGACCGCTTCGAGGGAATTGCGCGTCTCATCGGAAAAAAGCGGCCTGAACAGCCTGAGGAACAGGTTGAGCAGGAAGATATCGACGCGCACCACCGTGCGGATATGCTCGCGCAGCAGCTTGACCGCTACCAGCTCGCCGCTTTCCGCCAGCCTGGCCCGGTGGACCTGGCCGATCGAGGCGCTGGCAATCGGCCTGTCGTCAAACTCGGCAAAGCAGCCCATATCGGGAAATGCCCGGGCCATGACCCTGAGCCGGTCGTTCTCCGCCATCGGCGGCATCCGGTCATGAAGCTGGCGCAGAGCGGTCAGGTAATCCTCATCGAAGAAGTCGGCCCGCGTCGCCAGCACCTGGGCCAGCTTGAGAAAGCTCGCCCCGAGAAGGCGGATGCTCTCGACCAGCTGCTCTGGCGACAACGGCTCCATCCCCAGCCAACGCGACTTACGCCGGAAGAGCAGAAACAGGGTGATCAGAAAACGGAACACCAGATAGCTGCGCCGCGGACTGCAGAGAGCCAGAAAGAGTCGAAGCTGATTCAGCAAGGCTACTTGCCCAGATCCTTCCTGAGTTGATCCAGGTCTTCCCTGGTGGCCAGGCCGAGGTCGTCGATCACCTCTTTCATGACCCCCTTGAGCATCTCGCGGAACTGCCCCTTTTCTTCTTCGCCTTTTTTGGCCATCTGATCGAAAAACTCACGGGCGTTCTTTTCAGCATTGTCGGCGGCCGCCCTGAACTCCCCGCTGTTCTTTTCCACCTTTTCCTTGACCGCCAGGGCACTGCCAAGGGCGAAGTAAAACAACTGCTCCAGTGACTTTTCCATGTCATCCTCCAGTCAGATTCGGGTATTTATCGGACGTTGGTCACATATTAAGCCAGAGATCAAAAACCATGTATGAATACTATGATAGCACGGTTTGACTGCCAATGAGCAGCCTCAACTCCGCCCCTGACCAATGAATTTTCTATTGAAAAAAGATTCACAAATCTTTATCTATTTACTAACGAATATACCGTTGTCCCGACTCTGGCCCCCAAGTGAATTACCTCGCGCTCTTTTCTCAGCAGCACCAGATCAACACTGACAACAGTGAAAAATTCCCCTTACGGACGGCAGACCAATGCACAAGGACCAATTCATCCCCCTTGCCGAGGAAGCGATCAGACTCGAATTGCAGATCGGCAAGCTTTATAAACTTTTCTATCATGAGTTTAAGGAAGATAATGACCTGTGGTGGCAGCTGACCCTTGAAGAAAACAACCACGCGGCCCTGCTCCGCAGCGCCCTGGAAAGCTTTGTCCCGAGCGGACACATTCCGGCCCAGATCGTTTCACCAGCCCTCGAAGCCTTGATCGAAATCAATGTCCAGCTGTCAAACCTGCTGAAGCAGCTTGAGCAGTCCCCTCCAACCAGAGAAGAAGCCTTCTCCCTGGCGATTCAGCTCGAAGAATCTGCCGGCGAAGCGCACTATCAGAAAGCCATGACTCAACAGGCAGACGACATCCTTCTGAAGATTTTCCAGCAGCTCAACGAACAGGACAAGCACCACCTGCTACGCCTGCAGAACTACATGCAGACCAAAGGAATCACCCTTGGCCAGAGTTCTGCGTCCTCTCTGCAAACAGCTCTCTGACAAATCAGCAAAGGGCCGTGGGGCGGACTTAACGATTTTAAATCGCCTGCACCTCGGCTATATTGCTTTAGTCGTTCCCAAATCCGCCATTTCATGAGAAGGAGCCAGACATGAACAAAATCTGCATCTACGGAGTCGGTGCCGTCGGTGGCTTTATCGGCGCTCTGCTGGCCCAGAGCGGCTGCGAATTGTCAGCCATTGCCCGTGGCACCACGCTGGACGCCCTGAAACGCAACGGCCTGCGCCTTGAGTTTGAAGGCCGCCTCTATACAGCAGAGCTGAATGCAACCGACACCCCCGGGGAACTCGGTGCCCAGGACCTGGTCATCCTTGCTGTCAAGGCCCAGGCGATGAGCGAGGTCGCAGCCCATATCGCCCCACTGATCGGCCCGCAGACCATCGTCCTGACCGCCATGAACGGTATCCCCTGGTGGTACTTCGCCGGCTTCGGCGGGGAATACTCTGACCTGCAGCTCGAATCCGTCGATCCCGGCGGCAGCATCGCAGCGGCGATCCCGGTCAAAAATGTCATCGGCTGCGTGGTCCATGGCAGCTTTTCTCTCAAGGAACCGGGCTTCGCCCGCCACGCTTTCGGCAAGAAACTGATCCTCGGCGAACCTGACGGCAGCCGCTCCGAACGCCTGCACCGCCTGGCCGCCCTGCTTGAGAAAGCGGGGATCGAGATCGAAACGACCGACAGCATCCAGCGCGAGATCTGGTACAAGCTGTGGGGCAACATGACCATGAATCCGGTCACGGCAATCACCGGGGCAACCTGCGACAGGGTGCTCGATGACGAACTGGTGAGAACCTTCTGTAACCGGATTATGCTCGAAGCCTCGGCCATCGGCGCCCGCATCGGCTGCCCCATCGAGCAGTCCCCCGAACAGCGCAATCTGGTGACCCGCAAGCTCGGCGCCTTCAAAACCTCGATGCTTCAGGATGTCGAAGCGGGGCGCCCGCTCGAGATCGATGCCCTGGTCAGCGCGGTCCGCGAGATCGGCCAGAAGGTCGGGGTCAAAACCCCGGATATCGATACCCTGCTGGGCTTGACCAGGCTTTTTGCCCGGGTGCGGGGCCTGTATCCGGAAGAGGTGAAGAATGAGGAAGGACAGAGCTGAAAATCAGGCTCACGCGAAGACGCAAAGAAAAGCTAAACAACCTTTCCTCCTGTCAAGGATCAGCAGGGCAAGACACTGCCAGTCAGTTCTTCCCCTGCTGCAATCGCTCCGTAAATAGCACGAACTTGCTGGCCTGCCCCTCCGTATGAGACCAACGCTCGATTTCCACAAGATCAATCTGTTGCCCTTCAGCAATCAACAAGGCCTGCTCCAGACACTCCAAATCATTCCAGTGAAAGTAAGCGGAAAGACGATCCTTTACACAATCCGTGGCAGACAATGCCTTAAGCTCACGAGGCGGCTCATCACCCACGGCTAGTGGCCCCGGCGGAAATTCGAGAAAATACAGGGTATCAGGATGCTTGAAATAGCGCCCTTCCTCAACAAAACCAATTTCAGCAAGAGTTCTTTTCAGCTTTCTGCGTCCGGAGGAAAGAGCTCGATAAAGTCAAGATCGTAGGAAACATACTGCCCCAGAGTATAGAGAGAAACACAACCGCCCCCCGACAATACGACATCGATCCCCTCGTCTCGCAGATGAGTACAGACATAGGCCGCCAACTCACCAGCGGTCATCTCTCTGACCAGCTTCATAAAGGCTTACCCGCCCTGCGTGGACGCTTTCTAGCTATAGACAAGCGTTCAAGCTCGTCGTCGGGATAAAACGTCAGCACCTTCTCCAAAAGGGTTTTGAGTTCAGCAAGAAAGGGGTAACGCGGGTTAAACGCGTAGAGCCTTGTGTTTCCAACCAAACGGCTGAAAAGCACTCCTCCATGCTCCAGCTTTTCAAACTGATTCTGGATCGAGCGTAGATCTGTCGCGTAAAACTGAGCGACCTCCCGAGGATATCCCTCTTCACGGCAGTAGATGTAAATCAGGACTTTTTCACGGTTTACAGTTCCGAACAATGCTTCAAGCATGGCTGGGCCTCTTTTGACTAAATCTTTACGTCTTATGACGTATTTTTTTAGTCAGATTAGAGAAAATAACCACGCTGGTCAAGAGGATAAACAGGCCCAGTATCGGCAAGTCTCGCTTGCCGGACGCACCTACTCCCCCAGCCGCTCCTTAGCCCTTTGCTTCGCCTCGGCCTTGTCTTCCTCCGTCAGCAGCGTCTCGCTGAGCCCCTTGAAATGCGGGCCGATCCAACCGTCCAGCCAGCGGAACAGGGGCGATTTTTCCTGCAACCCCTTCTTCATGAAGCGGATACAGCCAACACACTCGGGATTATTGACCAGATAATCCCCGGCACCGATTCCGTGCCAACGGGCCAGCAGACGCATCCCCAACAACAACGGCTCACGCACCAGACGGAACCACCAGCTGCGCCCGTAGCACTTTTCCATCAGCAGCAGGGTACAGTTTTTACACGACCCGACCGGTCTATCCGATTCCTGCATTTCAGCCAACCGCACAGCTATTCCAGACCGAGGATATAGTCCCACTCCGCCTGGCTGACCGGCATGATCGACAGGCGGTTGCCTTTGCGTACCAGCTGCATGTTCTCCAGCGCGTCATGCTCCTTGAGCTCCGTCAGCGAGATCACCCGACGGGTATGGCGGACATACTTCACATCGACCATGAACCAGCGCGGCTTGACCGGGTCGCTCTTGTCGTCAAAATATTTGCTGTGCGGGTCAAAGGCGGTAAAATCCGGGTAGCCTTCCTTCACCACCTCCATCACCCCGACGATCCCTGGCACATCGCAGTTGGAATGGTAGAAAAAGACCCGGTCGCCGATCTTCATCTCATCACGCATCATGTTGCGCGCCTGATAGTTGCGCACCCCGTCCCAGTGCTCGGTCTGCTCCGGCATCGCCTGCAGATCGTCGATGCTGAAAGCATTAGGTTCCGATTTCATCAGCCAGTAATTCATTGCGGGCTCCTTACGCGTGAAATTCTGAATGCATTCAATCTACATGGACGCATCGACCGTTGACAATGTCAGACGCAGAAAAACTTGAAATCGCCTTTTATAGTTGATCAATCGGACTGATCACCCCCTGCGCTCCCCGGTTTATCACATGGGTGTAGATCATCGTCGTCGAGACATCCTGATGGCCAAGCAGTTCCTGAATGGTTCTGATATCTGTACCGCTTTCCAGCAGATGAGTCGCAAAACTGTGGCGCAAGGTGTGACAACTGCCAGCCTTGCTGATTCCAGCTGACCGCACCGCGTGTTTCACCGCCCGCTGCAGCACACTGGCATCCTGATGGTGACGCCTGATTTGCCCACTGCGCGGGTCGGTACTGCGCTTTGCCGCCGGGAAAACATACTGCCAGCGCCAATCTCGTTCCCCATGCGGATACTTGCGCGCCAGGGCCTGGGATAAATAGACAGAACCGTAGCCGGCGTCCAGATCACGACAATGTAGTTCCCGCACTCGTTCAAGTTGCAACATCAACGGGCCCTTGAGTTTCTGCGGCAACACCGTCACACGATCCTTCTGCCCCTTCCCCTCGTGGACAAAAAGCTGGGAACGCTCAAAGTCGATATCAGCCACCCGCAGGCGCAAGCACTCCATCAACCGCAGCCCGGCGCCGTAGAGCAGATTAGCCATCAACTGATTCTGTCCGTCAAGACAGGTGAGCAGACGCTGAACTTCATGACGGGTAAATACAACCGGCAAGCGCTTCGGTTTCTTGGCCCGCTGAAACTGGTCCAGCCAGTCCAGGTCGACTTTGAGAACCTGCTTGTAAAGAAACAGGATTGCCGCCAGAGCCTGGTTCTGAGTAGATGCAGAAACGTTTCTGCGCGCGGCAAGAAAAGTCAGGAAAGACTGAACCTCATCTCCGCCCATATCCCGGGGATGACGCTTGTTGTGAAAAAGAATGAACTGTCTGATCCAGTTCACATAAGCCTGTTCGGTGCGGATACTGTAATGCAAGGTACGCACAGCATCACGCACTTGATCCAATAATTTTGGAGCAGAAGACGTCTGATTCATTGGCCCCCTCCAGTGAATGCAGTATTTAATGCTTTATTATTTAATAGGATAATTGTAACCTACCGGATATCAAGTAATATTATTCAAACCACGGTCTTTGCCGTATTTGATTACGACTTTTAGGCCGTCTAATTACCGTTATAAGCAACTCCAAGGAACCAATATTATGAAAAGAATGTTATTCGTACTTGCTATTGTTGTTTTCATGACAGGATGCTCAGCAGTCCACAAAAATTCAGCCATTCCAATCTCTGTCGACTCTAGCAAGTCGATATACATTGTTAAAAATCCATATCAACGAAATGACATGGACAAATTGATCCAAGACGAGATCATTAATATGGGCATGACAGCCCTTTCTGGCCCTCCTCTCGATAAAAATGAAAGTTTCAAATACATCCTTACGTATTTTGACGCATGGTCATGGGATTTAGCACCATACTTAAGAGCGGTTGAAATCCAACTAATTGACCCCAAGACAGCGCAAATCGTGTCTAGAGTAAGATTTGAAAACAATATGTATTTGCACACGTTCCCTGACGAAAAAAAGAAGATCAAAGAGCTCATAACTAAATTGCTCAGCTTATAACAACAGAATCAACGCGGACGGAAAATAGCTCTGCAAATATTCGAATACTTCGGTGGTACATGCAAGTTCGCGTCGCCGCCGGTTATCCAAGCCGTTGAGGCTGTAGAAAAACCTTTAAATGTGCTATAGTTACTCCACTTTTTATGATTTTCAGGGGAGGGAAAACATGGCGCGTTTTATCGATTACAATCCGCATCAAACGGTATTGCTGCCCATCTCCTTTGAACAACAGATTCTCCCCGGAACCTTTGAGTACACCCTCAGTTTTCTGGTCGACAACAAGCTCGATCTGTCGATCTTCCATCACAAATACAAGAACGATGACAACGGCCGGCCGGCCTATGACCCCGCCTTGCTCTTGAAAATTGTCCTGCTGGCCTATGCCCGGGGCGTCACCGGCAGCCGCCGCATTGAAGCGTTGTGCCGCGAGAATGTTCTGTTCATGGCCTTATCCAGTGACTGCCGCCCTCACTTCACCACCATTGCCGACTTCATCTCCGGCTCAAGCGGTGAGATTGCCAAGCTCTTCCACCAGGTCCTGATGATCTGTGACGACATGGGATTGATCGGTAGAGAGATGTTTGCTATCGACGGCTGCAAGCTGCCCTCAAATGCCTCTAAAGAATGGAGTGGCACCCACGACGCGTTAAGAAAGAAGAGCCGGAAGATCGACCAGGCGGTACGCCACATGCTCAATGTGCACCGCGAAGAAGACCGTAAAGGGGAAAATGATCACCAGATCCGCCAGAAACAGCAGAAACAGATCGATACTCTGCTGGCCGCCAGCGACAAAATCGACCGCTTTCTCAAACAGAACGAACCCCGCAAAGGCTACAGTGGCAACGAAGTCCAGAGCAATATCACCGATCCTGACAGTGCCAAGATGAAGACCAGTCACGGTGTTATTCAGGGCTATGTCGGTGTTGCGGCGGTCGACAGTAAGCATCAGATTGTTGTCAGTGCTGAAGCCTTTGGTCAGGGGCAGGAACACGGCTTGCTGGAACCGCTGGTCGAACAGATCGACAAAGCCTTCGACAAAGATGTCATTCCCCCATCAAAACAGGCCAAGGTTCTCGCCGACAGTGGGTTCTGCAACAAAGACACCTTGAACTATCTGGAGAAAAACCAAATTGACGGCTATCTGGCCGATCACGGCTTTCGTTCCCGCGACCCCCGCTTTGCCGATGCCGGCCAGCACAAACCGGAGATCCGGAGGAAGTCTTCCGCCCGAAACCGTTTCAGCGGTGATGACTTTCAGGTGGATATCGAACAGCAGACCTGCATCTGCCCGGCCGGAAAGAGCCTGTGGCTCAAATGTGCCAAAGCCAAAATCCGCGATAATCTCTTCATGCAGTTCATGGGGCACAAAGAGGATTGTGATAACTGCCCGCTGCGCGACAGATGTTTAAAGAGCAGCAAACAAAAAGGCGCCCGCCAGCTCAACTTATTACTTGAGCATGTCGAAACTGAAAAGAACGGCCCCCTGGAACGGATGAAGCAGAAAATCGACAGCAAACTCGGCCGCCATATCTACAGCCAGCGTCTCGGTATTGTCGAACCGGTCTTCGGCCACATCTGCGAAGCTATCGGCATCAAAAGGTTCAGCCTGCGCAGTAAAGCCAAGGTTGACGGCCAATGGAAACTATTCACCCTGTTGCATAATCTGACCAAGATTCACCGTTTCGGGATGGCATAGAGGGAGAAAACGCCTGAAAAATGCAGAAATCTTAAAAATTCCGGATGGATAATACGGCAAAAGATGCTTAAATGAGCAAACGGGAATAAACCAGCTGGACATCGAAACATTAACTCGATTCCGGGATATGAGAACTCAGTGATCCCGGTTTTTCTACAGATTCGTTATAACTATGATCGAACTATCTGAAAACGAAAATTTGGCTATTGTGAGAACGTTTGAGTATTGGCTTTCTCGTTGGGATTGGGAATGTCCGGTTTTGCTCGGAATAGAATTGTCATCCCTCAACAGAATGAAAGTCAATTGGCCAACTTCCTTAGTCGATAATTACGAAGCTGCCATTGCTATCTGCCGTGATTGTCTACGTGAACTTCTTTATGGCGCAAACAGTCTTTCAACAGGCAAATTTATTTCTGATCTGGGTTTCCCTCATGAAGCATACGTATCTTTGTTGAATAAGTTTTCGAAAGAGTGTGAACATTTTGAGTTATAACAATAAAATTAAGCCGATGGCGGTTAGCTCTGCGGTTCTCGTAAAAGTCTCTACCAACCCGCAAAGACACTGCGCCACGACTTATCAAAACCGTTATACAAAATAGAATTGAGGCTATATATGGAATTAAAAGAATTCATTGCTGCCACTCTTGGTGAAATTCAAGAAGGTGTTCAAATGGCTATCAATCAAACAATTTCCAAAAAAATTAACGGTGCGATAAACCCAAGTTGGGGAGGAACGGGCGACATCAATTCATCGCTTATCCAAGAGGTTAAATTCGATATAGCTGTCACTGTTGCAGACGAAGAAAAAGCCGGGATGAATGGTGGTATTAAGGTAGTTGGGCTCTCCATTGGAGGTGATGGAAGTACAGCGACAACAACAAGCAGGGTTAGTCGTATTCAGTTTTCCATTCCTGTCGTTCCACCAGTAACAACAATTTCTGACTGAGCCTTGTATAACCCAAGCATTAACCGGATGGAGCTGGGCTAGGCGAAATCCGCAAGAAGTCTACTAAATTGAAACGCATTACCGCCACCGGTTATGCAGAACCGTTAGGTAAAAAGGATGAATTTGTGAAAATTAAATACTTCGTCGCACTTTTGATAGTTGCTACCTTTTTCGGATGTACAACGGTAAATGTGAGTAAAGTTGATATGGATAAGAACCAAATCACTCATTTGTGTATTTTAGAAAGCACCCACTCAAACACTCGCGATTTCATCAGTGCAATGCAGGAAAGATTTGAATACCATAATATTTCATCTGAAAGTTACATGATAAATAGACCAGACAATTGTGATGCGATTGTCACATTTGAGGCATACAGATCCTACGACCCTATCCCATTTTTGAGCAAAGCCAAAATAGAACTAAAAAAAGGAAATGAGATAATTGGTTCTGTCACCTATAAACACAAAGGCAGTTCTGCAAGCCGTGATCCAAGCAAGTACGGAAGCACAAGATCAAAGATTTTCCCACTGATAGACAAACTCTTGGAAAAATCACAATCTGACAATACCTAACAATATAATCAAGCCGATGGCGGATAGCTCTGTGGTTCTCGTAAAAGTCTCTACCAACCCGCAAAGCCACTACCCCACGGCTTATCAAAACCGTTGAGGCTGTAGAAAAACCTTTAAATGTGCTATAGTTACTCCACTTTTTATGATTTTCAGGGGAGGGAAAACATGGCGCGTTTTATCGATTACAATCCGCATCAAACGGTATTGCTGCCCATCTCCTTTGAACAACAGATTCTCCCCGGAACCTTTGAGTACACCCTCAGTTTTCTGGTCGACAACAAGCTCGATCTGTCGATCTTCCATCACAAATACAAGAACGATGACAACGGCCGGCCGGCCTATGACCCCGCCTTGCTCTTGAAAATTGTCCTGCTGGCCTATGCCCGGGGCGTCACCGGCAGCCGCCGCATTGAAGCGTTGTGCCGCGAGAATGTTCTGTTCATGGCCTTATCCAGTGACTGCCGCCCTCACTTCACCACCATTGCCGACTTCATCTCCGGCTCAAGCGGTGAGATTGCCAAGCTCTTCCACCAGGTCCTGATGATCTGTGACGACATGGGATTGATCGGTAGAGAGATGTTTGCTATCGACGGCTGCAAGCTGCCCTCAAATGCCTCTAAAGAATGGAGTGGCACCCACGACGCGTTAAGAAAGAAGAGCCGGAAGATCGACCAGGCGGTACGCCACATGCTCAATGTGCACCGCGAAGAAGACCGTAAAGGGGAAAATGATCACCAGATCCGCCAGAAACAGCAGAAACAGATCGATACTCTGCTGGCCGCCAGCGACAAAATCGACCGCTTTCTCAAACAGAACGAACCCCGCAAAGGCTACAGTGGCAACGAAGTCCAGAGCAATATCACCGATCCTGACAGTGCCAAGATGAAGACCAGTCACGGTGTTATTCAGGGCTATGTCGGTGTTGCGGCGGTCGACAGTAAGCATCAGATTGTTGTCAGTGCTGAAGCCTTTGGTCAGGGGCAGGAACACGGCTTGCTGGAACCGCTGGTCGAACAGATCGACAAAGCCTTCGACAAAGATGTCATTCCCCCATCAAAACAGGCCAAGGTTCTCGCCGACAGTGGGTTCTGCAACAAAGACACCTTGAACTATCTGGAGAAAAACCAAATTGACGGCTATCTGGCCGATCACGGCTTTCGTTCCCGCGACCCCCGCTTTGCCGATGCCGGCCAGCACAAACCGGAGATCCGGAGGAAGTCTTCCGCCCGAAACCGTTTCAGCGGTGATGACTTTCAGGTGGATATCGAACAGCAGACCTGCATCTGCCCGGCCGGAAAGAGCCTGTGGCTCAAATGTGCCAAAGCCAAAATCCGCGATAATCTCTTCATGCAGTTCATGGGGCACAAAGAGGATTGTGATAACTGCCCGCTGCGCGACAGATGTTTAAAGAGCAGCAAACAAAAAGGCGCCCGCCAGCTCAACGTATTACTTGAGCATGTCGAAACTGAAAAGAACGGCCCCCTGGAACGGATGAAGCAGAAAATCGACAGCAAACTCGGCCGCCATATCTACAGCCGGCGTCTCGGTATTGTCGAACCGGTCTTCGGCCACATCTGCGAAGCTATCGGCATCAAAAGGTTCAGCCTGCGCAGTAAAGCCAAGGCTGACGGCCAATGGAAACTATTCACCCTGTTGCATAATCTGACCAAGATTCACCGTTTCGGGATGGCATAGAGGGAGAAAACGCCTGAAAAATGCAGAAATCTTAAAAATTCCGGATGGATAATACGGCAAAAGATGCTTAAATGAGCAAACGGGAATAAACCAGCTGGACATCGAAACATTAACTCGATTCCGGGATATGAGAACTCAGTGATCCCGGTTTTTCTACAGATTCGTTATGATTGAGTAAGCTTAAATGATGCCTTTGATATCCCGGTAAAAATTCTCATGGGAGCCGAGAGACATTAGCTCAAGGGTAACAGTTCCATCCTCGTAGCTATAACCAAGAAGGGTGAGCTGTTTATTCATTTTAAATTTGTAAATTCGCAGAAATGACAGCCCCCCTTTTTTCTGTTCACCCAGAAGGGGATCATCAACAAGCTCCTTAACGGCCTTATCCAGATCCTTCTTTTGGTTTTGGTGGAGCTTCTTGACTGCTTTTTTGAAGGTTGGTGTTTGAAGGACCTGGGTAATTTTAGCCAAAATTGTATTCCTCGAGCTTACCAGCTTCTTTTTCGGCTTTTGCAATGATGGCCTGCCTGACGAATTCATATGGCAAATCTGGGTTATCTTCCATCATTTCACCGATTTTAGCCCAGTGTTCAATTTGCTTCGGCGTGGTACGGTTTAATGCTTTTGCCATAATGGCGGCTTTCTCAACTAGATCTTGGTCAAGTCGCACACTGGATGTAGACATATCAATCTCCTTTAGTCTCAACTTGCAGCAAGTGTAGCGTATTGCATCAATTGCTGCAAGTTGCTCATAGATTAACAAGGGACATTCATAATTATGCTCCGGACATTGAAGCAACATTTCGGCTTTGAAGCCCTGCGCCCCGGCCAGGCGGAGGTGATGGACAATATCCTCAGCGGCCGGTCTGCCGCGGCTATCTTCCCGACAGGTTCGGGCAAATCGCTCTGCTATCAGCTTCCGGCCCTGCAGCTGCCGCACCTAACCCTGGTGATCTCACCGCTTTTGGCCCTGATGAAAGATCAGCTTGAGTTCCTCCACAGCAAAGGGATCGCTGCCGCTGCCATCGATTCGACACAGAGCCGGGAGAGCACCCAGAACGTCATGCAGCAAGCGCGCAGCGGTGCTCTGAAGATCCTGATGATCTCCGTTGAACGTCTTAAAAACGAACGCTTCCGGCAATTTATCGCCCAGATACCGATCTCACTGCTGGTGGTCGACGAAGCGCACTGTATTTCGGAATGGGGGCATAACTTCCGCCCCGATTACCTGAAGCTTCCCGCCTATCAGCAGCAGCTCAAGATCCCGCAGGCGCTGCTGCTGACGGCCACGGCGACGCCACAGGTTATTGAGGACATGAGGAACAAATTTGCCATCGCCGAAGATGCCGTGACCGTCACCGGTTTTTACCGCTCCAACCTGACCCTGAACGTCCTCTCCTGCAGCGAGGAGCAGAAATTCACCCGGCTGCAGTCGCTGATGCAGGAGTCCCCCGCCGCCCCCACGGTTGTCTATGTGACGCAGCAGAAAACCGCCGAACTTGTCGCAGACAGACTGCAGCAGAGCGGTATCAACGCCATCCCCTATCACGCCGGGATGAAAGCCGAACTCAGGGACGCGATTCAGCAGCAGTTCATGCAGGGCGCTTCCCCCTGCATCGTCGCCACCATTGCCTTCGGCATGGGCATCGACAAGGCCGACATCCGCCGGGTGATCCATTACGACCTGCCGAAATCGATAGAAAACTATTCGCAGGAAATCGGCCGGGCCGGCCGCGACGGTCTTCAGTCCGCGTGTACGGTGCTGGCCAATGCCGACAATCTCAATGTACTGGAAAACTTCACCTACGGCGATACACCGGATAAATCGTCCATCGCCTATGTTGTCGAGCAGATCTACGCCTGTGACGGCGACTGGGAAGTCATGCTGAACCGCCTCTCCTTTGACAGCAATATCCGTCTACTGCCCCTGAAAACCCTGTTGGTCTACCTGGAACTGCACAATATCATCGAGTCCCAATACAGCTATTTCGATTCGTATCGCTTCAAATTTATCGATAGTGCTGAAAAGATCATCAACCGCTTTCAGGACGAAAGACGCGCCTTTGTCGAGGCGATTTTCCACTGTTCCGCAAAGGCCCGAACCTGGTACAGCGTCGATTTCGGCGCCCTCTGGGACAGTTACGGAGGCAAAAGAAAGCGCGCCGTCGCCGCCATCGACTATTTCCAGGAAAAAGGCTGGATCGAACTGGAAAGCAAACAGCTCACCGATGTCTACCGGGTGGTCAATACTCAAATCTCGCAGCAGGAACTGGTCGAGCGGCTGTATAACCTGTTTGCCCGCAAGGAAGAGAGCGAAATCAGGCGTATTCATGCCATGCTCGACTTCTTTCAAAGCGAACAGTGCCTGAGCCATACCCTGGCTGGCTACTTTGCCGACCAGCAGGCACCGGAAAGATGCGGCCACTGCTCTGTCTGTGCCGGCAGACCGGCCTGTCTGAAGCGGCAGGAGCTACCGCCCGTCGATCCCCGCCAAGTGGCAAACTGGCTGCAGCCTTATCGTCAGGCCGGTGAAGGGTTACTGGCAGATGAAGCGCTGAGCCGATTTCTCTGCGGGATCACAACCCCATTGTGCAGCAGGCTGAAAGGGAGCAAGATGGAAGGCTACGGCAAACTAGAAAAGTACCCCTTTGCCGAGGTCAACAGGATCGTCAGGAGCATATAAAGCGAGGATCTTTTTCCCTTGACAAATATACTCTGGTGTAGCGCCACCCGCACCGGGCGGCCGTTAGGAACGGACGTTCTTATTGACAGCATGGAGTCTCAGCTGGATACGATCCTGAGACCTCGCAAGCCGGGCAGACCGAGAAAAACTGGGGAGTGTCCCTGATTTACGAGGTAATCTTCAAAAGTTGACGAGAAATCGCTATGAATTACAGGAACCATAAAGGAAATGAGACACAGGCCATTGTTCAGCTGTTTGAATCGGTATTCACTGCTTCTGAAGGGGCTGCAGAAGGGGCGCTCATTGGTCAGTTGACAAAAGATCTTTTCGCCGGGACTCCTCCGTCAGATCTATTCAATTTTGTCGCCTGCGACAATGAGCAGATCGTTGGCTCTATTTTCTTCAGCTGTTTGACTTTTGATACAGGAATTGAAGCCTTCATATTAGCTCCAGTGGCTGTGCAGAGTTCCTGTCAGGGCAGAGGCATTGGCCAGGCTTTGATTTCTTACGGGCTGAATGAACTTAAAAACAGCGGTATTCGCTTTGCTGTGACCTATGGAGATCCGGCCTTTTATTCAAAGGTTGGATTTGAACCAATATCCCCTTCGAAGGTAAAAGCCCCTTTCGAGTTATCGCAACCTGAGGGGTGGCTCGGCATGGCTCTTTCGGGAGATCCTATTGCGGAAATGGTTGGCAACTGCACCTGCGTTGACGCTCTACAGAAATCGTTGTATTGGTAATTTTCCAACAGACTTCATAGCCATCGCTTCATCCATAAAAAATTTGACCCAGCAAATCGGTGGCTCCGGAGAACTCGCCGCTCTGCCGATGATAGCGGCCGCAAAAGAAGACAGGACGTTTCGAATTATGATTATTGATAAGCTTACAAACTGGAGCAGGAAACGGATCAATCAAGGCTGGCCGGAAAAGTTCGGGCGCCATTGCCCGGTGCGCTTTTTCTTACGGGGATAAGGTCAGCAGCACTCCACTTCGATCTTGTGCAGCAGAGCAAGCGCCTCTTCGTCTTCCATCTCCTCAAAGAATTCGAACAGATTGTTGATGTAGCTGTGAATCAGGAACAGATAGTCCTTGCCCGACTTGCCGCTTTCGGCATCGGCGAGCATCTGCTTGTACTTCTCCCAGAAGGGGTTGGTCTTTTCCGGATCGTCGATGTGGCGGCGCAGCAGGCGGATCAGTTCAGTACTGTTTTTTTCTTCTTCGATCCCCTTGAAGGAAATATAGCGATCCGGTTGGAATGCGACTTCAGACATGATTTCACTCCTTTTTGCAATTGATTGAACAGAGCCTGTCTGCTCAATAGCAAAAAATCGCCTGCAAGACTGTCGTCTGGCCGACAAATTGAAAAAAGAGCTCAATTTTCACTACGGAACGCCTCGAAATCCCGGATCAGAACTTTGAAACGGCCGACCTTTTCCAGCTTCCCCTCCTTGATCAATTCATTGACCAGGGTCGATACGGTTTGCCGGGTTGTGCCGATCAGCAGGGCGAGGTCCTCCGAAGTAAGGCCCAGATCAACCAGCACCCCCTCAGGCTGCCTGACCCCGCGCTCAAGTGCGCAATGATGGAGAAAATCATACAGTCGCTGACGCACATCCTTGAAGACCAGCCCCTCGATGATCTCGGTCGAGTTCTTGAGCAGTTCCCCCAGGACCTTGACAACCGTCGCCATGATCTGCGGATGCTGCTGGATCTTCCTGTGAAAAGCCTGCGTCTGTCCGGTCAGGATCAGCGATTCATCCAGCGCCTCGGCGTAGGCCCGGGTGTGGGTACTGAAGATGTCCCCTTTTTCCAGCAGGGCCAGGGTGAACTCACGGTCTTCGTAGGAAAGAAAAACCCGCAGCCGGCCACTCTTGACGATAAAGATCGAATCGCTGCCGTCATAAGGGGTGCAGACCAGTTCTTTTCTGCGGAAAGTCTTCTCTTTGAACCCGGCCAGGACATCGGCGTAGTTTTCATCGGAAAACAGTTCGAGCAGGTCGATCTGAGAGAGTTTCATCTTGGCTGTCATGCTGACTCTTTCTGTGCTTTTCTTCCATATTCCCCGACAAACGATATTCCAATGTAGCACAGCTCCTTGAAATTATGTGACCAAAGACCTCTATCCCCGGGAGAGACTGGTCACTGGACCGCCAGGCTGCTATGCTGAAACCAGAGAGAAATCCATCAGGAGAGACCTATGCAGACAGAGGTTCTGAGGTTCTGGTTCGAAGAGATCGATGCGAAGCTGTGGTTCATGGCCGATGGCGAATTTGATGCCGTTCTGCGCAGGCGCTTTTTGTCACTGCTACAAGCGGCCGCCCGGGGTGAACTGTTCAGCTGGCGCATCACCGCTCAGGGTCGCCTGGCCGAAATCATCGTCCTTGACCAGTTTTCCCGTAACATCTTCCGCAATACCCCGCAAGCTTTTGCCCAGGACGGCATGGCCCTGATCCTGGCCCAGGAGGCGGTGGCCTGCGGCAGTCTGGACAACCTGGAAGAACAGGAACGCAATTTTCTGCTGATGCCCTATATGCACAGCGAATCTAAAGCGATTCACGTTCATGCTGAAGAGCTGTTTAGAAAGTTTGCAGCAGAAGCCAGCTACACTTACGAGCTGCGCCACAAAGCGATCATCGACCGCTTCGGGCGCTATCCTCATCGCAACGAGATCCTCGGCCGGACTTCCAGTCAGGAAGAGCTGGAATTCCTCAGTCACCCCGGTTCGAGTTTTTAACCGCTATGGACATGTTCTTCTGGAATATCAATCCCGGCTACTTCAGTGATGAACTGATCGCCGCCGAGCACCAGGAACTCCACCGCGTTGCCGAACATCTGCATAAGCGGGAAACGGCCCGGCAGGACAATTCGCTCCGCTACTGGGCTGGCTTTGGCTGGGCGCTGCGGATGCGCCACAAGCTGCTGGCCTGTGAAATGGAACTGCGCGGCAGCGGCCACAGCACCCCCATCGAGGACAACGAAAACCCTGAGCGCTGGCCCCCGATCTACAGAGCTATCGGCCAGCAATTCGAACTGTTGAAAAGCGCCCAGCAAACTCCCGGTCGGATCCCCCCGCCCCACAACCCGCAGCAGCTCTGGAGTCAGCACAAGTATTCTCTGCTGGCCCGCAACCAGCAGCTCTACCGGCAGATCGGCCCGCAGCTGGCCGAAAACCGCTATTCCTTCAACGCGCTGGCGCAACTGCTGACTGAACAACTTCAGAGCCGTCCCCTTCTCGGCGGCATCATCAACGCTGTTCAGCACATGTGGGGCTATGTCTCGGATCGACCACAGAAAATTCCGGATATCGACAACTGGCCGGTGCAGCAGATTCTCGGCGAACTGCAGACCAGGGTGGCCAACAACCGGGCAGACTACCTTCTTCACTCTACGGCGCTCAGCGAACTGCTTGCCTGGCTTGAGGAACTGGACGGCAGCGGCCCATCCCCTGTAGACTGAACAGATAAACGACAAGACAAGGAGGGCTTATGACCAAAGATGCCATTGGCTTTCTACACCCCGGAGCGATGGGAATTTCGCTGGCGGCAGCGGCTAAAAAGAGTGGCCACGCTGCCTGCTGGGTGTCCAGCGGCAGAAGTGAAGAGACCCGCAAGCGCGCCGAGGAGCATGGCCTGACAGAACTTCAGAGCCTTGACCAGCTCTGTTCAAGCTGCCCAATCATTGTCAGTGTCTGCCCGCCACATGCCGCTAAAGCAGTCGCTGAAGAGGTGCTCGCAGCAGGCTTCACAGGAACCTACCTCGACGCCAATGCCATCTCTCCGGAGCATGTCAAAGAGATCGCCGGACTGCTGACGGGCGGCGGAATCGCCGTGGTTGACGGCGGCATCATCGGTCCGCCGGCCTGGACTCCGGGCAAAACCTGGCTGTACCTGGCAGGACAAAGGGCCGCTCCGCTGGCCGAGTGTTTTTCCGCCGGTCCACTCGCCTGCGAAGTGATCGGCGCTGAGATCGGCAAGGCATCGGCCCTGAAGATGTGCTTCGCCGCCAACAGCAAAGGGACCGCAGCCCTGCTGGCCGCCATCTTGGCTGTCGCCGAACAGCTTGGCGTGCGTCAGGACCTGGAAAATCACTGGTCTCGGGGCGATTCCGACTATGCGGCACAAACCCATGCGCGTGTTGCAGCGACAGCACCCAAGGCCTGGCGCTTTGTCGGCGAGATGGATGAGATCGCGGCGACCTTTGCCGCAGCGGGTCTGCCGGCCGATTTTCATCGCGCTGCCGGAGCTATCTACCAGCAGATGAGCTCATTCAAAAATGCTGCGACAGCACCGGACATTGATGCTATCCTCGCGGCGCTGGTTGAGCAGAACAAATAACTTTCGATCAGAGCGACAGTGATGAAACCGATAAATCTCTTGAAACACCCGGAAGGGGGACGCTTCCGCGAAGTCTTCAGGTCTGCACAGATTGTCACAACAGCCGACGGCCGGAGCAAATCGGCGCTGACCCACATCTATTTTTCGCTATCCAGGGGGGAGGTCAGCCGTTTTCACAGGGTCAGTTCCGACGAGGTCTGGAACCTCTACCGGGGGGAAGGGGTGCTGCTCTATACCTGGGATGGCAGTGACGCCCCACCGGTCTGCCATGAGCTTTCAGCGGCAAGCAACTGCTACTGCCAGGTTGTCCCGGCCGGAGTCTGGCAGGCGGCCGCGCCACTCGGTGACGAGGTTCTGGTCGGCTGCAGTGTCGGACCGGGCTTCGAATTCGAGGATTTCGAACTGATCGATCCGCGCAGCGATGTCGCCCGCCAACTGGCGGCGCTGGATGACACCCTGAATAAATTCATCGTCCATGACTGAACAGCAAGACACAACGACCGGGAGCCCAGTGGTCCGAATCAACGCCAGCACCTTCATCATTCCCTCCGGGCAGTGGCCCAGCCTGCTCGACTGCCTCGCAGAACGCTTCCCGCGGGTCGGCCACGACGGCTGGCTGGATCGCTTTGCACGCGGCCTGGTTCAGGATGCACAACAGCAGCCGCTGACAGCCGCTCTTCAGCCAAAAGCGGGGATGAAGATTCTCTATTACCGGGAGAACAAGGCCGAGCAGAGCATTCCGGTCGTGGAAGAGATCCTCTACCAGGACGACAACCTGCTGGTCGCCGACAAACCCCATTTTCTGCCCGTTATCCCGACCGGTGGATACGTCACTCAGACCTTGCTGGCCCGCCTGATCACCCGGACCGGCAATCGCGATCTGCAGCCGCTCCACCGGCTCGACCGCCATACCGCGGGGCTGGTGCTGTTTTCCACCAGAAAAGAGACCCGCGGACTCTACCAGGCGCTGTTCCGCGAGCAGAGCATCGACAAAAGCTACGAGGCGCTGGCCCCGCCGCTGCCCGAGCTGGTGTTTCCCTACCGCTACAGCTCGCGCATCGTCCGTGGCGAGCCGTTCTTCCTGTCGCAGCAGGTTGGCGGAGAGATCAATGCCGAGACACTGATCGAGGTTATCGGCACGGGTGAGAAGTACTGGCACTACGCCCTGACCCCGATCACCGGCAAAAAGCATCAGCTGCGCCTGCACATGGCGGCTCTCGGCGCGCCGATCGTCAACGATTTTTTCTATCCGCAGGTCATCGATGAGCGGCTGGATGATTTCACCAGCCCGCTGCAGCTAATCGCCCGCCGCCTGGCCTTTGTCGATCCGATCAGTCAGAAGCAGCTGCTCTTCACCAGCAACTGTCAGCTGCTAGCGGACTGATCATCCTGCTGCAGAGCGGCACGGACCGCCCGGCCGAAACCTTGCAGGCTGTAGGGTTTCTGAATAAAGCCGGCGGCCCCTTCTTCAATGGTCCTGCCGACCGCTTTACTGGATGAGAAGCCTGTGGCGATCAGGGCCTTCTGGCGCGGATTGCGCTGGTGGATCAGCGAATAGGTCTGCTGCCCGTTCATGCCGGGATCCATCTGCATATCAAGGATCACCAGCTCAACCTCGTTCTGCTCCAGATACTCAAGCGCTTTCTCCCCACAGTTGACCGCCGTTGCCCGGTAACCGAGGATGCGCAGCATATTCACCGCGATCTCGCGCAGGATATCCTCATCATCAACCACCAGAACGCGTTCCCCCTGCCCCTGCAGATCCTGCCCTTCATCCGGCTGGGCAGGTAATTCCGCTGCTGCGCCGGAGACCGGCAACAGGATGCGGAACTGGGTACCGGCCGGGCTGCTGTCAACCAGGACCGTACCGCCATGCTCGCGGATACTGTTCCAGACCACGGAAAGGCCGATCCCCGTACCACTGCGGCCGAGCCCCTTTTTCGAAAAGAACGGCTCAAAGATCCGTTGCAGATCTTCAGCGGAGATCCCGCTGCCACTGTCGCGCACAACGATGGAAACATAATCGCCCGGTGTCAGTTCAGCGGTGAGCACCGCGATCTCGTCGGCGCTCAGACTGGCGGTCGCCACCTCGACCAGCCCCTCGCCATGAATCGCCTCAAAGGCGTTGATGACCAGGTTCATCAGTGCCTTCTCAATATGGGTCCGCGAGCAGACACAGCTGCGGAGCTGGTCCGCCGGACTGAAACGGAAGGCGACGTCCGGATGCAGCTCGCACAGACGCTTGAATTCCGGCGTTGCCAGGTAGTCCTCGATCAGCTGATTGAGCGCAAGCGGCTCCCTGGCGGCGACAGAACCCCGGGCAATGGTCAGCAGATCGGCGACAACCGCAGCGGCACGTTCGCCGGACTGCTTGATCGATTGCAGCGAGTGGTGCAGTTCATCATTCTTATCCAGGGTCAGCAGCATGATCTCAGGCAGGTTGATGATTCCGGCCAAAATATTGTTCAGGTCATGGGCCACCCCACCAGCCATCAGGCCGAGCAGTTCCATCTTCTGCGAACGCTGCTGCTTCTCTTCCAGCTCTTTGCGCTGGTTTTCGATCTGGTGGCGAATGGTCACATCATGACCGATGATGCTGATATCGCTCAGCGTCCCCCGTGCATAATGGAGGTTGAAGGCGAGCAGCAGGTAATGAGTCTCTCCATTGCCATCCTGGCTGCGGCACTCCAGGCTGCCACTGGCATCCTGGCAGGAGCACCAGGCCCGGAGCGTTGTCTCGACCTCCGGCCAGTCGGCGGCGAGGATGCAGTCGGAAAAATGTGTACCGATGGCCTGCCCCTCGTCAATCCCGCTCAGCCGGGCAAGACTGTGATTGGCGTAGCTAATCCTCAGCTCCTGGTCGAGGCACAGGACCAGATTATTGGTATTCTCGACCAGTTCACGGTATTTCAGTTCATTGTCACGCAGCGCTTCCTCACGCTGCTGGATCGCGGTCGCCATGTCATTGATACTGACGGCCAGCTGGGTCAGCTCCTGGTATTCACCGGGAGGCAACAGATGGCGGTAATCCCCCCTGGCGATGACATCGCTCTGACGGGTCATTTCGATCAGTGGATTGGCCAGCTTGCGCGAACGGTTGATCGCCAGCAACAGCGACAGAATCATTGCCACGCCGATACCGCTGCAGATGATCAGCAGGGGTATGGTCAGGGTTGCAATAAAGCTGTCGACCGGCTGGGCGATCAGCGCGACCCAGCCGATCGGTTCGATAATGCTGGTTGCGCCGAAAAAGGTTTCACCCTGGCAACGGAACAGCCCGGTCCCTTCGCTCCCTTGGAGAGCCGCTGCGACCAGCTCGATATCGTTGGCCATCAGCCCCTTGCCGCGCTGGCCGGCATCGGGATGGAACAGGATCGCTCCGTTACGGTCGATGATCATGGTCTGCACGGTCGCACTGCTGAGTTTCTCGATAAACTGTGCCAGCTTGGTCAGGCCGATCTCCGCCGCCAGCACGTTCTCCCCCGCCGGGATATAGAGCATGACGCTCAGTTCTCCGCTGGCCAGCGACAAAAAGGTATCCGACCAGAGCAGCTCGCCGCTGGCGCTGATCCGCTGAAATTCCGGCAGATGGAAGAGATCGATGCCGAGCAGATCCTGGCGGTCATTCTCGCGGTTTTGGCGCAGACCGACATCGACAACCCGTCCGGAAGGATCGATCAGATAGATCCGTTCGAAATAGGGAGAACTGCGCACGTTGAGGTTCAGAATGCGCTCGATCTTGTGACTGTCGTTGACCTCGGAATCGGCGAGCATGGCGGCAATGGTGTTGAGTGTCGCCAGCGGCTGATTCATGAACAGCTGGATCTGGCCGCGCACCCCCTGAGAGAGCAGGTCGATCCGCGCCGTGAAATCGACATTCTTCTCCCTGACGATGAACAGCAGGATAAACAGCGCCATCAGCAACAAGGGGATCAGGCTGACCAGGGAATAGGAAGAAATCAGCGATTGACGCAGGGTTGAACGACTCTTCACCGGAAATCTCCGAGAATTTCAAAACCTCCGTCACGCACAACCCCTATGTAGGTGGCGTGGACTGCATCCCCGAAGCGATTGATCTCGACCGGATACTGCAACCCCTGGAACTGCCCGACGCGCAGGATGGCCTGTTTGAGTGACTCACCATTCTGCTGTTGCTGCATTGAGGTAAAGATAACCGTAGCTGCATCGTAGGCATGCAACGCCCCGAAGCCGGGCTCCACCTTGTAGAGTCGCTGGAATTCCTCTTTGAAGCTCAGGTAGGCAGGCTCCTGGCTCTCGCGATTGAAGATCTGTTGAATGATCACCCCCTCGACAGCCCGTCCGCCGAGGCTGATCAGCTGCTCTGTCGCCGCCCAGTCGGCCATGGCCAGCGGCACCTGCCAGTCACTCTTGCGGATCTGCTGACAGAGCATCGCGGCATCGGCGGAATTAGTGACGATCACCAGGACATCGAACTGCGGATCGCGAATCTTCTCAATGAAGGGAAACAGATGACTGGTCTCACCGGAAGTAAAGGCCAGAGGCACGACCGACTCGCCCCCTTCTCTCAGGAAAGAGCTCTCAAAGGCATCGAACCAGGCCTGGGTATAGACCTCATTGCCGAGATCATAGATCACCCCGGCGTTGCTGACCCCCTTCCGGATCACCAGGTAGCGGGCCATCATTGCCGCGGAGACCCCTGAAACGGTACAGGTTCTGAAAAAATTGTCATCGATATCCTGCAGGCGGGCGCTTGACGAGGTGGGGCTGAACAGCAGGGTCTGACTGGCATTGATCAACGGCAGGGTCGCCATGCTCATACTGCTGGTCGAATGACCGATGATGACCGGCAGATTGTGCTTCAGCAGCGTTTTGACCGCCGCAACGGCCCGTTCTTCGTCCTGGCCGTCGTCCTCGCTGAGCAGCTCCAGCGGACGACCTGAGATCCCCCCCCGGCGGTTCTGCCTGGCGATCGCCAGCTCGACACCACGTCGGCAATCGACACCAAGATCGGCGTATTTTCCGGTCACTCCGGCGACAAAGCCGATGACGACCGGCTGACGGCTGTTACGCAGCCAGATCAGTCCGCCGGCGACAATCAGAAGCACCAGCAGGATCGCGATCGATACTGAGATTTTTCTGGACATACTGGCCTCCTTGCGGAGTGACCGGCGATCCGCCGGTAAAGCATAACAGAAGAGAATTACGCATGAATCAGGGCGAACTTGCTGCTTTGTCAGGTAAATTGTAACAGATGAGTGTGGAATTGACAGCGCGAGGGTTCGCCGGCGACTTGAATAAAGCTGAGCTATTCCTGATTGTCTCCTCCAGTTCTCCGCAACCGATGCAGATCACTGGCATCCCACTTTTTCCAAATGATCTTCCCGATGATAGACAATCCCCTGTTCAACTCGGAGCCTAGCCACTAACTCATTAAAAAACAACAGATTTTAGCTGGCGCCCTTTTGATATTTTATTTGACAGAACCAATCTGGCACTCTATCCTTGAACCGGTAAAATCTACAGAAATACCGCCAGGCGGCGGCACCAAATACGGCAATGGAGCCCTTGAACCAATCGGACAGCGATGGTTGAAGGGCTTTTTTTGTACATAACGTACGCTAGGAGCTCCCTATGGGTTCACACTCAGCCCTGGATTACCACTGGGTCATCATCTGTGCCTTTCTGGTCTTTATGATGCAGCTCGGCTTCGCCATGCTCGAAACAGGCTGCGCGCAATCCAAGAATACCATCAATGTCGCCATGAAAAACCTGGCTGACTCGACCTTCGGTTTCTTCTTCTACTGGCTGATCGGCTTCGGCCTGATGTTCGGTGCCGACCAGAGCGGGCTGTTCGGCTCGGATCTGTTCATGATCGACGGCAAAGACCACTCCGTCGGCAGCTTTTTCTTCTTCCAGGCGATGTTCGCCACCACGGCAGCGACCATTGTTTCCGGGGCGGTAGCCGAACGGATGAAGTTCAACAGCTACGTCCTGACGGCCATTGTCGTCACGGCGGTCATCTACCCGATCTTCGGTCACTGGGCCTGGGGCGACGGCGGCTGGCTCAAAGCGATGGGGTTTGTCGATTTTGCCGGATCGACGGTGGTTCATTCGATCGGTGCCTGGATCGGCCTGGCCGGAGCTATTGTCCTTGGTCCCCGCCTCGGCCGCTTCAAACAGGGCAAACAGCGTCATTTCTCGCCGAGCAATCACAACACCATTGTTTTCGGTGCTCTGATTCTCTGGTTCGCCTGGTTCGGCTTCAACGCCGGCAGCCTGTTGTCCTTCGGGCCCGAGGTCTCATCGATATTGATCAACACCCTTATTTCTGGCGCGGCCGGAGGAATCAGCGCCTACCTGATCTGCCTGCTCATCTACGGTAAGGTCAGTGTCGAAGCCTTCAGTTTCGGCATTGTTGCCGGCCTGGTCGGCATCACGGCCGGCTGCGCCCAATTCACGGTCGGGATCGCCGCCATTGTCGGACTGTTTTCCGCCATGATCATGTTTGCCAGCGATCATCTTCTCCAGCACTTCGAAATCGATGATCCGCTCAGCGTGGTCGCCGTACACGGCTGCGTCGGCGTCTGGGGCACCATGGCTGTCGGCTTCTTCGGCGAACCATCCTCCGGCCTGAGCCGACTGGAATTTATCCTGGTCCAGTTTACCGGAGTCGCGGCCGCCTTTGTCCTGGCTTTTTCTCTGGGCCTGGTGTTTTTCTTCGCGTTACGGGTCTGTAACGCTCTGCGCGTGCTCAGGAAGCATGAGGTTCTCGGCCTGAATGTCACCGAACATAATGCCAGACTGCCCTGGGTTGAAACCATCGAGAGCATCATCCGCATCATGCGCTCCGGCCAGCTGGGGAATAAAATCTATGAAGAACGCGGCACCGAAGTCGGAATTGTCGCCCGTTTTTTCAATTATCTGCTCGGTGTCCTGCACGAACGGCAGGTCGAACTGGTACTGTCCAACCGCACCCTGAAAACCCAGGCCCATATCGACCCGCTGACCAAGATTCTCAACCGGCGCGGCCTGATGGAAGATATCAACCGCAAGATAACCCTGGCGGAAAGCTTTTCGCTGGTGGTCATCGATATCGACCATTTCAAACAGATCAATGACCGTTACGGCCACCCGACCGGAGACAAGGTCCTGCAGGAACTCGCGCTGCTGATCAAAAGCAACATTCGCAGCAACGATCTGTTCGGCCGTTGGGGGGGAGAGGAATTCATTATGGTCCTCGACACCACCGTCCCAGCCACCGCTTCAGCCCTGGCCGAGAAGCTCAGACAGGCCGTTGAAGGGCATCGTTTCAGCGCCGTCAATTCTGTCACCTGCTCTTTCGGTGTCTGCAGCCCGCAACAGGCGGCGCTCTCCTTTGAACAGCTCTTTGCCACAGCGGACAGAGCGCTCTACCAGGCGAAAGAGTCTGGCCGGAACCAGGTCTGCGCTATGGCCTGAGATGTGCTTCATCCACCTGAACTCCAATAATTCCGGCTCAAACGCGGGCGCATAGCCCGGACAGCTCCTTGACGCAAAGCTGCGTTTTTTTTAGCGGTAAGCCGGTCAAAAAGACGGCCACAACATTTTTTCTGGCTCCTGCCGTAGAAAAAAATGCTAGATTGTGACGCTCTACCTGCCACCCGGCAGCCGAACAAGGGGTATCTGAGACTGTTTTATTCAAAGGAGATCAAAACGTGAAAACTTTTGCAAAACTGCTTGTGCTTGCCATGTTTGTTGCCACCATGATTCCAACCTTCAGCTGTGCAGACGACAGTGCTGCGAATCCAGAGCTGCGCGCCGATATCGAAGAAATGCTGACCATGACCAAAATGGACAAGATGATGGAGCCGATGTACGCCCAGCTGGAGGCGATGCTGCAGAGCCAGTATGAACAGACGGGGGCCCGCGAGGAGCAGTTGCCGATCTATGAAAAATACAACAAGCAGATGTTCGACCTGCTGAAAGCCGAAATGTCCTGGGAGAAGCTGCGCGATCAGTTCATTGACCTGTACGCCCGGGTCTATACCAGCGACGAGATCAAGGCGATCAGCGAGTTCTACACCTCGGCCGCCGGCCAGAAGATGATCGAAAAGATGCCGATGCTGATGCAGGAATCGATGGTCATCGCCCAGGAGAACATGAAAGACCTGATTCCCCAGATCCAGGCGATCAGCCGGCACATGATCGAAGAGCTTCAGGAAGCCACGCAGCCTGCGGAAGAACCAGCGGCCCAGCAATAAAGTTAAGCCCCGGTTTAAAAAAGCCGGGGCTTGTTAATTCAGGTATCAATCAAAACTCCGCTCTGCGGAGTTTTTTCGATTCTGCCCGTTGATGGGCTCGCCCATCTTGGGGCGCGTTGTCTGGTACTGATTTGAGGCTACGGCAGAGAGGCAGGAACACTACCGACCTATAAACTGCCCTTTTCTGCATACTCTTTTGTGGCAAGACAAAAGAGTATGGCGGCGTTCGGGGCCGCGACCCCGTGGTTTTTGTCTTAAAAATCAACATCACAATCTTAAGAACCAACACCGGCGGGTCCCGGCCCGCCTGCCGGGTTCATTTTCTTTGTGGCGACAAAGAAAACGTAACCAAAAGAAAGCGCTTCAAATACGCTGACCTAGTTTATTTCTGGCGTTCTTCGTAGCTTTGGGGCTGCTATTCTCTACACGCTCAGACGTGTCGCTGCGCGCCCCGATTCGCGCAATCGCAAAGCCGGTTCCCGGCTTGACATCCATGGAACAGAAAGCCGAATTAGTATTCAAGCAGAACCTGACTCACTCCTTCGGTTCCAGCTCTGACGCATCATCTCCGCTCCACCCCTTCGGACTCTCCGCCTGATTCTGCTTGTCGACAAAGTAGAGACAGACCTCCTTGGCGCCCAGCCTGGTATAGTCGAACTTCTTGCACAGGTTGTTCATCAGGAAGGTCACGTCGTTCCTGATCTTGGTGTCATAGGTTTTGAATTCCTCACTGCCGAAATCCTTGATCGCCATGCGGAAGTTTTCATTCTTGAGAAACGGCTCCAGGACCTGCTCCTTAAGGAAATGGACATAGCGCTCGTAGAGCGAGCGGTAGAGCCGGGTCTCATGCAGCTTGCGCCCGTCGAGGCGCAGCTCCTGGGTCAGGGTCCGGCTGGTGTACTCCTTCTGGAATTCCCGGCGATAGGCGAGCACCTCGGTGTAATCGGAGATATCGGCGAACAGCCGCGCCTCGATCGGCCGGAAGAACTCCTCGCCGATGGTAAAGCGATCGCCGGTATAGATACAGTTGACCTGCTCCCCCTCTTCGAAATTGAGGGCGAAGATGTAATTCTTCAGATCGTGGTCGATCTGCTCTTCGTTGTAATAATAGAGCGCCTCCTTGATCTCCTGGGTGATGGTGTAGTCGTACATCTGCATCAGCGCATCGAGAAAACCGTCCGGGATCATCTTCTTCCACTGGGCGTTGCGGCTGAAGAACTTGCGCAGCGTGGTCATGTTGATCAGCGAGCCTTCCTTGGCGTAAGCCGCGTAGAGTTCGCTGAAGATCCTGATCGAATCACGCCCCGAGAACCCCCGGTCCCCCTCGTTCTCCGACTCGGCGATAATCTTTTTGCGCAGCTTGGCGGTCAGCGACTTGCGATCGCTTTCGTCGAGCCAGGCCGGGATATTGCCGGTGTAGATCTCCATCTTGAGCAGCTGCAGGTTGCGGTCGCAGAAGCGGCTGTAACGATGCGGATCCCTGATCCATTCCAGCATCGCCGGAGATTCACGGCGCAGCCGGGTTGAGATGATGATCCGGGCGAAGTTGTGCAGGACCCGCGGCAGGAAGCTGTCATCGATATGGCGGGCGAAGATGTTGCGGTAGATCTCAACCTCGGTACGCAGATCGAGGATGTAGGGGATCTTGATATATTCGATCCGGTCGGAGAGCGACGGCAGGTCCTTGATGCTCTGCTCGTCCTCCGGATTCATCAGGGCCAGGAACAGCGAAGTAACCTGCTCCTCGATATCCTCGACCTTGTGCACCCCCTCGCTGATGATGTTGTGCAGCTTGATCAGGCGTTCGACGTTGTCCCCCTTGACGTCCATCAGCGCGTAGACGCCGTTGTTGGTCTTGGCAAAGTTGGAGTAGATGTACTGGACCTGGTTGCTGTCGCGCAGCATCCGGTTGATCCGCTGCTGGAGGATCTCGTTGGTCAGTACATCGCGCTTGAGCGACGGGTCGCCGGGATTGAAGACGCTGATCCCGGTCCCCATTCTGCGGTTGAAGCGATAGGGCCGGGCATGGAGCATCTTGAGCGCCAGCGCCGGGTTGTCCAGGCGCCGGGTCAGCGCCTGATAGATCGACGAGCAGATGGTGCAGGGAGTCTCCTTGAACACCCATTCGTACTGTTTTTCGGTGAACAGCTTCCACTTGATTTCGTCGTTGCGGAACAGGTCGTCGAAGAAATCGCGGCGCTGATCACGCGGAATCATCAGCACCGGGTTGTCGTGACTCGGACAGGGGATCTCCAGGTAGAGTTCACCGTGCTGGATTGCGCGCTGGGCGTCCTCCACCGAAGCGGACAGCTCCAGCTCATCCATGGTTTCGACAAGCTGCATCAGCAGGCGATCGAGCTGAACCGGACTGAACCTGTTGAGCAGCCGGTGATCGAGACGCCAGACAGCTTCATAGGTGCGTCCTTCCGCGCTGTTGGCGTACTGCTCGAAGGCGCGCAGCAGATTGTCGAGGAAGGTGCTCTTGCCGCTGCCATGCGGTCCCTTGAAGATATAGATCTTGTTCTGCTGGATACTGCTGCGGAAATTGTCGACCAGCTTGACCAGCCGGTTGGTAAACAGACGATCGGCAAAGAAGGGGTTGTCGGCATTCTCGAAAAACAGCTTCGAGGTGTCGTAGAACATATAGTTGATCGATTCCGGATCCCCTTCGTATTCATCGACACCACCCGAGATATAGGCCCTGATCATGTCATGAAAGAGCTGAAAGATGTTGCGGATGGTCATGGTCGGATCGTTCATGACCATTTCCAGGTAACGGTCAAACGGCACCACCTCACCCTGCAGATGGTTCCCATGCTGGCGGGCAAAGTTCTCCATGGCCCGGTTGATCGGCGCTTTTTTGCTGTTGAGTTCCTTGATTCCGTTGGTCATACCCGTTCCTTCTGCAGCTTGCGCTCCTGCATCCGGTAGCGCACCCTGGTCCATTCGATCAACGGGCCGCTCCCCTTGCCATCCTGGTCTTCCAGCACTTCGGCCTCTTCAGTTTCCAGTACAACCGGTCCGCCCCAGAGGTATTCGATACCGAGCATGGTGTTGGCGACATATTCCTCGACCAGCGGTTTCCCTTCGTTGATATGCTCAAGAGCCAGCGCTCCGTCTTTGCACCCCTGTTCGTCGATCTCGATTTTGGGCGGATGGTAGAGCGAATCGAAGAGCATCTGCCGGTAGTCTGTGGCCTTGCGGCTGCGGATGTAATATTCCCAGACCATGCGTTCCTGGTTGAGCCGTTTTCCGGCGACGAACAACTTGTAGTTGTTGATGAAATCCTGATCGACGAAGCTGTTGATAAAGGTGAAATCGCAGAAGTTCTCGCGCACCCGGAAGATAAAGTCGCGGCCGCTGCTGTCCGGGTCGGTCTTCCGGTAGCGGTCACGCTGATGCTGATCCTGCAGGCGCTGAAAGTCGTAACTGTAATAGTCGCGCCCGGCCTGCTCTTCGATCCAGGTGAACATGCGCAGCCCCAGGGCATAGGGGTTGAGGCCGACCTTCGGCATTGAGGTCACTTGCGCATTGATGCGGGCGAAATTGACCTCGTTGCCATTGATCCGGTCGTCCTGCAGAAACAGGGTCTCGTGCCAGTAGCTGGCCCAGCCTTCGTTCATGATCTTGGTGCGGATCTGTGGCTGGAAATAGATCGAGGTGCTGCGCACGATCTCGAGGACCGACTTCATCCATTCGTTCTCACTGCGGTTGACGAAGGGGGAATTCTCGATCAGGAACTGGAGCAGATCGGCACTCTTCGGCTTGTAACGGGCCAGGTGTTTGTCCATCGCCGCTTCGAACTCGGGATGCTGCTTGCGGATCTCGGCGAAGAAGGTCTCTTCCCCCAGCTCCTTGTTCTGGCGCAGCGCCGCGTTGAAGCGCTCCAGCTCGGCACTGTATTCGCTGATGCTGACCTTCTTATGCTGCTGGAGAAAAACATCGAAATAGTAATCGACCCGTTTCGAGCAGCTGGTGTCGACCTTGCTGAACCTGGCCAGTTCGGCATGATAGCCGACCAGGTTATCGATACCGCGGGCGAATTCGATGACGTAGTCGACCCAGCGGCCGTGCTCGGAACGCAGCCGGTCGATCAGCCGCTTGTCGGCCAGCGCCTTGCCGGTCAGATCAAAATCCCAGGTGTTCTGAAAATAGAGATTGTTCTGGAAGAAGTCGATGTGGGCCAGCACGTGATAGAAGATCATCACGTTGAGCCAGTCCGGGTTGTTGTCGTTATAGAAAGAGATCGCCGGCCGGGTATTGATGACCGTCTCGTAAGGGTTGTGAGGATAGAGTTCGTACTTCCCCTTTTCACGCAGGACATCGACGTCGTTGACCCAGTAGTCGTAGAGGGTCGGAATCATGTTCTTCTGCATCAGCTCGATCATGTCGCGGTTACTGATGATATATTCGAGAGTTTCGTCCTCGAAGCGAAGACCCGCTGCGCGCGCCCGCTCCTTGCACCCTTCCATGATGATTTTGGTCTTTTGATCGATCAGTTGCATAGGCTGCGCCTCGCAATAATGAGTGTACGTTTTAAAAGCACCCCCCTTGATCCCCCCTATAAAATAGGGGGGAAGCGAGTTTACGAGCAGGGGGGTACGCCGCCACAGCGGAAAAGGGCCGTTTCCGGCTGAAAACTATTCGGACACCAGGTTCTTGATCCCTTCAATGATCCGTGCTTCGCCGACGTTGTCCTTCATCGAATCGACCCTGAAGGTCTTGCTTCTCTCGATCATGCCGGAACGTTTCAGATAGTTTTCCATCAGGGTCGTGCCCGGCGTGACGTGGGCCCGCTCGGCGATGGTGATACCGACCCGGCTGGCGTAGTTCAGCATGATCTCCAGCTCCTTGATCGCCTGGGTTCCTTCACGATCCCAGTCATCGCCGTCGGTGCCGTGAAAGACATAGATGTTGCTTTCGCTGGACAGGCTCTCCTCGGCGACGATCTTGTTGATCAGCCGGTAGCCGGCTGCGACCTGGGTGCCCCCTGCAACCCGCGAGTTGTAGTAGGTGTAGAAATCGTCGACCTCCCTGGCCTGGGTGTCGTGGAGGATAAAACGCAACTCGACACGACCGTGATACTGGTAGAGCAGCCAGCTGTAGATGAGGATATGCTGGGTGACGACCAGCTCGGTCGGGTTGCCGTACATCGATCCGGAATAGTCGCGGATGAAGAAGACCACGGCCTGCGATTCGAAGTCTTTCTCGCGGGAGAGGATGCGGTAGACCTTGTCCCCCGGCGCGATCAGGAAATCGCCGGGATCGATCGCGGTTGGATCGGCAATCTTGCCGAGGCCGATGTTGGTTTCGAGCACCTGGCGCAGGGTCGCCTTCTTGTCGAGGATCTGGCCGAAACCGCGGTTACGGTCGGTCAGGTCATAGGTGAAGCGGGTCAGCGACCGCCGCTTCCCTTTCTCCTTGAGGTTGGGCAACTGAAACTGTTCGGTCAGGACGCGGCCGAGATCGTAGGCATCGGCGTCGATCTCATGGCTGCCACCTTCCCCCTGGCCGGCCCCGGCGCCTTCCCCTTCCTGACTTTCGTGGACCGGCTGTTCACCGATGACCTCCCCCTCGTCCCCTTCGCCTTGGCCGCCGCTCTGTTCGCCCCCCTCACTCTTCTGCTTGAAGCGGCTGTCGTGGACGAACTTCTCCTCGACGGTGGTCGGCACGACGATCACCTTCTTGCCGCTGTCGCGGGTCGGCTTGACCAGCTTGCCGAGCTTGATTTTGCGCGGGAAACCATCCTTTTCGCGCACCTTGTCACGCTCAAGCAACTCGTCGAGGCTGCGCATGCTGTGCGAGACACCCGCCTTGCCGTCGCTCATCTGCAACAGAAGCTGGTAATCGTTCGCCGCATACAGATCGTTCAGGGGCGGGCCGGGATCTGCCTGGCGAATCTCCTGATCCAGGGTCTGAGCGGTCGGGGTGTTTTGCGCACTGTCCGACCGGGAGGTTTTATCTGTCTTCGGTCGTTTCATAGGCTACCTAAGCCTCAGCTTTCATCATCCTGGGTACAGAAATACTCGATGGTCTTCTGCGCGCAGGTCTTGCAGTAGCCGAGCTGGCCGAGCATGGTGTCGACCATCCGGTCATAGAGCTTCTGGTTCTCTTCGTTGGTGCGGTTGGCCAGCGCTCCGACCAGCGAACCGGCGCCGGCGATATCCGACTTGAGGCGCACATCGGTGACCGCCTTGACCAGCTCGAGGTTGTCCATGAAGTCGTAAGCAGGATCGATGGAGATCTTCTGGCCGTAGATCTTGCGGATCGAGGTGCGGAAGCTCTCGCGCTGCTCCTCGGTCTTTAAGCCCAGCCGGTCTTCGACGTTCTGGATGAAGCGTGGATCGATCTTGAGCGCCTTGAGCTCGTCAGTCTGCGGATCGCGGTACTTCCACATCTTGTCCGGGCCAAGGTTGTCGGCGTCGATACCGATGATCATGTTGACGTAGCTCATGACATCCTTGCGGATCGCCTGCGGTTCGTCCATGTAAGCGTTGAACATCTCGGTCATGATCCGCTCGCGGTAGAGCTGCTTGGCCAGGCGCAGGTCGGAGAGGAACTTGGCCCGGTCGTTGTTGTCGGCAACGTAGTCGAGAATGACCCTTTCGATGCTGCGAAAGACATCGTGGGCGAACATGCAGCGCCCCTCGTTGGTCTCGGACGACTCGATCATAAGCTGGATCGCCCTTCCTAAATTCCGTTGCCCCAGCCCCTTCTGACCGAAGCGCTTGGTGATGTCGGCCTCCTGGTTGAGCTGGTCGATGACCTCGGCGAGGGTCTTGATGCTCTTCTCGCCGGCCACCTCGCCGGCCGCCAGTTTCATGGTTTCGATGGCGGTCAGCTTCTCGCTGTGCGGCAGGCGGGTCAGCACCACGGCGACACTGGCCGCGTAGTTGAGATTCGGATCCTGATGCAGGACCTGGCCGGTCAGGGTGGTCTTGCTCTCGTTGCCGATGGCGTATTCGGTCAACCCCTTCTGCATCTTGTAGTTGGTGTTGTGGGAGACGTAGCAGATCCGGCAGCGGTCGATGATCGGCGCCTCCTCCTTTTCGGAAAGGAAGCGGTTGAACTCGGCGTTGTTGCTGGTGGCAATGATCAGGGTGTCGATCGGCCACTTGTAGCCGTCCATCTCGATCAGCCGGTTCTGGATGACCCCGAGGTAGACCTGAACCAGGTCCTTCTTGTTTTTGTAGATCTCGTCGCTGAAGTGAATGCCGCCGCCGGCCACCCGGGCCAGGGCGCCACGGCGCAGGTCGAAACGGTAGGGATTGTTGGTGTCGGCGATATGCAGCAGACGCTGGATCGATTCCTCGCCGAGCAGGTCGACGGCGCTTGAGGTGATCTTGTCCTTGGCCGCGTACTTGCCGGTCACCGTCCCCAGCGATTCACTCAAGGGAACCGGCAGGATATCAACCATCTTGAGCAGTTCGGGGATACTGCCGTTACAGTGGCCGCGCAGTTCCTCCAGGATGTAGCTGCTGCAGGCCCCCAAGGGACGGTAATTCTCATAGAACCCGTCAATCTGCTTGTCGGTGAACTTCCAGGTTTTGGCGAGCAATTCCTTGCTCTGATCGAGGGTTTCGCCCAGGTTCATCGCCAGCACCAGCGGGTCTTCGTAGGTCTGCGACTCGATGCTGCTGATCTTGCCGTAACTGCCGATCTGGTCGAGGCCGGTAAAACGGAAGGTGTACTTGCGGTTGACCGGCTGCTGGAGGAACTCGCGGTACTTGCCGCACAGGTACTCGACGAAGAAGGTCTTGCCGTTGCCCGGCTCGCCGACCAGCACGTAGGCCATCTCCTTGGACGAGCCGCCTTCTGCGGCATCCTTGACGAAGGAGACGAAGCTGTTGATCTCGTCATACATGCCGATGGCGTGCTTGGAACCGAGGCGGAAAATCTCGAAATCGTAGGTCGACCTGCCGTTGACCACGACCTTGGTGACCGGATGGGAAAGGATCATCCGCGCAACACTCTGAAAGGCGTTTTCAAAGCGGCGTTCACCGGCCTTCACGGCCTGCAGATGAAAATCCAAAGACGGACTGTCTTTGCGTACCCTTGCCTGAGCCATATGAGAACCTCCCGTGGGGAACCCGGGAGTCTGTCGATCATCACAAGAAGCTGCTCCAACGTCCGACAGGCTCCCAGCGTCAGCAATTCCTGCTTGTTCTGGAATTATACATCGTCTGTCGCTGTTATGAGAGGGGGGAGGACAAAAAAAGGGACTTAAAAGGTCAGTTTGCCCCCCCTGATCAGAGCTCCTCGCAACTAGCGGATGGAGCAATTTTCACCCCTATTGCAGCTAGTTAGAAGACAGGTCCGGCTATGGCAAAGACAGGTGGAAATGGTGACATTTTTTCACATATATTTCGTAATCAGGAATGCACAACGCCTTCTGCGCATGCCCCAGTTTACTGTTTCTGCCGCTTCCTGACCGGCTGAATGTCCGGCAATTCAGCTGGTAATGCTTGGCACCTGCAGCTATACTGCAGGCCTATCTTCTTGTTATTGCAGCAATTCATTTTTCGGAGGAAGTCATGTTCAAATGGCAATGCGAGCTCTGCTCTTACACATACGATGAAAGCGAACAAACCACCCCCTGGCAGGATCTGGATGAAAACTGGTTCTGCCCGGCCTGCGCTTCTCCCAAAGAGGGCTTTACCTGCACCGCTGGCAGGGATAAAACCAGGCAAACGGAACCACCAGTCACCCCGGCAGCCATCGCCACCTGCAATATCTGCGGTTACAGCTACGACGAGGTCAGGGAAGGAACAGCCTGGGATAGCCTGCCGGCAGACTGGATCTGCCCGGCCTGTGGCGCCGGCAAAGCATCCTTCAGCCGCAGCCTGCCGGGAGCAGTCAAAACTCAGGCATCAGGCCAAAGTCACACCGGTGAATACCTGAGCGAATGGCAGCGTAAAGCGGATGAGTTTGAAACCCACATGGCCGATATCCACCAGATGGCGATGACCGGCAAGAGCCTGATCGAACCGATGCGCACCCGCCTGCCGACCATCACCTGGGATGAGATCCTGATCAAAGGGGCCCAGCTCTCCCGCTTGCCGCTCAACAAGGCGGAGGCAGTCGACAGCACCACCGTCATCGGCACGAAAGCGGCCAGACCGCTGGTCATCGACACGCCGGTCATCGTCAGCCATATGTCGTTCGGCGCGCTCTCTCCGGAAGCCAAGATCGCCCTGGCCAAGGGCAGCGCTGCTGCCGGGACGGCAACCAGCTCCGGCGAGGGGGGGATCCTGCCCGAATCGCTGGCTGTGGCGCATCGCTATATCTTCGAATATGTGCCGAACAAGTACAGTGTCACCAATGCCTACCTGCAGCAGGTCGACGCCATCGAGATCAAGATCGGTCAGTCGGCCAAACCGGGGATGGGCGGCCACCTGCCCGGAGTCAAGGTAACGAAACAGATTGCCGAAGTGCGGGGCTTTCCGGAAGGACAGGACATCTACAGCCCGGCCCACTTTGCCGACATCAGGACCCCGGCTGAACTGAAAAAAACCGTCGATTCCCTGCGCCAGCGCAGCGCTGGCAGACCGATAGGCATCAAACTGGCCGCCGGTCATCTGCGCGCCGATATCGAGATCGCCCTGTCGGCCGGCATTGACTTCATCACCATCGATGGCCGCGCCGGCGGGACCGGATCGGCCGCCAAGGTGGTCAAGAATGCGGCCTCCATTCCTGCCATCTTTGCCCTGGCACGGGCCCGTCAGGTCCTCGATGAGATGGGCGCCAAAGACGTTTCGCTGATCATCACCGGCGGCCTGCGCATCTCGTCCGACTTTGCCAAGGCGCTGGCCATGGGCGCCGATGCCGTAGCCATTGCCACGACCGCAATGATGGCGCTCGGCTGCCAGCAGTACCGCATCTGCGACAGCGGCAAGTGCCCGGTCGGTATCGCTACCCAGGACCCTGAGCTGCGTGCCCGCTTCGACATCGACAAATCGGCACAGCGGGTCGCCAACTTCTTCACTGCCATCACCGACGAGCTCAAGGACTTTGCCCGTATGACCGGACACGGCAGTGTCCACGGGCTCTGTGTTGACGATCTGTGCACCACCAATTCGGAGATCTCCAACCATACGTCGATCGAGCATGTGTGAGGCGCAAAAGAGAAGAAGCCATGCATAAACCTTACATCGACAGAGCTATCGAACTTTCTCTTGAAGGGGTCGCCAGCGGTGGCGACCCCTTTGGTGCGTTTATCGTCCGCGACGGCCGGACCCTTGCTCTCTGCTATAATTGATAGACGACCGAACCTGCCATAAGTGCGGAATACAAACAACGGGAGGTGCCTTATGTTTAAAGTCACCAGAGTTGACGACAAGCGTCTCGACATCGAAATGAGCGGCAAACTTGATGCAGAACAGATGAGAGTTGCCCTGGACGAGCTGCTGGAAAAATCGGCAGGGATCGAAAACGGCCTGATGCTCTATGACCTTGTCGACTATCATCTGCCATCACTGGGTGCCATCGCCGTTGAGCTCTCCCACCTCCCCGCGCTGTTCGGCATGATCCGGAGATTCCACAAAGCGGCGGTCCTGACCGACAGGAGCTGGATTGGCAAGGTCGGTGAACTCAAGAGCGAATTTCTTCCGGGCCTGGAGATCAGGGCCTTCACCAGGGAGCAGAGGAACGAGGCCGAGGCCTGGCTGGAGAAGCAACCGCCCATCCTCTGAATCTGCATTTCTGCCGTTAAAGACTTGCCTTGTGGCGCGGAATAGATTACTACTTCACGTTTTTTCGCGTCACAGGAGTCAAGTAAGTGCAGATTGTCTTTGGTATCGATTTCGGAACGTCCAATTCAGCCCTCTCAGTCTATCGCGACGGCCAGGTTGAGATTGTCTCTGTTGACAAGACCAGCCGTTCTCAGGACCTGCTGCGTTCGGTCCTCTATTTCAATGAAGAGAAGGAAATCTTTACCGGTGCCAAGGCGATCAACGAGTATATCGCCGACGGCGCCTGTGGCCGCTTCATGCAGTCGATCAAGACCTTTCTCCCCAGCACCAGTTTCAGCGGCACCGAGATCTACGGCAAGCGCTACGGCATTGACGACCTGATCGCGATCATCCTGAAAGAGCTGAAAAGCTGCGGCGAAAGGCATGTCGGTTCCAGAGTCGACAGTGTCGTTCTCGGCCGCCCGGTGGTCTTCTCGGAAGATAGGGAAAAGGATGCCGCGGCAGAAGCCTACCTGCTCAAGGCCGCGAAGAAGGCCGGTTTCGAGAATATCTGGTTTCAGTACGAACCGATTGCCGCGGCGCTGGCCTTTGAAGCCTCCCTCCCGGCGGGCGAGGAACGGACCGCTTTTATCGGCGATTTCGGTGGCGGCACCTCGGACTTTTCCGTCATCCGCGTCAGAGGCGGCGGCCAGGGGTGCAGGGACCGGCGCGGCGATGTCCTCGCCCTCGGCGGGGTCTATATTGCCGGGGATCGTTTCGATTCACAGGTCATGTGGGACAAGGTTGCCCCCTACTTCGGCCGCAACGCCCGCTACCAGGCCTTTGCCACCGAAGACTGGTGCGATGTGCCAACCAGTCTGGTCTACACCTTGAGCCAGTGGCACCGTATTCCGCTCTTACGCAGCCGCCAGAACCGCGAGCTGATCAACACCATCAAGCGCAGCACCGACAACCCCGAAGCGATTCAGAACCTGGAGAATATCATCGAGGAAAACTACGGTTTCGCCCTGTTCCAGGCGATAGAAAAGGCCAAATGCGACCTCTCAGGCAGCGACCAGACCGCCATCCGCTTTGATGAAGTCGATTTCAAACTTGCCGAATCCTTAAGCCGGGAGGAGTTCGAAAGTCTCAACGGCGAAAATTTCCAGCAGATTGCCGACTGCATCGACGATGTTCTGAGCCAGTGTGGTCTGCAACCTGAACAGATCGATACCGTCTCCCTGACCGGCGGCACCTCAAAAATCCCCCACATCCAGCAGCTGTTCAGCGACCGCTTCGGCCGCGACAAGGCTGCCACCGGCAATGCCTTCACCAGCGTCGCCCACGGCATGGGCCTGAGCGTGCCGCTGTTCTGCTGACAGGCCGTTTCCAATCTGAATACATACGCGTTGCCCTCCGGTGTTTCCGGACGGCGTCCGTTAAAAATATTTCGGAAATCGGCAAAACAGTTCATTGTTTCTCTGTGATTCTCTGCTATAAAGATAGATCCTTTCATACCTGTTTGTAACCTGTACAATGCTGTACTCATTATATTCTCGTGATATGAAGACCCGCTTCAAGGAGAACCACTATGGCTCATGACATAATGACGACCATGCAGAAGGCATTTGAATTCAACATGGACCGTGACAAGTACGGGACCATTGCCGAAATCGGCGCCGGGCAGGAAGTCTCCCGTGCCTTCTTCATGGCCGGGGGCGCTGCCGGAACCATCGCCAAGACCATTTCCGCTTATGACATGACCTTCAGCGATGTGATCTACGGGCCGGAAGAGACCAGACGCTACGTCACCGAAAGCCGCCTGGAGAAGATGCTCGACAAGGAGTTCAAGCTGGTTGTCGAACGGGTCGGCAAAAACCGTCCGGAAACCTCGACCTACTTCGCCTTTGCCGACACGGTCACCGCCAAGAGCTACAGCCAGCGCGGCGAATGTCACGGCTGGCTGGGGATCAAGCTGCAGCTCACCCCGAACGCGGAACCATCACAGATCCACATGCATGTCAGGATGCTCGACGACACCAACCAGCAGCAGCAGGAGACCATCGGCGTGCTTGGCGTCAACCTGATCTATGGCGCCTTCTACTATCATGACGACCCGAAACGTCTCATCCAGTCGCTTGGGGAGAATCTTAACCGCGAACGGCTAGAAATCGACATGATCCGTTTCTTCGGTCCTGATTTCAAGCAGGTGGACAACCGCCTGATGGCGCTCAAGCTGGTCGAAATGGAACTGTCAGATGCGGTTGTCTTTAATGCCGATCGCAAGACCCTGATCCACCCGTCGGAACTGTTGTACAAACGTGATATCCTGATCGCCCGCGGCCTGTTCAAGCCGGTCACCAGTGTCACCCATGACCTGATGAACAGCGGCATGGAGATCTTCCGCGCCATGCAGAACGTCAACCCCGAAACCGCGATGATGGTTCCCGAGATTTCGGTCGCCGATCTGCGCTGGCTGGACCAGCTCGACATGAAGGATATCCTCACCCGTGTCGATTGCCTGAACCTGCTCGGCTATCCGGTCATCGTCTCCAACTTCCTGCGCCATTTCCGGGTCCGCGACTACTTAAGCCGCTATACCACGGGGCGGGTCGCGTTCGTGCTGGGGATTCCGCAGCTGACCGCCCTCTTCAACGAAGATTATTACGAAGGGCACAAGGGAGGCCTGCTCGGTGCCTTTGCATCGATGTTCGACTCAGATACCAACCTGATCGTCTACCCGATGCACACGGCGGAACATCCTGATGAATTCATCACCAGCGAAAATTTTCAGCCCCCTGAACCGCTGAAGTATTTTTACAAGTACCTGCAGGTCAACAACAAGATTGTCAGCATCGAGAAGTTTGACAAGAGCATCATGTATATCTGGCCGGATGATGTCCTGAAAAAGATCGAAAAGAACAGCGGAAACTGGGAAAAGGACGTTCCCGAAGCCGTGGCGGAAGAAATTATCAAAGAGAAGCTGTTCGGCTTCAACAGCGTTCAATAGACAGCCCGTTATTGCCTGTTTCAGAACTGAAAGGCCGGAATAATCTTCCGGACTTTCAGTTCGTCTTTTCCTTCGTCCCGCTTTCACCCTCAGTAGGACAAAAGCTGTTCTATACAGAAAGCTGGATTTTTGCCGCAAAATAGGATCTATTGAGTTTCTGAAAAATTTACGCAAAAACAAGGAGTTGTTCATTGTGAACCTGTTCCCCCCCGACGAAGAAAAACCTCTCAATTCACTGCTGGCTGCTGCGGTTGATCAGGACAAGGTCCTTTCCCTTGAGGGGCTCCACGGCTTTCTCTACTGCCTGGCCGTCCTCCCGGAGCTGATACCACCAAGCCAGTGGTTCCCTCACATGTTTGGTGAAAAGATGTTCAAGTTCAAGGATGAAGCCAAGGGGAACTCGCTGCTCAACGAACTCCTGACCCTTTATGTCCGCTTCATGGAAGCCAATAAGAATGGAATTCTGCACTTCCCGTTTGATATGGGGCAGCTCACTGACAGAGAAATTGAGCAGATTCGCGAGTGGACCTACGGGTTCATGCGCGGGACCCAATTACGCCCGGCGGTTTGGGGACTGGATGCTGAAGGACAAAAATTGCCGGAACTCACAACCGATGAAATTTCAGAAAAGGAAGAACTCTCGGCCTGTGTCTCGGTACTGCTGGGGAATGCCTTTCCCGAGCAGATTCCGGCAATGCTGGAAGCCGGAACAGGTGCCCCTCTGACAGCGGAAGAGATCGCGGAACATAAATCCAAATTTCTTGCCCTACTGCCGAATGCTGTCACCTTTCTCCAGAATTACGCGGCAAAACAGAAAAATAAGTAAGCGGCAAGGTCTGACCTTAACCCTGTAAAAAAAAACAGGAGAGCCTTGCCTTAAAACAGCGTTATTGCCATAATTGTAAAGAATATGAGTGGCAACGGTAGCCACCGGCAGAAACTAACTGAACAGACCCCAGCAGGGTGTTGCAAAGGAGCACTGTGATGTCTACCTTAATCTTGACAATATCGCTGATGTTTCTCTCTTTTATTTTTGCCTGGGTCATGACCTTTGGAAAAGCGGCCCCGGCAACCGTCAGGTTGCAGCGCAAAAAAACAAGACGTTATTGATATTTGAAAGAAAGCAATGCCGGTGAAACAAAACACCGGCATTGCTCTTTTTATATCTTTGGCAGGACAATCCGAAACTCTTCACCGGCAAATTCGATCAGGTCGCCGTTCAGCAGCTTACGGCGTTTTCTTGTTTCCACATCGCCATTGACCAGCACCTCCCCCTCTTCGATCATCGCCTTTGCTTCACCGCCGCTGCCAACCAGCCCTTCAAACTTCAGAACCTTGAACAACTCGACAGGTTCCCGGGAAATTTCAATATCTTTCATAAGCTCATACCTTTGCGTTGAAAAGATCTTCATGCTATCGCAAGACAGTCGTCAAGAAGTCGGACATTAGCATGCCATCACCACGAATTTCCATGCCTTACTCTTGGACAGGATCTTCACGGTAAATATTGCCAATGTCGGTGCACTCTACCTCGAGACCCGGTACTTTTATATTCTGTCATCCCTGATCGTCGTTTTCCCCGGTGCCGGACGATTTTCTCTGGAAAAAAATAACTGGCAAAGTGTGACCAGGATCACAGACTAATTTTTTCAATTTTGGCTCACTGACAGAATTATCCAGTTTTTAATGAATGATATAGTTTTCTTGCCAACAAAACCAAACAGGAGGATTTCACCATGAAGGGACATCAGGAGATTATCGACACTCTGAACGAACGCTTGTCTGAAGAACTGGCCGCCATCAATCAATATTTTCTGCACTGTGAAATGGCGGAAGATTGGGGCTACAGCAAGCTCCACGCACTGATGAAAAAACGCTCCATCGATGAAATGAAGCACGCGGAGAAACTGATCGAACGGATCCTCTATCTCGACGGAAAACCGATCGTTTCAAACCTGGCCGAAATCAAGATCGGCCACAAGATCGATGAAATGCACAAGTTTGACTGGAACGCCGAAAAGGTTGCCATCGACAACTACAACAAGTCGGTCGATCTCTGCGCCAGACTGAACGACCACGGCACCAAGATCATTCTCGAGCAAATCCTCAAGGATGAAGAAGCACACCTCGACTGGATCGAAGGTGAACAGGATCAGATCGATCAGATGGGTATTCAGAATTACCTGGCAGAACAGATCAAAAAGGACTGATTCCAGATTTTTTACGCTCCAGAAAAGCCGGTCACTAAAATCAGTGACCGGCTTTTTGTTTTCCGTTCTATTACGCCGGCCATTCTCGGGGATCACTTCACTAGCCGGAAAAACGCTGTGCCATTCTTCAATAATTTATTTCCTTAGAAATATTGTGTTTTCTGGTTATCTACTTGGCTCCAGTATCCCCCTTTCCAGGGACGCATGAACCCATCCATGGGGCTTGACTGTCGCCATCCGGGCACCAGACACCCTTCCAAGGGGGATACTGAAGCCAGAACTGATCCAGCTGGAGCGAACTGGATAACCAGATTGCATTATTGCGCAATAAATGAATCCTTTCCGCAAATATTGAAACCCGACTACTTGACTTAAACGGTCACAAATCAAACAATAGAGAGAAAAGATCAAACAACGGGTTTCAGGGAGATAACAATGTATACGTCCAATCGTTCATATAAGAGCAACCATTCCTACAGAGGTAGTTATTCCGGCAGTACCAGCTGTCAGGGCTGCAATTGCCAGAATCCACCGGACGGCCACTGTCGCAGAACCGGCCGAACAGGAAACCCGGCGGATGAAGAACCGCTAGTCGCAAGCCAGCAGGATCCCGCTCACAGCAAAGAGGCCCCAAGTGAGGATGAAAACAGCTGTCCACACTGTGCTATCCATTGTCAGCTTTCATCCCCCGGCTGCGACAAAGGACGCCAGGAAGCCTATTTGAGGCACCTGAAAAAATCAGGGAGCTGACGCAGGCCAACACTTTTTCGGAGTAAACACTATGAGTACACTATTTACCCCTAAACTCTATATGAAGAGCACCTGCCCCTTCTGCTTCAAGGTCATGGCCTTTGTCGGTGAAACCGGTCTGACCGGCAAGTTTGAAATCATCACTGCCGATGGCAACAACGAAGAGGAAATGAACAGGTATCGCACACTGTTGGTTGAGCAGACCGGAGCCCCCGCATCATTTCCGACTGTCGAGATCGCCCCCGGCGAGTTCATCGCGGATTCGGATGAGATCATCAACTATTACGCAGACAAGTACGGCATCGACAAAAAAAAACTGTTCACCCTTCCCTACTATCTCGACGGCCCCTTTAAACAGCATATTGCCCTGTTCAAGGAGAACAGGGCGCTGAAAACCAAGCTCTCAGCCTGACAATGGATAACAATGAAACTGGCAGATTTAAAACCTGTATTGAAGACCATGCATCGCTTCAGCACAGCAGCCATTGATTCAGCGTATCGATTCGCCCCTTGCATTGGTGTCAAAGCCTGATAGGTTTTAAGAATTGCTGACAATTTTTATAGATAAAACAACCTATCAGGAACCGTGCAAGGAGGAATCATATGAAAGGTCATCAGCAGGTTATTGACGCTCTGAACGAGCGGCTCTCTGACGAACTCGGTGCGATCAACCAGTATTTTCTGCACTGTGAAATGTGTGAAGACTGGGGCTATTCCAAACTGCATGCCAAGCTCAAGTACCGTTCGATACAGGAGATGAAACATGCCGAAAAGCTGATCGAGCGGATCCTTTACCTGGATGGTATGCCGATCGTATCCAACCTGGGCGGGATCCATATCGGTTCAAATGTCGAGAAGATCCATAAGTACGACCTTGAACATGAAACCAACACCGTTGCGGAATACAACAAAGCGGTTGAACTGGCCGCATCACTCCACGATCACGGCACCAAGATTATCCTGGAAGCGATCCTCAGAGAAGAAGAGGATCACGTCGACTGGATCGAAGGCGAGATGGATCAGATTGCCCAGATGGGCCTGCAGAACTACCTGGCCGAACAGATCAAAAAAGACTAGCTAGTCCAAACAGGGTTACCGAGCGCCGGACATGTGGCCGGCGCTTGTGCTTCAGGTCCAGATTCGATCTCTGCAACGATTGTCTGCACATCAATATAACCCTCCGTCATTGTCGTCCATAACGGGATTTTATACGACCAGACCGCCACTGCGCGGCTTGCTTCCTTTCACCTTTCTTGAATTGATTATTATGCTAAAATGTGGTGGAAAATTCATTCGATTAGGTGCTCGCCATGTCACTGTTTTTCAGTCTGTGGATCAAGTTGTTCTTTGTCCTGACCCCGTTTTTCGGGCTGACCATGTTTCTCAGCATGACGGAAGACTACCAACCGGCCAGGCGTCGTAATCTGGCGCTGTCAGTTGCAGTGGCAGTAGCGATCAGTTCACTGATCCTGTTTTTCATCGGCCAACAGATTTTTTCCGTCTTCGGCATCACTGTCGATGCCTTCCGCATCGGTGCCGGTGTCCTGCTGATGCTCTCCGGTATCAGCCTGGTCAACGGCAAGGCCGCACAGCAGACGCTCAGCAGTGATGATGTCGCGGTCGTGCCGCTGGCGATTCCAATCTTCGTCGGGCCGGCCACCGTCGGCACCCTGCTGGTTCTCGGTGCTGAACTCAAAACCTTCTCGGCCAAGATGACCGGTTCACTGGCACTGCTGTTTGCCGTTGTCTGTGTCGCAATCATCCTGCTGGCCAGTTCATTTATCAAAAACTGCCTCGGCTCACGGGGCATCGTCATTCTGAGCAAATTGACCGGCCTGATCCTGGCCGCCCTCTCGGCCCAGATGATCATGACAGGGATACAGCGCTTTCTCAACCTGGGCTAAACAGCAGACTCACCACAATGCGGAACAAGGATATCTATCTGATGAAAGAATTGAAAAAACAGATCGCCGAATTCACCCGCGAACGCGACTGGGACCAGTTCCATTCGCCCAAGAACCTGGCGATCGGCCTGAACATCGAGGCTTCGGAATTGCTGGAAAACTTCCTGTGGGTCGAAGATCAGGACAGCTATCAGTTGCCTGCGGAAAAACTGGACAACCTTAAGGATGAGATCGGCGATGTGCTGATCTACCTGATCGGCCTGGCCGACAAATTCGGGCTCGATCCGCTCGCCTGCGCAAGGCAGAAGATGGTTAAAAACCGCCAGAAATATCCGGTCGACCTGGTGCGCGGCAGCGCGAAGAAATACACGGAATACAGTCGCTGAGATCTTCTGAAATTTTAGAGCTATTACCAACGGACCTGCAGATGAAAAAAACCGATCTGTCGCTCATCGAACAGCTACGTATCACTCAAAGTGAAATTGACAAGCGTAAGGCCCTGTACGCTATCACCTCGCAGGATATTGACTGTCTGCACGACACTGGCCAGCTGGTCAACCAGAAACTCGAAAATCTGGTTTGCGAATTTTACGAGAGCCAGACCGCCATTCCTGAGGTCGCCAGACTGATTGGCGACTCGGAGACCCTCAATCGCCTGCATGTCATGCTAAAGCGCTACCTGCAGGATCTTTTCAGTGGCTGTTACGACAGCGCCTATGTCAACAACCGCCTGCGCATCGGCCTGGTTCACAAGCATATTGGCGTTGACCCCAAGTACTATCTGGCCGCAGTCAGGTCAATGCAGAACCTGCTGTATTGCCTGATCAGACAAACACTTCCCGACCCTGACCGACAGAATCAGGTGATCTGTTCTCTACAGAAACTGATTATGTTCGACATCGCCTTTGTGTTTGATACCTACATTCACAGCATGCTTGAAGAAATAGAAGTTGCGAAACAGAAATCGGATCTCTATGCCCTGGAGCTGGAGGAAAAAGTCAAAGAACGGACCCGGCAGCTGGAGATGTTATCCCGCACCGATCCATTGACCGGCCTGCTCAATATGCGCCATTTCTCCGAGATCATGAACAATGCCCTGCATGCGGCGCAACGGCGCAGGGAACCGGTCAGCGTAGCCTATGTCGATATCAACGACTTCAAAGCGATCAACGATACCCGTGGCCATCAGCACGGTGACAGCATCCTTAAGCTCGTCGCCAAAGCGATAAAGGAAGCCACCCGTACCGAGGACTACTCTTTCCGCTATGGCGGAGATGAATTCTGCATCGTCATGAGCAACTGCCGGCTCGACTATGCCAGGGACGTCTGGGGAAAACGGGTCAAAGAGCATATCCATGAGTACGAACCAGAATTACAGCTGAGTATCGGTTACGCCCAGACCGGCCCGGATACGTTCATATCTTCAGAACAGCTGATCCAGGAGGCCGACGAACGTATGTATGAAAACAAGAAATCGATCAAAGGGGGAAAATCATGAAAAAAGTGGCGCTTTTTGTCTTCAACGGTGACCCGATGTGCTTCATCCATGTCCTGCTTAACGCTCTGGATCTTAACGGGAAAGGCCATGAGGCGAAGATCATCATCGAAGGGGCGGCCGTCAAACTGGTCCCGGAACTGATCAAACCGGATAACCCGCTGGCCGGGCTGTGGAAAAAAAACCTGGAGGCCGACCTGCTCGCCGGGGTCTGCAAGGCCTGCGCGGCCAAGCTCGGTACCCTCGATGCCGCGGTCGAGCAGGGGCTGCCGCTGCTTGGTGACATGTCAGGCCATCCGGCGATGGAACCCTACCTGAGCGCGGGTTATGAGGTGATCAGTTTTTAAAGCTTTCCCCCCTGCGGGGAAACTCGCTTCCCCCCTATAAAATAGGGGGGATTAAAGGGGGGTCCTTCACGGGAGAAGAGTTTGAGCCTAAGCAGCGCAGGCTATTCCCCGGCAATAAGAGCCTGTTTTTTCTTCACCCGCCCGACAGAACAGCCGATCCCGGCGATACAGAAAGCACAGAAGATCAATAACGCCAGGCGCATGCTGGTGAGAAACTGCGGTTCGGTCTCGGCGGTGACCGCCTGACCGCCCATCAGGTAGGCAAACACCAGGGTAATGACCATCATGCTGCTCATCATTCCCAGGGTCCGCATTGTCGAGTTGAGCCCCGACGCCACACCCAGATGGCGTGGTTCGACACTGCCCATGATCACGCTGGTATTCGGCGACGCAAACAGGGCAAAACCCAGACCAAGGAACACCAGCAGACAATAGACCAGCGGCAACGAAGAGTCTTCGCCCAGAAAGGCGGCGATGGCCAGACCAACAGCGCAGGAGGCCATTCCTATGGTCGCAACCAGCGTCGCGGAGATCCGATCCGAGAGACGGCCGCAGAGGGGTGAAAATATGGTCTGCACGATCGGCTGAATAATCAGGATGGTCCCGGCATGCTGCGGCCCCATCCCTTTGACATACTGCAGGTAGAGGCTTAAAAAGAACGTGACTCCGAAAGTCGCCGCATAATTGAACAGAGCGGCCAGGTTACTGAGGGCAAAAAGTCTGTTCTGACGGAGCAGTTGGACATCAAGTAGTGGATAGGAACAGCCATTTTCGTGTCGGTAAAAGACCCAAAGTGCAACAATAGACGCACCGATAAGCCCCCAGGCCCACCATCCCTGATGCAGATTTGAGACTCCCAGAACCAGCAGAACAATGGCCAGGGAGTAAACCACAGCTCCGCTCCAGTCGAAAGGTTCCCCCTTTGCAGGTGCCCAATCCTGACGAATCTTCAGATGGGTTGTCAGCCAGGCAACCAGTCCCATCGGCAACAGCAGGTAAAACAGCGACCGCCAGCCGAGCAGGGCAACCATATAGCCTCCGATAAAGGGCCCGAGCGAAATCCCCGCATAGACACTGGCAACAACGATGCCCAGGGCTTTACCCCGCTCCTTGGGCGGATAGATCGCGACCACCATGGCGATCCCGGTCGTCATGACCATGGCTCCGCCTATCCCCTGGATGAAGCGAAATAAAATGACGCTCTGAATCGACCAGGCCTGGGAGATTACAGCTCCGGCAAGGGTAAAGAGAATCAGCCCGTACTTGAAAACCTTCTGCCGGCCATGGATGTCGCCGAAACGCCCCACAGCCAACAGAAAGATCGATGCTGACATGACATAGGCCGTCTCAACCAGCCCCAGCTGTAATGCACTCGCAGTGAATTCCCGGCCCATCTTGGGCAGGGCAATCCCCACCGACGAAATCATGAAAGGCATCAGGAACTGGGCGATACAGACGACAAACAGCATCGCCCCGCGTGAGGTTTTCTGCTCGTCCAACTTATTTCCGTCCTTTTTTGTTCTGAGCGGCTTTGAGCAGATCCCCTAAACTGCCCATTCCGCCACTTGCCGGTTTGTCTTCGTAACTGCTGTCGAGAACCTCGTCCTCCTGCCCGGCCAGGGCCAGCGACAGGCGCTGTTCGGCCTGATCAATCTTTTCGATGACCACCTGCAGCTTGTCACCGACCTTCAGCACATCCTGCGGATGACGGACCCGCTGCCCTTCCTCCTTGAGCTTGGAGATATGCAGCAGGCCGTCGATGCCGTCATCCAGGGTGACAAAAGCACCGAACTGGGCCAGGCGGCTGACGGTTCCCGGGTAGCTCTGCCCCAGTTTGAAGATGGTGCCGACCTTGCTCCAGGGGCTGGCCTGGGTATCGCGCAGGCTGAAGGAGAACTTGTTGTTCTGCCAGTCGATCTTCTTGACCGCAACCTCAAGTTCCTGACCGATCGACAGCACCTCGTTGATATCTTCGATGCGGCTGTGACTGACCTCCGATATCGGCAGCAGCCCTTCCAAGCCGCCGATATCGACAAAAGCGCCGAAACCGAGGATATTGGTGACAGTCCCTTTGACGATCTGCCCCTCGCTCAGGCTCTTTTTCAGTTCGGCGCGCTTCTCATCGCGCTCGGCGTCGAGCAGAGCACGGTGAGAAACAACGATATTGCGCCCTCTTTCGCTGAACTGGGTGATTTTGAACGGCAGCTCCTTACCGATCAGCTCGGCCGGATCGGCAACCCGTAAGCCCGTCTGCGAAAACGGACAGAAGGCCCGGACATTGCCGGCCAGCTTGACCTCGTAACCGCCCTTGATCTCTTTTTCCAGTTTGCCTTCAACCGGAATTCCGCTGGCGAAGGCATTTTCCAGCTGCTCAAGACCGGAGTTGCCGCCACCGCCGACCTTGGTGGTAAAACGCATTTCACCACCTGCGCGCGACATGAAATAAACGGAGAGAAGGTCGCCGACCTTATATTTCACTTCGCCATCGGCGTTGAGCAGTTCGGCTGTTGCCAACACCCCTTCGCCTTTCTGGCCGACATCGAGAAAGCTCCAGTCCTTGCCGACCTGCAGCAGAGTTCCGTCAACCTTGTCGCCCGGGTTCAACTGGCGCGAGACAGCGCCCATACTGGCCTCGAACATGGCGGCAAAATCTTCTTCCTGGTTCATCTCTTCATTGTCAAAATTCTCTTCGTTCATTGTTTCCTCTGAAAAAAGTCAAAAACTGCGGATCCATCGGTTTTTATTATTACAAGGACGCTACGAAACAGCGCCTCCCGGACAAAACTTGAGCTTAGACCTTTTTGATTCCTGAGTAAATGTCCGAATCCCGTTTGTTGAACGCTTTTTAAGCTGATATCATGAGAAAGACCACAGGGGGAATTATGAAACCGACCAGCTGGCTGGAAAGCCTCAACTGCGCAATCGAAGGAATCCTCTGGGCGGCGAAACAGGAACGCCATATCCGCTACCATTTTATTGCCACCCTGGCTCTTATTTTCCTCGCCCTGTTTTTCAAAGTCACAGCGCTGGAGTTCTTTCTGCTGGTCCTTGCCGCCCTGCTGGTCATTCTGGCCGAAATGATCAATACAGCCATCGAGGCGGTCGTCGATCTGGTCACCGATGACTACCATGTCCTGGCCAAACGGGCCAAGGATGTCGCCGCCGGCGCCGTACTGCTGACCAGTATCGGCGCTGTGGTTCTCGGCTATCTGGTTCTGTCGGGACACATCTTCCCCCTTTTTGAAAGCCAGCCGACCCTCGCCCAGGAACCGCGCGGCAGCATTCCGGTCGGGGCCCTGCTGATGGTGATTATCCTCGTTATCCTCATCAAATCCCGATTCAATCACGGCACCCCGCTCTATGGCGGCATGCCCAGCGGCCACGCAGCTGTCGCCTTTTCTATTGCCACCTCGACCCTGCTCTACAATGACAGCCTGATGATCGGCCTTCTGGTGGTGCTGCTGGCGGTCCTGGTCAGCGAGAGTCGCTTGCTGATGCGGATTCACAGCATCAAAGAAGTCATTTCCGGAGCTGTGCTCGGTTCAGTTATCACCTTCCTGGCCTGGCTGATCTTTGCCAGGCTACACCCCTGACAACGCAAATGCCGTTTAAAAGATCAGCAGTTTCTGCAACTTCAACGTTTGACTTATATTTTAATGAGAGGTATATTCAAGCCTGTTTTTACAGTCAATTCGCACATTGATGAACTTGGAACAACTTAAATGAAAACGATTACTATGGAGGGGGCTTGTGGCTATTGCTGCACACCAGTCGCGTCTTGCCGTTTTGCTCGGCGGATGCGAATACGCGGTTGTGCGTCTGAACGGACGTGAAGAGTTCAACCGACCATTTCAGTATCAGCTGTGGATCGTGGTTCATGCCCACGAACTACTCAATCAATATCTAAACAGCTCCGCCCATATCAGCATGACAGCTCCCGACGGTGGACAGCGCCATGTGCATGGGATCGTCAGTGGCGTCTATCACGATCAGCCGCTCGGGGAAGACAGCCACCTGTGGCGAGTTGATATCAGTTCTCACCTCTACCGCCTTAGCTTACGCACCGACACCCGCCTGCTGCTGAACCAGGATCTGCCGCAGATCATTGCCGACATCTGCTCGCGCCATGACCTGGGAGCAAACAGTCCGAGCTGCGACTGGACCAGCCAGTATTCAAACCGACCGCATACCCTGCAGGCCCGTGAATCCGATTTCGCCTTTCTCGCCCGCATCTGCAGCCACAACGGCCTCCTTTTCTGGTCGGAGACCCAAGGGGAGGCGGAGCAGCTCTGTTTTACCGACAGCTCAAGCCGCTGTCTGCCGCTGCCGCGCGAGGTGATGCAATTTCGCCCCTCAGGCGGACTGGACAAGCTCGTTTCCGCCAATGACATCCTCACCCTGGAGCAGGAGGCCAGCCTGGTCACCGACCAGTACCTGGTGCATGATGTCAGTGAGCATACGGACAGTGCGCTGATCGCGTCGCGCAATCTGCCCGGCAGCGGCAAATCGGCCTATAGCACCACGCAAGACAGCTTTGGCGAAGGGCTCAGCGCCAGCAACGAAGCGGGGAAACGGGCGCAGCTCATCGCCCAGATCGGCTGCGCCACCCAGTTTCTTGTCCATATCTCGACCCATGCCGCCGATCTGACAGTTGGCCGGATCCTGCGCATCGAAGCGGAGCGGGCCGACCTGGCCGGAGATTTCCTGATCATCGCCATCGACCACGAGCTGCGTCAGTACGCCGGACTGGGCTTAGGGGGAAGCGATGACTGCCCCTACACCAACAGGGTGACCCTGGTGCCGCGCGAGACCGCCTACCGGGTGAAAAAGACCGCGCTGCCCGAGCTCCCCTTCACCTTTCAGGCGCGCATCGAAAGCCGCGATGACACGGCAACCCTGGATGCAGGCGGGCGCACACGCTACCGCCAGCATAACGACAGCGAAGCGAAGTCGTTCGGCGAAAACTCGATTAACACCCGACGTATGCAGCCTTTGGGAGGCCCAGGCAACGGTCACCAACCCGGCTGGCACATGCCGCTGCTCGATGGTGCTGAGGTCCTGGTCAGCTGCCTCAATTCCGACCCCGACCGGCCGATGATCGTCGGTACCCTGCCCAACCCGGAAAACCGCTCCCCGGTCACCAGCGCCAACCCGCATCAGAACATCATCCGCACTGCCCATGGTCAGGAATTGCTGTTTGACGACAGACAGGAGGGACCGGTCATTTCCTTGAAAACCTTTGCCGGCCACAACATACTTCACCTCAACGCCGCCAGGGCAGAACACCTGATCCGCCTGGCCAGCGATCAGGGACTGGCCGAAATCTACGTAAAACAGACCATCCACACCCAGTGTGACGACAGCCTGACCGAGACGGTCGGCAACAACCGCACCCTGGTGGTTGAAGAGAAGCACGAAACCGTCACCAACCAGAGCGAAATCCACCACCAGGCAGCGACCGATGCCCTCCTGCGTGGCGCCAACAACATTCAGCTGGAATCGGGACAAAACACCGAGTTCGAAACGGGCCAGAACATGACCCTCGACATCAGCGAAAACACCACCATCACGGTTGGCGGCTCAAGAGCCGCGATCAATGTCGACAGCGGCAGCCTGACCATGCAGGCTAGCGGCGCCATCACCATCGAAGGCAAAGGCGGCGGAGATATTGTCATCGGCCAGAACGGCTCCGGGATCAAGATGGACCCGACCGGTATTATCACCCTGTTCGGCACCAACATCGACGTCCAGGGCGCGGTCAGTCTCAACGGCAAGGTCAATATCGACATCACCAGCCCGCCGAGCGTCAGTCTGCCAGCGGCGATTGGCGCAGCTACGGTTATCGGCATCGGAGAACTGATCGATCAGACCGTAGAACGTGAGAGTGATGAACCGTTCGACCTGACCATCAATATCACCGACAACTACATGAACCAGCTGCCCGGTCACTTTGATGAACTTAAAGGTCTGCGCTGGGCATTTACGAGCGATTGCGGCGATGAGCGCAGTGGCGTGATCGACAGTCACACAGTGGTGATCAAAGAAGTCAGAATCCGCGAATATTATGAGTTCGGCATCGAAAACATGCCAATCCATCTTGACTAGAATAGAGCTGTACAATGGAACCGAATCAAACTGAGACCATGTCTATTCAAAAAACCAAACAGAAGTTTTCAGCCGGACAGACAACCGTTGGCTGCCAACTGAAGATGATACCTGCGGTGATTCTGCATCCGTCCCTGGGAGCACCGCTGGTGGTCGAGCCAGGCAAACCTGTCAGCCTGTTCATTGTCACCGATCAGACCTTTAAAGAGGAATTCATGAACGGCAATGGTCAGGATGACCACAAACTGGCCAAAGGGGGCAGCAATATCGCCGACCTGATCATGCAACACCTGAAGATATTGCCCTGGGATCAGGCCAATACGCTAAAAAAGAATCTGGAACAGGCTGATGAAGTCTCGTTGAAGAAGATCGTCGCCAAGGAACAGATCAGTGTTACCTATCTGGGTGAGCTGGATGATCGGTTGGAAAACGCCGATGGTCAGCATTTTGCCAATTTGCGACAAAGTCTGAAAATTGATTTCATCGGTTACAATGAAGACGGCGAGCGTCACGGTTTCTGGCACAGGTTTTTCTTCAACGACGGCATCAGGCATATTTTCCAGATCGACCTGGATCAGCCCGCTCTGAGCGCCGGAAAAATGTACGATTGCTTCTGGCTGCTGACAAATCTGGGGCCAAAGGCCGGCGATTCCCAGGAAAAATACCTCGATATTCAGGATCGTTTGACCCGCGAATACATCCAATCCCGCTATTACAAATACTGTGAAGAATCGGCACCGCTCAATGCCTTTAAGGTTACTGAGAATGGGGTCGATTTTACCGCATTTGATCCGGATACGCCGATCCAAACCCGGCATCCGGTATATGTGATGCCAGCGGGAAAGAGAAAACTGAATCTGGGACATCTGAGCGATATCCATGTTTCAGCCAAACAGCATCTGTACAAAGGGAAAAAAGCCACCGTCATCCCCAGCACGGACAGTAATGTGTCACCACTCATTGGCACGCTGGCCAACAACAATGTCGACAACCTGTTCAACCTTCTCCAGCAATTTGGCAAAGGCGACAAAGAAGTCGATGCCATTGTCATTACCGGTGACCTCTACGATCACATGCATAATTTTGATCCCGGCAGCCTAGCAGACAAAACCACCACCGGACAGCTGTGGGAAGCCCTTTATGTCGATAGCATCAAGGCGGTAAAAGGCAACAATGCCAACATCCCCTGCGGTATCGACGGGCTGGCGGTTTACAGTATCATCTGTCATTTCTATAAGACCTACGGCAAGCCGATCTTTATTGTCACCGGCAATCATGAGGCCTACGAATACCCCTATGGCATTTCACCACGCCTGGGTTCCTTCCGGCCCAATGACGGAATCCCCCTCGACCACAACCTGACCTTTTACGAAGCGATCCTCATGTATGGTCCCGCCTACAAGATCCTGGTTCCCGGCGTTGTGAGCAGTGCGGCATCGGAGCTGACCAATACCTATGTCGGCCAGGCCAACTTCAATGCCAAAAACTTCGACTGGTTTTACCATGTCTTCACGCCGCTGACCGATTATACCATCCGTTTTGCCGATCAGTGCCTTGTTGGTCTGGGCTGGGGTGACGGCGAAAAGCTGGTGAATGTCACCGCCCTGCCAATCAGTAATGGTGGCACGCTGCCGCGGGCAACCGAAAGCGTTAATCGTGATCAGATCAGCATGAAGGAGGCCTTTATCTCGGCGAACACTCTGGATAACAAAGCAGAAAGCCGTATCCTGATGAGTCACTTTACTCAGGCCAATTATGCCCTGGAATGTCCTCTTGCCGAGCGGGGCGAGATCAACGGCAATGATTTTTTCGAAACCTATTCATCCTACGATCATGGCTCTGTTCGCGATGGCCGGGCCACACTGTACGGTGAATGGATCGGTGAAAATCACTTCGACTACACCCTGTCCGGCCATTCCCACCGTGTCGGCTTGTACCGCTGCGACAACTACGAATCGAATATACTAGGGCGCAAGACTCTTAAAATAACCGCTGGATACCCAAACAAAGAGACCTCCTTAAAGAGTGGCAACTGGACAGGTCGAACCAAGCTGCTGGTTTCTGCCAGTGCCGGTCCGATTCCCAAACAGAACCATGCCGGAGAAATGAGCTGCCAGGGAATGGAAACCCCGTCGGGCAGCCGGATCATGCTTGATGGTCATGAGACCATTCAGGTCATCACCAGTACGAAGGAATCCGCAAAGCCCCGCTTCTGTGTCGCCTGTGACTATATCGACATAATGGGTGGTGGATTCTGGGAGTATTTCCGGGCTGTTGGATCTGATGGAACTTTTGAGATGAAACCCTGTTGGGACAAAATTCATCCGGATCTAAGTGACACTGTTAAGCAGACGCTGATAAAAGAAGTGGCCGTATATTTTGTTGGGGGAGAAACTCCCAAGCCTTGCCTAGCAGTATCAACGCTAAACAAGAATGACGCCCTTAACTTTGATCTTGGCAAACATCTTGCCCGGAGATTTAAGGAGGACTTTAAGATAGGTGTTATCTTTCTCACTATAAAGTTCAACGGAGAAGCGCTGACCTCACTAAGCGAACGAGCGTTTCAGCACTACGATTTCACCTCGCCCTGGAACATTCAGGTGGGAATTTATTCCGGTGCAACGGACGTTTTGCTAGACCCTGCCGCCGGTATTCCGGAAAACCAGAGAAACAGCCCAGAGATGCTCAGCCTGATTGCCAAACGGCAAGCGGTGCTGGATAAGGTAAAGGGAGATATGGGAAGGTGGGAGATTAAGAGGCATAAGCAGTATGGAGAGATCCCAGACCATAAGGGTCGCGCCAAAAACTACCCTGAGTATGCATACAATCTAAACCCTGAAAGCTAATCTGGTGACAAGATGATTAAATACTATTCCCTCACAATAGTTGTATTTTTATTAACTTTAGGAGCGGCAAGCGCTATGAATATTTTTCCAAGTGATTTTCAAAAGAACTGGGCTGAACTATCCAAAGATGTAAAGAAGATTAATGAATACACTTCGACACATCCAAATGTTAAATTGGAAAACATAAAAATAGAAAACATTGACATTGATGGTGTTATTTTCAATGGGGCAACTTTTGAAGAGGTAACATTTGAAAATGTTTTTTCAAGCAAATCAGAATATAGAGATGTAGAGTTTCGAAAATGTAAATTTATTAATTACAAATCATGGAATTCAAAATACATCGATGCTGTTTTTTTGGATTGTGAATTCATAAATACAAATCTTCTTGGCAGCACTGTCATGAATGTAAAGATTCAAAATTGTAAAGGAGAAAATGCCGAGTTTGACGATTTACGCGGCAATGAACTTGTGGTAGAGAACACGGTGCTCAAAGACCGATCATCTTTTACCGATGGAAAAATTCCTTTCACCTTCCGCAATACAAAACTTTCTGGGGTTAATATGATGGGCTTGAGTGGTAACAACACGCTCCTCATAGAAGACGGATTACTCGACGAAGTAAACTTCGGCAAAAGCAACTTCTCCACCGTCACCCTGCGGCGTGTCAAACAAGGAGAAGGACCGGTTCGTTTTAATGGGTCTACAGTTGAAAGTATCAGGATTGATAATGTCGACATGTGGCGTGGGTTATCGCTTGCAGAGGTGACCGCAAGGTTTGTCAGTATTGAAGGAGGGAAGTTGAAGACTGCGTTTTCGGATTCTGTCATTTCAAAAGTGCATGCAAGGGGCGTTGAATTTTACATGTTTTCTCTGAGTGAGGCGAAATTACCCTTTATCTCATTAATCGATTGCAAAATTCACGATTTTCCTCTCTGGGATGGTTTTGCCGAAGAGTTACTTGTACAAAATTGCACAATTGAAGAAATTGACGGTGAAAATTTTAAAGCCGACATCGTCGTCTGGGACAACGTCACCCTCAACGGCAAGATCGACCTGAGCAACGCACAGATCAACGATTTCCGTCCAAGCCGTATCAAGCGAGGTCCTAAACTCAACCTGATCACCGACGGCTCGAATATCAGATTTTAGGACTCAGACGTGAATTTCTTGGCATGGACGTTCTGCATCTTCGCCTATTTAATTTCAGCTTTGTTTTTCAAGCTGATCAGCGGTCCTCTGGATATGGGGATGCTTGGCGAACTCGTCGTTATCTGCCTGATCGGTGTGGCTTCCAGCGTTCTGGCCATGACCTTTGGCCTGATCCATCAGTTCATAGCTTATAAATCCGTATTTAACCGCTACTTAGTGGTTCTCTTTATTTTTGCGCTACCTGCAATCGGCGGTGGACTTTCGGCACTTGCTATGTGTTATGGCTGACCTGCTCTTCTACCGCATTGCTAGGTCCACTTTGCTATAACCATTTTTCTGGAGGGGTAAATGTTAAACCGCATATTTCGCATAACTGGCGCATTGATAGGCCTCTGCCTGACCTTGACGGTCGGCCAAGGCGTAGCAGCAACAGAGGCAGATAAGAGGCCAACAGTTGATGTCACTGAACTCACGCAGGAATATAAAACCCTGCGTGCAATGCTGTTTGAACTGCGAGATCAGATCCTTGCCGATCCTGTTTTTGTCAGTGGCGATGACAGCAGTGCCCATTACCTGAAGCCGGAGATCAGGCAGGAACTCTGCTCGCTCTGGTATCAGATCGTTGATTACTATCTGACCTTCGACCAACTTGCCCTGTTGGCTGATGAAACGGCTGCCGACAAAAAGCAGATTTTCCATCTGCAGCGTAGCATCTTTCTGACCCAGTACCGGGTTGCACTGGAACTTATCCCGCAATTTGAGAAAGATCAGGCCATTGCGACCATCATCAACGAAGGAGACCCTCATAGCGGCTTGCAACCGTCATTATACAACGATTTCAAGTACCAGTATCTCAATGTTCTCAAGGCCGGACGTTATGCCGGGCTGGAATCGGTCGCTGCCTATTATGGTCCGGCTGATGATGCTCAACTGGCCGTATGGGCGAATGAGGACAGCGCGTTGATTCTCGCCGCAGGCAAAGGTCCCGGCCCGCTGATGACATTGAAAAACGGTCTGGCCATTCTCGAACGTGCTGGACAGAACAGCTGGTTTCCGCTGCAAAAAGGGGTCGCCGAATGGATGGGTCAGACCAAGGTCTGGCGTAAAGGGGAGGCGCTGATCAGCGCTGAACAGATCAACGCCCTGCAGGAGCAGCTGGAACCGGGAGACATCCTGCTGGAACGGCGTGAGTGGTACATGACCAATGTCGGCATCCCCGGCTTCTGGACCCATGCCGCCATATATATCGGCACGGCAGAACAGCGAGCCAGCTTCTCTGCACGCCCTGAGGTCGCCGTCTGGCTCGGGCAGCAAGGAGCGGCTTCAATTGATCAGCTCATCGAAAAAAGCTATCCGCAGGTTTATGAACGGCTTCTGTTGCCTTATCAGGATGGCAACATGCCTGCAGTCATTGAGGCCTTGTCGCCAGGCGTATCGCTGACCTCTTTCGAGCATTCGGCCGCCTGCGATTCTCTTGCCGTTCTTCGTCCGCTGCTCGCCCCTGCAGATCGTGCAGCAGCCGTCGTCAGAGCGATGAAATATCAGGGGCGTCCTTACGATTACGCTTTCGATTTTTTAAGCGATGACGCCCTGGTCTGCACCGAACTGGTGGTCAAAGCCTATCTGTCCGACCGGACAAAACAAGGGCTGCAGTTACCCCTGACAAAATTGATGGGGCATCTGGTCACTCCGGCCAACGCCTTTGCAGAACAGTTCGACACCAGCTTCGACACTGTGCAGCAACAGTTCGAGCTGATCAGTTTTCTCGATGGTGATGAGCGCCGCAGGCAGGCTGATGATAAAGGGGTCGAAAGCTTCCGGAGCACCTGGAGACGACCGAAGTGGCATATCCTGTTGCCGCAGGCTCAGACCGATTTGGTCCAGAATGGAGAGATTCCATAGGAAGCCTGATCATGGGTTCAGTCGAAACAGACCGCTCCCGAACCGACTTTTAGTTTCCAGAACGCAAAAGCCCGACCATAACGGCCGGGCTTTTGTGTGAATCATGCTTGTCTTATTTCTTCCCGCCGGCAACTGCTGCTGACGAATGGCCGTCAATCGGTATCGTCTTCGGCTTTTTTTGAGCTGCTGTCAGGCAGGTACGCATCAGCCATTCCTTGGGTTGAACACCGGTCCAGAGTTCAAAGGCCTTTTCGCCCTGGGCCGCGAGCATGCCGAGACCGCCTGTGGCCATGTGACCGTGATGTTTGGCGGCTTCGATGAATGGCGTCTCGGTCGCGCTGTAAACGACATCGAGAACCGGGGCCTGCTGCGGGAGGACCTGCCATGGGAAATCGATAAAACGATCCCCTTTGAGTCCGACGGAGGTCGAATTGATGAGCAGATCGGCACCCTTGAGCCCGTCGGCCAGATCGAGTGGCGACAGGGAGTAGGTGTGAAATTCGGTATCCGGATAGACCTTGGTGAATTCTGCAGCCAGAGCTTCAGCACGTTCGACGCTGCGGTTGGCGATTCCAAGAATTTTCGCCCCTGCACGACACATGGCGACAATGGCTGCGCGGGCCGCACCACCGGCACCAAGCAACATGACCTTCTTGCCTTGGGGGTCGAAACCGAGATCGATTTCGAGGGTCTTGGAAATACCGTAGACATCGGTGTTATAACCGCATAGGTGCCCGTCACGATTGACGACGGTATTGACAGCACCAACCAGGCGGGCTGCGTCATCCACTTCATCCAGATGCGGGATAACGACTTCCTTCAATGGGACAGTGCAGTTGACACCCCAGATTCCAAGCGCCCGGATCGCAGCAACAGCATCCCCGATCTTCTCTTTCGGGACCCGGCTGGTGCCGTAAACTGCGTTGATTCCCGCCTCTTTGAGAGCGGCATTCTGCATGACCGGAGATAAAGAATGGGCAATCGGGTCACCCAGAACCATCAACACTCTTGTTCCTGTTTCGCTCACTGCAAACCTCTTCTAGAAAACTAAAAAAACCCTTCCAGTTGTCGCGAAGGGCTTCGCCATCATTAAACCACTGTTCTGCTTTCTACTACAGTTCCTGCAAAAAAACAAGAAATCACTGTAAAACAAACAGTTAGACAATCAAACAGGCAGCCATATCCCAACAGAAAAGATAACAACTCTGCCAGATAGAACACGAGTGACTTCTAAAAGGTCAAATCCTGCTGTTGATTTTCCTCACCGTCCAGATCGGAACGAAGTTCGGCTGAACTGTCTGCGCCAACCAGGTTGACGTCGACCTTCGGCTCAGGGATCAACCCGGCATAGGAGAAGCGGCTGGCAGCATTCCAGAGCATCCAGCCATGGCTCTTCTTGCTGATACTGGCGCGGATCTGATCCTGGATGTCCTCGGCCTTGTAGGATCGGCGATCAAAGGAGTAGTCCCTGAAGGCTTGCAGCCAGGGGCGCAATTGCTGAGGTTCAAGTCCGGCATTGTCGATCGCCTGCTGCAAGGAGCGATCGATCACCTCGAAATTGTGGGCGACCGGGTTGTCGATCCCCGGAATCCCGTAGGTAAAACCGGAGGGATACAGCATCGGCGACAGGTAATCGACCCGCCCGGCCAGATCGGCCAGACGCTGGCCGATCTTGGTGTCGTTCGGTTTCCAGCAGATGTAACCGAAGATATTGGCCGAGATCATTACCGGATAATGGGCCAGCCGCTCGCGAGCCTGGTCGAGAAAGGTATTGATGGCGGCCACCCGGTTTTCCCCGGTGTTGGCCTGGGAGAGTTGGATATCCGATTTCTCCGGGAAGCGGATGTAGTCGAACTGAATTTCATCAAAACCGAAAGCGGCAACCTCTTCGGCAAGGGCCAGGTTGTAATTCCTGACATCCTGCTGAAACGGGTCGCTCCAGGCCATCTTTTCACGGTCGCTCCAGATCCTGCCATCGCTGTAAATGGCCAGGTCGCCGCGCCCCCTGGCCAGCTTGTCGTCCTTGAAGACCGCCATGCGGGCAATGGTGTAGATCCCCCGCTGCTTGAGCTCGGTCATCAGCTGCGGCAGATCCTTCAGGGTCCGGACCCGCTGGGCACCAACCGCGGTCGCCAGCGGGACATTGGAACGATAGGCGATATCCCCCCGCACCGACTTGAGATCGATGACCAGGGCATTCATCCCGGTTTCTTCGAGCAGATCGAGCAGGTGCCGACGCAGTTCGGCGCTGTCCGCGCCCCAGTAAGAGAGGTATAGTGCCTTGGGAGTGATAGGCTGAAGAGTGATTTTCGAAGCAAACAGGCTGGACACCCGGGCGGGAAGATAACCGGCTTTGCGGATGATCAGGGCCGATGAACCTGCCTGCAAAGCGAAAGTCCCCTGCTCATTGCTCTGAGCCTGATCGCCGGACGACCGGACCGATGCACCGGCGATGGCGACACCGCTATCCGCAGCGACGATCTGCCCGCTGACAGAATCAGGCTCCGCACAAGCCAGTGCGGTCCAGAAAAACAACAGCGCAATGATCCCGCAACCTATTCTTTTCATTTTCAGCTCCCCGCTGTCGCCGGCAATGGAGATGACAGCAGGACCATGATACATCATCGATCATGATTAGCATAGGCCAATTTAAAAAAACTAAAGATTCCGTCTCTGCATTTCCTCGCGGTACGGGACATGACCAATCTTTGCTTGCAAATCGCTGGCATTCGAATGATAGTTGAACGATTGAATGAGGCTATTTTCTGCCAGCGAGGACTTGTATGACACAGCCGAACAGCCACCCGTTTGACCGCCTGACCCCCGACTTCATCATGGATGCGGTCGAATCGCTCGGCTATCGCTGCGACTACCGGATTCTGCCGCTCAACAGCTATGAAAACCGCGTCTACCAGGTCGGCATCGAAGAGGCCCAGCCGCTGATCGCCAAGTTCTACCGCCCGGGCCGCTGGAACAAGAAACAGATTCTCGAAGAGCATCAGTTCACCCGTGAACTGGCCGATCATGAGCTGCCGGTCGTCCCGCCGCTGGCCAGCGATGCGGGAGAAACCCTGCATTGTTTCAGAGACTTCTACTTCAGCCTCTCGCCGCGCAAGGGGGGGCACTCTCCAGAGCTCGACAATGAACAACACCTGGCCATCATCGGCCGCCTGATCGGCCGCATTCATGCCGTCGGCGCCCGCAGTAAATTCCGTCAGCGCAAAACCCTGAATGCCCAGAGCATCGACCTGGAAACCATCACCCTGATCAAAGAGCGCTTCATCCCTGCCGACTACGCCCAGGCCTACAGCAGTGTCTGCCGCGAGCTGATTGCCCTGATCGAACAGCGCTTTGCCGAAGTAGAACCGCTGCGCTACATCCGCACCCACGGCGACTGCCACAACGGCAACATGCTCTGGCGCGACGATGCGCCCCACTTCGTCGATTTCGATGACAGCGTCATGGCCCCGGCCGTTCAGGATCTGTGGATGCTGCTCTCCGGTGACAGCCAGCAGCAACAGCGCCAGCTCGATACCATCATCAACGCCTACAGCCAGTTCCATGACTTCAATCCGGCGGAACTGCGCCTGATCGAACCCTTGCGCAGCCTGCGCATGATCAACTACACCGCCTGGTTGGCCAGACGCTGGGACGACCCGGCATTCAAACGCGCCTTCTCCTGGTTCGACACACCGCAATACTGGGGGGAACACATCCTCGAACTGCGCGAACAGCTGTCAATCCTGCAGGAACCACCTCTCCAGCTGTAGCCGCTTCACGATTTACGCTTTACACTTTACTGTCACCAGCCAGGCCATCGGAATCGTCATGATACTGAGTACTGCTGCAATAATGTAAGTCTGTGACAGCCCCAGACCATCGCCCAGCAGACCGACACAGAAGACCGCAACCGAGCTGACCCCGAAGTTGATGAACATGTACATGCTGTTCATAAAGGTCGGCATCCTGGTCCCGGTATCCTGGGTTCTGGCCAGCAGCACCGGGCCGGAGGCGAACAGCACCAGACCGAGTGCAGCGAGCAAAACGATATTGTTGGTCCAGACAAACAACCCCATGAAAACAACCGTGGCAATACTGGAAACCAGCAGGGTGTTACGCCGGCCGATCCGGTCCGAGATGTTGCCGGCACAGAAGGTCCCGACCACGCCGAAGAACTGCAGTACCGACAGGGAGATCCCGGCATACCAGAGCGAGCCCCCCTGCTCCATCAGGTAGACCGGCAGAAACAGGGTCAGAGAACTCTTGGCGACCGACTGAAACAGGATGAACCCGGCCAGCGCTGAAAGAAACAGGCGCTGTTCCTTGAGAACCCGCTGGGTATCCCCCTTCTCCTTTTTTCTGACCTGGCGTTGCGGCGGCTGGTAATTGCGCAGCTTGAGATAGAGAATAAAGGAGGAGAACAGACCGAGCGGAATCAGCCGGTAGATCCCCTCCAGCCCCCAGGCCGACACGGCGGCAATGACCATCATCGGCCCCAGGGTCCTGGCCAGCTCACCCCCGACCATGAAAAAACTCATCCCCGTCCCGACCCGATTTCCGGAGACATCCTTGACCATCACTGGTGAGGGCACATGAAACAGCGCCGCCGAAACCCCGGCGATAAAAAGCAGAATGAAGAGCACCGCCGTTGAATTTGCCAGACCGACAAAACCCATACTGATCGCCGTTACGGCCGGAGTCAGAATAACGATATAGCGGCTGCCGGTCCGCTCGACCAGAACCCCCAGAAAAGGGTTAAGGAGTGCCGGGATCCGCCGGATAATGTCAAGAAAAGCGGTCATCGACAACGAAAGCCCCAGCTTGGCGATCAACAGTGGCAACAGCGGAGGCAGAATCGCCGAAAACATATCGTGAGCAAGATGGGCGAAGGAGAGGGCAAAAACTTCTTTCTTTTTGAATGTATGGAGAGTCACGCTGAGAATCCTTCTGTAAGGGAGAGCTATTTGGATAATAGCAAAGGTCAAGACTTTGTTTCTAAATCGAAATAACATCCTGAACAATAATAAAAAGCAGTAGACGGCATGATTTGCTACGCAAAATTACCACTCATCACAGACGGCGCTTCTAACTCCGGACTGCCATAAACCCGACTGCTTCGATAAATTTTCATTGACTTACTCCAGAAGAGTTCCTTACTTTATCAATCAAGAAAGCTTTCAGGATCGTCGCGATCATGCATCTGTGCTGCTTAAGAAGAGATAAGAATGGCGGACATGCTGCGAAAAATTTTGGCCCTGACCTTACTCATCATCATAGGGATCACAGGTACGGCCACTGCAATCGATAACTGTCCGGTCAGCTGCCATCACCACAGTCAGACCGTTGAGGCATCCTGTTGTGCCAAAACGATGGCCACAGACATGGGGGCTGCCAATCATGACATGGCTCCCGTTCAGACAGATACGATCTGCGCGATGGGGAAAACCGCTCTTGACGCCATCGCGTCTTCTCCACTCAGCCAAAACACTCCGGTTACAGCGGCTTTTTCACCGGCTCCGGTTGTATATGCCCCTCGGGCACCGTCTCAACCTTCGTCTTTCAGACAGTTGCCGGACCCCGATCCTCCCATTCCCGTCTATAAACGGCATTGCGTCTATCTGAATTAATTGCCCCTTTCGATTTTAGGACAGAACTCCAAAGTTCGTGCGCAGTTTTAAACTGTGCAGGTCGTTCTCTATCTATATTGAGGGTACCTATATGTATAAAAAAGCTCTGTTTGCTTGTCTTGTTGTCAGCCTTTTCTCGATCTTGACCTTTTCACAGTCGAGCCATGCCGTTTTCGGACTCTTCAGCCAATATACTCCCGTTAAAGTGATCGATGGCATCGTCAGCATCCCTGTTGCCGATGTCAATGACGGCAAGGCACATTACTACGTTTTGAAAGGCCACGACCATGACATCAAATTCTTTGTTCTCAAGAGCCGTGATGGCGTGATCAGGGCTGCCTTTGATGCCTGTGACGTCTGTTATCCGGCCAAGAAAGGCTACAGTCAGGATGGTGACTTTATGGTCTGCAACAATTGCGGACGACGCTTTCACAGCACCCAGATCAATGTTGTCGAAGGTGGCTGCAACCCGGCCCCGTTACAACGAGCAACCGTGAAAAAGCAGCTTGTCATTAAGGAAAGTGACATCCTTGCCGGTGCCCGCTACTTCTAGGAGGAGAGGATGAACATCTTTACCATTCCGCTGAGAAACGTGCGCCGCCGACCGTCCAAGATCCTCCTGCTGTTCTTTGTCTTCAGCCTTGGGGTGATGTCGATCGTCACCCTCTATGAGGTTTCCAAGGTCGTCGGCGAAAGCCTGGAAAAGAAACTGACCGCGTTTGGCGCCAATATCGTCATCTCCCCCAAAACAGAGACGCTCAGTCTAAGCTATGGCGGCTTTCATATGGGCGACATGCTTTTCGATGTCAAGGATATGGAGGAGCGGCAGACCGTCGAATCCGTCCGGGGAATTGAACTCAAAGACAGGATCAGTGCGGTAGCACCAAAACTGGTGACCATGACAAGTCTCAAGGAGCATGCTGTCGCCCTGGTCGGGATCAACTGGGACGAAGAACTGAAGATCAAAAGCTACTGGGCAACTGACGGCGATTTCGCAGCGCGTGACGGTGAACTGCTGATCGGCAGCCGGGCGGCTGAACAACTGAATATCAAAACGGGGGACGTTGTCTCGCTGATGGATCGCAACTTCACCGTTGCGGCAACGCTCTACGAAACAGGCGGCGATGACGACAACGTTCTGTTTATCGGCCTACCGTTCCTGCAGCAAATGCTGGGACGCGAAGATGCAGCAAGTTTTGTCGAGGTGTCTGCCCTCTGTGCCGGTTGCCCGATCGAAGACATTGTCGCCGAGATCCAGGCTGCGTTGCCCGATTCAGAGGTCACCGCTCTGCAAAATGTCGTCAATCAACGGATGGCTTCAGTCCATTTCGTCCAGCAACTGGCTCTCACCGTCAGCCTGATCATCCTGGTGACCGCCACCTGCATGGTCGGCCTGTCGATGCTTTCGGCCGTCAACGAACGAAAAAAGGATATCGGCATTCTGCGCTCCCTGGGCTATGGCAAGTCCCAGATTTTCATCATCTTCTGCATTGAAGCCGGAGTTATCGGCGCGGCGGCCGGGCTGGTCGGATATCTGGGAGGTTTTGCCGCCAGCTACCGGGTTCTTGAACTGCTCAAGCTGGCCGAGGGAACGATGCCGCCATTCTCCCTGCTCCAGCTTCTAACAACGATCGTGACTTTTGCCCTGATTACCGTCATCGCGGCCTTTTACCCGGCCTGGAAAGGCTCCCGGGTCGAACCTTCTCGCGTTCTTGTGGCACTCTGAAGAGGAGGAAATATGATTTCAGCCAGAAATATCGAAAAAAGTTTTGTCGCCGTCGGCCAGCAGGTCAAGGTCCTCAAAGGGGTCTCTGTCGATATCAAACAGGGAGAGTTTGCCTCAATCGTCGGCCGCTCAGGCTCGGGCAAGAGCACCCTGCTCAACGTCCTCTCCACCCTGGTTCAGCCTGACGAAGGAGAACTCAGTTACCTCGAAAAAGATCTCCGCAGGTTGCCTGAAAAGCACCTGAACCAGCTCAGGCAAAGCGATTTTTCCGTCATTTTCCAGTTTCACCATCTGCTTCCCTATCTGACGGTTCTCGAGAACGCACTGCTTCCGTACATGAAATCGTTCCGACCGGTCAACAAAGCAGCCCTTGAAAAAACCCGTGACTGTCTGGCGCGAGTCGGACTGGCCGATAAAGCAGATCGTTTGCCGGGGCAACTCTCCGGCGGCGAACAGCAGAGGGTCGCCATCGCCCGGGCACTGGTCAAGTCGTCTAAAGTCCTGTTTGCCGACGAGCCGACCGGGAGTCTGGACAAAAAAACGGGCGAGCAGATCATGCAGCTACTGACGGAATTGAACACTGAAGGGATGGCCGTTGTCATGGTCACCCATGATCCATCCTATGCAAGGCTTGCCAGGCGTTCGATAGAGATTGATGATGGGCGGATTGTGAGGGCTTAAACCGGTTTTGATCACAACTCCGCCAAGCGGAGTTGTTCCGGTTCTGCCCGTTGATGAGCTTGCTCATCTTGGGGCGCCAGGCGTTTGGCTGGTAGGTTGCGACGCAGAGACGCAGAAACACGACCGACATATTTCAAGAGCCATTTTTGCTGACTTTTTGGGGCTCTGGCCAAAAAGTCAGGCGCCGTGCGGGGGCGCGACCCTGCGACTTTGGTCTTAGCTATCTTGTCTCTCACTACCCCGCCCGGTGCCTGAACAACCAGGCCGCTGGCGGCAGGGTCACGCACGAGATGACGAACAACGGCCAGAGCTGAGGCCAGACCTGCTGCAGCCCTGCGCCCTCGAGAAAAATCTCGCGCAAGGCCAGGACAACATAGCGCAATGGGTTGATCAGAGTGCCGGTCTGCAACCAGTCGGGCATGTTTTCGATCGGTGTGACAAAACCGGAAAGAATGACCGCCGGCATCATCACGATGAAAGAACCGAGCAATGCCTGCTGCATGGTCATCGACAGGGACGAAACCAGCAGGCCGACACCGACGATCGAGACCATGAAGAACAGCAGCTCAAGGACCAGTGCCGCAATGCTGCCGCGAAACGGCACGCCGAACCACCAGACGCTGGCGGCAGCCAGCACCAGGGAATCGGCCAGACCGAAGAGAATCCCCGGAATCGACTTGGCGAGCAGAATCTCCCCCGGCGTAAAGGGCGCGACCAGCAGCTGATCGAAGGTGCCGAACTCGCGCTCACGGGCCACCGACAGACTGGTCAGGATCATCACCACGACCATACAGATGGTCCCTCCGAGCGGCGCGACGACGAACCAGCGGCTGAGCAGGTTGGAATTGAACCAGGCCCGCTGCTCGATGTTCAGCCTGACCGCCGTTTCCGGCGCATTCTGAATCAGCCACTCCTGGTTAAAACGATTGACGATATCGATCACATAGCTGGTCGCAATCGCTGCCACGTTGGAATTGCGCCCGTCGGCGATGACCTGGATTTCAGCCCCGCTTCCTCGATTGAGCTTCTCACTGAAATCGGCCGGGATATGAATGATCAACCGGGCCCGGCCCTGATCGATCGTCTCGTCGATTTGCTGGAGGCCATCCAGCACAGCCACCAGTTCGAAACTGTCACTGGCGGAAAAATCGGCCAGCAGCTGACGCGACTCACTGGTTCGCGCCTGATCGTAAACCGCATAGCGGACCTGGGTCACATCGAATGTCGCTGCGTAGCCAAACAGAAAAAACTGGATCAACGGCGGCCCGATCACCACAAAGCGGCTCTTAGGATCGCTCATGATCATCTTCAGCTCTTTGATGATCAGGGCGATGATGCGCCTGAGTACTTTCATCGTGACTCCAACTGTTTACTCAGCTTCCTATGGGCCAGAAACAGCAGCAATATAGCCATAAACACCAATACAGCGGCGGCTGGCCAGAGAATCGAAGTGATATTGCCAGCCAGAAACAGGGTGTGGCTGATCTCGATAAAGTAGCGTGCCGGAATCAGGTGGCTGGCCAGCTGAATGACGCGTGGGGTACTTTCCAGATCGAAGATCAGTCCTGACAGAAAGACCGCGGGCAGAAATCCGGCCAGCACGGCAATCTGCGCCGAGACAAACTGAATCCGGGTCGCGGCTGAGACGAACAGGCCAAATCCGAGGGTTGCCAGCAGGAAAATCGCACTGAACAGGGCAAGCAGCAACAGTGACCCGCGCAGCGGTACGGCAAAAACCAGGCAGCCGCCAGCGACCGCCAGCAGCATGCCGAGCATCCCGAGGACAAAGTAGGGAATCAATTTGGCCAGCAGCAGCTCCGTCAGGTTGAGCGGCGTCGCCAGGATTGCCTCCATGGTGCCGCGTTCCCATTCCCGGGCAATCACCAGCGCCGTCAGCAGGGTCCCGGTCAGGGTCATGATCATGGCAATCAGCCCGGGAACAAGAAAATAGCGACTTTCGTTGCTGCGATTGAAGCGGGTCTGGGAAACGACCGTTACGCCGGGATTGATGCTCAGTTCACCGCGGGCCACAAGTTGCTGAAGCCAGATATTGATCGCCCCGTTTGCGTAGTTCTGGATCAACCTGGCCCGGTTGGCGTCAATCCCGTTGACAACAATCTGCACATTCAGATCCTGTTGCTGCAGCCGCCTGGAAAAATCATCCTGCAAATGGACAAATCCCTCCACCTCGCCACGCTCGAGCAGCCCTTCAGCGCTGGTCGTGCTGTTGACCTGCTGCACCTCAAAATAGGGGGACAGTTCAAAGCGCGCCAGCAGGTCCCTGGCCTGAGAATCATGGTTATCGATAACCAGGGCAATCGGTACCTTAAGCGGATTAAGTGATACGCCGTATCCGAACAGAAAAAGCAGGGTCACCGGCAGCACCAGGGCAAGCAGGATACTGCTCGGGTCACGGATAATCTGCAGGGTCTCCTTGACCAACAGCCCCTTCAGACGCATCAGAGATAAGCCGGTCATGCGCCCCCCTGATGACGGGCCAATGTGACAAAGGCATCTTCGATGGTCGGGGTCGGATTCTCCGCGCTTTTCGCCAGGGCGCGGATTTCAGCTGGCGTCCCCTGGGCCAGTTGACTGCCATGTGCCATGATCAGCATCCGGTCGCAGAATTCAGCCTCTTCCATGAAATGAGTGGTGACGATGACGGTCACCCCCTGGCGGGCGAAACCATTGATGCGCAGCCAGAATTCACGACGGGCCAGAGGATCTGCGCCCGAGGTCGGCTCATCAAGGAACAGGGTGGCCGGCTCATGAAGCATAGCCACCGCCATGGCCAGCCGCTGCCGGTAACCGCCGGGAAGGGCTCCTGCTGCCAGGAAGCGATGCCGCCCCAGATCGAACTCCTCCAACGCCCAGTCAAGCCGTCTCTGCAACTGCCTGCCACTGAGCCCGTAGGCCTGGCCGTAAAATTTCAGGTTATCAATAACGCTCAGCTGACGATACATGGAAAAAATCTGCGCTACGTAGCCTAAGTGGGCTCTCGCCCTGGCCCTGGCCCGGCGCAGGTCCTGGCCGTCAACCCGAACCTCACCGTCACTGACCGAAGTGAGTCCGCAAAGCATGCGGAAGGTCGTACTCTTACCGGCGCCATTGGGACCGAGCAGACCGAAGATTTCTCCCCGTCTGACCTCGAAGCTGATCCCTTTGACCGCTACAAAGTCGCCAAAGACCTTCATCAGATCCTGGGCCTGTACCATGACATCATCTCGACTCCCCTTTGACTGTGACACCTGACCATTGCCAGCGACAACACTCACTTCGTCCTTACGCGGAATCATCGCCATGAAGGCATCTTCAAAATTTGGGCACTGCTCTTCACGACGAACCGTCTCCAATCCGGAGAAAAGCTGCTCAGCAGCCACCCCTTCATCAAGCACCAGGTGCAGTTGCCCGGAACGGATGGTCATATCGACAATCTCGCTGCGGCCCTGCAGCTCCCCCTGCAGATGCCGCGCCCCCTGCCCGTCCTCCGGAGTCAGGCGATAGACCCTGCCGCTCAGCGCGTCACTGAACCGAGACGGCGGCCCACAGGCAAGCAGCTCGCCCTGATGGAGCATCAGGACCCGCTGACAGTGCTCGGCCTCGTCGAGATAGGAGGTCGATACGACGACAGCGGCACCCTCCTCGGCAACCAGCTGATCGATAATCCGCCACAGTTCACGACGCGAAACCGGATCGACCCCGACCGTCGGCTCATCGAGCAGCACCAGCGGTGGAGATTTGATCAGCGAACAGGCGAGGCCGAGCTTCTGCTTCATGCCACCGGACAGCTTCCCCGCCCTGCGCCCGGTAAAGGGGGCAAGGTCGGTCATCTCCAGCAGCCGGGCAAAACGGTCGTGGCGCTCCCGATAGGGGAGTTTCTGCAAATCGGCGTAAAAGTTGAGGTTTTCCTGAACGGTCAGATCCTGATAAAGGCCGAACTGCTGAGGCATATAGCCGATCTGCTGCTGATCCAGATTCTCTCTGGTCAGCTTCCTGCCCAGCAATTCAATCGACCCGGAAGTCGGCAGAAGCAGGCCGGCAATGAGCCTCAGCAAGGTGGTTTTGCCCGCTCCATCCGGTCCGACCAGGCCAAGGATTTCCCCACGCTGCAAAGAAAAGCTCAGCTCCTGGAGCGCCATGTTCCGCTCTTGGCCAACGCCAAATTCTTTGCTGATCTTCTCACAGCAAAGAACGCTATCCGCGTCATTCACAACCACTGTCCGAGCCTACTCGCCCTGTTCTTCGAGCCTGACGGTTACCGGCATCCCGAGCTTAAGCAGCTCGCTCCCCTCATCGACAACCACCCGCGCTTCATAGACCAGCTTGGTGCGCAGATCGGTAGTTTCCACTGTCTTCGGGGTGAATTCGGCAACCGATGAGATGAATCCAAGATGGCCGCTGAAACTGCGTGACGGAAAAGAGTCGCAGACAATGCCGGCCTTTGCGCCGGCCCTGACCAACCCCAAGTCCGGTTCCGGAAGATAGATTCGCACCCATTTCGGCGCATCGAGGGCGACACTCAACACCGGCAGGCTGGGCCCGGCCATCTCCCCGGCTTCCAGCAGACGGCTCTGAATGACACCGGCTTGTGGCGCATGGAGTTCTGTCGCCTGCAGACGCTGCTCAAGATAGGTCTGATTGGCCCTGTAGGCCTCCAGCTGCGCTTCGGCGCGGGCCAGTTCTTCGCTGCGGGTACCGGCCTTGAGCAAGGCCAGAGCCTGGGTCTTCACCTGCAACCGGGCTTCGCCAACCTTGACAGCAGCCTCGGCATCATCAAGGGCCTGACGACTGCTGGCTCCGAACGCCGCCGTTTCAGTGATTCTCTGCAAGCTGGTCCGGTCATTGTCCAGAGCAACCCGCGCGGCTTCGACCTCGGCTGTCGCCTGGCCGATCTCCTGTTGACGAGGGCCGTTGCGCAGTTCCTGCAGCAGCTGCTCCTGAACCCTGAGCTGAGCAGTCGCCTGATCTAAGAGCGCCTTGAACTTGTCCCCCTTGAGTTGCGCCAGCAACTGGCCGGCTTTGATCCGGTCACCTTCTTCTACCAGAACCGCGTCGATCAACCCCTGTTCATCAAAAGCCAGCCTGGCATCGCGAATTTCAACGTTCCCGTAATAGGTCAGTCTCCGGGCAGGTTGCTCAGCCCCGTTTTGGTGGAGAAAAAGAGTGATTCCGACACCGATGATGAGCAGGATGATGATGGTGATCAGACGTTTTTTCATCGGAACAGGTCTCCTGCACGGAATAAGAATGGAGTACAAATGTATACCTGACGACCGCTGCGCTGAGGATATTTTTGTTGATGTGTCTCTGGGGAAAGCTGCGGACTAGCAACAAAAATACCTGCCGGTACGGCGTCATGACAGCTTCAGTTTAACGAAGTTCCGGACTGAGGTCACTCCTGATCTTGCTTCAGGGTCGCTCTGATGATCTGGGCAAGCTCGGAAAGGCGGAACGGTTTCTGGCAGAAGCAGGCGATGTTGGCCAGCCCCTCGGTGCCATCTGCGACTTTTGAGCTGTAACCGGAACAGAGGATCACCGGCAGCTTCCATCCCGACTCCTGAATCTGCTTGGCCAGTTCAAGGCCGGTCATCCCCGCCATGGTCTGATCGGTGATGACCAGATCGTAACGCTCGGGAAAGAGGGTCAACATCTCCATAGCTTCGGCACCACTAGCAGCGGTATCCACCTGGTAACCGAGCTCCTTCAGCATCTCTTGACCGATCTCCAGCAGGGTCTCGTTATCATCGACCAGCAGGACTCTTTCATCCCCCTGGAAAAATTCAGCATCGCTCTGTCCAGCATCCTGCTCAGCCCCTGCCACAATTGGGAAAAACAACTGAAATTCCGTCCCCTCACCAGGGATACTGTCCACCCGGATGAAGCCGTTGTGGCGGGTGACAATCCCCTGTACAGTGGCCAACCCCATTCCTGTCCCCTTGTCCTCCTCCTTGGTGGTAAAGAAGGGGTCAAAGATCTTCTCCTGAATCTCCGGAGACATGCCGCAGCCATTATCGCGGACGCTCAGCCTGGCGTAACGGCCAGGTCTGTGCTGTTTGAGTCCACTCAGGTCTCGCGCTGCCAGGTTCACGCATTGCAGACCGATAGTGATCTCACCAACCTCATCCATGGCATGGACGGCATTGGCAAACAGGTTGATCAATATTTCCTGGATCTGGCTGGCGTCAGCCTCGATATTCAGATCAGCAGCATTGTCCGGAGGCAGATAGTGCATCTGAACAGTCGCCGGACAAGTCGAGCTGAGCAATCTGACTGTCTCATCGACGATCACCGCAATTGAACTGACCTGGCGCTTCGCTTCACCCCCCTTGCGGCTGTAGCAGAGGATCTGGTTGACCAGATCACGAGAACGCAGGGTTGCGATCTGCGCGTTTTCCAGCAGCGGGTCAAGAGCGGCGGGATCGTTGATTCTGAGCCGTGACATCTCCAGGTTGCCGAGGATGATCGCCAGGTTGTTGTTGAAGTTATGGGCAATACCGCCTGCGATCATACCGACCGCCTCCATCTTGAACTTCTGCTGCAACTGCAGCTCCAACTCGCGCTGATGATCTTCAAAGGCCTTGATCTCACTTAGATCTCGCTCGACCGCAAGGTAATATTCCTGGCCGTCGATGCTGATTTTGCGTAACAGGGCCTCGATCGGAAAGGTTGATCCGTCCTTGCGCCGGTGCGTCGCCTTGAAGCGGGCCGTCATCCCCGTCCGCAGAGAATTGAAACGGACTGCGGATATCGCCGAATCGTTATGTTCAGGATCAAGGAAGCTGATCGGCTTGCCGATCAGCTCCTCCTTCTTATAGCCGTGAATCGTGCATGCTGCTTCACTCAGATCATCGATAATGGCTACGTCACCATCCCTGCGCAGCACCAGGGCATAGTCTGGGACATGTTCAAACAGGGTCCGGAAACGGTTCTCCTGAGCCGCCAGGATCGTTTCCACTTTCTGCCGTTCGGCAAGCATATGGCTGGCCGATTCAGCCAGTTGTCTCAATTCTACAAATTTCTGCTCGGCAGGATCGAGAGCCACAGCTTCCCTCGCAGAGCGATCGAAATAAGACTGCAACTTCGCCAGTTCTGCGGACAGGTTCTGGCTCAGACGATGAGTGAAATATATCCAGAGCAGGAGCAGAACAGCGAGGAAGCAGATGATCAGAACGATTTTGCCGAGCAGTTCACTTTTACGCTGACTGAGCAGCTGGGCGACTTCGTCATTAAGATCCGCAACAGCATCTCCGGTTCCGATGTACCAGTTCCACTGCGGCACGGCAGAGGCATAACTGATCTTGGGCTGTGACTGTTCGTTTTCCAGCGGCGGCATCGTATACTGCACATACCCTCCACCGGACCTGGCCACGCCAATGAGCTCCTGAACGATTTTGACGCCGTTCTCATCAACAACCTCGTACATATTGCGCCCTTTAGCTGGATAGGTGAGGGCCACACCATCAAAGGTTGCCATGAAAAAATAGCCGCCATCGGCAAAACGGATCGTTTCGATCTGTTCGACAACCCGCTTCTGCAGTACAGCAGTCACATCCTCCAGATACTCCCCGGTACCGATATACCAGTCAAGGGGAGCAAAGTATTTGACGTAGGAGACCTTTTCAAATTCCCTTCCGGGAATCCCCGGCTTGGGCCAGGAATAGCGGTACAACCCCTCGCCCTGCCTGCGTATGAGCTCGATAATCTCACGGGTAACGAACTGCCCTCCGCTGTTGACCTGATCGGCCAGAGAGGTTCCTTCACGCTCGGGATCGGGAGGGTAGATCTGCAGATAACCATCAAGGCTCGTCGCGAAATAGTAGCCCCGGCCGTCATTGAAGCGGATACCGCGAAGCGCAGTCTTGATCAGATCAACGATCTCTTCTCGGGGATAATCATTCTTTGTCTCATTATAGATATTTTCGATCAACTGATGAGCCTCGAGGGTGCGGGCCCGCAGGTCTTCTGTCAGATTGTCGTTAAACTGCTGCTGTTCGTTGATAATGAGATTCAGGGCAAAATCGACGCGCTCCTTCTGACGCTGCATCTGCTCTTCAACGGCTTGGCTTTTCAGAATCTCTCGCGAGGAATCGATGTGGCGGTAGCTGCTGATAACCCAGAAACTGCCGATACAGAGGATCGACACCAGAATACCGGAAAGACTCCGTCTCAGATAGCTTTTAGCAAGACTTGTCGGCCGCTCTCCTGGCATATAGGCTTCCCTGACTGGATCGACACCCTGCAATAAAAAAGAGGTCAATCGGTTACGATCTCCCCCCCTAAGACAGCACAAAACAAATAAACACAAGTTGCGCGAAACAACCACAACCGGAAACAGTTCAATTTTAACCTACAAATATCGGTCTGTCGATCAAGGCCAGCGATTTACATGCAAATTTCCGCATCTTTCAGCAGCTGCTGATCCAGCGCCAGGCTCCGCCCGGCTTTGGTCAGATAGTTACCGATCATCATACCGCTGGCACCGGCCATGAAGACTGCCGACTGAAATTCACGCAGGTTGTGTTCCCGCCCGCCACAGACGGTAATCTTCTTGTTCGGCAGCAGGTAGCGGTAAAGACAGATAATCCGCAGGCAGTCGAGCGGGGTCAGCTCACTGTTCCCCTCAAGCGGCGTCCCTGCTATCGGCGAGAGAAAATTCAGCGGTACCGCATCGACACCCAGCTCGCGCAGGGTCAGTCCCATTTCGATGCGCTGCTCCAGCGCTTCTCCAAGACCGAAGATCCCACCGCTGCAGACCTTCATACCGGCTGCCTTGGCGATGCGAATCGTGGCGACATCGTCTTCGTAGTCATGCGTCGTGCAGATCTGCGGAAAGAAGGAACGGGCCGTTTCCAGGTTGTGATGACAGGTGACGCAACCGGCCTCAACCAGAGCCTTGGCTGCACTTTCATCGAGCAGGCCGATCGATACGGATGGGCTGACCTTGAGCTCGGCACGAATCCGGCGAATCGCTTTGAGCAATTCATCAAATTCCTCGCCCGGCTCAACCCGGGTACCGCTGGTCACAATCCCGAAGCAGCCGCTCCCCATCTGTTCCGCCTCGCCGGCGGCCTCAACCATCTGCTCGGCGGTTTTCAGCGGATAGACCTGGGCGCTGGTCCGGTGATATGCCGACTGGGCACAGAAGCTGCAGTTTTCCGGGCACAGACCAGACTTGGCGTTGATGATCGAACAGAGTTCAGCCCGGTCACTGCAATAGGTTTCCTTGAGCTGCTGGGCTCCGGCCATAAAGGCGGTCAGGGCTGCGCCTTTGGCGGTGAGGATCTGCAGCGCTTCGCTGCTGTCTAGACCAGTTCCCTGATTGACCTTATCTACAAACTGTTGCGCTGCATTCAACATCTGCCTCCTTTGCCAACTTGGAAGCAAAGGTAAACCGGGCAGAACCGATTGTCAACCTCCATAGTAAACCGGGTTGACACAAAAAGTTTACCATGCCATCCTTGACGCATTGTCAACCAAACCAACAAGACAAGTAGCCAATGACTTCAGATTTTGAATTCGACAGACAGCATCTCTGGCATCCTTATACGTCCATGAGTGAACCGCTGCCGGTTTACCCGGTGGATAAGGCCGAAGGGTGTCTGCTTCATCTGGACGATGGCCGCCAGCTTATCGATGGCATGTCTTCCTGGTGGGCCGCTGTCCACGGCTACAACCACCCGGTTCTGAACCAGGCCGCCAGCTCTCAGTTGGGAAGAATGTCACATGTCATGTTTGGTGGTATCACCCATAAGCCCGCTATCGAACTTGGTCGCCGCCTGGTCGAACTGACCCCGGCAGGGCTTGAATGCTGTTTCTTCGCCGATTCAGGATCGGTGGCAGTGGAAGTTGCCATGAAAATGGCGATTCAGGCCCAGATCGGCATGGGCCGACCTGCCAAAACAAGATTCCTCACCGCCCGCAACGGTTATCATGGCGATACCTTCGGAGCTATGTCGGTCTGTGACCCACAGACCGGCATGCATCAGCATTTTTCCGCTATGCTGTCCAGCCAGCTATTTGCTCCGGCCCCGCAATGTGCCTTCGATGCTGAATACAACCCTGCGGACACAGCAGAGCTGGCAAAACTGCTCGATCGACATGGCTCAGCTATCGCGGCACTGATCATCGAACCGATCGTCCAGGGTGCCGGCGGCATGCGCTTTTACCACCCCGCATACCTCAGGGAGCTGCGTAGGCTCTGCGATCGCCACCAGGTATTGCTGATCTGTGATGAGATCGCCACCGGTTTCGGCCGCAGTGGCAGGTTGTTTGCCGTTGAGCATGCGGCCATCTGTCCCGATATCATGTGCGTCGGCAAAGCCCTGACCGGCGGCTATATGACCCTGGCGGCAACCCTGACCAGTCGCGCTGTCGCCGAAGCCACCTCGAACAGGAAACTGGGCCCCGGCGTCCTGATGCACGGGCCGACCTTCATGGCCAATCCGCTTGCCTGCGCCGTCGCCTGCGCCAGTATCGACCTGCTTATCGAAAACGACTGGCAGAGGCAGGTCAAGCGCATCGAAAAGGCTCTGCGTCAAGGACTTGCTCCGGCGCGCCAGATTCAAGGGGTCAGGGATGTCCGTTGCCTGGGAGCGATCGGTGTCATTGAACTGGACAAAGCTGTCAATATGGCGGCCATCCAGCAGCGCTTTGTCGAACGCGGCGTCTGGATTCGCCCTTTTGGCAAACTGGTCTACGCCATGCCTCCCTTCATTATCAACGATCAGCAGCTGACTGAATTGACCACTGCCATGGTTGCCACCGTGGCCGAAGAGGTGTCTTAAGTGAATACAGCCAAGTTTCCACAACGCCTGTTTGTCACCGGGACCGACACCGATGTTGGCAAGACCCTGATCTCGACCCTGCTGATGCTGCGCGGCCAGTATCGCTATTGGAAGCCGGTACAGAGCGGCAGTCAGGAGGAAACCGACACGGCGCAGGTCAAACGTCTTTCCGCCCTGCCCGAGGAACGCTTTGCACCCCCCTGTTATATGACCGGCACCCCCTGTTCTCCCCACCTTTCGGCTCGCATCGAGGGTATTGAAATTGAGATCGATGCAATCCGCCGCCAGATGGCAACGCTGACTGGACCCCTGCTGGTCGAAGGTGCCGGAGGCCTCTATGTTCCGCTCAACCGGAAGGCGACCATGCTCGACCTGATCCGCATCCTTGAACTGCCGGTACTGCTGGTCGCCCGCAGCGGCCTGGGAACCATCAACCATACCCTGCTCAGCGTCGCAGCTCTGCGCCAGGCCGGTATCCAAATCTGCGGCGTCGTCATGAGCGGGCCCTTTAACCCGGAAAACCGCAAAGCGATAGAACAGTTTGGCCAGATCCCGGTTCTGGCCGAAGTTCCCTGGCTGGATGATATGTCCAGCGCAGCCCTGTCACGCTGCAGCCGGACCTGCCTACCCGGAGTCATAGCATGAACCCGATCCTGACCCGCATCGACAAACAGCTGAACGACATCCGCGCCGACCAGCGTTTGCGCACTCTCCCCCGGATCAGCCAGGATCGCAGCAGGTACATTCAGGTGGATGGCACAACCCTGCTCAACCTGGCATCCAACGATTACCTGGGCTTCAGTATCTCGTCTGTCCTGGCCCGGGCCGCCGCCGAGGCATTACAGGTCTACGGCAGTTCGAGTGGCGCATCGCGTTTGGTCACCGGCAACGGACCGCTCTACACCCGGCTCGAAGAGGAACTGGCCGAATATAAAGGAACTGAAGCGGCGCTGATCCTGAACAGCGGCTATACGGCCAATCTCTGTCTGCTCTCGAGTCTGGCTGACCGCCACACCCTGGTCTTTTCCGATCGCCTCAATCACGCCAGCATCATCGATGGTATCGCTCTTTCGGGGGCCAGGCAGATCCGCTATCGGCACAACGATATGTATCATCTTGAGAAGCTGTTGGAGCAACACACAGCTCATCCACACAAACTGATCGTCAGCGACAGTGTCTTCAGCATGGACGGCGATCTGGCCGATCTCGCCACACTGGTTCGCCTGAAGAAAGAGCACCGGGCGCTGCTGATGATCGACGAAGCCCACGCGACCGGCATCTTCGGCCAGGGGCGCGGCCTGGCCCATGAACTTGGTCTTGAACAAGAGATCGACGTGCAGATGGGCACCTTCAGCAAGGCCCTCGGTTCGTTCGGCGGCTATGTTGCGGCATCCCGGCAGCTGATCGACTACCTGGTCAACTGCGGCCGTTCACTGATCTACACCACCGGTCTGCCTCCGGCGACCCTGGCCGCCAACCTGGCTGCGCTTCGCCTCTTGCTCGACAGACCGGATATCGGCAAGGAACTCAACAGCAGGGCCGAGCAGCTGCGCCTAACCCTGTCAATCCGGGGCATCGACACCCTAAAGTCAGCTTCGCCGATCATTCCGGTGTTCATCGGCGATAACGAGAAAACCATGCAGGTCCAGCACCTGCTCAAAGAGCACGGAATCTATGTCGGCGCTATCCGCCCGCCGACGGTCCCCAAAGGGACGGCCCGATTGCGTATCGCTCTGCGCGCCGACATGGATGAGGAGGATTACCAACAACTTGAGCACGCCCTGCTGGAGATCTTATGCGGCTAACCTTTATTTCGGGCTGGGCTGGCTGTCCCGAGCTCTACCCGCAACTTGCCGCCAGCAGCCGCTTTGTCTCGCCATTTCTTCACAACACCAGCGCTGAGGTACGTGAGGCCATTGCTGCAGGGGGCGATACCCTGGTCGGCTGGTCAACCGGCGCCCACCTGGTGCTGAATCACCTGGAGCAGGCACAACAGGTATTTTCCCGCATCCTCCTTATCGCCCCGTTCCTGGCCTTCAGCGACTCTGTTTCACCCCGCGTTGTCAAAAGGATGAAACTGCGCCTGCAGCAAGAAGCTGAAGCGACGGTCAGTGATTTCTGGAAACTTTGCGGCCATGAGGCCGCTTGTCCACAACTGACACCAGAGCAACGAAACAATCTCAGCGCCGGCCTTGATTATCTTGCCAGCTCAGTAGTCACCCCACCCTTACCTGTCGCTGACCACCTGATACTGGTGCGCTGTACGGAGGATCAGGTGGTCAGCGTGACCGCATTCACTGCAGTCATGGCGGCCCTGCCGACAGTACGGATGAAAGAAATCCAGAGTTCACATATGATCCCGGAAGCACGGCTTCTGAGTCTGATCGCCAATGACTGCAATTAAAAGCCATTTCGAACGGGCGGTATTCAGCTACCGCCAGGCAGCCACCATTCAGAATACGGTCGCTGAACGTCTTGTGCAGATGATAGCGCCTGATCACTATCCCCTGACCCTCGAAATCGGCTGTGGCGACGGACTGTTCAGCGAAAAGCTCCGCGAGCAGGTCGTGACCGATCAGTTGATTGCCCTTGATATCGCCTACTCCCCGCTGCAGAAATTACAAGCGCACATCGCCGACCTGCGTATCCAGGCTGATGCCGAGGCGCTGCCACTGCGCAACCAGAGCGTCGATCTGCTGGTCAGCTCATCCAGTCTGCAGTGGTTCAGAAATCCGCAGCATTCTTTACCGCAGCTACTCGACTGCCTGCGTCCGGGCGGGCAGTTCTACTTCTCCCTGTTCTGCCGCGGAACCTTCACGGAAATGACTGAAGTATGCCAATCATGCGATTTCGGCCACACCTATCCCCTGCCGGGCGAGGAAGACATCTTATCCATCCTGTCCCGGGACAAACGCTTTACTGTTTCGATGCAGGCGGAAACTCTGAGCCTCCACTTTCCCGATGTGATCAGTTTTCTTCAGATGCAGAAAGCCACCGGGGCGACCTTTAGCGGCGCAAAAAGCTTCAGCGGGCGCAGACAGCTGCAACGATTCATCGAAACCTATCAATCCCGTTATGCAACGGAAAAAGGGATTCCCGTCAGCTACCGGATCGCCTATTTCCAGGGGCAGTTCAACAACGGCCGTCAGCCTGCAGTCTTAAAAAATTGATATCCTTCCTCTCGCTAAACAACATTCCATAGGCGTATGTTTATAGCAATCTATGCTATCTTTACGCCTTGAGACGGCTCCATTAACCACACTTAAAAGGAAATACTGCAATGGATTCACATACTGTCATGTACGCCTTCGGGCTGACCCTGTTTGCCGGTCTTTCCACCGGTATCGGCAGTGCCATGGCATTTTTTACCCGCCGGACCAACACCCGCTTTCTGTCGATCGCCCTCGGCTTCTCCGCCGGGGTCATGCTCTATGTCTCCTTTGTTGAGATCTTCGCCAAAGCCCGCAGCGAACTGACGGCCTCACTTGGTGATGTGCAGGGAACCTGGGTCACGGTGCTGGCCTTTTTCGGCGGTATCGCGGTTATCGCCCTGATCGACTGGCTGGTTCCCAATTACGAAAATCCCCACGAACTTCATTCCATCGAAGAGATCGGTGTCGGACTGAAGAACCTGCCGCACGACAGCTCGCACGATTTTGCCAAATTGCGCCGCATGGGGCTGTTCACCGCCCTGGCCATAGGCATCCACAACTTCCCGGAAGGACTGGCCACCTTCACCGCTGCCCTGACCGATCCGCATTTGGGTCTGGCCATTGCGGTGGCTGTCGCCCTGCACAACATCCCGGAAGGGATCGCCGTTTCAGTCCCGATCTACTATGCGACCGGCAGCCGCAAACGGGCCTTTGGCCTGTCGTTTCTTTCCGGCGTCGCCGAACCGATCGGCGCCATCGTCGGGTACCTGTTACTGATGCCGTTTTTCACCCCAACCATCTTCGGTATCCTGTTCGCCGCAGTTGCCGGGATCATGGTCTTCATCTCCATCGACGAACTGCTGCCATCGGCCGAAGAATTCGGCAAACACCACCTGACCATTATCGGCCTGGTTGCCGGCATGGCGCTGATGGCATTGAGCCTGTTATTATTCCTATAGAAACCTCAACCAGGCAGGAGGACCGGGAATGAACTATGTCTATCTCAACGGTAAGTTTATCGACAGCAGCCAGGCCACGGTCTCGGTCTATGACCAGGGTTTTCTCTACGGTGACGGCATCTTTGAGAGCTTCCGTTCCCATGACGGCAGGCTTTATCAGTTTGAGCTACACTTCCAGCGTCTGCGTCAGTCGGCACAGGCGCTCAACTATCCGCTGAAATTCAGCCAGCAGCAACTCGAAGAGATTCTCTATCAACTGCAGGAGAAGAACGGCCTGACGGACGCCTACTTCCGCATCACCATCACCCGCGGGCCGGGAGAAATCGGCTTTGTGCGCAAAAGCTCGGACAACCTGACCTGCCTGATCATGGCCCGCCAGTTCAGCGGCTTTGCCGAGGAACACTACGAAAAGGGGATCGAACTCCATCTGGCCCAGACCCGGCGCAACGCCCCGGAAGCGATCAGTCCCAAGATCAAGTCGATCAGTAACCTCAACAGTTTGCTCGGCAAGTTAGAGGCCAGGCAAGCCGGCGCTTTCGAAGTCATTATGCTCAACAATCGGGATCACATCTGCGAAGGGGCCTCGTCCAACATCTTCTGGACCAAGGGGCACTGGGTCTTCACCCCCGACGTCTCGACCGGCCTGCTCGAAGGGGTGACCCGCGCCACGGTCATGCGTCTGTGTGAAGAACAGTTGAACCTGAGGGTGATTGCCGGTGAGTTCAAGCTGCAGGACCTCAAATTCGCCGATGAGGTGTTCATCACCTCGACCTCGCTGGAAATCATGCCGGTGGTCAAGGTTGACGGCTTCACCATCAACCGCGGCTATGTGGGACCGATTGCCCACGAGCTGAGAAAAACGATGCAGAAGGATATGGGGAAAAGCTCAGACTGAGGTTTAACTCGCTCGCAAATTTTCCAGCAACTGGTTCAATATCCGCCGCACCGAGTCAAAGGTATATTCATCATCCGGGTCGGGCTCCTGCCCTTCCCTTTCAAAGCGGGGGCGCTCCTGGTAGAGCTCTCCCCAGCGGATATCGACCTGACGGACGAGTTCCTTGAGCTGGTATTCGCTGGCCAGGATCTTTTCGATCAGCTCAACCAAAACGGCATAGGGCCTTTGCGGATCGATGTCGTCCGGAAGCGGGACTGCCTTGACCCTGCGCCTGAGAATCTCTTTCAGGGCCCCTGAGGGATCGGGGACATGGCGCTGGATCCATTCCTGCAGCACCTTGCGCGCCTGCTCCTGAAGCGAGATCGGCGAGGCCCCCTTCATCAGCCCTTTTCCGGCCCTGCCGATGGCTCCGGCAACGGTAAATCTCTGCTGCTGACGCAGTTCTTTCTCGATATCGTTTTCAGTCTTTTTATCCATAACACTTCATCAACCGTCTTATCTTAGAGCAAACAAAAGTCAGGGTGACTCAAGCAAACCAATCTCAAGCGCAACCGACCGACTGAGGCTGTCACTGATCGTCAAATCCGCGGATCCGGCGATTTCATTGGCCTCGTCAATGATACCCCCATTGCGGCCAGGATAACCGGATCAATTTTTTCTTCCCCTTATTTCACGGGCCGCCCTCGCTGCGTCATTCTTTTTGCTGTTACCAGGGATGCGATCGATCAGGGCATACTGGAAATTGTCTGATATAATTAACTTCCGCTCTTGCAGCTTAGAGTGCAACTGAAATCTCACATTTTTCCAGGAGGAACCGCATATGAAAGGTCATCAGGAGATTATCGACACCCTGAACGAACTCCTCTCCGAGGAACTTGCTGCCGTCAACCAGTATTTTCTACATTGCGAAATGGCAGAAGACTGGGGTTACAGTCACCTGCATACACTCATGAAGAAACGTTCTATTGACGAAATGAAGCATGCCGAGAAACTGATTGAACGGATCCTCTACCTTGACGGCCGCCCGATCGTCTCGAATCTGGCAGAGATTCACATCGGCAAGGAGATCGCCGAGATGCACAAGGTCGACTGGCAGGCCGAGAAGGTCGCCATCGACAACTACAACAAATCGGTTGAACTCTGCACCAGACTCAACGACCACGGAACAAAGATCATTCTTGAGCAGATTCTCAGGGAAGAAGAAGAGCACCTTGACTGGATCGAGGCCGAACAGGATCAGATCGACCAGATGGGCCTGCAGAACTATCTGTCAGAAAAGATCAAGAAAGACTAGCCCTTCGCAGAACTGACACACCACCTGGCGCCGGCCCAATGACTCGGACCGGCGCCAGATTATCCCATCCCCTGACTGAGGCAGAAACCGCCATAAGCACAACGGAATTTCGCCCTCCCCATCAGCTTACTCAAAAAAAACTCTTTCTGAAGAAGGACGACCTCAATCCGTTTGCCGATGATCTATGGCGGATGTTGACAGGAGCCGCAAAAGTTATGTTATAACATCCCTAAAACAAAAATCAACATCCATAAATACAGGAGACCGAATATGTTGCGTATCCCCCTGCAAGTCACAACAGTATTGCTATCTTTACTCCTTCTGGTGACCGGAACTGCCCTGGCCGCCGACACCGCGCCAAGGGTCGTGGTCAGCATCAAACCGATCCACTCTCTGGTCGCCGGGGTCATGCAGGGGATAGGCGAGCCCGCCCTGCTGCTCGAAGGGGGAGAATCCCCGCACAGCTACGCACTGAAGCCTTCGGATGCGCGGATGCTGCAGAAGGCCGACCTGATTATCTGGGTTGGCCACACCATGGAATCATTTCTCGTCAAACCGGTCGCGAATCTGTCCGGAAATGCCCACAGCCTGGAGCTGATGGATGAGCTGCAGGGGCTCATGCTGGCCGTGCGCGAGGGGGGCAGCTGGGATGCCCATAGTCACAGACCTGATGCCGATGCTGATGCCGATCACGACCACGACCACGACGCAGAATTGCGTCGGGACCCGCATCTCTGGTTGTCACCCAAAATGGCCACTGAAATCGTCTCTGCCGTGGAACAAACCCTCAGCCGGATCGACGCGGCCCACCAGCTACAGTATCAGAACAATGCCCACCAGCTTCGTCAGCGTCTGGAGCAGCTCGATGCGAAATTAGACGCGCAGCTGGCCCCGGTTCGGCAAGTTCCGTTCATTGTCTTCCATGACGCTTATCAGTATTTTGAAAAAAGCTACAGACTGACGGCCATCGGCTCAATCACCGTCAGCCCAGAACAGCAACCGGGGGCCAAAAGAATCTCCGAGCTGCGTGACAAGATTGTCACCCTCAAGGCGCGCTGCGTTTTCGCCGAACCGCAATTTCAGCCCCGTATGATCAAAACCCTGATCGAAAAGACCCAGGCCAAAAGTGGCGTCCTCGATCCTCTCGGCGCATCACTCAAGGCCGGACCAGAGAGTTATTTCATCCTTCTGCAACAGATGGCTGATAACCTGCTTGCCGGGCTTCAATAGCAGTCTTATCCTTTCTTGACAAACGCCTGCTCAGGCAGTTTTTCGGCAACGGAACCTGCCTGACCAGGAGGTATTTTACGCCAACCTCAATCTCGGCTACAAACTCAAGGTCGTCAGCAGCGAGCAGATCACAGCATCACAGATTCCCTTCATGTATCTGTTAAAGCGCAGGAACCATTTGCCTACCAACAGAGGTTCAGCTTGTAATTTCCCCAAAAGTCAGGGAACAAAAGAGAAGAGGAGCTGACCTGGCGGGTCAACTCCTCTTCTCTCTTCGCATTTTCAGTCAATTATTTATTTGCCGCAACTGCAATTGCCGCAGCCGCCGCTTTGGCAGCCACCGCCGCCACATCCACACCCGCCCGGTTTTGTCAATCCGCTTCGCATTTCACCTCTCCTGTACAGTCTATTAATGTTGAACAGAGACTCACAGGTTGCCGCATAGGCCCATCAACGAGCTCTGAACAATGTCCGTCGTAAAGATGGAGGATCCGGGAAGAAATGTCCGTGATTTGAATCACAGATACCGCGCTTTTTGATAATGGTTTTCATTTTAGCAGCTGTTTATTTGTGATCCGGGCCGGTAGCAGCCTGCTGACGTTCCCAACCGCCACCCAGCACCTTGTAGAGGGTAACCAGGTTGGTCAAACGCTCAAGGCGCAGTTGCAGCAGTTCGTCATCCGCCTGATTTTTGCTCTGCTGGGCAGTTAAGACCGTGTTCAGATCTGCAACGCCGTTTTTGTACTGAACCTGTGACAACTCCAGGGTCCGGCGGGCACTGGCGACGGTCTGCTCCTGCAACTCTGCCTGTTTGACGGCAAAGCTCTCCGCCAGCAGCGCATCTTCGACCTCCTGGAACGCGGTCAGTACCGCCTGGCGATAGTTTTCGATCAGAGCACGCTGCTTCGATTCGGAGATCTTGATCTGGTTCCTTCTGCTGCCGCCGTCAAACAGGGTCTGGGCCAGCGAACCTGCCAGAGAGAGACTGCTGGTCGGATCGGTCAGCGACAGAAGTACGGCAGAACCCATGGAGGCCGACGCCGAAAGGCTGAATGACGGAAAGAGTTCGGCCCGCGCAGCCCTGATGTCGGCGTCAGCGGCGATCAGATCAGCTTCGGCGGCGGCAAGATCAGGCCGGCGCAGCAGAAGCTCCGATGGCACACCGGTGGTAATGCTGGGTGTAAGCAGATTGGAAAAACCGGAGGCGGCAACCGCAAAATCCTGGGGGAAGGAACCGGTCAGCACGGCCAGTGCGTTTCTGGTCTGCCGAATCTGCACTTCGAGGCTGAGGACGCTTGACTGTTGAGATGTGACCGTTGTCCGCTGCTGGACCACATCGAGCTCGGTGACTTCGCCGTTCCGCCAGCGCGACTCGACGATCCTGAGAATCCCTTCAGCGATCTCCAGATTATTACGCGCATAGACAAGTCGTTCGTTGAGGCAGAGGTACTCGAAGTAGTTCTGGGCAACACTGGACACCAGGGTCAGGCGGGCGGCATCGAAATCGAAGCGCACAGCGTCATAGCTAGCAGCTGAGCTCTGCCGCTGCGCCGCCAGCTTGCCCCACAGATCGACCTCGTAAGAGACCTTGAGCCCCACTGAGCTCGAACGACTGGGATCATTCCAAACCTCTGCGCCATGATCGTAGCTCCTCCCCCATGAACTTGCCCCGCTTGCCGAGACGCTCGGCAGCAGCGTCGCACCGCTGTTGCGCAGCACCAACCCGGCCTGAATCACGCTTTCAGCCGTTGCTGCCAGATCGGGGCTGTTGGCCAGCGCCTGTTCGATCAGACCTTCCAGCTCGTTGGAGCCGAACTGCCGCCACCACTCGGGATCGATTGCTGCAGCGCTCTGCGGTTCTGCCTGCTGCCACTGCTGCGGCAGATTCTCAAGAGGTTCAAGCGGCGCTGTCGCAGCGGCACAACCACTTAGCAGCAGAACAACAGCAAGTAGAGATAGTCGGATATATCTGTTCATCTTCATTCTTCCTTATTCCGATGCCAGTGCCGCGACCGGGTCGAGCCGAGCAGCCTTGCGGGCCGGCAGGTAGCCAAAGATCAACCCGGTCGCAAAGGAGCAGGCAAAGGCACCGACGACCGGCAGTACGGCGAACTTGATCGGTGTTCCGTACATCTGCAGCAGGGTGGCAACGCCGAGCCCGCCGATGACCCCGATCACCCCGCCCAGCGCCGAGACAACCAGCGCTTCAATCAGAAACTGCTGCATGATGTTGCGCATCCTCGCACCAGCTGCCATGCGGATACCGATCTCCCGGGTCCGCTCGGTGACGCTGACGAGCATAATGTTCATAACCCCGATGCCACCGACCAGCAGGGAGATGGCAGCGATCGAACCGAGCAGGATGGTCATGGTATTCTGGGTTTCGGAGACGCTCTCGATAATCGAGGTCATATTGCGGATCTGAAAATCCTCAACCCCATGGCGCTGAATCAGCAGGCTGCGGATCGCTTCCTGGGTGTCATTGATAATATCGGTGTTCTCGACGGCGACGGTGACGTTACGCAGGTAGTTCTGCCCGCTGATACGCAGGCTACCGGTCGAATAGGGGACAAAAAGGATATCGTCCTGGTCGCGGCCGCCGAACCCGGCACCGAGCGACTTGACCACGCCGATCACCTGAAATGGGATATTGTTGACCAGGATCAGCTTGCCGATCGGGTCCTCAAAGGGAAACAGGGCCTCAACAACGGTTTTCCCCAGCACCGCAACAGTCGCGTAACTGCGTTCATCATCCTCAGTGAAAAAAACTCCGGAGGCCATCTTCAGCTGACGGGCGGTGAGATAAGCATGCGAGGTACTGTTCATCGAAGTGCGCTTGTCGGAACCGCTGTAACGGACGGTGACACTGCTCTCCTGTTCCGGGACCGCGGCGATGACGTTATCCAGCTCATTTATCGCCGTCACATCGGCCGGCACCAGGGTCGCGACATCAGACCGACCACGCATGTTCGGGGCACCGGGGCGAATATTGACCAGGTTGCTACCCATGGCGCTGATCCGGTCGACAACCGCCTGCTTGGCGCCGTCGCCGATGGCCAGCATGGAAATGACCGAGGCAACCCCGATGACAATTCCCAGCAGGGTCAGAATGGTGCGGAAGATATTACTGCGCAGCGCCCGATATGCAGTCTTGCCTGCTTCCCCCAGCTCCCCCAGATAGGATTCATCCGCGCTGCCGATAAAGCTGCCTTCCAGTTCCCCCTCGCGCCATTTCTGGCTACCCGGATCGGCGGTGATATGACCATCCCTGATCTCGATGATCCGGTCGGCATATTCAGCCACCTCGCGCTCATGGGTAATCAGAATAATCGTATGCCCTTTGCTTGATAACTCCTTGAGAATTGCCATCAGCTCTTCACCGCTGCGACTGTCAAGGGCACCGGTCGGTTCGTCGGCAAGGATCAGTCGTCCGCCATTCATCAGCGCCCGGGCCGCCGAAACCCGCTGTTGCTGCCCACCGGAAAGCTGATTGGGGCGGTGGCCGCAACGGTTGCCGAGACCAAAGTCATTGAGTAGCTGCAGCGCCCGGGCATGGCGCTCAGCTGCCGGAACCCCGGCATACACCGACGGCACTTCGACGTTTTCCAGGGCGCTGGCGGTGCGGATCAGGTTGTAGCTCTGAAAGATAAAACCGAACTCCTCACGGCGCAGGCGGGCCAGTTCATCACTGTCAAACCCGGAGACATCGCGTCCCAAGAACAGGTAACTGCCGGCGGTCGGCTTGTCCAGGCAGCCGAGGATATTCATCAGGGTCGTCTTGCCCGACCCTGAGGTTCCCATGATAGCGATAAACTCGCCCGGATAGATGGTCAGATCGATCCCGTCAAGGGCCATGACATTGATCTCGCCACTGCGATAGACCCGCGAAATGTTACGTAACTCAATAAGTGGTTGCATAGCCGGCCTCAGTGCATCCGCGGCATACCGCCAAAGGGAGGACCGGAATTGCTGTTCGCACCGGCGCCTGTGCTTCTCATCGCAGTGAGGATAACCTGTTCCCCCTCCTGGAGCCCGGACAGAATCTGGATCTGGATGCGATTGCTGATACCGGTCCTGACCTGACGGGTTTCCGTTGTTCTGTCAGCAAGCATGACCTGAACCTCGCCGGGGCGGCCGCCTCCTCTGCCGCCTACCGCCCCCTGTGAGCGATTAGCGCCGCCAGGGCGGGTCATGAAATTTACCGCGCTGGCCGGCACGATCAGGGCATTCTCTGCCGAGGCGACGACAAAGGAGACCTGAGCCGTCATCTGCGGCAGCAGTGCCCCGCTGTTGTTATCGACATCGAACTTGGCGTTGTAGAGGACGACATTGTTTTCAACCGTCGGCGTCGGCTCGATCAGCTGAACCTTGCCATACCAGCGCTGCGTCTGACTGCCCAAGGTGGTGAAGTAGGCATCCATACCGGCTTTGAGCTTGCTGACATCGGCCTCGGAAACCTCCGTGTTTACGGTCATGACCGACAGATCAGCAATCTGCAGAATGGTCGGGGTCGACTGGTTGGCGTTGAGGGTCTGCCCCTGACGGGCGCTGACCGACACCACGGTGCCATCCATTGGTGCATAGATCCTTGCATAGTTCAACTTGGTCCTGGCGGAGACCAGCTCCGATTCGGTCTGCTCGATCTGGGCTTTGAGCATCTCCAGCTGTGCCTCGGCCGAGAGCAGGTCGGTTTCGGCCGTTTTCAGGTTTTCCTCGCTTGTCGCCCCGTCGGCGTACATGCTGCGCTGACGCTTGGCCTGGTATTCCGCCAGCGTCAGCTTGGCACTTAAGTCCTTATATTCCGCCTTCTGATAGTTGAGCTGGGCGCGGGTTGAATCGACATCCGCCTTGAACAGGGTCGGATCGATCTCGGCGAGCAGATCCCCCTTTTTAACCGATTCGCCGACATCAAAATAGATTTTGGTCAACTGACCCGATACCTGGGCGCCGACATCAACATAATCGCCCGGCTCCAGGGTTCCGGTCGCTGTCACCACGTTTTCAATCGAACCGAGCGTAACTGCTGCACTCTGCTGAGACTCTCCAGCTGAGTCTTTGGCCATAACCCTGGTCTTGATGAAATATCCTGCACCGGCTATGACAATAACCAGGACCAGAATAATCAGTAGATAGCTGCTGCTTTTCTTCTTTTTGACTGTGCCGTTTTCCATGTTACGTCCTTGTCATCTTCGGCTGATTCCTGCACGTTCGTGACTACACTGACAACTTCAAAAGATTACTCCATTTTACTGAAATCATCTGTAAAGATGTGTTAAGCAATTGAAACTTTTATCCCTCGGCAGATACAGGCTCCGTATCCCGCACTGCCCCCCTTCGACGTTCTTCTCATAGGATCATCACTGATCGCAGATTGTTACCAAGCTTACTCAACATTGTCCGGTGATGGGTTAGCGAGATAACAGTAAACCCGTTAATTCTCAGCAACTTACCTCTCTGCAATCTTTTTTTGCTTCATCGGAAAATCCATAACCCCTGAAAATATTCAACTCTTTTGAACCACCATCTTTTTTATCAAGTAAACGTCATTTTTTTCCTTGACTCAAAATTAGCTCTTGCCTATATTTCACTTACAGCACAAGTGTTGCTTTATCCGAAACACAAAGTACGCAACTGAGCACTGCCGCTTTCGCTTTCTACGCTCGTTGCGCTAACAGTCACGCACAAGGAGGTACGCATATGTATCAATTCGAAACCAAAAAGATGATCGATTTCAAAACCAACCTGGTTCCTGATCCGACCTACTACTTCGGCCACGATATCATCGACCAGCTGGCGACCCTGATCAACCAGACCTCCTTCGACAAGGTCTTCTTCGTCACCAACCAGGTTCTGAACGATCTTTACGTTCCGGAGATCTCGGCGATCTTTGCTGCGAACAACATCAAGCATGACGTGATCGTCATCAAGGACTCGGAGAAGGACAAGTCGTTTACCACGCTGGAAGGCTTGTGTGAGGAACTGGTTGCCAAGACCGTGACCAAGGGCTCGATCGTCATCGGTTTCGGTGGCGGCTGCCTGACCAACATTGTCGGCCTGGCTGCGGGTCTGGTCTACCGCGGGATCCGTTACATCGAGATGCCGACCACCTTCATGGGCGTGACCGACAGCTGCCTGAGCAACAAGCAGGCGGTCAACGGCAAGCAGGGGAAGAACCAGTACGGCATGTACTACGCGCCGATCTTCATCTTCGGTGATACCAAGTACCTGGCCACCGAGAGTGTTGTCGGTCGTAAGTCAGCGATTGCGGAAGGGATCAAGAACTGCCTGATCAACGATGCTGAGCTTTTGAACTTCTACGACAGCTTCCTGGAGATCGATGTCGACAACCTGGATCCGAAGCAGCTGACCGAGCTGGCTTACACCATTATCCAGTCGAAGTTGGAGATCCTGGCTCAGGATACCTCTGAGAAAGCCTTCGGTATGACCCTGGAGTATGGTCACACCTTCGGTCATGCCATGGAGTTCTTCTCCGGCGGCAAGATCGCTCACGGCATCGCGGTAGCCAAGGGGATGTGTATTGCGGCTGAGATCTCCCGGCGACTGGGCTATCTCAATGATGAAGAGGTGGCGATGCACTACAGGTATTTCGGTGACAAGCTCGGGCTGGATCTGGCCATTCCGGAGGATATCAGCGTTGATCAGATCATGGCGACCATCCTGGCCGACAACAAGAAGACAGTCAAAGGGGTCAAGTATGTTGTCCTTGAAAAACTGGGCAAGTGCTTAAACCCGGATGGCGACTGGCAGATCTGTGTCGATGAGGCGCTGGTTCGTGAGATTCTTCACGACTATAAAGCTAAATTCGCTGCCACCAAGGCGGCTTGATATAAAGTAGCAACATAGCAACAGCAAAAGTGCCCACCTGGTATCAGGTGGGCACTTTTTGTTGTTGCTGACAAAGTCAGCATAATTCGCTTCTGCCCGTTAGATGAGCGCAGCTCATCGTTGGGCGCCTTCCGGTTGACTGGCATGGACGGTTGAGGGTGAGATGAACGGCTTACGTCAGTATTAAAAAAGTTTTTTTGCCTACTTTTTCAACGCTGGAAAAAGTAGGTCGCCAGCCGGTGCGAGAACCGGCGACTTTGACTTTATGTTTTTTCAAACAGTCTAAAATCTAAACCTCGGGGTCGCGGCCCCGAACGCCGCCTTCCTTTTGGCCAGGGCTCCAAAAGGAAGCAAAAACGCCCTTTTAAAGCTGACGAAAATTGGCCTTACTCTCTTCGTATCTTCACATCAGCAACTGACCACGCGCCCCACGATGAGCTGCGCTCATCTAATGGGCAGAACCGGAAAAACTCCGCATGCGGAGTTTTGATAACAAGCCTTATCAACAACCATCAATCCGGAAGCCAGAACTGTTTCCGCAGATAATCGGCGCCGAAAATCAGTGGGATCCCCAGCCAGGCGAGCAGATAAACCGGCCAGGCCACAGGCGCGGTGCCGAGGATCTTCTGAAGCGGCGGAAAATAGAGCAACCCCCAGGAGAAGGCGATCTGAATCAGAATACCGAGCAGCAACAGGCGATTGGCCAACAGTCCCCGATCGAGCCCCGAACGGGTCCGGAAGCGGCGGCCGATCAGGTTGCCGATCTGCATCAGCAGAATTGTCGCCAGGGCGATCCCGGTTGCCGAGCGGTAGAGCGGATCATTGGCTGACAGCGCTGCGCCGTACTGCCAGCCACCGTCGATCAGCACGTAGAAAAACAGCCCGAGCGACCAGAGCGCTTCGAGTAGGCCGAGAAACAGGTAGCTGTGCAGAACCAGCCCCCGGCTGAGCAGATGAAATTCCCGGCTGCGCGGTGGTCGTTGCATCGCTTCCGGATCGGGCGGCTCCTGGCCGAGGGCCATGGAGGGTATGATGTCCGTGCCCAGGTCGATGGAAAGAATCTGAATCACCGTCAAGGCCAGGGGGACCGGTAACAGGATATAGAGCAGATAAGGCAGGATCTCCGGCCCGTTGCTGACCAGCACATAATTGGTGAACTTGCGGATATTCAGAAACACCGTCCGCCCCTCTTCGATCCCGGCCACGATCGAGGCAAAATTGTCATCGATCAGTATGATCTGCGCCGCCGCTCTGGCGACATCGGTTCCCCCCTTTCCCATGGCGATACCGACATCGGCAGCTTTGAGCGCCGGAGCATCATTCACTCCGTCCCCGGTCATGGCGACGACCCGACCGAGATTTTTCAGCCCCATGACAATCTTCATCTTTTGATCCGGGCTGGTCCTTGCAAAGATGCGTACGCCCCGCTCCAAGGCCTGCTCCACCTCAGACTCGCTCGCCCTGTCCAGCACATCACCGGTCATGACCAGATCGGACTCGCCGGTTTCACCCAGGATTCCACATTCCCTGGCGACACAGATGGCAGTATCGGGATGATCGCCGGTAATCAGGATCACTTCGATACCGGCACTATGGCAGCTCTCGATGGCTGGGGGGACTTCGCTGCGGATCGGATCGGCAATAGCAATAAAGCCTTCAAGCGTAAGATTCTTCTCCAGCTGCTGCTGCATTTGATCGCCAGGCTCCGTCTGATCGATACGCCGCGACGCCACCGCTACAACCCTCAGTCCACTGCCGGCTAACTCACTGAGCGTGGCATCCACCCGTTCCAGCTCGCTGCCAGAAGCCGGACAACGCTTCGTTTCCGAATAAAAAATCTCACTGACCAGGGGCCTGAGCACTTCCCAGGCGCCTTTTACAACAAACAACCGTTCGTTATCGATGGTACCGATGCCGGCGGCCCTCTTTAGATTACTGTCAAAGGGGAAAAAATGCTGAGGGGAACTGAAGTCGGACTGACGACTTGAGGCTTGCTCTTGCCAACTCTCAGCGATGGCAACATCAAGGGGATCGCCGCTGAAGCCAGCATCCGTAGGCTGCAGATCGGAGCTGAGCAACGCAACCTGAAGAAGCCTGCTGCGAAATTCAGTGGACGTACTGTCGGCAGAACTAAGTGGCGTCGTCAGCCTGCTTACCGCCAGCTGGTTCAGGGTCAGGGTTCCCGTTTTGTCGGTACAGATCACCTGAACGGCACCGAGCCCTTCAACCGCGTTGAGGCTGGTGACCAGGACATTCTTGCGCGCCATGCGCAGACTGCCCATGGCCAACGCCAGAGTAAAGGTCGGCAACAGCCCTTCCGGTACGTTGGCCACGATGATCCCCATCATAAAGACCAGGTTGACCCACAGTGAACGGCCGCTGAAAAAACCGTAAAGGAAGAATGCAAAACCGAGGCTGACGGCGATGATGGTCAACAGACGAACCATATAGGCGGTCTGCCGTTCCAAAGGCGAAGGAGCCCGGCGGATCGCCTGTGAAAGATGGGCCAACTTGCCGAACTCAGTACGCAGGCCGGTGGCGAAAACCACCGCTTTTCCGGTCCCGCGCAGAACCAGACAACCGGCAAAGACAACATTACTGCTTTCAACCAGCCGACACTGGCAGGCATCGGCACTGATGGCAACAGGCTGGGATTCTCCAGTCAAGGGAGCGTTGTTGACCAGCAAACTCTCCGCCTCGATAAGACGCGCATCGGCCGGAATACGATCCCCCTCCTGCAGGAGCAGCAGATCGCCGGGAACCAGTTCTTCTGCCAGCAGTTCGCGGGCCTGGCCACCACGCAGGACCTGGACCATCGGCGGCAGAAAATTGCGCAAAGCCTCCATCGCCTTTTCGGCCCGGTACTCCTGGATAAAACTGAACAACGCGTTGAGTAGGGCCACCCCGGCCAGGGCCCAGCCGAGAATGGCCATGTTCTCGCCGGGCTGCAGCCGTTCAGCGACAAAACAGATCGCTGCGGAAACAAACAACAGCAGTGTAAAAAAGTTGGTCAGCTGACGGACCAAGCTGCGCGCCAAACGCCAGGGATCGCGAACCTCGACGCTGTTTGCACCAAGCTCCTTGAGCCGATCCGCAGCTTGCGCATCAGTTAAGCCCTGAGCGCTGCTGTGCAGGGCAACCAAGACCCGCTGCGGGGACAGATGCTGTATTTGCTCCTGAGTATTCATGGCGCGCGATAGATCCCGATATCGCAGGGTGTTTCGCGCAGGACTTTTTCGATACCTGCGCCGTAAAAGAGTTTGTGCGCCAAACTGCGTTCACTGACACCGAGCAGAATAAGCTGGGTTTTCAGGCGACTCGCCTGGGTCAGCACAGCATTCGACCAGTCGTCGGCAATCATCACCTGGCGATCCAGACTGAATTGATCCGGATAACTTTCGATCAACTGCGCGCCGATCTGTTCCAGATACTTCTGTCCGGCAAGCAACAGGCGACGCTCACGAGACGGGCTTAGATAGCGATGGCGGAGATGGTGCACCTGCAGAGCGCGAAACAGATGCAGACGGTGCAGACGTGGGATCAGGCGTTTGACAATCGGCTCGATCCTGAAGATGCCGGTGGCATGACCGGCCAGGGGGAGCAGCAGGTCTTCCGGGGAGCCGAGCAGCCCTGGCTGGACAACCCGCAGCGCCAGCACCGGGCACTGATGGGTGCGTAACAACCGTTCGGCAATCGTCCCCTGAAGTAACGAACGCTTTTTTGCCTTGCTGCGTGTGCCGCAAACGAGCAGATTATCGTCATTGTGGGGAATGCCATGACGCAGACTGCGATAAGCATCCCTCTCGGAAGGGAGTAAATGGCTGGAAAAGTCGAGTTCCCGTGTCTGACACAGCTCCGCGAGCCGGATAAACTTGGCCTCAACAACCTCCTGACTGACGGTCCCGTCCAGAACGTGGAGGGCCATCAGTTTCCGGTCATCTTCCACCGCAGCAAAATTTAGCGCGTAACAGGCGATCCAGTCGCCATAGAGAGAACCGTCATGAGCCAGAATGATCATAGTTTCTGCCTCCCTGCTGACCTGGTATCAAGTATAGCGCGAATCTGTGGTTTGGGTTCCCTCGCCAGCAAAACCTCTTACTGCTAATGAAGATCGTACAAAGTTACAGCTATGATTTCAGGAGACGAAATTGTCAACTGGTAACAAAGAAGACCCAGGATTAAAGATCCGGAGCATGGATGGAAATTTAGAATGGTGAGTAGAAACGAAAAAAAGCCCCCTGACTCGAATGAATCAGGGGGCTTTCAAATAATTTCGGCGGCGACCTACTTTCCCACATAGTCTCCCATGCAGTATCATCGGCGCGGTAGGACTTAACTTCTGTGTTCGGGATGAGAACAGGTGTGACCCCTACGCTATAGCCACCGAAAACCTTAAATCGGTTTTCAATCGCGTACGACTTATATACTAGATATTGTCTTTTTGTCGATAACTTTCAAGGGGGAGCGGGGGAGCTTTTGCTCCCCCTTCCCTATTAAAAAACTTTTTATGGTCAAGCCTCACGGTCAATTAGTACCGGTCAGCTGAACACATTACTGTGCTTACACACCCGGCCTATCAACGTTGTCGTCTCCAACGGACCTTTAGGGGGCTAAGCCCCAGGGAGATCTCGTCTTGAGGTGGGCTTCCCGCTTAGATGCTTTCAGCGGTTATCCTTTCCGAACATAGCTACCCTGCGATGCCACTGGCGTGACAACAGGAACACTAGTGGTTCGTCCATTCCGGTCCTCTCGTACTAGGAACAGATCCTCTCAAATCTCCTACGCCCACGGCAGATAGGGACCAAACTGTCTCACGACGTTTTAAACCCAGCTCGCGTACCACTTTAATTGGCGAACAGCCAAACCCTTGGGACCGACTTCAGCCCCAGGATGTGATGAGCCGACATCGAGGTGCCAAACCTCCCCGTCGATGTGAACTCTTGGGGGAGATAAGCCTGTTATCCCCGGAGTACCTTTTATCCGTTGAGCGATGGCCCTTCCATACAGAACCACCGGATCACTAAGACCTGCTTTCGCACCTGCTCGACTTGTATGTCTTGCAGTCAAGCTCCCTTATGCCTTTGCACTCTTCGGCTGGTTTCCAATCAGCCTGAGGGAACCTTCGCGCGCCTCCGTTACAATTTGGGAGGCGACCGCCCCAGTCAAACTACCCACCAGGCAGTGTCCCCGACCCGGATCACGGGCCTAGGTTAGATATCCAGAAGAACAAGGGTGGTATTTCAAGGGCGACTCCACCGACACTGGCGTGCCAGCTTCAAAGTCTCCCACCTATCCTACACATGCTGTCCCGAATATCACTGCCAAGCTATAGTAAAGGTTCACGGGGTCTTTCCGTCTTGCCGCGGGTACTCGGCATCTTCACCGAGAATTCAATTTCGCTGAGTCCCTGGTTGAGACAGTGCGGAAGTCGTTACGCCATTCGTGCAGGTCGGAACTTACCCGACAAGGAATTTCGCTACCTTAGGACCGTTATAGTTACGGCCGCCGTTTACCGGGGCTTCGGTTCAATGCTTCGCTTGCGCTAACACATCCCCTTAACCTTCCGGCACCGGGCAGGCGTCACACCCTATACGTCCTCTTACGAGTTTGCAGAGTGCTGTGTTTTTAGTAAACAGTCGCTACCGCCATTTCTCTGCGACCCCCTTCGGCTCCGCGTGCGAATCGCATCACCTAATGGAGGCACACCTTCTCCCGAAGTTACGGTGTTATTTTGCCGAGTTCCTTAACCAGAGTTATCTCAATCACCTTGGCATATTCTGCCCGCCCACCTGAGTCGGTTTACGGTACGGTCTCTTATAATCTGAAGCTTAGAGGCTTTTCTTGGAAGCATGGGATCAATCACTTTGCGAGCTTTAAGCTCTCGTCATCACGTCTCAGCGTTAATAGGAAAGCGGATTTGCCTACTCTCCCCGCCTACTCGCTTAAACCAGGACGTCCAACACCTGGCTGACCTACCCTTCTCCGTCCCCCCATCGCAATTATAAGAGGTACAGGAATATTAACCTGTTTCCCATCGACTACGACTTTCGTCCTCGCCTTAGGGGCCGACTAACCCTTCGCAGATTACCTTTACAAAGGAAACCTTGGGCTTACGGTGTGTGGGTTTCTCACCCACATTTTCGCTACTCATGTCAGCATAAGCTCTTGTAGTTCCTCCAGCCGTCCTCACGGTCGACCTTCTGCGGTTGCTACAATGCTCCCCTACCACTTATCTATTAAGATAAATCCGCAGCTTCGGTACTGTGCTTGAGCCCCGTTACATTTTAGGCGCAGGCCCACTCGACCAGTGAGCTATTACGCTTTCTTTAAAGGGTGGCTGCTTCTAAGCCAACCTCCTGGTTGTTTATGCATTCCCACAACCTTTACCACTTAGCACAGATTTAGGGACCTTAGCTGGCGATCTGGGTTGTTTCCCTTTTGACTACGGACCTTATCACCCGCAGTCTGACTCCCGTACAGACGTTCCCGGCATTCGGAGTTTGGTTAGGTTTGGTACCCTGGTGAGGGCCCTAGCCCATTCAGTGCTCTACCTCCGGGACGATTCATACGAGGCTATACCTAAATATATTTCGGGGAGAACCAGCTATCTCCGAGTTTGATTAGCCTTTCACTCCTATCCACAGGTCATCCCCTCAGTTTTCAACCTAAGTGGGTTCGGGCCTCCACGACGTGTTACCGTCGCTTCACCCTGCCCATGGATAGATCACTCGGTTTCGGGTCTACTCCCAGCAACTATGGCGCCCTATTCAGACTCGCTTTCGCTACGGCTCCACCTAACGGCTTAACCTCGCTGCTGAGCGTAACTCGCTGACTCATTATGCAAAAGGCACGCCGTCACACCTGATATACATGGTGCTCCGACTGCTTGTAGGCATACGGTTTCAGGGTCTATTTCACTCTCCTCATCGGAGTTCTTTTCACCTTTCCCTCACGGTACTATTCGCTATCGGTTATCGAGGAGTATTTAGCCTTGGAAGATGGTCCTCCCGGATTCCCACAGAATTACACGTGTTCCGTGGTACTCGGGGACACCCTAGGGTGGATCTTGGTTTCATATACGGGGCTATCACCCACTATGGCGGCACTTTCCAGAGCCTTCTATTACCAATCACCAATCCCACGTCGGGGCCCCACAACCCCGAAACAACCGTAGTCGTTTCGGTTTGGGCTAGTCCGCGTTCGCTCGCCGCTACTGACGGAATCTCAATTGATTTCTTCTCCTGCAGGTACTTAGATGTTTCAGTTCCCTGCGTTCGCCTCATAGACCTATGTATTCAGTCTATGATGACGGGGTATGATCCCCGCCGGGTTTCCCCATTCGGATATCTCCGGATCAAGGCCTGTTTAGCGGCTCCCCGAAGCTTTTCGCAGCTTACCACGTCCTTCATCGCCTCTCGATACCAAGGCATCCACCGTACGCCCTTAGTAGCTTGACCATAAATAGTCTTTTACTAAGTTTATGCTTAGCCTTTACTTGTTATCGCTTTGCTTGACATAAACATAAGTCATCACAACTTATATCTATGATTTTCTAAATCTAGTATGTCGTATGCAATTGTCAAAGATCGAATAATTCTCTACAGATATGGTGGAGGTGAACGGGATCGAACCGATGACCTCCTGCTTGCAAGGCAGGCGCTCTCCCAACTGAGCTACACCCCCATAATAATCTGGTGGGCCAGGGAGGACTTGAACCTCCGACCTCACGATTATCAGTCGTGTGCTCTAGCCAGCTGAGCTACTAGCCCACTTCCACACAGTATCTGTGCAAATTCGATGTCAAAGAACACAAAACCTCTTCTTGATAAAGAGGCCTAGTCTCTCAAAACTAAATAGCAGAGTTAGAACTTGTAAGTTTGCTTTTAAGTAAGCGTCTATCTCACTCTTTCGAGTGGATGAGCTCCTTAGAAAGGAGGTGATCCATCCGCACCTTCCGGTACGGATACCTTGTTACGACTTCACCCCAGTTACCGATCATACCATAAACGGCTGCCTCCCCGAAGGGTTAGCCCACCGGTTTCCGGTACAATAGACTCCCGTGGTGTGACGGGCGGTGTGTACAAGGCCCGGGAACGTATTCACCGCGTCATGCTGATACGCGATTACTAGCGATTCCAACTTCATGGAGTCGAGTTGCAGACTCCAATCCGAACTGAGACCGGCTTTTTGGGATTAGCTCCACCTCGCGGTATCGCTGCCCTTTGTACCGGCCATTGTAGCACGTGTGTAGCCCTGGACATAAGGGCCATGAGGACTTGACGTCATCCCCACCTTCCTCCGGTTTAACACCGGCAGTCTCCCTAGAGTGCCCAACTGAATGATGGCAACTAAGGACAAGGGTTGCGCTCGTTGCGGGACTTAACCCAACATCTCACGACACGAGCTGACGACAGCCATGCAGCACCTGTCACCGATCCAGCCGAACTGACGACTATGTTTCCATAATCTATGATCGGGATGTCAAGCCCAGGTAAGGTTCTTCGCGTTGCGTCGAATTAAACCACATGCTCCACCGCTTGTGCGGGCCCCCGTCAATTCCTTTGAGTTTTAGCCTTGCGGCCGTACTCCCCAGGCGGGGCACTTAATGCGTTAGCTACGGCACTGCAGGAGTGGTTACCCGCAACACCTAGTGCCCATCGTTTACGGCGTGGACTACCAGGGTATCTAATCCTGTTTGCTACCCACGCTTTCGCATCTCAGCGTCAGTATTGGTCCAGAAAGCCGCCTTCGCCACTGGTGTTCCTCCGAATATCTACGGATTTCACTCCTACACTCGGAATTCCACTTTCCTCTCCCATACTCAAGACTGCCAGTATCCAATGCACTTCCGGGGTTGAGCCCCGGGCTTTCACACCAGACTTAACAGTCCGCCTACATGCGCTTTACGCCCAATAATTCCGAACAACGCTTGCACCCTCCGTATTACCGCGGCTGCTGGCACGGAGTTAGCCGGTGCTTCCTTTGAGGGTACCGTCAGCTCTCTTACGAGTATTTCTTCCCCTCTGACAGAAGTTTACGACCCAAAGGCCTTCATCCTTCACGCGGCGTTGCTGCGTCAGGGTTTCCCCCATTGCGCAAAATTCCCCACTGCTGCCTCCCGTAGGAGTCTGGACCGTGTCTCAGTTCCAGTGTGGCTGATCATCCTCTCAGACCAGCTATCCATCGCAGCCTTGGTAGGCCATTACCCCACCAACTAGCTAATGGACCGCGGACCCATCCTATGACAATAAATCTTTTCCCTCAAAAACCAAAGTCTTCGGGGGCTTATCCGGTATTAGCATTCCTTTCGGAATGTTATCCCGGATCATAGGGTAGGTTATCCACGTGTTACTCACCCGTGCGCCACTTTACTCAGGACCGAAGTCCCTTTCGCGTTCGACTTGCATGTGTTAGGCACGCCGCCAGCGTTCGTTCTGAGCCAGGATCAAACTCTCCAGTTGAATATCTGAAGTTTTTTAAATCCTAGTTTTGTTCAATTTGACTTGAACCCTTACAAGCTCTTTAAAACGTCTGCTATTTAGTTTTCAAAGACCAGCTTTTTTGCCCCGCCTTCAGCGAAGCGACAGCCGCGGAGACTAACCAAAACCGCCGTGCCTGTCAATAAGTTTTTTTCTTTTTTTCAGCGCCGCGAGCGAACCGTTTTGCGTTGTTCCCTGCAGCGGATGCGGTTTATAAACAATCGCCGCTCAACCGTCAACACCTTTTTTTCTTTTTTTTCATTCTTTTGTTTTTTTTCTCAAGACTGCATATGGAGACTGCGCAACGGCACAGTTTTCAGCTCAGATAGCGGCAGAGCATACGACCGGCCCACTCATCGACATTCTCCCAACTAACCCCTTCACTGCGCAGCGCCTGTTCGGCCCGGTAACAGAGAGAACGATCCTCGAGATCAGAAAGTCGTTCCAGGTACCCGCAGCGCCGCCCGACCATATAGAGCAGCTGCCGATCCTTCTCCAAGCTCAGAAAGCGCCGGATCGGTTCCGTCATTCTGTCTATGTCACGAGGCAACTGTCCTTCAACTTCGGCAAGCAGGTTGACGATATGGTCACTTTTTATCGTACTTGTAATCCCCTCCAGATGTTCCAGCATCAGCAGCAGTTCCTGTGCCTTGGCAATATCGCCCAGCGGTCTGAAGTCACCGCTTAAGACATCCTGGTAAAGATCGACATGCTCGGGGACGCCCAGGGTCCGGATGCGGATAAAGTCCGGGTTGATCTGGTTCAGCGCATCAGCCGTCTCAAGAGCATTTTCGCGTGAATATTTTTCACCCCCCAGGCCGGGCATGAAATATTCCGACAGCTCGATCCCGGCCCTTTTGACCTTCTGGCCGGCAAGGATGTGAGTCTGCTTGTCGACCCCCTTGCAGACCATGGAAAGAACCGCATCGGCGGCCGATTCAAGACCGATATGGATACGATTAAGTCCAGCGCAGGCCATGCGGGCCAGCTCTTCATCGGCGATTCGGGCGATGGAATGGGAGCGGGCATAACTGGTGATCCGCTCGATCTGGGGAAACACCTGACGCAGATATTCGAGGATACGGATCATATCGGCAGCCTTGATCACCAGACTGTTGGCATCCTGCAGAAAAACCGACGTCATTCCCCCCTGCAGCCAGCGGATAGCCGAATGAAAGGCCTGCAGGTCTCCCGGGTCGAGGCTGCGTTCCAGGGCGATCAGTTGCGGATAGGCGTCCCCCTGCTGCTGAACAATCAGGGTGATCTGATCGATGTAGTGCCTTACCCTGTCGATATCACGCAACAGATGTTCTACCGGCCTGACGCTGAACTGCTGACCGCGATAGATGCCACAGAACTTACAGCGATTCCATGGACAGCTGCGGGTCACCCGCAGCAGCAGGCTGTTCGCCTCACTTGGTGGCCTGATCCGGCCGACCTCAAACCCGTTATACTCTTCGAGCACCCTCATTCCTGTTCCGTAACGGCTCTATTTCATCAATCCGGCGGCAGAGATTTTAACGCCGAAGCTCTGGGCCTTTTCACTGGCCAGCTTATCGGCGATACCAAGATCGAAGACCCTTTTCGACTCGGCCGCCACCTGTCCCGGCAGGCGGAGCGACATAGTTCTGTTTTTGCCCTGGCCGTCACGGTAGGTCACAACAAGCTGGATATTGCCGACAACTCTTGGCGTGGGATTGCTGACTTCGGCGAGGATGCGCCCGTCCTTGTCCTGCCCGCTGCGGACACTCAGGTATTCACCAGGGTTGCTGTCCAGATCCAGGTCAACCAGGGCGCCATAGGCCTGCTTGCCGATCTCGTTGCTGGTGCTGGCAATCTTTGCGTAGTAGCCCTTGGCCTCGCTCAATCGGCCGCTGCTCTGCGAGATATTGCCGAGTAGATAATAGGCATCAGCGGTCGGCAGCAGCTCGGTACTGTACTTGAGATCGAGCTCGGCCTCTTTGGGTCGGTTCAGTTGCTCATAGGTCTTGCCGCGCTGCAGGTAGTGATAGAAATAGCCGGGGTTGAGATCGATCGCCTTATTGTATTGGCTGACAGCCGCACTCAGCCTCTTGTTCTTCTGCTCGGCGTCACCGATCAGCCCGTAGAAAATGGCTTCCTTCGGTTCGAGGCGGATCGCCTGCTGGGCCAGAGACTTCGCCTTGGCATAGGCCTTATCGGTCAGCGCCTGACGCCCTTTGTCAAAAGCCTCGTAGGCCGGTTTGGTTTTCATCAGCTGAGCGATCCTGGCCTGATAGGTCTGACGACCGACCTCCCCCCCTTTGGGCAGCTCTGCCAGCATGGCGATATTATTCTCCAGGCGTTCCTGTGACGGCGGGTGGCTGGCGAACAGGCCACTGATGAAATCCTGGCGCTGCCCGTCCTGCAGGGCCAGGAAGGTCCGTTGCAGATCGACCGCACCCTGCGGGTCGTATCCGGCGCGTGACATATAGAGCATGCCGTAATGATCCGCCTCGCGCTCGGCATCGCGGCCGTAGCGCTGGGTGATCAGCTGCGCACCGACCCCGGCACCCATCTGGGCCCATTGACCGTAATCCTGATCGCTGGTCGCCAGGGTCACACCGACGACCGCCGACTGCAGCAGCATGCCGCGGGTCAGCCCCTGGGCGCCATGCATGGCGGCAGCGTGGACGATCTCGTGGCCGAGCACTGCGGCCAGCTCTGCTTCCGTTTTAAGTTCGGTCAGCAGACCGCGGTTGATGGTGATCTTGCCGCCCGGCAGAGCCCATGCATTGGGGACCGAACTGTTGAGAACAATGAACTCATAGGGGAGCTTGCGGTCACTGACCGCGGCCAGGCGCTGTCCGACCTGGTTGACATAACGACCCAGCGCGGGGTCGGCCACATAGTCCCCCCCCTGCGTCTGGCGGGCCGGAGCATACTGGTTCTCGCCAATGGCGAGCTCCTGCTGCTCGCTGATCAGAATCAGCTGTTTTTCCCCGGTCACCGGGTTGACGGCACAGCCAGACAACAAGGCCAGCAGCACAAAGACTAAAAGGATAAATCTCGAGAACATACGCTCTCCCCTCTTCTCATATGTCGACAGATGATTTCGCTTATAGCTGACAGTATCTCCAAAGCTGGCCAACTTTGTCAAAATGTAACAGCTTGCTCCGCCCTCCTCGATCTTCTATAGTCAGCCGACTCACATCGGATTCCCGGGAAAGCAGACTCTCATGGCCCTTGGTTCAACCATCTTCAAAGCAACGGTGCAGATCGCCGATCTCAATCGCCATTACTATGCCGATCACCAGCTGACCCTCGCTCGCCACCCGTCGGAAACCGACGAACGACTGATGATCCGCCTGCTCAGCTTTCTGCTCCATGTCGATGAGCGCCTGAAATTTACCAAGGGCCTCTGTGCCGATGACGAACCCGATCTCTGGCAACATTCCTTAAGCGGCGACATCGAACTGTGGATCGACGTCGGCCTGCCCGACGAACGAAGGGTGCGCAAAGCCTGCAGCCGCGCCGAACGGGTTGTCCTCTGCCTCTACGGTGGCCGCACTGCCGATCTCTGGTGGCAGAAGAACGCCGAGCCGCTGCAGCGTTTCACCAACCTGGAAATCATCAACATCGCAGCTAAGGAGAGCAAAGCCCTGGCGGGGCTGGCCCGGCGCAATATGCGCCTCAATTGCACCATTCAGGACGGCAGCCTGTGGCTCAGCGATGACAGCAACAGCCTGAGCTTGACCCCGCAGCACCTTAAGGAGACGCAATGACCACCCTGCTCCTCCAGCCCCCGGCCCTCAAAGTGGCCGAGCCGCCGCTGGCGCTGGCGATCCTCTGTGCCCATCTGCGCGCCAGAGGGCAGCAGGTTGAAGCGATCGACAGCAATCTGGAGGCCTACCTGTTTCTCCTTGAAGACGGACGTCTGAAGGACCGGTGTGCCGACAGCAGCGATACGGCCCTGCGCCGGGCGCTCAAGCATCGCGCCGAATCGCTGGACGTCCTGCGTTCCGCGGCGGGGACAAACTTTGCCCGCTACAATACCGCCGTACGCTATCTCAATCGCCTGCTCGCCCTGTGGAATACCGCTGACGAAAAACTGACCCTGGGAGATTATCAGCACAGCTCACTCTCCCCCTTTGCCCCGGAGGATCTTGAACGGACCGCCTCGGGAACCAGCCCGACCCTGTTTGCCGACTATTTCACCTCCAGGCTGGTGCCGCAGATCGAAGCGATCAACCCCAAGCTGATCGCCATCTCGATCAATTACCTGCATCAGGCCCTTCCAGCCTTTGAGTTGGCCGGCCTGCTGCGTCGTGCCCTGCCGGACACCCCCCTGATTGCCGGTGGCGGGCTGATCACCTCCTGGCAACAGATGATCAAAGAGCTGCAGCTTCAGTTGCCAGCCTTCGATCATCTGGTCTTCGGACCGGGAGAAACCAGCCTGTGCTCCCTGGCGACCCAGAGCGATAAACCCTACACCCTCGCCGACTGCAGCGACATCGCCTTCACCCCCGATTTCAGCTTCGCCCGCTGCGCTGACTACCTGTCGCCCCGGCCCATTCTACCGTTGACCGCCTCACGCGGCTGTTACTGGCGCAAATGCCTGTTTTGCCCGGAAGCCGCCAACCCGGTTCACCCGTACAGCGCCTTTCCCAATGCACAGCTGGCGCAAACCATGCGCGAGTTGGCCGACAAACATGGCGTCAACCACATCCAGCTCACCGACAACGCCATCCCGCTCAACATGCTCAGGCATCTCGCCGATAATGCGAACTTGCTCAAGGGAATACATTGGTTCGGTTTTGTCCGTTTTGAAAAGGCTTTGGAAGATGCCGATTTTGTAGAGCGACTGGCAAAAAGCGGCTGCAAAATGCTGCAGCTGGGGCTGGAATCGGGCTCGCAGCAGGTCCTCGACCGACTGCAGAAAGGAATTCGTCTCGATGCAGTCGAGCGGATCCTCGCCAACCTGCGCCAGGCCGGAATCGCCACCTTCGTCTACATCATGCTCGGCACCCCGGGGGAAACAGAAAGGGACGCCGAACTGACCCTCGAATTTCTGGAAAAGCACGCCGCTGAGATCGGCTTCCTCAACCTGGCGATCATGAACATGCCGCGCGCCTCAGGGCTGCTCGAAAACCCGGAAAGCTATGGAATCAGCGCCACCGACGAGATCGCCGGCGACACCCCATTGGGGCTCTACCAGCGCTTTCACACGGACAGCACCTGGAACCGTGCCAGCGCCCGGCGCTTCCTCAACCAGCGCCTGCTCGGTTCGGCAAAGATCAAAGCGATCGTCAACCGCACCCCGCCGCTGTTCACCTCAAATCATGCGCTATTTTTCGCCGATGCTGCGCTGACAGCTCAGGGCACTGAATAATAGCTATCTGCGCACCGCCCGGGCGCGGAAGTTACGTCCTTTGAGGCGCCCCTCGTTGAGCTGCTGCAAAGCCTTGCGTGCTGCCTTTGTGTCAACCGCAACGAAAGCCCAGTTGGGAAACAGCTTGATCTTGCCAACCTGCTCTCCCCCGATGCCGCCCGGAGCGGTAAGACAGCCGAGAATATCGCCAGGCCGCAGTTTGTTGCGCTTGCCGCCGTCGATCTGCAGGGTCACCATTGCAGGTTCAGCCAACGGTCTGGCAAGGACGGCCTCGTCCGGCAGTTCTTCGCCGGTTAAATCCTGCTGCAGAAAACGCCCCAGCCGCGCGACCTTGAAGGCTTCCTTGCTGCTGTAAAGGGAACAGGCCAGCCCCTGACTACCGGCCCGCCCAGTGCGGCCGATGCGATGGACATGCACCTCAGGTTCACGGGCCAGATGGAAGTTGATAACCATGTCGAGCGCTTCGATATCGAGACCACGGGCGGCAACATCGGTAGCAACCAGAATCGAGACACTGCCGTTGGCGAATCTGACCAGGGCCAGATCGCGGTCGCGTTGCTCCAGGTCGCCGTGGATAGCCAGGGCGCTCAGGCCATGTCCGGCCAGATAATCGGCGACATCCTGGGCATCGCGCTTGGTACTGCAGAAGATCACGCTCGAGCCCGGCTGATAATGGTGCAGCAGCAGGCGCAGCGCACACTTGCGTTGCTGTTGATCTTCGTCCTCGTCAACCTGATAGAAATGCTGCTCGATTACCGTCGCAGCGTGGGTCGTTTCAACCTGTACCATCAAGGGGTCCCGCATAACCTGTTCGGCGATCGAGGCGATCTGCTGCGGGTAGGTGGCACTGAACAGCAGGGTCTGACGTTCTTCGGGTGTCTGTGCGACAATGGCATCGAGCTCCTCCTGAAAACCCATCTCGAGCATCCGGTCGGCTTCATCGAGGACCAGCAGGGTCAGATCTTTGAGCTGCAGCGAACCACGCCGGACGTGCTCTTCAACCCGCCCCGGCGTGCCGACGATGATGTGCGCACCATGCTCCAGCGAGCTGAGCTGCGGCCCGAAAGGCATGCCGCCACAGAGAGTGAGAACCTTGATATTATGGATGCTGCGCGCCAGCTTGCGGATCTCCTGGGCGACCTGATCAGCCAGTTCGCGGGTCGGGCAAAGGACCAGCGCCTGAACCCGGAAGGCCTTGACATCGAGCCTGTTGAGCAGCCCAAGGCCAAAGGCCGCGGTCTTGCCGGAACCGGTCTTCCCCTGACCGATGACATCGCGCCCGGCCAGGATGGGCGGCAGGCTGCGTTCCTGGATCGGCGTCATAGTCATATAACCGATAGTATTCAGATTGCTGAGCAGATCGGCGTGAAGAGATAATGCGGAAAAATCGCTATGGGTCACGAACTCTGTCCTGTTCCTTATAAATATAAATAGCTGATAAATAGTCTTTTTCACCAAGAAACCGAAACGGCTTCTAACACATTGACGATAAAGACACCATTCTTTTTCATTGCGCTGCTGGAATTTTCCCCTTTCTCTGGAATTGACAACCCTGCCCGGGTTATAAGGGGAATTCATTTATAACAGGTTTCCAACCTGAAAACTTAAACGTTGCCCACCGGAGTTTCCGGATGGCTACTAAACTATTTGAAAAAAGGTCAAACCGATGTCAGCTCAAGCTCAACCAAGAAAAGCCCACTATCTTTTTGCCCATACGGCCCTGCGCCAGATCTGCGCGACCGACCCGAAACATTTTTTCAAGGCCTTCGCCTCTGAGGCCAGCCAGACCTTCCTGCAGGAAGTCCTCAATCAGGTCAACGAATTCTGTCCTGACGAACCGGCTGATTTCACCGCTGGCGATATCGATATCATGGTCTCCCGGACCGGTGAGTTTCCGATGCTGGTCTTTACCATGCCAGAGCCCAAGTACAACGACGAATGCCTGCGCGTTGCCCTGATCCTGATCACCAAGATCAACAGCCAGGCCGAGATCAAGGCGGAATTCAAATGCTATACCCAGGAACTGGGGCTGACAGAAGAGGGAGAGCAGTGCTTCTATTTCGGAGAGTGGCAGGAAGAGAAATACCGCCGGATCGGCCAGCTGAAAGGCGACGGTGACCTCGAAGGGTTTGCCCACACTATCAGACAGCAGTTGACCCTGTCGTTTGCCAAGGGCTGAAACTTGGAATTCGTCATTCGAGAGTTCCCGTCAATCGCAATCTGATCCAAGCGTCTTCCAGCTCAGGCCTAGCGGCATCTCCCCGACCGGATAGCTGTTCAGTGAGGCGTAAACGACTTTCATATGTGCAGCACGCATGGTTCTGCCATACATATGATAGAGGCAGCTGACTGTGTGGCGCAGCTCAGTGGCACAGAGCCGGTCAATCCGGTCGCGGCCGATCTGTTTGATCAGTAGAAGGAGCGGCACCGGCTGCTCGCCGCTGGCAGCGATCAGCACGGGCGGACGGAAATCGGGTTGCAGATAGGTCACCTGGTCCGGCGCGACCGGCCGGTAGCCGAGAGCCCGGAACACGTTCAGACGCCGCTCGCGCTCGGCATTTCCCGGCTGCGGGGGGTCGACCTCTGCGGCCAGAACAATCGGGGTTGCATCCTCCAGACCGGCGCCCCGCATCAGCCCCCGTGCCGTCCTCAACAGAATCTCGTCGCCGAGAAAATACCTGTGCTGCCCCCGCTCTTCCTCGGCAATCAGGATATGCGACAGATGAACCACCACAGCCCGTTGCTCCTCAGCTGCAGTTCGCCCGGGGACGATGATGCTGTGATCGCGGACACCGATGATCCGCTCGTGCTCATCGACAAGCAGGACCATTTCATAGCGGCAGAAGTAACCATCAATCACTTTTTCCGGGTTCCAGGAGAGTCGGTCCTTGATAACCTCCAGGGTTTCCATCTCGCCACGCTCACCAAAGTACTGATACAGAGCCTCATAACCAGGCAGCAGCCAGGGGTCGGCCGGGTCGCGGACCGGGATCTGCCTTGCAGACTGTACTGCAGACGAATCAGCGGTTATCTCTTTTGATCCCATAATCAGCATACCTTGAGGATTGACGGGCTTGCCTACTTGCCATACTCGCGGCTTAGGTCGTCGACCAGTTCCAGCATCAGGTCGCGGCGGACCGTCGACTTGCGCCAGTAGAGACCGATGGTCCGGGTCGGTCCGCCCCCTTCGAGCTGCAGATAGTTGATCCCGCTGTTCCTGTCGGCCACACACTCCGGTATCAGCGAGATGGCCCGCCCCATACTGATCATCTGCAGCAGGGTTTCCATCGAGCTGGCGCGGAAATTCAGAACCTCGCCGATGCCGCTGCTTGAACAGTAGTCAAGAGCCTGGCCGCGCAGACAGTGGCCGTCTTCCAGCAGCAGCAGTCGTTCACTGGCCAGCTGCTGAGAGGTAATCGCCCGCTTGTCGCCCCAGTGATGACGGGGGGAAACGCCGACAAAAAACTCCTCACTGAAGATCTCGCCGTACTCCAGCTCATCCTCTTCGACCGGCAGCGCGAGAAACGCCGCGTCGAGCTTTCCTTCGAGCAACCGTTCGATCAACACATGGGTCTTCTCTTCAACCAGGTTGATCTGCAACTGCGGGTAGACATCGACCAGATGATCGATGATATGGGGCAGAAAATAGGGAGCCAGGGTCGGAAACGCCCCCAGCGACAGAGTTCCGGCATAGGGGTTGTGCCAGTTGCCGGCCAAAGTTGTGATTTCATCGACCTGTTGTAGAATACCATGAGCGCGCTTGAGTACTTCTTCTCCGCAGGGGGTAAAGATAAACCCTCTGGGATTGCGCTCCAGGAGCAGCACACCCAATTCATCTTCGAACTTCTTGATCTGAATGCTCAATGCCGGCTGGCTGACATGGCAGTCATCAGCTGCTGACTTGAAGCTGCCGTGCTTTTCCAGGGCAACCAGGTAACTCAGTGAACGCAGATTCATCGCTCTACTCCATATAAATTTTATTTATAGCGGTAGTAAATTTAATAAATTTTACAAATTATGACAACTGCGGCAATCTTTCTCCAAGTTTCGCAGGTAAGAATTAATCTTATAACCTAACCAAGGAGGATCTACCGATGCAATCAATCATCAATACCAAACTGCCAGAATTCAAACTTCAAGCGTTCCAGAACAATGAATTCAAAGTTGTCACTGACAAGAACCTGCAGGGCAAATGGTCGGTCCTGTTCTTCTACCCGGCTGACTTCACCTTTGTTTGCCCGACCGAGCTGGGAGATATCGCCGACAAGTATGAAGAACTCAAGGCAATCAACTGCGAAGTTTACTCAGTCAGCACCGATACCCACTTCGTCCATAAAGCCTGGTGGGATACCTCGGAAACCATCAAAAAGATCAAGTTTGCGATGCTGGCCGATCCGACCGGGGCACTCTCCCGCGCTCTGGGTACCTACATCGAAGAAGACGGTGTGACCTATCGCTGCACCTTCATCGTCGACCCGCAAGGAGTCATCCAGGTTGCGGAGTACAGCAACAACTCGGTTGGCCGTAACGCCGACGAGATTGTCCGCAAGGTTCAGGCTTCCCAGTTTGTTGCCGAAAACGACGGCGAAGTCTGCCCGGCCAACTGGAAACCAGGTGCGGCAACCCTCAAGCCGGGTCTTGACCTGGTCGGCAAGATCTAAATAGTTTCATACCCCCCTGCTCGTAAACTCGCTTCCCCCCTATTCCATAGGGGGGATTGAGGGGGGTGCATTTTGCGCAAATATCAAAAAAAAGGAATCAGCATGTTGGATCAAGCCACCCATGAGCAGCTCAGCAGCGTCTACGCCACTCTTTCAACCGACTACCGTTTCATCACCGCTGCCGGTGGCCATGATGCTCAGCAGGAATTACTCGACCTGGTCACTGACGTCGCCGCGACTTCCGCCAAACTGCATGTTGAGAACCGCCAGATCGATCCGCTAGCCCTGCAGATTGAAAAGAACGGCCAGGCCCTTCCAATCCAGTTTCGCGGCATTCCCGGTGGTCATGAGTTCACCACGCTGATCCTCGCTGTTTTGAATGCTGATGGCAAGGGCAAATGGCCTGACGCCGGGGTCCAGGCCCGGATCAGTGCCCTCAACGGCCCGATCCACCTGACCAGCTATGTCTCGACCAGTTGTGTCAACTGTCCTGATGTCGTTCAAGCGCTCAACCTGATGGCCCTGATTCATCCAGATTTCCACCATGAGATCGTCGAGGGAACCTACTTCCAGGACGAGATCAAGAAACGCGGGATCCAGGGGGTTCCGGCGGTTTTTGCCGGTGACAAGATGATCCATGTCGGCAAGGCCGGTCTGACCGAGCTGCTCGACAAACTTGAAGGTCATTATGGTCATCAGATCATCGTATCGAACGAAACCAAAGATTACGACGTCACCGTTATCGGTGGCGGACCGGCCGGTGTTGCCGCAGCCATCTACACCGCCCGCAAAGGCCTGAAAACCGCAATCGTCGCTGAACGGATCGGAGGTCAGGTCAATGAAACCAAGGGGATCGAGAACCTGATTTCCATCCCCTATACCGAAGGACCGCTGCTGGCGGCCAATCTGTTCCAACACCTCGATGCTTATCCGGTAGACATCCTTGAACACCGGCGAGTCGAACAGATTGACAACGGCCCGCGCAAAACCATGCATATGCACGGCGGTGAGAAGATCACCACCGGGGCACTGATCCTGGCGACCGGCGCAAAGTGGCGCCAGCTCGGAATCCCTGGGGAAAAAGAGAACATCGGCCGCGGCGTCGCCTTCTGTCCGCACTGTGACGGCCCCTTCTACAAGGACAAACCGGTCGCCGTTATCGGCGGCGGTAACTCAGGGGTTGAAGCGGCAATCGATTTGGCAGGGATCTGTTCCCACGTCACTCTGGTCGAATTCGGCCCGAAACTCAACGCCGATGAAGTCCTGATCAAGAAACTCCAGTCTTTGGGCAACGCCAGAATCATCACCAGCGGAGCGGCCCGCCATATTCTTGATGACGGCGCCAAGGTCACCGGGCTGGCGATCCTCCACCGCGAGAGCGAGGCAAGTGAGAACATCAGCGTCGATGGGATCTTTGTCCAGATCGGCCTCGACCCGAATAGCGCTCCCTTTGCCGAACTGGTCAGCCTCAATCCGCGTGGTGAAATCGAGGTTGATGGTCACTGCCGGACCGGCTTGACCGGCATCTACGCTGCCGGGGATGTGACTGATGTTCCTTACAAGCAGATTATCGTCGCCATGGGCGAAGGCGCCAAGGCGGGGTTGAGTACTTTCGAGGATTTCGCCAGAGGGCATATTGAACAACTGCCTAAGTAGCCATTGCAAACAACCAGAAGAAGAATACCCTCCTGTGATTCTTTTCTGCCAACAACAAAGCCCGGGTCAAATGATCCGGGCTTTGTCAGTTTCAAAAGCTTGTTCCATGTATCCATGCCGGGCACCGGCATTGCGATTGCGCGAATTCGAGGTGCGCAGCAACTCGTCTGAGCGTGAGGAGAGTTACTGCGAAAAGACTACGAAGCGCGAAAATTCAACTTACGTCAGTGTTTTCAAAGAGTTTCTTTTTCCACCCTTTTTCTTTGATCGCAAAGAAAAAGGGTGACGTCTGCCGGTACGGGAACCGGCGGTTTTGATCTTATGCTCTGACAAGGCCAGCCAACAACCAAGACCAAAACCTCGGGGTTGCGGCCCCGAACGCCGCCTAACTTTTTGACCGGAGCCCCAAAAAGTCAGCAAAAATGGCTCTTTAAATATGTCGAAAGCGTTTCTGCGTCTCTTCGTAGCTAAATACCAGCCAAACGCCTTGCGCCCAACGATGACTTCGTCATCCATGGGCAGAACCAAAGAAACAGCCAATGGCTGTTTCGATATTTTTTTAACTCAGCAGGCACGCGGCAAGCGCCACCCCCAGCTGATGGCACAGTAGCGGATCAGAAAAACCACCCCTCCGGCAACCAACAGATTCACCCCTCTAGGCATCCCCGCCATATCGAAGAGACAGAAAAAAATCCCGCCGGCAAGACAGGCTGAGGCGTAGATCTCGCGGGTAAGAACCAGGGGAATCTCCCGGCGCAGCAGATCACGGACCATGCCACCGGCCGTCGCCGTCATAATCCCCATCAGAACCGCCCCCGGGTAACCGATCTGCGCCTCCAGAGCCACCGAGGCGCCAATTACAGTAAAGGTACCTAAGCCCAGCGCATCCATAAACAGCAGCAAGCGCTGATTGCGCTCCACCAAGCGATGAAAATGAAAGACCAGCAGTGAAGCGATAACGGCCAGGAGCAGGTAATTATAATCGCTGAAAATAAATGGCGGGGTCCGACCGATCAGGGTATCACGTAGTGTCCCGCCACCAACGGCGGTCACCAGCCCGAGAACAATGACTCCGTAAAGATCCATCTTCTTGTAGACACCAGCCAGTGCACCGCTGACAGCAAAGGCGAAAGTCCCGACCAGATCAAGGATATAAAGTATAGACATCTGACTTCCTTGGCAGATACGCAGAGCAACAAAGAGGCCGCATAGTACACAAAGGAACTGCGGAAGTCTGCTGTTTTTTTCATCACTTTTTTATCGGTCAACAGGACGGAGCACCAGGGCTTGTTTCATGAATCCAAGCCGGGAACCGGCTTTGCGGTTGCGCGAATTCAAGACGCATAGCGGCTTGTCTGAGCGAGTAGAGAATAGCAGCCCAAATGCTACGAAACGCAAAATAAAAATTTTCGTCAGTGTTTTTCAAGCGTTTTCTTTTGGTTGCGTTTTCTTTGTCGCAACAAAGAAAATGAACCCGGCTGGCGGGCCGGGACCCGCCGGTTTCACTTTTCAAAATCAACACAGATCAAGAGCAAAACCTCGGGGTCGCGGCCCCGAACGCCGCCATACTCTTTTGTCTTGCCACAAAAGAGTATGCAGAAAAAGGCAGTTAATATTGTCGGCAGTGTTCCTGCGTTTCTCCGTTGCAACACACCAGCAAATTTACTCACGCCCCAAGATGAGCAAGCTCATCAACGGGCAGACCCGAAGAAACACCCTTGGTGTTTCAATAGGTTGATACAGACAAGAACAGCCGCAACGCTTTAGCGATTGCGGCTGTTGAATATCATTGAGATGAGTACTATCCCAGCAGACAGTAGCCCCGCTCCTTCTGGCGTTCAACTTCCCGCTCGCGGGCCGCCTTGACATCCGCTGCCCGCTTCTTCTTGCGCTCCAGGGCTGCTTCGTAACGCTCTTTTTCCAGTTCGGTCTCACAGAGCAGAGCCGGAATCTTGCGCGGTTTATGATCAGGATCAAGCGCAACAAAGGTCAGGTAAGCCGAAGCGGTATGGCGGACCTCTCCGGTCAGAACATCCTCAGCCTCGACCCGGGCACCGATCTCCATCGAGGAGGTACCGACATAGTTGACACTGGCCTTAATGCGCAGGATATCACCGACATAGACCGGGGAGTGAAAGTCAAGGCGATCCAAGGAAGCGGTAACAGCATTACCGCCGGTATGGCGCATACCGACCATACAGGCAGTGTTGTCGACCAGCTTCATGATGGTGCCACCGTGGACATTGCCGGCGATATTGGCATCGTTGTCCATCATCTGCTGGACAACGGTAATGCTGCTGAAGGCAACCGGTTTCGGTTCCATATTGTGTTCAATATATTTGTCAGTCGGTCTGACCTGCTTGCGGATGGTTTCATTCACTGGAGGCATGATCGATCTCCTTTTACTTTCTCATGTGTCATAGCAATGAACGCCCTGTTATGCGTTTCTGACTCACAGCTTAGGATCAGGCAATAATATCTGAAACTCCCGCCATATTTCAACTAAACCGACATAAACGGTCATAAATACCGTGGTATGCACATTGATTTCTGCCTTTATCTACAGTTCAACAGCTTGGCAACATCCACCAACTCTCATATCTGAGAGTAAGACAGCAGGCTAGGCCTCCAGGCACTCCGTCCATAAAAAAAACATTCAAACATATTGATTTTTGAATTCTCCTTAAGGTAATGTGCATTTACACATTATCTCAGGAGGCTTTATTTAATCATGAAGATCTACACAAACCAGACCAGCAAACCCCTTACCCAGTTCGTCAACGATATCAACACTGCGGCAGGCCGCCGTGGTTTCAAGATCAATAACGGCGACAAAATGGACATGGCAGTCATCTTCACCAATCACGGCATCGACACCCCGGAGACATTTGACATGCACATGATACAATTGTGCAAACCGGAAAAAGCGTCGAAGAGCCTGTTCAAGAACCCGGAACGGATCGTCCTGATTCCGAAATTCATCATGGCTTTCAGCGAAGGCGGCATGACCCAGATCCGTTTCCTCTATTACAGCGAGGAATCGGTCGCCAGGCTGATCGACGATGCGGAATTTCCGAAATCACTCAGCGGAACCTTTACCGATATTATCGATATCATCGAAGAAGCGATGAGCGAAACACTTGCGGAGGCCTGTTAGGCAATGTGGACACTGCTTGGCAAGATTAACAAGAATCTGATTATTGCTATCCCGGTGATGCTGATCGCCGGGTTCGTCTTTGGCATTTTTGTCGAAGCTGCATTTCTCAAGAAACTGATCCTTCCTTTTACCTTTCTGATGGTTTACCCGATGATGGTGACCCTCAAGATCAAACAGGTGCTGGAAGGGGGCGATGGCAAGGCGCAAGCTTATACCCAGATCATCAATTTTGCCATCATTCCCTTTGTCGCCTTCGGAGCCGGCAAGCTGTTCTTTCCCGATTCCCCCTACATGGCCCTGGGGCTGCTGCTCGCGTCGCTGGTTCCGACCAGCGGCATGACCATCTCCTGGACCGGTTTCGCCGGTGGCAACCTGGCCGCTGCGGTCAAAATGACCGTCATCGGCCTGATCCTCGGCTCGCTGGCCACCCCCTTTTATGTTCAGGGGCTGATGGGAGCAACGGTTGAAGTCAGCCTGGCCAAGGTTTTCAGCCAGATCATTCTGATCGTCTTTTTGCCGATGGTCGTTGGTTTCCTGACCCAGCGTTTCATGATCAAACGCTACGGTGAAAAAACTTTCAAGGAACATGTTGCACCGCGTTTTCCCGGCTTTTCGACCATCGGTGTGCTGGGGATCGTCTTCATCGCCATGGCTCTCAAGGCCCCGGCGATTGCCGCTCATCCCGAGCAGTTGATCCGCATCATCGTGCCGCTGGTGCTGCTCTACCTGTTCAACTACATCCTCAGTACGGCTGTGGGTCGCGCCCTGCTGCCGCGCGGCGATGCCATCGCCCTGGTCTACGGCACCGTCATGCGCAACCTGTCGATCGCCCTGGCGGTTTCGATTAACGCCTTCGGCCCGGCCGGTTCCGATGCCGCCCTGGTTATCGCCATCGCTTACGTCATCCAGGTGCAATCAGCGGCCTGGTATGTCAAGCTGACCGATCGGGTGTTCGGCTACAAACAAACGGAAACCTCCATAGCTTGACGTGTCCTGACCTGCAGGGTACGCGGGCAGCGCACCCTGCAACAAGTTCACCCTTCAGGCGCGATAGGTTTCCAGACAAAAAGTTAACCCACTCCTGACAGGCATCTGCTATATCCTTCACCTGTATTGCTGTGATACAACCGCGGATATTACCCCTTAGTGAAAGGATCAATGATGTCTCAGGCAAAAGAATCAGATAAAGTCACAATCCACTTCGTCGGCAAGCTCGACGATGGCACCATTATCGACAGCACCTATCCCGATCCGGAGCATGACGGCTGCAACGATGACGATTGCTGCGGCGGCCACAGCCACGGCCCGGTTGAGCTGGTCATAGGAGAAGGCGAACTGTTCGGTCCGGTTGAAGATGCGGTGATCGGCATGAGCGCCGGCGAGAAGAAGACCATCGTCATTCCGGCTGATGACGCGTTCGGCGAATACAATCACGAAAATGTCTTCAGCGTCGATCGTTCGGAACTGCCGGATGATATCGTTCCCGAAGTCGGCCTGGAGCTGGAGGTCGAAGGCGAGGACGAAGAGATCTATTTCGTCACCATCGTCGAGGTCGATGACGAAAAGGTCACCATGGATTCCAACCATCCACTGGCCGGTGAAGACATCACCTACGAAATCGAACTGCTGTCGATCGGCTGATTATGACCCAAGGGCTCTGCCGTTCCGGCAGAGCCCTTGGCATTTCCCTGCTTCCCTGCCAATACCGCATTGACCTTGCACCGTTTTCTCAAGGGTCCTATACTTCAGCACTGGTAGTCTCTTACCGACCTGATGATAAGCGTCGTAGCTATGAAAAAAGCAAAGTCCAAACCCAGAAAGAAACAGAGTAAAAGCAAAAAACCGCTGCTGACCAGACTGATCTTCCGGGCGGTTCTGCTGCTGATTCTCATTCTGATCTTCGCCGTCGTCTACCTCGATGTCACGGTCCGCGAACGTTTCGAAGGCAAACGCTGGAAGCTCCCCGCCCAGGTCTATGCCCGACCGCTGGAACTCTATCCCGGCCTGCAGCTGTCTCCGCGCGAGATCAATGATGAACTGAATCTGCTCGGCTACCACCAGACCCCTCATCCGCAAAAACCGGGGAGCTACCTGTGGCACGACCGGGTCCTGGAGCTGATCACCCGCGATTTTACCTTTGCTGAGGGTTTTCAGCCAGGGGCTGACCTGCGCCTGAGCTTCTCTAACGGTCATCTGCAGAGAATCACCAACGCCGCCAGCAACGAGAAGATTCAACTAATCCGTCTCGACCCGCCGCTGATCGGCGGCATCTATCCGGAACAGAACGAGGACCGGGTGCTGGTCAAGCTCGACCAGGTTCCGCAGACGGTTATCAATGCGCTGATCGCTGTCGAAGACCGGCGTTTCTACAGCCACCACGGTGTCGACCTCAAAGGGATCACCCGGGCGCTCGTTGCGATGGCCAAAGGCGGTCAGATTCAGGGGGGCAGCACCATCACCCAGCAGCTGGTCAAAAATTTCTACCTGAGCTCGGAACGGACCATTCAGCGCAAGCTGGTCGAAATGGTCATGGCCCTGCTGCTCGAGGTCCATTACAGCAAAGAGGAGATCCTCGAAACCTACCTCAACGAGGTCTACCTGGGGCAGGATGGCAACCGGGCGATCCACGGTTTTGGCCTGGCCAGTCACTTCTTCTTCGACAAACCGGTCAGCCAGCTGGAACTGCAGGATGCCGCGCTGCTGGTCGGCATGCTCAAAGGTCCCTCCCACTACAATCCACGCACCCAGCCGCAGCGTGCCCGGCAACGGCGCAACCTGGTCCTGCAACTGATGGAAGAGCATGGCACTGTCAGCTGGACGGAAGCGAGCAGCGCCAGGAATCAACCGCTGGGGGCTGTCGAAAGACCAATCCGAGGCACCTCCCCCTTCCCTGCCTTTATGGATCTGGTTCAGCGCCAGCTGCGCCAGAATTACCGTGACGAAGATCTGCGCTCACAGGGGCTTAAGATCCTCACCACCCTCGATCCGCGGGTCCAGCGCGCGGCGGAAGCGGCACTGCAGCAACGGTTGAGCGAATTGGAAGGCTCCCGTCGCCTGAATCAGGACAGCCTGCAGGGGGCGATCCTGGTCACCAGCAGCCAGAACGCCGAGATCCAGGCGCTTGTCGGGGGGCGTGATCCGCGCTTTGAAGGGTTCGATCGGGCCCTCGACGCCAGGCGCCCGATCGGTTCGCTGATCAAACCGGTTGTCTTTCTGACCGCGCTCGAACAGCCCGACAGCTACAACCTGGCGACCCAACTCGATGACAGCCCGCTGGTCGTTGAGCAGAACGGCAGTACCGACTGGGAGCCGCAAAACTTCGACAAAAAATTCCATGGTCAGGTGCTGCTTCACGACGCCCTGGTTCATTCCTACAACGTCTCCACAGCCCGTCTCGGCCTCGAACTTGGTCCGGATACAGTGATGAAAACCCTGCAGCGCCTCGGTGTCGAGCGGAGCTTGCCGGCGTATCCATCCAGCCTGCTCGGAGCCAACGCCCTGACGCCGCTCGAGGTCAGCCAGGTTTACCAAAGCATCGCCAGTGGCGGCTTCAAAACCCCGCTCAAGGCGATCCGCGAAGTGCTGACCAGCGACGGGGTTCAGTTACAGCACTACCCTCTCGATGTCGAACAGGTCGCCTCCAGTGAAGCGACCTATCTGCTGACTGTCGCCATGCAGAATGTGGTCACTCAGGGAACGGCTAAAGGGTTGGAGAACTATCTTCCGCAAGAGCTTGGCATCGCCGGCAAAACCGGGACGACCGATGACTTTCGCGACAGCTGGTTCGCCGGGTTCAGCGGCGACCGCTTGGCGGTGGTCTGGGTCGGCCGTGATGACAACCAGTCGACCGGCCTGACCGGCTCGAGCGGCGCGATGACGGTCTGGGGCAGCATGCTGGCCAGGCTCGACCCGCAGCCGCTGATTCTGCCGGAACCGGACCGCATCGAAGCACACTGGATCGACCGGCCGACCGGGCTGCTCAGCTCCAGAGGCTGCAAGGACGCTGTCCTGCTCCCCTTCATCAGCGGTTCAGCCCCCAGGGAGAGCGTCCCCTGCCGGGCCGGTAAAGAAACCGGGAACAAAAACTGGTTCGAAAGGATTTTTCAATGAGACTGCTGAAAGACCTGGGAATGATCCTCTCTGTCACCCTGATTCTGGCCGGCTGTACGACCAGTTTCCCGCCCCCCCCCTCGCAGAATTCAGCGGTTGTCAGCCTGCTCGAGCAGGCTCAAAGCCTGAGTGCTGCAGGGCAGCTTGACCAGGCCGGCGCATCCCTGGAGCGCGCCTTGCGCATCGAACCACGCAACCCGCTGCTCTGGCAACGCCTGGCGGCGGTCCGCATCGATCAACAGCAGTACCTGCAGGCGGAAAACCTGGCCAAGAAATCGAATGCCCTGGCCCAGGGGGATCACAATCTGCGCCGGGAAAACTGGCTGCTGATCGCCAGAGCCCGATCTTTGAACGGTGACGATGAGGGCTCCCGCGAGGCACGGGAGCGGGCCGGACAGGAGTAATTCCCCCCCCCTGCACATCTGTTGGCAGATCGGTTAGAATTGAGGAATCTACGAGGTGAAGATGAGTCTTTTTCTGCTGATTTTTCTGATCGTTTACAGCGCTATCCACGGCCTGGTTTACTGGGGCTTAAGGCCGTTGCTCAAAGGCCATCCAGCCCTGCCGACCCTGGTGGTCATCTGGATGATAGTGATGATCGTCTCACCGGTCCTGGTCAGGGTTGCCGAACGTCAGGAGCTGGAAACCCTGGCCAGAGCGTTGGCCTGGATCGGCTACAGCTGGATGGGCTTTATCTTTATCGCCTTCAGCCTCTGCCTGCTGCTCGGCGTCTGGGACGGCCTGATCAGACTGCTGGCCCTGGCCGCACCAGCCTTATTGCGCCTGACCGCCCATGGCGCGATCAGCGCCATCCTCATTCTGCTGATTTCCATCGCGGCCAGCTTCTACGGTCTCTATGAAGCCAACGACCTGCGTGTCGAAACGGTACGGGTCAAAACCGCCAAACTTCCCGCCGGAACGCCGCCGATCCGCATTGCCCAGATCTCAGATCTGCATCTTGGCCTGATCCACCGCGATGAAGCTCTTGCGCCTATCATCACCAGGCTGCAGGTCCTCAATCCGGACCTGGTGGTCGCCACCGGAGACATCGTCGATGCCCAGATCAACCACCTCGAAGGGCTCTCCTCCCTCTGGCATCAACTCGACCCGCCACAGGGAAAATATGCAATCACCGGCAATCATGAATTCTACGCAGGGTTGGATCAGGCTCTCGACTACCTCAAACAGAGCGGTTTCCGGGTGCTGCGCAATGAATCGGTTGAGATCGGCCTCTACCTGAAGCTGGCCGGGGTGGATGATCCCGGACGGGGTAACAGCAGTGATGAACAGGCCGCCCTGGGTGCTGCATCGGAGCGCTTCACCCTGCTGCTCAAGCATCGCCCCGCTGTTCAGAGCAGCTCACTGCCGCTCTTCGACCTGCAGCTCTCCGGTCATACCCACAAGGGACAGCTGTTCCCCTTCACCCTGGTCACCGGGCTGGTTCACCCCCGTCAGGCCGGCCTCTACCTGCTGGATAATGGCCGCTATCTCTACACCAGCCGCGGTACCGGCACCTGGGGGCCGCCGATGCGAATCATGGCTCCGCCGGAGATTACCCTGTTTGAGATTGGACCCGAGCCCTGAAGCGCGAAAGGCTCTAAAAGGTCAGAAAAAAACAAGCTCCTTCGGGATGGTTTTTGACACTCAGCCGCCCGTCGAGCTTGTCCTCGACCAGTTTTCTGGCCAGTGACAGTCCGATGCCGAGTCCCCGTGCCTGTTTTTTGCTGTAGTGCAGGTTGAAGATCTTGTCGATATCGCCGGGCACTATGCCGCCGCCGTTGTCACTGACCAGAATCTCCACTTGTGCCCCGCTGCGACAGTCGATCCTGATCTGAGGATGCTCCACCTGGCGTTCCTGGAGCACAGCGATGGCGTTCTCCAGGAGAATCAGCAGAATCTGGGTCAGGGCCTTTTCGTCGCTGCGGATAGTGTCGGCGTCACAGTTGACCCTCAGCTCGATATGCCAGGCGCGCAACGAAGAATCGAGCAGTCCGGTCACCTTGTCGATAGCGCTTCTGAGGGCAAACTTCTCGACCCTGGTCTGCTGCGCGTAGAAGCTGTAGAAATTCCCGACCAACGTATTCATCGCCGTAACCTGGGCTTCCATCTGCTCGAGACTGCGCTCGGTTTGATGATCCCCAAGCCCCGCTTTGAATCTGGCGGCCCGCAGGTTCAGCAGTTCTGAGCCCAGGTAGATCAGCGGCTGCTTGAACTGATGGAGGATCCCCGCCAACAGCGAACTGGTCGAATTGAACTTGTTGCTCTCCTCCACCAGCAGGGCATTCTCCAGCCGTTCGGCCTCGATCATTTTAATCTTTTTGCCGAGAGCCATGGAAAAGAAGATCGCTTCAGCGGCCCGGCTCAGCGGCAGGGCGTAGATAATCGAGCTGGGAAAATCGGTCAGACCGACGAAGTAAAGAATATAGCAGAGTGTCGCGACAAAAAAGAGCCCGGCTCCGAGCAGGAAATAAACCCCGCCGAACAGCTTTTTCCAGGCTATGACCAGTGCGGAAACAAGCATAACCAGCAGCGACAGTGGCAACAACAACGAGGAGATCCAGTTATAAACCAGCAGCTTCTCACTGAAATGAAACAGCGGCAGGGAAATCAGCAGGATCGCAATAATTACGGCGTTAGCCAGGTTCATACGGTACAACCAGAAACATCTCTTTTTCAGCTCGAAGAAGCTGATTATGAACAGCGACATGAAGATGATCCCGAGGGGCGGGGCTATTTTGTTGTAGCTGAGGTTCAGCAGCGGCAACGGCAGCCAGGGGCTCAACCAGGCATAGATATATCCTGAACCGGTCAGAGTGTTGTAGAGGTTGGTCAGGCTGTTGAGGACATAATAGAGGAAAGCGACGTTTCTCAGCGAAGCGAACATCATCAGGTTGTAGATCGCCAGGGCCAGGAGAGCACCAATAAAGATCCCCCAGATCGACAGATCCGTTACGGCAAAGCGGGCATACCCTGCCTCATCCAGCAGGATCATTTTGATATGTACCGGTGAGGTCGAATGATAGCGCGTCACAACCTCCAGCGTCTGATGGGCGGCCAATTCGATATGGACATTGGCAAAGCGGTTGATCACTTCTCCAGCGGCAACCTGCCGGGTATCGCCGAAACGGTAAGCTTTGATCAGCTTAGCGCTCTCAATCAGGTAGAGGTCAAGCTGGTCATGGGCGACAAAATCGTTGAGCAGATGAAGCGTCAGCGGCTGATCGCTGCCATTGGTCAGGCTGACCCTGGTCCAGATCGTCCCTGCGGAATAGGGGTAGGTGTTTTTTGCTCCCGTTTCGAAGTAACGCTCTCCCCCGCTCAAAATCTCGTCTGCGGGGGTTGCGCTGTCGCGGTCGACATAGACCTGCAGTTGCGAGCTGTCAAGGACGGCCCTTGTCAGCCCCTGATCGAGCGTCAGGGCCGGGGCCGGCGACAGGCCGAGCAGGACAAAGAAACCGGCAAGCAGGAAAGAGTAGGGCAGCACTTTCATCGGCTCATTTCCCGTCGACAAACATATAGCCTAGATCGCGGACGTTGACGATGCCCTCGCCCGGAAGCTTCTTCTTGAGGCGGTAGACCAGGTTCTTCAGTGAGGTTTCGCTGCAGTCAAACTCGAAGAGGTACTCTTCGAGATAACTTTTCTCCAGCAGCCGGTTGCGGTTTTTCAGCAGGATATCGAGCAACTGTTTCTCACGCTTCGGCAGCAGCAGCGGTGCGGCTCCGGCGCTTCGGATTTCACCGGAAAGCCTGTCGTAGACAGTATCCTGAGCGATGCGGATGGTCAGCCCGCCCTGTTTCACCAGATATTTGACGCTGCCGACCAGGGCGCTCTGCAACTGGTCAAAGGTCAGCGGCTTGACCATGTACTCGACCAGCATCAGCGGGATGGCGCGCTTGAGGGTTTCGCTGTCGTTAAAGGCCGTGACGATGAAGATCGGCGTGGTGCTGTCCGTTTCCCTGAGTTTGCGGGCCACATCGAGGCCGCTGAGCAGCGGCATGTCGATATCTAGGATGACGATGTCGCCAACCCCGGCGCTAAACTGCTCCAGCGCCGCCGCGCCGTCGGCAACGGCCACCACCCGCTCGACGAAAACACTCAGGCTGTTGGTCAGGCTGGCGCGGAAAATCTCGTCATCCTCGGCCAGCAGCACGGTCATATTCCTTGTCTGTTCAAGATAATTCATGAACCGCATCCTGCGCGTCCGGCAGCCAGGCGTCAATAGAGAAATTTCATTGAAAAAAATTCACTACGCGACTTTCGTGCGACTTTTCCCCGGTAGCCTGTCACTGCGACAATCTACGCCGCATCCATAAATGCACGGCCAATTGAAAACACATTAAATCCTTGAATAGCCATTGTGAAACGAATCTTCATCCGTCCCGGAAAATCTACGGCAAAGAGAGGCCCCATGGAACCATCACGCAAAAAACACTGGAAGACCAAAACACTTTCAATTCTGGCGCTCGGCCTGCTGCTCGGCCTGCTGCCCGCCGGCAACCTGCTTGCGTTTAGCAGGAGCGGCTATTTCATCTATAAAGACGGTCCGCTCCAGGACTATACAGAGTCGAGTGTCGCGGCCATCTCCGCCATCGACGGCGGTCACAGCCTGACTTTGAGCAACACGACAACCCCTGCTTACGGCATCTACTGGTCAGCAAGCGATGCACTTAACAACAATGAAAATCTGACAGTCAGTACCTCTTGGGATGCTTCAAGTCCATACTCATCAACAGAAGCCTATGGCGTCTTTTCAGATGGCGAGGACGTTAGCATGACCAACTCCGGCAATATCAACCTTTCGGCGACTGGGGGCACAACAGACGGAACAATCGAATATAGCCAGGCAGTTGCAACCGCACGGGGCATATCCGGTCGCGGTGATATTTACAACACCGGAGCGATCAATATTACGGCAACCGGCGGCAGCAGTGCCGATGAAGCCGCACGGGCCACAATCTATGGTGGCATTCAGTGTACCAGTGACACTGCGACGGTCACTAACTATGGCGCCATAAACCTCACAGCGACAGGAGGAAACGGCCAGGACACAACGGCACATGCCTCCGGCATAATTGCTGAGGGCAGCGTCAATAATTATACTTCAATCAGCGTCACAGCGACCGGGGGAACCGTTACAATCAACGACGACTACACCTATTCCAATGCTACAGCAGCTGGGGTTTTTGCCGGAGGGTCACTCACCAATGAGGGGAACATCAACGTAACAGCCAGGGAAGGAAGCAACAGTAATGGGCGCCTCCACAACTCCGGTGCCATTGCTATCGGGCTCTATTCTGCCGGCGAAACGATTGCCAGCAGCGGGAACATCACAGCCTCGGCAATCGGCACAACGGCATTATCAGCGACAGAATATCTTTCAATAAGGGGGGGCTATCCATTCCCTCTATCGGATGCCGACGCCTTCGGAATCATCGCATATTCGAGTTCTGTCTATAATTCCGGAGCTATCAGCGTCACTGCCGATAACCTGGCCGACGGCACTACCTCATCTGCTTATGGCATCTACATGTACGGCAACGATCTGACCCTGTCCAACTTCGGCTCCATCATCGCCGCAGCGGACCAAGCCTGTGAGGTCTATATCGAGAGTGGCAGCAGCGTCAGCCTGCTCGACACATACACCATGACCCTCGACGGCGACCCGGCAACCGGCGCCATCTATATCGGCAACGGCGCGACCCTGCGCCTGAACGGCGCAACCTTAAGCCTGATCTCCACCGACAGCACCATCTGGAATAGCGAATACCGTATCTTCGACATCGCCGAGGGCAGCAGCGATTTTGCCGCCGGAACGGTTGACGGCAGCTTCGGTAGCATCAGCGCCGTCAACCCGAACGTCACCATCAGCTACAACAACCAGGGCACCGCCGATACCGGCGACGACACCGTCTCGGCCGCCTACCAAGCTCAGGGCTCAACCGCCGAGGCGTCCGCCAAGCTGATGCTGCGCAGCCTCAACCTGGCCACTGAACAGGTCAACCAGCGCCTCACCGCCGGATTCCTGCAGAACTTCCTGGCCGAACGCAGCAGCCAGCGCAAGCGTCTGCTCTATGCCGATTCCGGCATGGTCATGAACGATGCCAGTCCAAAACCACGGCAAGAAAAGGGCTTCTTCTTTGTCCCCTACTACTCCCATCAGCGCCAGGAGGCCGATCCGATCGGTTACAGCTCCGACAGCATCGGCTTCGTCAGCGGCCTCGACCGGATCACCAGTCGCAGTCGCTACGGATTTCACCTTGGCTATGCCCACAGCAACCTCGACTACACCGGCAGCGGTTATGCTGACAACGGCGAGGGACAGGACCTGTTCAGCGCCGGCCTCCACCTGATCAAGCGCAGCGGCCTGCTGACCTGGCGCGGCCAGTTGACCGGCTTCTACGGTCATCACGACTACTCCGGCCTGACCGGCGCTTCGCTGGAGATGGCCGAAACCGCCGACTATGACAGCTACGGCATCAACGCCAACCTGATGGCCGGCTACCTCCTGCATCGAAACGGCCAGGTTCTGCTGCCGGAGATCGGCCTCAACTACCAATGGCTCCACCAGGACAGCTTCACCACCGACGCCGACCACAGCAGCTGGGATGCAACCAGCTCCAGGATCAACGACGGTCAACTGGCCGCCCAAGCTGACCTGCGCTGGCTGCTGCACAAACAGCATAACGATATCATTCTGACACCATCGGTCGCCGTCGGCATGCGCTACCTGCTCACTGACAACGAAATAAGCATCCGCCAGTCGGTGGATGGCGCCGCCGCCAGCAGCGTCACCAGCGAAACCGACACCCTGACCGGCACCCTGGGCACCGCCCTGCAGATCGACCGCGGCCGACAGAGCCTGGAGCTGGCCTACAACGGCGAATACGGCGAAAGCTTTGCCCAGAGCAGCCTCTGGCTGCGCTTCAGCCATAAATACTGAGTCTCTTTATGATGGCCCGCTGCAATACCTGGCAGCGGGCCTTATATTATCGCCCATCCACCAAGAAAATACGCACCTAGTCGAAAACATGGGTCATGTACAGAAATGAAGCTGGTTCTGAAGATGAGCGGGGTTGATAGACCAGGACGAATCAATCAACCTGTTCAAAATCAGCCCGTCGGACTGAACGCTACCCGGCAAGAAAAATGAACCTGACAAATCAGATGATATTTCAGCCAACCTGATCTTTTGCCAATACCGTGGTCAGCTGATTTTTCCCTTTTTCCTTGCTTTGGTAACAGGCCAGATCGGCAGCATGCAACAGCTGTGAATACTCCACATCGTTATCATGGTGAAAGGCAATGCCGATGCTGGCACTCAACCCACTGAAGGTTGATTGCTCGGGAAAGGAAATGGCACTGATTCTCTGCAGAATCTTATGACCAATTTTCTCTACTTCTTTAACATCATCCAGATAAAGGGACGCGACAAATTCATCGCCGCCGATACGGGCGACAGGATCATCTGCCCGGAGGGATTCCGTCAAAATATCTGCAACCTGTTTCAAGGCCCGGTCTCCTGCCTGATGACCAAATGTATCATTCAAAGGTTTGAAGTTGTCAAGATCGAGGAACAGGATCGCCACACCGCGATGGGTCAGAGGCGTGTTGATTTCAAAGCGGTTTTCAAATTCAGTCCGATTCAGCAGATCGAGCAGAGGATCATGGGTCGCCCGGTAGTGCATGGTATAGGTCAGTTTGAAATTTTGCAACAGCGTCCTGTTGTTGTTCTGCCCCGTTTTCATCATCACCAAAATATAAAGAACAAACATAGCGGCAAGAGCAATGTCAGTGGCTTCGCCGAAGTGAAGTAATTTTGAAATGACCAGCAGACAGGAAGAAAACATGAACAGCTGAAACGTGAGGAAATCAACGGCATGGGAGCCGGAGGATGCGGCCGTCAAACCGCCAACTCCAAAATAGATCAAAAGTCGATATTCGACCGGAAGATCTCCAAAAAACAACCACATGGCCATACCGTACAGAAGTCCGGAAGCAAGACTCATGACTCGATAGCTGTTGAGCCAAAAGCGGCAGGAATAATTGTCCTTTTTATGTTTAAACCCGTTCCATAACGTCAACCTTGCGGTGGCAATCAAAACTCCGGCAACGGACCAGTACAACAAGGAGGGTGAGCTGATCTTGCTCCAGACAGCTCCGGCAACGATCAGAAATACGGCAAAGCTGCCCATTGCAGAACCCAGCGCATTGGCATACAGAGAGTCCAGGACCTTCTCTGTAACCCACTGGCTATATTCCGTACTTCGATAGGATTTAATTTTTTTCTGGTGTGGGATACTGGTCATATTAAAACACTCATGTGCTGATCATTCATACAAATTTGTTCCCGCTGCAGGCAACGATACCCCTGATTTGTGTGTAAAAGGTACTATAAAAAACCACAGTACGCAGGGTGGAGACAGGTTCCGGAACCCCATTGCTGAAATACTATTCTGAATCAAGGGTTTCCCGGATTGCCCTGGTCAACTGACAGGAGGTAAAGGGTTTGTTCAACAGCCTTGCACTCTGACATGGCTCGACCTGCAGTTGTAAGTTTTCTTTCGGATAACCCGACATGAACAGCGTCCTGATCCGCGGCTGCACCCTCGTCAGGGCGGCACAGAGTTCGACACCGCTCATCCTGGGCATGACGATGTCGGTCAGGAGCAGGTCTATGACATCCTCACAGCTTTCAACCAGCTCCTGCGCTTCGAAGGGGCCTCTGGCGGTCAGCACCCTATAACCATTCTCTGCCAGCATGGTTTCAAGCAGAGTCAGAACAGAGGCCTCATCCTCCACGATCAGAATCGTCTCCATCCCCATCAGGCTGACATCGAAGTCGACCGGGCCAGGCTGCAGATCATCGAGTGAAACTTCCGGAAAATAGAGGTGAAAGGTGGTTCCCTCACCGGGGGAGCTGTCTACGGAAATAAAACCGTCATTCTGCTGGACCAGACCGAGAACCATCGACAGGCCCAAACCGGTCCCCTTGTCGACATCCTTGGTCGAAAAGAACGGATCAAAAACCCTGGCCAGCGTCTCCCGGCTCATGCCGTGACCGTCATCAGAGACGCTCAGTTGCACATAGGTCCCGGGGCAGAAACTGGCATGTTCACGTATCGAATTTTCTTCCGGCACGCCAGAGTCGACAACGATCCTGACCGTCCCGAACCCACTGATAGCATCACGCGCGTTGACGATCAGATTGGTCAGAATCTGACTCAGGTGTCCCGGGTCGATGAACGCACCGTAGTTCCCGCCAGCGGGATTCCAGTCGAGCTCGATATTTTCACCGATCAGCTGCCTGAGCATCTGGACCATGGAGGTCACCTCCTGGCCCAGATTGACGACCCGCGGATGCCCAGGCTGCTTGCGCGCGAAGCCGAGCAGTTGCTGGGTCAGACCGGCCGAACGGGTCGCGGCGTTCTTGATTTCGACAAGCCGTTTGTGCAGGGGGGTCCCAGGCTGAAGTTTTTTGAGCGCCAGCTCCGACTGGCCCAGGATGATCGACAGCATGTTGTTGAAATCGTGAGCGATACCTCCGGCCAGCTGGCCGACAGCTTCCATCTTCTGCGCCTGCCGGTATTCTTCCTCGGTGCGCAACTGCTCGGTGATATCCCGCTTGGTGGCGACGTAATGGATGATCTCTCCGGAGCCATTAAAAACGGGAGAGATGCTGCTCTCCTCGATGAACAGTCCGTCATTCTTGGCTCTGTTGATCATCCTCCCCGTCCAGACGTTCCCCTCGGAAATCGTTTTCCAAAGATCGTAATAGAAGCCCTCATTCTGCTCGCCGCTTTTGAGAATACTCGGTTTCCGGCCAAGAACCTCGGCCCGGGAAAAGCCCGTGACATGGGTGAAAGCGTCATTGACGTATTCGATTGTCCCTTCAGGGTCGGTAATAATGATCATTTCTCCGGTCTGTTCGACCGCCTGGGAAAGCAGTCGGCGCTGTTCTTCGGTTTCGCGCAGCTTGCGCAGGTCGATATCGACACAGTACATCTCCCTGACGCCACTTGCAGAGGTATGCAGCAGGTGGGATGAATAGACTGGGACATCGTACCCGCCTTTGCCGCAGAGCATGAGCTCGGCGCTCGGAATCTGGATCCCCCTGCCCATAGAGTCTTCGACAGCACGGATGACATCCTCCCGCATCGCCTGCGGTATGATCAGATCCTCAAGCCTACGGCCCAGCGCCTCTTCGGGCAGGTAACCGTAGGCAGCGGTGCTCGCATTGTTCCAGTAGACAACCCTGCGCTCGGCGTCGTAGCCCTGCACCGGAATCTGTTCAAGGCGATCGAGCAGAGAACGGAACTTGGCCTCGCTCTCGGTCAACGACTTTTCAGCTTTTTTGCGCTCGCCGATATCGACGATAAGACCGATCATGCCGGTCAGCGCCCCCTCTTCGTCATAGAGACCGCTGACCGAAAGTTCCGCCCAGAACAGCTCACCAGATTTGCGGATATAGCGCTTCTCCATGCGGTAGCAGTTTCTTTTGCCATTGATCAGTTCCCGATCCAGGGCAATTTCCATCGGCAGGTCTTCGGAATAGGTCATCGCGGTAAAATCGCTTTTCAGCATTTCATCTTCAGAATAGCCACTCATCTCGCACCAGTGGCGGTTGACCCGCAGATATTTTCCATCTGCGTTCACTTCCACCATTCCGACGGCGTGATTGTCAAAAAAAGCCCGGTAAGACTGGTCCTGCCCATGGGACATCGGCCAAGCTCCAACAAAAGGAAAAACGGAATGTCAGATGACGCCTAATAAACAGGCTACCCTATTTCGCGCAGATCTCCATCCGTCTCTTGTTTTTATTCTACCTTTGACTCACAACCGGAACACAGCACCGATGACCCGCTCGTTCAGTGTGACTCCCTGCCCTATCAATAATGAATACTGCTCCTGACAGAATGGGCTGAGATCTGTGTTCAAAAACAAATTTTTCATAAAATTCCGCGCTTTATTCAAAGTTTAAATTCATATTATTTGTTACACTTGAAAGTCAGGAATCCCTTCTTGAAGCAACTGCTCTTTTCTGTACCGGAATGCAAATGAAGCTATCTTTCAAAAACCTTATTGCGTTGACTTCTCTCGCCTTTCTTATTTTCTACATCTTCCTGGCTTTTCAAATATTCAACAGTTATGAAAACCTCGCCGTCTCCGAGGCCAATAAACGGTTGGAAAGCTTCCTTCTCATGCATAAGGCCATCAGAAGCTATATAGAAGATGTTCAAAAAACTGAAATCTACCGGCTGAAGACTGAAGGGTTGCTATATGAGGATTATTTCTCGCAAAAAACATTATCTTCGACATTTATAACAAGAAGCATAAACGATATTCTCAACGAGGAGTATCATTCGAGCAACAAAACCTCCCTTTATTTCAAGTATGCTGCAGACAACCCAAGGAATCCGGCAAACCTGGCCGACAGCTACGAATTGAAACTTCTCAACGATTTCAGAAATCATGATGTATCTGAATTCAAATCGGTTGTTGATTTAGATGATGTTAAATTTCTTTACTACGCTATCCCTGTCGATTCCAATAAGGAATCATGTCTGAATTGTCATGGATTGCCGGAACAAGCGCCGAAGGAATTAATCGAGAATTATGGGGAGATTGCAGGATTCTACGAAAAAATTGGCCAGATCCGCGCCCTGATGTCCGTCAGGGTGCCCCTGCATGAGTATCTGGAAAATTCCAGGCGAACGGCCTTAACAATTTCTGCCGTGGCCTTTGTGCTGTTGGCAGGGGTCTTTTCTCTGGTCTTTTTCTTTTTTCGTTCCATCGAAAAGCAGCAGAAGGCACAGGCCAGAATTCAACGTGCAGAAAAAATGGAGTCGATCGGCCTGCTGGCGGGGGGTGTTGCGCATGACCTGAACAATATCCTGTCCGGGATCATCAACTATCCGGAACTGATATTGCGGAGAATTCCGCCGGACAGCGAAATCGTCCCTTACGTCCAGGCAATCACGACCTCGGGCAGACGGGCCGCGGCTGTCGTTTCCGACCTGCTGACCGTCGCCCGCGATGTGGCCAGCAAGAAGGAGTTGAAAGATCTCAACGCGATCATCACCGGCTTATTAGCAACACCGGATATCCGAGCCATCATGCACAGACACCCGGATGTCAGCTTCACGCAGGATCTTCACGAAGGAGACCTGAACATAAGCTGCTCACCTGTCCACATCGAAAAGAGTCTGACAAATATATTGCTGAACGCTTTTGAGGCGGTCGACGCCAGGGGTAACTGTCAGATAAGGAGCGTCAGAAGCTACATCGATCAATCGCTGGCCAAAAAATTCAATGTTGTGGCGGGCGAGTACTGCTGTGTCGAAATACGCGACAACGGTCACGGCATCCCGGCAAACGATCTGGCCCACATCTTCGAACCCTTCTATTCGACCAAGAAATTGGGGCGCAGCGGTTCCGGACTCGGCCTGGCTGTGGTCTGGAACACGGTCAAGGAACATGGAGGCATTATAGAAACGACCAGCGATTCAACCGGAACCTGTTTCAAACTCTGCTTTCCTGCGGCCACAGAGAGCCTGATCGAAACCTGTAAAAACGAGATTCACATCGATCAGCTGAGCGGACATCATCAAAGAATACTTGTCGTCGACAATGAACCCAGTCTACGGGATATTGCGACCAGGATACTCACGGACCTCAACTATTCCATCACCCCTGCAAGCTCTGGCGAAGAAGCGATCAAGCTGATAGAAGAAAACAGCTATGATCTGGTCCTTCTGGATATGATCATGGAGCCGGGAATCGGCGGACGTGAAACCTATGAGGCAATGTCCAAGCTCAGGCCTCGACAAAAAGTGCTGATCACCAGCGGTTTTTCATCGAGTTCGGATGTTAAGGAAACACTGAGAATGGGGGCAAAAGACTTTCTTCAAAAGCCTTACACCTCTGTCGAGTTAGGGCTGTCCGTAAAGAAAATCCTGTCAAACTGAAATGTATGGCGATGCTTGAGGCTGGACAGTCCCCCCAACAGGGACCGGCATGGTCCTCAACCGGGAGCTGTCGCCCCGTTCAGGAACTCACCGAGTTTCAGATCTTCTCTCTGGACATGGCTGATCAGCCAAGAGACCAGTGCCTTGTTGGTGTCGACAACGGCAATCAGGGTAGGCCCCTGTTCTTCGATCTGCTGGCGCAGTTCGCTCAAGCGTTTTCTGAAGCTGAGATGGGCCTTCTGATGATAAGCAGAATTCGGGTAGCCGGATCTCAGCATCAGCTCTTCCTCTTCCCCAAAATGCTGCTCAACATAGTCTTTCAGCCGGTTATGCAGGGTCAGCAGATTCTGTCTGGCAGCCCCCTGACTGCAGCCTTCGAGAAATTCGTCAAAGTAACGAAACAGGTTGATATGCTGCTGATCTATTTTTTCGTGGCCGATACTTAAGGACGGAGTCCATTCCAACTGCATTGGCATAATCCCTGGAATGCTAGAAACAATCTCAAAAGGTTGTTGATAAAATCACTCGAAAAATGATCGTAGCATAAAAAAAGGCTGACTAAAATCTTTCATCGCCAGCCTATCGAGTAGATGCCAATTTATTGATCTGATCATTCTTTCGACGGTTTAGGGCACCTGCTGTTCCAGATACTGCTGCAGACGCTCCATCGCCCGGCCGAATTCCTGCCAGTCGCCGTTCTGCAGGGCTTGCTGGGCCGCTTCAAAATTGACGCGCACCTCCTGCAGAGAATCCTGCCCTGCGGGGCTGACCACGGACTGAGGCTGGTCCGTCGCACGGACAATCTGCTGGCCGAACAGGAAGGCTATCGCCTGGTCAATGCTCGGTTCCATGGCCACCCTGTCACCATAGGCAACGATGACCCGACGCAACTGCGGAATGTTGTTCCCTTCAGCGATCAGGAAGACCGGCTCGACATAGATGAAGGAATGGCCGATCGGAATGACCAGCAGGTTGCCGCGAATGACCTTGGAGCCGCGCTGATCCCACAACGACAGCTGACGGCTGATGGTCGGATCCTGATCGATCATCGCCTCGACCTGCATCGGTCCGAGGATCAGCTTTTCCTTCGGCAGCTTGTAGACCAGCAGCTTGCCATAGTCCGGCTGATCACTGCGCGCCGCAACCCAGGCGATCATGTTGTCCCGCCCCTGCGGGGTGAGCGGCAGCATCAGCAGGAACTCAAGGCGTTCTTTCCCCGGTAGGCGCATCAGAATGTAATAGGGCTCCATGGCAATGGCGTTCCCGGCATATTTCTCACTGGGAAGGGTCCAGAGATCCTCGCTGTTGTAAAATACCTGCGGGATCCTCATATGGTAGCGATTGAATTTTTCCACCTGGATACGGAACAGATCTTCCGGGTAGCGCAGGTGGCGGCGCAGCTCATCGCTCATCTGCCCGAGCGGCCTGAACATCGCCGGAAACAGCCGCTGATAAACCTTGAGGATGGGGTCATCCGGCTCGACGGCATAAAAAGCAACACTGCCGTCGTAGGCATCAACCACAACCTTGACCGCATTGCGAATGTAGTTGAACTGATTTCCGTAAGGTTCGGAATAGGGGTAGCGGTCCGAAACGGTATAGGCATCCTGTATCCAGCATAATCTTTTGTCTGCGAGTACCAGGTAGGGATCGGCATCCAGTCTCAGGAACGGAGCCAGCCTGGCAACCCGCTGCTGAACCTGACGGCGGATCTGGATGCGGCTTTCGTCATTCAGATAACTGGAGAGCAGGATGTTGATATCTCCGAACTCCCAGGCAAAGAGCAGTTTTTTCCAGAAGGAATCGAGAAGGATTCCTCCTTTGCCCTGGTAGCGGGTATAGACGTTTTCGTCCCCCTTGGGATAATCGAATTCCTCAACTCCGGTGTTGACGATCCGATAGCCCGCCATCATTTCACCATAGAAAATTCCCGCCTGGTCGATCTCCAGATCGTACTTCGTGACCGGTGGCAGATCCTGAACCAGGAAGGTCGGGGACCCTTCCTCCCCTTCCTGAGCGGCAAGGCTCATCGCCAGGCCATAACCATGGGTAAACTGCAAGGTGCGATTGACCCAGGTATCGGCCCGCTCAGGCAGTTCACCAGCCAGCTCACGGGCTGAGATCATCACCTGACGGTAATCACCATCGAGCATATAGCGGTCGGCATCGACTTCATAAAACTGGTAGTAAAGCCTTATTTCCTGTAACTGGCGGAAGGTCTGCAGTAGAGGGCGCCAGTCCCATAAGCGGATATTTCTGAGCGTCTGCCGATTCTCCTGAATGTCCGTCCATTTCAGATCCGAAAGTGCCGGGTAAGACAGCTCATCAAGCTCATTGATCCCGTAGGCCGCCCGGGTCATGGAGATTTCACGCTGCAAAAAGGGGGTCTCCAACTCAAGCTCGTTCGGCACGACCATTAAGTTCTGAATCACCAGCGGAACGACCGTCAAGGCCGCCAGCATCAGAACCAAATAACCTCCAACTGCCCAGATGCCGACAATCACCCGCCTGGCCAGAAAAGCACCGATCAGAATCAGCGCCAGCAAACTTGACGCCCCGACCATCACCCAAAGGCCATAGCGGACAATCTGCTGATCGGTGTAACCAGCCCCGTAGACCACCCCTGCCGCTGAATAAAGCAGCTCATAGCGATCGAGGAAAAAACCGCAGCCGTAACCGATCAGAAAGAGAACGAACAGCACGACCAGCTGACGATTGATCAGGGCCTGCGGATGGCGCACCCACCGGCTGCCGCTCTGTTCATAGAGGACGGCAAAATTGAAGGCGAGTACCAGCGCGAATGCGACAAAGGCGAGCCCGGTAAAACTGTTCTGCAAAACCTCCCAGAACGGCAGGCGAAACAGGTAAAAACCGATATCCTTGGCATAGAGCGGATCGAGACTACCGATGTCGCCGCCCCAGCCAAACCGGAAAAAATCATCCCAGGTCAGGGCGCAGGAAAGGGCAAAGGGGATCGCCAGGAAGGCAGCCAGCGACCATTCCCCCCAACGCAGATACTTTCTGGGCCAGACCATTTTCTGGCCGAACAGGTATTCTATTTTCTGCCTGTCTTCGCTCACGCTGGTCAGTTTTCTGAACACCAGCCTCAGGTTGAGCGCAAAAAAGACAAACGCGATCAGCCCCGGCACAATGCCCAGGACCAATTTACTTAGAAAAAGCCTGTAGAAAACCGTCTGATAACCGAGCTGGCTGAACCAGAGCCAGTCGACCAGGAGAGCAGAGCATCTCCAGAGCAGGAAAAGTGCGATCAGGATGATGGCGATCAGCCATTTACCGGCATGGGGGAAGCGGAATTTTCGCAAGGGACCTCCGCATCTCTTGAAGTTTGAAGAAACCACCTGGAACAGATGCTTGTTCTTAAAGCATTACAGAGAATCGTTCAATTTCAAGGGCCCGGCAGCAGTCAGGACCATAGAACTGGCCCTTTTGCAACAGGTAGCACAAAATTTGTGTTCATCGAAAACTAGGCTAGACTTTCAGAGAATAACTAGAAAACATACTTCATCCTGATACTCCGCCGCCTTGCGGTGGCTTTACCTGTGCCACAGTCATTCAACTCTTTGCCGATGGAGGCAGGTCATGGCTAAATATCTGTATCATGGAACCTATACCGACAAAGGCCTGCAAGGGCTGATGAAAGAAGGAGGATCAAAGAGGGTCGAAGTGACCAAACGGGCGATCAAATCCCTGGGTGGCACAATGGAGTCCTACCATTTTGCGTTTGGTTGCAACGATTTCTACATCGTCGTCGACATACCGGATCACGCCTCTGCTGTAGCCGGCCTGATGATTGCCAATGCCAGTGGCGTGGTCAGAGTCACCACCACGGTTCTGCTCAGCCCCGCAGAGATCGATGCTGCCGTGCAGAAAACCGTGGACTGGGTTCCTCCAGGACGTTGAAACAACGTGGCTATATCTGTCGCCGCGAGAACATAAACTGGGTCCTCGCGGCTTTCTGTCACAACTATGCTCTTAGCTTTGGCCTGAACAGATAGCTGGATAATTCTGAAAGAATCATTCCCCCCAGCATCAGCGCACAACCGAGCAACCCGCGTCCACCGAGAATTTCTCCAAGGATCAACCAGCCGCCGATTGCGGCAAAAACACCTTCGAGACTCAGAATAATCGCCGAGTGAGCGGGATGGGCATGGCGCTGAGCGACAACCTGCAGGGTGTAGGCAACCCCGACGGAAAAGAGACCGCCATAGAGAATCGGAATCAACCCCTGCCAGATTCCGGCGAGAGAGATAACCTCAAGATTCAGCGCAACGAGAAAACTGAGGACTGCACAGATAGCAAACTGGGCGGAAGCCAGCTTGAGGGAATTGACCCTGGGCGACAACCAGCCGATCAGCAGGACATGAGCCGCCCAGAAAAAAGCGCTGAGCAGAACCAGAAAATCGCCTTTTGAAATTGTCAAACTTTCTGTCACACTGAGGAAATAGAGGCCGATAACGGCCAGAATCGCACCGATCCAGGTGCCGACTGCCGGACGCTGCCTGAACAACAGACCGAACAGCGGAACCATAACCACATAAAGCCCGGTGATGAATCCGGCATTTCCGGCCGTGGTATAGACCAGACCGACCTGCTGCAGTGAGGATCCGGCAAACAGCAGGAGACCGGCCAGACAGCCGCCAACCAACAGGGTGCGACCATCGGCCTTAGGCAGTGCAGGCTGTTCCCTGCGCCGCTGGCGACCGAAGAACCAGATCAGCGGCAACAACGACAGGCTGCCAAGAGCAAAGCGCACGGCGTTATAGGTGAAGGGACCGACATAGTCCATGCCAACACGCTGGGCAACAAAGGCAAAGCCCCAGATAGCCGCCGTCAGCAGCAATAAAAGATCAGCTTGTAAGGTCTTATTTTCCATCGACACTGATGGCTCCAATAAAACGAAATTGATAGTGTCTAATAATCAAAACTCCGCACAGCGGAGTTTTTCCGGTTCTGCCCGTTGATGAGCTCGCTCATCTTGGGGCGCGAGGCGTCTCGCTGGTGCTTAGCTACTCAGCAACGCAGGCAGAACAGCGACATATAAAAAGAGCGTTTTTGCTTACTTTTGCCGCTCCGGGCAAAAGTAAGGCGCCGTGCGGGGGCGCGTCCCCGCGGTTCTGCCTTTGTTCTGTACTTACCTTGAAAAAACAAGACCGGCGGGTCTCGTCCCGCCAGACGACCTACTTTTCCCAGCGTTGAAAAAGTAGGCAAAAAAACTGTTTAAATACTAGCGTAAGCCGTTCGCATCACCCCGCAACGGCTCACGCCAGCCAAACGGAAAACGCCCGGAGATGAGCGAGCTCATCAACGGGCAGAACCGAATTTTTTTAAAGGCTATGATACAAGCTTACTTGAGTTTCCAGGTTGTCCCTTCACGGCTGTCAAGCAGTTCGATACCGCTTGCCGCCAGAGCGTCACGGATTTCATCCGACTTGGCAAAATCCTTCTCCTGACGTGCCTGCAAACGGGCCTGAATCTGCGCTTCAATCTCTTCAGCAGTGATATTCAGTTGGGCCAGCCCCGCCATTTTGACCTTTTCGAGCCAGACAGCAGGCTCCGATTCAAACAGGCCGAGAACCTCTTGTCCAAGACGCAGGATAGTCGCATGCAGATCACGCACCTGGGCGACCAGATCGGCCTGCTTGGCAAACTTCTTGGTTGTGATCAGGCGGTTGAGAGTTCGCACCCCTTCAAACAGATGAGCGATCGCCTGGGCAGTGTTGAAGTCGTCATCCATCGCTTCACGGAACTTCGCTTCCAGCTCGGCCCCTTCGCTGCTCTCTGCCTGCGACTCGGCGATTCCCGCGACTGCTTTGTGAGCCGCTTCAAGCGCTTCGTAGAAACGGCTCAGACCGCTCTGCGCCTCCATCAGGTTCTGATCGGAAAAATCGATTGGTGAACGGTACTGAGCGGTCAGAATGAAGAAACGCACAACCTCGGCATCGTAGCTTTTGAGGATATCGCGGATGGTGAAGAAGTTACCCAGCGACTTGCTCATCTTCTCCTGATTGACGTTGACGAAGCCGTTGTGCAGCCAGTACTTTGCGAACGGCTTACCGCTCGCTCCTTCGCTCTGGGCGATCTCGTTTTCGTGATGTGGGAAGATCAGATCGCGGCCGCCGCCATGGATATCGAAGCTGTCACCGAGCAGCGACGAACTCATCGCCGAACACTCGATATGCCAACCCGGACGACCAGCCCCCCAGGGCGATTCCCAGCTCGGCTCACCCGGCTTGGCCGCTTTCCACAGGGCAAAGTCCATCGGGTTGCGCTTCTGCTCACCCGGCGCGATACGGGCACCGGCCTGCATCTCTTCGAGATTACGCTTGGAAAGCTTGAGGTAGTTATCAAACTTCTCAACGCTGTAATAGACATCCCCGCCGGACTCGTAGGCCATCCCCTTGCCGATCAGGGTCTGGCAGAGGGCGATGATCTCAGCGATGTACTCGGTCGCCTTCGGCTCATGGGACGGACGTTCGATGCCGAGGGCGTCCATGTCGGTATAGAACTCGTCGATAAACTGTTCCGACAGTTCCTTGCTGGAGATCCCCCGCTCGTTGGCGCGATTGATGATCTTGTCATCGACGTCAGTGAAGTTGCGCACATAGGTGGTCTCAAAACCACTGAACTTGAGATAGCGGTAAATTACATCAAAAACGATGTTGGCCCGGGCGTGGCCGATATGACAGAAGTCGTAGACGGTAACCCCGCAAACATACATGCCGACCTTGCCGGGAGTCAAAGGCTGGAACTCTTCTTTCTTACCGCTCAATGTGTTGTAAACACGCAAACTCATGGGTGGTTCTCCCTATTAATTGATCGAAGTATCTGAAACGAGCAATTTTTCGCAATATCTAGGAAGTCGAGGTTTCGCGCGGAGGCGTAGCGCTAGCTACGTCGCACAAGCAAAACCGCTGACTGACAACGAGATTGCGGAAAAGGGTCGTTTCACTTTTCCTTGGCCCAGGTGTCCTTAAGGCCAACCGTCCGGTTAAAGACCGGCGCGCCTTCTTTTGAATCCTTGCGATCGGCGGTGAAATAGCCGACCCGTTCAAACTGAAAGGTCTCTTCGGCTTTGGCCTCAAGCAGGCTCGGCTCGGCCTGAATCGTCATTGCCGTCAAGGATTCAGGATTCAGTGCCGCCAGGTAGTTCTCGGCCTTGTCCGGATTTTCCTGGCTGAACAGCCGGTCATAGAGACGGACCGGAACCTCGACTGCATGCTCGGCAGAAACCCAGTGGATGATCCCCTTGACCTTGCGTCCTTCCGGGTTCTTGCCCAGGGTGTCGAGATCAGCGGTACATTTCAGTTCAACGATTTCACCATTCTCGTCCTTGACGAACTCGTTGCACTTGATGATGTAGGAATTGCGCAGGCGCACTTCACGATCAGGCCCCAGGCGAAAGTATTTCTTCGGTGACGGCGGATCTTCCATGAAGTCCTCACGGTCGATCCACAGCTCCTTGCTCATCGGCAGAGTGCGGCTACCGAGCTCCGGCTTCTGCGGGTGGTTCGGCGCATCGAGCATCTCGACCTGGTCGTAGTTGGTGATCGTCACCTTGAGCGGATCGAGGACCGCCATGCGCCGGAACGCGGTTTCATTGAGTTCTTCACGAACACATTCCTCCAGCACCGACAGATCGATCCAGTTGGAGCTGCGGCCGACACCAATCCGTTCACAGAAGGTGCGGATCGCTGCCGCCGGATAGCCACGGCGCCGCAGGCCTGAGACGGTCGGCATGCGCGGATCATCCCAGCCGGCAACATGACCGTCGTTGACCAGCTGCAGAAGCTTGCGCTTGCTCATCACCGTGTAGCTCAGGTTGAGGCGGGCGAACTCGATCTGCTGCGGGGCAAAGATGCTCAGTTCCTTGATGAACCACTCGTAGAGCGGGCGGTGATCTTCGAATTCAAGGGTACAGATCGAATGGGTTACTCCTTCGATGGAATCTTCCTGGCCGTGGGCGAAATCGTACATCGGGTAGATGCACCACTTATCGCCGGTGCGGTGATGATGAGCGTGCATGATGCGGTACATGGCCGGATCACGCAGGTTCATGTTCGGCGAAGCCATGTCGATTTTCGCCCTGAGAATGTGACTTCCGTCGGGAAAGTCTCCATTCTTCATCTTTTCGAACAGCTCGAGGTTCTCTTCAACACTGCGCTCACGATAGGGGCTGTCGGTACCGGGCTGCGTCAGGGTACCGCGATTGATACGCATCTCTTCAGCGCTCTGGCTGTCGACATAGGCCTTGCCGGCCTCGATCAGCTGCACCGCCCAGGCGTGGAGCTGATCGAAATAATCGGAGGCAAAGTAGAGATGTTCGCCCCAGTCGAAACCGAGCCAGCTGACATCCTCTTTGATCGCCTCGACAAACTCGTCCTCTTCCTTGCTCGGATTGGTATCGTCGAAACGCAAGTGACAGCGGCCATTGTATTCCTGGGCCAGACCGAAGTTCAGACAGATGCTCTTGGCATGACCAATATGCAGATAGCCGTTCGGCTCCGGCGGGAAGCGGGTGATGACCTTATCACGTTTTCCGCTGGCCAGATCTTCATTGACGATGGTGCGAATAAAATTCGAGCTGACAGGTGTTTCAGTTGCGCTCATCTTCGGTAACTCCCGCTTTATCCTGTAATTGTCGCCAGGCGTGCCGCCTGACGTTTTTGATCCCTGTTCAACAGAACCACCGCTTCAGCGGCGATCCCCTCTCCACGACCGCAGAAACCGAGCGTCTCGGTCGTCGTTGCCTTGACATTGATTCTAGCAGAGTCGCAGCGACAATCGGCGGCGATATTGCTGATCATCCCTGCAATATGTCCGGCCAGTTTCGGTTTTTGGCAGATGATCGTCGTGTCAAGATTGCCGATGACATAACCATTCTGTGCCATCTGTTCAATCACCCTACGCAGCAGAATACGACTGTCGATCCCGGCAAACTCGGCGCTGCTGTCCGGAAAATGCTTACCGATATCGCCAAGTCCCAAAGCCCCGAGGATAGCATCGCAGACCGCGTGCATCAGGACATCGGCATCGGAATGACCGAGCAGCCCCTTTTCATATTCGATACAGACACCGCCGAGGATGAGCGGTCTGTCAGCAACCAATCTGTGAACGTCATAGCCGTGACCGATGCGCATCATGCCGATTTCTCCCTGAAACTGTCAAGCAAAGCCGCGGCGATCAGCAGATCTTCCGGGGTTGTGACCTTGATATTAGAATAATCTCCGGTGACAACGGCCACGTTTAAGCCGCCACGTTCCAGAAGTGAAGCTTCGTCGGTGCCGTAAAACCCCGCATTTTCTGCCTCATCAAAAGCCCGTCGTAATAGCTCAAAGCGCCCCCCCTGCGGGGTCTGAGCCTGCCAGAGCAGAGAACGATCAAGGGTCCTGGTGATGATTCCGTCGTTGACAACCTTGATCGTATCCTTGGCCGGAACCGCAACGATAGCCGCACCTTGCTGTTTGACCGTCGCCAGAAAGCTGTCCAGCAGCGAGGTATCGAACAGCGGTCGGGCTCCGTCATGAACCAGAACCGGTCGGTCCGGCTGACCAAAGCCGTCCTCGGCCAGCGCCTTGAGGCCGTTGGCGACCGAATCCTGACGTTGAGCTCCGCCACCGATCAACCGAGGAACCTTGTCGAAGCCATAGCGATCGATGATGCTGTACTGGCAGAAATCTATATCAGCTGACGGCACGATCGGATAGACGGCTTCAACCTGCGGGTGATGTTCAAACAGTTCGAGGGTATGGGCCAGAATCGGCTTTCCAGCCAGCTCCAGATATTGCTTGCTGACCGAGGCTCCCATGCGGCTGCCGGTTCCTGCTGCGGGTATCAGAACGATTGCTTTCATATCAAACCGTTATAGCAGGGTGGAGAGAAAGAAATGAAAAGACCAGACACTAGAAGCCTAGTACCCGGTCTTTTCGAAAACGCATGTTATTCGACTGAACGATCAGTGAAAAATATTTTCCAGGCGAGTGACAACCTGATCTTCCTTGGCGCCTTCGGCCAGGGCGACTTCGGTCACCAGCAGTTTGCGGGCCTGCTCGAGGACTTTCTTCTCGCCGTAGGAGAGTTCCTTTTCGGAACTGATCTGATAAAGTTCACGAAGGACATCCGCGACATCAAAAAGATCGCCGGTTTTCAGCTTATCGTTGTACTCACGCTGGCGACGGCTCCAGGAAGCAATCTTGCCGTTGTCCTGAGGCTCGGCCAGAGCATCAAAGATGCCGGTGATGCGCTGCTGATCGATCAGATGGCGCAGACCGACGTTTCCTGCATTACCGACCGGAACCATGATCTTCATGTCGCTGTCGACGATTCTCAGAATGTAGAATTTTTGTGTTAGCCCGGAATACTCGCGAACCTCGATGTCTTCAATAACCCCGACCCCTTGAGTCGGGTAAACTGCCATATCACCTATCTCAAACAAAGCACTACTCCTTTTCCCAGATCTGTCGATACTATCACAGGGCAACCTTCCGGTCAAATCTTCATTAATGTAAAGTCCTGATTCATAACAGAAAATGACAGATGCTCTTTCTGTGGAATCCTCTGCCGGGTTATGCTATGAATTCAGCCGTTTACTACTGTGCGGGAGAAACAGATGAAAATTGCGATAGTTGGCTCCGGTGCTCTGGGGCTTTATTACGGTGCCATGCTGCAGCGCAACGGTGCCGATGTCCATTTCCTGATGCGTCGAGAATATGACGCGGTCAAGGCCAACGGCCTTCAGATCAACTCGGTCAATGGTGACTTTCACCTCGATCAGGTCAAGTGTTACAGACACACGGAAGAAATCGGCAGCGCAGATCTGGTCATTATCGGCCTCAAGACCTTTGCCAATGATCACCTGCCAGAGATGGTCGCCCCGCTGGTCGGACCCGATACCGCCCTGCTGACCCTGCAAAACGGCCTTGGCAACGAAGAGCTGCTGGCTGACCATTTCGGACCTGAGAAAACCCTGGGGGGCGTCGCCTACCTGTGCAGCAACCGGGGCAAGCCGGGGATTGTCCACCATCTCGGTGAAGGACGCATCGCCCTCGGGGAATTCGCCGGGAAAGCCAGTGAACGCTGCCACGGTTTTGCCGAGCTGTTCAACCAGGCGGGTGTCCCCTGCCGTGCGGTCGACGACCTGCGCAGGATCCGCTGGGAAAAATTGGTCTGGAACATCCCCTTCAACGGCGTCTGCGCCCTGATGCAGAAGAATGTCAGCGAGGTTCTGGCCCACCAGCCGAGCCGCCAACTGATCCGGGATCTGATGCGAGAGGTGATTGCCGGGGCCAACGCTCAGCCCATCCAGAAAAAGATCGACGCGGAGACGTACTGCGATCAGGTGATCGCCTTTAGCGACAACCTCAACAACTACAAACCGAGCATGCAGATCGATCGTGAGCTGGGCCGTCCGCTGGAACTCGACGCCATCTACGGGGAACCGATCCGGCAGGCCGCAGCCAAGGGCATTGCGATGCCGCGGATTGCGATGCTCCAGAGCCTGCTTGATCTGGGGGAGAAAGCAAAAGCATAAAACTGAACCACGGAGACACGGAAAAAGAGGAAATACCTCCCTGCTCGCTGGACTCGCTTCTCCCCTATGAAATACGGGGGGATTGAGGGGGGGGCTTTTATCCGTGCCCCCGTGGTCCTGTTTCTTAGCGCCTCGGCACCAGCATACTGAGCATAAACAGCACACAGGCGGCAACGACGATACTCGGTCCGGACGGTGTATCCCACTGGAACGAACCGTACAGCCCACCAAAAACAGCGAGGCAGCCGACCACGGCAGCGAGGATCGCCATTTTCTCCGGCCCGGTTGCAAAGCGGCGGGCGGTGGCAGCCGGAATGATCAGCAATGCGGTCACCAAGAGCAGTCCGACCACCTTCATCATGATCGCGACAATCAGGGCGATGAGAGCGAGAAACAGCCAGTTGATCCGGTCAACCGATATCCCCTCGACCCGGGCCAGATCTTCATGAATGGTGATCATCAGCAGCGGTTTCCAGATCCGGATCAGAACAACCAAAGCCACCCCGCCACCGATAAATATCCAGCACAGATCAGTTACCCCTATCGCCAGGATATCACCGAACAGGTAAGACATCAGGTCAACCCGCACCGACTCCATAAAGGCCAGGGCGACAAGTCCCAGAGACAGCGCTCCGTGGGCAAGGATCCCGAGCAGGGTATCGCTGGCCAGGTGCCTCTGCTGCAGGCCGAAAAAGAGCATGATCGCCAGCAACTGGCAGATGACGATAATCCCCAGGGTCAGGTTGACGTTCAGAAGAAACCCCAGCGCCACCCCGAGCAAAGCCGAGTGAGCCAGGGTATCTCCGAAATAGGCCAGTCGGCGCCAGACCACAAATGAACCGAAGGGCCCGGCGACCAAGGCCACGCCGAGACCACCAACGACCGCTCGTAAAATAAAATCATCCATCATTTCAGGGCCTTCTTCTGACAGTGAGCACACTCATCGTGCTGATGGCTCTGATCGTGGACATAGATCGCCAACTGTTCCACAGCGTGATCGCCAAACAGCTCTGCATAGGCCGGATGCCGGGTCACGGCCTCGGGGGTTCCGCTACAACAGATATGACGATTGATGCAGAGGACGCGGTCGGTCGAGGCCATGACCAGGTGCAGATCGTGAGAAACCATCAATACGGAACAGCCACGCTCGGTTCGGATGCGCGAGATCAACCTGTACAGCTCCGACTGCCCATGGACATCCACGCCCTGAACCGGTTCATCGAGCACCAGCAGGTTTGGTTCACGAACCAGAGCCCTGGCCAGCAGCACACGCTGCAGTTCTCCACCGGAAAGAGTGTGCATCGAGGATTCAAAAACCTGACTGGCCCCAACCTCCTGGAGCAGCGCGTGAACCTTGCAATCATCGCCGGAACAAGCCAGGCTCAAAAAGCGCTTCACTGATAAAGGAAAGGTCGGATCGATATGGAGCCTCTGTGGCATGTAACCGATCTTCAGACCCGGCTTCAGCTGAACCTTGCCCCCGGTCGGCTTCTGCAGCCCAAGAGCGACCCGCAGCAGGGTCGTCTTACCGGCGCCATTGGGGCCAATCAGGGTGATGAATTCTCCCTGATGAACATCCAGGTCGATGTTCTCCAACAGTTGCCGCTTCGCCAGCACCAGATTGACCTTCTCAAGCCTCAAAATCTCTGAATCAGTCATTTTTTTGAACGTTCCTTAAGACATTTACGACACAACCCCATAATTTCTACCCTCTGCTGTCTGACTTTGAAACCTGCAGCAAATGCCTTTTTTTCAATAACACTGTGAATTTCATCCGAATAGAGCTCGGCGCAGATCCGACAGGATTCACAGATCAGAAACTGCCCCTCATGGGGCAGGTGCGGCTGGTTGCAGCCGACAAAGGCGTTGAGCGATTCAATGCGGTGAACCAGGCCAAGATCCTGAAGGAAATCAAGCGCCCGGTAAACGGTCGGCGGCGCAGCCCGCCCCTGGCGCTGCAGCTGTTCCAGCACTTCATAGGCACCAATCGGTTTATGCTGCTGCCAGATCAGTTCCAGGACCTTGCGCCTGATCGCGGTAAAACGTTGCCCCCGGTTGGCACAGATCTCTTCTGCTCTTGCCAGTGCTTCAGCAATGCAGCGCTGATGATCGTGCTCAGAGGAGATAAATTCGAGCTTGCCTTTTTTCATACCCAGCCTCTATCGACACCATGTTTCGAAATACTATAACATTTCAAAGCAACTCCGCATACTATGAGAGCTGACCGGTAAAAATCAATGATATGTCTTCAGATAATTCGCTTAGCGGCGTATCCGGGCACAAAAAAAGAGCGCTCAAATATGCGCCCTTATTTGATGATTTGATTGGTGGTCAACTCTGGCCGATCAGATCGAGCAACAGAATCATACCTTCTTCAACGTAGGGGTCATCCTTGATTTCTTCTTTGAGAGAAACCGGCTCCTTTTCCTCGTCGTCTGTCATCGCCATGTCACCATGAGCAACGGCATTTTTCTCCATCTCCCGAAGCTGGGTCCGCTCGATCAACAGATCGGCGAGCTTCAATGACTGAACACTGTCTTCCCGCCGCTTACGGGCCATTTCGGTTTCACTGACGATCTCCTGAAAGACCTTTTCCTGTCCGACCCGCGCCCCGCTCTCCTGTTTCAGGGTATTGAGGTTGTAGGGGATACCGGCCCACCTGGAATAATTCGCCGAGCTGATGGTGTCCCAGGGAAGAGCGTAATCAAGATATTTTTCACCGCTCTCCAGACCATCGAGACGGGACGGTAGCACGATATCCGGGGTAACCCCCTTCTCCTGAGTCGATTCGCCACTGATCCGATAGAACTTCTGAATCGTGACCTTGACCGCGCCAAGAGGCATATACTGCTCCATACCACGCAGGTTGACAAAACGGTCGAGGTCAAGCAGCGCCTGAACGGTTCCCTTGCCATGGGTGTGCTCGTCGCCAACGATCAGAGCGCGGCCGTAATCCTGCAGAGCACCGGCCAGAATCTCCGAAGCCGAAGCGCTGAAACGGTTGACCAGCACGATCATCGGCCCGTCATATTCGACGGAACGGTCGGTATCACTCAACACCTTGATATCGCCATCGACGCTGCGGATCTGCACGACCGGGCCGGTTTTGATGAACAGACCGGTCAGGCTGACTGCATCGGAGAGCGACCCTCCACCGTTATTGCGCAGATCGAGGATCAGCCCGGAGATATTCTCCTTGCGCAGCTGCTTGAGCTCTTCACGCAGGTCATCGGTACAGTTGCGGTCGGTTTTACCGCTGTAGTCTCGGTAGAAGGATGGCAGCTTGACATAACCGAAGGTCTTGCCGCTTTGCTCATCGACAACCGTCGTCCCCTTGACGAAGGTCTCCTCGATCTCGACCACATCGCGAATGATCGGGATCACCAGTTGACGGCCATCCGGCTTCTTGACGGTCAGCCGGACCTCGGTCCCCTTCTTGCCACGGATCAGAGCAACGGCGTCGCGAATCCGGGTATCGGTAATATCGATCGGCTCTTCCAGCCCCTCGCCAACCTTGAGAATAATATCGTCAGCATCGAGCTGCCCTTGCTTGGCGGCAGCACTGCCCGGAATAACCCGGACCACCTTGATATAGCCATCATCCTCACGCAGGGTCGCGCCGATCCCTTCCAGGGAGCCACTCATCTGGATATCAAAATCTTCCTTACTGGTCGGCGGCAGGTAGCTGGTATGCGGATCATAGGCTCGGGCGATAGCATTGAGGTAGCGATCGTAATGATCCTCCTGCGACTCTTCAAGCATCCGGTCAAACAGGCTGTTGAGGGTCTTGCCGACTTTTTCGGTCGCCTGGACAAAGAGCTCCTGCACTTTGTCATCGCTCACCGGCAACAGTTCTCCAGCCTCATCGACACCGACCTCGTCCTCACGCAGGCTGATATAGCGGCTGAGGATCTGCAGTTTAAGGATTTTGCGCCAGCGCTCTCGCAGCTCGCTCTGATCAGTGACAAACGACAGCTTTTCCGGATCGGTCTCCAGGGTTTCAGCCGCGGCGGGATCGATCTTCTGCTCCATCAGTTCCGCGACCATCTTCCTGACCTCGGTAACACGCAGATTGAGCATCTCGCGCCCTTCCAACGGCAGGTCCAGCCGCCCGCGACGGATCGAATCATCGATCGAATCGCGGAAGCTCTCGAGCTTGTCGATATCGGCTTTGATCAGGAAGCGTTTCTGGAAATCGAGCTGCTTGAGATAGAGATCGAAAGCCGCTTCAGACAACTTGTCATCGGTCGGTTTTTTACTGTAATGCTTATAACTGAGCTGCTGCTGAAGCATATGGCCGAGCAGACGGGCCCTGTTGCTATCAAAGGAATCCGGCTCCTGGGCCCAGACCAGGACCGGCACCAGAACCAGAAGAATGATGAGGAATACTTTTTGCCCGACGCTTCTGACTTTTCCATTTAACATAAAAATAACTGCCCTTGATTTAAACCTGAAACAGGGGTGGATCGGCATATTTAGACAGCCATTCACTGATTCAAGTTGAATTATCTGAATAATTTAGTAATTCTTAAGGTAATGTACTCCTGCAGCAGCTCAACTGCAAGTGTGAATCCGACCTATTCTGTCGTAAATGCCGACATTTGCAAACTCTAAAGAGGTAGCTCATGGACCATCAGCGCAATTTTCAGCGAGTCGATTTTCAGTCAAAAGTCGAGATTCACCTTGCCGCCGCGAATTTCAGTTGCACCCTCATCAACCTGGCCCTGCGCGGAACCTTGCTGCAGTGTCATCAACAACTGCCGCTGAAATTGGGTGACGAAGCCAAGATCTTTATCCTGCTCCAGGACTCCGCTCTAAACCTCGGCTTTCAGGCGCGCCTTGTCCATCATGAAGGGGACCATTACGGCTTTGTCTTTACCGAAGCGGACAGCGACTCCATGGCCCATCTGCGCCGCCTGATGGAACTGAACACCGGCAACGGAGACCTGGTCGATTCGGAATTCGACCTGTGGCTCCAGCAACATGAGGCTGAGGGCTGACAGGTTTTCAGATAGGGATACGCATCTTTTTACAGTAACTGCGCAGAACCATCTCGGCCTGATTCAGACGGCTCAGCTGCATGTTTTTTGCCTTGATCTGCATGACCTCTTCCCGGGGGATCTGTAACTGCCGTATCTCCCGCTGAACGAACTGCAGATTGTAGAGTATGATTTTCAGATCTGCCGGGGTGTACTGCTTCAACCCGGGCGGCGAGAGCATCAGGAAGCCACCGGCGACGTCCTGAGCCATTTTTTTCGGATTTCCGGAGATTGCCATTCAGGTTCCTTTCACCTTCTGCTAAAAAGACTCTTGCCTTGACAGGAGCCCCTGTGACATCTATCCCTGCATGAATATACCAAATCATACCAAAGGCCTGCTCCTGACCCTGTTTGCCGTGACGATTCTCAGTCCCGACACGCTGCTGGTCCGCCTGATTCATTGCGATATCTGGACCCTGCTGTTCTGGCGCTGCCTGCTGACAGCCATGATGATGACAGTTTTTCTGGTGATCCGCTACAGAAGACGGACCTTGCACATTTTTTACGCAATTGGCCGGACAGGGCTCTTTTCCGCCCTGACCATCACCATCGGCTCATTGCTGTTTGTCAGTTCGATCAAACAGACCGCAGCCGCCAATGTGCTGATCATCCTCTCTGCCACACCGGTGATCAGCAGTCTGCTCAGCTGGCTGGTGCTGCGGGAAAGAATCAACCGCCACACAAAGCTGTCGATAATCGCATGTTTTGGGGGAATACTGCTGATTTTCTCCGGGAGTCTGCAGAATGGACTGTTACTGGGGGATCTTCTGGCGCTGGGTGCCACGGCCATGTGGGGCACCAACCTGGTGATCATCCGTCACGGCAAGGAGGTCAACATGATCCCGGCCAACCTGCTCGGTAACCTGTGCGTTGCGCCGATCGCCCTGGCCATCGGGGCCCAGCCGCTGGCAGTGAGCATGCCGGATGCCAGGCTGTTGATTCTGCTCGGGGGAATCGTCCTGCCGCTCGCCTTTGCCATGATCACCCTGGGGCCACGTTACCTGCAGGCGCCGGAGGTCAGCTTGATCCTGCTGCTGGAAACCATTCTCGGCCCGATCTGGGTCTGGCTGGCTCTGGGGGAGGTACCTCACCAACTGACAATTATTGCCGGTTGCCTGATTCTGGTGACTCTGATCCTGCACACCCTGGCCTCGTTCAGAACATTGAACCGTACACGCTAGACGAGATGGCTGTCCGAAAACTCCGGAAGGCACAACGTTGGTTTTCTGATTGGAAACGAGCAATTTTGCGTCGTAGCAAGAAAATCAAGGGCTTGTGTAGAGGCACCCCCCTCAATCCCCCCTATAAAATAGGGGGGAAGCGAGCTTGCGAGCAGGGGGGTATAGTTTGACGCCGCCACGGCGGAAAAGGGCCGTTTCCGGCAGAAAACTCACTTGCCCGTAAAACGCTGGCGATAGGCGGTCGGTGAGATACCAATCACCTGGCGGAACAGACGGCGGAACGAGCTGGTATCGGCATAGCCGACAGCTTTGGTGATTTCATCGAGGGAGATCTCCGAAGCGGTCAGCATCTGCTTGGCTTTTTCCAGGCGCATCTTCTGCAGATAATCGAGGGGGGATTCGCCTGTCGCTTTCTTGAAACGGCGTAGAAAGGTCCGTTCATTCAGCCCGGACAGGCCGCACATCCCCTTGACCGTGACCTTCTCGCGGTAAGCCTGATCCAGCCATTTCTGGACCAGCAGGACCGGTTTGTCCCCATGGCTGCGGCAGCCCTGAAATTTGACGAAGGGCGCCTGATCGCGCTGCCCCTCTTCCAGCAGCATAAAACGGGCACAGGAGCGGGCCAGCGCCTGACTGCCATATTTTTCGATGATATGACGGGCGAGGTCGACATGAGCGCTGGTGCCGCCGGCGCAGAGATAGTCCTCACCATCGATCAGCAGGCGGTCAACGTTCAGTTCGACGCGGGGAAAGCGCTGACGAAAGCGATCAGCCAGCTGCCAGTGGGTCGTCGCAAGCCGTTTTTTCAGCACACCGGTTGCCGCCAGCAGAAAGGCGCCACTGCAGGCACTGGCGACGACAACCCCCTGCTGATGCTGCTCCTTGACCCACTTGACCAGCGGTTTCTGTTCGAACAGCAGTTCCGGCTTGCCCATGATGCCGGGAATAATCAGCAGATCGAGGTCATCACAGTCGGCAAAACTCCTGGTCGCCTTGATCGGCTGACGATTGAAGCTCGAGACCGGCTCACCATCCTGGGTAATGATATCGCAACGGCAGAACGGGCTTTTATCCCCGCTTTTCTGACGCCTGCGTTCCCAGTTCGACAGGGTAAAAAGGTCAAGCATTCCGGCAATCCCGGACTGCAGACAGTTTTCATAAGCCATGATACCGATTTTCAGCACACTACCCCTCTTTCGCCTGTTTTTTTTGTAAATTAGGGCATACTTTCTGCCACAAGTGAAATCAAATTCTCAACCATTTATTCCGTCCGGCAGAAAATTATCCCGTGAATATCCTTATCTTGGCGCTCTCTTCTCTACTTGACGTCGTTTCGCCTCTGACCTACTCTGTGGACGCTGTAACCCTGAACATCATTTGCAACGGAGCCGATTTTGGCCGATTTTCTTCAATATCTCTTTTCCGGTCTGACCAACGGGGCGATCTACGCCCTGATCGCCCTCGGCTTCTGTGTCGTCAATAACACCATGGGGATTCTGAACTTTATCCAGGTCGACTTTGTCACCCTGGGCGGCATGCTGATGTTCTCGGCACTGTTTGCCCTGGGCCTGCCGATGGTTCCCGGACTGATGCTCGCCATCGCCGGGGTCGCCATCATCGCCATGCTCGTCGAACGGATCGGTCTGCGCCCGGCCCGTTCCGACAATCACATGGTGCTGGTCTTTCTGACCATCGGCCTGTCGATCATCCTGCGCGGCTTTATCAAGCTGATCTGGGGCAAGAACCGCATGGCGCTGCCGCCGCTCACCCCCGATCATCCGGTCCAGATCCTCGGTGCCAGCGTGCTGCCTCAGGCCCTGTGGATCCTGCTGCTGACCCTGATCGCCATCGTCGTTTTGACCTGGTTCTTCTACCGCACCTCGCTGGGGCTGTCGATGCGCGCGGTTGCATCAAACGCGACGGCCGCCTCGGTGGTCGGCATACCGGCCGGACGTATTCGGCTGACCAGTTACGCGATCGCCGGCGCTCTCGGTGGCCTGGCCGGGGTTCTGGTCACACCGATCACGACCCTCAACTACGATGTCGGGGTTCTGCTCGGCCTGAAAGGTTTTGCCGCTGCGATCCTCGGCGGCTTCGGCTCTTTTCCGGGAGCGATCATCGGTGGCTTGATTCTCGGCCTGCTCGAATCTTTATCCGCGGGTTACTGGTCGAGCGCCTATAAGGATGTCGTCGCCTTTGCCGTGCTGATTCTGGTGCTCTTTATCAGGCCAAGCGGCCTGTTCGGCAAGATCTACCGCGACAAGGTCTGATTCTTCAGTAACTGCCACAGTGATATGAGGGAAAACATGAGTGAACAGATTGAACTACTGATGGGCAACGAAGCGATCGGCCGCGGGCTGCTGGAAGCCGGCTGCCAGATTGCCGCCGCCTATCCGGGAACACCGTCGACCGAGATCCTGCAGGCGGTCATCAACCGTCGCGACGAAGCTGTAGAGCCTCTCCATATCGAATGGTCGGTCAATGAAAAGATCGCCTTCGAGGTCGCCCTGGCCGCCAGCTACACCGGCAAGCGCAGCGTCGCGGTGATGAAGCAGGTCGGTCTCAACGTCGCCGCCGATCCGTTCATGCGCACTGCCTACATCGGCACCAAGGGCGGCATGCTGACCATCGTCGCCGACGACCCGGGACCGCACAGCTCCCAGAACGAGCAGGATACCCGGCTGTTCTGCCTGCAGGGCAGAGTTCCGGTTTTCGACCCGGCCAGTCCGGCGGAAGCCAAGGAGCTGATCCCGGCCCTGTATGAACTTTCCGAGAAGTACGAGATGAACCTCGTCCTGCGCCCGACCACCCGGGTCTGCCACTCACGCCAGAATGTGCCGCTGAAACCGGTGCAGCAGCTTGAGCGCAGCGCCAAATTTGAAAAGAACCCGACCCGCTGGGCTGCGACCCCGGCCTTTCTGCCGGCCCTGCACCGCGGCCTCAATAACAAGCTGGAACGCCTGGCCGACGAACCGGACTGGCAGCCGCGTATGACAAAGGGGGACGGCAGCCAGCCGCGCACCGCGCTGATCGCCTCGGGAATCGCCTACAGCAACCTGGTCGACCTGCTTGCGGAGCTTGACCTGACAGGCCAGATCGACCTGTTTCAGGTCATCATGCCCTACCCTCTGAGCAACGATTTCTGCGACCGGATCCATCAGCACTACGACCGGATCATGATCCTCGAGGAAACCTATCCGGTCATTGAGCTGCAGCTCGCCCACCCCGGTGCCTTCGGCAAACAACAGGGCCAGATTCCGCGTGAAGGGGAACTGACCCCGGACCTGATCCACCAGGCGTTGGCTGACTTTCTGGACCTCTCCCAGCCAGAAGAAGAGACTATCAACCGCCGCGGCCAGCGCCCTTCGCTCTGCCCGGGCTGTCCACACCGGACCGCCTTCTATGCCATCAAACAGTGCTTCCCGCGTGGCATCTTCCCGTCCGACATCGGTTGCTACACCCTGGGGATGAATCTCGGAGCCGCCGACACGGTTCACTGCATGGGCGCCTGTATCAGCCAGGGGGCCGGCTTCTTCCAGGCCTACAAACAGGACAAGGAAGACTTCCCGACTGTCGTCGTTACCATCGGCGATTCAACCTTCTTCCATGCCGGAATCCCGGCGCTGATCAACGCGGTGATTCAGAAAGCGCGGATCATCGTGCTGATCCTCGACAACGCCACCACGGCGATGACCGGCGGCCAACCGGTCCCGCACCTCGGTTTCACCGCCTGCGGCGAAACGACCAAGGCGATCGCCATCGAACCGCTGGTCAAGGCGAGCGGGGTTGAATTCCTTGAAGTCTGCGACCCTTACGATCAAAAGCGCTTCAGCGCTCTGCTCAAACAGGCCGACAGCTACATCCGCAACCCCGAAGGAGGCGTCGCCGTACTGATCTCGCGTCACGGCTGCCTGATGGAACCGGGTGTGCGCAAGTCGCAGCCGCAGATCCCGATCGAGATCCTCGACAGCTGTATCGGCTGCGGCAAATGTACCGGCAACTTCGAATGCCCGGCGCTGTCGCTCGATAAAGAGCGGCGTATCGCCGTCGTCGACTACGACCGCTGCGTCGCCTGCGGGTGCTGTATCCCGGTCTGTCCGGTCAACGCTATCGTCCCGAAGGAGCAGCCATGAAACAGCAGATCATCGTCAGTGGTATCGGTGGCCAGGGAGTCCTCTTTCTGACCCGGGTGATCGCCCAGGTCGCCGTCGAGCGCGGTATCCCGGTCATGACCTCGGAGACCCACGGTATGGCCCAGCGCGGCGGCACCGTCCTCTCAACCATCAAGGTCGGATGCTTCGCCAGCCCGCTGATCCGCACCGGCCAGGCTGACTTAGGCCTGCTGCTGTGGGACGCCAACCTGCCGGTTCACCAGTCACTGCTTAAGCAGGGCGCAACGCTGGTGATCAACAGCAACAAGGAAGGCGTCGGAATCAGAACTGATGCGGCGAAATTCGCCAGAGAAATGGGCAATGCAGTTTTGTTGAACCTGATCCTGCTCGGGGTTGCGGTCAAACAGCAGAAGGTCTTCTGCAAAGCCGAAGAGTGCGAAGCAGCGATCAAAAAACTGGCACCGACCAAGTTCGTCGAACAGAATCTGGCGGCATTCCGCAAAGGCTTGGAACTCTGAATGTCGTTCCCCTGTGACGCAGCCGGAGTGCAGTGGCTGATTGCAGCATAAAGCAGAAAAACTGTCTGAGCCGCAGGCGAGTTTTTTTCTGCGCTGCAATTAGCTGCGTAACGAAGGGTAGCCGTAAGGCCAAGGAGCGGGGCGGGCTCTTTTGGTTACTTTTCTGTCCCGCAACAGAAAAGTAACTCGTCTGGCGGGACGAGACCCGCCGGTTTTTGCAGTTTTTAGAGTTTTGAATTCAGATATCCCCTCTCCCATCGGGGGAGAGGGTGGCGCGTAGCGACGGGTGAGGGGTAAGCCAAAAGACTTTCCCCTCATCCGCCCGTTGGGCACCTTCTCCCCGATGGGAGAAGGAAATAGCAACAGGAACAGTAATGACCAGCAAACAGAAACTATTCTATTTCATCTCACTGCACCGCACCGGCCTGACAGTCGCGCTGTTCTGTGTTTTTATCCTGTTGCTGCCGCTGGTCACCGACAACCCCTATACCCTCGGCGTCACCAACCTGATCGCCATCCACGCCATCGTCGTACTCGGGCTCAACCTGTTTATCGGCTATGCGGGGCAGATCTCCCTCGGCCATGCGGCCTTTTTCGGCCTCGGTGCTTACGGCTCGGCGATAGCGACGGTCAACTATGAGCTTTCCCCCTGGCTGGCGATGCTCCTGCTCGCTTTCATTGTCGCTTTTGTTGCCCTGCTGATCGGGGTACCGGCCCTGCGCCTCTCCGGTCACTACCTGGCCATGGCGACCCTGGGACTCAACTTCGTCTTTCATATCATCGCCCTGCAGTGGGACAGCCTGACCGGAGGCCCCAGTGGTTTTGCCGGGATTCAGCCACTCTCGATCGGCGAATTCGAATTTTATGATGAAGTCCGTCTCCATTACCTGATCTGGATCATCACCCTGATCTGCCTGCTGCTGTCCCTCAACCTGGTGCGCAGTGGCGTCGGCCGCGGTATGGCGGCCCTGGCCGGTGATCAGACCGCAGCAGCGGCACTCGGAGTCGATACCGCGCGAACCAAAATCAAGGTCTTTGTCCTTTCGGCGGTCTTTGCTTCAATCGCCGGCAGCCTGTTCGCCCACACCTACATGTTTGTCAGCCCTGACACCTTCAACATCTTCAAGGGGACCGAATTCGCCATCATGGTTGTCATCGGCGGCATGGGTTCGGTCTGGGGCTCGCTGCTCGGCGCCGCTTTTCTGACCATCCTGCCGGAATGGATGGATGCCTTCGAAACCTACAAGGACTTTGTCCACGGCGGTATTCTGGTGCTGGTCCTGATCTTCCTCCCTCAGGGGCTGATCACCGGGCTGGTCGAAAACATCAAGATCAGACTGACATTGAGGAGACAGAAAAATGCTGCGTCTGAATAATGTCAGCAAGAATTTCGGCGGCCTGCCGGCCTTGAGTAACGTCAGCGTTGAAGTGCCAGAAGGAAAGTTGACCGCCCTGATCGGACCCAACGGTGCCGGCAAAAGCACCCTGATCAACTGCATCACCGGCGTCATTCCGCCATCGGAGGGAGAGATCCTCTTCCGCGGTGAAAATATCGCCGCAATGCCACCACATCTGATCAGACGCAGCGGCATTGCCCGGACCTTTCAGAACCTGAAGACCTTCCCGCGCCTGACCGTACTTGACAACGTACTGACCGGCTTGAGCTGCGAAGGGGGCAGCTCAATGCTGATGGCGATGCTGCGCCTGCCCTACCTGCGTACCCGGGAACGACAGCTGAAACTACGCGCCCTCGAGGCCCTCGACCGCTTTTCCCTGAGCGGCAAAGCGAAATGGCCGGCCACCGCCCTCCCCTACGGCGATAAGAAGCGCGTCGAACTGGCCCGCGCCACCGTCGGCAACCCGCACCTGTTGCTCCTCGACGAACCGGTCGCAGGCCTTAACGCCGACGAAACCGCAGCGGTCGGCGAACAGCTGAAACGCCTGCGCAGCGAAGGACTGACCATGCTGCTGGTCGAACATGATATGGACCTGGTCATGACCATCGCCGATCAGGTTGTCGTCCTCGACAGCGGCAAATGCATCGCCAGCGGCACCCCCGACGAAGTCCGGCGCAATCCGCTGGTGCTCGAAGCCTACCTGGGCAAGATGGATGCAACGGCTTAGGATTTTCCCCTCTCCTCGGGGAGAGGGTCAGGGTGAGGGAAAATCTCCGAACCCCCCCCCTCAATCCCCCCTATAAAATAGGGGGGAAGCGAGCCCAGCGAGCAGGGGCTAAAGTTTTTCAGGATCTTAGGTTCCCCCTGTGACGCAGCCGGAATGGAGCTGTCGATTGCAGCAATAGGCAGAAAAACTGTTTGAGCCGTAGGCGAGTTTTTTTCTGCGCTGCAATCAACTGCGTAATGGAGGGACCCCGCCGCAGGCGGGCAAGGAGCGGGGTCGCTTTCTTTTGGTTCCGTTTTCTTTGTCGACACAAAGAAAATGAACCCGGCTGGCGGGCCGGAACCCGCCGGTTTTGTAGTTTGATTTCACTCGACGAATCCCGGCTGCATCGAACGGGACCTTGAAACCAAAGAGAACAGGCGAAACTATGCTTAAAATCTCAAATCTCACCGCCCATTACGGCGCAGCCCAGGCACTCTTCGGCATCGACCTGGAGGTGGCCAAGGGGGAGACCGTCGCCCTGGTCGGCGCCAACGGTGCGGGCAAGAGCACTCTGCTCAAATGCCTTATGGGGCTGGTGCGCCCGAGCGGCGGCCAGATTTCACTCAATGGCAACAACGTCACCGGCAGCAGCGCCGCCAAAATGGTGCGCCTCGGCCTGGCCCTCTCGCCGGAGGGGCGTGAAGTCTTCGGCCATCTCAACGTCAGTGAGAACCTCAAGCTGGGTGCGATCCCCTTGCGGCTTAGCAAAGCCGAAGAAGCACGCCGGATTGACGAAGTTTTTGGCCGCTTTCCGAAACTGGGCCAGCGCCGCGAACAGCTGGCCGGCACCATGTCGGGCGGCGAGCAGCAGATGCTGGCCATGGGCCGCGCGCTGATGGCCAAGCCGAGCCTGCTGCTGCTCGATGAACCGAGCCTGGGACTGGCGCCCTTGATCACCGACGAAATCTTTTCGATCATCCATCAGCTGTCGCGCTCGGGAACCACCATTCTGATCGTCGAGCAGAACGCCGCCCGCGCCCTGTCGGCCTCGGACAAGGCCTACCTGCTCGCCAACGGCAAGATCGTCGAAAAGGGCAAAAGTTCGGACCTGCTCAACGATCCTGCCCTGCGTTCGGCCTTTTTAGGTGCCGCCAGTGAAGCCAACCCTGCCGCCAGCCGCCTTGGCGCTGCCGGCCTGACCAATATCCGTCTGGAGAAACCCGCCATGCAAAAGGATTTCATGCCTGCGATAACCTCGGAAGAGCAACTTCACGCCCATCAGCTCGACGGGCTCAAGTGGACGGTGCGCCATGCCTTTGAAGGATCATCCTTCTACCGGGAAAAGTTGGAAGCGGCCGGTATCAAACCGGACTCGATCCAATCACTCGACGATCTGCACAAGCTGCCGATCACCAGCATGGACGACCTGCGCAATGAATACCCGTTTCCGCTACGCTCCGTCCCCTTTGAACAGATCGTCCGCGTCCATGCTTCGTCCGGGACCACCGGCAAGCGCAAGGTTTTGAGCTACACCCAGAAAGACCTTGACGACTGGACCGACATGTTCGCCCGCTGCTACCAGATGACCGGCATCACTCCGCTCGACCGGGTGCAGATCGCGGTCGGCTACGGGGTCTGGACCGCCGGCATGGGCTTTCAGCTCGGCTGCGAAAAGATCGGGGCCATGGCGGTTCCGGTCGGCCCCGGCAACATCGACCTGCAGATCCAGTTCCTGCTCGATTTCCAGTCGACGGTCTTCTGCTCCACCGCCTCGATGGCCTTGCTCATCGCCGAGGAGATCCACAAACGCGGCATCGCCGACAAGATAGCGGTCAAAAAGGTCATCTACGGGTCGGAACGCTCCAGCCGCTCGATGCGCCAGAAGATCTCGGAGCTGTTTGGCGGTGCCGAGCTGTTCGACATCACCGGCCTGACCGAACTCTACGGTCCGGGCGCCGGCATCGAGTGCCAGGAACATGACTGTATCCACTACTGGGGGGATTACTACCTGCTCGAGATTCTCGATCCGGAAACGCTACAGCCGGTTGCCAAAGGGGAATGGGGCGAAATGGTTGTCACCACCCTGTGCAAGGAGGCGGCTCCCTTGATCCGTTACCGGACCCACGACATCACCCGGATCATCCCGGGGCAGTGCAGCTGCGGCAGCATCCTGCCGCGCCATTCGCGGATCAAGGGGCGCAGCGACGACACCATCAAGTTCCGCGGCGTCAACATCTACCCGAGCAGCATCGACACCCTGCTCTCCGAGGTGCCGGGAATCGGTTCCGAATACCAGATTCACCTGAAAAGGGATGATGCCGGACGCGATCACATGCAGCTGATCGTCGAACGGGGTGAAGGGGTCGAAGCTGGCCGGGCTCCGGAACTGATCCATGAGATCGGCCACCAGATCAAGAAACAGCTGCTCGTCTCGGCCGAGATTGAACTGGTCGACTACGCCAGCCTGCCGCGCTCGGAGAAGAAGAGCCAGCGGGTTTTCGATGTCCGCATTCAGGATGAAATTGTCTGATATTAAAGGGGAATACTGACCGATGCTAACTTTCCGTCAGGTTCTCCGCCACAGGAACCTGACGCATCCTTTCTGTCCTGCTTCTGACAAAAGGGACAATCCAGAGAACCATCATTGGCACGAGGATCAGGGTCAGGATCAGAGTCTTAACCGGTAAGGGCAGATTCAGGCCAAGCTGGCCGTAACAGAACAGGATGATGGTCACCAGCGGATAGACGCACAACCAGACGCCAAAGATAAACAGGATTTTTGTCGATTTCATTCTCACTCCAAAACTGCCTTCCAACTTCCGGATTTCTGTTTTACCTCAGAAAAAGTTCAGTTTTTACCACCACTGCCCTTCAACGCTGCGAAGGTATTGATCGCCAGGGCAATAATAACCAGCACGATCCCTATCGCCTCCAGCCCGTCCGGCTGCTCCCCCATCTGGAGCCAGGCCGACAGAACACCGATGATCGGGGCACCAAGCGCCGCCAGGCCAACCGAACCCGCGGTCAGACGATTGAGCGAGTAAAACCAGATCAGCCAGGCCAGCACGCTGCCCGGCACGATGCAATAAAACAGCGCGGCAACAAAGGTCCATGACCAGTGGATCGGAGCACCCGGAGCGAGCAAGGCAATGATGACAATCGGAATACTGGCAAAGATGGTCTGCCAGGTGGTATAGGAGAGCAGGTCAACCTTGACCTTTTTCTGAAAGCGCTTCGAAACAATAACACCAACCGCCCAGCTGACCCCGGAGAACAGCGCCAGCGCTTTACTGAACAGGCCTTCGCTCATATTCAGCGGCACCAGAATAAAGAGCAGACCGGCCAGCGCCAGAACGACACTCAGCCACTGAAACCGCTTCAGCCTCTCGCCGAGCACCGGCCAGGCCATCAGGATCACCCAGAAGGGCATACCGTAGACCAGCACGGCCGTCTTGCCGGCACCGCCGTTGACCATGGCCCAGGCCGAAAGACCGTAGAAGCCTGAGAGCTGAAATATCCCGGAGAAAAAGGTGCTGCGGATTTCTGCCGGTCTGAGTGGCTTTTTGAACCAGAGCAGCAGCAGAAAAAAACAGATCCCGCTCAAAACCAGGCGCAGGGCGGCAAAATCGATTGGCCCGGCGTACATGACCGCAGTCTTCATGACCACCCAGTTGTAACCCCAGATCAGGACCAGAACCAGTAATGCCAGATAGGCTTTGAGCTGTGGCGAAAGTCGGTTTGTCATAATCGGGCCTCTTGTTTTTTGCTGTTATGTCTAAATAAGCAATGCCGGGCTCCTTTATTCAAGGGCTGCCCGGCATCAATTGATTTTCAAAAAGCACCAGTGCTTTGAATCTGCTCTGAAACTTTTTATATACCCCTGAAGAACAGGGGTCAAATATCAAATAGAATAAATTTATCCACTCTGTAATTCCGTAGAACATGTCTGAGTATAGGAAAAAATTCTGATAATAAAAGCGGATCGCTAATCATCAGATATGCAGATAACTCTGCCAGACCTCATCTGGAACAGCGTAAGTGCTGCGAATCCAGCTGAGTTTATCAAGTGCCAGCCCCAGTGCTTCACGCTGAACCATCAGCGCCCAGAGCCGATAGGCCGCCTCCCCGCAACGCTCGTCTTTGTCCTGCGCAGTTTCAGCCTGGGCATAGGCTTTGAGCGCGGCTGCAAGCTGGTCACCGACCCGCCCGAGAGCCGAGGCCCGCTCCTTCATGATCTCCAGTTCCTGAGGCGTGTACTGGTCCGATTGAACCAGCCCCAGCATCACCTCAGCGGCTTTCGACATAACGGGTAAAATTCCGGATCAGCTGTACCGCAGCGGGCGTTTCGCAAATCGAATCCAGGATCGCCCGAATATCCATGCCGTTGCCGCACAGGTCTTCAGCCTGCTCCTGCACATAGAGGCGCATGTGGTCGCAGTGATATTCGGGATGGAACTGCACCCCCCAGGCGCAGGAACCAAGGCGAAAGGCATGATGCGCTTCGTAGCTATTGCTTGCCAGCAGCACCGCGCCCGGCGGCAGCTCGAGCACCGACTGGGAATGGGTCGTATGCGCGCTGAAGACTGACGGCAGATCGCTGAAAATCGGGTCGTTATCACTCTCCGCCAGACGTTCGACATCGACCGTGCCGATCTCCTTGCCCAGCGGGTGGTAAGCGACGACGCCTCCGCAGGCGCGGGCCAGCAGCTGATGACCGTAGCAGATGCCGAAAATCGGGACCTGCGCCTCAACCAAGGTACGCAGCCAGGCTTCCAAACGAAGGCTCCAGTCAAGATTATCGGTAACCATGGCATGCGAACCGGTGATGACAACCCCGGCGCAAGTAGCGGCTGCGGGCAGTTGTTCCGGCATCCTCTTGACGTCGGTCACTTCGAGCGGCAATCTGGTCGGCCCCAGGGCCTTGAGCGTCCACTGGTCAAAATCGCCGTATTCCTGGACGATGGCCGGAAAGGTGGTTCCGGTCTTGATGATATAGATTGGCTTCATGTTTAAATCTCTGCTCTCGTCATGACAGGATCAACAAAATTAAACCCTCTCCCTGAAGGAGAGGGTATAGACGATCTTAAGATGTTCCTGCCTGATGCGCAACCCAATGTGTGTCCCGTTACTCCGCGATTGATAATATTAGCACGGGATGCCGATCAGCACATCGCAGGGCGGATTGACCAGAATATCATGAGTTGTCCCGCCAATCTTGAACGGAGAAAAATTCGCCCCGCTGTGAGCGCCGATGGCGATCAGGTCGGCGGAAATAGCATCCGCCTCGGCCAGCAGGGATTCGTAGGCGGCCCCCTGTTCGACCCGGACATGCACACCGGCCAGCTCCCTGTGGCTGGCGATGATCATCTCGCGCTTCTCTTCGAGAAAGCTCTCCATTTTACGCTTTTCGTTGACCGCGATAACATCTCCGGCATACTGCTCGATCTTGTCACCGATGTAGGTATCGGGAATATTGAAGGCGTGCATCAGGTGAATATTCCCCGTCTCGGCCAGCTCAAGGGCCAGTTCCAGCGCAGCATCGGCTGAGGGAGAAAAATCGCTGCCGACCAGAACCTGCTGATAAGCATTTGAGCAGGCATGCCTGACCATCAGGACCGGCCGGCTGCCCCTGCGTATGACCCTGTCAATATTGGTCCCGGTAAAGAGGTCACGCAATGTTGTCTTGCGATGCATGCCCATGATAATCAGCCCGGCAGCAACCTCCTCGGCCCGGGTGAGGATCGCTTCGCTGATATCATTGTGTGCAACAACCTTGGCTTCGTGAGCTATGCTCCTGTGTTCAGTATGACCCGCCAGATAACGGCTGAGCCGCAGCTCACCCTCGGCCATGCCTTCGCCCGGGGGGGAGACATAGACAACATGAAGAACAGCAAACTGAGCCGCAGCCAGATTGATCGCTCGGGTCAGGGCACGGTCAGCTTCAGACGAGAAATCGATTGCCAAGAGAAGATTCTTCATAGCGGCTCCCTTTCTCAATAAGGCTCTCTTAAATTGTAGCGCTCAGGAAAAAAACCGCACGCCTGTCGCAGAGGAAAGGAGGTTTTCATGGTCATCAATCTTGTACCGGTCTGCCACTCGGACAAGTTAGGATCATTGTCTTTGGGTCCCTATCTGGACGGCTCAACGCCTGTGCCCCTGACTTGCAGCCGAGCACAATTCCCTGACCTGTTTGACAGTCTTTGGATAGATCAGCTCGCGCCCCATGATACTACCGGCGTAGGCCAGACCGTTGCCGGTCGGCAGCAGTTTGCATTTGCTGCTGTGAGGCCCCTCTCCAACCAGAATCCAGATGGCGTCGGGATGAAAGCTGGTCACTGTCACTTCTATCAACTGGCCGGATTCGGTTTCGACTTTGATCTTCTCATCTCTGTGCATGGCAGTCTCCGTCATTGCAGGTTAGGGTTGGTTGAGTATAAACGATTCGGACCTGATCGTCTTGTCAAAGCGGAAGTCTCCTCCTGATTTTATGCGTTGCTTTCCGTATAAACGGATAGGATTTGATTTTTTGCCGGTTTCGCTTCATATTCAGCAGGCTTAGAAATTTTCCAATTCTGTTTCTACTGATTTTTTTGCTTTGAAAGGAGAGGTTTCATGAGATTCATCGTTGCACTCGTTTCCGTTCTGACTTTGCTGTCCTCGGCAGCCATGGCCGCCGATACGATCAAGATCGGGGCCTTCTTCGACCTGTCCGGTCGGGCCTCGTTCATCGGCACCCCGACCAAGCTGGTTGCTGAGATGGTCGTAGACAAGATCAACGCCGAAGGTGGCATCAACGGCAAGATGCTGGAACTTGAAATCGGCGACACCGAGGGGAACCCGGCCAAGGCTGCTTCCATCGCCAAGAAATTCATCTACAAGGACAAGGTTGTCGCCATCATCGGCCCGACCCTCACCGACACCGGCATGAACGTCAAGGGGATCGCCGACAAGGCCGAGATCCCGATCGTCATGACCGTCGGCGGCGACCCGGTCATAATGGGCGGCAAATTCGGCTCATTCAAATGGATCTTCAAATCCCCGCAACGCTCCCAGACCGCCGTCGAGCGGATGTTCATCTATCTGCAGGAAAAGGGACTGACCAAGGTCGCACTGATGGCCGGGACCGATGGCTTCGGCAAGGACGGCGCGCGCTGGATGAAGGAGCTGGCCCCGCAATACGGTATCGAACTGATCGCCGAGGAATCCTTCGGGAACCGCGACACCGATATGACCTCGCAGCTGACCAAGGTCAAGAACAGCAACCCGCAGGCGATCCTGGCCTGGACGACCGGCCCGGCCGGCTCGATCATCGCCAAAAACAAGGTCCAGCTCGGTATCGATATCCCGCTCTTCCAGTGCCACGGCCTGCCCGATCCGAAATATATCGAGCTGGCCGGAACCTCCAGCGAAGGGGACCGCATGCCGGCCACCAAGCTGATGGTTGCCGATGAACTGTCCGACAACGATCCGCAGAAACCGGTCATCCAGGAATTCATCAAGCTCTACAAGGAAAAGGGCTACGACAAACAGTTCCCGATCAACACCCACTCAGGCTATGCCTGGGATGCGATCATGCTGATCTCCAACGCTATCAAGCAGGTCGGCACCGAGCCTGAAGCCCTGCGTGCCGCGATCGAGAACACCAAGAACTATGTCGGTATCTCCGGTACCTATAACCTGACCGCCGAAGACCACAACGGCCTGACCACCGATTCGATGGTCATGGTTCAGGTCAAGGACGGCAAGTTCACCATGGCTCCTTGAACACAAGAGCCCGTCGCTCGCGCGACGGGCTCTTGTGTTATTTCAAATTTGTAATTTCTGATCTCAGATTGATAGTTCCGCTCTTCTCGATACGGATCTTCGGCATGATCCCGCCGACATCGAGCACCGCCTCCAGTCTGAACCCGACCTGCTGGCGCGATTGTCTGAACAGTTTACTGAACAGGTTCATGGTGCTGATCAGATCGGGGCTGGCGCTCAGGGTGATGTCCCCTTCCCCGTAGGCTTCGATCTGCGGCAACGCCCGGGAGACCCCGCTCAGAATCGGTTCTCCTTCCAGTTCAACCCTATAAGACAGACCTTTCAGGTTCAGTGCTATCCCGTTCGGATTGGTGATATGCAGATCGAATTCGAAATTCGGCACAATGCCGTTGCCGGGCAAAACCCTGACCCCGGTCAGACTGACCCCGGGCTCTTCAAAGACCGGCAGAAAGGAGGCACAGGCGGTCAGCACCATCAGCAGCCCGAAAACCAGCAAACCACGCAACATGATCATTTTCTGTTCCTTTCAGCAAAACTGCATTGACAATGTTCGACCCGGCCAGCAATTTGAAATAGCGATCTTCTCGAGTATAATGATGCATATCTATTCTGAACAAGTTGCCAATGATCTGCCAGGACAAGTCTATGAACCTCGTCATCTGGGGAAAGAATTTCGAAACCGGCATTGCTGATGTCGATGAGCAGCATAGATTTCTTGTCGAACTCACCAATAAATTCGGTCTGTTGATCTCTCAACAGGATCCGGATCAGGAAAAACTTGAAACGGTTTTCACCGAACTGCTCGATTATACCCGTTACCACTTTCATGACGAAGAACAGGTCATGAAGGGGGCGGGAGTCGATAACCGTCACTGCGAATATCATAATAGCGAACACAAGAGCTTTATCGATGAAGTTGTAAGGCTCAACCAGGACAAAGTGCTCCGCGAAGACAGGGGCAAAGATCTTTTTGAATTTCTGATGCACTGGCTGATCTATCATATCCTCGGTTCCGACCTGAGCATGAGTCGCCAGGCCGCCATGATCGCCTCAGGGATCAGCCCCGCCGCCGCCTTTGCCGCCAACGAGAAGGAACCGGACAACGCCAAAGAACTGCTGCTGCGTTCATTGAATCACCTGTTCAAACAGGTCTCTCAGAGAAACCGGGAGCTCCAGGAACTGAACCAGAACCTCGAGGATAAGGTTACAGTGCGGACCAGGGCCCTTGGCGAGGCCAACCGTCGGCTGGAAAAACTGGCGATGACCGATGTTCTGACCGGACTGGCCAACCGGCGCCAAGCCCTTGACATGCTCAAACACTGCTGGCAGGAGGGATCGAATAGCAACGATGCCCTGGCCTGTATTATGATCGACATCGACAGATTCAAGGAGATCAACGATACCTATGGCCATGATATCGGCGACGCGGTTCTGGCCGAACTGGCCAGACAGCTTCAGCATCTGGTCAGAACCGATGACCTGCTCTCCCGGCTCGGCGGGGATGAATTCCTGATCGTCTGCCCGAGAACCGACATCAGGGGCGCCATGCATCTGGCTGAACAGATTCATCATAAGATGTCATCACAAAAAGTTCCGATTCCGGCTGAGCAGTGGAACTACAGTTTGAGCCTGGGTGTCGCTGAAAGGACAGCTGACATGGTCCAGCCCGAGGAATTGATCAAACATGCTGACCGCGGTGTTTACCTGGCCAAGGAAAATGGCAAAAACTGCGTTCGTTCAACCTCTGCCGCAAGCCAAAAATCCTGACGGGAGATTGAAAGATGGCTACCATCAGCTGGAAACCTGTCTATGAAACCGGGATCGTCGCTCTCGACAATGAGCATCGCCGTCTGATTGAAGCGGTCAACCAGCTCTTCGAAGCTATTCGCGACAAGCGCAGCGATGAAGTCCTGGATGAAGTGCTCGCCATGCTCGAAGATTACACGATCCATCATTTTCAACATGAAGAGAAACTGATGGAGGAGTATAATTTTCTCGGCCTGCCCAAACATAAAAAACTGCACCAGGAACTGATAGCCTCACTTGAGAAGATCAAGGCAGAGCCGGTCGATAAGGTGAAGATGGCAACCAACCTGCTGACCTTTCTGCGCAGCTGGGTTCTCAACCATATCGTCGAAGTCGATAAAAAATACGGCAGCTACCTGGAATCACGGGGAGGGAAATTTATCAGCTGACAGTCTCTGCTGTTCTATGCCAGCCCCTATTGCGAACCACAAACACCCCTTTAGATAACAAACCGAGATTGCCCGACTCTTCCATTTACTGAAAATTTAATAACAAAATATTCGCATTATCCCATGCGTTCGGCTTATAACTGTAAAAAACCGTACAAAGGAGTCGGATGATGAAGATTACTGTTCTGGTTGATGACAGACCTGGCGATGAACGCTGCACTCCCGAACATGGCCTGTCAATGCACATCGAATTTTCCGGTCGGCAGCTGCTTTTTGACTTTGGTCAAACCGATATTTTTATACAGAACGCGAAAATCCTCGGTATCGATCTCTCACAAGTCAACACCGTCGCACTCAGTCACGGCCATTATGATCACGCCAACGGCATCGACCAGATTCGCGATGCCCGGATCTACCTGCACCCGAACTGCTTCACCCCGCGCTACTCCAGGCTCAGCGGAAAATACGACGGGATGGCGAGCAGTCGCGAGACCCTGCAGCGGAATAATCAGCTGATCGAAACCGAGAGCCCGCTTATGATCAGCGATAATGTCTATTTCCTGACCGGCATCCCACGCCTTCACGATTTTGAAGCCAAAGAGTTTCCGACTGTTCTGGCTGACGGCAGCGTCGATGAATTGGTCGACGACGGCGCCCTGGCCTTTATCACCCCCAAAGGACTGGTGGTCATTTCCGGCTGTGCCCATTCCGGCATCTGCAATACCGTTGAATATGCCCGCAGAATCACCGGAATTGATCATGTCCATGCCGTTGTCGGGGGCTTTCACCTGCGCCAGGTCGATCAGAACACTCCCAGGGTTGTCCAATACTTCGCCGAACTTGGTGCGCAATATCTGCTGACCGGGCACTGTACCTGCGATGAAGCCTGCGAGGTGCTGAAAGACAAGCTCGGGTCGCACTCTCATTTTGACGTTCTCGGTGCGGGGAAAACCTTCGAAATATAGTGCTACCAGACCGGTATTGATAATTTGACCGTCGACAATTTCGTTTGACTTTGTTTTGGGAATTTCCTATGGTCTGACATCATGCCTTGAAGATATGACCTTGCAGGAGATTGACATGCAAAAGAAACAGATCCGCTCTATCTGCCAATTCTGTCACACCAACTGCGGCATCATCGCCACTATCGATGAAACGGGCAGCATATCAATCCAGGGAGATCCTGATCACCCGGTCAACCGGGGGCGGCTCTGTGCCAAGGCTGCGGCAATTCCAGATATCATCAATTCAAAAGACCGCCTGCGTCACCCACTGAAAAAGACCAAGGCGGGGTTCACCCGGATCTCCTGGGACGAGGCCCTCGATTTTGCCGCCGAACGGTTGACCAGCGTCAGGGAAAAATACGGACCGACCAGCCTGATCCGTATCAACGGCGCACCGGTCTCCTACGAATGCCGTGACGGTTTCCTGCAATTCACCGGCGCCTTCGGCTCACCCAACCTAACCGGTGCGGCCAACCTCTGCATGGTGCCACGCATGACCGCTTTCAAAACCGTCCTCGGCCTGCCTCGCCCCGAACCGGACTATGACAACACCGGACTGGTCATTCTCTGGGGCACCAACCCGCTGGAATCGGAACGCTATGCCGCCTATTCGGCCTATGACGGTTTCCGCTCGATCATGCCGAAGCTCAAGGAAAAGCATATCCCGGTCTACGCCATCGATCCCTACCGGACCGCTACGGTCAAAGCGACCGACCACTGGCTTCAGCTCAAACCCGGAACCGATGTCGCCCTCGCGCTGGCGATGATCCAGATCATCATCGCCGAAGAACTGTATGATCAGAACTTTGTTACCAACTACACCAGCGGCTTCGCTCAGCTCAAAGACGAGGTCAGCTCCTGTACGCCGCAGTGGGCCAGCGAAATCACCGGTATTCCGGCAGCCCAGATCAGCGCCCTGGCAAGGACCTACGCCACAACAAAACCGGCAACCATCTACGAAGGCAACGGTCTCGACATGTACACCAACGGCGTCGAGAGCGTTCGCGCCATCGCCCTGCTGATCTGCCTGACCGGCAACCTGGACGTCAAGGGGGGCAACATCTTCATGCCCTTTGCCCAGCAGAGCGCCCTGCCGATGATCAAGCCGGATGTGCAAAAACGCACCTGGTTCGACCGCTTTTCTGTCTTCGGCGAGGTCCCCTTCCCCGCCTTCAAGGAATCGGTTCTTGGCGGTGATGCCGACCGACCCAGGGCCGCTATCGTTCAGCACGGCAACCCGGTTCTGACCCAGGCCAACACAAAACGAACCCGTCAGCTGTTCGAGGCGCTTGAGTTCGTCATGGTCAACGACATCTTCCCGACCCGCACCACGGAAGTTGCCGATCTGGTTCTGCCGATGGCCTCGACCTATGAAAGCTACGGCTATCGGGCCTATTCGAGCCTTGACGGCGGTTTTCTCGCCCTGGCCAACCCGCTGGCCGAGCCGGTCGGTGAAGCACGTTCGGTCTTCAGCGTTGAATACGAACTGGCCAGACGCATGGGGCTCGCTACGGACTACCCCTTTAGCTCCGATACCAGCTGGATCGAACACATGCTCAGGCCCTGCGGCGCCAGCTTTGAAAAACTCAAAGAAGCTCAGGTCTTGACCGTCACACCGGGGATGAAGTATGAAAAATTTGAGCAGCTCGGTTACAGCTCCGAACAAGGCCGGATTGAACTCTACTCGACAAAACTGAAAAAACTGGGACTGACACCGGTCCCTGCCTACAGCGCGCCGGCCCGTGAAACACTCAGTGAGGACTATCCTCTCACAGGCTGCAGTTATCGCCCGGGGCAGTTTGTCCACACCAAGTTCAGGAACTGCGCCTCTCTGACCAAGAGCTACCCTGCGCCACTGGCTCGCCTCCACCCCGATGAAGCCTCAGGCCGCCAGCTGCAGGACGGAGATCAGGTTGTTGCCCGCTCGGCCCGTGGCGAGGCAACCTTCACCCTGCAGCTGAGCACAGACACACCGCCTGGCTCCGTATGGGTCGATTTCGGCTGGGGCAACCCGACCGACAGTGGCGGCAATATCAATAACCTGACCGACGACAGCTGCTTCGACCCGATATCCGGCGGCACGCCGAACCGTATTTTCAGTTGTGAGATCTGCAAAAAAGATGAACGAGACTAGTCCGATAAAAAAACAAGAGCAGCTGTTCGCCAGCGTCAGGAATGAGAAAACCCACGTCCAGGTTGAACTTCAGCTCAAATCTGCCATCCTTGAAGGGCACTATAAACCTGGCGACAAACTGCCAACGGAACGCGAGCTGTGCGAACTTTTTCAGGCCAGCCGTTCAAGTGTCAGGGAAGCACTGCGGGCCCTGGAAAATGCTGGTCTGGTCACTAAAAGGACCGGTAAATATGGTGGCACCTACGTCAATACGGCCAATACCGGACCACTGATCTCCGGTTTCAAGGACATGCTTCAGTTGGGCCAGCTGAGCCTGGAGCATATCCGTCAGGCCCGTCTGGTTTTTGAACCTTCGGTTGCCTATGAAGCAGCTAAAAATGCGACCGATGAGGAAATTGTACGCCTGAAAAACCTGCATGCCAGACATAAAGCCAGCCTGCTCGAAGGGCAGGAGGAGAACTATTATGACCAGAGCCTGCACATCGCCCTGGCCGAAATCACCCAAAACCCGGTGCTGGTTCTCATCATGCAGGTCTTTAATGAAATCCATGATCAGAGGATTCAGCATATTGCAATGGACGAAGATTCAAAACAGCTTCTGATCCGGCAGCATGCAGCAATCGTCGAACAGATCGCCGCCCGCAACCCTCAAGCTGCGGCCCAGGCGATGCGCAAACATATCGACGGCATTCAAAGGGAACTGACCAGGCTTGAAGGCGAACTGGCTGCCAGGGAGTAGAACTTTAGACAAACTGAACAACAAAGAACAGGAGTCGCTCCGGGGAACTCCTGATCCGTGCTTTCTATGTGAAATGAGTCAGTGGAAAGAAGCATCCATTGCTCGATAAGGAACGCCGATGACGTCGTTCCATCCCCCCTCTGTTGCACATTGAAAGGAGAATGGTATGAAATTGTTTCGTTCTGTTGCAGTTGCCCTGACGCTGGTCTTCATGGCCTGCCTGGTCTTACCCGGCCAGATTTTAGCGGCTCCGATGACGCTGAGATATGCCTGCCATCACGGACCGACCGACATTCACAGCAAGCTGATCGAAGCCTGGATCGCCGAGGTTGAAAAACGCACCGACGGCAAACTGAAAATCGACTTCTACCCGGGACAGAGCCTGGTCAAGGCACCCCAGACTTATGATGCCGTACTCAACGGCATGACCGACATCGGTTTTTCGATTCTTCAGTACACTCGCGGCCGCTTCCCGCTGATGGACTTCATCAATCTGCCACTCGGTTACTTCAGTGCCCCGGTCAGTACCGCAATAATCAACGAGGTTCTGGAGAAATTTCAGCCTGAGGAACTTCAGGACGTCAAGGTCCTTTACCTGCACGCCAATCCAACCCACTCGATCCATACAGTTGGGACTCCCATTCATCAGATGAGCGATCTCAAAGGGATGAAGATCAGGGCCGTCGGTCCGACAGCGACCATGGTCAAAGCCCTTGGCGGCACTCCAATGGCGTTGCCGATGCCTGAGCTTTACCAAGCTTTGCAGAAAGGCGTCGTTCAAGGGGCTGTTTACGATTTCACAGCCGCTGTCGACTGGAAGCTCGCCGAAATTTCCAAGTTCACCGCTTACAGCGCTCCGACCGGTGTCTCTCTGGGCTTCTTCGTGGTCATGAACAAGGATAAGTGGAACGCCCTCGATCCGGAAACCCAGAAGATCATCGATGAGCTCGACCTCGAGTGGGCGGGCCGCCATGGCCAGGCCTGGGAGGACTCTGAAGTTCGCGGCATCAAGTTCGCCCTGACTCAAGGCGCTTCGATTATTGGTATCGATCCCAAGGAAGCTGCCAGCTGGAAGGAGGCCGTCAAACCTGTTATCGACGAATACCTGGACAATACCAAGGCAAAAGGTGTTCCGGGCAAAGAGGTTCTGGAATACGTTGAAAAGAGGCTGGATGAAGCCAAGACCGGTAAATTTGAGAGCAGGTACCTGCTGAAATAGTTTTCAGCAGAAGAGCAGATCCGGGTTAACCCGGATCTGCTCTTCAATACTTAAGAGACAGTCTTTTTTCCAGTTTTCCCGCCAGCCAGGAGCAACTGTAGGTCAGCAGAAAATAGAGGATCGTCACCGTGATCCAGACTTCAAAGGTCAGGTAGGTCGCCGCCATCAGTTCCATCCCCTGAAAGGTCAGTTCCTGGATCGAGATCACCGCAACAATCGCCGAATCCTTGATCGTCGAAATCGCCTGTCCGGCCAGTGCCGGGATCATCCGCTGAAAAGCTTGGGGCAGAATGATATGGCGCAGCTGTTGCCAGCGCCTCATCCCCAACGCTAGGCCGGCATCCCACTGCCCCCGGTCAAGGCTGTTTATACCAGCCCGGACGATCTCGGCGATATAGGCCCCTTCAAACAGAGCCAGGGTAACAACCGCCGCGATGAAGGCCTCAAGCTGATCAGCCGGTGCCAGCAACACCGCAGTGAAATGCTGTAGAGATTTCGGCAAACCTCTGACCTGATCGCCTATTTCAAGCTGCGGCAGAAGCTGATCGCTGACAAAATAATAGAAGATCAGGATCAGTACCAGCGGCGGCAGGTTGCGCAACAGGGCAACATAGGTTCCCCCCAGCAGGCGGCTCAGCAAGGAGTGGCCGGTACGCAGCAGGCCGATGAAAATCCCCAGCGGCAGTGCCAGCAGCAGACTCCAGAGGCTCAGGCGGACGGTGGTCAGCAAACCTTCAAGCAGAAGATTGGGAACCCACCCCCGGGAAGCGTCATGACGCATCAGGTACTGAGGAATGATCTGCCAGTTCCAGCGATACTCCAGACTGAAAAAGATCCGGTAGCCAAGGAAAGCGATGAACCCCGCAATCAGAATCAGCAGCAGGGTATCTCCCCGCCCCCAGGCTTTTTGCCGCTTCAGCATCAAAAGACCTGAACCGCTTCCGGGCAGTGGATCCCGAGAACGCTCACAGTCTGCGGCCTATTCAACCTGATCTTTCCAGTCCTGGGTGGTGAACCAGTAGCGATAACGCTCCTGCAGCCAGCCATCGGCGCTACGCACCTGAATCCAGTTGTTGAGAAAGTTGAGGAAATCGGGATCTCCTTTACGCACGGCAAAGCCGATCGGCTCCCGGGTAAAAGTCTCACCGGAAAGCGGCAGATAGAGCTTGTCCTGATATTTCAGACTCTGAAATTCCGGAAACGGCTGGGATGAGATCATCGCTGCGGCGCGCTCGTTGAGCACCTCCTGCAAGGCCTGACCTTCATCGTCGAACAGGCGCAGTTGGGCTTCAGGCAGGTATTTCTTTGCCGCTTCAGCAGCGGTTGTACCAATCCTGGCGACAACAGTCAGTTGCGGGTTGTTGAATGCTTCGAGACTGCTCAGGTTACCTGCAAGCTGGCGGTTGGCGACAAGCGACATACCCGAATATTCGTAGGGATCACTGAAATTGACCTTGAGATTGCGCTCAGGGGTGATCCCCATGCCGCCGATGATGACGTCGAACTTACCGGTCAGCAGGGCCGGGATGATCCCCGACCATTTGGTCGGGACGAATTCGATTTCGACCCCAATATCCTCGGCCAGACGCCTGGCAACCTCTATCTCGAAACCGGTGTAATCGCCGGTCTTGTCCTTCATCGCCCAGGGGACAAAGGTTGAAAATCCGACCCGCAGGCGATTCTTCGTTATCACCTGTTCCAGGCTGCTCGCCTGGGCGAGATCCTGGCGCAAGTCGGCTGCGAATACGGGAATAACAAAGGCAATCAGCAGAATCAGGCATAAACTTGTGCGTCGTAACATGGTCCTCTCCTTGATCTTCAGTTCAGGTATTTAGACATGCGGTATTCCAGAAATTTTACCAGACCACTCAACATGATGGTGACCAGCAGGTAGATGGCGGCGACGGTAAACCAGACCTCAAAAGTCAGAAAGGTCTCGGCGACAAGCTGCTGCCCCTGCATAGTCAGGTCGTAGATAGCAATGGTCGAAACCAGGGCCGAATCCTTGATCAGCGAAATCCCCTGGCTGGTCAGCGGCGGAATCATCTGCCTCAAGGCCTGGGGCAGAATGATGTGACGGTAGGTGCCAGCCCTTGTCAGGCCGAGTGCCGCGGCAGCTTCCCACTGTCCCCGGTTGATGGCCAGAATACCGGCACGAATAATCTCCGATGCATAGGCCCCTTCAAACAGGCTGAGGGCAAGTACCGCCGAGCTGAAACGCCCGAACCCCAGAATCGGCGCCAGGACAAAGTAGATCAGGAAAATCTGGACCAGCAGCGGCGTATTGCGGATCGCTTCAAGATAGATACGCGCCAGGGCGGTCGCCATGATCCCGCCCGAGAGACGCATCAGAGCCGTCACCAGGCCGATCACCAGGGTAAACACCAGACTGACGGCAGAAATCACCAGGGTCAGCCACAACCCCTGCAGCAGGGGGCCGACTCGCCAGCCGGAAGCCGATACACTGAACAGATAGCGCGGTATCCGTTGCCAGTGCCAGGTGTAGCCAAGACTTTCCGCACCGTTCAAAAGTGCCAGGCAGCAACCAGTCAGCACCAGGACGAAAGAACAGACCTGCAGTATTTTCGACAGAGGCTGTTCAATTTTCAGAATATTTTCAAAGATAACGAACCCTCCCCCCCGTTGGAGTTATCGTTTCTGCTTGAGGAGATACTGCTGATGATAGTCTTCCGCCCGCCAGAAGGTCTCTGCCGCAACGATCTCGGTGACAAGCGGATCGCGGTACAGGCCGGACGCGGCGAGAAGCTGCTTGGAACGTTCCGCCATTTCCCGCTGTTCTTCGGTATGATAGAAGATTGCCGAGCGGTACTGATCGCCGATATCCCACCCCTGGCGGTTGAGCGTGGTCGGGTTGTGCTTGTGCCAGAAAACCTCGAGCAGCTGGTCATAGCTGATCCGTTCGGGATCATACTCGATTTGGACCGCTTCGGCGTGCCCAGTTTCACCGCTGCAGACCAGCTGATAGGTCGGCTGCGCAACCCGCCCTCCGGTATAACCGACAGCTGTCTCAAGCACCCCATCGAGAACACGAAAGGCTTCTTCAACCCCCCAGAAACATCCGGCGGCAAAGGTTGCACGGGCCATAATCACTCCTTATCCAGCTGACTGCTGGTATCAGGTTAGCACCGCTGCAGCGATAAAATCCAGTGATCGGCCAGCTATTCTCAAAACAGACCGATCACCAGCAGATTCAGACAGCCGATAATAAACCCGAGCAGAGCGCCGAACAGGTTGATGTACTTGAACTGCTCCCTCATCACCCCCATCAGCAGCCCTTCAACTTGGAGCAGGTCGAGACTGTTGACCTTTTCCTCAACCATGCGACAGACGTTGAGGGTGTCGACCAGCCTGGGGGCTTCCTTTTTGAGCATCTCTTCGACCAGTTGACAGCTGCCGACTTCAAGCTCCTGGCGCACATCACCCGGCAGTTTCGTTGAAAGCAGACCGATCGGTTTCTGGTAGATCCACTTGTCGGTCTGGGCGATCAGGACCTCCTCAAAGGCCTTGTGCAGTTGCGCGGAACGCAGCATGGCAAGGACCCTGGTCGCAAGCAGCTGGCGCCCGCTGGCAACCCCGTCTTCAGGCAGACAGCGTTCAAGCAGCTCCGCAAAAGGTTGATCCTTGACCCGGTCCAGAGCGCTCTCGGTCAGAACAACCAGACTGTCGACCGTCTTTTCCGACTGCAGGGTACTGATGATCCGATCGCGGACAAAGCCTTTGATGCCGGTCACCTTTTCGTAGGAGAGATGCTCGACAAAGCTGCTGACCGGCCGATCGAGGAAATGATCGATCCGCTCGCGCAGAAAGTGGGTCAGTTGCGCCTGGGTCTTCTCCTCCTTGAGCCAGGCGGCAATCTGATCTCCGGCCTGATCGAGAAAACCGGGGATCTTGTCATAGATCTTGTTCAGGTCGATGAAACCGCTAAGCAGCCCGGCCAGGCCGCCAAGAGAATCGAGAAAGGCATCGATCGCCTGCTTCCCCTTGTCGATCAGCCTGCTGCGAAACTGCGGGTCGTAGAGCATGCCGCCAAACTTTTCGATCAGCGGCGGTAGTTCCTTTTCGAGCTGAGCGATGAGAACCTCGACCAGGTCCTCCGGCAGCAGCTGGCGCAATGTCTTGTCACTGCTCAAAAGTTGATCGGTTTTACGATCGATATAACCAGCGACCAGCTGACCGGTTTTTTCTGCCAGGATCAACTGCCTGATCAGTTTCTCAAGGTGGCCCTGAAGCTGACGTTCACGCTCCGGGCTCAGGTAACTGGCCAGATCGCGGGCCAGAAGCTCATCGAGTTGATGATCAAGATAGACCCGCAAGCGCACTTCAAAATCAGCACTGTGCAGATATTCGCTGACAATACTGACGGTTTTGGCCTGCAGGATGCCAATAAGGTCAGAAAAGCGCTTGCGAAAACGTACGGGAACCAGGGTCTCCAGCGGGCCGAGCGGCCGGTCCAGAAGCTCGCCCAGCTTGTCCGCAACGGTCAGGCGCAACTCGCGCTGTATCGGTTCCTTGGCAAAAGCCCGGCCGACATCCTCTGCCGTCAGCAGATGATCGCCGACCATCTCGCCCATCTTGCGCGCCAGCTCGCCTCGCTTGGCCGGAATGATGCCCGGCGTCAGCGGCACCCGCAGGCCGAGAATCCGCCACGGGCGCAGCGGCCTGAAGAGCATGCGGATCGCCACATAATTGGTGACATAACCGATGATCCCCCCCAGTACGGGGGGGATCAGGTAGGGCAGGTACTGATAAAGCTGGTTCATGGGATCAGGAGCGGTCCATGATAATCAGCGAGTGATCGCCGATGTTCATCCGCCGCGGCGCACCGAGCAACGAAACATGGTCACCGAGCAACGACTGGTGGAGTACCAGGTGAGTGACCTTGTCACCGGTATTGATGATCGAATCACTGATGACGCTGAACTCGATCTCGCTGCCGGCTGCGATGGAAACGTTCGGGCCGATGATCGAATTGCGCACCACGGCTCCGGCTTCGACGTGTACCGGCTCGATCAACACGCAGTCCTTGACGTCGCCGTGAATGTGATGGCGCCCCTTAAGCAGGTAGCGGTTGGTCTCGAGCAGGGTTTCCGGTTTGCCGCAGTCGAGCCAGGCATCGATCTCCGGAGCCTTGAACTTCATCCCCTCAGCGATCATGCGCATGAAAACGGCAGGCAGATAGTACTCCCCTTTAACCGTTTCACCGGCAGCGATGGTCGCTTCGATCGCCTTGATGAAGCCGGCGCCATCCTTCATGTAGTAGAGCCCGACCTGCGCCAGCCGCGAGATCGGGGTCTCCGGCTTTTCGACCATATCGACAATATAGTCCCCCTTGAGGACGTTGACCCCGAAACGCTGATAGTCCTCGACCTCCTTGGAATAGATCAGACCGTCGGCCCCTTCACAGAGCTGCGGAATGCGGGTCAGGTCGGTGACGAAGATGGTATCGTTGAAAACGATCAGCAACTCATCCCCCTCACTGATTGAAGGAGCGGCAAGGGCCACTGCGTGGGCCGGGCCCAGACGTTCCCGCTGAATATAATAGCTGCAGTTCAGTTCGGCAAACTGCTGGGCCATGAAATCAGAAATCTGTGCGCCGTTTTCATCGGTGATGAAGATATATTCCTCAACATTGAGAGGCTGCAGTCGTTCGATGATATGCTGCAGAACCGTCTTTCCGGCAACATTGACCAGCGACTTGGCTTTGGTATGAGTATGCGGACGCAGGCGCGTCCCCTTACCGGCAACAGGCAAGACAACTTTCATGACTCCTCCATATTATTAATTTCAGATTGGCTGACATCAGCATGGCCAAGAGCTGTAACATAAGGCTCCTCTACAGCTTCGAAAACAGGATGCCGGATCAGAACCCTGAGCAGAAATTCACTGACGATCCCGTTAATGGTACCACTAATCAGGGCGAAAAGCAGAAAGAAAGGGATCAGCATCCACAGCGACGAGTGGCGGATGATCACCAGCCAGGCGATCAGTAGCTGGCCGCAGATATGACCATAAGCACCGAGCAGCGACACCCCGACCGGACCGATGGTTCGCCTGAACGCTGCGTAAGCGAGGCTCATCAGCAGGCAGGCACAGAGGCCGCCACCCAGCGAGAGCAGAAAACCGGGGGCAAACAGGCTGCCGACCAGCAGGCTGCCGCCGACAATCCGGCACAGGGTCACGGCCCAGAGGGCGCGGATGCCGAAACTGAACAGGGCGCAGATGCCGAGGATATTGGCCAGGCCGATACGGAACCAGGGGATCGGATTGGGAAGCAGCACCTCAAAGGTATGCACAGCAATCGCCAGAGCGATAAACAGGGCGAGCATGACCCGCCTGCGTTCGCGTGTCAGACTCCGGTTCTCAGCGACTGAGAAGGTCATAGCCCCTCTCATGGTTCTCTTCCCCCTCGATTTTGACAAACACATGGTTCGGCAGGCAGGCGATCAGATCGTGGACATGTTCAACAGCCCCCGACCGTACGCAAGTCTTGTTAGGACAGGGTGAGCTCAAGATCCGCACGCTGTGATTTTCAACTTTGACGACGGTTACCCCGAGGGGTCCTCTGACTTCGAGAAGACTATCCTCATCGAGCGGAACGTTGTAGATAAGCTCACTGCCGGAATAGACGCTGACCCGCTGACCTGTCTGCAGATTGACAAAAAGTCCAAAGGAGCCGAAAGCGATCAGGCAGGTACAGGTCAGGATCAGCCGGTCGATGACCGGCAGTTTTTTCCACCAGCTTCCTAATGCCCTTAATCCCGCCATGGCAAACCAGAGCTCTTGAGCAGCTGTCCATCGGCAGTGACGATCAGACCTTCGACATCCGGCAGACCTTCAAGCAAGGCCAAACCCAGTTCCGGACCCATGACGAAGGTCGCTGTCGCCAGCCCATCAGCAGTCTCAGCGTCGTTAGCAACGATGGTGACACTCTGGCAGAGCCTGGCCGGGTGCCCGGTAGACGGATCGAAGATATGATGGTAACGGACACCCTCACGTTCAAAGAAGCGTTCGTAATCCCCCGAGGTCACAACCGCCTGATCGGTGACCTCCAGGGTCACAAGGATCTGGTCCTGATGGCGCGGGTGCTGAATGCCGATCCGCCACGGCTTGCCGCTGTGCGTGCCAATCAGCGCGATATCCCCGCCGGCGTTGATGGTTGCAGAGGCCACTCCGGCATCCTTGAGCACTTCAAGCGCGCGATCGGCGGCATAGCCCTTGGCAATCCCGCCCAGATCGACCTGCACCTCGGAGCTGCGCCGACTGACTAGGCTTCCCTGAATGACGATATCTCCAGGCCCGAGGCCGATCAGAGCCAGATGAAGTTCTGCATCCGTTGGAATACGCGGCTGATCCGATTCGATCTGCCACAGGGCTTTGACCCCGCCAAGCCCCATCTCAAAGGCACCGTCGCTTAAGCGCGCGATCTCTTCACCACGGGAAATCAGCGCCCTGGTCTCGCCAGTAAGTTCGAGAGGCCCGGAGCTGGTGTTCAGCCGGGAGATTTCACTGTCGGGAAGATGGGTAGACAGCAGTTTCTCGAGCCGCTGCATCTCGGCAAAGGCGCCAGTGACGGCCGAATCGAGAAGATCCTGATCGTCACCGTAGGCGGTAATCTCGACCAGGGTGCCGAGTATCAGGGCGGTTCTTGAAACGGAGCCCTCCTGCGCCGGATGACGCAGCCAGGCGACAATCAGGATCAGCACAATCAAAGCTATGACCAGCAGAGGTCGCTTGCCCATCGATCAGTCCTCGACCATCTCTCCGATCAGGTCATATTCCGATGAATCGGTAATCTTCAGATCGACGTAATCACCGATATTGGCCTGCCCGGACGTAATCAGGAAATGGCCGTCGATATCGGGAGCCTGACGTTCACTACGCCCCTTGAGGAGCAAATCGGTCTCCTCGCTGTAACCTTCGACCAGGACCTTCTGGGTGGTACCGAGCAGAGCCCGGTTTTTGGCGAAAGAGACCCGGGCCTGGGCCTTCATCAGCCGGTTGAGACGGCTCTTCTTGGTCTGGGCCGGGATCTGGTTGTCCATCTTGGCGGCCGGGGTCCCCTCTTCACGCGAATAACGGAAGACACCGACCCGTTCGAAATGCCCTTCCTCGACAAACTTAAGCAGCTTATCAAACTGTTCACGGGTTTCTCCCGGAAAGCCGACGATAAAGGAGGTACGCAGGGTGATATCGGAAATCCGCTGGCGCATTCGGGTCACCAGAGCACGTAACCCCTGTTCATCGAGGCGTCGGTTCATCTGCTTGAGAATCTCGCCATCAATATGCTGGAGCGGCAGATCGAGGTAGTTACAGATCTTCTCTTCCGTTGCAATCAGCTCGATCAGCTCGTCAGTGACCCCATCCGGATAGGCGTAGAGCAAGCGGAGCCAGACAATCCCGTCGATCTTGACCAACTCCCTGAGCAGTTTTTCCAGGGTCGCGCCATCCTCACGATCACGCCCATAGGCCGTGATGTCCTGGGCGATCAGGTTGATTTCGGTCACCCCCTGCTCGGCCAACGCCCGGCATTCCTGCACCAACGAGTCGATACTGCGCGAGCGCAGACTGCCGCGCAGCTGGGGAATAACGCAGTAGGAACAGCGATTTGAACAGCCTTCGGCGATCTTGACGTAGCTGGTGTAAGCCGGAGAGGAGTTGACCCGCGGGGTCAGATGATCGTAGAGGTAGTCGGGACGGCCGATTTCGATCTCCGGGGCGCCGGTGCGCAGATGACGTTCGATCAGTTCAACAATCCGGGCTCCTTCGGACGTCCCGAGAAACATGTCGACCTCCGGCAGTTCTTTCTGCAGGGTCTCCTGGTAGCGCTGCGGCAGACAGCCGGTCACGATCAGCATCTTGCAGTTGCCGTCCTGCTTGTAATCGGCCATCTCCAGGATGGTATCGATCGATTCTTCCTTGGCGTCGTTGATGAAAGAGCAGGTATTGACGATGATGATATCGGCAAGGCTCTCATCGGTGACGATCTGATAACGGTCCTGCGGCAGCTGCCCGAGCATGACTTCCGCGTCGACCAGATTCTTCGGACAGCCGAGGCTGACCATACTGACATTCAATTTTTCCACTCTACGCCCTTACTGCATAAATCGCGCTACCAAGACAGCTCCCGGAACGGGAACCTGAAAACGTCAGAGTTCTCCTGACTCACCAACCTTGAGGTTAAGACCTCATATTTTCGAACTGCAGCTCAATGCCGACGTCCTGGCTCTTAAGCAGCTGAATCACTTCCTGCAGGTCATCGATCTTCTTGCCGCTGACGCGCACCTGGTCATCCATGATCTGTGGCTGAACCTTGAGCTTGCTGTCCTTGATCAGCTTGATGATATCTTTGGCCTTCTCCTTGCTGATCCCCTGCACCAGCGCAGCCCGGACCCGGACGGCACCACCGGAGGCAGACTCCTCCTTGCCGTAGTCGAGGCACTTGGGGGAGACATTGCGCCGGACCAGCTTGCCGATCAGGATCTCCTTGATCGCCTGCAGCTTGTATTCGTCGGCAGCAAGGATCTTGATGCTGTCCTTATCAAGCTCGATCTCGTTATGGGTGCCCTTGAAATCATAGCGTTGACCGACTTCCTTGAGCGCCTGGTTGACCGCGTTGTCGACCTCCTGCAGGTCGATTTTGGAAACAATATCAAAACTGGGCATCTTGCAACTCCTTGATAAAAAACTCACAGAATCGGAGACTTATAACATAAAAACAGCTTCAGGCCAAAGCCCGAAGCTGTCCCAGGTACGTTCCCGGCTGGAAAATTTCAGAAATTCAGCTGCTCGGCCGATTCCAGCAGGTCCACCCCTTCGGGCAGCTCAAAGCTGAACAACTTCTCGTTGAGCTGCTGATTGACCCTGACATGACTGAATTCAATGGTCGTCAGGTTACCCCCCGCATCCGTGACCCGGGTCATTTTGAGCGGGAAGATGATCTTTCCGGCAGCTTTGTTCCGCCAGTTGTCAACCGCTTCGTGACTGACCAGAACCTCTATCAGGCTGATCAGCTGCGACGGCTGCTTCGGGGTCAGCTCAAGTAGATAGTTGCCCTGCTCATCGACAGGCGTCTTCCCCCAGCCGATGGTAAAATCACGGCTGAGCTGGCCGAGGCTGGCGAGGAACATGACAGGGTTTCCCCCCTTAGCCAGCTGACGGATGTCACTGCGGATCGCCTGCCGGTTGTCCGGTTGGTAGACCCACAGGGTTGTGCCGTCGGAGATGATCTCCTGCTCGGTCGGGACACTGTATTCCCAGCGGAACAGGCAGAGCTGACCCGGCTGCGCAGCCCCGGCGATAAAACGGAAATAGACCTCCCCGGCACCACGCTGGCTGCGATCAATCGAAGCGATATGGGAGATCTGGTTGAAATCGGCGTGCAGATCCTGAATCCTCTGCTCTGCCGCTGTTGTTGACTGGAAAGGAGTCTGCAGGGCACTGACAACACTGTCCAGGGACAGGTCATCTGCTGCTGAAATCCCGGGCCAGAGACAGACCAGAAAGATCAGCATGAAATAACGAAGCATCTTGCACCTCTTTTAATTTGTTGGTTTACCGGCAAGGAAAACTCTTATGTGCGGCGATCCTAACAAATTTTTGCCCGGCTGAACAGCCGGGGACTGTTAAAAGACGGCCAATTGGCAACCGCAAGCGGCGTTTTCACGCCGCGGCGCGACGCTTTTCCAGCAGCGACTGGAGGTCGAGAAGAAAGACGATGCTCCCGTCGCCAAGAATGGTGGCCCCGTTGCAACCGCGAATCTGCTCGAACGGCTCAGGCAGCCGCTGGAGAAAGATTTCCCGCTGGCCGACCAGACGGTCGACAACCAATCCGACCCGGCGGCCGAACACCTCGGTGACCACGATAGCGATTGCATTGCGGCGCGCCCCCTTTGCCAGGTTGAGCATTTTGCGCAACGACAATAGCGGCAGCAATTCATCCTGGAAGGGGATCAGCAACTGTTTGCCACTGCTTTTGATCTCCTGTGGATCAACTTCCAGAGTCTGAATGACCCGGGTAATCGGAATCGCCATGCAGACCCCGCCGCAATCGACCTGCAGCACGCGAATGATCGCCATCGACAGAGGCAGTTTCAGGGTGATCCGGGTCCCTTCGCCGACAGCCGAGTCGATCAGCAGAACCCCACCGATCTTCTCTATGGCGGTCTTGACGACGTCCATGCCGACGCCGCGGCCGGACACCTCCGTCACCTTTTCAGCCGTGGAAAATCCGGAACTGCAGATCAGCTGATAGAGATCGATATCGCGCATGTTGTCCGCCTGAGTGGTGCTGATCAGCCCGGCACCCAGGGCTTTTTCCCTGATCTTGTGCGGATCGATACCGGCCCCGTCATCGGCAACCTGGATCAGCACCTGGTCCCGCTCACGCCAGGCCTTGAAGGTGACCGTCCCCTGCTCCTCTATGCCATGATCCACGGCGTTGCGAACCATGTGGGTGAGCGGGCTGAGCAGTTCGTCGACGATCGTCCGGTCCAGTTCCAGGTCGGCACAGTCGACGTTGAACTGCACCTGCTTGCCGCTGGTACGGGACAGTTCAAAAACGCTGCGGGCGAGGCGGCCGATCAGGTTATCGAGGGAGACCATGCGCACCTTGAGGACCTGATGGTGGAGATTCTTGATCAGCCGTGCCATCCGCCCGACCCCTTCATCGATATCCTGCCAGCTCTGCTGGCGCAGGGCGCTCTGCAGATGATAGCGATTGGTAATCAGTTCACCGGTCAGGTTGATCAGGTGGTCAAGCAGTTCCGTGTTGACCCTCAGGGTCTGATGGCCCGGCTTTTTTCGGACCTGCTGTTCGGCCTCGAGGCTTTCATTGACAAACACGACCCTGTCGAGCTCGCTGTAGCGTTCCAGGCGTTGCCGAATATCCTCTTCGGAAAGTTCGCTTTCCAGGCGGATACTCAGTTTTTTCGGGACCTCTCCGCCGAGCAGCAGCTCCTCGCTCGGCCGGGATTCGATAATCCGGCCGAAATCGGCCATGCGCTTGAGCAGAACCAGATAACGTGGCCCGGCAGCCCCAACCGACTCCTTGAGCTGCAGTTCAACGAGCAGCCCTTGGCCAACAGCCCTGAAGCCGCTCTCAAGGCCGTCGTCGGGCAGTTCGATGATAACCTCTTCGCTGGCCAGAAACGCATCGATATCACGCTCAGTGCGCCCTTCGCGGATATCCTCAAGCAGTTTTTCGAGCAGATCGAGGCCATCAAGAACCCGATCCAGCAGCTTTTCGCTGATCGTCCCCTCTTTCCGGCAAGCATCGAGGGCATCCTCCAGATGGTGGGCCAGGCGCGCCATCTGGTGATACTCCATGGTTGCGGCCATCCCCTTGATGGAATGCGCTTGACGGAACAGGGCCGCAACGTTGTCAGCATCATGCTGATCATTATCCAGCTGGATCAGCAGCTGCGCCATCTTCTGCAGATGTTCAGCTGCTTCGACCAGGAACATGTCTCGAAACTTTTCAATATCCATCGCTTGCCACCCGATTAAGACCAGAATCAGTGAGTGTCCTGATCCTGTTATGAGCTACCAACAACACGATCCGCTACTTCTATGACCTGTTCGCTTTTAAACGGTTTGACGATGAAATCTCTGGCTCCGGCGCTGATCGCTTCCATGATCAGCTTCTTCTGGCCCAGCGCGCTGCAGACCACGACCCGCGCCTCCGGGTTACGCTGGAGCAAGGCTTCTAGAGCACTGATTCCGCCCATCCCCGGCATGACAATATCCATGGTCACCAGATCAGGTTGTTCTTCGCGATAACAGCTGATCGCCTGCTCGCCGCTGTCGACCTCGACAACCAGCCAACCGGCGTCTTCAAATATATCCCTGAGCATATTGCGCATAAACAGTGCATCATCGACGATGAGGACTTTTCCGGTCACTCTCTCAGACTCCCGTACTGCCGCACAGCAGCTCCAGCTGACTGCGCAACGTCTGCAGGTTAAACAGCGTGATCATGTCATTTTCCCAATAGAGGTAACAACTGACGAAGGGATTCTCAGCATCTCCGTCAGGCAACTGCTCCCTTGTCGCTTCGAGTTTCTGCACAGGCAGGACCATTGAAACGCCGAGGGCGACCGGACCCTGTTCATTGGTCAGCACAATAAGCCGCTGTCCGAGGGGCGACTCCCGGTCACCGAGCAGCCGCGCCAGGTTGACCACTGGAACAATCCGGCCATGAAACCCTATAGCCCCGGCGACCACCTCGGGAGCTCCGGGGAAAGGATAGATCACGACATTTTCGACGATCTCCTGGACATCGAACAGCTCAAGCGCATATTTTTCCGCACCGATGCAAAAAGGGAGCAGCTGCCTCATCCCTTGGGCTCCTGAACGGCCCCCATATTAAACTGGCTCACCGAAACCAGCAGTTCATCGGCCAGTTTGGACAGGCGTTGCGAGGCGAAGGTCATCTCTTCCATCGAGGCAGTCTGTTCCTCTGTCGAGGCCGACACCTCCTCTGTCGAAGCCGCGTTGTCCTCAGCAACCCGGGCGATCTCTTCGATGGCGACAACCAGGGCCTGGGCACCGCTGCGCTGTTTCTCGGTCAGGTCACGGATATGCACCGATTTGACCTGGGCCGTTTCCGCCTTGTCGATAATGGTCTTGAAAGCGCTGCCGGTGATATCGACTGCTTCACGGCCGGCATCGATCGCCTTGACGCTATCCGCCATCGACTGCTGAACCTTCTGGCTCTGCTCGCGGGTCGTTTCGATCAAGCGGGTGATCTCCCCTGCCGAGGCGCTGGTGCTATCGGCAAGCTTGCTGACCTCCTCGGCGACAACGGCAAAACCGTGGCCGTATTCTCCGGCCCGGGCCGCTTCGATGGTGGCATTGAGAGCCAACAGGTTGGTTTTCTGGGCGATGTTGGTGATGACGTCGATGATCGAACCGATCTTCTGCACTTGTTCGCTGAAAGCGACGATCAATTCAGCATTGTTTTCAATCTGACTGAGTACGTCTTTGAGGTTTTCCAGCGCTTTGGCGGTCAGCCCTTCCCCCTGGCGGGCCGAGATGGTGGTCTCCTCGGACGAGATCGACAGCTTGCCGGCAACGCTGGTCACCAGCTCGATCTGTTCAGCCATTTCACGGATGACCTTGGAGGCCCGCTCGACCATCTCCGCCTGGGTTTCGGCTCCGCGGCTGATCTGTTCGATCGAACCGGCCACCTCATGGGCGGCAGCGGTCATCTCCTCGGCTGTGGTCGACAGCGCCAGTGAGGATTCATTGACATTGACCGAACTGGTTCGGATCTGCCCGACCAGGTTGCGCAGACTGTCAACAACCAGATTGAGAGAGACCGACAGGTCCTCCGTCTCATCGCTGAACAACCCCTTGCGCAGCCGCACCTTGCGGCTCAAGTCCCCCTCGCTGAGGCGCTCCGCACCTTCGCGCAGGATCTTGATATTGGCGCTGAACGCCTTGGAGAAAAGCCAGCCGAAGATCAGCCCGACCAGCAGGGCACCGATAATAATGATCCATTGATGGGTCCACTCAGGAATGTCCATCTGCGGAACCAGGATGTTCAGCAGGACCACCGAAGCGACAACGATGATGATGCCGACAACAAACTTGTGACTGATTTCAACACGCATTTTCATTCTCCTTCGGCACGGCAGAGCGGAACCTGCTGCTCCACTCCGACAAGATGCTGATGGTTACAGGCCGTCCAAATCATGACGTTCATTCAAAAGTTGATCTCGGGCTTCTTTCGTGCGCTGATAGATTCTTTCCGCCGGATCGATGCAGCTGAACAGTTCGCGACAGGCGGGTGCCAGTGTCTCGGCCCGACCCAGCATCAGGTAGCCTCCCGCGGTCAGCGTCTCGGCCAGGGAACGCAGGATCATCTCCTGCTGTTCACGCGAAAAATAGATCAGCAGGTTACGGCAGAGGATCAGGTCGGCCCGGTAAAAGGGTTTTTCGGCAAGAATATCATGGCGAAAAAACCGCACCTGGCGTCTGATTTCCTCGGCGATCCGGTAGCGCCCCTCTTCGTTGCTGAAATACCTGTCTCGCAACCCGTCCGGCACCCCCTTGAGGCGCTCCTCTGTATAGAGCCCCTGGCGGGCCTGCCTGATCGCTTCACTGCTTAGATCGCTGCCAATGATCATCAGGCTCTCAGCCGCGGGCCTGAACTCCTCACAGATCAGGGCCAGGGTATAGGCCTCTTCGCCGTAGGCACAACCGACGCTCCAGAAGCGCAGCCTCTGTCCATTGGTTCCGGCCTGGGCAAAGAGTCGCCTGAGCACCTTGTTCTTGAGTGCCATAAACGAACTGGGATTCCGAAAAAACTGCGAAACGTGGACACTCAGAGCGGCCAGCAGTTTCTGCTGTTCCGCTTCGTCGCCGGCCAGCAGAGTGATATACCCCGCCAGATCGCTGAAACCAGCGGCCCTGACCCGGGCAGCCAGGCGCCTCTTCATGGTCAAAGCTTTGTACCCCTCGAGAGAAAAATTCTGCTCTCCCTTAAGAATCTCCGCAACCCTTGAGTAATCCACATCACTGACCAGGCTGCCGACACAGAGAACCTTGTGATCCTCCCGGAGAATCTCCGGTTGTCCCCGATCCGGATCTTTCTTCTCAGGCGAAATGATCAAACCCTCCCCGTTGGCACTGATAGTGGCTGCCATCCCCGGCAAGAACAAGCAGCTTGCGCTCCGAGGTTATGCGACCGATCCTGGTCAGCGTCTCGGGCAGGCCGGACAGATGTTCCAGCTCATCATGCGCTGAGGTGAACAGCAGTTCGTAATCTTCACCGCCGCTTAAGGCCAGATCGATCATGCTTTCGTCAGCGGACAGCAGCTCGGCAAAATCGGCGGACAAGGGCAGCTGCTGGAGCTGAACCTCGGCACCAACCGCCGAAGCTTCGAGGATATGGTTCAGATCACCAAGCAAGCCATCCGATACGTCGAGCATGGCTGTCGCCAGCCGGTTTTCCGCCAGATAGCGGCCCAGCTCGATCCGAGCCGTCGGCCGGTGGAAGCGCCGCGCCAGCGCCGGCCTGGCAGTTTCTCCGGCCTGCAGAGCATGCAGCGCCAGGGCACTGTCCCCCAGGGTTCCGGAGACGTAGAGCCAGTCCCCCGGCTGCGCCCCGTCACGTCTGATCGCTGTTCCCGCAGGCACCGCCCCCTGAACAGTGACCGAAACCATCAGCGGCCCCGGCGATGAGCAGGTGTCACCACCGGCCAGCACAACTCCATAGCGTGCAGCTTCTGCGACAAAGCCTTTGATCAGTTCTTCGACAGCACTGTCGTTCAGCGTCGCCGGGCGGGCAAGCCCGAGAAAAATGCTCTGGGCCCTGCCACCCATGGCCGCAATATCACTCAGGTTGACAGCGGCGGATTTGGCTCCCAGGGAGAAAAAATCGGTCCATTCGCATTTAAAATGGACCCCTTCGATAAGCAGGTCGGTACTGGTCAGCAGATCCATTCCGGCCTGCTGCGGCTGAATGGCGCAATCATCGCCTATCCCCAGGCTCAAGAGCTCACTGGAACCGGCCTGCTGCTCGATCCAGTCGATCAATGCAAATTCGCCTCTTCTGCTTTTTTCCCCAGAAAACATACATTTACCTATTTTTAATTTTTAGCAGTTAATTATTATTTTTCTTTTAATATATGTCAAGCAACAGCAATAAAAAAAGCGGCCGCATCACTGCCGACCGCTTCTGAACTGAAACCGCTATACCCCTACGGGAGTTGTGGACCCGCCTTGGTAAAATCGAATTCACTGTTTTCAGTCATGTACTTGTTAAAGTTCGCGATAAACATCCCGGCCAGCTTCTCCGCCGTTGCGTCGAACTCGGCCTTATCACTCCAGGCGTTGCGCGGATTGAGCAGGTGGGCATCGACACCCGGCAGCGACTTCGGAATGTTGAGCTTGAAGAAGTTGGTCTGCTCAAATTCAGCGGCGTTGATACTGCCGTCAAGAATTGCATTGATGCAGGCGCGGGTCGCCTTGATGCTCATCCGCTTGCCGACACCGTAGCCGCCGCCGGCCCAGCCGGTATTGACCAGGTAGGCGTTAACATTGTGCTGCTCCATCTTGTCGCCCAGCAGGCTGGCATAGACGGTCGGGTGCAGCGGCAGGAAAGCTTCACCGAAACAGGCTGAAAAGGCCGCCTGAGGTTCGGTGATCCCGCGCTCGGTACCGGCGACCTTGGCCGTATAACCGGACAGGAAGTAATACATCGCCTGTTCCTTGGTCAGCTTGGAGACTGGAGGCAAAACCCCGAAAGCATCGCAGGTCAGGAAGATGATGTTCTTCGGATGACCGCTTTTGAGTGAGGAGTCATGGTTATCGATATGATCGATCGGGTAGGAGACGCGGGTATTCTCGGTTTTTGAGCCGTCCTTGAAATCAATGATACCGTCTTCATCGTAGACGACGTTTTCCAGCAGCGCATTGCGCTTGATGGCACCGAAAATCTCCGGCTCGCTCTCGGCAGACAGATCGATACACTTGGCGTAGCAGCCACCTTCGAAGTTGAAGATACCATCTTCGTCCCAGCCGTGCTCGTCATCACCGATCAGTTTGCGCGCCGCATCCGTCGACAGGGTGGTCTTGCCGGTTCCGGAAAGACCGAAGAAGAGACAGACATCTCCGTCCTTGCCGACGTTGGCACTACAGTGCATCGCCAGGATGTTCTCCAGCGGCAACCAGTAGTTCATCATGGTGAAAATCCCTTTTTTCATTTCACCGCCGTACCAGGTACCACCGATAATCGCGACGTTCTTTTCAATATTGAAGATAACGAAAACCTCGGAATTCAGTCCCATCTCCTGCCATTTCGGATTGGTCAAACCGGAAGCGTTGTAGACGGTAAAATTCGGCTGAAAATCTGCCAGTTCTTCTGCACCGGGGCGGATGAACATGTTTTTGACAAAGTGAGACTGCCAGGCGATCTGGGTGACAAAGCGCACCTGTTTACGGGTCTGGGGGTTGGCCCCGCAGTAGCCGTCGGTGACATAGATGTCCTTGTCGGACAGGTAGTCGATAACTTCCGTGTAGAGCTCATCAAAGATTTCCGCCGAAACCGGTTGATTGATGTTGCCCCAGGCGATCTTCTCTGCAGAGTCTGCCTGCTTGACGAAATACTTGTCCTTCGGTGAACGGCCGGTAAACTTGCCGGTATCGACCATCATCGTGCCATTCTCAGAAATTGCGCCTTCTTGATTCTTTAACTCGTGATCGAACAGTCCCGGATAGTCAAGGTTGTGGTATACCGTCCCGACACTCTTCAACCCCAAGTCTGCTGCTGTCAGATTGTCCATTTTCTCTCCTAAACATTGCGTTTTTTTATTTCATTCTCAGCTGGTGGCCAGCGGCCCAAATAAAACATCATAAACAAGACTGGAAAATAGCTCATCAGGCTCATTAAGACAACAGCTCAACGTGTTTTTTCCTTTTTTTTCATAACGCTGTTGTATCTTGAAGTTTCTCGGGTTTTTCTTGCAACGTGCGGATCTGTTATAATCTACAATCATCTGCGCAGGAGAGAGATATGAAGGTATTCGTCACAGGTGGAAGTGGATTCGTCGGCCGCACTGTCATCCAGCAACTTGTTGACAAAAATCATCAGGTCAGAGCACTGACTCACTCTGCGCTGCCATTGCAGCACCAGACCGTCGAAGCTGTCAGTGGTGATGTCACCCGCGCCGAGTCGTTAAGTGCCATTGAGGGGTGCGACGCCGTTATCCACCTGGTCGGCATTATCCGGGAGAAACGTTCTCAGGGCATAACCTTCGAACGCCTTCACTCTCTGGCAACACAGAACGTAGTGAAAGCTGCTGCTGATTTCGGGGTAAAGCGCTACATACATATGAGTGCCAATGGTGCCGCGACAGACTCCGAGACAGGCTATCATAAGACCAAATTCGCCGCCGAACAGTTTGTCCGTAACTCAGGGCTCGACTGGACCATTTTCCGCCCGTCACTGATCTTTGGTCCGGACGATCTTTTTGTGACCATGCTCACCAGACTTGTCAAACTGCTTCCGCTGGTCCCCGTCTTCGGTTCCGGCGACTACCGATTACAGCCAGTCCATGTTTCTGATATCGCGAACGCTTTTGTCGCTGCCCTTGAACGTCCGGACAGCATTGCTCAAACCTTCTGCTGCGGTGGCCCCGAAGCACTCTCCTACACTGAACTGCTCGACCGCATTTCGCAACTGAGCGGCCTTGGTCCAGTGGTACGCAAAGTACGGCTGCCATTGGCCGGTATAACACCACTGGTGTCTCTCCTGCAGCATTGTCCCCTGTTTCCTATCACCAGCGAGCAACTCAGCATGCTGACAAAGGGCAATACCTGTCCGGACAATCTGTGGGCTGATGTCTTTAATCTCAAACTCAAGTCGCTCAACAGCCTTCGCTAACTGTCACAGATAAAAAAAACCCCATTAAAGGAGTTTTTTTTCATCTTTATGACTTATCGGAACCTGTCTGCGCCGCCAGGCTTTCCAGCAATGCCTTGCCGCCTATTCCTGCCGTGTTCTGGACCATCTGCTGAGCGAGATCCGAATCGTGCTGGCGAAAAGCATCGAGCAGCTTGCCGTGCTCTTCGACCGAGATAGCCATGCGGCCTTCGACCGAAAGTGACGCCATACGCAAGCGGCTGAATTTGAGTCCCAGCTGCTGAATCAGATCGTACAGTTTTGAATTATTGGCGGCTTTGACAAAAATATCGTGAAATTCATTATGGACCCTGAAGAAGGCTTTGACATCCCCCTCTGTGGCCAGCTGATCCATCTTTTCGTTGATGGTTTCGAGCTTTTTCAGCTCCTTGTCGGTCAGGTTTGCCGCAGCGAGTGAAGCCGCATAGCCTTCAAGAATACTCTTGATGGCATAAAACTCCTGCACATCCCGTTCTGACATGGCAGCAACAACAGCTCCCTTGCGCGGCACGACAGTCAGGTAGCCTTCAGATTCAAGCTGCCGGAACGCTTCACGGATCGGCGTTCTGCTGATGCCGAATTTTTCAGCCAGTTCCGGTTCGGCAACCTTCTCACCAGGCTTGAGGCTCCCTTTGAGAATCGCTTCACGGATTGATTCGAGAATTTTTTCCCGTAATGTCTGATGGCGCTCGATAGGCTTCATTGCGTTAGAACCCTCCATGTTATGGCATATAATTGTATGCAGTATACACAACTTGTCAACTGGTTTTTAAGTAATTCGCTTCTTTGTCGTTTGAAATTTACAAAGCTCCGGATACAATGAATTCCTCTTCACCGGAGTATGCTATGGAGCCCCTAAAAAAAATCTATTTTGCCGTTACAATACTGATCGTGATGATTGGCGGCGGTACAGTCGGCTACAGTCTGATTGAAGGCTGGAGCCTGTTTGAATCTCTCTACATGACGACCATCACTCTGGCAACGGTCGGCTATAGCGAAGTCCATACACTCAGTCACCAGGGTCAGATATTTACCATATTCCTGATCATATTCGGTGTCGGTTCTATCGCCTACACCCTGACGTCATCCCTTCAATTCGTAGTCGAAGGGCAGCTGCGTCAAATCATGGGGAGAAAAAAATTGCAGAGCAAAATCAAAAAACTCGAAAATCATTACATCATCTGCGGTTATGGACGCATCGGCCGGCAGATCTGCAAGCAGTTTGCCAGCAAACCGCTGCCCTTCATCGTTATCGACAACTCGGTCGCAAGTGTTCAACGTCTCGAAGAAGACGGCTTCCTCTACATCAACGCCGACGCCACAGAGGATGAAACACTCATTCAGGCCGGCATTGAACGAGCCAAGGGGCTGATCACAGCTGTATCGACCGATTCGGCCAATGTCTATATTGTCCTCTCCGCCCGCGGTATCAACCCGGACCTTTTCATCATGGCCAGGGCCAGTGAAGACGGAACGGAAAAGAAACTGCTCAGTGCCGGGGCCAACAAGGTTGTCTCGCCCTATTCCATGGGAGCTTATCGCATGGCCCAGGCGGTACTGCGGCCTTCTGTCGTCGATTTCATCGATATTGCCACTGGTCACAACAACATCGAACTGCAGCTTGATGAAATACCAGTCGCAAAGACCTCTTCTCTGGTCGGAAAACCACTGCTGGACAGTGGAATTCGTAAAGATCTCGGCCTTATCATTGTCGGCATCAAAAACGGCAACGCCATGTCGTTTAATCCATCGGCACAGACCATCATCCAGGCCGGTGATACACTGATTGCCCTCGGCGAACAACCCGAGATCAGAAAACTCGAACAGATTGCGGCCAACAAATGTCTATGAACAACCTGATCTATGTCAACATTCCTGCTCAGTCTCTGTCTGAGAGGATCGACTTTCTGATCGATAATTCGTTGCAGCCAGAGGTTGCCTGTCAAACGGTTTCACTCGATCAGCTCGATTTTCAACATCTCAACGACACAGCACGCAGATTACATCATGAGGGGCTGAAGATCACTCTCCATGCGCCTTTTTCCGGCTTTGCCCCGGGGACATCAGATCAGCTGTTGCGCAACAGCTCGTTTCAACAGGCTTCCAGGTCTTTGAAACTTGCTGAGTGTCTCAAGGCGCACAAGATCATTTTTCATCCGTCGATTCCTCAAAACAGGGAAAATTTCAACCTGCAGGAATGGATCGAAAATTCGCTGACCTTCTGGCCTGAGCTAATACTTCAGGCAGAGCAATCCGGTTGCGTTATCTGCCTCGAAAATATCTACGAAGATTCACCGGATCCACTGCTTTATCTTTTTGAATCTTTCGCATCCGAACATTTCAGACACGTTTTTGACCTTGGTCACTGGAATATTTACGGCCAGACCTCACTAGAGCACTGGCTTGACGCAACCCGTGACTACCTCAGCCATATCCATCTGCATAACAACTTCGGCAACAGCGACGATCATTATGCCCTGTCTGCCGGAACAGCGCCTGTTGAACATTTCTTCCAGTCACTCGGCACAGTGCGCCACCGGTTGACCTACACCCTGGAAAACAGAACTTTGCCTGATATTCTGGATTCCCACAAGCTGACCAGACAATTTCTTCTGGATAAATAAAAACAGCATCCTGGCGGATGCTGTTTTTGTTCAATCAGTCTGTGTGTAGAATCAGCGGCCCTTACCTGCCACCTGAATCCGAATCATAGCGCGCTGCAGTGCAGCTTCCATGATCTTGTACTGCTTGTCTTCATGGGAAAGGCCTTTGAGCGCTTCTTCAGCACGCCCAAGCGCGGCTTTTGCCCGTTCGAGATCGATTTCATCGGCTCTTTCGGCAGTATCAACAAGAATCGTTACCGCGTCATTTTCGACCTCAAGGTAACCCCAGTTGACTGCAATATGAAAAGTCTCGTTACCGATCTTGTAATCGAGTTCACCAACCTTAAGGGTCGTCAGCAGCGGGGTGTGGCCAGGCAGTATACCAAGAGCACCGGCCAGACCCGGGGCAGTGACTTCATCTACCTCTTCGGAAAGCACCTTCTTGTAAGGTGTCACCATTTCAAGCTTTAATTTCTCAGCCATCACGACTGTCCTTTTTGTGAAAAATCAGCTAATGGACCTGATCAGGCCGACATTTTCTGAGCTTTTTCGATTGCTTCTTCGATTGTACCAACCAGATAAAATGCCTGCTCCGGCAGGTTATCGTGCTTGCCTTCGACGATCTCGCGGAAACCTTTGATGGTGTCCTTCAGTTCAACGTATTTACCAGGAGAACCGGTGAAGACCTCAGCAACGTGGAACGGCTGGGAGAGGAAACGCTGAACCTTACGGGCACGGGCAACGACCAGCTTGTCCTCTTCAGACAGTTCGTCCATACCGAGGATGGCGATGATATCCTGAAGGTCCTTGTAACGCTGCAGGATATACTGAACATCGCGGGCAACCTTGTAGTGCTCTTCACCAATAACCTGTGGATCAAGAATCCGGCTGGTGGAGTCGAGCGGGTCAACCGCAGGGTAAATGCCAAGCTCGGCAATCTGACGCGACAGAACGGTGGTCGCATCCAGGTGAGCAAATGCAGTCGCAGGAGCCGGGTCAGTCAAGTCATCGGCAGGGACGTAGATCGCCTGGACAGAGGTGATCGAACCTTTGTCAGTGGTAGTGATCCGTTCCTGCAGCTCACCCATCTCGGTCGACAGGGTTGGCTGGTAACCAACGGCGGAAGGAATACGGCCGAGCAGCGCCGAAACCTCAGAACCGGCCTGGGTAAAACGGAAGATGTTGTCGACGAACAGCAGAACGTCCTGCCCTTCCTCATCACGGAAGTACTCAGCGATGGTCAGCGCGGACAGAGCAACACGGGCGCGTGCTCCAGGAGGCTCATTCATCTGACCGTAGATCAGAGCAGCCTTGTCGAGAACGCCGGATTCCTTCATCTCTTCCCAAAGGTCGTTCCCTTCACGGGTCCGCTCACCAACACCGGCAAAAACAGAGAAACCACCGTGCTGCTTGGCAATGTTGTTGATCAGTTCCATGATCAGAACGGTCTTACCAACACCGGCACCACCGAACAGACCGATCTTCCCACCACGGGAGTAAGGAGCGAGCAGGTCAACAACCTTGATACCGGTTTCGAAAGATTCGACCTTGGTCGACTGATTGACGAATTCAGGTGCCGAACGGTGAATGCCCCAGGTCAGCTCTGCGTCAACCGGACCAGCTTCGTCAACAGGCTCACCGACAACGTTGAGAATACGGCCGAGTGTCTTGTGACCGACCGGCATCTGGATCTGAGCGCCGGTATCGAGAACGTCCTGACCACGAACCAGACCGTCGGTTCCGTCCATAGCGATGGTCCGGACGGTGTTCTCACCCAGGTGCTGAGCAACCTCAACGACAAGGTTCCACTCGCCCTCACCCAGAGAAGGGTTGGTGATTTTTAGAGCATGATAAACTTCCGGCAATTTCCCAGGTTCGAATTCGACATCGACAACAGGGCCGATAACCTGTGTGATTTTTCCTTTGTTCATAATAAAAACCTTTCCTCCTTATCCACGACGGAATAAGCGTGTTTATCTTTAAAATCTCACTGTTATTTTATAGCGATTCCGCACCGGAAATAATCTCTGTCAGCTCAGTGGTGATTGCCGCCTGACGGGCACGGTTGTACTGCAGAGTCAACTTGCCGATCATTTCTGATGCGTTACGGCTGGCGCTGTCCATCGCCGACATCCGGGCACCCTGTTCCGAAGCGTTCGATTCGAGTAGTGCGCGGAAAACCTGAACCTCGACCATCTTCGGTAACAGATCGCTCAAGACTTCAAGACGGTTCGGTTCGTAGATGTACTCAACGGCATTCTCTTCAACCGCTTCAGTCTGTGGTTGAATCGGCAGTACCTGCTCCATGGTCACGTTCTGAACGATTGCACTCTGGAATGCATTGTAGAGAACATAAACGGCATCGTAGGTTTCTGCATCAAAGGCGGCGACGATCTCCTCACCGATCAACTGAGCTGTCTTGTAGCTCGCATCACTGGTGATGTCCTCGTGAGTTTTGATAATGTTCTTACCAACCCGGCTCTTGAGAAAATCACGCCCTTTGCGGCCGATGATCATCAGGTCGATATCCTCATACCCCTGTGGATTGTTCCTGATGAAACGTTCCGCCTCTTTGGAGACGTTGGCGTTGAAACCGCCACAGAGACCGCGATCCGCTGTCATCAGCACGAGTAGAGCACGCCCTTTACCGCGTTGGCACAGGAGCGGATGAGCATCCGCTGCCTCACGCTGAGCCAGGTTCGAAAGAACGCTCTGCAGCTTCTCGGCGTAGGGACGCGCAGACACTGCTGCATCCTGAGCACGGCGCAGTTTGGCAGCTGCGACCATTTTCATCGCTTTGGTGATCTGCTGCGTGTTCTTGACCGAACCGATTCTTTTCTTTATGTCTTTCAGATTTGCCATCTGGTTTACCTTTTATAGCTATCAGGCAACAAACTGACCCTTGAATTCATCCAGTGCCGACTTCAGACGACCTTCGAGATCTGCGTCAATCGCTTTCTTTTCGGTCAGATCAGCAATGATAGCGGCGTGCTTGCTTTCCATGAACGCCAGCATTTCGCTCTCATAACGCTGAACTGCGGTTGTCGGGTAGGCATCGACGTAACCGTTGTTGGCGGCATAGATCGAGATAACCTGAATCGCGACAGGCAGTGGCTTGTACTGTCCCTGCTTGAGGATTTCAACCAGACGGGCACCACGATTCAGCTGGGCCTGGGTCGCAGCGTCAAGATCTGAACCGAACTGGGCAAAAGCTGCCATCTCACGGTACTGAGCAAGAGCCAGACGCAAGGTACCGGCAACCTGTTTCATCGCTTTGATCTGAGCCGAGCCACCAACACGGGAAACCGACAGGCCGACGTTGATCGCCGGACGGACGCCGGAGAAGAACAGGTCGGTTTCAAGGAAGATCTGACCATCGGTAATCGAGATAACGTTGGTCGGGATATAGGCGGAAACGTCACCAGCCTGGGTTTCGATGATCGGTAGCGCGGTCAGGGATCCTGCACCTTCTGCATCACTCAGCTTGGCAGCACGTTCGAGCAACCGGCTGTGGAGATAGAAAACGTCACCAGGGAATGCTTCACGTCCTGGTGGGCGACGCAGCAGCAGCGACAACTGACGGTAGGCGACGGCCTGCTTGGAGAGGTCATCGTAGATGATCAGTGCATGCTTGCCGTTGTCACGGAAGAACTCACCCATGGTAACACCGGTGTATGGAGAGATGAACTGCAACGGAGCCGGGTCGGAAGCGGTCGCAGATACGACGATGGTGTAGTCCATCGCACCGTGCTGTCGCAGCTTCTCAACGACCTGGGCAACGGTTGAACGCTTCTGACCGATGGCGACATAGATACAGATAACGCCGTTCCCTTTCTGGTTGATGATAGTATCGGTCGCAACTGCAGTCTTGCCGGTCTGACGGTCACCGATGATCAGCTCACGCTGACCGCGGCCGATCGGAACCATGGCGTCGATCGCTTTGAGTCCGGTCTGCATCGGCTCATGAACCGATTTACGGGAAACAATACCCGGGGCCTTGATTTCAACCTGGCCGTAGGTTTCAGTCTCGATATCGCCTTTGCCATCGATCGGAATACCGATGCCGTTGACAACACGGCCGATCAGAGCTTCACCGGTTGGAACCCGGACGATCTGCTCGGTACGCTTGACGATGTCACCTTCCTTGATGTGTTCGGCATCACCGAGGATCGCAGCACCGACGTTGTCTTCCTCAAGGTTGAGGACCATCCCCATAACACCGCCCGGGAACTCAAGGAGCTCACCGGACATCGCCTTATCAAGGCCGTGAATACGGGCGATACCGTCACCTACGGAAATAATGGTACCGGTTTCACTGACTTCAACCTCGCGGCCGAAGTTTTCAATCTGTTTCTTGATAATCGCACTGATTTCTTCTGCTCTGATGTCCATGATATCTAATCACCCCTTTGCTAAGGTCTCTGTCATTCTTTTCAACTGAGTTTTTACACTGCCGTCAAACAGCTTCCCGCCGACTTCTGCCTGCAGACCGCCGATCAGTGATGCATCCTGCTCAACGGTCAGCAGAACCTGCTTACCCGTCTGCTTTTCCAGACCGGATTTGATCGCGTCGGTACGCTCCTGACTCAGTTCGGCAGCGGCACGAATCTTGGCCCGGACGATTCCGGACAGATTGTCAGCAAACTTTCTGTAGTTCATATCGATCTGAACCAGTTGGTCGATACGACCTTTTTCAAGAAGCAGATCAAGGAAACGCAGCATACCTTCGCTCAATTTGAGCAAAGCTGCCAGATCATGCATGATTGCCGCTTTCTTTTCCAAAGGAAAAGTCGGACTATCAAGCAACAAACGCAGCAGATCTTCCTTCTTTAAAACCGCTGCGACACCAGCCAGTTCTTCTGCATATCTTTCAACCGAGTCCTGCTCGGTCGCAATATTCAGCAGAGCCTTGGCGTATCTGATTGCTATCGCACTGTTACTCAATGTAACTCTCCCACTTTCTTCATATACTCATCGATGAGACGAGTATCGTCGTCTTTGGTGAAATTCTTTTTCAGAACTTCTTCAGCAATTCCAACCGCCAGTTCGACGGCTTCACGTTTGAGCTCGGCTTTCGCCTTGGCAATTTCCAGTGCAGCGGCTTTTTCAGCGTCTTTCTCGATCTGAATGGCCATCGCTTTGGCATTTTCGATGATCTTTTCTTTTTCCAGCTCACCTTCCTTACGGATCGCTTCACTCAGACCAGCGATCTCTTCGGCAGCTTTGGAAAGTTTCTTATCGTATTCCGCAAACTTCGCTTCTGCTTCGTCCTTAGCCTGTTTCGCTTCGGCGAGAGTTTTAGCAATGTCTGCACGGCGTCCGGACAGCCCTTTTTTGAGGGGCTTAGCCAGGAAAAAAATCAGGATTGCAGCCATGACGACAAAGTTAAAAATACGCCACAGGAAATCTTTAAGCAGAACACCGCTATCAACCTGGTGTTCTCCCCCTGAGGCACAGGCAATACCGCAGAAAACTGTAAGTACGACCAATGTCAGTAAAATTGTTCTGACTTTGTTGCTCATAAACCTTACCTTCCTTCTTAAACCAGCTCGCGACCGAGAATTTTTGCAGCAATCTGACCGGCCATCGCTTCAGCTTCTTTTTTCAGCAGGTTTCTTGCTTCGCTTGCTTCCTGAGCAACTTGCGCTTTGATAGCCTGAAGTTTGGTACCAGCTTTGGAGTGGGCTTCCGAAAGCAGCGTTGCTTCCTGTTCCTGCCCAGCTTTTCTCAGCTTGTTACGCTCTTCGTTGGCTTGCGCTTTTGCACTAGTGATTTTATTCTGATATTCTGTCAATTTTGCTTCGATATCAGCTTCCAGATCCTGGGCACGCTTGTGGCTGCCCTGGATTGTTTCACGACGTTCAGCAAGAATCTTCTGTAATGGCTTGTATAAAAGCTTATTCAGAATAATCAAAAGAACAATAAAGTTTACGAACTGCAGACCTAAGGTCCAGTCAACACTGATCACCTGTACACCTCTTTTTCAGGATGGGTTGTGTATACTGAATACTAAATAAACTTCTTTGTTTGATGGGATTTTCAGATGAAGAAACCTAGTTAGCACTTTTGAAATCCTCAGTCAACCATTGTTTCCAATCAATGCGCGATTCATGTCATTTTTTACCAAATGAATGCCAGGACTAGTTTTTTTCAATTTTCTTGAGTGGTACGGCGTTTTCTTTTTCGGCCATGCTGATCTGCCCGTTGAAGATGACTTTTTCTTCAATCTGCAGTGACGGTGTCTCTATACTGCCATCGACCTTGGCCGGATACCTGAATTCGACACTTTTTGTTGCTTTGATATCCCCCTTGAAATTGCCGCTCAAAATCAGCGATCCGACCTGGATACTCCCTTCAATTTCTGCGGTTTCTCCAATAATCAGGGTATCGGTCGATTTGATTTCTCCACTGAAGACGCCATCGATCCTGACCAGCTCATCAAAACTGAGCTTTCCCTCAAACTTGCTGCCAGGGCCAAGAAACGCCTTGATATCCGCTTTTTCTAATGCTGATGACTTTTTCATTTCATTTTGCTCCTGTCTATTGTTTCTGAACATAGGTTGTTCCTGTCTTTATTCTTAACAAATCAATCAGTCGCAAGCCCCAGAAGGTCGAGAATTCGATCAAGGTCGTCGTTATCAAAGAAATTGATTTCGATACGACCGCCCTTCCCTTTGGTTGCAAGTTTGACCTGAGCACCGAAGTGCTGTGCCAGGTTATTTTCCAGGCTAACAATATTAGGATCGATATTTTTTTCCGGTTTTGGCGATTCACTCGGCGGCGCACCGAAATTCTTGATCTTTTTAACAAGCTTTTCCGTTTCACGGACAGAGAGCTTTCTGTTGATGACTTCATGACTGGCTTCAAGCATGTCAGCATCTTCATCCAGGGCCAGCAGGGCCCGCGCATGCCCCATGGTCAACCGGCCATCACTCAAGTCATTCTTGATCTTCTCGGGCAACCTCAATAGTCGCAACGCATTGGCGACGGTGGAACGGTCCTTACCAACCCGCTTGGCGACCTCATCCTGATGCAGGTCAAAACTGTCTATCAGGTAACGATAGGCGCTTGCCTCTTCCAGCGGATTCAAATCTTCACGCTGAATATTTTCAATCAGGGCAATTTCAAGTGCCCAGTCTTCAGAAACGTCCTGAATAACGACCGGAACTCGTTCCAGACCAGCTTTTTGGGCAGCCCGCCAGCGCCTTTCACCGGCGATGATCTGATAATGATCCCCCTGTTGACGTACAACCAGGGGCTGAATTATCCCCTTTTCCTTTATTGACGATACAAGTTCGGCCATCTTGGTATCATTAAAGGATTTTCTTGGCTGTTGTTCATGAGGCACCAACTCCTCTATCGGGCAAAAGAAATATTTTTTCCCGCCCTCCTGTGCTGCTGAACTGAGTAATGCACCTATCCCTTTCCCTAGTGCCGGCCTTTTCACCTTCGTCATCTCTCTTATCCCCCCGCCAAGACTTCCTGCGCCAAGGACATGTAAGCCTGGGCACCTTTTGAAGCGATATCATACATGATCACCGGCTGGCCATAACTCGGGGCCTCCGACAGTCGAACATTGCGTGGTACCACAGATTCAAAAACCTTGTCGCCGAAATGAGCTTTAATTTCATCACTGACCTGACGAGAGAGATTGTTCCGCCCGTCATACATTGTCAGCAGAATCCCCCCGACTTTCAGTTTTGTATTCAATTCCTGCTGAACCAGTCGAATAGTCTGAATCAATTGACCCAGCCCTTCCATTGCATAAAACTCACACTGGAGCGGAACAAAAACAGAATCGGCCGCAGTCAAAGCATTGACGGTCAACAGGCTCAAGGATGGAGGACAATCGATAATGATGTATTCGTAATCGTCCTTCAATTCGGCTATTGCTTTTCTGAGCTGTTTTTCCCGTTCGGGGGTTTCGAGCAGTTCGATCTCTGCTCCGATGAGATTGGTATTGGATGGCAGGACATGCAGACATTCAAGTTCTGTGTGACGGATAACTTCGCGAGCTGTCTTCTCCCCCAACAAAACATGATAAACAGTTGATTCTACTTGTGTTTTATCGATTCCAAGACCACTGCAAGCGTTAGCCTGTGGGTCCATATCGATCAACAATGTTCTTTTTTCAGCAGCGGCCAGAGAAGCAGATAGATTCACTGCTGTCGTGGTCTTGCCAACTCCACCCTTCTGGTTCGCAACGGCGATGATATTAGCCATCTGACACCTCTCCTCACATCTGAAGTCAACCGGAGTTGGCAGGTTATCATAGCCTCAGCAATTATTCAGCTAATTTATCGTTAAATTTTAGACTGATATGCAGCCTGGACAACTGTTCTTAAGGCCTGGCTGTATGGCAATCGGTACTCATCGAAATGAACGCTGGAATAGCCACACTGACTGAGTATTTCTTTTGCTTCAGCCAATTCATTTTCAGTTTCCGGCCCTTTAAGTGCCAGAAGGTGCCCTTCTGGCCTGAGAAAAATGGCCGATGCGACCATCAATTCTTTCAATGAGGTAAATGCTCTGGCTGTTACCACGTCAAATCGACTCTGAAATTCATGACTGTCCGCCAACTGTTCGGTACGGATATGCACAGGAAGAAAGCTGTCAAGCTTCAGCAATCTTTTGATGTGCTTCTGAAAGTTGATTTTTTTTCCAACACTGTCTACAGAAACGATTTCCTGCTCAGGTCTGACAATAGCCAGGGGAATGGAGGGCAGTCCGCCTCCGGAACCCAGATCTAGCACCCGCTCTCCACCATTTAGATACTTAACCAGCAGCAGCGAATCGACAAGATGTTTTTCTACGGCAGACTCTGGGTCACTGATTGCTGTGAGGTTTATTTTTTTATTCCAGCGCAACAGTTCGTTCAGATAGACGGTCAACATATCGAGTTGAGCATCCGTACATTCAATATCCCAGTGCCTTAAACCATCAACCAGCTTTTTTTTCATATTTTTTCTTATGCAGATAGATGTGGATGACAGTAATCGCTGCAGGGGTAACCCCCTGAATCCGGCTCGCCTGGCCAAGATTCAGCGGTCTGATTTTACTCAGTTTTTCCCTGACCTCTGTCGAGATACTCGGAATCATTGCGTAGTCTATATCTTCCGGAATCGTGATCTCTTCTTGTTGCTTGAATTTCGCTACCTGCTCGTTTTGCCGTTTTATATAGCCTTCATACTTCACAGCAATTTCGACCTGCTCCTGTTCCGCATCGGTATAGAGTGCTATTTCTGGGTAATAGGCAGCCATACTTGAGATTTCAATGTTCGGCCTGCGCAACAAGGACTCCAGGGTTAAACCGCTCTTCAAATCTTCAAGATCGAATTCTGCTACCGCGGATTTATCCGCAGAAGTTATCATCCTTTCCTGCAGATACTGCTCAAGCTGTCTGACATTCTCCTGCTTGCGCTGGAATCGTTCCCAGCGTTCATCGTTGACCAACCCTATCTCACGCCCCACAGGTGTCAGCCTGACATCAGCATTGTCTTCCCGCAACAGCAGTCGGTATTCTGATCTAGAGGTGAACATACGATAAGGATCTGATGTTGGTTGAGTTACAAGATCGTCAATCATAACCCCGAGATACCCCTGATCTCTTCTGAGCACCAATGGCTCTTTATCCTGACAATAGCGTGCAGCATTGATCCCTGCCAACAGGCCCTGCCCAGCAGCTTCTTCATATCCAGAGGTACCATTGATCTGGCCAGCATGAAAAAGTCCCTTAACAGCCCGCGTTTCGAGCGATGACTTCAACTGCATCGGTTCTACGAAATCGTATTCTATCGCATAACCAGGTCTCATAATCTCAACCTGTTCAAATCCAACCATAGACCTGAAATAGTCCAGCTGCACATCAGCAGGGAGAGAAGTAGACAGCCCACTCGGATACATCTCAGAACCGTAGCGCCCTTCAGGCTCGACGAATGACTGGTGGCTCGTCTTATCTGGAAACCGCATAATCTTATCTTCTATCGAAGGACAGTAGCGTGGTCCAATTCCCTCGATAATCCCGGCATAGAGTGGAGACTTGTGAAGGTTGTCCCTGATGATCTGATGGGTTCTTTCGTTCGTCTTGGCGATATAACAATTGACCTGTTCTCTCTCTATGCGTTCGTTCATGAAAGAGAATGGTCTTATAATCGGGTCCCCAGGTTGTGGTTCCAGTTTACTGAAATCTATCGTACGTGCCGAAAGTCTTGCAGGCGTTCCAGTTTTCAATCGACCAACCAGCAATCCAATCTTTTCTAACGACGCAGAGATCCCCTCTGCTGAGGGTTCCCCTGCGCGACCTCCTGCATAATTATTCAAGCCGACATGAATCAGGCCGCGCATAAAGGTACCAGTGGTTACAACAACCGTCTGTCCGTAGAAATCCAAACCTTCGCGAGTTTTGACCCCTATGATCCGATCTTTTTCAACAAGCAGTTCTTCAACTAACCCCTGTTTCAAATCCAGATAAAATTGAGATTCGACGACAGCCTTCATACGTGCGCTGTAGGCCATTCGATCTGCCTGAGCCCTGGATGCCCTGACTGCGGGTCCTTTACGCATATTCAATCTGCGGAATTGAATTCCCGTGGCATCAATATTCTTTCCCATCTCGCCACCAAGAGCATCTATCTCATGGACAATATGCCCCTTAGCCAATCCACCTATCGACGGATTGCAGGACATCTGCGCAACCGTATCCAGACCGATCGTCAGCAACAAGGTTTCACACCCCATACGAGCAGCTGCCAGCGCAGCTTCACAACCGGCGTGCCCCGCTCCAACAACGATCACCTGGTATTTCTTATTGTAGTTTGCCATCTGCTATCACTCGATGTTTCACGTGAAACAATTACTTACCGATACAGAATCCTGAAAAGATATCTGTCAACAAATCTTCTGTTGTTGTTTCGCCTGAAATCTGTCCAAGACTATAGAGAGCCTCTCTTAACTCAAAGGACAACAATTCGAGGGATCCACCTGAAGAGATAAGTTGTATGAAATTATTCAAACTCGTTGCCGCCCTATTCAAGGCTTCAAAATGCCGACGTTCAGAAATAACAACAGAATCACCGGATGCAGCGGGGTCTTGTATAAAATGATTGGCGATAGCATCGGCCAAGGCATCAATACCCAGCCCAGATTTAGAAGAAATACAAAACTGAAGGTTATCAGAGAAAATTTCAGGGCAAGAACTGCGCCCAGAGATGTCGGCCTTGGTCCAGACAACCATATAGTTAAGATCAGCACAACGATCAATAATCCATTGATCCTGATTATCAATATCTTTTGTAGAGTCCAATAACAAAAGAACCAAATCAGCGCTTTTAAGTTTGACTTCAGCGCGCCTGATCCCTTCTGCTTCAACCAGATCTTCAGATATGCGCAAACCAGCGGTATCAATCAATCTAACAGGAAGGCCATGAATAACCAGACCTTCCTCGATAAGATCCCGGGTCGTACCAGGAACGTCAGTAACAATAGCACGATCTTCACCAAGCAAAGCGTTCATCAAAGAGCTCTTGCCGACATTTGGCTGACCCGCTAGAACGATTGAAACACCTTCCTTAAGAATTCGGCCAAGAGAAAACGAAGAGCTTATAGCATGAATTCTCTGATAAATTTCGGTAACGGCTGAAAGATAGGAACTGATGTCTTCTTCGGGAATATCCTCTTCAGGAAAATCGATCCAGGCTTCAAAAAAGACCACCATCTGTTTTATCTGCTGAGTAAACTCAAAGATAGTTTTACTCAGAGCCCCATCAAGCTGAGACAAAGCCAAACGATGAGATGATTCACTCTTTGCAGAAACCAACTGCGCAACCGCTTCTGCCTGAGACAGATCGATACGACCATTGATAAAAGCACGATAAGTGAACTCACCGGGAGCAGCGAGACGTACACCTATATTTTCAAAAAGACGCAGGATAGATTTAATAATCTGAACACTACCGTGACAATGGATTTCAACAACATCCTGGCGCGTGTATGTCCGTGGCGAAGCCATATACACAGCCATGACCTCATCAATCAAATGCTCATTTTGATCTACGATGTGACCGTAATAAAGCTGATGAGATATGAATTTATCGATCTTGCTGACAGGACGAAAATATCTAAATAAAGCGGGTAAGGAATCATGACCGGAAATCCGGATGATACTGATACCGCCGGCCCCAGTAGCGGTGGCCGGCGCGATAATAGTGTCTTTAAGATTCATAATAGATCATCAGCTGGTCTGACGACGGATCAGGTATTGTTGAAGGATCGTCAGCAAGTTATTGATAAGCCAGTAAACAACGAGACCAGACGGAAAATTCAAAAACATAACGGTAAAAATGATCGGCATGAAAAGCATCAACTTTTCCTGCGTTGGATCAAGACTGGTCGGCGTCATCTTTTGTTGCAGGAACATTGTCACGCCCATAATAATAGGTGTGACGTAGTAAGGATCTTTAGCCGAAAGATCTGTAATCCACAGCAGGAAAGGTGCATGACGAAGCTCTATTGCACCCATAAGAGCGCTATATAAGGCGAAGAAAACAGGAATCTGGATGACCATAGGCAAGCAGCCACCAAGTGGGCTGACCTTTTGCTCCTTATAAAACTTCATGATTTCCTGATTCATCTTCTGCTTGTCAGAAGCATATTTCTCACGGATTTTTTTCATCTCAGGCTGAAGCTTCTGCATCCCGCGCATTGATTTGTAGCTCTTCTGGGTCAAAGGCCAGAAAATGAGCTTGATACAAACCGTCAGCAGGATAATTGCAAAACCGTAATTGCCGAGGTAACTGTAGAAGAACCGCAGAACCGACATCAACGGTTTAGACAGCGGTTGGAGAAACCCGTAATGTATAGATTCCACATAATTATGGTCAGCCGCTGTCAGGTGTTCAATCTCCTTAGGACCGATATATGCGGAATAAGAAAAATTTGACGTATTACCGGGATTCAAAGAAAAGGATTTAGAAGTAAACAGGTTTTCCACAAAAGTCTGATTATATGACACCCTGACAGTGTCAAAATTATCGACTGGTGCAACGGCTGAGATGAAATATTTGGTCATATATCCGGACCAGATTGTATTTTCCGGATAAATCTTAGCAGAGTCTAGATTTTTAGTCTTGTCCTCAATGAGTTTTCCAGAAGAATAGGATACGGGACCATAAAAAGAGCGCGCCTGAGATTTATCATCCTCAATATGATTATGCTTATGGCTCAGGTTGATGCGACCCTGTTGAATTATGTCTGAAACATTAGCAACACTGACCAAAAGGTCAAAATTGTAATTGTCAGCATTGAACCTGTATGTTTTGGTCACCTGAACGCCGTTGAAAGTCATAACGAAAACAACATCGGACGAATCATTGTTAACAGTGATTTCATCTGGTGTGCCTTCAGCCAACGCATAGTTTATAGATTCAGGAAAATATAGACCATCAGAACCGGACAGAATGAAAGTATTGGGATTCTCATCTGAAAACAAGAATTTATCAGTGGAATCCTCATCATGTGTCTCTTTGTAACGCGTCAACTCAACACTGGAAACCGAAGCCCCCATCGAATCAAGAATATAGACATAATTGTCAGAGATAACCCTGATCTGACGATGAGGAATATCTACAGCTTGCTCAGAAACGGACAAAGTTGAATCAACAGAAGCAGGAACACTAGCAGATTCTTGTTTCGCGGGAATAATCTCTGTAGCAGTAATATCATCGTTAACAGCGTTTTGCTCTGACTGCTTAGGTGTAAAGAAAATAGTGTAAACCGACCAGAGGACCATGATTAAAACAATGGCAATGATTGTTCTTTTACTTTCCATGAGTGATTTCCCGATTATTTATAGGAGGAACAGGGTCATAACCACCTGAACATAAAGGATGGCACCTTAATATTCTGTAAACAGAAAGTGCAGATCCTTTAAATACACCATGAATTTTAAGTGCATCGATTGCATAGGTAGAGCATGACGGATAAAAACGACAACAGGGCGGATATAGAGGAGAAATGCAAAGACGGTATAATTTTACTAAATATATTAGCAACGATTTCATCGTTTTAATCCAAATTCATAGTCCTTAGAAAAGACAATTCATTTTGAATAAGTGATGAACTTATCTGAGACGCATTTCTTTTTGCAATTATTACGAAATCATATGAATTTAAACAGGACAAATTTGTTCTGAAAAATTCCCTGATCTGTCTTTTCAGTCGATTTCGAATAACAGCATTACCAACTTTCTTACTGACTGTTACACCGAGGCGTGACTGTGTGCACGAAGTTTTTTCAAGCAAAAGAACAAAATGGGGTGTATGAAATTTACACCCCATCTTATCAATCCGTTTGAATTCCCAGGACTTCTTTAATCGAGAGTCACCAGGAAACCTTTGATTCATATCACTTCTGCGGAATAGAAACAGTCAGTGATTTTCTACCACGTGAACGACGTCTGTTGATGACCTGACGTCCGTTTTTGGTTTGCATCCGTTTTCTGAAACCATGAGTCCGCTTACGCTTGATTCGGCTCGGTTGGTAAGTTCTTTTAGACATAGCTGTATCCTCCTTTAGTTACAAAAACAGTGCTTTTAATCATAAAAGGCGCGCTAAGTCAACAAAAAATCGTCAGAAAATTTTACTGACAGGCGGCTGAATTCGGTCTATAGTTATCTACAACAATCAGTTAAAACTGTTTGTAATATCAATTTTTCTATTAAATTTCAGTTATTTAAAAAACAACAAAATTATACACAGTTGTTAATAAGTTGTGGATTAAAAATGAACGAACTTTGGAATAAAGCTCTTATAGAGCTGAAAAAAAACTTTAATGAACAGAATTTTTCTACCTGGATTGAACCATTACAGGTGTCAGAAGTTGTTGATCTAAATCTAATATTAGAAACAAATAATAAGTTTATAAAAGATTGGGTTAAGGACAACTACAAAGCAACCATTGAAAAAGTTCTATTCGAAATTTCAGATAAAAAATATAATATAATATTAAAAGTAAATAAGAATATTATAATAAAGAAAATATTAATTGATGATTTGCCAGAAATAATCGAAGAATCTCATAAGGAAGAGGTATCTAAACCTCAAATCAATACGTATAAAAAAGAAACGATTGAAGTATCAAATTTAAATCCAAAATATACATTCGATACATTTGTATCAGGTCCTACTAATCAATTTGCCCATGCTGCTTCTCTAGCGGTTTCAAATAATCCGGCAACAACTTATAATCCACTATTTATATACGGAGGTGTAGGACTTGGAAAAACTCACCTTGTAAATGCAATAGGTAATGAACTTATAAGACAGGATCATAATATAAAAATTTGTTATTATTCATCTGAAAAGTTCACCAATGAACTTATTAACTCTCTGAGACATGGTAAAATGGACGATTTTAGAAATAAGTTCAGATCCATTGATGTCCTTCTTATAGACGATATACAATTCATTGCAGGTAAAAAAAGTACTCAAGAAGAATTCTTCCACACTTTTAATGCACTCTATGAATCTCACAAACAGATCGTTGTTACTTCGGACAAATTCCCTAAGGAAATACCGGACCTTGAAGAAAGGTTACGCTCCCGTTTTGAGTGGGGATTGATTGCAGATATACAAGCACCTGATACAGAAACAAAGCAAGCAATTCTGAAGATGAAAGCAGATCAGAACTGCATTGATATACCTGAAGACGTTTTATATTTCCTGGCAAGCTCTATCACCAGTAATGTCAGGGAACTCGAAGGATATCTGATCCGAATCGGGGCCTATGCAAGCCTTACTGCAACACCGATTGACCTTGAAATGGCAAAAACAATTCTTAAGGACATAATCGTTGAGAACAGTAAAGAAATAACGATTGAAAAAATTCAAAAACTCGTTGCTGAAAATTTTCAAATTAGAGTTAATGAACTTAAGTCCTCAAAAAGATTGAAGAATCTTGTATTGCCCAGGCAAATTGCAATGTATATCTGCAGAAAATTAACAGATCTGTCATACCCGGAAATAGGTACCAAGTTTGGTGGCAAAGATCACTCAACAATCATTCATGCCATCAAAAAAATTGAGAAAAAAATGGAAGAAGATGTCTACACAAAAACGCTTGTTGAAAAACTTATGGAAAGATTAAGTATCTGATGTGGACAATCGACCCCAAATTGTGGATATGTAGATTATTAGAAAATTTTCAAGATAAGTTGTGATTAAACAGTGCAGTTTATCCACAACTTATAAATGAAAATTTTTACGAAAAATCAGCTATTTAAACGATTTCCTAGGTATAAACAGGACCTATTACTACTACTAAAAAGATTTTAAATATAATTAGATATAGTAGACAAGACGGAGGATAACGATGCAATTCAATATTAGCAAAGACCAATTTCTAAAAGCTTTAAACAAAGTTCAGGGAATCATTGAAAAAAAGCACACTATTCCAATACTCGCAAACGTACTTATAGAAGCTATAAACAATCAAATAATCATGACTGCTACAGATCTTGAAGTAGGAGTAAAATCCACTTATGAAGCAGACATTATAGAATCAGGAAAGATTACTATTTCGGCTAAAAAACTATTCGAAATTATTAAAGAACTTCCCGATAGTGTAATAAATATAACTACGAAAAATAATTACTGGGTAGAAATTAAATGTGAAAAATCATTATTTAACTTGGTTGGTTTATCTCCAGACGACTTTCCAAAATTTCCAGAAATAAATACAAATAAAGTTATAATAGATAAAAATATTATTAGTGAAATGATTGAGAAAACAATATTCTCAGTTTCTAATGACGAAACTAAATTTAATCTTACAGGTATATTCATAAAAAATGAAGATGGCTTCCTTAATTTTGTTTCTACAGACGGTCATAGACTTTCACTTTCAAAAAGTTCCGTTGATGGTTTAAACGAAGAGAAATTTCAAAAAGGATTTATCTTACCTAAAAAAGGAATTTTAGAATTCAGAAAGTTGATAGAAATTACAGATTCTTTAATTCATATAGGTGTAACAGATAATAATTTTTCAATATCAAATGATCAAAGCACGCTGATCATGCGAATGGTAGATGGGGATTTTCCGGACTATAAAAGAGTCATACCCGAAAAAGGAAAGAATGTTGCTGAAATCAAAAGAGAAAATTTCTTACATGCTTTGAGAAGGATTTCTATTCTATCCAGTGAAAAATCAAAAGGTATAAAAGTATCTATAAGTAAAAACCTGTTAGTTCTCAGTTCTTCAAATCCAGATCTGGGTGATGCAAGAGAAGAAATAGAAATTGATTATATTGGTGATGATATTACTATCGGCTTTAATGCTCGATATATAATTGATATTTTACAAGTTATAAAAACAGATTCTGTAAATTTGTTTCTTAAAGACAATATTTCACCAGGACTTATCAGTCCGTTGAACGATGAAAATTACATTACGGTAATTATGCCAATGAGAATTTAGATTTAAATGATTGTCAATAGTATTGACCTTACTAATTTTAGAAATATTAAAAAAGAAAAATTATCATTTTCAGATAATGTAAATTATATAATAGGTGAAAATGCCCAAGGAAAGAGTAATTTAATTGAAGCTATTTATTTTTCTTCAATTCTTAAAAGCTACAGAACAAATAAAAATATAGATCTGATTAATAATAATGAAGATTATTTTAAGACTTCATTAAATGTTGAAACTTTAACTAGTAACAAATTAGAGTGTTTTTTAAATAAAAAAAACTCTAAAGAAGTAAAAATTAATAATAAAAAACCTACAAGATATCAGTTATACGATTTGTTAACTTGCATACTTTTTTTTAATGACGAAATTAGTTATTTAAAATTTTATCCAAATTACAGAAGAAACTTTATAGATAGATCAATATTTAATATTGAAAATGAATATCTAGATATAGTTAAGAAGTATGAAAAGGTTTTGAAGCAAAGAAACGCTGATTTGAAAAATAATCAAGAAAAAGATATTTGGGTAGATCAGTTAATAAAGTTTGGTTGCCAGATAATAGAGAAACGAAAAAGTTATATAAAAAGACTAAATATTATAATTAATAGAAATAGTGATATTGAAAAATTTAAAATAAGTTACAACTTTTGTGAAATTAATAATGTTTCTGATTATCTTTATGAAAAATTTTCTCGTTTAAAAATTAAGGAAAAATCTGTAGGTTACACCCTCTTTGGACCACATACTGACGATTTCAATTTTCTGGTCAATGATCATGATTTCAGAAAGTATTCTTCAGAAGGTCAGAAACTGTCATTTTTATTAAGTCTTAAATACTCACAGTTAACTGATTTTGAAACTATGAAGAGACAATCACCTGTACTTATTTTTGATGATATAGGTAAGGAGTTGGATTTAAAGAGGAAAAAAGTTATTTTCAATAAATTTTTCAATAAAAACTGTCAAATATTCATCACTTCGACTAATATCGATTGTTTTACTGAAGACTCTAAAACGTTCAGAGTTGAACAGGGTCATTTTTCGACTTGAGTCAGGGATAAGGGGTTTTATGGCTGAAGAAAAAAATTACGGAGCAGAGAGTATTCAAGTCCTCGAGGGGTTGGAAGCTGTACGTAAGAGACCGGCTATGTATATCGGTTCGACAGCTGTTCAGGGGTTACATCACCTGGTTTATGAGGTTGTCGATAATTCGATAGACGAAGCTCTGGCTGGTTATTGTGACGAAGTCAACGTTACGATCCATGAAGATAATTCTGTTACCGTCGAAGATAACGGTCGCGGAATACCGGTTGAAATGCATGAAAAACAGAATAAATCCGCAGCTGAAGTCGTTATGACGGTTCTCCATGCCGGCGGTAAATTTAACGATGAAGGTGAAGGGGCCTACAAAGTGTCCGGCGGTCTCCATGGTGTCGGTGTTTCTGTTGTTAATGCGTTGTCAAAACGCCTTGAACTTGAAATCAGACGCAATGGAAAAATTAACCGTCAAAGTTATATGCGTGGAGTCCCTCAGGCTCCCCTGTCCGTTGATGGTGATACGATCAAACGTGGTACCAAGATCACCTTCTGGCCTGATGATGAAATATTTGAAACAACCGAATTTTCATTCGAAACCCTTTCCCAACGTTTACGCGAACTGGCATTTCTGAATGCCGGTGTAAAAATACAGATCACTGATGACCGGTCTGAAAAAAGTTACGAATTTATCTACGAGGGGGGAATCCGTTCTTTTGTCGAATATCTCAACCGGGCAAAAAGTGCGTTACATTCGTCACCTATCTACTTCAAAGGGGTAAAAAACAATGCGGAGATAGAGATCGCCATTCAGTATAATGACAGTTATGACGAAAAGATTTTTACCTTTGCCAACAACATCAATACCCATGAAGGCGGTACACACCTGAGTGGCTTCAGAGCGGCTCTGACCAGAACGATGAACGCCTATGCCACCGCGAACAATCTGTTAAAAAACATCAAAGTCAGCATTTCCGGTGATGACCTGCGTGAAGGGATAGCTGCGGTTATATCCGTCAAACTGCCTGATCCGCAATTTGAAGGACAGACCAAAACCAAATTGGGTAACTCCGATATCAAAGGTTTTGTCGAAACTTTGATGAATGAGCAACTTGCTATTTACCTTGAAGAAAATCCACAGGTTGCGAAAAAAATCCTGGAAAAAGGGATTGAAGCGGCCAGGGCCCGTGAAGCGGCTCGCAAGGCCCGAGATCTGACCCGGCGTAAAGGGGTTCTCGACGGTCTGTCACTGCCCGGTAAACTGGCTGATTGCCAGGAAAAGGATCCGGCTCTGTGCGAAATTTATCTGGTCGAGGGTGATTCTGCGGGTGGGAGTGCCAAACAGGGGCGTGACCGTCGTTATCAGGCGATTCTGCCGCTCAAGGGCAAGATCCTCAACGTCGAAAAAGCGCGTTTTGACAAATTGATCACCTCTAACGAGATCAGAACCCTGATCACGGCAATGGGTACGGGGATCGGCAAGGAGGATTTTGATGTCTCCAAACTGCGTTATCACAGAATCATCATCATGACCGACGCGGATGTCGACGGCTCGCACATCCGTACCCTGCTGCTGACCTTCTTCTTCAGGCAGATGCCTGAAATTGTTGAGCGTGGCCATCTCTATATCGCTCAGCCACCGCTTTACAAGGTCAAGAAAGGCAGAAAAGAGATCTACCTCAAGAATGATGATACCCTGCTCGATTATCTGCTTGAAGAAGGAACAGAAGGTTACGCTGTAGAGCTGGATGGCGGAAAAAAGGTACTGCGCGGCAAGCAGATCATTCCAACTCTGCGTAATATCATCGAATACAATCAGCATTTCGATAAAATCGTCAATCGCGGGGTCCCTGCAGCGATTCTCAACATGCTGATGCAGGGTAAGATCCGCAACGGTTATGCTGACGAAGCGAGCCTGGAACCGCTGGCTGAACAACTTCGCGCCCTCGAGAACGGAGCAAAATTCGAAGTGCTGACAGACCCGGATCGTATTCTGGTGACCTTCGGTAACCTGCATGTGCGTATCGATCGCCAGACCGTCGAAGTCATGTCTTCCCATGAGTATAAATTACTCATGCAGGCCTACAAGCAGGTCGAGGAGATCTGTCAGAACGGCCCTGCCTATCTGGTGACAGAAGGAAAAGAGAACGAAGAGATCAAGGATCGTCAGGAATTGCTCGAAAACTTCCTGGCAAAAGCTAAAAAAGGCCAGTATATCCAGCGTTATAAAGGACTTGGCGAAATGAACCCGGAGCAGCTGTGGGAAACCACGATGGATGCCGAAAAACGGGTTCTGTTGCAGGTCGCGATCGAAGATGCGGTGCGAGCCGATGAGATCTTTACCGTACTGATGGGAGATCAGGTCGAGCCGCGGCGTGAATTCATCGAGATGAATGCCCTGAATGTTGTCAACCTTGACGTTTAATTCATGACTTCCTTGCGGAAGTTTGGAGGAATAGATGCTGACTGAACAGAACAAAGTGACCGTCAACATTGTTGATGAAATGCGCAAGTCCTACATGGACTACGCGATGAGCGTTATCGTCGGACGTGCGCTGCCGGATGTCCGTGACGGATTGAAGCCGGTTCACCGCCGGATTCTTTATGCCATGCATGACCTTGGTAACGATTATAACAAGCCATACAAGAAATCGGCACGTGTCGTCGGTGACGTTATCGGTAAGTATCACCCGCACGGTGACAGTGCAGTCTATGACACAATCGTCCGGATGGCCCAGGATTTCTCCATGCGTCACCCGCTGGTCGATGGCCAGGGTAACTTCGGTTCGATTGACGGTGACTCTGCTGCCGCGATGCGTTACACCGAAATTCGCATGGACAAACTGGCTCATGAGCTGCTGGCCGACATCGAAAAAGAAACTGTTGACTACGGTCCAAACTACGATGATTCGCTGGAAGAGCCGTTGGTCCTTCCCTGCAAGTTTCCCAACTTGCTGGTCAACGGTTCGGAGGGGATCGCAGTCGGGATGGCAACCAAGATACCACCCCACAACCTCGGAGAAGTCATCAATGGCCTGGTTGCCCTGATCGATGACCCGCGTTTGAATGACGATGATTTGATTGACATCATCCCTGGTCCTGATTTTCCGACCGCCGGTTTTATCAATGGCCGTGAAGGAATCAAGGAAGCCTACAAGACTGGCCGCGGCATCGTTCAGATGCGTGCCCGCGCCATCGTCGAGGTTGATCGTCGCAGTGGACGCGAAGCGATTGTCGTCACGGAGATCCCCTACCAGGTCAACAAGGCTAAACTGATCGAAAAGATGGCTGATCTGGTTAAGGAGAAGAAGATCGAAGGAATTTCCGATCTGCGTGATGAGTCGGACCGCGACGGGATGCGGATAGTCATTGAGCTGAAGAAGGATACCGTACCAGGCGTCATCATCAACCAGCTTTACAAGATGACCGCCATGCAGTCTTCTTTCGGCATCATCATGCTGGCGATTATTTCCGGTCAGCCGAAAATCCTGACTCTGCGTGAAGTGCTCAACAGCTTTATTGATCACCGGCGTGAAATTGTCACCCGCCGCTGTATCTTCGAGCTGAAAAAGGCCGAAGCACGCGAACATATTTTGCAGGGCTTCAAGATCGCTCTTGATAATCTGGACGAAGTCATTCAGATCATCAAGTCGAGCAAGACGCCGGCTGAGGCAAAGATCAGTTTGATGGGGCGCTTTGGCTTCTCTGAAATACAGGCGCAGGAAATTCTCAACATGCGTCTGCATCGCCTGACCGGTCTCGAACAGGAAAAAATACTGGAAGAGCTGCGTGAAATTCTCGCCCTGATCGCCCGTCTCAAGGAGATTCTGGCCAGTGAGGTCGAGATTCTCAAGATCATTAAAGAGGAACTGATCGAAGTTCAGGAAAAATTCGCGAATCCTCGGCGTACCGAGATCCTTGACAGAAGCGCCGACCTGACCCTCGAAGATATGATCGTCGAAGAGGATATGGTCGTTACTGTTACCCACGGCGGCTACATCAAGCGTAATGCGGTTTCCCTCTATCGGGCTCAGCGCCGTGGCGGCAAAGGCAAGAGTGGCATCAAGCCGAAGGAAGAGGATTTCGTCGAAAACCTCTTCATCGCCTCGACTCACTCCTACGTGCTGGTGTTTACCGATCTGGGCAAGGTCTACTGGCTCAAGGTCCACGAGATTCCGCAGGGCGGCCGTGCATCGCGTGGCAAGGCGATCGTCAACCTGCTGCAGCTGGCTCCAGAAGAGAAGGTCATGACCATTCTGCCGGTCAAGACCTTCGAAGAAGGAAAGTACATCGTCACCGCGACAGCCAAGGGGATCATCAAGAAAACCGATCTGATGGCCTATTCAAATCCGCGTAGCGGCGGGATTATCGCCCTGACCATCGATGACGACGATCATCTGATCGAGGCCCGTCTGACCGACGGCAAGCGCGATCTGCTGCTCGCCACCCGTAACGGTAAATCGATCCGCTTCCCGGAAAGTGATGTCCGGCCGATGGGCCGCCCGGCCCGCGGTGTACGCGGTATGAACCTCGAAGGGGATGATGAGGTCATCGGCCTGCAGTCGGTCACCGACAGTACTTCACTGGCGCTGGTGACGATCACCGAAAATGGCTATGGAAAGCGCACCGATATCGAGGAATATCGAGTTCAGAGCCGTGGCGGTAAAGGGATTATCACCATAAAGACCAGCGAGCGTAACGGTCGTGTTGTCGATATCAAGATGGTCGATGAGGATTCCGACCTGATGTTTATCACCAACCGCGGCAAGCTGCTCAGAACCGCAGTCAAAAACTTCCGTTCAATCGGACGCAATACCCAAGGGGTCCGGATGATGGTCCTGGAAGAGGACGAGTTTATCGTCTCTGTTGCCAAGCTGGCTGAAAAGGACAACGCTGATGAGTCTGAACAAGCTGAAGAAGCAATTGAAGCAGGAGCTCAGGAATCAGAGGCGGGAGACGTGTCGGAAGAATAAGGCTTTCTGGAATGGTCTGCGGATTGTTCTGATTGTCGTTGTACTGGCCATTGGTGGTTACTACGGGTTCATTCACCAATGGTCAGCCGTTCCACAGAAGCTACTTGAACGGGGCACCAGGCAGGAAGCGCATCAGCAGCTGAGCGAAGCGAGCAAAACCTATCAGAAGATCGTTGCCGATTACCCTCATTCGGCACAGGCTGAAGAAGCACTCTACCGAATCGGTAAACTCTGGCAATACGATCTGCGTGATGTGCGTCAGGCGTTGTTAAGTTACCTGACTCTGGAGCATGATTACCCGCAAAGCCAGCTGCTTCATGCCGCCCAGGAAGAAGCTGCCCGGATCTTCAAGTATTCGCTACGCGACTATTCCCAGGCGATCGTCTATTATCAGCAGCTCTACCAGGATTCCGCTCCTCAAGCGGACCAATACCTTTACGAAATTGCCGACTGTTACTTTCACCTGGAAAACTATACCCAGGCGCGCATTGAACTGGAAAATCTGCTCGAACTTTTTCCTGAAAGCCAGCTGGTGGATGAAGCACTCTATCGTAAGGGGGGGCTTGCTCTGCTGGAAAAACGTTATACTGCAGCGCAGGCCGACTGGACAAAACTTGTAGAGGATTATCCGCAAAGCCGTTATCGTAGTGAGGTGGAATACAATCTGGCCAGCCTTCTTGAAGAGCAGGGCAAACTCCATGATGCATTGCAGAAATACCGGGGTATCGAGGATTTTTCCCGCCCTGACCTGTTGAGAGAAAAAATTGAACATCTCGAAAAGAGAATTGCAGCAAAGGAATAGGTGATAAAAAATGTCATCGAATATTGCCGTTATCGGTGCGGGGAGTTGGGGAACAACCCTGGCGAATCTGCTGACGAACAAAGGCCACCAGGTGACACTCTGGTGTTTTGAGAAAGATCTCGCTGAAAGAATGCAGACGACAGGCGTCAACGATATTTACCTGCCGGAGTTCAAACTGGCGGAGCAGCTTAGCGTTGAGAATGATCTGGTCAGTGCGGTAAGTGGCAAGGAGGTCGTGCTGTTTGTTACCCCTTCGCAGGTCACCCGCCGGGTTCTCGAGCAGGCGCTGCCTCATATCGCTTCTGAAGCACTGATTCTGTCGGCGTCCAAGGGGATCGAAAATGACAGCCTGATGCTGCTTTCTCAGGTTTTCGAAGAGGTAATGCCGCAGCACTTACACGCCAGAATCGGCTTTGTTTCAGGGCCTTCCTTTGCCCGTGAGGTCAGTCTCGGCATGCCGACAGCCGTGGTCGCTGCGGCCCGTGGTTATGCTGTCGCCGAAGAGATCCAGCAGATTTTCAGCACCGACCGATTCCGCGTCTATACCTCGAACGATATCGTCGGTGTCGAGCTCGGCGGAGCAATGAAAAATGTTATCGCTCTGGCTGCCGGGGTTGCCGATGGTCTCGGATTCGGCCACAATACCAGGGCGGCACTGATCACCCGTGGCCTGGCCGAGATGACCCGGCTTGGCCTCAAGCTGGGCGGGCAGGCCGAAACCTTTGCCGGTCTGGCCGGCATGGGGGACCTGGTCCTGACCTGCACCGGTGATCTGTCACGTAACCGGACCGTCGGAATCGAACTGGGGCGGGGGCGTAAACTGGATGAGATTCTTGACGGCATGCAGATGATCGCCGAAGGGGTCAAAACAACACTGTCCGCCTATCAGCTGGCCTCGAAACAAGGTGTCGAAGTTCCGATCATCGAGCAGATGTACGAAATTCTCTATTGCCACAAGGAGCCTCAGAAGGCGGTCAATGACCTGATGCTGAGAGATCTCAAGGCAGAAAAAGTCTGCCAGTAACCTGGAGGAGAAGATGAGAATAGCGGTTTTGTTTGCATTGTTTTTTCAATTGTTTGTTGTTGCTGCTTTTGCCGGTCAGCAGGTTGAGGTGAAGACCAATGTCGGGGTCATCAGAATCGAGCTGGATGACATAAAAGCCCCTGAAACCGTAGCCAATTTTCTCTCGTACGTCGATCAGAAGTTTTATGACGGGACGATCTTTCACCGGGTTATTGATGGTTTTATGATTCAGGGCGGAGGCTTTGACGTTCAGAATCAGCGCATGCAAACGGCTGCTCCGATCAAAAACGAAGCGACCAACGGACTGAAAAACTTTAAAGGGACCATCGCCATGGCCCGGACCAACGTTGTCGACAGCGCGACCAGCCAGTTTTTTATCAACCTGGTTGATAATGTCTTTCTCGACAATCGTGGAACGACGCCACAGACCTATGGTTATGCAGTTTTCGGCCGGGTTGTTGCCGGGATGGATGTTGTTGAGAAGATTGCCAAGGTTAGGGTCACAAGCAAGGGCCCCTTTCAGAACTATCCAGCCCAGCCTGTGATCATTGAATCGGTGCGCAGAATTGAGTGATAATAAGACATTGACCGGGAGACGCTAACTCGTTGCCATCCGGAAACTCCGGAGGGCAATGCGTAAGTTTTCAGATTGGAAACGAGCATTTTTTCGTTGTGGCTAGGAAACTAAGGGGTTGCGCGGAGGCGTAGTACTTTACGCCGCACAAGCAAGCCCGCAGATTGACACCGCCACAGCGGAAAAGGGCCGTTTCCGGATGAAAACTAACTCAACTTCAGACAAAAGAGTCGAAGGATGTCGATTTACCGGATTATGACTTACTATATCAACGGTGGAATGGATACTTCAGGGGCCGTTGCGCCGGAACGCTGCGGAGAGATTATTCGCTGTGAAAAACCCGATCTGGTCTTTTTGCAGAAGATCGGCTCTGTTCTGGGAGAAACCTCTGTCAAGCTACTGGCTGAACAGGTCGGCTTGGATGCCTATGGTCCCGACGCCGAAGGCGAATGTGCCTACCTGTCACGCTATCCTTTGAAAAATGTTCAGGCCGTACCTCTCGGTTACGGTTCGCGTTGCGTCAAGGCGGAACTGATCAGCAACGACGAGCGCCTTCATCTGTTTAACCTGTCTCTCTCCTTCGATCCCTGGCAGCGCCGGGAGCAGTTGCGCGCCCTGCTGGCCGATTACCTGCTCGGCAATGCTGCCTTGACGGGCCCGGTTATCGTTGCCGGTGATTTCGGACTGTCTCTGTGGGGAGGTGGTCAGATCCGCCTCAACGAGCATCTCAGACGTGCAGGCCTGCCCTTGTGGAGAGCCAATTTTCCTGTGCGCTTACCTGTTTTTGCCAGGGACAGAGTCTACTTTCGCGGGCCGATCCGTGCCGTATCAGGTAAGGTCGTCATGACGCGCGAAGCCAAACAGGCCTCGACCCATCTGCCCCTGGTGCTCAATGTTGAAACCCGGGACACGCGGATCGCCGTGAAGATCAGGCAGAAAACCAGACTTCCCGCCAAACAGCCGAATCCGGTCTGTGGATAAGAGACATGAAAAAAAAGGAAAAAGCACTCGAATTACTCAGGGTTCTGGATGATCTTTATCCCGATGCTCATTGCGCGCTCAATTACCAGAACCCCTGGCAACTGCTGGTTGCGACCATTCTTTCGGCCCAGTGTACCGATGTCAGGGTCAATATCGTCACACGGCAGCTGTTCAAACAGTTCCCCACGCCTGTCGAGTTGGCGCAGGCCTCTCAGGGAGAGGTCGAAGAACTGATCCGTTCGACAGGTTTTTTTCGCAACAAGGCACAAAACCTGATTCTCTGCGCCCGGCAGATCCTTACCCTGCACCAGGGACAGGTACCACAGGATCTTGCATCACTCGTCGCTCTCAGCGGAGTCGGGCGCAAGACCGCCAATGTCGTACTCGGAAACGCATTCGGTATCCCCGGAATGGTTGTGGATACCCATGTCAAGCGCCTGGCCGGTCGGTTCGGCTGGACAGCCTCAGCTGACCCGGTCCGTATCGAGCAGGATCTGATGAAACTCCTTCCCCGTGAGGACTGGACACAGAGCAGCCATATTCTGATTGCTCATGGCCGCAGCTGCTGTAAAGCGCCAACACCCTTCTGCAGCTGTTGTCCAGTGATCAAGCTCTGTCCGCGAAAAGGTGTTTCCCGGTCAAATTAACGCGTAAAGATTGACACTTGAATCATTCTTTTATATTTCTATATATTAAAAAAAATTATTAAAAAGTGTCGGTCTGAGGCAGTCATGTTAGAAAAAAATCAGAAATTTGGTGTCTATACAGTCAAAGAGGTTCTTCACAGCGAGGGGTTCCAGACCTGCTGTCTGACCGAAGATCCGTTTTTTCACAGCGCCGTCATTCTCAACGTTTATTCCATTGAAGAGGCGGGTATCAGCGACCAGCGGCGGACCCTGTCGAGCCGGCTGGATCAACTTTTTCTCCTCGAGCACCCGGGAATCGCACCTGTCTATGACTCGGGCTACGAAGGGGACTTCTTCTACTTCACAACGAGCTACAACTATCTTGAATCACTTGGGGCGATCATCGAACGAGGGCTGTCTGTACAACGGATCGTAAAACTGTTGATCGAGCTGATTGGCGCCGTAAATTACGCTGCGAAAAAGAAATTGCTGCCCGGTGCTATCGTCGCAGATAAGGTTTTCTTCAATGATAAAGGTGAAGCTGTCATCGCCGATTTTGGTATTCAGGAGAGTTTTGCTCTTGTCCATGCCAGGAAAAGCTACAGCCAGCAGTTGGAAGACACTCTGCGCAGTCTCGGTCAGCTGCTGTTACAGCTTGTAACGGCGGATCGCTCATTTGACCCGCGGGAAGATGAACTGCTCGACCGGTTTGACTGTCAGGCGCTTAAGGCGCTTTGTCTTAATCTGCTTGGCCGGGGAGATAAAACATATACGGATTTCGCTGAACCTTACAGGGAGCTGCTTGGCTTGAAGGAGGCTCAGCAAATGGATGGCGAACAGCCTTTGTCCACACCTGTGGATAAAGCTGTTGATAGAGTGAATATCTCGATTCGGGAGAAAAGGGACGTTCTTCCCCAGGTCAGAAAGCTGATCAAAGAGAAGAACCAGTTGATTCTGCAGCTCGATGAAGCAACCCTTGAGTACAATCGGCTGTCCAATCGCCTGACCGATGCCCAGCGCCAGATCGAAGAGTTGAGTTCCGGGCAACAGGCCGTCGCAGAAGTACAATATAGGGATTCTAAAATCTATCAGTTGCTGGCGCTCTGTTTCGTTTTGGCCTTTCTGCTTGGTCTGGCGACTGCGGCTTTTTTCAGTTCATCAACTGAACCGGAACAAAGTCCGACTTACGCAGCTGTTGTCGAGGAGCCGCAGGAGAACGAGCCGGTCGTAGAGCCTGTTGGGGCCGTCGCTGAAACCGCCCGGCCAGAAAGCATCGAACACAATGACGAGGTCGTTGTCGCTGTTCAGGAAGCTGCTGCCCAGGCAACAGCAGATCAGAATACTGTTGTCAGCCGTGAAGTCGTACAACTTGTTGAAGAGACCGTTAGCCAGCATGTGACAGCACCCGAAGCTCGACCTGTTCAGGCAGAGCAACAGGAATGGTGGCCGGCGGGACAGGAGTTCAGCGAAGAAGCCGCTCTCGATGCAGAAACTGTGAGCCGGCGGGATATAGAGGTTATCTCCGGAGATCATTTATCACAACAACTGGAAACAGAGATCGTAACCAGTCTGAAAAGTTGGGCAACAGCCTGGTCAAAACAGGATGTCGATGGTTATCTGGAGAATTACAATAAAGACTATGAGCCGACCGAAGACCTCAGTTATGAGCAATGGAGTCAGAAACGGCGTGAGCTGATAAAAAAAGCGGAATGGATCAAGATTGATCTGGAAAATATTCAGCTTGAAGAGGTTCATGAAGATCTGGTCAACGTCACATTTGACCAGGTTTATCTGTCGAATAGCTACAGTGATCATTCAAGAAAAGCAATTCAGCTAGTTCGAAAAGACAATGACTGGAAAATACAAAGAGAGAAGACACTATTTCTTGACAAAAACTAGTTGAAAATAAAAAGGGCTTCGGAAAATTCCGAAGCCCTCAAATGGTTCACCCTCTCTGAATACCTCACATGTCTAACTTGATTGTGTCTTTGAAATCCGTAATGGATTATATCGTCTTAAAGTTTGACGACGTTGGCCGATTGAGGCCCTTTATCTCCCTGAATAACATCAAAAGTTACACGATCACCCTCTGCCAAGGATTTGAAACCTTCGGACTGGATAGCTGAAAAGTGAACAAAAACATCCGGGCCGTTGTCTTGCTCGATGAAACCAAAACCTTTTGCATCGTTAAACCATTTTACAGTACCTTCTGCCATTCTAAACTCCTTGAAAATTATACGAGGGCAACCGAGACACGATATTTTCGCTTCTAGCACAGGCCAAATATAAAAACAACGTTATTTTTTTAATCAGTATAGTTTTATGGAAAAAAATAACCAAAAAACAATCTTGGCAAAATATTGTTAGCAAATTCACAATATCCTAACATTGAACGATATACTTCCATTCAAATATTATTAGACAATGTTTGGAGTTGATATGTCAGAAGATAAAAAAACAGTTCTGGTCGTTGAGGATGAGGAGGATATTCTCGCCCTTCTCCACTTCAACCTGATCAAGGCGGGGTACGATGTGGTCTGTGCGACCTGTGGTGAAGAGGGGCTGAAACTGGTCGGAATCAAGCGCCCGGACCTGATCCTTCTCGACCTGATGCTGCCGGGTATCGATGGTCTTGAGATCTGTAAGAGATTGAAATCTGATGAAGATACCCAGGAAATACCGATCATCATGCTCACCGCCCGCGGCGAAGAGCGGGACGTTGTCCAAGGACTTGAAATGGGTGCGGACGATTACGTCACCAAACCGTTCAGTGTCAAGGTCCTGCTGGCTCGTGTGCAGGCAGTTATGCGGCGCAATGTAGAGACTGAGATGGCCAGCCAGGAGCAGGAACTGCATTTCGATGAACTGACGATCCATAGCGGGCGCAACCAGGTCGTGGTCTGTGGCAGTCCGGTTGAACTGACCTTTACCGAGTTCAGGGTGCTCGAAGCCCTGGCCAGTCGCCCCGGCTGGGTGTTTACCCGCTATCAGATCGTCAACGCCGTACGTGGTGAGGATTATGCGGTGACCGACCGTGCAGTCGACGTTCAGATCGCCGGTTTGAGGAAAAAACTTGGCCCCTGTGGCCACTACATCGAAACCGTACGTGGAGTCGGTTATCGTTTCAAGGAACTGTCATGAGATTAAAGCGCCTGGTCTGGCATCTCTATCCGACCTATATCCTTCTGGCTGTCCTGGTTCTGGTCGGTCTTGGCTGGTATGTCTCCGTTGTTCTCAAGTCATTTCATTACGCACAGACAGCCGCAGATCTGAAAGCCAGGGCTGAACTTGTTGCCGAACAGCTGCACGGCTCGTTTTCCTTGGACAATGCGCAGCAGCTGACCACCCGGGTCAGGATGCTGGGAGAGAGGTCCGGAACCAGGATCACGATCATCCGTGAGGATGGCGTGGTTCTGGCTGATTCAGATGAAGATTCCACCAGGATGGAAAATCACGGCAAACGTCCGGAGGTGGTCAGTACCCGGAGCCAGGACTATGGCCAGGCAGTGCGCTTCAGTCGAACCCTTGGGCAGACACTGATGTATGTCGCCATTCCATTCGTGGAGAATGACCGGGTTCTAGGTTCGGTCAGGACCGCTATCAGCGTTTCCGATATCGATGAGACACTGAGCCAGGTCTACCGGCGTCTGGTTCTGGCCGGGGTGCTGATCATTATCATTGCGGCACCGGTGTCCTGGTTGTTGTCACGCCGAATCAGCCGGCCTCTGGAACAGATGACCGCCGCGGCCCAGCGTTTTTCGCAGGGGGAACTGGATGTCCCGCTCATCGAAAGCGGTTCCGTCGAGACCAGCCGCCTGGCAAAAGCACTCAACTCCATGGCAGGCGATCTGTCGGGGCTGATCGAAAAAGAGGTGGAACAGCGCAGTGAAATTGAAGCCATTCTCGGCTGTATGGTCGAGGGGATCATTGCTATCGATAATAATGAACAGGTTATACGTATGAACGCTGCAGCCTCAGATTTATTTGGTATAAGCTCAAAGGTTGACCCGGGTTGCCCGATTCAGGGGTTGATCCGTCATTCCGGACTGCTGCGCTTCGTGACAGAAGCTCTGCAGGCCCAGGGGCCGCTAGAAGATGAGCTGGTGCTGCTCAGTCCGGAAAAGCGCTATCTCCATGTTCAGGCTGCACCGTTGACCGGAAAGCTGCATGAGCGGATCGGTGTGCTTATCGTTCTTCATGATCTGACCCACATGCGCCAGCTCGAATCGGTGCGGCGCGATTTTGTAGCCAATGTTTCCCACGAGCTGAAAACACCGATAACGGCGATTCGCGGTGCGGTGGAGACCCTGCTCGACGAGGAGGGGTTTGATCAGGCCTGTCAACGCTTCCTGCAGATTATCTTCAAGCAGAGTGAGCGTCTCAATGCCCTGGTTGAGGATCTGCTCGATCTGTCGCGGATTGAACAGGGGAGCAAGGACGGTTCCTGGGAACTTGAGGAAACCAAACTGCTGCCGTTGCTCGAAGGCGCCAAGGGAGGCTGTGAATCCCTGCAGGCTCGCCAGCAGACCAGGCTCAAGGTCGTTTGTGGCGAAGATTTACGCGCCAGGGTCAATGCTCCACTCCTGGAGCAGGCGATTATCAACCTGCTCAGCAACGCCATCAAGTACAGCCCAAGTGGCAGTGAAGTGGTGATCGAGGCCAAGGATCTGAGCGAGGAAGTGGCGATTTCGGTTAAAGACTCCGGACCGGGGATCGCGGAGGAACATTTGCCGCGGCTCTTTGAACGTTTCTACCGGATCGATCAGGCGCGCAGTCGTGACCTTGGCGGAACAGGCCTGGGGCTGGCGATCGTCAAACACATCTGTAACGCTCACGGCGGCAGGGTGACGGTCCAGAGTCAGGTTGGCCAGGGGAGTCTCTTTACGATTATTCTGCCCAAGAACCACAAGGGAAAAAAATAGCCGACTGAAAATTAATGAGCGACCTTCTATCAATTCGGTAAAATGTTGGAGTATGCTATATGAGCATCAACAATATCCACGACTTGAACTAAAATAGGAGGTCAAGATGAAGGCAGGTAATTCGTTTGAAACTGCCAGTATCCTCAAGGTAGCCGGGCGTAGCTATAGATATTTCAGTCTTAAGGCTGCAGCAGCTGCAGGCCTGGGAGAACCGGATCGTCTACCGTTTACGATCAAGGTTCTGCTTGAGAACCTGCTGCGCAAAGAGGATGGGCAGGCGATTACTCGCCGTGATATAGAAGCCGTTGCCGGCTGGAGTCCCGAGACAGCCGGCAACGACGAAATATCCTTCAGTCCGGCCCGGGTCCTGATGCAGGATTTTACCGGTGTCCCGGCTATCGTCGATCTGGCTGCCATGCGTGATGCAGTGGCCAGGAACGGCGGCGATCCTTCCTGCATCAATCCGCAGATTCCGGTCGATCTGGTCATCGACCACTCGGTCATGGTCGATGAGTTCGGCCAGCCGGGCGCTTTTTCCGCCAATGTCGACAAGGAGATGGAGCGTAACCGCGAACGTTATGTTTTCCTGCGCTGGGGGCAGAAGGCTTTCGATAATTTCCGTGTCGTCCCCCCCGGAACCGGTATCTGTCACCAGGTCAATCTCGAATACCTGGCCAAAGGTGTCTGGAGCGAAGAGGCAGATGGGGAAACCCTCGCCTACCCTGATACCCTGGTCGGCACCGACAGTCACACCACGATGGTCAACGGTCTCGGTGTCCTGGGCTGGGGGGTCGGCGGTATCGAAGCGGAAGCGGCGATGCTTGGCCAGCCGATCTCGATGCTCATACCGGAGGTTGTCGGCTTCCGTCTGACCGGCGCCTTAAGTGAAGGCGTCACCGCCACCGACCTGGTTCTGACCGTGACTCAGATGCTGCGCAAGCATGGCGTTGTCGGCAAGTTTGTCGAATTCTTTGGCTCCGGACTTTCCCAACTGCCGCTGGCGGACCGGGCGACGATCGGCAATATGGCTCCGGAATACGGTGCAACCTGCGGTTTTTTCCCGATCGATCAGATTACTCTCGATTACCTCAAGCTCTCCGGCCGTAGCGATGAAACCATCGCTTTGGTTGAAGCCTATTGCAAGGAGCAGGGGCTGTGGCGGACCGACGCAACGCCCGATCCGCAATACAGCTCACTGCTTGAGCTCGACATGGCGACGGTCAGACCCAGCCTGGCCGGTCCCAAGCGTCCACAGGACAAGGTTCTGCTTGAAGGAATGCGCACGGCGACCGAGCAGGTTCTGCCGCAGCTGGACGCTGAAGGTGTCACCATTCCGGGGAGCAACGACAGGCTGAACCACGGCGATGTGGTTATCGCCGCCATCACCTCCTGCACCAATACCTCAAACCCTGCGGTCATGATGGCCGCAGGGCTGGTTGCCAAAAAAGCTGTCGAACTCGGCCTGCAGCAGAAGGCCTGGGTCAAGACCTCACTGGCGCCCGGTTCCAAGGTGGTCACCGACTATCTGGCCAAGGCCGGGCTGCAGAGCTATCTTGATCAGCTCGGTTTCAACATTGTCGGTTACGGCTGTACCACCTGTATCGGCAACTCGGGCCCATTGGCAGAACCTGTCGCCCAGGCGATCGATCAGGGGGAACTGACCGTCTGCTCGGTGCTTTCCGGTAACCGTAACTTTGAAGGGCGCATCCACGCTCAGGTCAAAGCCAACTGGCTGGCCTCACCGCCAATGGTCGTGGCCTTCGCCCTGGCCGGCACAACCCGCATCGATTTGACCACTGAGCCGGTCGGTCACAACAAGGCAGGGGAAGCTGTTTATCTCAAGGATATCTGGCCGAGCAATGCCGAGGTCGCCGAAATGGTCTCACTGGTCAACGCCCAGATGTTCCAGAAGGAATACGCCGAAGTTTTTTCCGGCGATCAGGCCTGGCAGAGCCTGCCGGCTCCCGAAGGTCAGACCTACGCTTGGGATCCCGACTCGACCTATATCCGTCTCCCCTCTTTCTTCGATAAACTCGAAGTCAATCAGGGCTTTGCCGGTATCGACCAGGCGCGTCTGCTCGCCCTGCTCGGCGATTCGATCACCACCGATCACATCTCGCCGGCCGGATCGATCAAGGCGAGCAGCCCGGCGGGCAGGTATCTTAGCGAACATGGCGTCGTTGAGCAGGATTACAATTCCTACGGATCACGACGCGGCAACCATGAGGTCATGATGCGCGGTACCTTTGCCAATATCCGTCTGCGCAACCGGATGGTGCCGGGCAGCGAAGGTGGTGTTTCCTGCTACCCGCCAGGCGGAGAAACCATGAGCATCTACGATGCTTCAATGCTTTATCAACAGGATGGAACGCCCCTGATGGTCATTGCCGGCAAGGAGTACGGTACCGGTTCAAGCCGTGACTGGGCGGCCAAAGGCACCCTGCTGCTCGGGGTCAAAGCGGTTCTGGCCGAGAGCTTCGAACGGATTCACCGTTCCAACCTGGTCGGTATGGGGATTCTGCCGCTGCAGTTCAGCGGCGGCAGCTCAGCGGAAAGCCTCAAGCTCGATGGCAGCGAAGCGTTCACCATGCCGTCAGTCTCAGTGCTGAAACCGAAGCAGACCCTCAAGCTGACCATCCACCGTGCTGACGGGAGCGGTGAAAGCCTGGAGGTGCTCTGTCGCGTCGATACCGATCAGGAGATCGGTTACTACCAGAGCGGCGGGATTCTCAACTATGTTCTGCTTAACCTGATGAAAAAATGACGAAATGCCAAAGGCGGGCCTCAACGGCCCGCCTTTGGCATAATTCGGTTCTGCCCGTTGATGCGCTCGCGCATCTTGGGGCGCGTTCCGTTTTGCTGGTGTGACCCGTTATTGTGTGGCATGAACGGCTTATGCCAGTGTTTTCAAAAAGTTTCTTTCGCGCACTTTTCTTTGCGACCAAAGAAAAGTGCGTTGCCTGCCGGTGCGAGAACCGGCGACTTTGATTTTATGGTTTTCAAAACAGTTGAAAACCAAGACCTCGGGGTCGCGGCCCCGAACGCCGCCTTGCTTTTTGGCCAGGGCCCCAAAAAGCAAGACAAAAACGCCCTTTAAATTGTCGTTTTCCTGCCTTCATTTCTTCGTTGGTTCACACCAGCAACCGACAGCGCGCCCCACGCTTAGCTTTGCTCAGCTAATGGGCAGAACCGGAAAAACTCCGCGTTGCGGAGTTTTGATAAAAATCTGTTGAAACGGGCTTATCTTTGTTTCTCGATTTTTTGTGTGAGAATCGGATTATTTTTCTCTGCTGCGATTGCAGATTGTTTGGTCAGCGCTATATTTTCTGTTGATGCGTTCTGTACGAATTACTGAAAAGTTTGGAGATTTGACAATGAACATGACAGAGATTAAAAAAGTTGCCGCCGAACTCGGGATCAAACCGGGAAAAATGAAAAAGACCGAACTGGTCAGGGCTATTCAGGAAGCCGAAGGAAACCCGCAGTGTTTTCTGACCGGTTTTGCCGCTTCCTGCGGACAGGCAGACTGTCTGTGGCGCCCTGATTGCGATTAACCGGTTATTCTTTCAAGGCTGGTCACCAGAACCTGCTCTCCGACAACCTGCCAACGAATATTGAAGTTTTCGAGTAAGACGCCATATTCCTGCCCGTCGTCGCTTGTACGGCGATAGGCGGGGCGCGGGTCGAGACTCAAAACCTCACGAATCTGCTGACTGAAAAGTTGCGGATTTGCGTGCGTCAGGAGCTGCTTCTGCGCATCCTCAGTGAAGCAGACCTCGAGCAGGGGCGGCGGACCATCAGCAAAACCGCCGGCCGCTGAAGGGATAGAGTCGCTGTAGGGGATGTAGGGCTTGATGTCGATAATCGGGGTGCCGTCAACCAGGTCCGCCCCTTCAACGATCAGTCGCAGCTGGTCGTTGCGGCAGTCGATGTCGATCAGTTTTACCGCGGACAGGCCGATCGGGTTCGGTCTGAACGGTGAACGGGTGGCAAAGACCCCAACCCGTTTGTTGCCGCCTAAGCGCGGCGGTCTGACCCGCGCTGTCCAGCCCTTGTCCCAGTTCTGATCAAAGAGAAACAGCAGCCAGATGTGGCTGAACTGCTTCAGATCGCTGATGGCATTCGGGTCCGCGTACGGCCCGATAAATTCGATACTGGCCTGCAGCGACGGGGTCAGCCCCGGTTGCCTCGGCGTGGCGAACTTTTCCCGGAAAGGTGAGCGGATAACGGCAACCGGTTCAATGGTGTAACTCATAGTTGACCTCCAGTGGAAAATCCTTCTTGCTTTTCCCTCCCCTGCTACTCATCCAGACCCCGCAGAACACCAGTAGGCAGGCCAGCCATTGCTGCAGATTGAGACGATCGCCGAGCAGTAGCATGCCGAGGATAACACTGAAGACCGGGATCAGGTTGACATAGCCGGCCGCTTTGCTGGCCGGGACGCGGCTGACGGAGAAATTGTAACAGCCGTAGGCGCCGAAGGTAATGAAGGTCCCCAGGTAGATGATCGCCAGGGCCGGAAGGCTGTCCCAGCTGGTCGGCAGACCGACATGCGGCAGGAGCAGAAAGGGGGCGAAGAACAGGCTGCCGACAAAGGCCTGGAAAGCGGTGAGAAACAGCGGCGGCAGGTTACTGGTCAGGTGTTTGAGCGACACCGTGTACCCGGCAGCGCAGAGCATGGCCGCGAATTCGCAGAGGTTGCCGAGCAACGGAGCCGGGGCGTTCAGGGTTGACTCCCCGGCCAGGCTGAGCCAGCCGGCTCCGATGATCGCCAGCAGAAAACCGACCAGGGTGCGGCGACTGATCTTTTCCTTGAGGGCGAGCCAGGCCAGCACCGCAACCAGCAACGGCAGCATTGCGGTGATCATGCCCGCCTGCGAGGCGCTGGTCAGTTCAAGCGCCTTGGCTTCAAAGAGGAAGTAGAGGCAGGGCTCGCAGAGGGCCATGATGATCAGGTATTTGACATCCTTGCGCCGCAGTCTGATTTTGCGAAACGAGGGAATAAACAGCAGAAAACAGCAGGTTGCGATCAGCATGCGGCCGAAGATGACCTGCATCGGATGGTAGCTTTGAAAGGCGATCTTCAGGGCGACAAAGGAACTGGCCCAGAGCATCATGGCCAGGAACAGGCTGAAAATCGGCAGCAGGTGATGATAGCGGTTCATAGGACTCCGTCGTCTGGAAAAACGGAATCCAAGATAGCGCCCTTTGACAAGCCAAGGCCAGCAAAAAGACAACAGGTCAAGCGACTCGAGAGAAAAGATCAGATGCCGGATAAGCCACTCAGCTCTTTCTGGCTTCCAAAGAAAATATAATACTCCCCTAACCGGCTGCTAACGAAAGAGGAGTTAATTTTCATTGTACACGTGTTCTTGTGTAAATGCCTGTTTACAATCTTACCTTATCAAGGAGAAAGAGATGTTTCGTCGTACTCAGAAAGTTATGGCCATAAGCGCTTTCCTGTTGCTGACCGCCGGTTCCGCCTTTGCGGCAACTCCACAGTATGTCTTCTATTTCATTGGTGATGGCCTGGGTGCCTCCCAGCGTCAGGTCGCCGAGTTTTACGCTCAACAGCAGACCGCTAACCCGAAGCTGAAGCTGGCCATGAACCAGATGCCGGTTGCCGGTATCAACACCACCTACTCCAGTGATTCGCTGGTCACCGACTCCGCTGCTGCCGGGACCGCGCTGGCCACCGGTTACAAGACCAACAACGGCGTTATCAGTCAGTTGCCAAACGGCGAGAATGTCAAGAGCCTGATCGAAGCCGCTGAGGAAAAAGGCTGGGCGACCGGTATCATCACCACCACCCGCCTGACCCACGCGACTCCGGCCGTTTTTGCTTCTCACAATATTTCCCGTGACGATGAAAACGGGATTGCAGCTGACATGTCCGACAGTGGTGTTGACTTCATCGCCGGCGGTGGATTCCGTCACTTCGTCAAGAAGGATGGCGAGTTCAAGTCGAAGCGTAAGGATTCCCGTGATATCGTCGCTGAAATGGCTCATGCCGGCTACAAGACCTTCGTCGGTGAAAAAGCTTCCGCCTCTTTTGCAAGCTACAAGCCGGCCAAGAATGCTCAGGTTTTTGCCGCTCTGTCCTACTCCCACATGCCTTATGAACTGGACCGTCTCAACAGCGACAGCAAGGTTCCAGCCCTGTCACAGATGGTTGAGAAGGGGATCGACGTTCTGATGAGCCACAACCGCCCATTCTTCATGATGGTCGAAGCCGGTCGTATCGACCATGCCTGCCATGCCAACGACGTTGCCGGTTCGATCTACGATACCCTGGCGCTTGACGATTCGATCAAGGTTGCTCTTGAATTCTACAACAAGCATCCGGAGGACACTCTGATCGTTCTGGTCGGTGACCATGAGACCGGTGGTCTGGGCCTCGGTTTCGGCAAGAACTACTTCCTCAAGATGGACGCTGTTCAGAGCACCAAGGCATCCATCGAAGATGTTATGGCCAAGGTTTACACCGGTAATGTCGATGCCTACCTCAAGACCGTCGCCCAGCGTTTCGGCCTGGCCGATATGACTGAAAAAGAAAAAGCGATCCTGGTCGATGCCGCCAAGCAGCAGGATGCCGGCGCCAATGACGCCAACACCTACGGTGGCTACTCCCCGACTCAGATCGCGGTTGCTCATATTCTCAGCGAGCGTGCCAATGTCGAGTGGACCACTTTTGCCCACACCGCGACCCAGATCCCGATGGGTGCTGTCGGTACCTACGCCCTCAAGTTCATGGGCTACAAGGACAACACCGAGATCGCCAGAACCATGGCTGAAGTGCTCGATTTTCAGCTGAGCGAACCCAAGGTCGCAATGGCTCAATAAAACAGGTAACAACTTCAGGGAGAAAGGCGCCGGATCGGATCAATCCAGTCCGGCGCTTTTTGCATCGGTATGAAAGCTAAAAAAATAAAAATCATTGCGATTCTTCTGGCCGCTCTGGTGCTGGGAGCATTTTTTGTTTCTCCAGCGCCAGAAAAAGATCCGGCTGTCGGCGATGTCAGGGAACTGCGCGGTGTGGTCACCGCTGTCGACAACAACGAACTGATCAAGTCGGGGGTCGGGCACCTGGGCAGCCAGGGGCTGACTGTGCTGATCACCCAAGGGGAGCTGAAAGGGACGACGCTGGAAGCAGACAACCCGCTGATCGGTTCCCTTGAGGTGGATGAGGTCTATGCCCCGGGAGATCAGACCCTGTTGGCGGTTCAAGCCGGTTCCGACGGAATCCGTTACGCCAAGGCGATCAGTCAGTACCGCCAGGGCTGGGAGCTGGTCCTGTTCGGCGCTTTTGTCCTGCTCTTGCTGGTCTATGCCGGGCAGGTCGGTTTCAAAGCGCTGATCAGCTTTGTCGTCAGCGTGGTCATTATCTGGAAATTCCTGCTGCCGGCGCTGCTGGCTGGACAGAACCCGCTGTTTTTGACGATTGTCACCCTGCTGCTGCTGACCGTGCTGATCATCTTTCTCGTCGGCGGTTTTACCCGCAAGGCGTTGGCGGCAACCCTCGGCACTCTGGCCGGCCTGGCCGCAACTCTGGCTCTCACCGTTCTGTTCGGTGAGCTGCTCAAACTCAACGGCATGACCGCCCCCTTTGCTCCGACCCTGCTGCTTTCCGGTCACTACAATCTGAACATGCGCGCTATCTTCTATGCCGCGGTGGTCATCGGTGCTTCCGGTGCGGCGATGGATATCGCCATGGATGTTGCCGCTTCGATGGCCGAGGTCAAGCAGGCCAAGCCGGAGATCTTGGCGAAAGACCTGCTCAAGTCGGGTCTGAATGTCGGCCGCGCGGTCACCGGAACCATGACCACCACCCTGCTGCTCGCCTATTCCGGGGGCTATCTGACCATGCTCATGCTATTTGTCTCCAAGGACACTTCGCTGTTGCGTATCCTCAATTTCAAGATGGTCGCCGCCGAGATCTTCCGCACCCTGGTCGGCAGTATCGGTCTGGTGATGGTCGCACCGCTGACCGCTCTGATTGCGGCCTGGCTGTTGTCACTAGCTAGGGAGAACAACCGGGTTCTGGTTACCCATGGGGCGCCTGTTGGCGAGGAAGTTCAGGTTTAGGTCCAGCCTGCTCGATGTACACAGATTTGTTCATCCCCCCTGTTTATTGCCCTTGAGCGCAAGGCAGTGGGGGGCCGTCCCAATTTTTCCTACATGGGCGTTCCCCTATCGCCAAATCAATATGAACCTTACACAGTACTCATCGTCCGCTAATTTCTCTGCGGATAATCACGTAAAACTGATAACGGAGAAAATTATGGCAAATGTTGATCTACATGTTCATTCTAAGTTTTCAAATCACCCTTCAGAATGGTTTCTGCAACGTCTTGGCGCTTCTGAGTCCTATACGGATCCCGATTTTCTTTACAAGACGGCCCGAAAACGTGGAATGGATTTCGTCACCGTCACCGATCATAATCGCATCGACGCCTCTTTCGATCTGACCTCTCGTTATCCAAAGCATTGTTTTACCGGTGTTGAGTCAACTGCGTATTTTCCCGAAGATGGATGCAAGGTTCACATTCTGATCTATGGTTTGAATCGCGATCAATTTGCCCGTATCCAGAAGCTGAGATTGAATATTTATCTGCTGCGTGATTATCTGCGTGAGCAAGATCTGGCCTGTGTCGTCGCCCATGCAACCTATTCCGTCAATGGCCGCCTGACTCTGGATCATCTTGAAAAGCTGATTCTGCTCTTCAATAACTTCGAAGGGCGTAACGGCAGTCGCAGTATTCTGCACAATGATGTGCTGTCCAAGGTTCTACTCGGGCTGACTGAGCATGATATCGAAAGGCTGGTCATCAAGCATGGGATCGAACCCTGGGGAGTCAATCCGTGGGTCAAAGGGTTGACCGGAGGCTCCGATGACCATGCCGGATTATTCATCGCCAAAACCAGTACCTTTGCCGAGGCGAAGACCCCGGAAGAATTTCTGCAGCAGCTCAAGGATCAGAAGACGGCTCCGCAGGGACGGCAGAACGATTTTCAGGGGCTTACTTTTGCCATATACAAGATCGCTCTCGATTTTTCACAGCACAAAAGCAACTCCTTTGCTCGTTCGACGATCAGCGATCTGACCCAGTATCTGTTCAATGACAAACGTCTGAGCTTCAAAGACCGCTTACGCATCAACAAGATGAAGTCGGACAAGAACAACCTTATCTACCAGAGCATCGTCAGACTGATCGAAGCCAGTAAGCAGCTGGATCAGGACGATATCGACAGCCGCCTAAATCTGCTCTACGACTGTATCGCCGATGTCTCCGATCAGTACTTTCGCTCACTGTTGGAGTCGATCAATCTCGAAGCCAACGATCTGGATATCCTGCAGTTTGTTCAGGGGGTCTCGTCCAGTATTCCGGGTGTCTTTTTGTCGATTCCTTTTTTCTCGGCGTTCAAGCACATGTTCGCCGATCGGCAGCTGATCAATGCGCTGAATCTGGCGTGGGGTAAAGAGGTTGGCAGCGGTCAGAAAAAGATTCTCTGGCTCACCGATACCCTGACCGACCTCAATGGCGTGTCGATGACTCTGCAGACGATCGCCCGCCTGGCCGAGGAAAAGCATTATTCGATCCATGTTCTGTCGAGCCTCAGCGATGGTGACGCCACGGCAAAACTGCCGCAGACGACAACCCGCAATATTCAGCCACTGTATACCTTCCCGTTGCCACATTACGAAGATCTGAAGATCAATGTGCCTTCGGTGCTGAGGATGCTCAAGCAGGTCTATGAAGAGGATCCCGATGAAATCTATATTTCGACACCGGGCCCTGTCGGGCTGATGGGGCTGATGGTTGGCCGGATGCTGGGAGTACCGGTCAAGGGGATCTACCACACCGATTTCACTTCGGAAGCAGAAGCGATTATCGCTGAACCGGCTGTTTCGAACCTGATCGAACAATACAACATCTGGTTCCACAACCAACTGGATACCCTGCTGGTGCCAACCTCAGAATACGTCCAGTTACTCAAAAGCCGCGGTTATCGCTATCGCCACATGCAGCTGTTCAGGCGCGGTTTACGGACTGAACACTTCAAACCGGACCACAAGTCGCTTCGTGCCGTGAACAGCTCCGCCAGACTGCTTTACGCAGGCCGGGTCTCGAAAGACAAGAATATCGATTTTTTGATCAGGGTGTTCCGCAAGGTTCGCACTCTGCATCCGGGGACGACTCTGACCATTGCCGGCAGCGGTCCCTATCTGGAAGAACTGCAGCTCAGCTGTCGTGATCTGCCCGATGTCCAGTTCCTGGGCCGCGTAGAATACGATCATCTGCCGAAGGTCTACAACGAGCATGACCTGTTCGTCTTTCCGAGTATCACCGAAACCTTCGGTATGGTTGTTCTTGAAGCCCAGGCCTGTGCCATTCCTGCTCTTGTTTCTGATGTTGGCGGCCCGAAAGAGATTATCGTCGATGGTGCAACTGGTTACTCGTTGGCGGTTGACAGGATCCAACCCTGGGTCGTCAAGCTCGACGAGATGCTCCATGATCTTGCGGATGGTGGTGTTCTGTGCCGGCAATTAGGCGAAGCGGCACGTAAACGGGTGGTCAACCGGTTCAGCTGGGACAGCATTCTTGACGACATGACCCGTCAGGATTCGGCATCGCTGAAACCCTCTCCTCGCCAGCGTCAGCAAGCCTCGATCAAAAAGCTGCTCAAGCTTGCTTCGAACATGATGGTGAATTGACCATGCTGAACCTCAGCGACCTGGGGCAGTTTGCGCGGTTGATAGCTAAGGGCCGGATTCCCGGCCAGTTGATCATTCAGTATACGGATTACTGTAATGCCGGCTGTCCCCAATGCGGTATGCGGGTGACCAATCAGTTTCAACGCTCAAGGTTGAGTTACGATCAGGTCAGGCAGATCATCGACGCTGCAGTGGAGAGAAAGGTTTCCGCTCTCTCCTTTACCGGCGGTGAACCTTTTCTGTTTATCGATGACATCTGCAAACTGGCCCGCCATGCCGGTAACAACGGAATTCGCTACATCAGAACCGGAACCAACGGTTTTCTCTTCCGCCACAGTGAGCGCAGTGATTTTACTTCGCGCATGAAGGCTCTGGCCGACAAGCTGGCGGCGACGCCGTTGCGCAACATCTGGGTCAGCGTCGACTCTGCCGATGTTCAAACCCATGAGCAGATGCGCCAGTTGCCGGGCGTCATCAAGGGGATTGAAAAGGCCCTGCCGATCTTTGCCGAACGGGGGATCTACCTGTCGGCGAACCTGGGGATCAACAGAAACCTGGCGGGTCATGACAATGATCGTGACAACTTTGACTATGATTTTTTCACAGCCGCTTTCGATCGTTTCTATCATTTTGTCACAGATCTCGGTTTTTCCATCGTCAACGTCTGTTACCCGATGCACAGCGATGATGGTGCCGATGGTTCGGCCGTGTACGCGGCTGCTGCATCTGACCGGGTTGTTTCCTTCAGTGTTGCCGAAAAACTGGCTCTTTTCAGCGCCCTGAAGGATGTAATCCCCGGGCATCGCGACAAAATCCGCATCTTCACTCCGCGCTGCAGTCTGCACGCCATGATCAGACAGTATTCCCAACAACCGGAATTGAGCAGCCCCTGTCATGGCGGTAAGGATTTCTTCTTTGTCGACAGCCAGACCGGTCACTGTTTCCCCTGTGGTTATCGGGGCCAGGAGGATCTCGGGTCTCTGGCGGAGCTGGATATGAGCAGCAGCAACAAAAATGACTGCCGGCTATGTGACTGGGAATGTTTTCGTGATCCTTCAGAATTGTTCAGTCCACTGGTCGATCTGCGGCGACCGTTCAAGTTGATCAGGCGCTGGCAGGCTGATCCCGAGTTCTTCCGTCTGTGGAAGGAAGATCTGCTCTACTATCGTTCCTGTCACTACTTCAACGGACGGATGCCGGCCAGTTCAGATAAGCTCCGGCAGTGGGACCGACCGTTTCTGTCTCCGGCGGTTTTCAACTGAGTATTTCCGGGCCTTGAGAGAAGTACCCCTCAGCTGTTCCCCCTGAGCTCCCCGACAGTCATGCCGGTCAAACAATGGCTGACATGGCAACCGTTTCAGATTGCCATGCCTCGCCGGAGCGCTGCTAGTGCTTTTCCAGCCAGCGCTTGAACTCGGTGCGGGTGGTGGCGTCTGCCTGCTGATACCAGTATTGCAGCATCTGCCCGGCGATAGCCGGATCTGAGGCTGCTGGTTGAGCCGGGATCGACACTGCCGGGATTGCAGCCGGTGCCCCACTGGTGTTGAACTCGGCCAACTCCTGAGCATAATCGCGCTGGATCTGGAAGCCCTCCTTTTTGAGTACAGCAGTCTGGCAAGAGACGCTCCTGCCTGTCGCATCAGTCAGCTCGATCTGTGGATTCTTATTGAAGCTGTTCAGGGTATTACTGCTTCTGATCTCAGGGATATTCAGGCGCAGGTCGGCATTGCGTGCCTCAAAGGTGGCGACGATTGCCTCGGAATAGACATATTCGGCATCTTTGCCCCGCCCAAGTTCCCCCTCAAAGCGCAAGGCGATCTGGTTTTTTCCGTCCGGCAGGGTCAAGCTGTTCTGGCCGTTGTTGTTCTGGCCGTTGCTGGCGACAACCCGGACATTGGCGGGCAGGGACAGCTGGACATCGGCCTGGCTGCTTATAGGAGAGAGCAGCAGCCAGGCAAGAAACATTAAAAACGGTTTTTTCATAACGGCTCCAAGTGGGAGAAAAACAGAGAAAGGGCGGTCAGCTAGTGACCGCCCTCCAGCGCATTTACATTTCAATGGAACAGGATTGATGCTTAGAATTTGATTTGCATACCGGCCATATATCCCATGTCAGAGTCGTCTTCGTCGCTGTTACCGACTTCAGCAAAGACCTTGACGTTCTTGTGGAGCTTGTGCTGAACGTTAGCGTAGTATTCAGAAACTTCTTCGTAACCGTCTACGTCGCTGTCGTTCATGTTGAAACCAGCAGTGATAGTGGTTTTTTCAGTAACAGGAACGCTCGCAGCGATGTTCCAGACAGTATACTCATCGCCATCGACATCAGCGATGCTGTAGTCAGCGCCAACCCAGACTATCTTGGCGTCGTAAGCAATGCTGACACCGTAAATGATGGTGTCTGCGTCATCGATGTTTTGGAAGGCTGCGCCCAGCTCGAAACCGGCGAACTCAGCGGAAACGAAGATGTCGTAGAAAGAGGTGTCTTCGCTAACTTCGTTTTCAGCTTCAACTTCGTAAGCAGCGATGATGCTGACCATTTCGATGCTGGCTTCGGCCTTGATCAGGTCGTCGCCACTTTCTTCGCCGTGACCTTCGAAAGCTTCTTCATCAGTGCCGTAGTCTTCCATGCCGGAGTAAACGCCGAACTCATCAGCGGCGCTGGTGGTTTTACCCATCAGGATGCTGTAGTCCTGGTAAGCCAGACCGACGTAAGCTTCTTCAAGGTGCATGTACTTGGCATCTTCGTCAGCAGCCTTTTTACCACCGAAATCGAGTTGGCCGAAAGCGCTCAGGTTGTTGCCCAGGTCGTAAGAAATGGTGTTCTTGATCTCGAGGTCATCGTACTCAACGTCGAGGTGCTGATCATCACCAGCGTCCTGACGCAGTTGGATCTGCCAGTCGCCTTTAATCTGGTACTTGAAACCGTCTTTTTCGTAGACGGTAGCAGCGGAAGCGCTGCTGGCAACCAGAGCGGTTGCGATCAGGGCCAAAATCATTTTTGAAACGAACATCTTCATCAGTTTCCTCCTACGGAAAGCCAGGTTAGTGCGCACCGCCACAGCGCAGCGCAAAGGGGTTGTTTTGATTTAATCTGTGAGATCGTCTCAGGATTAATTCATGCAGGGAATTCAATTCATGGAATCAAAAATCAATAAAAACAGTTAGTTTGTCGCTTGCAAGAACGAGCTGAGATAACCAGTTGAATGTAAGGAGGAAGCAAGAAGAGTGTTAGAAGCGCATTAAATCGACTGGAAATTTACTTTGGCTGAGAATGTCGTGGAAACAGGTGATGAGATCCTTAAAAACTCATGATTTCCTCGTATCCTGCTCATCAAAAGAAAAAGATTAAGATCTTAAATTCTAAAAATTTGAATCTGGAAAAGCAAATGTTGGAGGGGGACGGGCATTTGGATGATCTATGGTGTGAGAGCATGACAGATTATTTTCTTCCAGGGGTTGGTTGTTGGTTATGACGGATCTAAATCAAACTCAACATAAGCGTGATCTGTTGCTGGTCGATGGCTCTGCACCGTTTTTTGTACCTGTCGTCGATGGCCATAGTCGGAACTGGTCAAAGGCGCCCCTGCCGGAGTTGGCGGAGCATGGAAAAATCTCCACCAGGGTCAAGGCGCAGATTACCCAGGCGCTGAGTCTTTACTGTCAACGCGTCAAAGCCGCAGGCTATAGTGCCATCACCTTCGATGATCTTGCTCACCTGACGCTGTTCGACTTCTATCCATATCGATTAAGCCGTACAGTTCATTCCTATCAGAAATTATTTCGCAAGGTCTTCAAGATCGCTCAGTCCTGCGGGTTGAAAATCTTCATAACCACGGACATCATGTTCTGGAACCCTCATATTGAATCCCACACCAGAGGGCGTGACAGGGCCATGCGCGAACTGTTGTGCGAGGCCATTGAACGTCTGTTCGATCTGTTTCCTATGATCGATGGGGTCGTGACCAGAATCGGCGAACCCGATGGCGAGGATGTTGTTTCAGCGTTCAAGAGCCGACTCACCATTCGCAGTGCCCGCCAGTGCAACCGCTGGCTTAAGAACCTGCTACCGGTTTTTGAAGCTCAGCAAAAGCTGCTCATCTTTCGTACCTGGGGCCTGGGGGCCTACTCGATCGGCGATCTGAACTGGAATCGGAAGACCCTTGAAGCTGCTTTGGCGGGTATAGAATCGTCCGCCCTGGTTTTGTCGCACAAGTACGGAGCCGGAGATTTTTTTCGTTATCAGCCCCTGAATGACTATATTCCCGTCTGTCCGCATATGCAGATCATCGAACTTCAGGCGCGCCGTGAATACGAAGGGTTCGGGCTCTTTCCCGCTTATGTCGGGCGCCAATATGAACAGATCCGCAACCAGCTGCAAAGCTGCCGAACATTACGGGGTGTCATGGTCTGGTGCCAAACCGGGGGCTGGTCTCATTTTGACCGGCTGAGCTTTCTGGATGATTCATCGCCATGGAATGAACTGAATGCGCAGGCTGTCGCCGAGCTGTTTACGGGAAGAATCTCTTCTCCGGAGATTTTACAGCGCTTTGCCACAACGCGTTTTCCGGAAAAGGCTGTCGATCAGGTTGTTGAGCTGGTCAACGGCTTTGATCAACTGATCGATGAGCTCTGGTATTTTGCCCCATTTGCCCGCCAGTCGTTCTGGTTTCGGCGGGTTTCCGTACCACCGCTGCTCTGGATCTTCTGGGATACGGTGCTGGTGAATCGAGCGTTGCGGCTGTTGTTTTTGATTGCAATCACCAACCCCAAACAGCTTCGTCAGGGCGACCTCAGGCAGCGCAAGCTTATCAGGCGTCTGCGTGAGCTGGTGTCTGACTTTCCTTCTGAACAGGAGCCGTTGACCATGGCACTCGATAGTTTTGAACTGTTGATCGCCTTGCGGCGTTTCTACCTGGGGAAGGCAGGGCGAAAAAGGGAAGAAAAGATCAAAGCGAAGGTGCGCGCCTATCGCAAGCGTTACCCCAAGGGGTTTCAGATAGAATGTGACTTTTCACCTTTTCATATCCGTTGGGTCACGACAGGCTTTTTCTTCAGTCTTTTTCTGCGGCGGCAGCCGGGCTACCGGCTTTTTGACCGCTGTTTTCTGATCCCACTCAGTGGCTGGATGTTCGCACTGCTGAAACGTTGGCAACGGCATCGTTTTCCCGGGATCAGTGAAGGACAGACAGCGGGACTCGAGACCTTTTTTCGTTAAGTTTTTTCTCGCGCAGCTGGTCATATCATGAGGCTGCTGAAAAACTTTACTCGCGGCATAAGCAAAAGCCGGCAGTGTTCATATTGCCGGCTTTTATTTGACGAACGGATCGGGCAGGGCGTTCAGATCAGCTGCCCTGCCATGGTGTCACAATCCGGTTCTATCTCTGGTAGGTCTTGATCAGGCGATCGGTTTCTTCCGGTTTGTTCTTGTTGAACTCAAAAATGACCGTCTCGCCCTGAGGACCGGCACCAAGAACTGTTTTGGTCAGCGGGAGATGAGGGGTTGTCTGATACCTGAAAAAGTGAGGTTGGTTTTGCTGTTCTGTGAAAATGAGAGAAACGACTTGCCCAGACGTGAAATGGCCTTGCAGACTTTGCAAGGCCATTTCACGTTCAGAGTTTATTTCTGCATTCTGGTCACATCGATCTGATAAACAGCGGTCGTGCCACTGACTTCATTGCCGACCAGGACAAGAGGCTTACCGTTCGGGCTGTCAGTCGCGGTTACAAAGTGGACACCTTCAGGACCGAGGTCGCCGACTTTGCTGTCATAGCCAGCAGAGAAATCGATGCTCACATCGCGGTTATTGATGTACTGGATATATTCCGGCGCATAGGGATTGGAGACATCGTAGACCATGATGCCGCCCATGCGCTCCAGGCCGATGAAGGCATAAGTGCGGCCATTGATCTTGCCCACGGCAATGCCTTCCGGCTCCGGCCCCTTGTTGTCACTGCGGTCATCGCCGGTGTTTTCGGCATTGTCGTTGTTGAAATTGTCTCCGTAAATCCCGGCGGTGATGCGTTCGAAGTCACTGCCCGAATCATAGATCAGCTCGCCGCTTGCCGCGTCCCAGATCGAGAAGGAACGAGCCCCGTAGGCATAGAGTTTTTCAAAGTTGGTGCCGCCGTTCATCCTGACGGTGGTGAAATAGGAAAATTTCAGCCGTTGCAGGCCGGATTTCTTATCGCCGAAACCATCGTTGTCCATGCCGGAGTTGAGTGTGACGTTATGGGTGGTTTTATTCCAGAAGTCTTTGGCATTGAACTCATCCACACAGAGAGTTTCAGGATCTTCATCACCATCAGCGGCATCGTAATAATAGCCTGCCGCTTCACAGTCCTGCTGAGCAACGCCCTCAAGCCAATCCTGGCGGCTGTCTCCTTCGTTGGCGGTCAGCAGGTAGGTTTTTCCCTTATAGCTGAACGAGGTGATGGAGTCCGGCATGTAGATGCCCATGACCGGCCAGCTTTTCATGTTCAGGCCATCCTTCTGGCTGGCGTCCAGCTCATGACCGGGAAGAGAGTGATCCTTAAAGCCGAGGCCGATGATTTTATCGACGCTGGCGCTGGCCAGATCGATGACGGCAATTGCGTTGTTTTCCTGCAGGGTGACATAGGCCTTTGAGCTGTCCTCAGCGACTGTGATGTATTCAGGTTCGAAGCTTTTGGCGACTGTCGCATTGACACCATCGATGATCATTTTGTCTGTCGGTAATTCAGCATGACGGGCTGCGCCGTTGTTGAAATCGCTGAAACCGACCCTGGTCACACTGTAATCGGCGACACTGATGATGCTGACGCTTCCTTCCGGATCATTCTGATAGCCGGGATCCGGTTCCCCCTCGTTGGCGACGACGACCTTGCTGCCGTCTGGAGTAAAGGTGAGCATGTCCGGCAGGGCACCAACCTGAACAGCGTTGACGTAACGGAGAGTCGTCGGGTCAAAAAACACAACCCATCCGGCATTGGTCTTGGTGGCGGCCTCAACGGCGACAGCCGCGAGGTTGCCAAAAAGATCGCCGCTGTTGGCAGCTCCGACCAACGCCTCATCGGCCACTTTGCCGTTTTCTGCCAGCATAGCGCCCAGATTGATCGTTGCTGTTGGATTGGCACCCTCAAGAGCCGTCAACGATTTGGCTGAGAACAGGTCGATATGCCCTGAATTGGCATTGACGACCAGGATGTTTTTATTGGCAGCATCAAAGGTGACAATTTCGGCTGCGCTTTCGTCAAAGGCCTGAGAGGCCGTACTGGCCAGGTGGGTCAGGGCGATTGTCTGGTCAGCAGCCTGATCATCAGTCTGAATCCCCTTGGTGTGACAGCCTGCCAACCCAACCAACAGGAGCAGCAGGAAGCCCATATAGCGCATTCTCGTTTTCTTCATGAATCTATTCCTCCAGGTAAGTCGGGCCATACAGAGCCCGCAGGTTAAAGTGTGAGGAATATGCTGTATTTGTTTCCGGAATATTCAAGTGCGGTTAGCTTTGTGTGATTCGGCGCAACTAATTGGCAACTAGCTTCAGATGACATCCGGAAGGATAATCGGCCAGAGCATCATTACTCTCGATGTAGGGGATCTGTTGCTGATAAGAAGGATCCTGGAGATCAATCAGGGTGAAACCGGACAGCAGATCCTGCAGCAGAAGAGCCTGGGAAGACAGAATCTGGCCGACGGAGGCGCTCTCCTCGGAAATCGCCATGCTTTGTGAAATCACTCTTTCAATCTCCTCGAGCCGTTCATTGACATCGGAAACCCCTGACGCCTGCCTGTTGCTGGCCGAGGCGATTTCAGCGATCAGGTCCGAGACCCGGGAATTGGAGGTTACGATGTCTTCAAGAGCGGCCGATGTTTCCTCGGCGATCTTGGAACCGTTGGCGACCTTCTTGAGTGAGGCCTGGATCAGTTCAGAAGTTTCCTGTGCGGCTTTGGAGCTGCGGGCGGCCAGGTTGCGGACCTCTTCGGCAACGACGGCAAAGCCTTTGCCATGCTGTCCGGCGCGAGCAGCTTCAACCGCTGCATTCAGCGCCAGCAGATTGGTCTGAAAGGCGATTTCATCAATAACGCTGATGATCTTCCTGATGCTTTCTCCGGCCCGGCTGATCTCCTGCATGGCATTCTGCATGTCGCCGACCTGGCGGTGCCCGGCCCGGGCCGCATCGGTGGCTTCTTTTGCCAGCATGTCGGTACGATCGGCATTTCTTGCCGTATCAGCGGAACTGTTGAGCATAAGATTCATCAGCTGACTGATCTGCTCCAGGGAGGATGAGGCTTCCGTCGCACCCGCTGCCAGGCTGGCGGAGGATTCACTCATCTGGCGGCTGCCGCCGCTGATCTGCTCAGCGGCCCCCTGAATTCGCAACATGACATCATTCAGAGCGTTATTGGTTGCCTTCAAAGGTTCCTTGATCACCCCTTCGGCACTGACCGTCAGGTCGCCAACTGCCAATCTGTTGAAGGCGTTGAGGATTTCATTCTTCAGGGTGTCGGCAAAGGCATCGAGAGTCTTGGCCAGCTGGCCGAACTCATCCTTCTGACGCAACTCAAGGCGATAATCGAGATCCCCGTCTTCCAGGCGCTGCAGCATATGGATGACTTTTTTCAATGGCACCGTAATCATTCGGGTTCCGAGAACGCAGGCCAGTACCCCGATGCCAATGATCAGCCCGGCAAATATGAGACTGGAACGACTGATTGCGGTAATTTTTTCCTGAATTGCTTCATTCAGGCTGATAACCTGCGACGCAGCCGTCACCACGGCCTGGTCAGAGGATAATTTGATTTCTGTCAATTCATCTTCAATGGTTTGCAGCTTGGCCTGCAGCTGATTCACCTTGGGAAGCAGCTGATCATCCAGCTCTGCCCTGGCCTGTTCCTGAGCCTTGAGCAGCCTGTCTTCCAACATAATGACCATGTCCAGGTCGACCATCATACCCTTGACGGCCATCGGGAAGTTGTCGCGGAAAAACTTACGTGCTTCGTCCCATTTACTGAAAAAGATCAGCATGTCGAGTTCGTTGGCTTTCCCCATCAGCTCCTCGTTGCTGGCTGAGACTTTATCCATCGCCTCTTTCAGGGCGGGAAAACCGTCTGCGTAGCGCTGATAGGTTTTCCCCTGTCTGAACTGTTCAACCGGGGAGTCAGCGATATCTTCATAAAGAAGCTCATCGATTGAACTCTGGACGAACAGCATGTTTGTCACCTTCAGAGTCCAGTAAAGGATGGTTCTTTTCAGTTCGCTCAGTTCCTGATAGAGCCCGACATGGCTTGGTTGCCAGGCCTCATCAACAGCTGTTGACAGGGTTTTTACCTGATTGAAATCGCTGACGATACTCTCGGTCCATGTGGCATCCTTGCCAAGTATCGTCGCGTAATTCGCCAGCTGATCGGCGCTGAAGAATTGGCTCATGACCCTGTCGTTCATGGCGTTGATCGCCTGGTCGTTCTGCAGCATCCGCCCGTGCATCTCCCCCATGGCAGTCGCCAGCCGCCCTCGAACTTCACGCAGCAGAGAAAGAGACTGGCTGATGCTTTTCGATTCAGCTGTTGTCTGACTCGCAGCCTGCAGTGACGCGAAGGTTTCATCATGGGCCTGGCTGATTGTCCGGGTGCTATGGATTGAATAGGCGCTCATCAACAGGGTCAGGCAAATAAGTATGAGAAAAATCGCTGTTAATTTTCTGCTAACGTTCATGTTGAATCCCTTTTTGAAAAGATATTGGCGCGGTTAAGCCCTTACTTTTTTAGCGGGTTATGAGCTTTTGAATAGGTTAGGCTGGAAACCGAAGCTTAGAACTCCCACTCATAAAAAAAAAACGCTCTGACCCGGACAGGCAGAAGGGGGATTCGCTGGACCGGTTGACTGTGAGTGCATATGCAGATCAGTGAATGTTCAGCAATCTGCGGCAGTTTTCGATGACCTGCTTGATGTCGTAGGGTTTGGGCAGGTACATATCCGCTCCCAGATCGGCACCTTTGAGCTTGTCCTTAGCACTGCTTAAGGCACTCATGATGATGATCGGCGTGCGTGAGATGGTTCTGTCTTCATGTTGGCGTACCATACGGCAGACCTCGAGACCGTTCAGCAGGGGCATCAGGATATCGAGCAGAATCAGATCCGGCTGCTCACGGCCGATGATCCGGCAGGCCTCAAGTCCGTCAGCGGCCGTAAAGACCTGGAAGCCATGCTTGTTCAGGTTGAAACTGAGAATCTCGGCAAGAGCTTCTTCATCTTCAACAAGCAGGACTTTGCGGATTCCATCATCTTTGCCTATCAAGCGTTCCGTCCCGCAAGAGACGTTCCCCCCGGTGTTTGCTTCAACTGGCAGCATGGCTCTCCCAATCTGAGAATGATAATTATTTGTTGGAGCTATCAGGAAAAGGTTACGAATTGGTGAGTGGAAGGTTGATATTTTGTTAGGTGGGTAAAAACTTGAAAGTTTTTGTCGTTTTTTACAAAAAACTCACAGTCTCTCAATCTGTTTCGAACAGTTTTCGGGCTTTATGCGGCCAAAATTTTCGAAGGAGAATGAGATGGCTCAAGTCGAACGCTGTCCAATCGAGACGCCCTTTCTCATAACAGAAAAAGGTTTCAATAATCCACTGGTTCAGACCCTGGAATGGGTTTCAGGTCTTAAGCGCTGTCAGCAGCTCTATACGACACTCAATGCAGGTGATTCACTCGAACAGTTCAGTGGCGAGGTGCTCAGCACCCTTGGTGTTGAATATCAGGTGGCCGAGCAGGAACTGGAAAAGGTCCCGGCAACGGGGGCCTGTATCCTCGTTGCCAACCATCCATACGGTGGTATCGATGGTGTTGTACTGATCAATATGATCAGCCGGATTCGCAGCGATTTCAAGGTGATGGGGAATGGCCTACTGGCGCGTATCCCGCAGCTGCGGGAAAAACTGATCCAGGTCGATCCTTTCGGCGGTAAGGATGCTGCCAAAAATAACGTGTCGCCAATGCGTGCTGCATTGAAGGCGCTGCGTCAGGGCGAATTGCTGATCATGTTCCCCGGTGGCGAGGTTTCAACCTGGCAGAAGATGGCACCGGTTGTTGTCGATCCGGCCTGGAGTACGACCTTGCCGCGTCTGATCAGGATGAGCAAGGCCAATGTCGTTCCGGTCTTTTTTCCGGGTGACAACGGCTGCCTGTTTCACCTGGCCGGCAAGTTTCATCCACGGCTGAGAACCCTGCTGCTGCCGCGCATGATGCTCAAACAGCGCGGTCGTATTCTGCGCCCGCGGGTTGGTCAGTTGATCCAGGCTAAAAAACTGCTGACCATGGAAGATCACGATATGCTTGAGCTGCTGCGCATGCGTACCTATGCACTTGGCGTGCGGGAAAAACAACCGTTCAAGAAGGCCTTCAAAAAGCAGCTGCCGGTCAATGCCCTCCAGGAAGAACTGGCCGCAGAAATTGCCGTTGCCGATCAGCTGAGCGACCTGGATCAGCTTCCTCAGGCGCAAAAGCTGGTGACCAGCAACGAGTTCAGCGTCTATTACGCCAGGGCCGAGCAGATCCCTAACCTGCTCAATGAAATCGGCCGTCTGCGCGAACAGACCTTCCGCCTGGTCGGCGAGGGAACCGGTAAGAGCCGTGACCTCGATCACTTTGACCAGGATTATCTGCACCTGATGCTCTGGGATCATGAACATCAGAGATTGGCTGGCGCCTACCGCATCGGGCTGGTCGACAAGCTGTTGGAGAAAAAGGGGATTGCCGGTCTCTATTCCTCGACTCTCTTTGAATACAATCCGCAGCTATTCAGAAATATGTCCAACTCTCTGGAGATGGGCCGCTCTTTTGTGCGCAGCGAATATCAGCGGTCCTACGCACCCTTGCTGCTGCTCTGGAAGGGGATCGGTCACTTTATCCTGGCTCATCCGCAGTACCGTTATCTGTTCGGACCGGTCAGTATCTCCAACGATTATCGGCGCAGTTCGCGAGAGCTGCTGACCAGTGGCCTGCTGAAGAATTTTCAGATCAAGGAACTGTCTCATCTGGTTAAACCGCGCATCCCGGTGACTATGAAGCCGGTCAGGATTTCCGGAATCAGTCAGACCCGGAAGGATCTGCTGATGCGTGATATCGACCAGCTCTCGGATCTGATTGCCGATCTGGAGCCGGACAACAAGGGAATCCCGGTGTTGCTGCGCCACTATCTCAACCTGGGCGGCAAGCTGCTCGCCTTCAATCTCGACCCCGATTTCAGCGACGTGATCGATGGTCTGCTGCTGGTCGACATGCTCGAGGCCGACAATCGTCAACTGCAGCGTTACATGGGGCGCGACGGCTTGAAATATTATCAGGAATTTCAGGGCAACCTGGAATGTTACCCCTCCTCACACCTGCCATGCGTTGCCTGATGGCCTTGACTACAATCAGGCTCTAAACTGCTGACCGGCGCAATGCAATATTGCGTCGGTTTTTTATGCGAAAGAGCAAACTAGTTGATATGATTGAGTAACTGATAGTTTGAAAAGAAAGTTGAAAAAAATTAGCAAATTATCCAATTCCTCACACGACGCTAACATATCGCTAACATTATGTGAGCATCCTCCGCAGAGTCAAAAAACGACTCAAATACACATTGATTAAGGAGATGATCAACAATGAAAAAACGCAACTTCCTCAAAGGGTTGTCTGCTGCCCTGGTCCTGCTCACGGTTTCCGCCGGTTCCGTTTTCGCTGCTCCGATCGCAGTTGATGTCAACCTCAGCGATTACGTCAAGGTTCAAGGTGTAGCCGGCAACCTGAACAGCGTCGGTTCCGATACCCTGAACAACATGATGACCTTCTGGGCTGAAGGGTTCCGCAAGAAGTACCCGAACGTCAACATTCAGATCGAAGGCAAGGGCTCCAGTACTGCTCCTCCGGCACTGATCGAAGGCACCAGCCAGCTCGGTCCGATGTCCCGTGCCATGAAGGACAAGGAAATTCAGGCTTTCGAAACCAAGTTCGGTTACAAGCCGACGCAGATCGGTGTCGCTCTCGACGCCCTGGCCGTTTTCGTCAACAAGGACAACCCGGTCAGTGAAATGTCGATGACCCAGGTTGACTCCGTCTTCTCCAAGACCCTCAAGCGCGGCGGCAGTGATGCAGTTGTCTGGGGTGACCTCGGCCTGACTGGTGAGTGGTCCAACAAGCCACTGAGCCTTTACGGTCGTAACTCCGCGTCCGGGACCTACGGTTTCTTCAAGGAGCACAGCCTGAAAAAAGGCGATTTCAAGGATACCGTCAAAGAGCAGCCAGGTAACGCCTCTGTTGTTCTCGGTGTCACCGAAGACAAGGCTGGCATCGGTTATTCCGGCATGGGCTACATCACCTCCGGCGTCAAAGCCCTGGCCCTGTCCGCTAAGGACGGTGAGACCGCTTACGCCGCCAACTACGACAACGTTCTGAGCGGCAACTATCCACTCGGCCGGATGCTCTACGTCTATGTCGCCAAGGAGCCGAACAAGCCGATGCCAGCTCTGGTCAAGGAATTCATCAAGTACGTTCTGTCCAAAGAAGGCCAGGAAGTTGTCGTCAAGGACGGTTTCCTGCCGCTGCCTGCAGCAGTCGCCAAAAAACAGCTGGCTCTGCTCGACTAATCTGCTGCCGGTGACGCTTTAAAAAGCACTACACAACAAATGAGCCCTGCCCCTCACGGGTCAGGGCTCGTTTGTGTCTCTTGGAGTATGGGAAAATCTATGAATCCAGCCTTTCTGAAGAAGGTCAAACGCAACGATAAAATTGCCAGATGGGTTATTACCGTCGGCGGTATGGCAATTATTATCTGCGTTATCTTCATCCTGATTCTGATCGCCAAGGTATCCCTGCCGCTGTTCGGCTCTTCCGATATCGAATTACTCAATGTGATGAAGGCCGGTAACGAGGCCGGAGAGAAGATCGTCAGTCTTGGAGCGGATGAATACAAAGAAACCGGCTACGTCGTCGAACAGGATGGCCTGGTCCGGTTTTTCAATCTGAGCGATGGTACTGCTCAGGATCAGCAGCGGTTGGTTCCTGTCGATAGTCCGTTGCAACTCAAACAGGTCGAAACATACGGGCGTCAGAACCAGGTTCTGGTCTGGAACGACGGGACCGTTACGGTTCAGCAGATCAGATTTTTTCCATTTTATGATGAAAACGACGATAACAAGCGAACCATCCGTCACAGTATCAACGAACTTGCAACCTTTGCAGCACCGCAAAACGGGACAGCAGTGAAGACCACTGCACGCGTAACGGATGACAGGAAAGTGCGTGTCGATCTGATGGACACTGGTCGTCTTCGTCTCCAGGTTGTCGAGGAACACGAATCCTTCCTGGGCGATAAGGAAATCGTCGAAGAGACGACCTTCCTCGATAGCGGAGCCGTTGGTGCTATCACAGCCATGACCCTGACCTCTCGCGGCGAGCGCCTGTTTGCCGGAACCGACAGAGGAGAGCTGCTGCGCTGGGATCTGAGCGATATCGAAGATCCTGTCCTGGTCGAAAAGACTCAAGCCTACAGTGATCAGCGGACCATAACCGCATTGCGCATGGTGTTCGGCGATGTGTCGGTGGCTGTTGGCGATGACAAAGGTTACCTGACAACCTGGTTTCCGGTCCGTGACGAGGACAGAGGCTGGGTTCTCACCCATATTCACGATCTGCACCGCCATAAGGGGGCGGTTGAGAAGATCATCACCACAATGACCGACAAGTCGGTGATCAGTCTGGCCGCTGACGGCATCAAGATGAGCCATATGACCAGTGAACGGGTCCTGGCGGATCTCGATTTCAGCGAACAGATCACCAATGTCGCGTTGACAACCCGGAGCAACGCCATCATGGCCATGACCGACAGCGGCAGCTTCATCACCTGGTCGCTTGATGTGCCGCACCCGGAAATCAGCCTGAAAACCCTGTTCGGCAAGGTCTGGTATGAAGGCTATCAGCAGCCGGAATATGTCTGGCAGTCCTCGTCCGGTTCCGATGATTACGAGCCGAAGCTGAGTCTGACGCCACTGATTTTCGGCACCCTGAAAGGGACCTTTTATGCCATGCTGTTCGCACTGCCGCTGGCGATATTCGGTGCAATCTACACCAGTCAGTTCGCCCGGCCGAAGTTCAAAGGGATCATCAAGCCGGCGGTTGAAGTCATGGCGGCGGTTCCAACCGTTATCATCGGTTTCCTTGCCGCATTGTGGCTGGCCCCGTTGATCGAGGCCTCGCTGGGTTCGTTATTCCTGAGTCTGGTCCTGATTCCGGGCGCCCTGATGATCGCTCTGGCCATCTGGCAGGCGGCCCGCCAGGTCGAATGCCTGAAACGGGTTGAACGTGGCTACGAATTTATCGCGGTAACACCGGTGATCATCCTGGCCGTCGCCATTGCCGCGGGGCTGGGCATGGGGATGGAAAACTGGCTGTTCGGCGGTGACCTGAAGCAGTGGCTGTTCAGTGAACTGGGAACCCGTTACGATCCGCGTAACTGTATCATCATCGCCTTTGCCATGGGCTTCGCGGTCATTCCGATTATCTTCACCATTGCCGAAGATGCCCTGTCCAACGTGCCGCCGAGCCTTAAAGCCGCGTCTCTGGCCCTGGGGGCCAGCCGCTGGCAGACGGTCTGGCGGGTTATCCTGCCTTCCGCCAGTCCGGGGATCTTTGCCGGCACCATGATCGGCTTCGGCCGTGCCGTCGGTGAGACGATGATCGTGCTGATGGCGACAGGAAATACCGCCATCATGGACTTGAGCATCTTCAACGGCATGAGGCCGCTGTCGGCCAATATCGCCGTCGAGATTCCGGAAGCGCCGGTTGATGGTTCACTCTACCGGACGCTGTTCCTGTCGGCCGTTATCCTCTTTGTCATGACCTTTATTGTCAACACCGTCGCCGAGATTGTCCGTCAGCGCCTGCGGGCCAAGTACGGTCGCTTCTAGGGAGGCTGCAAGAATGAGTAAAAAAACACCCTCCAAATTCTGGAGTATCGGCGAACCTATGGTCTGGCTGTCCTCTGCGGCCCTTTCCATAACCCTGCTCTGTGCGGTGGTTCTGCTGATTGTTATCATCACCAACGGCCTGGGAGTCTTCTGGCCTTCTCAACTTGAACTTGTTGAGCTCAAGGATGGTCAGCGTCTCTATGGTCAGCTGATTCAGACTGAAACCAACCATCATGAGACAGGTCTGCGCCGTCAGTACAAAATCGCCAACCGCGATCTGTACGGACTCGATTTCCGCTGGATCGAAGAGTCTCAGATCAGCTCGGTCTCTTATCCTGATGAAATTATCTCGCTGGAGCGCCAGGAATACGGTGATTTTTACGGGACGATCCAGTCCATCGACAAGGTCGAAGGGAAGAGCTTTGCGACTGACCTGGACGGTTTGAATAGAGCTCTCGAGATCGTCAGCCATGAACTCGATGGTCTGTCGGAATTGGATGACAAGCTCAAAGACCTGGCCTATGAGATGGAGCAGCTGCGTCTCAAGGATCTCAAATATGCCTACAAGGGATTGTCCGAGAGCGATTCCAGGCGGGCCGAGATACTTCAGGAACGTTCTGCGATGCAGCAGGAGTTTTCTGAACTGCTCGTTGTTCAGTCGAGCAGAACCCAGAAGATCCGTGAAGCCAAGGTCCTGTTCGCCGATGCCAACGGCAAACAGAAGGATATCGTTCTGGCAGATATCGTTCAGGCCTACGCCCCGAACCAGATGTCTAGGGGAGAGAAACTGTTTTTCTACGGCCACAAGATCGTCGAACTGGTCAGCGGTCAGCCGCGCGAATCGAATACCGAAGGGGGACTCTTCCCGGCCATCTTCGGGACCGTTATGCTGATCTTCGTCATGAGTATCTTCAGCTTTCCGCTCGGGGTCATCGCGGCGATCTACCTGCGCGAATATGCCAAGGATGGTCCGCTGGTGCGGATCGTGCGGATTGCCGTCAACAACCTGGCCGGTATTCCGTCGATCGTTTACGGGATTTTCGGGCTCGGTTTCTTCGTCTACGGTATCGGGCATGCCATCGACACGCTCTTTTTCCCGGAGCGCTTGCCGACCCCGACCTTCGGGACCGGCGGCCTGCTCTGGGCCAGCCTGACCCTGGCGCTGCTGACCGTGCCGGTGGTTATCGTTTCGACGGAAGAGGCACTTGGCGCGATTCCCCGCGAGATGCGTGAAGGTTCCTACGCCCTGGGCGCGACCAAGTTCCAGACCCTGGTCAAGATCCTGTTGCCGATGGCCTCACCGGGGATACTGACCGGCCTGATCCTGGCTATGGCGCGGGCTGCCGGTGAGGTTGCTCCGCTGATGATCACCGGTGTCGTCAAGCTGGCTCCGGCTCTGCCGATCGATGGCAACTTTCCATTTTTTCACCTCGATCGCAAGTTCATGCATCTTGGTTTTCATATCTACGACATCGGATTCCAGTCGCCAAACGTTGAAGCGGCCAAGCCGATGGTCTTTGTCACAACATTTTTGCTGGTTCTGATTGTTCTGATTATGAGTAGCGTGGCTATCCGCCTGCGGAACAAGATGAAAAAACGCTATACTTTTGGTACCTTCTAGGAGTCGGACGACGATGACTGATGTGAATATTGAAAACCCAATTATCAAGGTTAACGATCTGCGCTTTTTCTATCCGGGTGATGCCCGGGCCATCCATGGCGTCGACATCGCTTTTCCGGAGAAGCAGGTTACCGCGCTGATCGGACCGTCCGGCTGCGGCAAGAGTACCCTGCTGCGCTGTTTCAACCGGATGAACGATCTGATCGATGGCTCCCGCGTGGAAGGTGAGGTTCTGCTCGACGGCCAGAATATCTACGAGCGCAATACCGATATCATCGAACTGCGCCGCCGGGTCGGTATGGTCTTCCAGAAGTCGAACCCGTTTCCGAAATCGATCTATGAAAACGTCATCTACGGCCTGCGCATCGCCGGCGAAAAGGACAAGAAACTGCTCGACGAGCGGGTTGAGACCAGTCTCAAAGGGGCGGCCCTCTGGGATGAGGTCAAGGATCGCCTGCATCAGAGTGCTCTGGGGCTCTCCGGTGGTCAGATGCAGCGACTCTGTATCGCCCGCGCCATTGCGGTCAATCCGCGGGTCATCCTGATGGACGAGCCCTGCTCGGCTCTTGATCCCAAGTCGACAGCCCGTGTCGAAGAGCTGATCGGTGAGCTGCGTGACGAATTTACCATCATCATCGTCACCCACAATATGCAGCAGGCGGCCCGGGTCTCCGATTATACGGCGTTCCTTTTCGAGGGGAACCTGATCGAATACGGCCAGACCAATGAGCTGTTCGTCAAGCCGAAGAACAAGCAGACCGAAGATTACATCACCGGACGTTTCGGTTAATTTGATAACTGGAAAGGAATACGACTATGGCTGTACTGATTCAGGCTGAACTGGATAAACTGAAAAAAAGCCTGTTGACTCTGAGTGCCGAGGTTGAGGAACAGGTGCAGAAAGCGGTTCAGGCTCTGCTGACCTGTGATAAGACCCTGGCCGATTCGGTCCGCAAGGATGACGATAAGATCGACCTGATGGAAGTTGAACTTGAAGAGGATTGTCTCAAGGTTCTCGCACTTCATCAGCCGGTGGCTCATGATCTGCGCTTTATCGTTTCGGTGCTCAAGATCAACAATGACCTTGAGCGCATGGCCGATCATGCCTGCAGTATCGCCGAGCGGGCCATCGACCTGAGCAGGATCATGTGCCCGGAAAGCCCCTATGATGTTGAGGCGATGGGCAATAAGGTCAAGGAGATGCTGCGCACCGCACTCGACGCGCTGATGAAAACAGACTCTGAGCTGGCCCATCAGGCCATCGAGATGGACGATCCGGTCGACCAGATTCACCGGCAGAACTTTGTCATCATCAGGAAAGCGATCATCGACAATCCGCAAATGACGGAAGTGCTGCTGCACTTCCTGTCGGTTTCCCGCTACCTGGAAAGAATGGGGGATCTGGCGACCAATATCGCCGAGGATGTCATCTACCAGATCGAAGGGGAAATCGTTCGCCATGGCGTGGACCAGCAGGAGTCAAAAGGGTAGCTGGTAAACGAAATATACGCAAAAAGGCCATCCGGAAACGGATGGCCTTTTTGCGTTTTGAAAACCGGTTGCTCAGAGCTGCCCTTCCAGATCGAGCCGGAAGAAGTCGCGCGCTTTGAGCTGTTCATCTTCGCTGGTGCGGGTCGGCGCGGTTCCCGGAGCAAAGGCTTCGATGTAAGCCCGTTTGTCCGTTTCGGTGACCAGCAATCCGTCCTTGGGGTTGATCGGGTGGAATTCGATGCTATCCGGAACCGGGAAGTTTTCCACCGGGTATTGCTGGCTGGCGGCCTTCATGAAGCTGACCCAGGCCGGTAGTGCCGCCCTGGCGCCGGTCTCCTTGCTGCCCAAGGGGCGCTCCTGGTCGTAACCGGTCCAGGAGACGCAGGCCAGCTGCGGAATGTAGCCGATGTACCAGGCGTCCTTGAGGTCGTTGGTAGTGCCGGTCTTGCCGGCGGAAGGACGACCGATGGCCCGTGCCCCGCGGCCGGTTCCGTTCTGCACGACACTCTCCATGACGTTGGTGATCAGGTAGGCGGTTTCCGGCGAGATGACCCGGCGCGGCGCGGCCTCGATCAGGTGCTGATCAGCCGCCATGCCGTTGGGGAAATCGGCCGGATCGACCGATTCGAGAATCCGTCCGTCACGGTCCCTGATGCGGGTGATGTAGGTCGGTTTGATCAGCACACCGCCGTTGGCGAACACCGAGTAGGTGCTCAGCAGTTCCAGCGGGGTCAGGGCCGTTGAGCCGAGAGCCATCGACAGATCGCGCTGCAGCGGCGTGGTGATCCCCAGCTTCTTGGCGTAATTGGCGGCATAACGGATGCCGATATCCTCGAGGATCTTGATGGTAACGACGTTGCGCGAATGGGTCAGCGCTTCCCTGAAGCTGGTCGGGCCGTAAAAATGCTTCTCGTAGTTTTTCGGTTTCCACTCCTCCAGCTCCTGCTCGCCGTTTTCCTCCTTGAGGTTTTCGTAGATCAGTGGCGTGTCGAGGATGACGCTCGCCGGGGTGTAGCCGTGGTCGAGGGCTGCGGCGTAGATGATCGGTTTCATCGCCGAGCCGGGCAGACGCCTGGCCTGAATCGCCCGGTTGAACTGGCTCTTGTTGAAGTCGTATCCGCCGACCATCGCCTTGATCTGGCCATTGTGCGGGTTGACGGCAATCAGGGCGCTCTGGGCCAGCGGTTCCTGTTCGAGGCTCAGTTTGAGCGGCTGGCTGGCGAGATCAAGAATGCGCACATCGATGACCGAACCGAGCGGCAGATGAGTGACGGCCTGCTCCTTGCTTTCGTCACTGGCGATATTACCCGATGCCAGCTCGGGGTTCTCGACGATTTCGATCGGCCCCGCCCAGCGGCTCTCCTTGAGTGAAATAACGCCCTTTTGGTCGCCGACCCGGCACAACAGGTTATCGCCATCGCTGCCGGTGACCACCGCCTGGCTGAAGCCGCCAGCGGTCAGCGGATCTTTTTCAAACTGTTCCAGCTGGTTGGCAAAGAATTCCTGCTGCGCCTGCTGGTCGAGGACGATAGCCGGTCCGCGGTAGCCCTGGCGTTTGTCGTGATTTCTCAGGTTCTCCTTGACCGCCGTTTCGGCGGCTTGCTGCATCTTCAGGTTGATGGTCGTTTCGACCTGCAGTCCGCCGGTGTAGAGAATATCCTCGCCGTAACGTTCCTCCAGGTAACGGCGCACCTGTTCATTGAAATAGGCGGTGATATCCATCAGGTTGTTGAGGCGCGGCTTGATGGTCAGTTCCTGGACCAGGGCCTGTTGCCGTTCGTTCGGCGTGATGTAGCCTTCTTCGACCATGCGGGCGAGCACGTACTTCTGGCGTTCCCTGGCGCGATCGAGGTGGCTGTAAGGGGAATAGCGGCTCGGGGCCTGGGGCAGACCGGCGAGAATTGCCGATTCGGCGAGGGTCAGCTGGTCGACATTCTTGTCGAAGTAGTTCTGCGCCGCAGCCTCGACGCCGTAGGCGCGGTGACCGAGGTAGATCTGGTTGAGGTAGAGATAGAGAATCTCTTCCTTGGTCAGATGTTTTTCCATACGCCAGGCGAGGATCGCTTCCTTGAATTTACGGCTGAAGGTCCGCTCGGAGGTCAGCAGCATCTTTTTGGCAACCTGCTGGGTGATGGTACTTCCCCCCTGGGCGATGCCACCCGCCTTGACGTTTTTCAGGGCCGCTCGGGCGATCGAGATGAAATCGATCCCCTTATGCTTGAAGAAGTTGGAATCTTCCGCAGAGACAAAGGCCTGGATCAGGGTTTTGGGGATTTTGTCGTAGGGTACGAGAATCCGCCGTTCCCGCGAGTATTCGGCGATGATCTGACCGTCGTCGGCGCGGATCTGGGTGCTCAGCGGCGGCCGGTAGTCGGACAGAGTTTCGACCCTGGGGAGTGTCGAAGAGACGTAGAAGTAGGCGCCGATCAGCAGGGCACAACCGAGCAGAGGCAGGCCGATGCAGGCGAACAGCAGGTATCTGAGCAGACTTTTCATATGAATTTATAACCGTACATGCTTCGGGTTGGAAAACAGAGTGATTTTTATAGCATGACGGCAGAGCTTGGGCAACAGCTCTGAAAGGCCGGGAGTTTGGATGAATGACGATTTTACCGTAACTTAACATGCGAAGCCCCTTCTGGGCTTGACCCTTGAAGGGGTTCGGCCTATTCTCGCAGGATGTTTGATTTGCAATTGTTTTAATCAAGGACTCTTTAGATGAAAAAAGCCGTTGTTCTCTACAGTGGTGGGCTTGATTCGACAACCTGTATGGCGATTGCCCGCAGTCAGGGATTCGAGGCCTACGCCCTAAGCTTCGCCTACGGTCAGCGTCACTCGGTCGAATTGCAGAAGGCCAGGGATTATGCCCCGCTGATCGGCGCCAAGGATCACATGGTGGTTGATATCGACCTGCGCAAGATGGGCGGCAGCGCCCTGACCGCCGATATCGACGTCCCCAAGACCGGGGTCGAGGAAGACGCCATTCCGATCACCTACGTGCCGGCGCGCAACACCATCTTCCTCTCCTTCGCCCTGGGCTGGGCCGAGGTGCTCGGCGCCTCCGATATCTTCATCGGCGTCAACGCCCTCGACTATTCCGGCTATCCCGACTGCCGTCCCGAGTTTATCGAGGCCTTTGAAAAGATGGCCAACCTGGCAACCAAGGCCGGCGTCGAAGGGGATCCCTACAGGATTCACACGCCGCTGATTCACCTGACCAAAGCCGAGACGATCAGGCAGGGGGTTGCACTCGGTGTCGACTACGCCCTGACCCATTCCTGTTACGACCCGACGCCCGAAGGGCTCTCCTGCGGAGAGTGTGATTCCTGTCGTCTGCGTCTCAAAGGTTTTGCCGAAGCCGGCCTGGAGGATCCCGTTCCCTATGCCAACAGATAAGTCGTCACAGCCGCGCAAAACGGCGATGCCCGATATGCAGCAGAGCCGCGATACGCGCAACATCGCCATCGACAAGGTCGGGGTCAAGGATATCCGCTACCCGATCGTTGTGCTCGACAAGCTCAACGAACGCCAGCATACCGTCGCCCGGGTCAACATGTACGTCGATTTGCCGGAACATTTCAAGGGGACGCACATGAGCCGCTTTATTGAGGTTCTGAACCTCTACCACGGCGAGATCAGCGTCGAGAACCTGGAAGCGATCCTGGTCGAGATGAAACAGCGGCTCGGCGCCGGACGCGCTCACCTGGAGCTGTCGTTCCCCTATTTCATCGAGAAACAGGCCCCGGTCTCAGGGGCCCGCAGTCTGCTCGATTACCAGTGCCGGATGCTCGGTACCCTGGGCGACGCCTACGATTTTGTCCTCGAGGCGCAGATTCCGGTCACCTCGCTCTGCCCCTGTTCCAAGGAGATCAGTGAGCGCGGTGCCCATAACCAGCGAAGTCTGGTGACAGTGCAGATCCGCTACGAGGAGCATATCTGGCTCGAGGACCTGATTGCCTGGGTCGAAGCCTGTTCCAGCTGTCCGGTCTTTCCGCTGCTCAAGCGTGAAGACGAAAAGGCGGTCACCGAACAGGCCTATGACAACCCGATGTTTGTCGAGGATATGGTCCGGGCGGTGACGGAAAAGCTGCGCAGTATCAAGCAGATCACCTGGTTCAAGGTGCAGTGCGAGAACTTTGAATCGATCCATAATCATTCAGCCTATGCCATGATCGAGGAAGCCTAGAGCCTGCCTGTGGATAACTCTGTTGACGAGGTGGATAAGTTTTCGGAAAATTCTGGTGAAAAACGGGTTATTGGCATATTCGCCAAACAGCCGGTTGCCGGACAGGTCAAAACCCGACTCTGCCCTCCCCTCGATTTTCCATCTGCCGCAGATCTTTATCAGGTTTCTTTGCGTGAGACGGTGACACGTGTTGCTTCCCGCGGCGAATATCAGCCCGTGATCTTTTACAGCGGAGATCGATGCTGGTTTGCTGAGGCCTTTCCCGCTGTCCGCTTGCAGGCGCAGCACGGAAAGGATCTTGGCGAAAGAATGACCAATGCCTTCAGCGTTCTGTTCAGCGAGGGAGTTGAGCAGGTGCTGCTGATCGGCAGCGATACGCCTGACCTGCCGCTCGATTGTCTGGATCAGGCTTTTGAGGGCCTCAGCTCCAGAGATGTGGTGTTTGGTCCGGCAGAAGATGGCGGCTATTATCTGATCGGCCTGAGCGCGCATCACCCGGAACTGTTCTGCGACGTCAGCTGGAGTACCCCAGAGGTCTTGCAGCAGAGTTGTGAACTCGCAGAACAATTGAATCTGACTGTGAAATTGCTCAAGAACTGGTCGGATCTGGATGATCATCAATCTTTGACGGAACTGCTCGACCGCAGTCCAGCGTCAGAAACAGCAAGGTTCATCAAGGAGAAGCTCTATGCTTTGTTGGCTTGACAGTTCATTGCAGCTGCCGGATAATCTGGCCTGTTCGAAAGAATGTAGGATGGTTGTCGAATCCTCATTAATTGAAAAGGAGAAATACCTTGTTTGAGTTGGTGCTGAATGCCGGACCGGTGGTCAAGCTGGTCCTGTTGATACTTGTCTACTTTTCCCTGGTCTCCTGGGCCATCATCTTCTACAAGGCCACCATCATTCAGAAAGCGATCAAGGAATCGGATCGTTTTCTCGAATTCTTCTGGACCAAGAAGCGCTTCGACCTGATCGGCCAGGGGATCAAGGATTTCAATTCCACGCCCCTCGCTGTTCTGTTCCGTGAAGGTTACCATGAGATGCTGCAGCTGAAGAAGAAAGCCGGCGAGCAGCATGAGCCGGGTGATTTCTCTTCCAAGATGGGCACGACCGAGATCGTCAACCGCGCCCTGCGCCGGGCGACGACCCAGGAAACCCACCGCCTGGAAAAATATCTGACCTTTTTGGCGACGACAGGTTCGACGGCGCCTTTCATCGGCCTGTTCGGTACCGTCTGGGGGATCATGGACGCCTTTCACGGCATCGGCGCCTCGGGCAGCGCATCGCTCGCCGTTGTCGCTCCCGGTATCTCCGAAGCGCTGATCGCCACCGCCATCGGCCTGGCTGCAGCGATCCCGGCGGTCATGGGCTACAACCACTTCCTCAACAAGGTCAATGTGCTGATCGGCGAGATGGATAACTTCAGCCAGGAATTCCTCAACATCGTCGAGCATCTGGACCGGAGGGGCTGAAAATGGGCGCAGAGATGCCCGGCAGAGGCCGGCGCAGCAGCCTGTCGCAGATCAACGTCACGCCGTTTGTCGACGTCATGCTGGTTCTGCTGATTATTTTCATGGTCACCGCTCCGATGCTTGAGCAGGGGGTCGAGGTCGATCTGCCGCAGGTTGCCGAAGCTCCAGGCCTGCCGGCTCAGCAGGAGCCGCTGGTCGTGACCCTGCAGAGCAACGGCAAGATCCTGATTGGCAAGGCAACAGTCGACCAGGTCGACAAGCTCGGCCCGGTCATTCAACAGGCCCTGAAAACCAAGCCGGACCGCGAGGTCTTTCTCGAAGCGGACGAAAAGGTCCCCTACGGTCGGGTCGTGCAGGTCATGGCCGCTGTGAAAAAAGCCGGCGTGGAAAAACTCGGTATGGTGACCCGACTTCCTGAGGACTGATAACAAGCCGATGGAAGCTTCACGCAAACAGCGCATACGACAGCTCAGATCAGCGATCGAGCCGGGACTCAAGCGGATGCTGGTGATCTCGGTGCTGCTCCACCTGCTCGTGCCGATCATCTATTATTCCCCGTTCTTTCCCGAGCGCAAGGTCGAGAAGCCACCGGTGTACCGGGTCAACCTGGTCAACAAGATCGTCAAGAATCCCCAGGCCGGGCGACCGGAAGCTACTGTGACCAAGCCGAAGCCTGCGCCACAACCGAAACCGGCTCCAAAACCGACTCCTGCGCCTAAACCGGAAGCGGTCAAGATTCCGCCCAAGCCCAAGCCGGTTGTGCCGCAGCCCAAGCCGAAACCGGCACCGAAACCTGAACCGGTCAAGCCTGCGCCTAAACCAGCGCCAAAGCCCGAACCCGCCGGACCGAGCAAGGCGGCAGAGGACAACCTGGCAGACCGGCTGAAAAAGATGCGTGAAGCCCAGGAACAGAAGGCCCAGGAGCAGGCCCGTCAGGAGCGTATCGCGGCTCTCAAGGCGCAGCTGGCCCAGGACACCCGGCTTGAATCGCCGGTCAAGGATGCTCCGGTTGGGATGGCGGACGGCAAAGGGGATGAGGCCGGGGTTTCAGCAATCGCCTATGTTCAGGAGTTTATTCAGCAGAACTGGAGTTTCTCAAAGTATCTGGCAGCCGGGAATCCGCAAGCCGAAGTGCTGATGAGCTATTCCAGGCAGGGGACTCTTCTGCACTATAAATTCATCAAAAAATCGGGGAACGACGCCTTCGATGAGTCACTGACCCGGGCGATTGCCAAGTCCCGGCAGCTGCCCCAGGAGCTTCCCGAGGCGACGGAGTTTGAAGTCATCTTTAACCTGAAGGATATGTTGGACAGACAATGAGTTTCTACAGAGTAAAGATCAAAACCCTTGTTCTGGCTGTGGTGCTGATGCTGACCGCAGTCTCGACCCAGGCGGCCCGCATTGAGATCAGCGCTCCCGGTGAACAGACCATTCCGCTGGCCCTGACCCGGCTGCTGCCGATGGGAGCCGCTCAGACGGGGCTGGCCGCAGAGTTCGACACGACTCTGCAGGGGGACCTCGAACTGTCCGGTCTGTTCGACCTGGTCAACCCGCAGGCCTTTCTCGGCGATGCCGCAAGGCTTGGGCTGCGCAGCAGCGATGTCGATTTTCAGCAGTGGCGTGTCCTTGGTGCCGAGACCCTGATCAAGGGGGGCTACCAGATCGCAGGGAATAATGTCACCGTTGATCTGCGTCTCTATGATGTTGTTTCCCAGCGTCTGCTGACCGGTAACAGGTACACTGGAAAGATCAGCGATATCCGTTTGATCGCCCACACCTTCGCCGACCGGATTCTGCAACAGTTGACCGGTGAGCAGGGGCCCTTCGCCAAACGGATTGCCTACATCTCCAAGGCGACGGGGCGCAAGGAGCTCTACCTGATGGATGTTGACGGTCACAATCCGGTGCGCATGACCAGCCACAATTCCATCGTCCTCAACCCGGACTTCTCGCCCAACCGTAAAGAGGTTATTTTCACCTCCTATGCCAATAATAATCCGGATCTCTACCGTAAGGAGATCTATACCGGCCGGGAATCGCGTCTGTCGCTCAAGGAGGGGCTGAACATCGGCGGGCGTTACAGTCCGGATGGCAGGGAGATTGCCCTGACCCTGTCCAGGGATGGCAACTCGGAACTCTACCTGATCGGCACCGACGGCACCATCCACAAGCGGCTGACCAATCATTACAGTATCGATGTCGATCCGTCCTGGAGCCCGAAAGGGAATGAGATCGCTTTCGTTTCCGACCGGCTTGGCAACCCATATGTCTTTATTCTCGATATCCACAGCCTCGATGTCCGGCGCCTGACCTATGAAGGGAAATACAACGCGACCCCGGCGTGGAATCCGAAGCAGGAGCTGATCGCTTTTGCCCGGCTGATGAACGGTCACTTTGACATCTTTACCATCCGGCCGGATGGCAGCGATGAACGGCAGCTGACCTTCGGCGAGGGGAGCAAGGAGCATCCACGCTGGAGCCCGGATGGCCGCTTCCTGATCTATTCGCAGGATGAGGGGGGACGCAAGTCGATCTGGATCATGCGCGCCGATGGTACAGGTGCCCGCCAGATCACCAGCGGCACCTCCCAGGACAGCCACCCGGCCTGGTCGGCAAGTTGGTGATTTCTGGTAGTAAATAATTGATATTGTTTTTGTTAGTACCTTGGGTATAATGAAGACTCGAATTTTTGCAGTGAAAATCAAATACTGATCGCGAGATGCGAAAGGAGTCGTAAAAAATGAAGAGACTTACCGTCACCCATCTGGTTGTGTTGCTTTTCGCTCTGACCATGCTGGCAGCCGGTTGTGCCAAAAAGCCGGTCGCTGAAGAAACCATGGTTGAACAGCCTGCCCAGGTTGAGATGCAACAGCAGCAGCCGGCAGGTGTCACTGAACAACAGGTTCAGGACGTGACCTACGATGCTGAAGCTGAAGCAAGAAACGCTGAAATGGCTGCAACCAAAGGTCTTGCACGTATTCATTTTGATTTTGACCAATATGTCCTGACCGATAATGCCAAGCGGACTCTGGCAGCAAATGCTTCTCTGCTCAGAGCTGCTCCGGCTCTGAACGTTCTCATCGAAGGTCATTGCGATGAGCGCGGTTCTGACGAGTACAACCTGGCCCTTGGTCAGAAGCGTGCTCTGGCTACCAAGAACTACATGGTTGCTCTCGGCGTCGCTGCTGAGCGTCTGAGCATCATCTCTTACGGTGAAGAGATGCCTCTCGACCCGGCCCGTAGCGAAGACGCTTTCGCTCAGAACCGTCGTGCCGAGTTCAAGGTCAAGCGTTAACAGTCTTTAGTAGCACAGTGAAGGGCCGCCCATAGATATGTGCGGCCCTTTTTTGTATCAGGAGTTGATCATGCGTTATCTATATCTGTTAGCAGTCGTATTTCTTCTGGCCGGTTGCCTGCCGCCAACCCAGGATCAGGTCCGTATGCAGATGGATCTGGAGGAGATGAAGCGACGTCTGGCCAAGCTCGAAGTGGCCAAGGTCGATGCCGCCCAGCAGAGCAGCCTTGGCAGCGTGACGCTTGAGCGCCAGGTTGCCGAACTGACGGCCGGTCTCGACAATATGCGTGTTGAATTTCAGGGGATCAATGGGCGGATCGACGATCTGGGCCAGGCCAACCATGCGGTTGCTGACGAACTGCAGATCGTCAAGGACGATCTTGGCATGCAGCTGGTCTCCCTGGCGAATCGTCTCGATGAGCTGGAACAGGCCCGTGCGGCAGCGCCGGCAGCTCCAGTCAGCAGCTCCGCTGCCTCCGCTCCGGCAGTCGCTGCAGAAACACCGGAAGATCTTTACAGCTCTGCCCTCGATCTGATCCGTAACCAGAAAAAATTCGCTGAAGGGCGCGCCCTGCTGGAATCTTTCATCGACAAGTATCCGAAACATGATCTCCATGTGAATGGGCTGTACTGGATCGGTGAAGCCTACTACGGCGAGAAGAAGTACGAGCAGGCGATCCTCCAGTTTCAGGATGTGATCAGCACGTACCCGAAGCATCCGAAAGCACCGGCGGCGCTGCTCAAACAGGGGCTGGCCTTCAACGCTCTGGGCGACGGGACTAACGCCAGAACAACCATGCAGAAGCTGCTTGAAGAGTATCCCGATTCAAGTCAGGCGGATTCCGCCAAGCAGTACCTGAAATAATTCGTATTGCAATCAAAAGGCAGCTCCGATGAGCTGCCTTCGCTTTTTAATATGAGATCCATCAAGCCGGAAGTTTAGCTTCCGGCTTTGCGCTTGTGCGAGTCGATGAGCGTAGCGAATCGTCCGAGCGCGAGTAATTCTATAGCCCAAGTCCTACGGAGAAACAGCAAACCGTCTGCTAACAATGCCGTTGACGTTAGCGTTTCCTTTGCGTCCTTTCCTTTTCGCTAAAAGGAAAGGACGTCGTCTGGCGGGACGAGACCCGCCGGTTCTGGTTCTGATTTTTGGTAATTAAAGTCAAAACCGCAGGGTCGCGCCCCCGCACGGCGCCCTCCTTTTGGCCAGGCCCCAAAAGGAGGAAAAAACGCCCTTTTCATATGTCTCACATCAGTCTTCGTTACTTCGTAGCAATGCACCAGCAGCTGACAACGCGCAGAACCGGAAAAACTCCGCTTTGCGGAGTTTTGATGAAAATCAGTTGAAACAAGCCCGATATTCGTCATGGGCCTGTAGCTATCAAAGCGCACTTCTGTAGCGCTTCTTCAGAATAGACAGCCCCTCCTGATTACCGATAACCGTGATGTGATCACCATCCTGCAGGACAGTTCCTCCATCGGGAACAAAGGAATGGCCATCGCGGTGGAGCATGGCGACCAGGCAGCCCTTGGGGATATCGGCGGCGAACAGCGGCTTGCCGATGAGCACCTTTGTCCTGTTGTTCGGGCTGATGGCTAAGGCGAGGAAATGATCGTCCTGCAACAGCGATTGCCTGAGCTGATGATCACTGCTGGCCAGGGTCCAGTCGGCGGCAAAGCTCTCCTCGTCGACCCGTTCGGCGATCCGCGCCAGAATGCGTAGATGCTGGGCCGGATCGTTCTCCGGGCTGATCAGGAAGAACAGCGCACCGACCTTGACCTCTTCCTCTTCCTCGTGGGTAAGCGGATTGTAGAGGGTCATGGTCACGCCCTTCTTGGCTCTGACCAGGACCATTTCCGCCTGCTCAATCGTTCCGCAGCGGAAATGCGGCAGAGCCACGCCGCGGGTTACGGGGGTAGCGCCGATGCGGGTGCCGTCCATGATCTGCTCGCTGATCGACTCTGCCGACATGTCAATCTTTCCCGCCAGCAGCATGGCGACCTGTCTGACCAGGTTTTCGAACTGCTTCTCCTGATCGAGATCAAGCACCATACTGCGCGACACGATATCATCGAAGGGATCCTCCTGGCGCAGCCCCTTTTCACGCAGGATGCCGCGCAGTTCCGTATCGAGATCGTGATACTTGAGTTGCCCGAGACGGGCAAAGACGTGATAGACCGCTCCGTTGCGCCGGGTCCGATGGCGAGCGTAGTAGTAGTACCAGAGGCTCGCCGCAACGATCAGGCCGATGGTAAACAGGGTCGGCAGCCAGCCCATCTTGAAGATCAGGTAGAAGGGCAGCAGCATGCCGGCGATCTGCATCCATGGATAGAAGGGGGATCGATAGCCGGGATCGTAGGAATCGATACGGCTTTCGCGCATGACGATGACCGCCAGACAGACCAGCGAAAACATCAGCAGCTGGAAGGAGCTGGCCAGTTTGGCGATGCGCATCGGGTTGAGTAGCACCAGAATGATGATAATCACGCCGAGGGTCAGTAGAATCCCCTGAACCGGGGTGCCGAACTTGCCGAGCTTGCGGAAGCGCGGCGGAATCAGATGGTCGCGGCTCATCGCCAGCGGGTAGCGTGAAGCACTCATCAGCCCGGCATTGGCCACCGAGATAAAGGCGAGCATGGCGGCCACGGAGAGCAGGATGACACCGATGGGGCCCATGGCGTAATGCGCGGCTGTCGCCACCGGGGTCAGGTTGCCGGCCAGTTCCTCAGGCGGAACCAGGGCGACAAGAATCAGCGTGCCGATCAGGTAGATAAACAGCGCTGTGCTCAACGACAGGATCATGCCACGCGGAATGTTGCGTTCGGGGTTTTCAACCTCTTCGGAAAGACTGGCCACCTTGGTCACACCGACATAGCTTATATAGACCATACCGGCGGTCGAGATGATGGCATCAAAGCCTTTGTCGAAAAACCCGCTGAAATGGGACAGATCGATGTAGGGGATATCTTCGAGGAAGAAGATGAAGAGGATTGCCAGAAGGCCGAAGACCAGGAAAACCTGCAGGCGGCCGCTCTTTTTGGCGCCGAAAATATTGATGACACCGAGTAGCACAGCGATCCCCAGAGCGACCGGAACGATCGGCAGGCTGGGCAGAAACAGGGAGATATAGGCACCCATGCCGATCAGGGCGAAGGCAACCTTGAGGATCAGGGCCAGCCAGGTGCCGATGCCGCCGATAGTGCCGAAAAAGGGACCCAGGGCCCGGTCGAGAAAATAGTAGACACCCCCGGCGCGGGGCATGGCGGTTGCCAGTTCGATAACGCTGAACATGGCGGGAATCATGGGGATTGCGGCAATCAGGTAGGCAAGCACCAGGGCCGGCCCGGCCTTGGTCGCCGCGATTCCCGGCAACAGGAAAAACCCGGCACTCAAGGTCGCGCCGGTCGCTATCGCGTAGACGTCCCTCAGCTTCAGTTCTTTTTTCAGCCGTTTGTTTTTTGTCTTCGCGTGCATTTTGGCTCCAGCTGTCAACAGTTGATGGCTGAGGAAGGCATTCTGGAGTAAAATATGCCTGTGAGAAAAATAATTTAATGTGTTCTAATTGCGAATGCAACAGGAATTGGTTTGAGATAGCCAGAGTTTCTGAAAGTTACGGACATGGAAGAGATGACAAAAGAGACAATCGCGCTGGTCGCCGTCGGTACCGGCAATGCCTTCGGACATGGCGGACGTCTTTACAGCTGTTTCCACCTGAGTTTTGGCAATCGACGGATTCTTTTTGACTGCGGCGGATCCAGCCTGATCGGCTTGCGCCGCTGCGGACTGGATCCGGCGGAGATCGATACCGTAGTTATCAGCCATCTGCACGGAGACCATTTCGGCGGGATTCCATACCTGCTGCTTGAGGGCAAATATGTCAGCCGGAGAACCCGGCCGCTCAGGCTCATCGGTCCGGCGGATCTGCAGCGCAGGGTTGATCTGCTTGGTGAAGTCCTTTACTCAGGGACTTTTGACGAGCCCCTCGCCTTTGAGGTCTCCTACAGCATTCTCAACCCGCAGGAAAAATTGCCGCTTGGTGATGGCGCGGAACTCGGCTGCGTCAGGGTCCGGCATGGTCAGAGTCCCGATGTTTTTGGTTTAAGGCTGGATTACGCAGGGCGTAGCGTTGCTTACAGTGGCGATAGTGAATGGACCGACAGCCTGGTCGAGTTGGCCCGGGGGGCCGACCTGATGATCTGCGAGTGTCTCAATTATTCTTCTCCTCTCCCTTCGCACATGGATTATCTGACCTTGATGGCGCAACGCCAGCGCCTGGAATGCCAGCGCCTGGTCCTGACCCACCCCGGTCCTGAAATGCTTGAGAATCTTGATAAAATAGAAACACCCCTGGTGCAGGATGGTGAACGGATAAAAATATAATGCCGGATTTCTCGATATGGAGACATGTATGAACTTGATGCTGAAGCTGATTCTGTTGGTCGCTCTGACGGCAACACCTGTATTCGCTGGAGAGTACAAAATAACGATCGTCCAGCAGGGAGCGAATCTGTTCAAGATGAGTGACCAGGATACCTACATCTGGACCTCATACTGTTTTGTCGATGTTGGAACAAGCGAAGCGCTGCTTTCAATTCAGGGAAGTAGCGGCAAGATCAGGTTCAGCAACAACGAAACCAGCTGCGATGTGCAGATGCTTTACGGAAAAAGTTCTCTCGCCGCAGATGAGTACCGGATTGTTGTCACCAGGGCGGATGACAACTGGTATACCGTTGACGGAAAAGAGGCTGCTCTGCTGACCGGCAGCTGTCTGGCTTCTGCAGAGGGAACGGAAATCCGCCTGATTGTCGAAGAGGATGGAACCGGGACCCTCAAGTTTGAGGATGAGGAATGCAGCCTTGAGGGCATCTATACCCCGGTTACTGAACAACTTTAACGTCCCACTAAGTGCTGTTTCAATCCTGTTGTCATTGAGGAGTTGAGCATGGACGCCAAAATTCTTGTGCCGGTGAACGACTCACCAACCACTCTTAAAACGGTCGAGGACATCATCAGATACCGGGAACGTTTGCCCGGCAGGCTGGTCTTGCTGCACATCATCGATGATCAGCTGGCTTACCGGATGATACCGGACTTTCAGATCGAGATGGTCCGTGAAAACGCTGAGAAAGCTGCCCGCAAAAGGCTCGGTGATCTGGCTGGAAGCCTTGAACAGGCTGGCTTCGCCATCGAAAAGAGGCTGGAGTTCGGGGCGCCGCGACTGCTGATTCCCAAGATAGCCAATGAGGAAGCGTTTGAGCTGCTCATCATCGGCCGCAAGGCCGGGCGCGGTGAGATTCGCGACGTTGTTTTCGGTTCGGTCGCCAATTATGTTTTGCACAATGTCCGCTGTCCGGTGCTGCTGTTCTGAACAATAAAAAAACGACCTGCCATGTAGCGGGCAGGTCGTTTTGGGCAATTTTCAGTTGTTTCAGAAGGTGCCGATGAAGCCGATTCTAATCCCCTCATCGATGGTCCATTCTTCCCCGCCGTCAAGATCAAGCTGGATATTCTGATAGCCGAGGAACACCTTGACCTTGGGAATGATGGCATAGGTCAGGTTGAGCTGGGTTTCTAGCAATCCTTCCGAATCGTACCCGGAAAAGACCTGTGGCGCATAATAGAGTTTTGCCGAAGTCCCAAGCCCCTGGAGTTGTGGAATGGTGTAGTCGGCACGCAGTCCGATTCCCATATTGATGAAGTCGGTATCCGGATCGGTTTCGCCGTAATAGAGTTTTGTCCCGACGCCGACACTCAGGCCCGGAACGTTGCCCGGCTGGCCGGTGAAATCGAAGCCGACGCTGGCCAGTTTGGTTTCCTCATCACCATTGAACAGGAAACGGGCATTGCCGGTTGAACTTCCGTAGCTGTCATTACGCAGGGGAACTTCAGCACCGAGCTGAAAAGAATTGTCATTGAAGCCGATATCGAATGTCGCAGCAAAAGCCGATGTTGTTATCAGGGTCAACAGAGCAAACAGAACTACAGTTACACGCATAAAACCTCTCCTTAGTCAATCGATCGTCCGGGACCCACCAAATGTTCTGCCCCGTCACAAGGGTTTTCCCCCTGTATTATGCTTCCCGGGATTATAGCACCCTGGCAAGGGATTGGAAGATCTGATCGGCATTTTAATGAAAAAAATACCCGGTTAGAGCTGCCTGTATTTGTGTCCGGTTTTCTTATCAATCCGAGAAGATCTGTTACACAATTGCATTCGGCCTGAACCGCTATGGATCATGTATAATTGAATAATCGGAAATGACCAAGTTGACGAAAAAAGAGGCAGACCATGAACAGCAGATCAAAGATCCCGGGGCTTATGTTCAGCCTGCTCTGCAGTGCCCTTCTTCTGGGAGCCTGTGCTCCTTCACAGCGCCAGGTCGTCGAAGCCGACCCGCCTATTTCACAACAGTTGACGGTTTACGCCTATCCACTGCAGGGCCAAGGGTTGGAACAGCAGGAACGCGACCGTTATGAATGTTCCCTCTGGGCCAGCGATCAGAGCGGTTTCGATCCGAGCATGTCTTATCTGGCACCTCACCAGCGGGTCAGGGTCGTTCCTCAACCATCTACCGGCCAATACACCGCCGGTGGCGCTGTGGCCGGAGCGATGATCGGTGCGGCCAGCGGCCCTCCCGGAGATTCCTTCGGCAGAGCGGTTGTCGGGGCTCTGATCGGTGCATTCATCGGCGCGACCGCTGACGCGGCCAACAGGGAACAGGTTGAATTCTATTACCAGCAGAACCTGAACCGCGGACCCGCCGCTCTGGAACGCCGGGCGGAAGACTATCGGCGGGCCCTCAAGGCCTGTCTGGGCGGGCGTGGTTACGATGTCAGGTAACGGGCTTTCGAGCCGGGAGATAAAAAGATGAAGATACTCAGAATGTTTGTCCTGCTACTGGTGTTTGCCTGGCTGACCCCTGGCCTGCCTGCCTTTGCCCAGAACGAACCATGGACCTTGAAGGGGGCGGCAAAGGCGAATAGCCGGCCGGAACCGCAGGAACGCCAGGATTCCAGCTACTATCAGCGCAAAGGCTACAAGCTGGACGATCGTTATCAGCACAACCGTTACTACCCGCCGCAGGGAGTTCACTACAAGACCCTGCCGCCAGAGCACAGGGTCGTTCACTACCATGATCGCGATTATTTCTTTTACGGCGGGGCCTGGTACCTGTTTTCAGGGCTGGGTTTTCAGGTCATCGCACCGCCAATCGGCCTGACGGTCACTTTTCTGCCAGCCCACTATACCACGATCTGGGTCGGTGGCATCCCCTACTACTACGCTGGAGGAACCTACTACACCTGGGCGCCGCGGCGCAGCGTCTATGTTGTGAGCGCACCGCCGCCTCAGCAGGAGGTCGTTGAAGAGGCGACTCAGCCGGGACGCCTGTTTATCTATCCGAAACAGGGGCAGAGTGAGCAGAAACAGGCGACCGATCGCTACGAGTGTCACAGCTGGGCCAGCCAGCAGAGCGGCTTTGACCCGACCTTGCCCGGCGGCGGGGTTGCCGCTGAAGAGAATGCGAGTCGCAGGGCTGACTACAACCGGGCTATGAAAGCCTGCCTTGAAGCACGGGGATACAGTGTTCAGTAAACAAAACGGGCTTCCGGATGGAAGCCCGTTTTGTTTGGGAGTTAGGGGGAGATGAGGAGGTTTATGTTATGGCTGCCTTACATCCAACCACGCTGGCCTTTACCCTGATGGCCTTGGCCATAACCTGATGCAGGGCAGTTGCTGTTGGGGGAGATCCCTTTGCCGCCGCGCTGGCCTTTTCCAGGACCATTCATTGCCTGCAGTTTTTCGGCTTTCGCCTGTTGTTCTGGAGTCAGAACGTCTTTAAGCTGCTGTTGGAATTTGGCGCCTTGTACCATCATGTCGGTTCTCAGATCAGCCTGCTGTTCAGCCAGTTTACGGAACTCGGACTCTTTGAAGTTATCGTTCAGGCGATAAGCGGTGAGAGCATCTCTGCTTGCCTGCATCTTGGTGCGCATTTCCTGGCGCTGGGTAAATTGATCATTGTGCAGTTTGGTCAGCTGTTCTTTCTGCTTGTCACTGAGATCAAGCAGGACAGCCTGGCGTTCGACACGCTGCTGAACCATCTGCTGATGCTGCTCTGCTGTTATGACTTTCGCTTGTTGGCCGCGAACACCTGGTCCGAAAGTATCACAGCCGCGTCCGTCCCTAGGTCCGCCCCAGGCGAAAGCACTTGTGGTAATTAAAAGAGCACTGCAGATCAAAGTCGGGATCATAATCTTCTTGTTCATTTTTTTCTCCTTTGCGTAATAGCAACGTCGTTGTGATGATCAGACTATAGAGCAAAAGATCTTAAGGGGGGGTAAAGTGCTGTGAGGTTTTGTAAAGTTGTGTTAAGACGTAATTTCAGGGACTTGCTTTACATTTCTTTACAGCACAGGCGTATCGGTCAGGCTAAAATGTCCAAATAACGCGAGGTAAATACGATGGATCAAATTCTGATTATTGATGACGATAATGAACTCTGCGAACTGCTGACCGATTACCTGAGTAACGAAGGCTTTTCCATCGCTGCCGTGCATCAGGGTGAACAGGGGGCGGAGCGTGCTCTGGCCGGCACCTATTCCCTGATTATTCTGGATGTCATGTTGCCGGGGATGAATGGTTTTGATGTCTTAAGGAAGATTCGTGAGTCGAGCAAGGTACCGGTGATCATGCTCACTGCCCGGGGAGACGATATCGACCGGATTGTCGGCCTGGAGATGGGCGCGGACGATTATCTGCCGAAGCCTTTCAATCCCCGCGAACTGGTGGCTCGCATCCGTGCGGTTCATCGTCGCCTTGAAAACACTGAGAGTACGCCTGACGCAGACAAGAAAGCCACGGAGCGAAAGATCGGCGATGTCGTTCTGTCGACGACCAACCGGACGGTCAAGCGGGACGGAAAGGTCGTCGATCTGACTTCGGTCGAGTTTAACCTGCTGGAAGAGCTGATGGCCCAGGCCGGTGAGGTTATCAGCCGTGATGAGCTGACGGAGAAGGTTCTCGGTCGCAGATTGTCGGCCTATGACCGGAGTATCGATGTCCATGTCAGCGCTCTGCGTAAGAAACTTGGCAAGGGAAAAAGCGACACCGATACCGACCTGATCCGCACTGTCCGCGGGGTTGGCTATATCTACTGTCTGCCGGATAAGGAAACCTGATGCGCAGCCTGTTTTTCAAGATATTCCTTTATTTTCTGCTGATCATCCTGCTTGTTGCCGGGATAACGGTGGTTCTGACCTATTTGCGCAACCAGCAGTTTCCATCCTTGGCCAATCAGGATTTTGCCCAGCGCGCTGTTACCGAATATGGCCGTGATGCGATCCGTGCCTATGAGAATGCCGGCATCAGAGCTCTTGATGATTATACCGACAGGGTGCGGCGCAGAACCGGGATTTTGTTGGCCCTCTTTGATCAATACGGGGAACCGCTCTCCGCTGAACGCCAGCCTCATTTCCGCATGTCACGGATTGTCAAGCGGGCCTTGAGCAGCGGTGAACTGGTGATGCCGAACATGGGGATGCACGGCATGCAAAGTCTGGCAACGGTGATTCAGGCGGATTCGGGGCAGACCTATGTTGTCGCTCTGAGCCTGCCTGACCGTCCGGCGCCGGCGAATATTGCCAAAGAGGTCACTCATGGTTTTCTCGGTTGGCAGCTTCTGCTGCTACTGATCATTTCTGCGCTGATCTGTTTTGTTCTGGCCCGTTCTCTGACAGCGCCGATTGGCCGTTTGCGTCAGGCCACCCGGAAATTTGCTGCCGGCGACCTGTCGATTCGCATCGGCGGTCAGATCAAAGGTTCTCAGGAACTGGCCGGTCTGGCTCACGATTTCGATGATATGGCGACCAAGATCGAAGATCTGGTCGCCGGTCAGAAGCAACTGCTCAGGGATATCTCCCATGAGCTCAGGTCGCCGCTGGCCAGGCTTGGCGTCGCTCTGGAGCTGGCTCGTCAGCAGGGCAAGCCGGAAACCCAGGCCAAGGCCCTGGAACGGATCGAATGTGAAGCCGAGCGGATGAACGAGATGATCGGTCAGCTGCTCAGCCTGACCCGTCTCGAAAGCGGCGCGGCGCAGTACAAGTTTGAGCTTTTCGATCTGTCCGGTCTGCTCGATAGACTCGTTCAGGATGCCAGCTATGAAGCCCAGAAGCACAACTGTCGGGTCGAATTGGATGCCCCGGATCAGGTGCTTTTGAACGGTTCGGAAGACCTGCTCGCTCACGCCATTGAGAACGTGATCCGCAACGCGGTCAAATACTCCGCCGAACAGGGTGTCGTCAGGGTCAGTCTGCGCCAGCAGGACGCTGTTGTGCATATCAGCGTCGATGATCAAGGGCCGGGTGTGCCCGAGGACTCACTCGACAAGCTGTTCGAACCCTTTTACCGGGTCGCCGATGCACGTGACCGGCAGAGCGGCGGAACCGGCATCGGCCTGGCGATCGCCAAGCGTGCCGTGGTACTGCATAGAGGCAGAATCAAGGCTGAAAATCACGAAAGCGGTGGTCTTTCAGTGAGTATGGAGCTGCCACAAAACATATAAAAATATATATTATTGATTATTTTTCGTGCAGCGGTTACACTGAGTAAGTCTTTCAGAAAGGTAACGACTTATGGAATGGCTTTACATCATCGGCTTTGTCGTCGTCTGGTATGTTCTGAACCGTTTTATCCTCCCCAGACTGGGAGTTCAGACCTGAATGTCTGGTGCCTGTGAGCTCCCGCGTGACGGCGAGCAGAAAAAGAAGCAGAACCCGGAAGAATCAGGGAAGAAGTAGAGACAGGTCTCAAAAAGTTAGAAGATAAAAAATCCCCCTCTGACGATGGGGATTTTTTTGTATTGTCTTTGTAACACACTGAAAAATAATTCGATTCTGCTTTATAATCAAAAAATGATGGAGGCCAGAATGGATATTAATTCAGTCAGCAGCAGTCTTTATACGGTCGCGCAGACAACGGTGCGGAACCGTCAGGCAGAGAGCATTGACAGTACAACAACCCAGACCAGCTTTGGCGATACGGTGACGATTTCGGATGAAGCGGCCAGTCTGACCCTTCAGGAGGCAGGGCAGAGTGAATCTTCCAATTTGGATACCGGTAGCCAGTCGGCAATGATCCAGGGTTCCAGCGGCAGTGCCACCGCAAGCGATGACAGCAGCATTGAAGAGCTTGAAGCGGAGATCAGCGCCCTGGAAAGTGAAATCGCATCGCTATCAGCGGAAGCGCTGAGCAGTGACGAAGCGCGACAGGAACTGCAGAGCAAACAGGCTGAACTGGCTGCGCTGAATTCCGAACTGGCACTGCTGGAAAACCAGGGTTGATAGCAGCGGTTGTGTGACGGGGTTGAGTGAGGGTTTTCCTCCCGGCGGATTCAGCTGCTGATGAATTTTGCAAGGTTGTCGATAAGTTGTCTGAAGATCGTCCCGTAGGACTGATCGTTACTGGCAAAATCATTGATAAACCAGACGGCCAGCGGAACCAGAATGCCGAGCAGAAAGACAATGACCAACCGGGGTTGCTGCTTTTTCCGGTAATATTGATCGATGGTTGCTGCAACTGAAGCGGCATCGTCCAGTTCTAAAGTCGCAAGGAACTGTTCCACCGGGTTTTCCTTGTTTTTGCTGTTCTCCAATTCTTTGTTGATCGTTTCGACCCGTTGTTCATAGTCGACCGCTTCATGCTGTCTGTAGTCACTGACTTCCCACTCCAGTTCCGTTATATCCTCTGAATTTTTTTCCTTGAGGTCTTCAAGTTCTTTATTCTGATTCTGTAATTCATGGCGTAACGATTCGATTTCACAATTCAGCTCAGCGATTTTTGCCTTATCTATAAACTGTGACATGGCTGCACTCCCGGTGAACGGTAGGTGTCACTCGACCGGCATTTTTGAAAGACACACAACGTGACGCATCAGATATAAGTTTACATGAGGATCGATGGCTGGCGATGAATCAGAGATAAAAAATCACCAGCCGAGGTCACTTCTCTTCTCTGCGCCCGTCGGCGTAGAGTGCGAAGCGGCCGCTTTCTCTGGGGTGGATATGGTCAGGTCGCGGCCAGGGCCAGCCACCGAAGCGGGTCGTCCGGTAATCGGCGATCGCCTGGTTGATCTCCTCCTTGCTGTTCATGACGAAGGGACCGTGCTGCTCCACCGGCTCAGCGATCGGTTTCCCCTGGAGCAGAAGCAGAAACGTCGTTTCCTGGCCGTTTTCCAGAGGTACGGACTGTCCAGCAACGATATCCGCTGAGTGGTAGTGATCAAGGTTAATGCCGGCAAGCTTGAGAGAATCCCCCCGGTAAAAATAGAGCGAACGGTGGATCTCCGGTGAGCAAGGCGGAAGGGTCCATGTGGCGCCGGCTTCGAGTTGAATCAGCCAGATCGCTACCTCGTTGGCGGAATCCTCCGCCCAGGAATCGGGCGCCGGGGCCGGGGCTTTGACCTCATGCAGCTGTCCGGCAATGATGGTAACCGCGATCTCTTTGCCGCTTGGATCCAGCTCCCGGCGGGTGGGGATATCCTCGGCCCAGAGCATCTTGTAGTGCGGTTCGACAAATTTGCTTCTGCCCGGCAGGTTGAGCCAGATCTGGAACAGTTCCAGCGGGTTCGGCCTGTCCCGGTGAATCAGAGGGAACATCTCGGCGTGTTGCAGGCCGGAGCCGGCCGTCATCCACTGCACGTCCCCTACCCCGTAGCGGCCGGCCGCGCCGTGCGAGTCGGAATGATCGACAAATCCCTCGAGAACAACAGTGACCGTCTCAAATCCCCTGTGCGGGTGCTCGGGAAAGCCCGGAACCGTATCACCGTGGTACATGCGCCAACCGTCTTTGGGGGTGAAATCCTGGCCGATCTGGCGGCCTTTGAGAAGCGCCGGGTCAGGTCCCATTTCGCCAGTGCCAGCAGGATAACTGTCCTGATGATGCACGCAGAACAGAAAGGGGTCCTGGGTCTGCCAGGTGAAACCGAGAGGTCTGATATTTGTGATGAGTTGTTTATTCATTGGTGTCCTTGAGGTTCTAACCTTCGATTGAAGGAGTCTGTAGATTAAATTCTACTTGAAACCCAGGCGTTTGAACAAGGGCAGCCCTGGGAGCAGAACTTGTCTATCTCCACGATTGAATCTCGACAATATTCCCTTCAGGGTCACGGAAATACACGAAGACCAGTGTTCCGACATTCTCCAGATAGAGACGATCTCTGCCTGCTGCACGGCAGAGCCCTTGCGAAATTTCTGGGTCATAAGGATCAGGGCGAGCAGTCGTTCCTCATGAACTTCCGAACGGAGCAGGCTCAAGGTATCTTCCAGCGGCAACTGGTGAAATTTTTTCGCTACGCGGCGCGTTGCCGGAACCCGGACGCCGATAAACAGGTCCCCTGCACCGTATTCGCCGGGGCCGGTTTTAAAAAACGCTGCAGTTGTGCGGCCTTTTCTTCATCGCCAGCCTCCCGCAGGGCGGAGCGAATTTCGTTGATCATGATTCAACCGGCCCCCTTGTCTTGAATGCATCAGAAAAGGTGACAGTTCCTTGTGGGATCTGTCCGTTGAATGACAAAACAAAAAAGACCTCCGGGGGAACGCCCTCCAGGGTCAAAGCTGCCGCATTTTCAAATCCAAACTGCCGATAATATTCAGGATGACCGACCAGGCAGCAGCCCTTGGCGCCCGTGTTCATCAACCGTGACAGCCCTTCGCGGATCAGTGTCTTGCCGATCCCCTTGTGCTGAAAATCAGGATGTATCGAAACAGGGCCAAGGCCGTACCAGCCTGTGCTGCCGTCCGACATGGTGACCGGCGAAAAGGCAATGTGCCCGACGATACGTTCGTTGATCTCAGCAACCAGTGAAATTGACAGGGCCTGGGCGGTTCTCAAGGCCTCGATGACAAATTGTTCCGTGTGATTGCTGATCTCCTGAGTTGCGAAAGCTGCGATTGTCACAGCAGAGATAGCGGCATGATCGGCAGTTCTTTCATCTCTGATCAGAATACCCTGTGTTGACATTGGACTCCCCTCCCTGTTTTGCCATCAATAGATAAGAAAATAAATATCAGGTTGATTGATTTGCTGGAGGTTACTGCTTCAATAACAACGCTGTCTTGTGCAGAAACATTTTCGGACCAGCCGAGACAGAAAAGCCCCCGCTCGTTGCGAGCTGCAAGGTTTTCTGGAATGCCGGGTCCGACACATGAAAGGGCGGTTCAACCAGAAGGGCTGAACTTTCTGCCTTCAAAATAGAGTACAGCTCTGCAAAAAAAGACGCTTTATCGGGAACTTCATGAACCATGTAAAAAAGCAGGGCAAAATCAACCGGCTCAGTGACACCCAGTCTGTCGTCAGCCGAGAGATGAAGCTGGACACGCTTTTCAAGTTGGGTTCCGCTAAGCTTCGCCTGCAATTTATCCAACATCCCCTGCTGCAGGTCGACGGCGATAACCCTGCCCGATTTGCCAACCATTTCAGCCATGGCGAGGGAAAAGAACCCCGGTCCACAGCCGACATCAAGGACTGTCATCCCCTGGCGCAGGTAGGGTTTGAGAATCTTCTGCGGGTTCTGAAACCATCTGCGCCAGCTGTTATCCAGTGATCCTGCCCGTTCAACAGGACAGACACGATTTTTGGTCATGGCTTGGTTACTCCTCAGAGAAAGATGATCAAGTCTGTTCAGACCTTTCATAATCTGCCGAAGTATTGTTACGAGCGTATTTGAGCCTGAATATATGATTATTGCGAGGAAAAATTCCAGCCCCAGAATTTCAGGAATCCGGCAAAATCGCGCAGATCAGACTCTTGCCTGTTCCAGGGTTTCAGGCTGGTGTAGAAGAGGATTCCGTCACTGGTATTTTTGCCAAGTTTTTTGTCCTCCCCGATTCTCCAGTCCAGAGCCCACCAGCTCATCAGCAGCCGTTCCATGATTTTGTGGCTGCCTTTGACGTACCCGCTGCGCGGTCCGGAGGTTTCATAGAAGGAGGTCGTCCGGTTTTCCAGCGGCAGTGCTTCCAGGGCCTCAAAGGGCCGGGTCTGAATGGGAAGCAAATGGTACTGATTCAGAGCTTCAGGAGAAGAGAGCCACAGATCCTTGACCCGGTGGGTGGCGTCCCTGAGCAGGATCAGCACTTTGCGTCTGTCCGCAGCTGATTCGCCGAAGTCGAGAAGCCCCGGCAACTCTTCGCCATAGACCTCTTGCCGTGCCCTGTTCCAGTTGGCGGGGAAATAATCCTCCGGCAGTTCAGATGTCGGGACAAAGGCCAGGTAGCAGCCGCAGGTATGCAGCGAGGTATAGAGGAGCGGTCGGTTCCGGCTGTCGAGGGTGACAATGACCAGCAGTCCGATGTTCTTTCCCTGTCCCAGGTAAAAGGGCATCAGGCCGCCGGGGATCTGTTCGAAGTGGATGCGGTAGAGCAGATTGGTGAAAGAGCCCTTGTCGGTCGTAAAGCTGTCGATCCGGGTATAGAGCGTCGCCTGTACTGGGCTGACAGAGATGACTTCCTTACCATCGTCACCGATCTCCGCCAGGGGGGTGCCGATCCGGTTGTACGGCCGCTGATCATTCTCAATGATAAAGATCGGTGCATATCGGCTCAGCAGTGTCCCCTCATCGGCAACTACATAGGCAGAGAGATTGTTTTTTTCAGGCGAAGTGACGGGTATTGGTGCGCAGGAGCAGATAAAGATCAGCAAGGCAGCAGAGCAAAGAAACAGCAGCTTTTTCATCTGTTCATACATAAATTCGCCTCTCCCGTCATGGTGGCTGAAAGCAATGATGTACCAGATGACTCTATTATACCCGCCAACCCCAAATAATCATCAGTTGATGTATTCTGATTGATTAGACATAAGAAACAGAGCCGTTTGCCGGTTACGCCCAAGAAGGCAAGGCTCCTTGCGGGAAAGACAGCACGAAAGCGATATTCCAGGCTGTGACGGCATGCTAGAATGAGCTGAATTTGCCCGGCTGTTTTCCTAAATGAAGAGGCGTACCTGAGCTTATGATACTTGCATCTGTCGCAGTAATTTTTGGTCTTGTGCTTTTGGTCTGGAGCGCAGATCGCTTTGTGGAGGGATCAGCCTCTACCGCACGTCATTTTGGCATGCCGTCGCTGTTGATCGGCATGGTGATTGTCGGATTCGGCACCTCCGCACCTGAGATGGTGGTTTCTATGCTGGCCGCATCTCAGGGGAATCCGGGTATTGCTCTGGGCAATGCTTACGGTTCGAACATCTCCAATATCGCCCTGATTCTGGGAATCACGGCGCTGATCAGTCCCATTGCCGTACATTCGCAGGTATTACGCAAGGAGTTACCCATTCTCACGGTTGTGACCATGCTGGCGGCATGGCAACTTCTGGATGGAGACATTACCCGGCTTGATGCTGTTTTGCTGCTTGTTGTCTTCTGTGGACTGATGATCTGGACCATCTGGCAAGGGCTGAGAAAAAAAGAGGATTCGCTGGGAGGCGAGATGGAGCAGGAGCTGGAGGTCAGCGCCATGCCGATCAAACGTGCGCTTTTCTGGCTGGTGGTGGGCCTGGTGCTGCTTATCGTGAGTTCGCGCATCCTGGTCTGGGGCGCGGTGGAAATAGCTCACGAATTTGGTGTCAGCGATCTGATTATCGGCCTGACCATCGTCGCGGTGGGAACCTCGCTGCCGGAACTTGCCTCGTCGGTGATCGCCACCCGCAAGGGGGAACACGACATCGCCCTGGGCAATGTCCTGGGATCCAATCTGTTCAATACCCTGGCGGTGGTGGGAATCGCCGGTGCTATTCATCCGCTGGAGATTGGTCCGGAAGTCTTCAAAAGGGACATGCTTGTGATGGCCGCACTGACTCTGTCGCTGTTCGTCATCGGCTATGGCTTCCGGGGGCTTGGGCGTATCAATCGTATCGAGGGGGCGGTGTTGCTGGTTTGTTACCTGGGCTATACGGGTTATCTGATCAGCACGGTGTTCAGATAGCCGGATAAAGAGACGTCATTCAGGGCGTCCTGCCCTTGTCTGCAATTATCCATTCGCGTTGGCAGAATGGCTAGCCGTTTTTACTGATTTGCCTGGCCTCTGCAATGAGCTCAGCTGGAATGAACCTGAGCGCCAGGTAGATCAGCAGCGGGATAAGGATCAGATCATCAAGGTGGCCGATGACCGGGATGAAGTCCGGAATGAGGTCAAAGGGGAGGAAAAAGTAAAATACGGCGATTGCCAGCAGGGCCTTGGAGATCTTCGGCACCCTCTTGTCTTTGGCCAATAACCGGTAGACGGTTATTTCATTCTTCAGGTTTTGGCCGAGCGCTTTTAATGTCTCTTTCATGCATGTCCTGAAGCTGATCCTGCTGAATGTCTTGGCTTTGTGACCTGGTGAATTCTGAGCTAATGGCAAAGCACGGGGCCATGGAAGTCATGGCCCTGTGCTCGATTAAAGCTACTGTGCTTTCCTTGGGTAGGCTTTTGCCTTGATGGTTGTTTTATAGACCGTTCCGACAAATGCCCAGGACCATGATTCCTGAATTTTGATATCTGAAATGTAGTCGCCGCCGGCCTGAGCTCTGAGCAGTTCGTAGGCCCGCTCCTGACGGTCGTTGATGCTGATCGGGATCAGCAGCAATAGCTGTAAACCGCTCGCAGATGCGGAAATTTCGCGGCCATTTTCAAAGTTGAATGCTGTACGGTCTGTATCCGGGGTGACGTTCTGAAAAGTGACCGGTTTGCCTGCACAGCCCGCCAGAACAAAAGCGCTCAGAGCAACAACGAGAATTGTGATTTTCTTTAAGGTCATGGCAATTCCTTTATCGCTTCACCGGAAATTGTAACAGTTCTGGCCGTCCCGATGATCCACCAAAACCAGGACTCCTGATAGGTGACGTTGATCAGGTCTGTTGCGCCGGGCGCTTTTGCCAGAGCGTCTTGATAGGCGCGTTCTACCCGGGAATTGAGTCCCATCGGGATGACATTGTAGGCGGTACTGAGGACGCCGATCGAGCCGCTGGCGGTACCTGTGACCCTGCCCAAGGATTCATACTTGGCGGGTGGGCTGCTTTGAATTTCTGTGAATTTTGATGCGCAGCCAGAGAGTAACGCGAGTGCTGCGCATAAGGATATCAGCATGATGTAACGTACGTACTTTTTCACAAAACCTCCGTTGGAATGCTCAAAATATTCTGTTGATGGACATTATCGGCTTATCGAGATCACATCTGCATCCCCCCTGCCGCATTCATCTTTCGCTTAGGTCCAGCTCCAAGTATACAACACCGGAAAGTGGATTCTCGTAATAGGGCGCGGTTCTTCTGAAGCCGAGCGCTTCATAAAGATGTATGGCTTCTGTGAGCCTTTCGAGAGTGTCGAGCCGCATCAGCGTGTAGCCAAGTTGTCGGGCGATGACAATAATCTCCTCGGCCAGCCTTCTGCCCAGCCTCGTCCCTCTTGCCTCGGGTCTGACAAAAAGGCGCTTCATTTCGCAGACGTTGTCTTCAAGCCTGCGCACCGCAACGCAGCCGACGATTCGCTCCCCGTCAAGGCCGATGAGCAGGTCCCCGTCCGGCCGCGAGTATTTGCCCGGCAAACCGGCAAGTTCCTCGGTGAAGCCTTGAAAACACAGATCGACATTCAGGAACGCCTCGTACTCGCCGAACAGCTTGCGTACCTCATCGATTTCTGATTTTGACAGGGCTTGTTTGATAGTCATTTTCTCTGCTTAAACGTTGTCCCCTGGCGGTATCAGGAGCCGGTGACAATTCTTTCGATGGCTGAGACGATTTCATCAACGTCATCAGGCGAAACTTCAGAAAACCAGATCTTTTGCGGGTAAATGATCACATTCGGCCCGTTGGCACAAAGACCCATGCATCCTGAAGTGGAAATTCTGACTTTTTCCTTCCAGCCATTCTCGTTCACAATGCTCTTCAATCTGTCTTTGATTGCCGCGCTGTTATTGTCTGAACATGATTTTTTTTCGCCCTTACGATCATTGGTGCAAACAAAACATGGGAGATATAGGGGGATTCATTTCGCTTAAGCATTGTGTATGACCTCTCTCCGGTAATTTCTTATTGTTCGCCTGGGGAAACCGCATGCGGTGGTGACGCGGGCTTGACAGGGATTATTCCTCTACATATTCCTCAACCTCGGTTATTCCTAAAAAACGGAAGTTTTCACCAGCTAACCAGTCGGTTTCCTCCGGCGAGAAAATACCGTTCTCCAGCCGGTAGCAAACCTTTATCCCTTCCGGGAGGCTTTGCAGCTCCCCTTCGAGCCGCTCATTTTCGTTATCGAAACCGCAGGTCGTGACAATGACTTCTTTGCCTGATTTCTTTTCCACGGCGAGGATTCTGGATTTCTTTTTGATGACGTAGATTTTGTCGCCGACCCTGATCCGTTTCGCCAGGCGCTTCGATCTTTTCAGCAGCGAATTCTTGGAATTTACATCCCTGTAGACCAGCCAGCCGCCAACCAGGATAAAAGGAATAAGGGAAAGTAAGATTGTGACGACTGAATTCATAGCTCTTGCCTCTGAAGCTAGGGCTTTTTGTCGGATTGTTGGGCTTAATAAGCGCCGAATCGTTTAGCGGACAGATTTCCAGATTAGCAGAAAATTATTCGTCGGCATGGGAATTTTTTCCACCAGCTGCAAGCCCTCTCCTGATGGTCAGAAAACCAGGCAGTATTCTCTTGAGCTGGAATAATTCTTGATTTCTGTTAATTTAATGGTTCCAGATGACGCTGCTCTATATGGCAGCGGTAATTTTTCCTGACCTTCCGATTGGGGGCCTCTCCTTGAAAAGCAAACATCTGCTCCGAAGTCTCGTTATCGTTCTTTCTGTGGTTCTGCTTGCGACCCTGCCCGGTTGTGGCAGTGATCACGATCATGAAAGTAGCGAGTCTGCCCAGTACCCTGCCCAGTTTACCGTCATCTCTTTTCCGCAGAGCGCCGCGGAGATAGAAACGGAAACACAGGTTTTGTTGGGCCAGATGGAAGAAGGCTTTCAGGCCATCATTGATGCCGAACCCCAGACCTTTGAGAACTGTATTCTCCCCTATGACCGGCTGAGCTATCTGGGCTTCCGCTATTTCAGCGTGCTCTCCGAATTATTATCCGTTTCACCCTCGCCAGAGGTGCAGGCTGCCGCCATGGCGGCGATAGCGCAACTGGCGGAATATCTGACAGAGATCAAGCTGAATCAACAGTTGCAGGAGGTTCTGGCATCATTCTACCCAAGTATTGACGACTACAGCGGCGAAGAGCGTGAACTGTTGCAGAGGGTTACTACAAACCCCGATATGACCGCTGAGGAATCAGCACAGTTGCAACAGTCTGAGTTGCTTCGCGTTCAGACCCAGTCGCTATTTCAGCAGATGGTCTATTATCTGACCCAGGGGTTGGACAGCGAGTCTGTCGCTATCTTCAAGCAGCTGCTTTATACCCATACCCTGCTGGCCAATATCAAAGGTAAGCAGAGTGCGGCCGATTACTATATTACCGAGACAATGGCCGCAACGCCCGAAGTCGCCAGGGAATTCGTCCAGACCATCTCGGATCAACTCGACATCCCTTTCACGACTTTGCAAGAGGAGATGGCTGCGCTCAAGCAGGCAGCGACCGGCGACCCCGCTGCCCAGATTTCTGCCACGGATTTCTCCACCTGGCAGAATGCCTGGATTGCGGAAGACTATCAATTCTCCAATTTTAGGCATTTCTATTATTACGGAGAGATGTTCCCGCTTGAGAACGTCATGCGCGCCCTGCTTACGATCTCTGAACGTGTTTTCGGGATTCATCTGGAGCAGGTCCCAGCGCCGACCAGCGTCTGGGCTGACAATGTGAGCTACTATGAGGCGACAGATGCCGGGACGGGCGACCCGGTGGCCAGTCTCTATCTGGATATATATGACCGTGACAACAAGCAGGAGATTACCCAAATTGCCCCAATTGCCGGATCTTACACACAGGATGGCATGCGGATGCGGCCTGTTTTACTGCTGCAGAGCAATTTTGGCCAACCAGAGGCTGACAGCCAGACCCTGTTGAGCTGGGACGAAACCCGCAGCCTTTTCCATGAATTCGGCCACTTTTTGAATATGGCCTGCGAAACGACCAGCTACTACAATACCTATGTTGCTAAAAATGCGGACTATCTGGAACTTATGTCACAACTTCTGGAGCGCTGGATGGGTGATCCGCAAGTCCTGGAGATTCTTCAGGGTGATTCACCGACATTAAGCGCCGACGAAATGGCAAGTTTTCTTCAGGCAAAGTTCTTCAACGCTCTGCGCGAGGAAAAATTCCGTGTCGCCGGATCGATGTTCGGGCTTCGAGCTTACGCTGATTATACCGCTGAAGAGATTGCTGATGCGGCATTTGATCCCCTGGCGCTATATAACCAGAGCCTGGAGGAATACTATTTAAGTCCGATGAGCGAGAGCTCAATACCCACCCAAATGGCTACCTATCCGGCGACCGTTTACGGTTATCTCTGGTCAGAGGTGGTCGCAGACGATATCGCTTCGGAGTTCCGGCAGGCGGAAGACGGGTTTATGAATCGCGAACTGGGGCAGCGCCTGAAAGAGATCATCTACACGAACAGCTATGATTACGATGCCACAACTGACATCGAACGCTTTCTGGGGCGGCCGTGGAACACCGACGCCTATCTGACCCCCTATACCGATATGCTGTGAAGGGCAACCTCAGGATAAACCAGCGGCAGCCATGATCCTTATCGTCGCCGTCCCAGCCCCCAGATGCTGAATAGCAGAAGAGCGCCGCCGCACCATTGCCAGGGGCCGAGCTGTTCGCCTAAAAAGACTGCTGCCAGGATCACCGCGGTGAGCGGTTCGACCAGGGTGGCAACGGTCAGGGTGGTCGGCGTCAGCCGCGCCGCGCCCCAGCTGAATGCGAGCAGCGCCAGGGCGGCAGTGATCACGCCCAGGTAGAGAAACCAGGCCTGGGGCGGAACCTCGGCCGGCCAGAACAGGGGCTGGTGCAGGGCGGAAACCCCCATGACCAGAGCCGCGACAATCGTCACGCAGGTTGTCGTTTGGCCCGCGCCAAGGCGCTTTGTCAGCGGCCCGCTGAGCAGGGAAAAAAAGGCATAGAGGCAGGCGGATGCCGTGGCAAATAGCACCCCGAGGGTCAATTCGTGGAGATCTGTCGCGGTGGCTCCGCTGTCATGCCGAAAGACGATCAGAATGGTGCCGGTCAGCGCCGCCAGCAACAGCCCGACAAGTTGAAAATTCAGGGTTTCCTGCCTGCGGAGCAAGGCGTAGAGGGTCACCAGTACGGGCGGCAGGCACAGGGCAATCAATGTCGGGATCGCCGCGCCGATATGCTTTATACCCAGGAACCAGCACAGCACATAGCCGGCCATGGCCAGCCCGGCGACAATAACGGTTTTCAGCTGTGGTCTAAGTTGTTGCCAGGCGATTTTTTTGCGGAAGACCGCCAGCAGAACCAGCGCCCCGACGGTAAACCGCCAGAACGAGATATTTTCGGGGCTGAAGCCATGGTCGGCAATCAGCAGATTGACGATCACCGCACCGGTTCCCCAGAAAAAGCCTGCTGAGCAGGCCGCACAGAGCCCCAGGGCTGAATGTGACAAGCGTTTCGTTGGCTGCGACATCTTCTGTAACCGCTCAGCTGGACATCACAGGGCTGAATCCTGTTTGTCTGGTTTCTTGCTTTTTTTCGCTTTTTTCGGTTTTGGCGTCGGCAGCTCATTGGCCGTCAGCCTGATCAGCTCGGTTAACCAGTCTTTGTCGTCAAGCTGATCTTCGATCAAAAAAGCCGGCTTGGCTCCTTCATAGGCCGGAGCTTCGACGACCTCGCCGATAAACGCTCGGCCGGCACTGCTTGGCTTGACGTAGAGCTGATCATCGCAAATCAGAGCGACCACCTTTTCATCGCAATAGAGTGCGTATTCGCCAAACATCTTCCGGTAGCGAATATGACCGGCGCTCTCGATCTGTTCGGCGATGAATTTCACGAAATTTTCATCAGACGCCATAGCTGAACTCCGTAAGTGTCATCAATGGTTTATAGTCATGCCCCAGTCTACCAGGCTTTACCTATTGTTATACCGACATAACCATCGCAGGCAACAGGGGTGACAGACAACCCATTATAGCGATCGGTGAAAAAGAAGCTGCTGCCTGCGCCGATAGCCGCCCCGGCCAGCACGTCGACAATGTCATGATTTCTCGTTTCAATCCGACTGTAGCCGACAAACGAAGCGCCTATATAGGCCGGAATGCCGTATTCCAGCCCGTACCTTTTATGGATAAAGGTTGCGCCCTGAAATGCTGCAGAAGTATGCCCGGACGGAAATGAGTGCTCCTTGCCATTCGGGCGTTTCTTGTCGATAGAATACTTCAGCCCATAGGTGACGCCAATGCTGGTAAAAAACGATTTGTAAAACTCTCTACGTCCTTCAGAGTCATCAAGGTAAAATGTTGTCGCGTAGGCTGCTGCTGGTATGGCGATTTGCAGCACATCGCCGCTGGTGTCGATAAAATCCGCCGCCTTTGCCGGTTGCGAAGAAAACAGTGCAACAGAGAAGCACAAGGCGGTCAGACAGAGCAGTTTTTGGCTGGTAGAAAGCATGTTGATCCTTGCTCACGGTGTATCCCGAGTTTATTTTTGTATGGTCACCGACTCATTCTGAATGCCGGCATAGAAAACTATGATTTCGGCAGTCTCATTTCCGGTGTTTTCGCCAAAATGCCAGGTATCCGTAACTTCTACGATTGGGTCACCTGCTTGCAGATGCAATATCTTGCCATCTTCCGTCATGACGGTTAACTCCCCTTTGATCAAGACACCTGCGTTAATGACCGGATGCTGATGTAGCGGTAACCTTGTTTTCGGCGGAATTGATATTTTTAAAATCGTAACTTCCGGCTGGCCTTTTGGATAATTCGGTAAAGCATCACCATTCCAGCTATTGGCGGTTTTAGCCAAGACTGCGACAGATACGGCATTGCTATCAAGCGCCCAACTGTTGCAGGCCATAAACAATGTCAGGAATGCTGCACATAGAATTCTCTTCATGATCAAATCCTGTAGACGTAAGAAACTGAATATGTCCGCCACTCACAGCGGTTTGAATAGGCTCTGGCAGCGATGTCAGCCTGCGTGATCACTGAATCTGCGCAGCAGTTTTCCTTTTGCGTGATTTGGTTGCTGACGACTGCCTTCAATGGCGGTAACGACATGAACACACAAGAGGGGTCAAGTCTTGCAATCAAGCATTTTGCTCGACTCTTTGGATTGCACGACTCACGGTTGAATAATGGACATTCAAAAAATCGGCAATTTGTTTTTGTGTATATCCATATTCCATATGGGCCTGATAAATCCTGGAAGCCTTTTCCATACGAGAAGAAAAGCCCGATCCGAGTAAGTTTTGCAAATCGGGGCGTGTTGCATAGCGTTCAGTTTTGGGAATTTCTGCTAAGGACTCAGGGTTGGTAAGCCGTGCTTTCAATTCTTCCGAAAACTTATCGCTTCCCAGGAAAATTCTGCCGATCAAAGAATCCCACGGGCTGACACCGCAGGAACCCTCTTCGACGAAATGGCGATATAGATTTTGAGCGGACTCCTTTTTTTCTGAAAATTGTTGCCATATCCAGTGAACCGTCAAAAAGTCAGGACTTTCAGTCACCCCGGCTGTTGCTCGAAAACTGCTCCATGGCCATTGATCAACAGACTGGCAGAGATTTGCAGCAACGGGATTTCTGACGATATAGCGGCAGAGCTGTAATAGATAGCTTTCTTTTTCAACCAGAATCGCTTTGAAGCGTCCCTGAAAAAGATGTCCAACCCGTTGATGGCGCCGATTGTAAGATTGGGTATAGACTCCGTTGATCTGGCGCATGCCCTTAGACAGGTTGCCTTCCGGAGTTTCTATCAACAGATGATAATGATTCCCCATCAGACAATAGGCATGGCATAGCCATTGGTAACGTTCAACGACAAGTGCGAGAATTCTCAGGAAATCTTCCCGGTCCTTATCGTCAGCATAGATCATGCTGCGGGCATTACCGCGCGAAGTGACATGGTAGATTGCGCCGGGGTATTCGATGCGTAATTGACGGGCCATGGGGAAAGGATAGCATAGAAATGTTGTAATTCAAGACTTGACCCCACGTGTGTGCTCTATTTTCTATGAAAACCACATTGATATTGGTTGTTGATTACCTGCTGGAAGAATAGCAGGTAATCAACAATTTTGAAAAGTTTAGAGACTTAAGAACGATAGTAACTGCTCAACAATTTCTTTAGTAAGGTAACCGTTGAATTTGTAGATTTGCGGTGTATCGGCTATTAGAACGAACAGTTCTGACTGTTTCGTGTCTGTTGACTTTATGTAGAATGCGTCCAATTTATCTTTTTTGTAGTGGATATAATCTTCAGCTTGATTTAGACCATAGATTTCTCGAATTTTTATCAAATTTTTATTTGAGATGTCTGGATTGCCCATTAGGCTGAAAAATTGATAGATATCTTTTGCTCCTGCTTTATCGTAAAGCTCCTTGTACCCATCGTTTTCATCTTGAAGAAAAATAAATAGACTTTTGTTTTCATCATGAGACGCAAGACAGATTGCTGGTGCACCAAAGTTAAAAACTTCGATGCTTTTTGCATATTCTGTTGATAGGGTTAGGTTGAGAAATACGAATTTTAGCTGTGAAAAATCTTTAGGCTTGCTTGAAGTTGGCCAGGGAGCAGTATGGATTTTGGGAAAATTGTTATTTGCACATCCTAAGGTGGGCAGGACGGTTGAGATAAGCAGAGCAAGTATTGTTAGGTAAAAAATTGATTTTTTCATGTGACCTCAGTTCGTTCCAAATGCTTCAGCAATATCAAGTTGACGTTTATAACCATAGATAACGCTTTTCATGCAGGTAACGGAAGATTTATCCCTCAAACTTCTGAAGGCACCAGATCCGATTTGCGTGCATAGCCAAACAATGGACGCTTTGCCGCCCGGTGGTCTTGGAACCCAGCTAAAAGCATGAGAACACATTGAGGTTTTTTGGAGCATTTCTCCAAAAACTGCTGCTACTCTTTCGTTAACATCCCCGTTCCAGCCCGTATGACCGGCAATCTTGAAGTATTCGTCGATCATTCGTCGTACTTTGTCTTTGTCTAGTGATGTTGCCATAACCCCTCCTTGTTTTCATTTAGTTAAATACTCTGCAATCTCTTTTACTTCACAGGCGCTAATGAGATCAACGATTTTATTTGAGGGGTTATATGATGTGAGGGAAGCTTATTTTGGTATCTGAATTTTTAACGGTGGAGATAAGCGGCGGCGACGCGACGATTCGGCCACCACCGAACCTTTTCAAATTTAGTCGCTCGCGTTTTCCGTCCGCTTGATCTACTATTATTCTAATCACATCAACAAAGAGGACTCCTCCCTGTCATAATCACTGTAATTCGGCAGTGAACCTACGAGCGTGATCCGGTCAAGATCCGCATGATCAAGGAGGAGCCCACATGAAGAGTACCATAAAGACTGCTCAAGAAAATCATTCAGTTGCAATTCTGGCTTTCGATGTCAGTAAGAAAACTCTGAACATGGCCACCAAAATTACCGGCCGGTTAACCGATCATGAGTTCTGCAATGCGACACCGGAGATAGAAAAACAGCTTATTATCTGGAAGCATCGCGCTCTTATGGCCGGATACTCACAGCTTCTCGTGGTCTGTGAACCGACCGGCTGTTATCACATGAGCTTGCTGGCAACAGCGCACCGGCTTGGTTTGCTAACAGCCTGGGTCTCCGGCGAAGCGGTGTTTAAAATGCGGTCTATCGAAACCAATGACTCAGGCAAAACGGATCTGAAAGATCCCCATGTCATTCATACCCTTGCGAGTATGGGCAAAACCCTCATCTGCCGCCATTACGATGAATCCTACGCTCTGTTGCGACAATGGCATGCACTGTATGAACAGGCCGATGTTGAATGCGTGCGCACCAAATGCCTGCTGGCCAGTCAGCTCAAGGTCCTGTTTCCCGATTATGACTTTCAGAAGGACTTTCTCTACACTCGTTCGGGAGCGGCACTGGTCGATCTCTACGGCATGAACCCCTTGTGTATTGTTGCCGAGAACAAAGAGCGCATTTGCCAGCGGATGAAACAGGTTGTCCCTCGTATTCGTCAAACGACTTTGGACAGGCTCTACAGTCAGGCACAGAGTTCGGTCCGTAATCAAAGCAGCTCACGGCTGGTGGAGATTCAACAATGGCGTTTCCGGCAATTGTGGGACGATTGCCAGAGGCATCAACTTCGCAAAGACGAGGCCAAGCAGCAGATGGAAACTCTTTATGAGGAGCTCTGTCGGTTCGATCCTCATTTGCCGCAACAGCAGCAGGGTGTTATCTCCACCTTTCACCTGGCCCGCATTGTTGCTGAAACCGGCCCGGTCAGCGATTTCGAAACCCTGCGCAAGTTCATGCGCTACGCCGGTTTGAACATTCGTGAGAAGCAGAGCGGAACCTATCGCGGCAAGAATAAGCTCAGCAAAAAGGGACGCAGCCTATTACGCAAGGTTCTTAGCCAGATAGTCCTGCCCCTGGTGAAGAAAAAGGCACTCTACGGGGCTTATTATCACAACAAGAAGGCCCATGGAATGTCGGGCACCAAGGCCATGACCGCTGTTATGCGCAAGTTTCTGAAACTGTTTTACGGCTGGTATAAATCGGGAGGTCACTTTGACAAAAACCGCGTCTTTGCCTGCGAGAGTCAGTACCAAACTGCCGCATAAGCAGACCAGTAGACACAGGATTTAAAGCAACATCCCTTCGCATCGAGATGGCCGCAATTTAATCGTCACTGCAACAGCAGATGATCAGCTTGATCGTCACCGCCACTCGATGCGAATACCGTTTAAGACATGGCCCGTAAGGTAGACCTGCTCTCAGCCTGAAGAGCCGAAGAGACATTATCGCCAGTTTTAAACACCCATAACCCAGTTAAAGGGAGAAATATGTCTTCTATTGTGAAAGATCGCTTGATTTGTCTAAAGACATTGGATTGTTAAGTGTTGGCTTTGCACGAATCTTTTATTAATGCGCAAAACCGAAAGATCTTCTCCGTGTTTTCGGCCTGGCCCTCAACATCCTCCCTGGTTAAGGATATTGGCAAATCGTGCCAACCGTCAGAGTCCATTTTCTGTGCATAGCAGCAACCATCTCTTCCGTCCCAAATTAAGCGTATGGATGCATGTTTGTTCGAAAAAATGCAGTACATACTGCCGAAGTTGTCAGGATGTGTAGCTTCTTCAGTTATAGACCAATTGCTATCTAAGGTTGCTACAACTTCTTTTTTTATTGTCAGGTACGTTTGCATAGACACTTAACGAATCTGTAGAAAAACCGGGATCACTGAGTTCTCATATCCCGGAATCGAGTTAATGTTTCGATGTCCAGCTGGTTTTTTCCCGTTTGCTCATTTAAGCATTTTTTGCCGTATTATCCATCCGGAATTTTTAAGATTTCTGCATTTTTCAGGCGTTTTCTCCCTCTATGCCATCCCGAAACGGTGAATCTTGGTCAGATTATGCAACAGGGTGAATAGTTTCCATTGGCCGTCAACCTTGGCTTTACTGCGCAGGCTGAACCTTTTGATGCCGATAGCTTCGCAGATGTGGCCGAAGACCGGTTCGACAATACCGAGACGCTGGCTGTAGATATGGCGGCCGAGTTTGCTGTCGATTTTCTGCTTCATCCGTTCCAGGGGGCCGTTCTTTTCAGTTTCGACATGCTCAAGTAATACGTTGAGCTGGCGGGCGCCTTTTTGTTTGCTGCTCTTTAAACATCTGTCGCGCAGCGGGCAGTTATCACAATCCTCTTTGTGCCCCATGAACTGCATGAAGAGATTATCGCGGATTTTGGCTTTGGCACATTTGAGCCACAGGCTCTTTCCGGCCGGGCAGATGCAGGTCTGCTGTTCGATATCCACCTGAAAGTCATCACCGCTGAAACGGTTTCGGGCGGAAGACTTCCTCCGGATCTCCGGTTTGTGCTGGCCGGCATCGGCAAAGCGGGGATCGCGGGAACGAAAGCCGTGATCGGCCAGATAGCCGTCAATTTGGTTTTTCTCCAGATAGTTCAAGGTGTCTTTGTTGCAGAACCCACTGTCGGCGAGAACCTTGGCCTGTTTTGATGGGGGAATGACATCTTTGTCGAAGGCTTTGTCGATCTGTTCGACCAGCGGTTCCAGCAAGCCGTGTTCCTGCCCCTGACCAAAGGCTTCAGCACTGACAACAATCTGATGCTTACTGTCGACCGCCGCAACACCGACATAGCCCTGAATAACACCGTGACTGGTCTTCATCTTGGCACTGTCAGGATCGGTGATATTGCTCTGGACTTCGTTGCCACTGTAGCCTTTGCGGGGTTCGTTCTGTTTGAGAAAGCGGTCGATTTTGTCGCTGGCGGCCAGCAGAGTATCGATCTGTTTCTGCTGTTTCTGGCGGATCTGGTGATCATTTTCCCCTTTACGGTCTTCTTCGCGGTGCACATTGAGCATGTGGCGTACCGCCTGGTCGATCTTCCGGCTCTTCTTTCTTAACGCGTCGTGGGTGCCACTCCATTCTTTAGAGGCATTTGAGGGCAGCTTGCAGCCGTCGATAGCAAACATCTCTCTACCGATCAATCCCATGTCGTCACAGATCATCAGGACCTGGTGGAAGAGCTTGGCAATCTCACCGCTTGAGCCGGAGATGAAGTCGGCAATGGTGGTGAAGTGAGGGCGGCAGTCACTGGATAAGGCCATGAACAGAACATTCTCGCGGCACAACGCTTCAATGCGGCGGCTGCCGGTGACGCCCCGGGCATAGGCCAGCAGGACAATTTTCAAGAGCAAGGCGGGGTCATAGGCCGGCCGGCCGTTGTCATCGTTCTTGTATTTGTGATGGAAGATCGACAGATCGAGCTTGTTGTCGACCAGAAAACTGAGGGTGTACTCAAAGGTTCCGGGGAGAATCTGTTGTTCAAAGGAGATGGGCAGCAATACCGTTTGATGCGGATTGTAATCGATAAAACGCGCCATGTTTTCCCTCCCCTGAAAATCATAAAAAGTGGAGTAACTATAGCACATTTAAAGGTTTTTCTACAGCCTCAACGGTTTTGATAAGCCGTGGGGCAGAGGCTTTACGGTTTGGTAGAAACTTTTACGAGATCCGCAGAGCTATCCGCCAACGGCTTGATCTACTATTATTCTAATCACATCAACAAAGAGGACTCCTCCCTGTCATAATCACTGTAATTCGGCAGTGAACCTACGAGCGTGATCCGGTCAAGATCCGCATGATCAAGGAGGAGCCCACATGAAGAGTACCATAAAGACTGCTCAAGAAAATCATTCAGTTGCAATTCTGGCTTTCGATGTCAGTAAGAAAACTCTGAACATGGCCACCAAAATTACCGGCCGGTTAACCGATCATGAGTTCTGCAATGCGACACCGGAGATAGAAAAACAGCTTATTATCTGGAAGCATCGCGCTCTTATGGCCGGATACTCACAGCTTCTCGTGGTCTGTGAACCGACCGGCTGTTATCACATGAGCTTGCTGGCAACAGCGCACCGGCTTGGTTTGCTAACAGCCTGGGTCTCCGGCGAAGCGGTGTTTAAAATGCGGTCTATCGAAACCAATGACTCAGGCAAAACGGATCTGAAAGATCCCCATGTCATTCATACCCTTGCGAGTATGGGCAAAACCCTCATCTGCCGCCATTACGATGAATCCTACGCTCTGTTGCGACAATGGCATGCACTGTATGAACAGGCCGATGTTGAATGCGTGCGCACCAAATGCCTGCTGGCCAGTCAGCTCAAGGTCCTGTTTCCCGATTATGACTTTCAGAAGGACTTTCTCTACACTCGTTCGGGAGCGGCACTGGTCGATCTCTACGGCATGAACCCCTTGTGTATTGTTGCCGAGAACAAAGAGCGCTTTTGCCAGCGGATGAAACAGGTTGTCCCTCGTATTCGTCAAACGACTTTGGACAGGCTCTACAGTCAGGCACAGAGTTCGGTTCGTAATCAAAGCAGCTCACGGCTGGTGGAGATTCAACAATGGCGTTTCCGGCAATTGTGGGACGATTGCCAGAGGCATCAACTTCGCAAAGACGAGGCCAAGCAGCAGATGGAAACTCTTTATGAGGAGCTCTGTCGGTTCGATCCTCATTTGCCGCAACAGCAGCAGGGTGTTATCTCCACCTTTCACCTGGCCCGCATTGTTGCTGAAACCGGCCCGGTCAGCGATTTCGAAACCCTGCGCAAGTTCATGCGCTACGCCGGTTTGAACATTCGTGAGAAGCAGAGCGGAACCTATCGCGGCAAGAATAAGCTCAGCAAAAAGGGACGCAGCCTATTACGCAAGGTTCTTAGCCAGATAGTCCTGCCCCTGGTGAAGAAAAAGGCACTCTACGGGGCTTATTATCACAACAAGAAGGCCCATGGAATGTCGGGCACCAAGGCCATGACCGCTGTTATGCGCAAGTTTCTGAAACTGTTTTACGGCTGGTATAAATCGGGAGGTCACTTTGACAAAAACCGCGTCTTTGCCTGCGAGAGTCAGTACCAAACTGCCGCATAAGCAGACCAGTAGACACAGGATTTAAAGCAACATCCCTTCGCATCGAGATGGCCGCAATTTAATCGTCACTGCAACAGCAGATGATCAGCTTGATCGTCACCGCCACTCGATGCGAATACCGTTTAAGACATGGCCCGTAAGGTAGACCTGCTCTCAGCCTGAAGAGCCGAAGAGACATTATCGCCAGTTTTAAACACCCATAACCCAGTTAAAGGGAGAAATATGTCTTCTATTGTGAAAGATCGCTTGATTTGTCTAAAGACATTGGATTGTTAGCTGTCCTATTCAACAGAAGCTATGAATCGCGGAAAAGAAGAGTAATCGAATGTTTCTCCGAAAATTTCCTTAGCTCTGTCGTATATTAGTTTATGATCTGGAGTTGAACTTCCGCGCCCGTATGTCTGATTGTTGCCTTCAATTTTTTGAAGTAAGAACTTTAGTGCTTCGCCGTTAAATTCTTTTATCAAAGGTCTTATTGCTAGAGAAAACCTCTTGTCTGCAGTGTCAAAACTACTACTTCTGCAATAGTATGCACTGGCAAGTTTGTAAATCGCTTCATCCCATTCTGGAGTGTCTGAGCACTTTTTCAATTCAATAAAAGTATTGTCGATGAAGTCTGGATATTCATCTCCTTCGATCCATGTGAGCAAATCGTTGTAGTGCTCTTCAAGGCTAGTTTTAATGAACCAACCAAGCGTTTTTCCAATTATGTTGTTTTTTGCACAGTGTTCAATTTTTATTTTTGCAGCGTCGGATAGACCTGCAAATAAAGAATCATTTTGTGATAAGAAATGAACTAAAAAGCACAAAGCCTCATTATTTCCAGAAATATTACTGAAATAATCAGATTCTAAAACTATCTGTTGGTTGATCTTATCTCGATTTCTTTTGTAGATAATTCTTAGTGCCTTATAGTTAATATTTCTATTTTTAGTGCATTCTTCATTTTCAATTCGAAAGGTCAATTTCCATAATGATTTGAATATTATTGCTTCAATATCTGGAGTGAGGTTGGAGAAATACTTGCTTTCTAGGTATTTCCTTAGTTTGGATTCTTCTATTAGAATATCTGTAGAGTTGGCTAGATCAGTAATAAACTCTTCAAATATTTTACGAGTAAATATAGGTGGTTTAGTCAAAACTCCGTCGAGTGTGTTTCGGATCAGAGATCTTACTGTGTCCTTATTTGGCCGGTGCAAGGTCATGTTACCACTTACAACAGGGTGTGCGGAAAGGTGACGTTGGCGTTGAAGGTGCTGTAAGTTTTCATACTCGATGACATCTATTAACTTTGTTCTTTCATATACGAGCTTTATTAGATGTATTTCCCAATCGGAAGATCTTTCATTTTCTTCCTGAAGTTTAGATATTTCAGATAATATTTTGCTAGCAATAGAATCTGAGTACATATCAACAAGGTGCTGAAGCTTGAATAAAATATCGCAGACAGCAACTGACCATAGCATAACAACAGAGGACCTATAGTTTCCGTCTCGATAAGAACTTGAAACTTCAGAGAAATACTCCCTCGTTTTTCTATCGTAAATTCTTTGACTTCTTTGTTCTATTGAATATTCACTCATTATTTAGATCCAAATTGAGGTCGGTCCGCAATAGTGGACACCATGTTATAGTCAGGCAGCCCCTTGCTGCCTGATGAATTTCTTCCAGTATGCCGCCGGGGAGAGATTGCCCAAGCTGGCATGTCGTCTCTGCCGATTGTAGAACATCTCGATATACTCTCTGATCTCAATGACAGCTTGCTGCCGGGTGCGATACTTCCGGTGGTGGACCAGTTCCCGTTTGAGCGTGCCGAAGAAGCTCTCCATCGAGGCGTTGTCCCAGCAGTTCCCCTTGCGGCTCATCGACGGCTTCATCTCGAATTGCTTCATCAGCTTCTGGTAGCGGCGCGAGCAATACTGGCTGCCGCGATCCGAATGGTGGATCAACCCTTTCGGTGGCCGCCGGGCAGCAACGGCGCGGAAGAGGGCGCGGCCAACCAGGTCTTGCGTCATCCTATGGCTCATGGCGTAGCCGACGATTTCCCGGTTCCAGAGGTCCTTGATCGCCGCCAGGTAAAGCCAGCCTTCTTCGGTGGCGACATAGGTGATATCCGCCACCCAGGCCTTGTTCGGCCCTGATACTGCGAAATCCTGGTTCAGCAGATTCGGAGCAACCGGCAGCTTGTGGTTCGAGTCGGTGGTTGACTTGTACTTCTTAACCTGCTTGCATCGCAGGTCCATTTGGCGGCGCAGGCGCTTGATCCGGTTCAGCCCGACCTCGACCTTCTCGACGTCAAGCAGTTCATCCTGAATCTTCTCCGGCCCGTAGGCGCCTCGGCCCCGCTCATGGGCCGCCTTGATCGCCACTTTGAGTCGTTCGTCCTCCTGCTTGCGGGCTGACGGCTTGCGATTCTTCCAGGCATAGTAGCCGCTTTTCGATACGCCGAGTGTCCGGCACATCGGATCGACGGAGAAACCCTGCTCCTTGCGCAGCTCGTCGATCATCGCGTACCTCCCCGCGGCTCCTTTGCAAGGTACGCCATAGCCTTTTTTAGGATTTCCTTCTCCAGCCGGGCTTCGGCCAGCTCTTTCCGCAACCGGGAGACCTCGGCCTCCAACTCAGATACGTTATGGCTGCCGTGGGCCTTTAGGCCGGTGGTGCCATGCTTCTTGATCCAGTTGCGCAGCGTCTGCTGCGATACGCTCAAACGCCGCCCAACTTCGGCAACCGTCAAGCCGCCATCGATGACTAGGCTGACGGCCTCCTCCTTGAATTCCAATGTGAAAAACTGCCTCGGTATGCGTTCCAATGGACACCTCCTTGAGCCTCGCAGGCTATCAGATTGGTGTCCACTTTTTCCAGCCTACCTCAAATAGCTAACGGCTTGGATAACCGGCGGCGACGCGAATTTGCGTGTACCACCGAAGTATTCGAGTATTTGCAGAGCTATTTTCCGTCCGCGTTGATTCTATTGTTATAACCCGATTTTATCTGTCAGTTCTTTCGAAATTTTTTGCATAAGCTTTTCAGTTTCAGGGTCGAGGATTCCTGAAGAAGAGCACTGAGGTCTGAAATACCCAGCTTCTCTGAACTTTGCAGTTGTGAATAGAAAGTTCAAATAGGTTTCAAGGCGCTCTACCTTTGTGGATTGTCTATTCAATTGCTTTTTAAATGTTTCTTTAAATCTATCAACGTCTTCCTCAACGCAATATTCATGATTTTCATCATAATACAGAGCTGCAAACTCGCTTTGGCTGAGGCCAATTTTTTTAAGCCAACTTTTTAATTCGGCCTGTTTGTCACGAATTTCACATTTATTCATGGACTGTCCCCGTTTGTCCCTAATGGATTTTCTATTGTTATCCCATCGCTGGGAGGCAAAGAATATTATTAAAAGGAGAAGCCACTATGACCAAAACCACAAAAACACCAATGACCCCAAAAGCCGCGTCGAGAATTCAAAGCGCAACAGCAAAAGCCAATTCTGGAAATGTTGCAAAGGGTTCTTTTGCATCGAAAGCACAATCTACTGCGGCTCAAAATTTTAAAAAATAAACTAAAAGACTGGGAGGTCAAAATGCCAAATACAGATGATATGAGCAAAGACGAGCTTGATCTATGGTCGGATATTAACAATCCAAACAATGACGCTGATATGGATGACTGGTCCGATGCTCACAATCCCAATAATGACGATTATCTAGACTAGATCAAAAGGGCCTCCCAGCCCCTGGGGCAGGCGCATGCCTGCCCCATTTTTCTTTATCGGGCATTTGTTCTGAAGCTCACCATGAATTTCTTTGGATCATCGCTGAATTCAGAAAACGAATATTCCTTTTGAGTCTCTTCTAGGGCACTTATGCAGACATCTCGCTTATACTCGAGTCCCCCGTAAGTAATTGGACTATCATAAGAAGATATACATTGATCAATTAATGCGAACTCGATTTTAGCTGGGTATCTATTATCTTCAAAAAACTGACGATCTACCTTAACGGCGCCAAAAGCGCCAATGATTAATGCTGTTGTCGCAGAAATTAATGGTTTTTTGAATTTTTTGTAAAAATGACCGGCAAATGATTTTTTACACTCACTACATAGGATGTTCTCACCAAACTCGATTTTATTGTTGGCCTTACACGATGGACATTCTATATGCATAATTTTGTCTTTGTAATTTTAGGTTGCTATAACGGTTCATGATAAGCGGTGGCGACGCGAAGGTTCAGCCTATTACCGCAATTTGATTTTTCTTTTCGGGGAGCACACAGCCCCATTCCATCCGCTTGATCTACTATTATTCTAATCACATCAACAAAGAGGACTCCTCCCTGTCATAATCACTGTAATTCGGCAGTGAACCTACGAGCGTGATCCGGTCAAGATCCGCATGATCAAGGAGGAGCCCACATGAAGAGTACCATAAAGACTGCTCAAGAAAATCATTCAGTTGCAATTCTGGCTTTCGATGTCAGTAAGAAAACTCTGAACATGGCCACCAAAATTACCGGCCGGTTAACCGATCATGAGTTCTGCAATGCGACACCGGAGATAGAAAAACAGCTTATTATCTGGAGGCATCGCGCTCTTATGGCCGGATACTCACAGCTTCTCGTGGTCTGTGAACCGACCGGCTGTTATCACATGAGCTTGCTGGCAACAGCGCACCGGCTTGGTTTGCTAACAGCCTGGGTCTCCGGCGAAGCGGTGTTTAAAATGCGGTCTATCGAAACCAATGACTCAGGCAAAACGGATCTGAAAGATCCCCATGTCATTCATACCCTTGCGAGTATGGGCAAAACCCTCATCTGCCGCCATTACGATGAATCCTACGCTCTGTTGCGACAATGGCATGCACTGTATGAACAGGCCGATGTTGAATGCGTGCGCACCAAATGCCTGCTGGCCAGTCAGCTCAAGGTCCTGTTTCCCGATTATGACTTTCAGAAGGACTTTCTCTACACTCGTTCGGGAGCGGCACTGGTCGATCTCTACGGCATGAACCCCTTGTGTATTGTTGCCGAGAACAAAGAGCGCATTTGCCAGCGGATGAAACAGGTTGTCCCTCGTATTCGTCAAACGACTTTGGACAGGCTCTACAGTCAGGCACAGAGTTCGGTCCGTAATCAAAGCAGCTCACGGCTGGTGGAGATTCAACAATGGCGTTTCCGGCAATTGTGGGACGATTGCCAGAGGCATCAACTTCGCAAAGACGAGGCCAAGCAGCAGATGGAAACTCTTTATGAGGAGCTCTGTCGGTTCGATCCTCATTTGCCGCAACAGCAGCAGGGTGTTATCTCCACCTTTCACCTGGCCCGCATTGTTGCTGAAACCGGCCCGGTCAGCGATTTCGAAACCCTGCGCAAGTTCATGCGCTACGCCGGTTTGAACATTCGTGAGAAGCAGAGCGGAACCTATCGCGGCAAGAATAAGCTCAGCAAAAAGGGACGCAGCCTATTACGCAAGGTTCTTAGCCAGATAGTCCTGCCCCTGGTGAAGAAAAAGGCACTCTACGGGGCTTATTATCACAACAAGAAGGCCCATGGAATGTCGGGCACCAAGGCCATGACCGCTGTTATGCGCAAGTTTCTGAAACTGTTTTACGGCTGGTATAAATCGGGAGGTCACTTTGACAAAAACCGCGTCTTTGCCTGCGAGAGTCAGTACCAAACTGCCGCATAAGCAGACCAGTAGACACAGGATTTAAAGCAACATCCCTTCGCATCGAGATGGCCGCAATTTAATCGTCACTGCAACAGCAGATGATCAGCTTGATCGTCACCGCCACTCGATGCGAATACCGTTTAAGACATGGCCCGTAAGGTAGACCTGCTCTCAGCCTGAAGAGCCGAAGAGACATTATCGCCAGTTTTAAACACCCATAACCCAGTTAAAGGGAGAAATATGTCTTCTATTGTGAAAGATCGCTTGATTTGTCTAAAGACATTAAGTTGTTATATTTTTTCTGACAGAGTTGCTATTGAAGCAGCTAATTCTCGTAAGCCGATATAGTTTGTTGGGTGCTGGTAGAATCTGTCTAGGTTTTCATCTTTTAGATCTCTTTTTGAAAACTCATCGCGTAAATGGGCAACTTTGCCTGCATAATCTTTGAAGAATATGTTTTGAGTCTCTGTTGAGAACTTCATTTGCGCTTTTGTTGATTTGTCCCAATCAGTAAAATTGATCTGTGGCTCGCTATTTTGCCTTTCTATTACAAACTCCATGAGATTTTTTGCCACAGCAAAACCTTCATTTTTTAAATCATTATCGGTCAATGTTCTTTTTTGGTAATGAACTAATATGTCTTTTCCAAATGAATATATTTTTCTTAGAGAATCAGTAAAGTTTGCTATCCCGACAACAACCAAGACAAAGACAATTAGGTAAGCAACCCATTTAATGCCTTTCAGTTGCAGCAACAGTTCAATTACTGGATCATTCATTTTAATGCCTTTAGAATATAACGGTAGTTAGATGGCCTAAATGTCGTAATAAATTGCGACATAGACCGATTTAAATTTATAGAATAAAACAATAACAGATAGTTGCGCATTATCCGATTGGATAATGAAAAATCAAATACTGCATTTATCCGTTTGCGCAGAATTTACTTTTGCCTGTCGGCAATCAGCGTTCCGCCACTGGCAACATTCTCTCCCGAGTATTCCCGAAACAGCACAATAATCGTCGATTCCGGCAGGCCAAAGGCTTCTGCCGCAGCCTTGGTGACGGTTTTGACCAGTTCCCTTTTTTTGTCCAGATCTTTGATCGGTGGGCCATCCAGATTGATAACCGGCATTTTTGCGCTCCTTTACAGGTAAGGGGAGAAGAGTTTGCAGAAAGAATCGCGCAGTCTGACCGGCAGGCTGCGCTGATCAACGTCTTCAAGGGTGATTTGGCGTGAATTTTCACGGCACTGGTCGAAATGAGTGATCAGATCACTGATGGTCTTTTTGTCGTAGATTTCAACGTTGAATTCAAAGTTCAGGCGCAGGCTGCGCGGGTCGAAGTTGGCCGAGCCGACCAGGGCGTATTCGTCATCGACCATCATCAGCTTGCTGTGGACGAAGGGGGGCGGCTGGAAGTAGACATTGTTGTGGTACTCGAGCACCTCGAACAGGTAGGCGTTGGCGGCCCAGCCGACGAAGGGCAGGTTATTCTCTTCCGGCAGCAGGATATCGACCCGCACGCCGCGCAGGGCGGCCGTGTTGATGGCGGCCAGCTGGGCGCGGTTGGGGACAAAGTAGGGAGTCATGATCCGCACATGGGATTTGGCGCAGCTTAGGGCCCCGATCAGAATCCAGTTGAGGTTTTCGTGTGGTTCGTTGGGACCGGCGGTGATTCCGCGGCAGCAGGCCGTGCCGAATTCCGGCGAGACCGGCCATTCCTTCGGTTTGCGCTGCTCGTTGGTGGCGTAGTGCCAGTCCTCCATGAAGGCATCGCGCAGCTGGCCACAGATCGGGCCCTTGAAGCGGAAGTGAACATCGACAACCCGGTGCGGGCTGGTGTTGTCCTTGACCATGTGGCGTTCGCGGATATTCATGCCACCGGTAAAGCAGGTGGAATGGTCAACGACCAGGATCTTGCGGTGGTTGCGCAGGTTGAAGTAGAGGCTGTGGGCCAGGCTGAGCGGCATGAAGTGGGATGTTTTCACCTTTGTACCGCGGAACAGGCGGTGGATTTTCCGGATCGAATAGAGCTCGCCGACGGCATCGACCATGACCCGGACATCCACTCCGCGCTCGGCGGCGGTGATCAGCGCGGCGGCAAACTGCTTGCCGATCCGGTCCGGGGTCATGATGTAGCTGGCCAGGTAGATCCCCTGCTCCGCCGCTTCGATCGCTTCGAGCATGGCCGGATAGGCTTCATCGCCATTGTGGTAGATGTCGATCTTGTTGCCGCAGGTCAAGGGGCGGCGGGTCACGCTGTCGGAGAGTTCAATCAGTGCCTTGCTGGTGGAACCGGTGGGGAAATGCGGAAGGTCGCAAGAGCGTGGGTGCTGATCGACATGCAGCCAGTGCATCCCCTGCCCCTGGCGCTGAAGTTCCAGAGCTTTTTTACGGATGCGGTTGACCCCGAACAGCCAGTAAAAAACGGCTCCGAGTCCGGGTAAGGCGAGGCAGGTGACAATCCAGCCCAGGGCGGCACGCGGGTCGCGTTTGCGCAGCAGTGCGTTCCCCGCCGAGAGGATCGAAAAAGCATACAGAATGAGCAGACAGAAGATAAACATGGATCTCCTGGAGCAAAAGAGGTGAATTATCGGGAGGTTAGCAGTTTTTTTTGAGGAAGTCCAGAAAGGAGTATGGCGGATCTTAATTAGGGGCGGTTTGAGGAAACCGCCCCGATGGGTCTTTTAGCGCAGGCTGGTCCCGCAGCGCGGGCAGGTGAGGACGACGTTGGTGGATACTTTGCTGCCGCAGGTCGGGCAGTTGAACCAATGTCGGCAGTGACGGCACTGCTGTTCTGAAAGCCCCTGTTTTTTCTTGCACTTGGGGCAGACCCGATACATCTTGCGATTCTTCAGGTAGTCCTCAAAAAACAATCCGCAACGGGAACATTCGGTCGCGCCGGGTTTGACCGGTGCTTCACAGCCGGGCAGAGGACACTTGAGTACGGTTTTACACTTGCTGCACCAGTAGTCTCCTTTGAGAGGTTCTCCACATGTCGGACATTTCTTGATAGCCATCAACTGCTCCATTCGTTGAACAATATGCAAATATCGGAAAGCTCATCATAGTCTACTGCTGCAGACTTGCCAAGTGTGAAGATATTTATTGTTTTCACTTGAAAGATTCAAGTTGCTGAAAATATTGATTTTAAAAGGAAAGATATGGGCAATCTGAGACAGGCAATGTTGCTTCCATGCAGATCAAGCCGGGAACCGCCGGTGTTGGTTCTGTGTTTGTTCATGCTGATCATTTATTAAGATCAAAGTCGCGGGGTCGCGGCCCCGCACGCCGCCTTGCTTTTTGATCAGGGCCTCAAAAAGCAAGACAAAAACGCCCTATTTATATTGTCGACAGGTTGCCTGCGTTTCTCCGTAGCTTCACACCAGCACCTGACAGCGCGCCCCAAGATGAGCTGCGCTCATCAGCGGGCAGAACCGGAAAAACTCAGCGATGCTGAGTTTTGATTAACAGCAGTTGAAACGATCAGTATGCGGGATCGATACTGGCGGTCATTTCCGGGGCGTCGCGCTTCATGACAAATATGTAGCTCTCTTTGAGTTTCTTGGTGAAAAAAGTGCCGAGCCACAGTGGGCTCCAGACCGCTCCGGCGACCAGCCAGCGTTTCATGGCACCGCTGTCGGTCTTGTCGGCCTTGATGGTCATGCTGACATCTTCATAGCCATAGCGGACCAGCTCGACCTGGTGCTGTTTACCTGTGCTGAGGGCATAGTCGAAGTAAACCGGGGTTTCGCCGACTTCCTGGCCGTTGATGACGACCATGGCGCCAGGTGGATCGGATTGAATCAGCGCCTGGTGAGGGGCGCAGGCACTGACAAAAGCGACGAGTACAAAGAGGGCGATCAGCTGTCTTTTCATTTTGAACTCCTGGGAAACTTTTCATTTTATTTATCCAATAGTTGAGCAAGAGCCGTGCCGGAAAATGCCGATTTCAACGCGGCAGGGAAAAGAAAGAAATAGCTTCCTGATTCCAGTGGGCTTGTCAGGCTTCATGAAGCTGACGCGGGATTATCTGCCTCAGTTGAAGGAAGAAAAAACAGCCGATAACGACAAATTCTGTCAAGAACTGCAAAATTTGCGTATGTAGAGACATTAAAACGGGTGAAGAAAATGGGTTACTTCCCCTGGTGGAGTTGCTGGCGCCCTTGTTCAGCAGGGACAGGGGCGCCAATTGACTCATACTCAAGGGGCATCGAGGTAGTTGCGCAAAAAGCGCCCGGTGTGGGAGCGTTCGCAATGTGCCACCTCTTCCGGGGTGCCGGAGATCAGGATTTCGCCGCCCCCCTTGCCCCCTTCGGGACCTAAGTCGATCAGGTAATCGGCGGTCTTGATGACATCAAGGTTATGCTCGATGACGACCACCGTGTTGCCGCTTTCGACCAGCCGGTTGAGCACCTCGAGCAGCTTGTGGATATCGGCGAAGTGCAGGCCGGTGGTCGGTTCGTCGAGGATGTAGATCGTCTTGCCGGTCGCCCGCTTGCCCAGCTCCTTGGCCAGCTTGACGCGCTGGGCCTCACCGCCGGAGAGGGTGGTTGCACTCTGCCCCAGTTTGATGTAGCCGAGGCCGACATCGCGGATGGTTTCCAGCTTGCTGCTGATCTTCGGGATGTTCTCTAAAAACTTGCTCGCCTGGTTGACGGTCATGTCGAGCACCTCGGCGATACTCTTCCCCTTGTATTTGACCTCCAGGGTTTCGCGGTTGTAGCGTGCTCCCTTGCAGACCTCGCACTGAACGTAGACATCCGGCAGGAAGTGCATCTCAATCTTGATGATGCCATCGCCGCTGCAGGCTTCGCAGCGTCCCCCCTTGACGTTGAAGGAGAAGCGTCCGGCTTTGTAGCCGCGGATCTTGGCTTCGGGGAGCTGGGCGAACAGCTCGCGGATATCGGTGAAGACGCCGGTGTAGGTGGCCGGGTTGGAGCGCGGTGTGCGGCCGATCGGCGACTGGTCGATGTCGATGACCTTGTCGAGTTGCTCCAGCCCCCTGATCTCCCTGACCGGCCCCGATTTGATCTTGGTCCGGTTGAGTTTCTGGGCCAGCGCCTTATAGAGGGTTTCGATGACCAGCGAGGACTTGCCCGAACCTGAGACCCCGGTGAAGCAGGTCAGCACGCCGAGCGGGATCCTGGCATCAACACTTTTAAGGTTGTTGGCTGAGGCGCCGAGGATCTCAAGCCAGCGCTCAGAAACGCGCCGTTCAGTCGGCACCATGATGCGCCGCTTGCCGGAGAGGTAATCGCCGGTCAGCGAGCCCGCGGTCTTCATCACCTCTTCCGGGGTGCCCTGGGCAACGACTTCGCCGCCGTGGACACCGGCAGCCGGGCCCATGTCAATCAGGTGATCGGCGGCGGCGATGGTCTCTTCGTCATGTTCAACGACCAGCACCGTGTTGCCCAGGTCGCGCAGCCGCCTGAGGGTTTCGAGCAGGCGCTGGTTGTCACGCTGGTGCAGGCCGATCGAGGGTTCATCGAGGATATAGAGGACGCCGGTCAGCGATGAGCCGATCTGGGTCGCCAGGCGGATGCGCTGCCCTTCGCCACCGCTCAAGGTGCCGGCGCTGCGGTCGAGGGTCAGGTAGTCGAGGCCGACGTGGGTCAGGAACGACAGACGCTCGCGGATCTCCTTGAGAATGCGCCGGGCGATCTCCATCTTCTTTGGCGCCAGGTCGAGTTCGGCGAAGAAGGTTTCCGCTTCCGAGATGGCCATCCCGGTGGTTTCGCAGATGTTCTTGCCGGCGACGGTGACATGCAAAGCTTCCGGGCGCAGGCGCGCCCCGCCGCAGGTCTGGCACTCGATGACGCTCATGAATTTTTCCAGATTCTCGCGGACGCCGTCGGAATCGGTCTCATGGTAGCGGCGTTCCAGGTTGGGGATGACCCCTTCGAAAACCTTGTCGTAGAAATGGCGACGTTCCCCCTGGTCGTAGAAGAAACGGATCTCTTCCTCGCCTGATCCGTAGAGAATGATCTTCTGGATTTTCTCCGGCAGCTGGCCGAAGGGGGTGCGCATGTCGAACTGGTAATGGGTCGAAAGCGCTTCGAGCAACGCCTGGTAGTAGAAGCCGGTGCGGCTGTCCCAGGGGACGATCGCCCCTTCGCGCAGCGACATATCCGTGTTGGGAACGACCTGCTCGCGGTCGAAGAACATTCTGGTTCCTAAGCCACTACAGTCCGGACAGGCGCCGTGCGGGTTGTTGAAGGAAAACATCCGCGGCGTGACCTCGGGGTAGGAGAGTCCGCAGTCGATGCAGGCGTGCTTGGCCGAAAACAGCCGGCTTTCGCCTTCCGGCTCCTCGATGCGCACCAGGCCGTCGGCCAGCTTGAGCGCGGTTTCGATCGAATCGGCCAGTCGTGATGCGATATCCTCTTTGATCACCAGGCGGTCGACAACCACCTCAAGGGTATGCTTCTTCTGCTTGTCGAGCTCGATCTTCTCACCCAGCTCAAACATCTCGCCGTCGATGCGGATCCTCACGAAGCCGTCGGCCTGCAGCTGAGCCATCTCCTTGCGGTATTCGCCCTTGCGTTCGCGGACGATCGGCGCCATGACCATGATCCGCGTCTTCTCAGGCAGCTGCATGATCTGGTCGACCATCTGCTCGACGGTCTGCGAGCTGATCAGCTTGCCGCAGCGGTGACAGAGGACCTCGCCGACCCGGGCATAGAGCAGGCGCAGGTAATCGTAGATCTCGGTGACCGTGCCGACCGTTGAGCGCGGGTTCTTCGAGGTCGTCTTCTGCTCGATGGAGATAGCCGGCGACAGGCCGTCGATCTGGTCGACATCCGGCTTTTCCATCTGCTCGAGAAACTGGCGGGCGTAGGCGGAGAGGCTTTCGACATAGCGGCGCTGCCCTTCGGCGTAGATGGTATCGAAGGCCAGGGTACTCTTGCCCGAACCGGAGACGCCGGTGATGACGACCAGTTCGTCGCGCGGAATGTCGATATCGATATTCTTCAGGTTGTGCTCGCGGGCACCGCGGATTTTGATTTTGTCGATCATGGTTTGTCCAGTTCCGGATATAATTGTGTCTGAGCTTGTTCCAACTGTTTTTCTTCAAAACTCCGCGTGCGGAGTTTTTTCGATTCTGCCCATTAGATGAACTTGTTCATCGTGGGGCGCATTGTCAGGTGCTGGTGTGATCCTACGAAGTGAATAGGATAATCTTCGCCAGCATTAAAAACTGCCCTTTTCTGCATACTCTTTTGTGGCAAGACAAAAGAGTATGGCGCCGTTCGGGGGCGCGACCCCGAGGTTTTGACCTTGTAAGACATCAACAAACATCAAAACCAGAACCGGCGGGTCCCGGCCCGCCAGCCGGGTTCATTTTCTTTGTGGCGACAAAGAAAACGGAACCAAAAGAAAACTCTTTGAAAACATTGACGTAAACGGTTTCTGCACTCTTCGTAGCCTTTGGGCTGCCATTCTCTTCACGCTCACACAAGATGCTTTGCATCTTGAATTCGCGCAATCGCAAAGCCGGTTCCCGGCTTATATATGCTTGGAACAGGCATGTCGATTTATGCTGACTTTGTCAGCATGCGATGATTCGCTGCCATCTCGTCGGCCATTTTAAGTGCCGCACGCAGGCTTGAATTATTTGCCTTGCCGGTTCCGGCCAGGTTATAGGCGGTACCGTGATCGACGCTGGTGCGCACGATCGGCAGCCCCAGGGTGACATTGATCCCGTCTTCGAAGTGGAGCAGCTTGAGCGGGATCAGCCCCTGATCGTGGTACATGCAGATGACAGCGTCGTACTCCCCTTTGGCGGCGAAATAGAAGAGCGTATCGGCGCTGTGCGGACCGTCTGCGGCGATTCCCAGTTCCTGTGCTGCGGCGATCGCCGGTTTAATCAGTCGCTCTTCCTCATCGCCGAACAGGCCGTTTTCGCCGGCATGGGGGTTGAGGGCCAGAACCGCCAAACGCGGTTTTTTGTGACCGAAATAACTTTTAAATGCAGCATCGGTAATATTTATCGTTTCGAGGATCTCTTCCGCACTTAATGCCGCAGGCACATCGCGGTAGGCCAGGTGGGTTGTCACCAGGCAGACTTTGAGCCTGTCACCGGCCAGCATCATCACCACCTTGTCACAGTTACAGCGCTGCGCGAGCAGCTCGGTATGGCCGGGAAAATGGCAGCCGGCCGCATTGATGGCGGCCTTGTTGATCGGGCAGGTGACGATCCCGGCAGCCTTGCCCGCGAGGCACTGGGCTGTCGCGTATTCGATGTAGTCGGCCATCGCCCTGCCACACTGCTGATCCGGCTGGCCATAGCTGATGTCTGCGACGGAGAGATTGGAGCGGTTATGAACGATCAGCTGCCGATCTCCGCAGCAGAGACGGTAGAGGTCCGCGGAGATCTGCTCGACCCGGCAGTTCTGATCAAAAACGGTGGCAGCTTTGACCAGCACCTCGACATCGCCGACGATCTCGAGCGGATGATCGAGCTGAGCAAAGGAGCTGTCGAGCAGGGTCTTGATGATCAGTTCCGGGCCGACGCCTGTCGGGTCCCCCATGGTCAGCAGCAGAGGCAGCATCAGGTGTTTCTTCCTTTATTGAGGCAAAAGAACACTATAGCGGATTTGAAACGGGCAGGACAAGGGGCGGGCATGGTGCAAAACAGAAAGCCCCGACCTACGTCGGGGCAATAAAGCATGCAATTACTGGGAGAAGGGCTCAGATGCGAATGTCGATCTCCGCGTTTTCCCGCAGCCCCTGGCTCCATTCCTTGAACTTCATGTCCGAGTTGTCTTTCTGCAGTTTCTCGACAATCGACGGTTTGGCCTTCTCAAAAGCGGTATCTGCCCCTGAATCGCGGGCGGTGACCTGGAACAGGTGGAGTTGACCGCCCAGTTCCAGTGCTTCGCTGACATCGCCGGGTTTCAGGTCTTTAAGCTGGTCGCGGATCGGTTCGGCCAGGTCGGTTGACATCAGGTTGTTCATTGCACCGCCGCTGATGTCGTCCCCCTGCAGATCGGCCAGCAGTTCATCGAACTGTTCCCCCTTGAGCAGTTTCTTGCGACTCTCGGCGAGGCGTTGCTCCTGGCTTGCACGGTTATCCCCCTGCAGAGCAAAACTGAGACGGTTGACACTGATACTCCAGGTGACCTTGTAATCCTCAAGATGCTCATCGAAATACTGACGGGCATCGGCGCTGGTGACCAGGATCTTGCTGTAGACTTCGCGGTTGACCAGTTTGTAGTTGAGGATCTCTTTTTTGAGCCTTTCCCGGTAGCTCTCCATGGTCATGCCCTGAGAGTTGAGGGCCTGGAGCATCTGCTCTGTGGTCAGGTTGTTTTGCTGACGGACGTTTTCAACAGCGCTGTCGATTTCAGCTTCGCCGACGGTCAGTTCGAGCTCTTTGATGCGCTGCTCGATCAGCTTGTCGTTGATCAGCCGGTCGAGAGTCGAATCGGTCAGGCTTTTACGCTGTTCCGGGCTTAAGCTGTCGCTGTTGGGGGTAGCGATGAGAACCTTGTTGAAAGCCTGTTCGAGCTCATAGGTGGTGATGATGTCGTTGTTGACCACCGCGGCAATTCTGGAGATCGTTTTCGCCGACAGCGGTGAGACGGCGACCAGCAGAATCAGCAAAATGAGCAGAGCTTTCCGTTTCAGCATCATGTTTTCGTCCTTGATAATGTATTAAGGGGCCTTCAGAGGTTTCGGTTTTTCCTCTTCCAGCAGTTCCCAATTGACCGTAGTTTGCGTTGTCTTTTGCAGTTTGTCCAGCCACTGTTGAAAAACCAGCTCTTCTTTTTCCTGGCTCAGCAGTTCGATGATCTCGTCCTTGACCGCGGCAAAGGGGCGCAGGCCGGCGTTTCGTTTGCGTTCAACGAGAAACAGATGGTAGCCGTAGGGGCTTTTGACCGGGTTGCTGACCTGTCTGACCGGCAGTTTGAAGAGAACCTTGTCGAACTCTTCCGGCAGCTGGCCGCGGGCAAAGTAACCGAGCGATCCGCCGTTTTCACTGTCGGGCGACAGCGAGTAGTCCCTGGCCAGCTCGGCAAAGTCTTCTCCGTCATGGAGGCGGGCAAGGATCTTCAGAGCATCTTCCCGGGTTTTGAAAAGCATCTGCCTGGCACGGATCTCTTCCGGGCGGTCGAACATTGGCTTGTGGGTCCGGTAGTAGCTGATAGCGTCCTGGTCGCTGATTCTGATCTGATCGGCGAGAACGGCGTTGATGACCTTGGTTGTCAGCAATTTGAGTTTCAGTGCTTCGACCCAATTTTCCGGGGTTTTCCCAGAGTCCTTGAGCAATTGGAAGAACTCGTCCTGGGTCAGTTGGCCACGGACGTCGACCATGGCGTCGTCCAGTTCATCAGGAGTGTAGCTGATGTTGAGTCGGGCCGCTTCGCCAAAGATCAGTTCGCGATCGATCAGCTGTTTGGTCAGTTGCTTCTCGAGCAGCCGACGGTCTTCACCGCTCATGCTGTCAACCTGCGGATAGGCTGCTTTCATCTCCCGGCTGAACTGGTCGACAGAGATATGCCTGTCACCAACCACGAGAAAGGGTTGAGATTGCTGCGGAGCTCCAGTCTCCGGCTGTTGCTGACAGGCGGCCATGAGCAGAAAACTCAACAGCAGAAGAACCATTTTCATCGTCGAATGCACTCGGCTACACCATAATAGTCTCAGAGAATGTTTCTGTTTTGGAAACCAGTAATTTTTCGCAAGGTCAAGGAAGTCAAGCATTTGGGCGGAGGCGTAGTACTTTACGCCGCACAAGCAAATACGCAGAATGACGCCGAGATTGCGGAAAAGGGCGGTTTCCGGACAGAAACTAGCACAGTCAGAAAAACCGCTGCAATTCTTTTCGAACCAGCTCAATCAGCTCGTTTTCCTTATGTTTGCCGATGCTGATACTCAGTCTGAAATCGGCTCCCAGGCGGTACCTTTCCCCTTCGCTGGTGATCAGTTCACGGATCAGCTCGGGAGAGACTCTGGTTGACGCATGAAATGTCAGGCTCAGCCGGTTGCCGTCATACTCGAGCAGTTCGATGGCCAGGTTTTTGAGCTGAATGCGCAGGCGCATGGTGCCGATCAGCAGTTCGCCGGTATGGGGCAGCTCGCCGTAGCGGTCACGCAGCTCTTCGACCAGGTCGAACAGCTGCTCGTCATCTTCCGCACCGGCCAGACGCTGGTAGAATTGCAGCCTCTGGTTGGGGTCGGGGATGTATTTTTCGGCGAAGAAGGCCGACAGGCCGAGGCGGATTTCCGGATCGATCTTCTCTTCAAGTTCCTGGCCGCGTAGCTTGGCGATCGTCTCCTCGAGCAGATCGGTGTAGAGCTCGAAGCCGATCGCGGCGATCGGGCCCGACTGCTTGCCGCCGAGCAGGTCGCCGGCGCCGCGCAGTTCCAGGTCGTGGCTGGCGATGCGGAAACCGGCGCCCAGTTCGGTCAGTTCCTGCAATACGCGCAGTCGTTCGCGCGCCTCCCTGGTCAACCCGGCTTCGCCGGGGATCAGCAGGTAGGCGTAGGCGCGCCTGTCGCTGCGGCCGACCCGGCCGCGCAGCTGATAGAGCTGGGAGAGGCCGAAGCAGTCGGCACGGTTGATGATGATGGTGTTGGCACGCGGGATATCGAGGCCGTTCTCGATGATCGTCGAGGCGACCAGGATGTTGCTCTTGCCGTCGATGAAGTCGAGCATCACCTGCTCCAGCTCTTTTTCCGGCATCTGGCCGTGGCCGACGGCGATCTTCGCTTCAGGAACCAGTTGGGCGAGCTGTTCGGCCATGGCGTCGATGGTCTGCACCCGGTTATGGACGAAGTAGACCTGGCCGCCGCGGCGCAGCTCACGCAGGATCGCCTGGCGCAGCAGTTCATCATCGAAGCGGGTGACGTAGGTACGGATCGCCAGGCGGTCGACCGGCGCGGTCTCGATCACTGACAGGTCGCGCATGCCGGTCATGCTCATGTGCAGGGTGCGCGGGATCGGGGTCGCCGTCAGGGTCAGGATGTCGACCTCGGCACGCAGCTGCTTGAGCTTCTCCTTGTGGGCGACACCGAAGCGCTGTTCCTCGTCGACGATCACCAGTCCGAGGTCCTTGAAGCGCACGTCGCGCTGCAACAGGCGGTGGGTGCCGATGATGATATCGACCTTCCCTTCCCCGGCAGCCTCAAGCACCTTGCGGTTTTCGGCGGCACTGTGGAAACGGGAGACCGCCTCGACGCGGACCGGGAAGTCCTTGAGACGCTGGCTGAAATTCTCGGCGTGCTGGCGCGCGAGGATGGTCGTCGGGACCAGCACCGCGACCTGCTTGTCGTCGAGCACTGCCTTGACCGCGGCGCGCATGGCGACCTCGGTCTTGCCATAGCCGACGTCGCCGCAGACCAGGCGGTCCATCGGTTTCTGCGACTGCATGTCGGCGAGGGTCTCGTCGATCGCCTGCTGCTGATCGGCGGTCTCCTCATGCGGAAAGGTCGCCTCGAATTCGCGAAACAGCTTATCCGGCGCAGAAAAAGCGAAGCCCTGGCGCAGTTCGCGCTTGGCGTAGAGCTCTAACAGCTGGCGGGCCAGTTCCTCGACGGCGGCACGCGCCTTGAGGCGGGCCTTTTCCCAGCCCTGACCGCCCATCTTGTCGAGTTTTGGAGCATGCCCTTCGCCGCCGATATACTTCTGGACCTTCTCGATCCGCTCGATCGGCAGGTAGAGCTTGTCGTTGCCGGCATACTGGAGGTGGAGGAAATCCCCCTCGATAGAACCGGTCTGCAGGTGCGTCAGCCCCAGGTAGCGGCCGATGCCGTGGTCGGTATGGACGATGTAGTCCCCTTCCTTGAGCTCGGCCAGGCTGGTCATCAGCTGTTTGGCGCGTTTGAGAGAGCTTTTGCGCCGGTGGCTGCGTCTGCCGAAGATATCCTCTTCGCTGATGACCAGCAGCTTGTCTTCCTCGAGGCGGAAGCCGCTGTTCACGTTGCCGATGGCGATCTGCGGCTGTCCCGGTTTGAGACTGGTGAGGCTGAAATCGTCGATCAGCGGGAATTTCAGCTCATGGGCAGCAAGCAGTTCGAAGAGGCGCTGCGCCTGGCTGCGCTGATGGCAGACGAGCAGCACGCGCCAGTTTTGCTCGAGCGCCTGCTCGAGGCTCTGGAGTAGCGGTTCGAGGCCATCCTCTGTGGCGGTCGGTTTGGCCTTGAGGCTTTCGTTACCGATGCAGTTGAAGTAATAGCGCCAGCGCTCGTCGTCGAGCTTGAGGATCTGCAGGGCGGCAATCTCAAGGCGACGGCCGTCGAGCAGCGGCTGGACCTGGGTGGCGTCGAGGTAAAGCTCCTGTCGGGCGGCATGCGGCAGTTTCTGCTCGCGCATGCGCTGTTCGCCAGCGCGGATGTCACGCTGGAACTGGTCGATCTCCTCCTCCAGGGCCGGTCGGTCGATGAGGATGATGTCCGACTTGTCGAAATAGGCGTCGACGGCATCGAGTTGCGGATAGTTGAACGGCAGCAGGAAGGCCCGTCCCGGGGCGAGGATTCCTTCGCGCAGTTCGGTCATGATCGCGTCGCGCTCGTTGCGCGGAATCTCCAGTTCATCGCAGCGCTGCTTGAAGCGTTGGGCGAAGGTCTCGAGGAAGGGGCCGTGGAGGATCATCTCGCGCGACGGGATCAGGCGGTAGTCCCTGACCGGTGTCGCTGTTGAGCGCTGGGTCTGCGGGTCGAAATGGCGCATCTTCTCGATGTAGTCGCCGAAGAAATCGAGGCGCAGGGGCTGCTCGGCATCGGCCGGGAAGATGTCGATGATATCCCCGCGCACCGAGAAACAGCCGCGTTCTTCGACCAGCGCGGCCGGTTGGTAGCCGAGCTGAAGCAGGTTGTCGAGCAGCTGCTGACGGGGGTATTCATCCTCTTCGACCAGGTTGAGCGAGATGGTTTCCAGGACCTGGCGGGGGATGACCTTCTGCAGCAGTGAGCGGACCGGAACGACTACCGCCTTGAGCTGGCCACTGGCCAGTCCGGCGAGGGTCGCCAGGCGGATGGCATCGAGTTCGGGGTGCGGTGTCAGCGGATCGTAGGGATTGATCTCCCAGTGGGGGAGCAGGCCGATCTCTGCGGGGCGGTGGTGAAAGAAACGCAGTTCGTCGGTCAGGCTGCGTGCCTTGTCGATATCGGCACAGAGGATGACCTGGAGGCTTTTCCGTTCCGCAATGAGCCGGGCCAGGATCAGGGCATCGGCACTGCCGTGCAGGCCGATGACTTCGCTGATCCGCTGACCGCTGGCCAGCCCCTGAACCAGGCTGTGGAGCGTCGCCTGGCGGATATCCTGAGAAGTGTCCTGTTCCATAATTATTGTTTCAGCAGGTGAGCAATACCCCCCTGCTCGTAAACTCGCTTCCCCCCTATTTTATAGGGGGGATTGAGGGGGGTCGATAATCAATCGCGGGGAACGGCGAGCATCCTGTCGAGGCTGCCCTTGGCCTTGAGCCTGACATCCTCAGGGACGGTGATCTGCGGTTCCATGGTCTCCAGGCATTTGACGATATCTTCCAGGGAGGTCAGCTTCATATTCGGGCAGATCAGCGCCCGGCTCGGTATCAGGAAGGTCTTTTCCGGGTTGTCCTTTTTCAGACGCCAGAGAATCCCGTTCTCGGTGGCGACGATGAATTTTTTGGCCGGGTTGCTGAGGGCGAACTCGTACATGCCACTGGTTGAGCAGATATGGTCGGCCAGTTCGAGGATATCTGGGCGGCATTCCGGGTGAGCCATGAACAGGGCGTCCGGATGCTCTGCCTTCATCTGGATGACCTCTTCGGTCTTGAGCCGGTCGTGGGTCGGGCAGTAGCCTTCCCAGCAGATGCATTCCTTGTCCGGTACCTGCTTGGCGATATAGCGCCCCAGGTTGCGGTCAGGAACGAGCAGCAGTTTTTTGGCGTCGAGGGAGCGGGCAACGTTGACGGCGTTGGAGCTGGTACAGCAGATGTCGCTTTCGGCCTTGACGGCGGCCGATGAGTTGACATAGGTGACGACGGTTGCGTCAGGATGCTGTTTCTTCAGTTCGATCAGTCCCTCGGCGGTGACCATGTCGGCCATCGGGCAGCCAGCGTCGGCGCGTGGCAGCAGGATGGTCTTCTCCGGAGCGAGAATAGCTGCACTTTCGGCCATGAAATGCACGCCGCAGAAGACGATGACCGGTTTGTCGGTCTTTGCCGCTTCGATCGACAGGGCCAGCGAGTCACCGGTGATGTCGGCGATCTCCTGCACTTCGTCGCGCTGGTAGTTATGGGCTATGATCAGGGCCTGCTTTTCAGCGGCCAGTTCCTTGATACGTGCTTTGATATCGGCCTGGGTCATGCGTTTTGTCTCTCTTCATCACCATGTCAGCGTCAAAATGACAGAGCCCCGGTGTATGTTGCCAGGAACAAATACAGGGGCTCGCAAGTGCGCAGACAGTATCAGGACAGCGGAATAGAATCCGCCTGTTCCGTTTAAATTACCGTATGTTTCCGGCTCTTTTTTCGAGACTGAAGCGATCAGCCCGAAAATGAACCCGAATCGTAGACTAAACCCCCTGATCTGTCAATCTTTTCACCGCCTTTAGAGCGCTTGACAGGGGGGTGTTTAGCGTCTATTCTCGCCGGACTGGAGCGGTTTTCATGTTGCCTCAGTTACACCCTGTAAGAGAGGAACTGCACGGATGTTCGGCATCGGTATGACAGAAATGATATTGATCGTCGCTATTGCGTTGATCGTACTCGGCCCCAAAAAACTGCCTGAACTGGCAAAGTCGCTGGGGCGTGGTTTTGCCGAGTTCAAGAAAGCCACCAATGAGCTCAAAACCACCTTTGAGATGGAGATGAAAGCGGACGAGCTCAAGGCGGCCAATGAAAAGACTGCCCGGATGGTCGCCCAGGAACATGGCCTGGAGCCGGTCCCGGCTGCTGAGGAAAGCTCTCTTGCAGAAGAGGGCGAGGAGGCCGCTGGCACTGAAGATTCTGCTTCGGATAAGCCGCCGGCAACGGTCGCCAAGACCGATCCGGTCGCTGAGCCAAAACAGGAGTCGCAAGTCGATGGCTGACGAGATGACACTGACCGACCACCTGGGCGAACTGCGCAAACGCTTGATGATTGCCGCGGGAGCCTGGCTGGTCGCTTTTCTGGTCTGTTATGCCTTTGGTGAGAGAATCTTCCAGTTTGTCGCCGAACCGGTTCAGCAGGCACTACCCGAAGGGAGTTCGCTGGTCTTTATCAACGCGACCGAGCCCTTTTTCACCATCCTCAAGGTTTCCGCCCTGGCCGCCCTGGTCTGTGCCTTTCCGATCATCGTCTGGCAGATCTGGGGTTTCATCGCGCCTGGACTCTACAAGAATGAAAAACGGGTGGCAGTGCCCTTCGTTTTTTTCAGCTCGCTCTGTTTCCTGGTCGGGGCCTACTTCGGTTTTACCCTGGTTTTCCCGATGGTCTTCACCTTCCTGGTGACCTATGGTATCAGTGTCGGTGGCATTCAGGCGATGTTGTCGATGGGCTCCTACCTGACCCTGGCAACCCGTCTGTTGATCGCCTTCGGCCTGGTCTTTGAACTGCCGATCCTTATCTTCTTTCTTTCCCGGCTGGGTATCGTTGATCACAAGTGGCTGGCGAAAAAACGTAAATACGCCGTCATTGTCGCCTTCGTCGTCGGTGCCGTGCTGACTCCGCCAGATCTGTTTTCCCAGGCTTCGATCGCGATCCCCTTTGTCATCCTTTACGAGGTCGGTATCGTCGTTGCGCGGCTGTTCGGCAAGAAAAAGAAGGTTGAGGATGAATTCGAAGACGAGGCGGATGCGGCCTCCAATTAATGACCCCCCTCAATCCCCCCTATAAAATAGGGGGGAAGCGAGCTTGCGAGCAGGGGGGTGAAGAGTGACGCAATATTCAACCCGGTCAGTCATGACCGGGTTTTTTTGTCACCGACAGGGTGCTTGACAAGTGCTCGCAGCCGAATCAAGATGAGGCTTTCCGTCCGAATCAACCATTCAGTTTTTAACGGTTCAGGTCTCGACGGCCAGAGAGGCAGCCCCTTTAGATGCGCCTGACAATTAAAATCACCTTCGCCATTCTGCTCGGGGTGGCTCTGATCTTCTCGGTTCACAGCTACTATTCGATCCAGCGTGAGCGGGCTCAGTTGAAGAAAAACTTGAGCCGTGAGTCGCGCCATATCGGCGAGAGTCTGAGGGCGATCGTCACCGAACTCTGGCAGCAGCGCGGTGAAGAGGTGGCGATCAGTTTCCTCGGTCGGGCCAATCAGGGGTATACCCAGACCCTGGTGCGTTGGGTCTGGATCGATGAGAATGCCGAGAAGAAGTACAAGCCACAATTACCGATCGATCGCCTGGAAGAGCTGCACGATGAAGTGACGGTCGCCCTGATTGCCGGCACCGATGACGGGCGCGATTTTCTCCTTACCTACGTGCCGCTGATGATTCCCGATGGCCGACTCGGTGCCATCGAGCTGTCGGAATCGATGGATGAACTGCACGATTATGTCGAAGGCAGTTTGCGCCGCAGTGCCTATATCATCATCGGCTGTGTCGCTTCCGGGCTGTTGCTGATGGGGGTGCTGGGGAGTATCTGGGTCGGTCGGCCGATGCGCAAACTGAGGGCACAGGCCGAACGGATCGGGACCGGCGATTTTACCACCAGTGTCAACCTGAGCGGCCGGGATGAGCTGGCCGAGCTCTCATCGACCATCGAACGGATGCGTGGTCAGCTGGCCGAGGCGCGTCAGGCCGAACTGGAGGCCAACGCCGCAAAGATCGCCGCCCTGGAAAAGCTCAGGCATACCGAGCGGCTGGCGACCCTGGGTCAGCTCTCCGCCGGGATGGCTCACGAGCTGGGGACACCGCTCAATGTCATAGCAGGGCGGGCCAAGCTGATCGGTCGCGGGGACCTGGGCACCGAGGACGTCTCACGCAGTGCCCGGATTATCGGCGAGCAGGCCGAGCGGATGACGGCCATCATGCGTCAGCTGCTCAGCTTCGCCCGGCGCGGCGAATCACGCAAACAACCGGTTGACCTGAACCCAGTCGTGCGGGCCGTAGAGCCGTTGCTCGATCCGACCGCCCACAAGCTCAAGGTCGAGATGAAAATCTGTGAGTCTGAGCAACCGCTCAGGGCGGAGGTCGACCCGGCCCAGATTCAGCAGGTTCTGCTCAACCTCTGTCTCAACGGTATACAGGCGATGCCCGATGGCGGCTGTCTCGAGCTGCATTGTCGGGAGGCCACGCAGGTGGTTCCCCCGGAGAATATCAAAAACAGGTCGGAGCGCTGGGCCTGTCTGGAGGTGGTTGACCAGGGGATCGGTATGGATGAAGCGACCCGCAAGCAGATCTTCGATCCCTTCTTTACCACCAAGGATGTCGGTCAGGGGACAGGCCTTGGCCTCTCGATCGCCTATGGCATTATCGAAGAGCACGGCGGCTGGATCAGTGTCAGCAGCGACCCCGGCAAGGGGAGTCGTTTTCAGGTCTATCTGCCGTTAGCCAATAGAGGAGAACAGCTATGAAAGAGACCCGTCTGCCGGGACGGATTCTGGTTCTGGACGATGATCAGGCACTCTGCGAGCTGATGGAAGAGGATCTTGCCAGGCGTGGTCATCAGGTTATGACGGCGCGTAGCGTCAGCGCGGCGCGCGAGTTGCTTCACGAACAGGAGTTTGACGTTGTCCTCAGCGATATCAATATGCCTGGTGTCAGTGGTATCGATTTCTGCGCCGAACTGCACGAGATTCGTCCCGATCTGCCGGTGGTGATCATGACCGCTTTCGGCAGCCTGGAGACGGCGACGGCGGCGCTGCGGGCCGGGGCTTATGACTTTGTCACCAAGCCGATCGACCTTGATCTGCTGCATATTGCCCTGGAACGAGCCCTTGAACATCGTCATCTGCAGGAAAAGGTGCGGCTGCTCAAGGACCAGGTCCGGCGTCAGCAACCTGGGGGCGAGCTGCTGGGACAGAGTCCGGTTATGGATGCGATCAAGGAACAGATCGTGCGGATCGCCGATCTTGACATCTCGGTACTGATCAGCGGCGAAAGCGGAACCGGCAAGGAACTGGTGGCCAGAGCCCTGCATCAGCAGAGCAAACGCCACGACGGACCCTTTGTTGCTATCAACTGTGCCGCTCTGCCGGAGAGTCTACTAGAAGGGGAGCTGTTTGGTCACGTCAAAGGGGCTTTTACCGACGCCCGCGAGAACCGCAAGGGGCTGTTCGTTGAGGCTTCGGGTGGCACCCTGCTGCTTGACGAGATCGCCGAGATGCCGCTGGCCCTGCAGCCCAAACTGCTGCGGGTGCTGGAGGACCACAAGGTCCGCCCATTAGGTGGCAGCAGCGAGATCGCCTGCGATGTTCGCGTGCTGGCGGCCAGCCACAAGAATCTGGAAGCGGAAGTTGCCGCCGGACGCTTCCGCAGCGACCTTTTCTACCGGCTGAACGTTATTCAGCTGAAGCTTCCCTCCCTCCATGAACGGGGGCATGACGTGCTGCTGCTGGCCCAGAACTTCATTCGGCAGTTGGCGCCGCGCTTCAACAAATCGGTCGTCGGTCTGGCTAAACCGGCCGCCGCCTGCCTGCTCGCCTATTCCTGGCCGGGCAACGTACGTGAACTGCGCAATGTCGTCGAACGCGCCCTGGCTCTGACCCATCATGACCAGATCACGGTCGAGGATCTGCCCGACAATGTCCGCCATCCCGGCGGCAGTGAACCGGTCCCGGCCAGCCTGGTCACTGCCGGCAACATCCTGCCCCTCGAAGAGATGGAGAGACGCTACATCCATCAGGTTCTCGACCAGCTCGACGGCAACCGGACCCTGGCGGCCAGGCTACTTGGCGTCGATCGCAAAACCCTCTACCGCAAGCTGAAAGAGGAGTGACGGATCACTCTCCTCCTTCAGCTTGCGATTTCACATTTCAGATCTGAGATTGTATCGCCATTTTCGGGGCATTTTGCCCCGAGGTGGCAATATGCCCCGACCGTACATTCTCTAACTGGCTGATCTTTCGTTATTTATGTTTGGCACGCGGTTTGCTCAATCTTTTGTCAGGTTTCAATTTTTTCGGAGACACTGATGGAAGCAGCCAAACTCGACATAACACCTCAGATCCTTCTTGCTGAAGACGATACAGAGCTCCGTGAGCTGTTGATTCTGGTCCTTGAACGTGAAGGCTACCGGGTCACCGCCTGTCAGAATGGTCTACAGTTGCTTGAAGAACTGGAACATTCTGAGCGTTTCGACCTGATTATCAGTGATGTCAGAATGCCGGCCCTGACCGGCCTGGAAGTTCTGGAAAGCCAGTTCGACAAGTCAGACCGCCCTCCGTTCATCTGCATGACCGCCTTTGGTGATACCCAGACTCATGAAACAGCGTACCGCTTCGGTGCGACCGTCACGATCGACAAGCCGTTTGATCTGGATACCATGCTTGAGTTGGTTCGTTCCGCCTGTCTCCAAAGTCACGACCAAGAATCATGTGCGAGGAGTCAAGAACGATGAAAAACAAGCGTCTGTTTAATTTACTGCTGACCTGCCTGCTGACAGTTGCACTGGCCGGTGGGACGTTGGTTTCCCAGGCAGCGGCCCAGGAGAACGGCCTGAACAGCCTGCGCCAGACCGAAAAGGCCTTCCGCAGTGTGGCCAAAGAGGTATCACCGGCCGTCGTCTTTATCCAGGTTGAAAAAGAGGTCGCCCAGCAGCAGGGCAGCAATCCGTTCGGGGAAAATTCCCCCTTCAATGATGAATTTTTCCGACGTTTTTTCCAGCAGCCGCAACAGCAGGCTCCGAACGGCAATAGCCAGAAGCGCTATGCAACCGGTCAGGGCTCGGGTTTTCTGATATCGGATGACGGTTACATCATGACCAATAACCATGTGGTCGGTGATGCCGACAGAGTGACTGTCCAGCTGCTCGATGGCCGGGAGTATGCCGCCGAAATCGTCGGTACCGATCCGCCGACCGATGTCGCATTGATCAAGATCGATGCGGATGAGAAGCTGCCGTTTCTCAAGCTGGGTGATTCCGATAGGCTTGAAGTCGGCGACTGGGTTCTCGCCTTCGGCAACCCGTTCGGCCTGTCGCACACCCTGACAGCCGGAATCGTCAGTGCCAAAGGGCGCAGCGGTATCGGCCTCAACGACTACGAAAACTTCATTCAGACCGATGCGGCGATCAACCCGGGTAACTCCGGAGGTCCGCTGGTCAACCTCGACGGCGAGGTTGTCGGCATGAACACCGCAATCTTCAGCCGCAGCGGGGGCTACATGGGGATCGGCTTCGCGATTCCGATCAACATGGCCAGGGATATCCGTCAGCAGCTGGTCAGTCATGGTACAGTCACCCGCGGACGCCTCGGTGTGGTCATCCAGGATCTGACCAAGGAACTGGCTGACGCGTTCGGTATCGAGCAACGTACCGGAATACTTATAGCCCAGGTCCAGGACGACTCTCCTGCGCAGCAAGCCGGGCTTCAGCAGGGTGACGTCATCCTGAAGATGGATGGAGAGCCGGTCGACAAGGTTGCCACCTTTCGCAATAAGATAGCCTTGACCCGTCCCGGAACCAAGGTGATCCTGCTGGTTCAACGTGATGGCAAGAGCCAGAAAATCGACGTCGTTATCGGTACGATGGAGAGCGACGATCAGGGGCATGCCGTATCGCCGGACGCTCTTCCAAAGGTCGGTCTGGCGCTGCAGAAACTGACTCCGGAACTGGCCGCTCAGCTCGGCTACGAAGGGCAAAGCGGTGTTCTCATCAGCTCTGTTGAGAGCGGTTCCCCTGCGGCTCGTGCCGGTCTGCGCCGCGGCGATCTGATCGAGGAAGTGAACCGGATTCCGGTCAGTGACCCGAATCAGGTCAAGAAGTTGATCGTCGAAAGCGGAAAGAAAACCGTGCTGCTCCTGGTGCGCCAGGGTGATGCCAGCCGTTATCTGCCTCTCAAGCTGAATTAAACAAGTTCCACAAGCTGCCCGGCGTCCTTGCTCAGCGCCGGGCGGCAACCACAACATTTTGGACGTTACCTCCTACGTTCATATTCGGGGAATCTGCAGGGTTCCCCGTTTTTTTTTATTCAGAGGCGATGAGCTATAATGATTTTCCGATAAAGTCCTGATAGGATGTCATTTTTGCCTATGAACAGGAGTATCCATGAAATACAAACTGGTGTTCGGACTGATTCTGCTGGTTCCGGTGCTTGCCTTTGTTGTGCAGAATGACCAGGCTGTCGATATTGTCCTGTTCAAGTGGCAATTTTCCACTCCCTTGCCACTGTTGGTGCTCTCTGCGGTTCTGGTCGGTGTCGTCCTCGGTCTGCTTGCCGCGGTTTCGCGTAAATTCCGTAAGTCGCGCCTCGAGAAGAGGGCCGAAAAGGAACAGAAGAAATCGGCACCAGCTGTTGTTGAAAAGCCTCAGCCAGACGCCGAAGAGCCGGAGCTTGACAAGGTCGAACCGGCGATTTACGAAGCTGAAGGACCCTACCCGGACGGAGAACCACAATTTCAGAGGGAGGACAAACCCCCGGTTGTCTGATTTATTCACGGAATTTGGTTCACGTCTTGCGAATTATCATGAAAATGAGGTAAACAGCGAAAGAATAAATAGAAAATCGCTATAAATCAGTTATTTGACTAAACTTCCAGGTGCTTCCCGTCGAAAAAGAGAAGAGCTATAATGCTCTGAACAGAGATATCCACGGAAGGATTCTGATTATGGCCACAAATCTTCGCATCGGGCAGTTACATGCCTATCAACCCTATCCGGAAGTTGAGCCGGTTTCCCCCTACCCTCGTGTCGACCCCCAGCAACGAGACGAAAACCCGCAACGCCAGCCGGCTGCCCGCCAGAGAAGTGATGATCAGGCCCGGCGTCGTTTTGTTGCGATGCGTAAACTGATTGAGGAGATGAAAAAGAGCGCCCGCCAGATTCTGCGCGTTGATTATTTTACCGCAGAGGCAGAGCTTCATGATCTCGGCTTGAGAGTCGTTGAGGGCGAGTTGCCGCCGTTGCTCAATACCCTGCGCATGTCCCAGGCGGACATGGATTTCTGTTTCAAACACCTGCGTGACAGCAAGGATGATGCAGTCCTCAGAACCGGCGAAGAACTGACCCGGGAGAAGAATCCTCTACCGGTGTTTGTCCCCGGGCTGATTGAATACTCACTCTGTTTTCCTGCATTTGTCTTTAACAGTGAAATTCTGTTGAAGAAAATGCAGGAAGAACAGAAGGCACAGTTCGTCTTGCGTAAAGGTTCCCTGACGATGGTCTTTTTCACCTCCGAGAGCCGTGTGGACCAGCTGTGGTGTCATGTCTATGCTCAGGCGGCTGTCTGTGAGCTGGACGAGGCGGGGCGCCGGGTTGTTTTTTATCCCAGGGTGGCCGCCGATAGCTATGCGCTTTATGCGGACAAGCAGATCAATATCGCTATCTAGTTTTTATCCGGAAACGGCTCTTTTCCGCTGTGGTTGCGTCAATCTGCTGTCTTACTTGTGCGGCGTACCGATGTACGCCTCCGCGTAAGCCTTGGATTGCCTTGCCACGGAAAAAATTTCTCGTTTCTCATTCGGGACCTTTACCGCTTATAAGCTTTTCCCGTTCAGAATTGTTCCGTTTTCATTTTTCTGATAGTCCAGACTATAGCGCCCCTGCTGATTTTTGCTCAATAGCCCCTTCTGCTCCAGTCCACCCAGAAGCTGTTCCGCCAGTTCATCACTGACCGCCCTGTTCTGCTCCTGCTGCCTGGCTCTATTGAGGGCGAACCAGGCCGATTTGAAGAGTTGCGGATCGACGCCCAGTTGTACGGCGATGTCGAGTGCGGCGAAGGAAAATCCGCTGAAATCGCTCTGACTGTCAGGCAGTTTGAGGTGTCCCCGGGCCGCGAAGTCAGAGTCCTGCTGCTGCAGGGAGAGGTCGTTGACCTCCAGGGTTACGCCGGAATGAATCAGCTGCATGTAAAGGCCTAGCAGTTGCATCTGTGACTCAAACCCCTGTTCCTGGCCGAGCAGGGCCTGACGTTGCAGTTGATGTAAGGCTCCCTGGATCTGTGCAAGCAGTTCTGGATCGATAGCACTGAGGGTCATATCGAGCCGGGCATTGTCAAATTGCTCACCCAGCAGGTCGATCTGTTGCACTGTCAGTTCGGAGTTCTGAACCATTTTGCCGTCGATCAGCTCTGTTGAGGTAGTTGCTGCCAGAGATCCTGCTTGTATGAGTTTCTGCTCAGCATCGGCCAGAGACAGTGCCGCCGTGGTCAGTGTCGAAGTAGATCGGAAGTTATCTGCCGCTGTTGCCGAAATCTCAAGCTGCTGCAGCTTGAACTGTTCGTCGCCGTGCTGAACGTCAAATGCGTCGGCACTCAGTGCAAACTGGCCCGGCTGGTCAAGTTTCTTGTGCCAGCTGGCGTCGGCATTTTCAATGTTCAGCGCCAGAGTCCCGTTCTGCAGGTGGAGTTCCGGGATGCTCAGAACGTTGCTCAGCTGTCCGGTCAGGCCTGCCTTGCTGGTCAGGGAGAATTCCGTCAGGGGCGGCTGGGCTATAAAGGCCTGTTCCAGCAGAGGGGCTTCGATCAGCCTTGTCTCCATCTGGCCGCCCCAGGCAAAATGGCGGATCAGGTGATGCAGACGCAAGGTTCCCAGCAGAGGATTCTGGGCCGAGGTGGTCGCTTCCGCTGAAAAGAAACGGCGCTGGTAGCTTTCGAGGCTGATGGTGATTCCTGCTTCCTGGTTCAGCTCTGACAGTTGCTGGCGAAACAGCTGTTCGGCCTTGATACTGTTGTAATAAGTCAGGCCGAAGAGGGCCAGAATGATGATCAGCAGGATCGGAGTCAGGCGTCTTTTAAAGGTCTTGTTCATTGAAAGGTCCTGAAAAATAGGAGATTTCTTGCCGATAGCGACTGAATTACAGCAAGCTGAACGATAATTCTGTATGTTGTAGCATAAAATCATTTGGAGGTGTGATCTCTCTGGACGATACTGCGGATCAGACCTTGTCTCTTCCATTCGTCCGCCGTACGGGGGCATAACTTCAGGATCAGGATATATGTTTCTTTCGTCACTGATACTACTGCCAACCTTGCTGGCCGGGGTTGTCTCCGGCTGTCAGCAGAAAACGCTGACCATCCTTGCCCTGGGCGACAGCCTGACGGCCGGTTATGGGCTGGCCGCAGATGAGGCCTTTCCGGTTCAGCTCGAAGCGCAACTGCGCATGAGAGGTTACCGGGTCAGGCTGGTCAATGCCGGTGTCTCAGGGGATACGACAGAAGATGGCTTGTTGCGGCTTGAGTCTGCTCTGCACTGCAGGCCGGATCTTGCCATTGTCGAGCTGGGGGCTAACGACGCGCTACAGATGCTCGATGTCCGGCAGGCCAAGGCCAATCTGGCAGCGATCCTGAGCCGTATGCAGAGCGCCGGAATTCCGGTCATTCTGGCGGGGATGAAGGCACCTCCCTACCTGGGGGCCGCCTATGTCGCTGCCTTTGATCCGATTTTTCCGCAGCTCGCCGAACAGTTCGGGGTGCCGCTCTATCCGTTCTTTCTCGCCGGGGTGGCCGGGCGGCCGGAACTCAATCTGGCTGATGGCATCCATCCGACGGCGGCCGGGATCGAGATGATCGTCAGTAGCATTCTGCCACTGGTGGAACAGGAGCTTGAGCGGCTGAACCGTTAATGAATTACTACCCTCTCCTTGGGGAGAGGGTGGTGCGTAGCACCGGGTGAGGGGTGCTCTTCAGAACAATTTCCCCCTCATCCGCCCTTCGGGCACCTTCTTCCTCATGGAGAAGGAATAATGATGTGCAAGAATAAAAAATGAATTTAAATGAAGTTTTGAGAATAGACAGGTATCTTTACAGTTTCAACTTCAGGCTGGCCAGATAGGCGGTCAGTTCGTCCGGCAGCTGAGTCTGGACGTCGATCTGTTCACCGCTGAACGGATTACGGAAGAGCAGGCGGCGGCAATGGAGAAACAGACGTGGCAGCTCTTTGGGGCAGGGGCCGTGATAGCGCTTGTCGCCCAGCAGCGGATGTCCTGCGTCGGCCAGCTGGCGGCGGATCTGATGCTGGCGGCCGGTGAGCAGGTCGATTTCAAGCAGCGAGGCTTTGGGGGCGCTGCCAAGGCAGTGGTAGAGGGTTTCGGCCGTCTTTTCCTTGCCTTTACTCGGGATATCGCTGACCAGATGGCCGGAGCCGGAGAGTTTACCGCTGACCAGGGCCAGGTAGGTCTTCTTTACTTTCCCCTCCATCAGCAGCTTGCCCAGTTCTGCGCAGCCTTTTTTTCCTTTGCCGAAAATGACCGGCCCCGACGTTTCGAGATCCAGCCGCTGAACCGGAGCGACCTGAAACTGTTCCCCACGGCTGACCAGCAGGGCCTTGATCCGGTCGGTCAGGTTATCCCCTTCATGCCCCTTGCTGCTGTGGATTGCCAGCCCGGCTGGTTTGTTGACGATCAGGATCTCCCGCGATTCAAAGAGGATCTCAACCGCTGTACAATCGCCAGCTCCCCCCTGGATCAGCTCCTGCAGGCGCTGGCTGTCCGGAAGTACGATCGTTTCACCCGCGCTGACCAGCGCGTCGTGGGTCAGCTTGCCACGCCGGTTGGAAACCTTGCCTTTTTTCAGCAGCTGATTGAGGTAACCGGCTGGTGCGGCGGGAATCCGTTTCTGCAGCCAGGCTTCGATAGTGAGACCGGCTTCTTCGGGGGTGACAACAAAATCGGGCATTGATTCAACTCCAAAAAATAAAGATGTTCTGCCCGGCGGGGTTGCCGGACGGAGCTGCTATTTAATCCCGATTCCGCTCTGTTGTCACGGTCATTTCACAATTTAACAGCAGTTACCCCTGCAGCAGCTTTTCGATGTCCCCCTGGCTCGGCACCTTACCGACACTCAAGACCTTGCCGTCAACGGCCAGACCCGGGGTGGTCATGACTCCGAAGGCCATGATCTGGTTCAGGTCGGTGACCTTTTCCAGCTGGTAATCGAGGCCGAGGTTGTCAGCGGCCTGCTTGGCGTTTTCGGCGAGCTTTTCGCACTTGGCGCAACCAGTGCCGAGGATCTGAATTTTCATGACTGTCTCCTTGATAAGTTTAGAAAAACGTTCCGTAGATCAGGCCACTGATGGTTGCCATGACCATCACCAGCACAACGAAAACGACGGTTTTTTTCGTCCCCATGACGCTGCGGATGACCAGCATGTTGGGCAGACTCAAGGCCGGGCCGGCGAGCAGCAGGGCCAGGGCCGGTCCCTTGCCCATCCCGGCGCCGATCAGCCCCTGGAGGATCGGCACCTCGGTCAGGGTGGCGAAATACATGAAGGCGCCGAAGACCGAGGCAAACAGGTTGGCGCCGAGGGAATTTCCGCCGACCAGGGTGGCGACCCAGGCCGAAGGAATCAGCCCCTCATGGCCAGGTCGGCCGAGCAGAATCCCGGCGATGAAGACGCCGATCAGCAGCAGCGGCAGGATCTTTCTGGCAAAGCTCCAGCTTTCCTCGAACCACTGTCCCATCTCGCTCTCACGGGTGTCTTTCAGGTTGCTGATCAGCGACAGGGCGAGAACGCCGAGACTGAATGCGAGTTCCGGGTGTTGGGGAACGAGCAGGGCCAACAGCAGCGCGGGAATAGCGCCGATGATGATGCGGACAAAGCCGACTCTGAACCAGGTGGCCAGCATCAGGGCTAAGATAATCGACAAGGCACCGGTGATCAGCCATTTGCTGCTGTAAATCAGGTGCCAGAGGCCGCTGGTCTGCTCGGTTCTGCCCCAGTTGGCGAAGACCAGGATACCGATCATGACCGCGAAGTAGAGAGCGGTCTGCCACAATGGACGGGTTTCTTCATCGGCCATCATTGGCGGAGCGGCGGCAATCTTCTGCTGTTCTTCGTGGCGGAAGAAGAGGTGCATCAGCAGGCCGATGATGACCGAGAAGATGATCGCGCCGACGGCCCTGGCGATCCCCATCTCCGGGCCGAGAATGCGGGCGGTCAGGACAATGGCGAGGATGTTGATGGCCGGTCCCGAATAGAGGAAGGCGCAGGCCGGACCCAGCCCGGCGCCCATCCGGTAGATGCCGGCAAAAAGCGGCAATATGGTGCAGGAGCAGACGGCCAGGATGGTACCGGAGACGGCGGCGATGCTGTAGGCGACCAGTTTGTTCGCCTTGGGGCCGAGGTATTTCATGACCGACGCCTGGCTGACGAAGACGGCGACCGCACCGGCGATGAAGAAGGCCGGAACCAGGCAGAGCAGGACATGTTCGCGGGCGTACCAGCGGACCAGGTAAAGCGCCTCCAGAATGGCCTGCTGCGCACGGGGCAGATCAACCGGCAGAAAGAAGCAGACAAAAAAGCCGATGACAATCCAGCTGAGCGGTTTCCATTCCTTTTTCCAGTTCATCAATTTTCCTTCTTGGCCAAATCGCCAAATAGTATGGCAAAAAAATATTTAACAGTCACTACCGATACACTGCAGGGTTTCTTGTTCCGGATTCAGAACGGCTTCGACACAGCCGAAAAAGTTGAGGATACAGGGAACCTTCAGGCGGTAGAAGATCTGGTTGCCGCGTTTGTTGTCGCTGAGGATGCCGGCCTGCTTCAGGACTGAGAGGTGCTTGGAAACGGTCGAGATATCGGCACCGATCATAGCGGTCAGATCGCAGACGCAGATCTCCTCTTTTTCCAGCTGTTCGACGATAAACAGGCGGGTCGGGTGAGCAAGGGCTTTTAGAACCCTGGCGCGGGCTTCTAGTTGTGGTTTGTGGGTGCTGTACATGACATTCTCCATCTATTTGGCAATATCGCCAAATAGATGGAGAATGTCAAGAGTGATCATTGTTCCGTCAGCCTGGATATCAATGGCATAAGCTTCGAGAATAATTCAGCCTGAGATGAAATATGGCACTTTGTATAGAGCTGACGGCGAAAGACTTTTACTGTTTCGGGGCTGATTCCAAGATTCAAACCAATAGAAATGGACGAATGCCCGCGAAGAATATACAGGGCGATCTCTCCCTGACGAGGGCTGAGTTTTATATTTTGTTCGGAGAGAAGCTTTTCCCTAAGCCGTTCAGAAAGAGGAATTTCGCTATTACGGGATTCAGTTTCTAAACGAAAATTTTTCCACTGCGCCTTGATCAATGAACAAAGCACCGATTCATAGGATTTTAGAGCTTTTCGGTTGCGGGGAGAAAAGGCCACCCCGCTGCTCCTGTCTTTACCGATGCAGGCGGTTATCGTCGTCTGTTCTCCAATACTGGCGAAAATCGCTATCTCATCAATCAGGGTTGTCTGCTCATAATAAATATTATAGTAAGTCGAGCGTCTGAACAGATCGGGAGCAATATCGAGCAGCCGTTTAAGCCCGGAATTGTCACCTTTCAGATGTTCCAGGTAAAAGGGGTCCAAAAGGTAAGCGCTGGTCAGATATTCTCTATCCATCGGCATATAAACCACCGGATCGATACATTCCCGATAAAGAACACGAGGGTTCTGCTCCCCGCAATAGACGATAATAATCAGGTTGTCGAAATCGCTCAGAGTTCGTAAGAATTTCGAAAATTCCACGGTAAAACGAGCAGTTCCAAGAGCTTTAATCGTATTGGCCAATGCCCTGTCTCTCAGCATTGTCGATGTCTTTTTTTCCACCTGATAATCCTCTCTGGCAACAGCAATAGAGATACCCCCCTGGGGTTATATACTCCTCCCAATGGAATACCTATTATTTATCCACGATTCAAGGGGTATGCAAGTGCGATATTTTTCTTGGTCGATTGATCTGTCATCCTGACCGCTGTTGTTCCGGCAAAGTCGCCATCCCGTCATATTTTTAGGCAAAGAAGCCATCCTGTTAAGCATTTCGGCAAAGTCGCCTTTTTCTGCTTGGGACAAGAGCCCGGTTGGGCTTTTGGAAAGCAAAAGAAAATCATCCTCAATGACTGTTCCCATCAGTGACCCAGCGATTTTCTTGACTCTTGCTAAACTATTAATCGGAAGGAATCTTTTATGTCTGAACAACCCATTAAGCTTGAACGAACCCTCAGTTTAAAAGCCGTCGTTCTGTTCGGCCTGGCCTATATGACCCCGCTGATTGTTCTCGGTACTTTTGGTGTTGTCGCCAGCACAACCAGAGGGGCGGTGCCGACAGCCTATATCATTACCACGGTGGCCATGCTTTTTACTGCCTGCAGTTACGGTGTGATGGCCAATAAATTTCCTGTCGCCGGATCGGCCTATACCTATGTCCGCAAATCAATCGATTCGCGGCTGGGGTTTATGGTTGGCTGGGGCATTCTGCTCGATTATTTCTTTCTTCCCATGGTCATCTGGCTGATCGGTGCCGCTTACCTGAATGCCCAGTTTCCGGGTGTTCCGAGCTGGGTCTTTCTGCTCGGCTTCATTCTTGTCACCACTGTTCTGAACATCTTCGGAATTAAACTGGCCGCCAAAGTCAATTCATTACTGATGGTTTTTCAAGTGTTGGTCATTGTCTTTTTCGTTGGCTTGTCGCTGCGCCATCTGCTTGGCCAGGGCGGAGCCAATGCCCTCTTCAGCATGGCTCCTTTCTTCAACACGGAATCGAGTTTTGCCACGATCGCTGCCGGCGCGGCAGTTGCAGCCTACTCCTTTCTGGGATTTGACGCCGTCACAACCCTGACCGAAGAGACTATCAACGCGAAAAGAACCATTCCGAAGGCGATTATTTTAACGGCGGTAATCGGCGGTGCCATCTATACCTTGGTCGGCTATACCACCCAGCTCGTCCATCCCGGATTCCTGTTTAACGATGCCGATTCTGCGGCCTTCGAGATTGCCAAAGTTATTGGCCAAGATCTTTTTGCTGCGATCTTCCTGGCCGGGATGGTCCTGGCGCAATTTACCTCCGGTATCGCGGCCCAGGCCAGTGCTTCAAGATTGTTGTTTGCCATGGGGCGCGATTCGGTCCTGCCGAAATCCATCTTCGGTTATCTTCACTCTCGTTTTCACACCCCGGTTTTCAGCATCATCCTGACTGGTATCGTCGGCGTTATTGCCCTGTTCCTCGATGTTTTGTCGGCCGCCTCCTTTATCAATTTCGGCGCTTTTGTCGCCTTCACGATGGTCAACCTTTCTGTCGTTTTCCTTTTTTACCGGGATGCCGAAGCGAGAAAAGAGTGTGGTTTTATCAAAGGGGTCATCATTCCCCTCATCGGTGCGGTTTTCAATCTCTGGCTGTTGTCAAAGCTCGATATCAACGCCTTTTATCTCGGCTGCTCATGGATGGTTATCGGCCTGATCTATCTGGCCTATCTGACCAGGTGGTTCAAGCAGGCCCCACCTGAGGTCGATTTCGACGAAGAGCATGCCATTCCGGCAGAATCCGAAGTTTCGGCCCAGGCCTTAAGGTAAGGGAAGAGCTATGTCACGCGTATTACCCATTCTTGTTGCCCAGCAAAGTTCACTCCCTCCCGCTGACGATCTGCAGGATTTTGCCGACGAGGTTGCCGATCTCATGGCAGATTTCGGCAATACCAGGATGGTTGTCTATCCGGAGATCCACCTTTGCGGCGCTTACGGGACACCGCAGCAGAGAGCGGAGCAATGTCAGCAGGCGGCTCAGCCGATGAGCGGGCCGAGAGTGAGTCAGCTCAAGGAAATAGCCCGCAAACTGGGAATCTGGTTGTTGCCGGGAACCCTCTGTGAACGCGGCGAGGACGGTCATCTGTATAACACGGCTCCGGTGTTTTCTCCTGATGGAGAACTGGTGGCCAGCTATCGCAAGTGTTTCCCCTGGCGTCCTTTTGAGCCCTACAAGCCGGGAAAATCATTCACAGTGTTTGATGTTCCTGGTGTTGGCCGTGTCGGCTTGGCGATCTGTTACGACATCTGGTTTCCCGAAGTTTGCAGGCAACTGGCCTGGATGGGCGCTGAGGTGATTATTAATCAGGCCCAGACCTCCACCTGCGACCGGGCTCAGGAGCAGATCCTGATCAGAGCCAATGCGATAACCAATCAGGTTTATATTGTGAGTGCCAATGCCGCTGCCCCGGCCGGAACAGGCCAAAGCCTGATCGTTGACCCGGAGGGGCATGTCCGTGTTCAACTGCCCAGCGAAGCGCCGGCTTGTATGACCGATGTTCTGAATCTGGATGAGGTTGAGCGCGTCCGGACCTATGGGACCGCCGGATTGAACCGGATGTGGTCGCAATTTAACGAGACCGATGAGCCTCTGGAATTGCCGGTCTATTCCGGGAGGATTGAGCCTCAGAGATGGAAACCGGCCTGAGTCTCCCTGGTCAGATCAAAGCAGGAATATACAGAACGAAGAGGCTAGGACCATGAAAGGGTCCTGGCTTTGTTTAGCAACACTAGAACGTCTAGGTACGTCATTTGTGGAGTCATTATGACAAATTCTGAGTTAATGGAACGCCGGAATCTGGCGGTTGCCCGTGGCGTTGCCTCTGCAACTCCTCTCTTTGCGGTCAAAGCTGAAAATGCTGAACTCTGGGATGCCGAAGGGAAACGCTATCTCGATTTTGCCGCCGGAATCGCCGTGTGCAACACAGGGCACCGACATCCCAGGGTAATGGCTTCCGTTGCCGAGCAATGTCAGGCTTTTACCCATACGGCATTTCAGGTCGCGCCTTATGAAAGCTATGTCTCGTTGGCCGAGCGTCTCAACGCCCTGGCCCCGATCGACAACGCGAAAACCGTTCTCATGACCACCGGTTCCGAAGCGGTCGAAAATACCATCAAGATTGCCCGTTATTACACAGGGCGCTCGGCGGTTGTCTCTTTTGTTGGTGGTTTCCATGGTCGTTCGCTGCTTACGATGGGCCTGACCGGCAAGGTCCACCCGTACAAAGCCGGTTTCGGCCCTTTCCCTTCAGGCCTGTATCATCTGCCGTTTCCGATTGCCCATCATGGGATCTCAGTTGCTGACAGCTTGAAGGCCCTGGAAAACCTGTTCAAAGCTGATGTCGAAGCGGAGCAGGTTGCCGCTATCATCCTCGAACCGGTGCAGGGGGAGGGCGGATTCTACATCGCTCCCCAGGAATTCATGCTCGCTCTGCGCCAGATCTGCGATAAGCATGGCATCCTGCTGATCTGCGATGAAGTCCAGACCGGATTTGCCCGCACCGGCAAGATGTTCGCAACTGAACATTTTACTGTCCAGCCCGACCTCATTTCAGTGGCCAAGGCTCTGGGTGGCGGATTGCCGATCTCAGGCGTTATCGGCAAAGCAGAAATCATGGATGCTCCCGGCCCCGGTGGCCTGGGTGGAACCTACGGCGGTAGCCCGTTAGGCTGTGCCGCAGCTCATGCCGTTCTCGATATTATCGCCGAAGAACAACTTTGCGAGCGGAGCCAGAGGCTTGGGGCGAGAATGATTGAGCGGCTTGAGCAGATAAAGCAGAAGCGTGACACCGCTCCGATCGGTGATATCCGGGGCTTGGGATCCATGGTTGCCTTCGAGCTGGTTGCCGAACATGGTAGCCACACGCCTGCACCCGAGTTGATCAAGAGACTCACGGCCCGTGCGCTGAAAAACGGCCTGATCCTCCTTTCCTGCGGGATCTACGCCAATACCATTCGCCTGTTGGCCCCGTTGACAATCCCTGAGACCCAGCTTGAAGAGGGTTTGGATATCCTCGAACAATCCCTGCGCGAATGCGCTTGATGCTGTAAATCCAGTGCTCTGTCGCTCCAGTTCACAAGGAAGACAGGGCACTGGAACCCAGTGCGGATTTTGCCGGCTATGAAATCCGTGGCAAATCGATACGAACCCTAGAGTAGTTCAGACCCTGAAGGAGATTACCCATGGGCTTGTCGCAACTGAAGGACAAACAACTGTTTCGCCAACAGGCCTACATCGACGGTCAGTGGTGTGGCGCCGAAACCAAGGCCACTCTGAGCGTCAGCAATCCGGCGACCGGGGACATTATTGGCACCGTGCCTGAGATGGGACAGCTTGAAACGCAGCGCGCCATCGGTGCCGCGAATCGGGTGCGATCTGCCTGGCTTAAAAAAACCGCCCAAGAACGTTCCACGCTTCTGCGCCGTTGGTACGAGTTGCTGCTCGAGCACCGGCAGGACCTCGCGATTCTGATGACGATAGAGCAGGGAAAACCACTGGCCGAAGCAAAAGGCGAGATCGCATACGCAGCCTCCTATATCGAATGGTTCGCCGAGGAGGGTAAACGTATTTATGGCGATGTCATCCCTACATTTCAGAGCGATAAACGGATCATCGCCCTGAAAGAGCCGATCGGGGTCTGCGCAGCGATAACCCCCTGGAATTTTCCAACGGCAATGATCACCCGCAAAGCGGCCCCTGCCCTTGCTGCCGGGTGTACGATGGTTGTCAAGCCAGCCAGCGCAACACCTTATTCTGCTCTGGCGCTTGCAGAACTCGCCTCGCGGGCCGGGATCCCCGCTGGGGTCTTCAATGTTGTCACCGGTTCTGCCAGCAAGATAGGTCAGGAACTGACCGGCAACCCCCTGGTGCGCAAGCTGAGCTTTACCGGCTCCACGGAAATCGGCAAACAGTTGCTTGCGGCGTGCGCAAGTACGGTAAAAAAGGTTTCGCTGGAGTTGGGTGGCAATGCCCCCTTTATCGTTTTTGACGATGCCGATCTCGACGCTGCCGTTGCCGGGGCGTTGGTCTCAAAATTCCGCAACAGCGGCCAGACCTGTGTCTGTACCAACCGCTTTCTGGTTCAGGATGGGGTCTATGATGCTTTTGCCGAAAAACTCGCCGCCGCTGTCGCGGAGCTTAAGGTCGGCAATGGGCTGGACGAGACAACGAAACAGGGGCCACTCATCGATATGAAGGCGCTCGACACGGTTGAGCAGCATATTGCCGAAGCGCTATCCCAAGGAGCACGTGTCGTTAGCGGTGGGCGTCGCCATGCTTTAGGCGGCAGTTTTTTTGAACCGACTGTGCTGGTCGATGTCACACCGACAATGCGCATTGCCCGTGAGGAGACCTTCGGTCCGATCGCACCTTTATTCCGCTTCCATAGCGAAGAAGAAGCGATTCAGATGGCCAACGATACCGAATATGGACTGGCCTCCTACTTTTATACGCGCGATTTCGCCCGAACCTGGAGGCTTGGTGAAAAACTTGAATATGGAATCGTAGGTGCCAACACGGGGTTGATTTCATCTGCGGTTGCGCCATTTGGTGGTATCAAGGAATCGGGTCTTGGCCGTGAAGGTTCAAAGTATGGTATCGAGGATTATCTTGAGATCAAATATTTATGCCTGGGAGAGATGACAGACTAGCACGCCGGGAAATGGCCGAGTCATCACGAACAGACAACGATTTATAAGTGCAAGCCCCTCTTTTCCCAGGTTGGAGTAGAGGGGCTTTTTCATTTCTCGATGATTTTTAAAAAGTGAATCTAGAATATGGTCAGGGAATCCGACTGCCTGTTTTGAGGGGTTCGAAGAAATCGGCGAGAACGACGGCAAAGAACAGGGCAGCGATAGCGCAGCCGGTCATGACCGCGGCCATCGGGATGGCGGTGCCGTTCTGCAGCAGGCCGATCAGGCCGCCGCAAGTGGCGCCGATCAGGTACTGGATAGTCCCCATCAGTGATGAAGCGCTGCCGGCCATCTTTTTAAAAGGGGCCAGCGCCAGGGCGGTGATATTCGGATAGAGCAGGCCCATCGAGGCGACGTTGACAAACAGGCAGATAACCTGCAGCGGAAAGCCTCCGAAAGCGGTGAAGACCGAGAGCAGCAGGATGATGCCGGAGGCCAGGTTGATCATCAGCCCGCCTCTGAGAATCTCTTTCGTAGCGTAGTGGCTTAACAGCTTGCGGTTCAGTTGCGAGGAGCCGATCAGACCAAGGGCGTTGACACCGAAAAACAGGCTGAAATGCTGCGGGGAGATGTCATGCAGGTTGATGAACAGAAAAGGTGAACCGGCGATATAGGAGAATGTCATTCCCGATATACAGCCCAGGCCGATTGAATAGCAGAGATATTGTCCGTGCTGCAATAATTGTCCGTAAAGCCCCACCAGCTGAGGCAGGCTCTGTTTAATGCGGCGGTCTTCCGGTAGGGATTCGGGGAGATATTTGGCAACGGCGCCAAAACAGAGCACACCGAAGATCGTCAGGCAGAAGAAAATTCCCCGCCAGCCGCCGAACAGCAGGACCTGGCCGCCGACCAAAGGAGCCAAAATCGGTGCTGCACCCATGACCAGCATCAGCAATGAAAACATCCGCGCCGCTTCCGCGGTGGTGTAAAGATCGCGGACGATGGCCCGGGAAATGACCATGCCTGCTCCGCCACCAAGGGCCATGACCAGGCGCCAGAAGAGCAACGCTTCGCCTGAATTGGCAAGCGCACAGCCAATGGTCGAGATGATGTAGAGCGCCGAACCGACCAGCAGCGGTAACCGGCGGCCGTAGCGGTCGGTCAACGGGCCATAGAAGATCTGGCCGATCGCCGAACCGTAGAGAAACGCCGACACGGTCAGCTGGATCGTACCGATCGGGACACCCAGATCTTCGGCCATCTGCGGAAAGCCCGGCAGGTACATATCGATCGACATGGATGTGAAAGCCGTCATGGCACCAAGGATCAGAACCAGGCGCAGGCCCTTTGGCGATGAATTTTTTTTTATGGATACGGACATTGGTTTGCTCCGAAAGAGCTAAAGCTCATGCAAATAGAACAATTCTGCTCTGTTTGTCATCTTATGTTGAGCTGAGGAGGAGGTGACGACCAGTCTACGGCAGCAGTCAGTTCAACAGAACTGGCGATTTTTCCGGTGAGGAAAATCTCTGCTGTCTGGTCTGCCGCTGAGAAGCCTCTTTTAGAAGCTTACCCTATTTAAAGCATCCTGCCTGATCAGGCAATGTCCAAATGAACAGATGCAAACCGTCCAGATATGCGTGACGCCAAGTTGGATGGTCTGCTTTCAGCTCTCTTCTTCCTCAGCCCCTAATAAAATAATGTAAACAAGCCGCCTGAATGAAGGGCTAACGATTCTTAGCTGTTGGTTAGATGGGAATAGATGGTATCGCCCTCAAGACAGCTATTCTCTGTCTTGAGGGCAAATCTGTTTCAGGCGGCTTTCTTTTCTGGCCAGCTCAGGACGTTTTGCGGACATATATCGTGACAGACACCACACTTGATGCAGTCCATTTCTTTCTGGCTCTCCTGGCCGCGATAGCTGGCGATGTTCAGTCGCATGGGGCAGCTCGATTCACACAGGCCACAGGCCTTGCAGGAAGCATCGACCTGCAGGCTGTATTTATTTCCGCCGATCGTCCCCGCCATGGTGCCGACCGGGCAGATGCCACACCAGCTGCGCGCTGAATAGCGCAAGCCAAGGAAGACGCCGGCAATAGTTGTAATCAGGCACATCTGCCAGAAAACCAGCCCCCAGTGATTGACACTGCCGATATTCTGGCTGAGGCGAAAGGCCATGAATCCCATCAGTGCGACCAGCAGGGTCCAGCGGAAGGACTTTTTTCTGAACAGAGCCGGCATTTTCTTCTTTGCGGCGATCAGACCGAACCAGCTGTCGAGAAAGCTGCCCCGTGGGCAGAGGTTGCCGCAGACCCAGCGGCCACGGAAGAAACTACCGATGATGCCGGTCAGCATGGCGACCGGGACAATAAAGCCGAGCAGCGGGAATTCCCAGCCGAAGGCCAGAACGATGATCATGATCAAGGCCAGGATCCACTTGTAGCCTGCCACTTTGGGGGATGTTTTTTTGTGTGATGACATATGGGTCTCATTAAATTCGTAAAGGTATATATATGGAAAATCAAAATATGTCAACGTGATGTGATGATGGTCGGTTCAGGATCGAAAAAAATTAGCAAAAACTAACGAAGAAGGTTGGAGTCTGTAAATGTCCAGTATTTCGTTTAAAAGTGCATTTTGCCTCGCTCTTACTGTTATCGTCTTAATGATTTGCGATCGCTAATGTAAAGGAATTGTAAAGGTCGAGTAAAACCGATTGTTCCAAAATATTTCTACGTGATATGAGGGATTTACATACTGTGATGGCCAATGGAGACCACTGCCACTCTTCTCTGTTTGGTTTTCATTTGCCAAATATAAGTAAGATTTACTTCTGATGCTAACGATTGTGGGGAACTGTCCATCCCGGGCAGCTTTTAATAGCAGGTAAAACTAAGTTAGATTGAGGAGAAATGAACGTGAAACGTAGAACATTCAAACTGTTAGGCATCGCCCTGGCAACCTTGATGGTTGCCACCCTTTCCGGAACCACCGTCTACGCCAAGAAGGCCAAGGAGTACATCCTGGTCGGGCGTGTCGCCCCGTTGACCGGTCCACTGGCATCCTTTGGCCAGGGCACTCCGTTCATGGAGGAAAAAGCGGTCGAAAAGATCAACGCAGAAGGCGGTATTTATGTTGAGGAGGTCGGCAAGAAACTGCCTCTCAAGTTCATCATTGCCGATTCTGAAAGTAACCCGACCAAGGCTTCTGAAGCGGCCACCAAGCTGATCACCAAGGACAAGGTCGATGTCATGATCGTCTCCCACACCGTCGACACCGTTAACCCGGTTTCGGCAGCCTGTGAGCGTTACGGAAAAGCCTGTATCTCGGTCGATGCCCCAGTCGACGCCTGGCTTGACGGCGGTCCTTACTACAACTCTTTCCATGCCTTCTTCAACACCAAGAACGAGCTCGACTGCTTCATCGACGCCTGGGACCTGACCACGACCAACAAGAAGGTCGGCCTGCTCGCCGCCAACGACGCAGAGGGGATTGAAATCGCCGGCGCCATCAAGGCAGCCGCCAACGCTCGTGGCTATGAAGTTGTCGATCCGGGCCGCTACACCACCGGCAGCTCCGACTATACCTCCATCATCAAGGAACTCAAAAAAGAAGGCTGTGACGTTATCGTCGGTGTCATGATCACCCCTGACTTCGCCACCTTCTGGAAGCAGTGCCACCAGCAGAGCTACGTGCCTAAAGTCACCACCATCGCCAAAGCGACCCTGTTTGAAGCCGACGTCAACGCGATCGGCGAAGGTCTGGGTGACGGCGTTATCTCTGAAGTCTGGTGGACCCCGAACCATCCTTACGTCTCTTCCCTGACCGGCCAGAACGCTCAGCAGCTGGGCGCCATGTGGACCGAAAAATTCGGCACCAATCCTCCAGCGACCGTCGGTTACAAGCACGCCAACGTCGAACTGCTGGTCGATATCCTGACCCGTGCCAAGTCTCTTGATACCGACAAGATCGTCAAGGCCGCTGCCGCGACCGATCTGAACACCTGCGTCGGTCATGTCAAGTACGACGACCGCCATGCTTCTGTCCAGGCTCTGGTCACCGGCCAGTGGGTCATGCAGGCTGACGGCAGCTGGAAGCAGGAAATCATCGCCAACACCCAGATTCCTGAGCTGCCTGTGACCGCTGAAATCAAGATCATTCCAGGGACCACCCAGAAGTAAACCTTCATCCGCACAGCACCCGGTTCGTGGGGCGGCCGACTGCCAATTTCTCTGGCAGTCGGCCGGAACCCATCGGCCCATGGACACACCTTGCTGGTTTTGACACCAGTGGATTTCAGGAGATGAAGAACAGTGAGCGCGATACTCAAAGTCGAAGACCTCGGTATCTCATTCGGCAGCAACCACGTGTTGAAATCGGTGAATTTCACGCTGGACAAGAATGAGGTCTTAGGGGTTATCGGCCCGAACGGGGCCGGAAAAACAGTTATGTTGAATATCCTGACCGGGATTCTCAAGCCAACCAACGGATCGGTCACCTTAGAGGGGAAGGATATCACCAAAGACGATATCACCAGCCGTTGCCGGGCCGGAATCGGCCGGACCTTTCAGGTTCCGCGGCCGTTTGAGCAGATGACGGTTTTTGAAAATATCATTCTCGGCGGCGTCTACGGCGACGGCCTGTCGGAAAGGGACGCCAAGGTCCGGGCCAAGGAAGTCGGCAAGACCATCGGTCTTGACAACAAGATGACCTGGTTCGCCGGAAAACTCGGCCTGCTCGACCGCAAGCGTCTCGAGATTGGCCGCGCTCTTGCGACCAACCCGAAGATACTGCTGCTTGACGAGGTCGGCGGTGGCCTGACCGAGTCGGAGGTCGAAAGCATCATCCAGCTGGTCAAGATGGTTCAGAGCCAGGGGGTCAGCGTCATCTGGATTGAGCACATCATCAAGACCATGTTAGAGGGAACCAACCGGGTGCTTTGTCTCGCCGACGGCGAGGACATCATCTGCGGCAAGCCGCACGATGTTATGAATTCGGACGAGGTCGCCCGCGTCTATATGGGAGGTGAAGAGTGATGAAAGATCAGGTTATGCTCGAAGTCAAAAACCTTGATGTCGCCTACCATGACTTTGAAGCCGTCCACGATATCTCCCTGTCGATCAAGCAGGGCTCAGTCGTTTCGATCATCGGCGCCAACGGGGCCGGCAAATCGACGATCATGAAGACCATAGTCGGGATCAACAAGCCGAAAAAAGGGTCGGTCCAGTTCATGGGCCAGGACATCACCGGCACCCGGACAAGTAAGATCGTCTCGATGGGCCTGACCATGAGTCCGGAAGGAAGCCATACCTTTGAAAAGATGACCATCCGCGACAACTTATTGATGGGCGCATTTCTGGCCAAGAGCAACAGGGAGCGCATGGAGCAGCTGGAGAAGATCTATCACCTGTTCCCGATCCTCAAAGAAAAGCAGAACCAGCTCGCCTCTTTTCTTTCCGGCGGGCAACGCCAGATGCTGGCGATCGGCCGGGCGATCATGGCCGAGCCGAAGATGCTGCTGCTCGATGAGGTCTCTTTAGGCCTTGCGCCGGTCATCATCAAGGACATCTACGCCAAGATCAAGGAGATCAACGAGCAGGGGCTGACCCTGCTGCTGGTCGAGCAGGATGTCACCCGCAGTCTTAAGCATTCCGACTACGCCTATGTGGTTCTTGAAGGGCGTATCGTCATGGAAGGCAAGAGCGCCGAGCTTGATATCAATGAAGTTAACGACGCCTATTTCGGCATGAACAAGTTTGCGTAACAAGGAGGACTTCACATGTTACAGGTTATAGTAACAGGCGTACTGCTGGGAGGCCTCTATGCCATCATAGGGGTCGGTATGTCCCTGGTTTTCGGGATCATGCGCCTGACCAATCTCGCCCACGGCGATCTGATGATCCTGGGCACCTACATCACCATGATCCTGATGAAAGGGATGGGGATTCCGATCTGGGCTTCCGCCATTCTTTCCATAGTCGCCATGCTGGTCGTCGGCTTTGTGATCCAGAACTTCCTGGTCAACCGGGTGCTCGACAAGGGGGACGAACCGGCGCTGCTGGTCACCTTCGGTGTGTCGATCTTCCTTTCCAACCTGCTGCTCAAGATCTTTGGCGCTGACAACCAGAGCATCGTCAACCCGCTGGCCAAGATGAACGTGCTGTCGACGGAAGCACTGTCGATCTCAGCCATGTACCTGTTCAGCTTCGTCGTCGGGGTGATCGTCATCGTCGGCCTGCACTATGTGCTGGAAAAGACCAACTTCGGCCGCTCGATCCGTGCCACTTCCAATGACACCATGGCCGCCGAGCTGATGGGGGTCAACACCCGCCGCGCCTACGTCTATGCCATGGTTATCGCACTGGGCATCGCCGCTTTGGCCGGCACCCTGATCGGTTCGACCTTCGTCTTCTATCCGTCGAGCGGCACCCAGTACCTGATCATCGCCTTCGGGGTCGTGGTTATCGGCGGGATGGGGAGTGTTATCGGCACCCTGGCCGGTGGCATCGTCCTCGGTGTTTCCCAGTTGCTCGGTGGTTATATCTTTGGCTCCGGGGTGCAGATGCTGATCGCCTATCTCGTGCTGCTGATCATTCTGGCCTTGCGGCCGAACGGACTGTTTGCGTCCGCAACGCGGAAATAGGAGGTAAGCCATGCTTAAACAACAGATGATTAAATATATTGTTATTACGGCCATCATTGTTATTGCCCTGATTGCCGTCCCCTTTGTCGGCAGTGAATCGCTGATGGCGACCATGACTCTGATCCTGATCTACATGGCGATGGGCCAGATGTGGAACCTGATGGGCGGTTATGCCGGCCTGCTCTCGCTGGGCATGCAGTCGTTCATCGGCATCGGCGGCTATTCGCTGGCGGTCTTTTCGGTCTCCTACGGGATGAACGTCTACCTGGCGATCCTGGTCGGCGCGGTGATCTCGGTGGTCTTCGCGCTGGTGATCTCACCGGCACTGTTTAAGATGAGCGGCGTTTACTTCGCTATCGGCTCCTGGGTCGTCGCCGAGGCGCTGATCATTGCCTTTTCCAACTGGAGCTTTGTCAAGTATGCCAAGGGGATCGGCATCAACTCGGTCTACCGCATCAGCCCGACTCAGATTTACTTCACCGCGCTGATTCTCGGTCTGGGCGCCGTGCTGGTCGTCTTCATCATGATGCGCACCAAGATCGGTCTGGCGCTGATGGGTATGCGCGACAACATCTCGGCGGCCGAAACCATGGGGGTCGAGATCTTCCGCACCAAGCTCAAATGCTACCTGATCGCATCGTTCATCACCGGCCTGGCCGGCGGCGTCATGTACATGATGCAGGGCTACATCATGCCCTCCTCCGGGTTCAGCATCAGCTGGACCGTGGCCATGACCTTCATGGTCATCATCGGCGGCATCGGCACCATGGAAGGGCCGATCATCGGCGCCATCCTCTACGTGCTGCTGACCCAGTACCTGTATAACTTCCCGGGGATGAGTATGATCATCCTCGGCCTGGTTGCCGTGGTCGTCATCCTCATTGCACCACGCGGGATTATGGGCACCCTGCGCGAGAAGACCGGACTGGAGATCCTTTCTCCTCGACGGGCATACAAATAGCTTCACCCGGAAACGGCCCCCCTCAATCCCTCCTATGTTATAGGGGGGAAGCGAGCTTGCGAGCAGGGGGGTGCTTTTTGAACAAACCACACCTTCCCCACCACACATGCATTTGCCCGATTCCTTGGAGTCGGGCTTTTTTTATGCCGGTAAGTCAGAATTTAATCGATTGACTAAATCTAGTCACTTGATTAAATTGTCCGGGATTGTGGAGGTATGAATGGCTTATTCAAAAAGTGAAAAGACCCGTGACGCGTTGATCGACGCTGCTGGCCGACTGGCAGCCGAAAGCGGATTCGATGCGATTTCGACCCGCCAGATCGCCGAGTTGAGCGGAGAAAACATCGGTAGTATTCATTACCATTTCGGTGGCAAGCAGCAGCTGTTTGAGGCGGTGGTCGTGCGTGTTGTCGAGCCCTGGCTGAATAATCCGCTGGAGGATGCTCTTGGGGGTTGCGATCTGGATAACCGAGACGGGCAGACCGAAGCCATCACTAAATTGATCAGACGTGAAATTGCCTTGCTTTTTGATCCGCAGGTGCCCGACTGGCACTGCCGGATTGTTCATTCTCTTCTGCAACGGCAAAGCGATCTGCAGAAGACCTTCAGAGAGGTGTTTATCATTCCTGAAGGGGAAGCCATTCTGAACCTTTTTCAACGGATCGATCCGCAGATCGATCGACTCAAGGCGATTCAGTACCGGGTGCTGATCGAAGCTCCTCTGCTGCTGCATATCGACTATCGCCCGCTGATCCTCGAACAAGCCGGGATGACAGCTTACGACGAAAACTACATCAACAGTTTGACCGAGACCTGCATTCAGCAGGCGTTAAATCTGTTCAGCCTGCCCGAAAGGAAAAATCATGAATAGAGGATTTATGACCTGCCTGCTGCTGCCGACCCTTCTGCTGGTCCTTGTGGCGGGGTCGGCCAGTGCCGAGCCGCGTAGCTACCCGGGGACGATTCTGGCCTGCCAGACGGCCAAGCTGTCGTTCAGGGTCAGTGGCCCCCTGGTCAAGATTGCTAAAAAACCGGGTGATAAAGTCACCAAAGCGGAGCTGCTGATGCAGATCGACAATCGCGATTTTGCTGACCAGATTGACGTGCTGGAGGCCCAGCTGGCCGGAGCGAAAGCCCAGAAGCTGAAAGCGCAGAAGGACTTCGAACGGGCTCAGACGCTGTTCGAGCAACAGGTCAGTGCCAGTGCCGATTACGACCTGGCCCAGAGTATTTTCTCTTCCAGCTCGGCCGGGGTCAAGAGCCTTGAAGCGCAACTGCGCATAGCCCGTCATCATCTGCAGGACTGTTCGTTACTTGCTCCATTCGACGGGGTTGTCACCGAGCAGCAGGTCGAGAACTTTGAAATGATCGCCGCCGGGCGGGTGGTTATGGAGATGCAGGATATCTCCAGCCTGGAGGTGGAGATTCGGGTTCCGGAGAACGAGATCATCCGCTATCAACTGCAGCGCGGTACGGCTGCACAGGTGCGTCTGGTCAGTCAGCCGGGACAGACTATCGCTGCCAAACTCGTGGAGTGGCAGTCTGCAGCCGATCCGGTGACGCGTAGTTATTTATTGCGCTTCGGTTTCAAGGCGCCTGGTGAAATTCTTGTCCTGCCGGGCATGACGGCCGAGGTGCAGCTGTAGTAATTGCCTTTTTCAGATAAGACGAAGACCATGTCCAATAATCAGATATTTGCATTGAAAAACCGCACCTTCATGTTGGTGATGACAATCCTCATCATCGCCGCCGGTCTTTTGGCTTATAAAAGTCTGGGACGGCTGGAAGATCCGACCTTTACCATCAAGACTGCTCTGATCGTCACTCCCTACCCCGGTGCCGGACCGGCGACAGTGGCCGAGGAGGTGACCGACCCGCTGGAAGAGGTGATTCAGGCGCTGGGTCAGGTCAAGCAGGTCTATTCAACCTCGCAGGAGGGGGTGTCGCTGATCTATGTCGATATCAAGGATACCTACAAATCGGATCAGCTACCGCAGATCTGGGACGAACTGCGCCGCAAGGTCGGCGATGCCCAACTTAAGTTGCCCCCGGGAGCTGGCCCATCAATGGTCAACGACGATTTCGGTGATGTCTACGGTGTTTTCTACGCACTGACGGGCGCAAACTACAGCAACGCCGAACTCAAGGATTATGCCGATCAGCTCAAAAATGAACTGCTCAAATGCCGGGATGTGGCGAAGATCGATATCTGGGGTGCACAGCGCGAAGCGATCTATGTCGAATTTCGGCAGGCCCGCTTAAGCCAGCTTGGCCTTTCTCCGCAGCTGATCGCCCAGACGGTTCAGGCCCAGAATCTCGTCCGGTCAAGCGGCAAGGTCCATGTCGGCGACGACTATATCCGTATCGATCCCAGTGGCGAATTTGCCAGTGAAAAACAGATTGCCGATCTGCTGGTCGGGACAGCACAGGGGATGGTCCGTCTCAGTGACATCGCCGTGATTGAGAGGAATTATCTCGATCCGCCGGGCAATATGCTGCGCTATCAGGGACAGCCGGCCATCGGCCTCGGGGTGTCGACCATTGCCGGCGGCAACGTCATCCTGATGGGTGATGCGGTCAGGGCTAAGCTGGTCGCGCTTGAGCAGAGCAGGCCGCAGGGGCTGGAACTGCATCCGATCTATTTCCAGGCCCGTGAGGTGACCGAGGCTTCCCATACCTTTGTCGTCAACCTGCTTGAAGCGGTCGCCATTGTCATCGTTCTGCTCCTGTTGTTCATGGGCTGGCGCAGCGGTCTGCTTATCGGTGCGGTGCTGTTGCTGACCATTCTGATGACCTTCGCCGGGATGTATGTCATGGATATCGACCTGCAGAAGGTTTCTCTGGGAGCCCTGATTCTGGCGCTGGGGATGCTGGTCGATAATGCCATTGTCGTAGTCGACGGGACCCTGGTGCGGATGGAACGCGGTGAAACGGTCGAAGCCGCGACGCAACACACGGTGCGGACAACCATCTGGCCCCTGTTCGGGGCGACGCTGGTGGCTATCTTCGCTTTTGCCGCCATCGGTTTTTCTCCCGGCAATGTCGGCGAATTCTGCCGCTCGCTGTTCGACGTGCTGGCCATGTCGCTGTTTTTCAGCTGGATTCTTGCCATTACGGTAACACCGTTGTTATGTGTCTGGTTTCTGCGCATCAAGCCAGGTCAGGACGCCGCTGATCCGCACCATGGCCGTTTTTACCGCGCTTATCGCCGCTTTCTCCATCTGGCCCTCAGTCATCGCTGGACTGTTCTGCTCGTCACCCTGGTTCTCCTGGGCCTGGCGGTGGTCGGCTTCAATCATGTACCCAAGGCCTTTTTTCCCGATTCCACCCAGCGTTATTTCTTTGTCGATCTGTGGAATTCGCAGGGAACCCACATTGAAAAGACCGCCCGGGATATGGCCCGCCTCGATGGCTATGTCCGTTCCCTGAAAGGGGTTAAGGCGACGACCAGCTTCATCGGCGAGGGGGGCCTGCGCTTTATGCTCGCCTACGACTATCAGATCCAGAACAGCAGTTATGCTCAGCTGCTCGTCGAGGTCGAGGATTATCACGGGATCGATGCCCGGATTGCCGAGATTGAAAAGTTCATCAAAGAGCAGCTGCCGCAGTCCGCCGCGATGGGCAAGAAGATTCAGAACGGCCCGAACACCAGCTTCAAGATAGAAGCCCGTTTCCGGGGGCCGGATGGCGCAGTGCTGAAAAAACTGGCCGCTCAGGTGCAGCAGATCATTGCCGAAAACGGCGGTGCACGGGATCTGAGGTCCGACTGGCGAACTCCGGTCAAGGTTCTGCGACCACAGTTTTCCGAGGTTCAGGCGCGCTTTGCCGGGGTCAGCCGCAGCGATCTGACAACTGCCCTGCAGTGGCATTTCAACGGTGTCGCCGGTGGCCTGTATCGTGAAAAGAACAAGCTGATCCCTGTGCTCTTCCGTTCTGTCAGGCAGACGGGGGACACGGAGGACGGCTTTGCAGATATTCAGGTCTGGAGTTCGTTGCACAGGACCTTTATCCCCTTAAGTCAGGTCACGGCCGGTATTCAGGAGGCGCAGGAAGATGCTTTGATCAAGCGGCGTGACCGGGAGCCGACGGTGACGGTGCAGTGCAATCCGCAAAGCGGCCTGGCCGATGCCTACCTGCGACAGATCCGTGGTGCTATCGAAGCGATCGATCTGCCGGACGGCTATTCGCTCGAATGGGGTGGCGAGTACGAGGATTCACGCGAAAGCCAGGAACCGCTGGCCCGGATCTTCCCGCTTTGTATCCTCGGCATGTTCGTCGTGCTGCTCTGGTTGTTCAATTCCTTCCGGCGTCCGGTGATCATCATGCTGACCGTGCCGCTGTCGCTGATCGGTGTTGCCGCCGGTCTGCTTTTGACCGGGTTGCCCTTCGGTTTTATGGCGATTCTCGGTTTCCTCGGTCTGTCGGGGATGCTGATCAAGAACGCCATTGTCCTGATCGACCAGATCGAACTGGAACTGGGGAACGGCGTTCACCCCTACCAGGCGGTGCTCGATGCCTCGGTGAGCCGCATCAGGCCGGTTGTCATGGCAGCCGGAACGACCATTCTCGGTATGTTGCCGCTGGTCTTCGATCCTTTCTATTCGGCCATGGCGGCAACGATCATGAGTGGCCTGTTTGCCGCAACCTTTCTGACCCTGATCGTCGTGCCGGTCATGTACAGCAAGGTCTATAAAATCACTGCGGAGAAGAGCTATGTATAGATACCTGCAACTCCTTTTGATCGGTCTGCTGCTGGCCAGCTCAGCAGGGGCGGCAGATCTGGCCCCGCCACAACTGGAGATGGAGATCCCCTATGGCAGATTGAGCCTGCGTCAGGCTCAACAGCAAGCGATCGAGTCTTCACCCGGTGTCGCCGAGGCTGTCGCCAGGGTGGAGATAGCCAAAGCCGTTGTCGATCAGGTCCGTTCGACCATGCTTCCGCAGGCGGGCATCAGCCTCAGCCGCCAGTGGCAGGATCTGTCGATTCAGCCCGACTGGGCGCCTGAGTATCGTTATAATGATGCGGTCAAAAATTTTACGGCCGGGGTGCAGGTCAACTGGTTGCTGTTTGACGGCTTCAGCCGGCGTGCCTCTATTCTCGCAGCCCAAGCCCAGACCATGGCCACTGTCGAAGCGACCAATGAAGCGAGGCGCCTGCTCGCCGAGGCGGTTGCCGGTGCTTATTACCAGGCCCAGCTGGCCGCCGAAGGGATGCAGATCGCCCGGCAGAACCAGATTTTCAACCGCAAACTGGAAAGCGATGCGCAAAAACGCTGGCGGGCAGGGGTGATTCCGGAGGCGGAAATGCTGAATTTCACCGTTCGCGCCCTGCAGGCGGAAAACGATTTTCTCGAAGCCAAGCAGAATTTCGAGCTGGTTTGCAGTGTGCTGGCCGAACTTATGGCGCTGCCGGATGCCCGGCTGAGCCGGGATCTCTATCCGTGCAGCAGTGACTCTCTCGGTGAACTGGATGAATTGCCCGACTATGAGGATGAGTTGGACTATGCCCTGCAGCAGCGCCCCGACCTGCGAGCCCTAGTAGCAAGCCGGGACGCGCTGCACCAGCAGCAGACCGCTGCCCGCGGCAGTTTTTACCCGAAGCTGTCCCTGGCCGGTGGTTATCAGTTCGAGGAACTGACTGACACGGCCAGTGTCGATCAGCATGAACGGATCAGCTATGTCGGGCTGAATCTCAACTGGGAACTGTTCAGTGGCGGGCGACGGGGGGCCAAACTCCGGGAAACGCAAGCCGATCTGTTACAATTGAATCATCAGCAGCAGCAGAAAGTCCTGGAGATACAGGCCGGTTTGCGCCAGGGGCTGGTCAAGGCCGGGGCGGCCCGTGCGATCTATGAGCGTCAGCGCTACACCTTAAGTCTGGTGCAGAAGATTCGTGATCATATCGAAAAGGCCTATGCCGCCGGTTCGGCGACCCTGACCCGGCTGAACGAGGCCCAGACCGACCTGGTCAGGGTTTCCGCGGCGGTAGCGGCGAGCCGGATCACCTACCTGCAGCAGCTGGAAAGCCTCAAGGCGACCAGCGGCCGGATTCTGGACGAGCTGGAACTGCCACACCAGAAGGACAAATTGTCAGGGTTCGTGTTCTAAATGTTCCTTCTCCACAGGTACCCAAACTTGGGCATAAAGGAGAAGGTGGCCGAAGGCCGGATGAGGGGGGCTTTCTTTACGAGGAGGTCGGATGCGCGCTTTTATCGCCATTGACCTGCCTGTGGCGGAACAGCAGGCGATCGGTAAAGCCGTTCAGCTCTTGCGCCAGACCGATGTGCGGGCCAGCTGGGTCAGAGCGGAAAATCTGCATCTGACGCTCAGGTTTCTCGGTGATATCGATGCGGCCCAGGTGGCGGATATTTCAGCTGGCCTTGGGCAGCTTGCCGAAGCTGAGAGGCGATTCACTCTTCGGCTTGGTGATTTCGGATTTTTCCCGCCACGAGGGCAGCCGCGGGTCGTCTACCTGTCTGTCGGACCGCAACAAATTGTGGGAGCCCTGGCCGCTAAGCTCAATGAACTTCTGCTCCCGCTGGGTTTCCCCTGTGAGCGGCATTTTAAGGCCCACATCACCCTGGCCCGAATCAAAGCGGATAAAAATCTCCCGCAGCTGCAAAGAGCGATCAGGTTACCAGCGCCCGGTGGAGAATTTGAGGTCGCGGCCATGAGCTTGTACCAGAGCACCCTGCATGCCGCCGGTGCGCGCTATAAGCTCCTCAGACGTTTTCCATTTGGCCACTGAATTTATGCGTTGAGCTGTTCGGCGATTTTCTGCAGCAGGGTCTCCGCGCTGAAAGGCTTGCTGAGTATCTGTTGCTCATCGCTGTTCAGGCCGATATCTCTGAGCAGATTGAAATCGTGGCCGCTGACAAACAGAATCGGCAGATCTCTGTCTTTTTCACGGATATATTCGAAGACCTCGCGGCCATTGACGAACGGCATGATGACATCGAGCAGAGCAAACTGAATATCCTCCCGGCGCTGATCGTAGCGTTCAATGGCCTGTCTGCCATTTTCAGCATAGATGATCACATAACCTGCCTCTTCCAGGGTTAGGCCAGCGATGGTGCGGACCTGTTCGTCATCTTCAGCCAGCAGAATGCACTGCCCCTCCCCTTTGAGCTTCAGGTTGCCAGGTAGCTGTTGTTCTTCGGCAGATCGAGTTTTCATCCGGCAGGCAGGCAGATAGATGTCAAAACAGCTACCCGCTTCTTCGCTGCTGGTGACCGTGATGCAGCCGTCATGCTGATGGATGATATTGTAAACGGACGCCAGGCCAAGGCCGCTTCCCCTGCCGCTTCGCTTGGTGGTAAAAAAGGGTTCAAAGATTTTATCCTGGATTTGTTGCGGAATTCCACAACCATTGTCCCTGACCGACAGGTGATAAAATTCCTCATGCCGGGGTTGTTCAGGAAAGATATCCGTTAGTTGCTGACTGTCGAGGATCCCGGTTTTCAGGGTGAGGTTGCCCCCTTGCGGCATGGCGTCTTTGGCATTGATACACAGGTTGATCAAGGCTTGTTCGAACATATTCTGATCGGCACAGATCAACCAGTTTTCTGCTCCCTGGTGAAATTCGATGTGGATCTGTTCTCCAAGCAACCTGCGGATCATCTGTAAAGAAATCTCAATCTGATGATCCGGGAAATAGAGTTCCTTGTGGATGCTTGAACTGTTTCTGGTAAAGGTGAGCAGCTGGCGGGTCAGAGCTGCGCCCCTTTCCGTTGCCTGGACAATCATATTCAACAGGGTTCCCTGCTTCCCTTCCGTTTCAATCTGCTGCCCGAGAGCTCTGCCGGCCCCCATAATGATCTGCAGCAGGTTATTGAAGTCATGTGCGATACCGGCCCCCAGCTGGCCGACAGCCTCCAGTTTTTGCGACTGACGCAGTTGTTGTTCCAGTTGCGCTTCATGGGTGACGTCGCGCATGATCATGATCAACTCTTTGTGATTTCTTTCCGGAGATTCGAAAGGTGAAATGACCAGTTCCCGGACGGTGCTTTGTTCGTCGACGGGGGATTCGAAGCGCTGTGACCAGGTTTTGCCACAGTCTATCGCTTTACGGATAGCCGGAAGATTGCCAGGCGGCAGGACCTTTTCATCGATGTGGCGTAATGGGCTGGAGCTGAGCTGTTCAAGCGACAGGCCGCTCAAGTCGAGAATTTTTTGATTAGCGTACTGAATACGTCCCCGGCGATCGGCAATGGCCAGGCCGATCGGGCATTCATCCAGGATGGCGACCAACTTTTTCGCCTGGAGGCTTGAGCGGTCCCGTTGATTGATGGCCAGGCCGATGAAGCAGGAACCGATGAAGCTGAGGATGATCAGAATGCCTGCACCGATGAACAGCGAATTCCGGAAAGGAAGAATCATCAGGCTCAAGGTTTCAGCAGGGACCTGATCGATCAGCACCCATTGCCGAGGGAGTGCCGGAGGAATCAGACGGGTGGTTTTCGGATTGTGGAGTAAGTGACTTGTGTTCAGCCGCCGATAGGCAGAGAGGTTATCCGGACCGTCGTAAAAGCCGCACTGGGTTGTTTCTAGCTGTTGCCAGAAGAAGGGCGCTTCATTGCTTAGCTTGAACTCCTGACGATCGACCAGGATCTGCCCCCATTCATGTTCGGGATCCGCTGCTTTTAAGTAATAACCATCCTGGTTGATCAGCAGGAATTGTCCGATTTTGCCGACGCGGATTTCATCCAGCCCTGTAAAGAGATTTACGGCGAGGTAGTTGAGAATCAGCACACCGGTCGCTCTGCCCTGATTGTCGGTCAGTTTTGTTGCCACCCGCAGCATAGGTTTGAACGGGCGTTCGATCTGCATATGTTCAATGTTGAGATCAAGTGCCGAAACGTAGAGATAACCCGGGGGGAGTGAGAGGATCTGATTAAAATAATAGCGGTGAGATTTGTTCTGCAGTTCGTCGGTGCCAACTTCCGTGGCCTGAAAATCGCTATAATTGATTCTGAGAAGTTCCCGGCCGTTCAGAGCGAGAATACGGATCTGGTCATATTCGGCATTCAGTGATGCAAAGGCCTTGAAACGGGTCGTGACAAGATTTCTATGATCGCCATCAGGCTGAGCGGCAAACTGTCTGACAACAGGGCTCGAGGAGAGGAACTCCAGATTGCGGGTCAGTTTCTGCAGTTCGCTTGTCAGGTAGAATTCGCCCAGATCGAGGTTGCGGGTCATGACGGCTCTGAGTTCATCCAGTTTCTCTTGACGAAATGAGGCGTAGAGCCCCCAGACAAGCAAGCCAATGATTATCAGGCTGATGATTAAGCTGAGGCTGAAGCTTTTTAGCTGCAACTGGAATCTGTTTTTTTGCCATTGATTCAGAAATGCCATGGTCTCCCCAAATCGTTTTGGTTGGCGATTATCTGAAAAATGAAGAAGAGCTGTACAACAACGTTCAATTGTAACAGCATTTTTAGGGATTGCTTTCGGGGCTGAAGACTGCCATTTGCGACGCAGCAACTGTGGAGTTTTTCTGACCCCATTCCGGCAGAATGGGGTTGGCCGATGAGATATAACTGGGCATGCTTGCCGGATAGCAGGATAAAAAACTCTGCTGAATGAATCTGGTCATAGCCATGGTACGCCTTAACTAAAAAAACGTACGCACGTACAATTTTTTCTGGTACGCTTATTGTGTTTCTATAAATAACCGTTACACTGTCTTTCTCACCGAAAATATGAACTCCGGCTTGCCGGAGCAGATAATACCAGGCGGACTCCGACCGCAGTGCTGTCAGGTTTGATCAACATTTTTCCCGGGGAGGTAAGTTATGATGGGTAGGACTGTACGATTATCACTTATGGCTGTATTGCTGGCAGTCTTTGTGAGCGTTTCGGTTGTCTCGGCTTTTGCCAAAGAATTTCCTGATCATCCGGTGACAATCATTGTTCCTTTCGGTGCCGGTGGCGGTGTTGATGTCAACACCAGGGCTCTTGCTCCTGTTCTGGAAAAACATCTCGGTCAGAAAATCATTGTAGAAAATCGCGGTGGCGGTGGCGGAATCAGTGGTCACACCCTGGGAATGATGGCCAAGCCTGACGGTTATACCCTGACGATGGTGAGTACCGGTATCTGTACCGGTCCCTGGCTGATTGAAGGGGTGCGTTTCAGTCCGGCCAGTTATGAATATATCGGTCAGGTCTCTTTTGTGCCGAACTTCATTGTCGTTAATGCCGAAAGTCCGTACAAATCTCTTGATGAGCTGATCTCATTTGGTAAAGCGAACCCCGGCAAGCTCAGTACCCCCTTTCTTGACGGCTGGACCAGTTCTTCGGTCGCTGACGCTGTCTTCAGAAATCAGACCGGTGTCGATGCCAAAATTGTCGGCGGGTTTAAAAGCGGAACAGCGAAACTGGCTTCAGTCCTTGGCGGCCATACCGATTATTCGTTCAACAACACCAATGAAATTCTGCCTCATGCCAATGCGAACACCATCCGTATTCTTGCCGCTGCGGCACCGAAACGCTCGGTTTTTCTCCCGGATGTCCCAACCTTCAAGGAACTCGGCTATGACAATTCTGTCGGAGTCTTCCGAACCCTTGCTGCCCCTGTCGGTACGCCTGAACCTGTGCTGGAAAAGCTCAGCGACGCCTTGGCAGCAGCTATGGCTGATCCCGAATTGCCGGAAATGTTCAAAAAGGTCGGCCTGACCAACGATTATCTGAATCCCGCTGACGCGAAGGCGTATATCGAGGAGCAGTATGAACAGTTCGGTAAACTGTTCCACGACATGGGCATTGCAATTAAATAACCGGGATCAGGGCCGCTATGCTCAAAAATCTGAAAAATCTCAATGCGCTCGGATCGGTCATTATTATTGTCTGCTGCGTCTGGTTGTTTTTGATCAGTCTGAAGTTTCCGGCTCGGGACAGTTTCTGGCCGCAGGGGATCATTGTTTTCCTGATCATTCTCTGTTCACTTAATATGTTCTCAAGTCAACCCGTGCAAAGAGCGGCGCAGAGGGTGCGGGTCGTTCTCTATATTGCACTGACATTGATCTATATTTTTGTCAGTGAATATCTCGGCTACTTCATTTCGACAACGCTCTTCATTCTACTGTCTCTGGTTTTTCTCAATGAAAGAAAATGGTTCAAAATTGTTTTGATCCCGATTGTGACATCTGTGGTGATTTATTTTGTTTTTTTCAGATTTTTAGGGGTTCCCCTGCCCAGGGGGATCCTCTTTTAGTGACTGGCTCCGCGGCTGTCCAGGCAGCCGCGGAAGCAACTATTCTGGCATGGCTGCCGGTTGTCAATGCCGACATGATCAAAGCTGCTCGGGGGTGAAGAATGCTTGATTTGATGTTTCACGGACTGGCGAATTCGCTTCATTTGAACAATGTTATGTCCATGATTCTTGGCGTTGCGGTCGGGATGGTTTTCGGTTCAGTTCCAGGCTTGACCGCCGCCGCTGCCATGACGATTCTGCTCCCTCTGACCTTTGTTTTTCCTGCTGAAGCCGGAGTCCTGTTTCTGCTGGGGATCTGGAATGCGGCGGTCTACTCCGGTTCAATACCCGCCATCATTCTCAATATGCCGGGCACGGCGGCCTCGGCGGCGACTGCTCTCGATGGCCACTACCTGGCGCAGCAGGGGAAGGCGACCCGTGCCCTGAGAGCTTCCGTTATCGCGTCGACAGTCGGAGCCTTTGTTTCTGCATTGACCTTGTTATTCCTCTCTCCGCCACTGGCCAAACTGTCGCTGATGTTTGGTCCGGCTGAGATGTTTTCCTTTACCCTGTTCGGGCTGATGATCATAGTGACCCTGTCGGCCGGGACCATGGTCAAGGGATTGATTGCCGGCCTGCTCGGCCTGTTGCTCAGTACCATCGGTTTTTCACCGTCGGGTTATATCCGTTATGCCTTCACGCCGGATCTGATCGAAGGCTTTCCGGTGATCGTGGTTCTGATCGGTTTGTTCACCTTTCCAGAAGTTCTGAAGCTGGTCGAGGATTACCGCAAGGATGCGCTTCGCTCCACAGATGTCACTTTGACGAAGGACAGCTTTCTGTTGAGGATCGGCGACTGGGGTAAGCACGGTCTTAACTTTTTACGTTCATCGGTGATCGGCTCGGTTGTCGGCGTCCTGCCGGGTGCCGGTCCGACCATTGCCGGTTTCATTTCCTATAATGAAGCGAAAAGAGCGTCCAAAACCCCGGAGAATTTTGGCAAAGGAGAGATTGCCGGGGTTATCGCTTCAGACAGTGCCAACAACGCCGCGGTTCTCTCTTCGCTGGTTCCGGCCCTGACACTGGGAATTCCCGGAAGTGTCGATGCCGTTATTATTCTGGCGGCACTGACGATGCACGGTATTATTCCCGGGCCGATGCTGTTTCAGCAGAACGCGAGTCTGGTTTACACTGTCTTCATGGGTGTTTTCGTCTGCAACCTGATCATGCTGGCATTCGGGGTTTTCAGCGCCCGGCATATCGCCAAGCTGACACGGATCAGTCCCCCGGTTCTGGCCTCATTGATTATTGTTTGTGGTCTGGTCGGCTCGTTTGCCGTACGCAATAACTGGTTTGATGTCATTTCCGCTTTCGGGATTGGTCTGGTCGGTTACTTTTTACGGAAAATCAACATCCCTCTTGCCGCGATGGTTCTTGGTGTTATTCTCGGTCCGATTCTGGAGCGTAACCTGCATCAGACGATGGTGCTGTACGGTGATCGGCCTTTGGAGCTGCTCAAGCTGCCCGTCTTCCTGATCTTTATCGCACTCGCCATTCTGAGCGTCGTGATGCCGATCATCAGGGGGCGCAAGGGGCAACCACCGCTGAAGATCGATCACTGAGTCTGGTGCGCGGCGAGCTTCTGTGGTTTTGCTCTGCGCAGCGATTTTTTGTTCAGGGCCAGGAAATTGCCGCACAGAATCAGCCCGCTGCCGATGAGCGCCTGGGAGGTCCAGTGATAGCCTTCCCAAATGGTTGACAGAAGCAGCGCAACGACCGGAAAAAACAGCGTACAATAGGCGGCCTTGCCTGCTCCGATACGTCCGACCAGGGTCAGGTAGCAGCCAAAGGCGATGACCGAACCGAATAACGCCAGATAGATCAGCGAAATCAGATAGCTGGCACTGAACTCAAAGCTCGCGGGTGATCCGCTCTGCCAGGCAAGCAGCGCCATACAGATAGCGCCATAGGTCATGCCCAGGGCATTGGTCTGAATCACCGGCAGTCCGCTTTTCTGGTTACGGGCTGAGAGGATATTGCCCAGCGAGGCGAGATAGGTCGCCGCCAGGCAGAGTAGCAGGCCGCTCATGACCGGACCGGAGAACGCAACCGCCTGCATTTCCGGCCAGAACAGAAATGCCAGTCCGGCAATTCCCATCAATCCGCCGAGAACAACCTTCAGTTCAATTGCACTGCCGAGGAAAATCCGGCCGTTGATCAGATTCATGAAAACAATCGTCGAGAACACCACCGCCGCCAGTCCGCTGGTGATCCTCTCTTCCGCCAGGTAAAAAAGATAATAGTTCAGGGCGAAGAGCAGCACCCCTTGCAGGGCGATAAACAGGTGCTGGCTCCGGGAGAAGCGCAGCGAGCGTCCCGTTGCCAGACACCAGGACAGAAGCAGAAGCGCCGCCAGGGTAAAGCGGTAGGTGACAGACCAGGCCGGAGCAACGCTGCCCAGCTGGTATTTTATCGCCAGCCAGGTCGAACCCCAGATGAGAATTGTTCCCAGGTAGAACAGTGAGTTAGTCATGATGTTCATTTTCCCGCAACTGCCGGGCCAGATCACCCAGAGTTCTTATCGCTGTATCGATGGTGTCATTCCAGTAAGCGCCATTGAGACGGATACAGTTGGTGAATTTTCCGGTCAGCGAGAACAGGTGCCCGGGAGCGATGCTGATTCCCTGCTGTTTGGCCAGCCGGTAGAGTTCCAGAGCATCCACCGCTTCCGGCATCTCGATCCACAGGACATGCCCACCTTGAGGGCGGGAGACCCTGGTGCCCTGCGGGAAGAAGGCGCTGATCGCGGCTGTCATACAGGCGATATTTTTCGCATAGCTACGTGTCAGGCTACGTAAATGATGGTCGTAACCGCCGGAGGCGAGGAACTCCGCGATCGCTTGCTGGGTCGGACTTGCGGTGGCGACACCGGAGATCATTTTCCCCCGTTCGATCTGATCCTGATAGCGTCCCGCCGCGACCCAACCGATCCGGTAACCGGGGGCCAGGGTTTTGCTGAATGAAGAGCAGAGCAGGACGTTTCCGGTCTTGTCAAAGGCCTTGGCGACTTTCGGTCTGCGCGCCGAATAGGCCAGATCGCCGTAGATATCATCTTCAATCAGCGGAATCTGAAAACGTTCAAGCAGGCCAACCAGCTTCACCTTGTCTTCATCCTCCATCATGCTTCCCAGTGGATTGTTGAAGTTGCTGATCACCAGGCAGGCCTTGACCTGCTCCTGATGTCTTTCCAACGCGTAATCGAGTGCTTCAAGGCTGATCCCGCCTTTTGGCGATGCCGGAATTTCGAGCGCCTTGAGCCCCATTTCCTCGATCAGCTGAAGAAAATTGAAATAAAAGGGAGTCTCTATGGCAATGGTATCACCAGCTTTGCAGACCGCCCGCAAGGACAGGGCCACCGCTTCGACACAGCCGGAGGTAATAACCAGTTGGTCCGGGCTTAAGGTACAGCCGGAGCGCAGCATCCGCTGGGCGATCTGTTGGCGCAGTCTCAAATTGCCCGGCGGCAGTTCGTAGCAGACCGCCTGGCTGGGCTGACGGCGGGTCTCTTTGGCCAGCATTCGGTTCAGCTTACTGACCGGCAACTCGTCAAGGTTTGGGGTGGCGATACCCAGTTGCAGCAACCCGGGGTTGAGAAGATCGCGCATGACCATGGCATAGACATTCGACAGGTTGACCTCGGCCGGTTCGGCGACAGTCAGAGGCGCAGCCGGTTCCGAGGGGAGTTCTGTAAGTTTGGGGCGAACGTAAAAACCGGACTGCGGCTTGGCTTCGATCAGCTGACGGTCTTCGAGCAGTACATAGGCCTCCTTGACCGTGTTAATACTGACCTGCAGTTGCTGGCTGAGGCGGCGGATCGACGGCACTCGCTCTCCGGGGCGCAGGGTGCCACGGTCGATCAGGTAGGTGATGCGCTCAGCAACCTGCTCATAGAGTGACGAAGTCTGATTTTTGATCTGTAGTGGCTGGGCCATGGAATGACTCCCCTGTTCAAATTTCACCCCCCCCCCCCTCAATTTCCCCTATAAAATAGAGGGGCAGCGAGCTTGCGAGCAGGGGGGTGTTTTTTCGGTCTTTTTCAGATGAAGACCAATTTATCAGCTGACCTCGTGATAAGACAGATACAGTTGAGTATAAGGTTTGTGGGTACAGTTATCCATAGACTTAACTGTGATGGTTACAATAATTTACGGTTGTATCTGGTGGAATATTTTGTTTCAGGTTTGAATAGAGCATGGTTTTTTAGAGGAGATACCGATGAAACTGTTGCTTGAGGCAGGAGAACTGTTTGAGCCGGAACGGAGTAAGGTTGGACAGGTCCTGCGCTGTGAAGCGGGACGCTGTTGGCTGACTGTTGCTGGGTACAGTCGTGATCTGATTTTGCGTCCTGGTCAGCAGTATGACCTGCCGGTTCGCAAGCGGGTTGTTGTGACGGCACTGACTGAGGTCCGGATCCAGTTGTTTGAAAAGGACTCAGAATCGACAGTCTTCGGGGCTGTCAACTGGCTTGCCTGGCTAAAAAAAAGGGCCCTTGCCTGAGCAAGGGCCCTGAATGATCACTTCGCTTTTTTCAGGTATCGGTAGTAATCGGAATCGGTTGAGATGATCATTTTGCCGTTTCCACTGATGGTTTTTTTGTAGGATTCGAGGGTGCGCAGGAAATTGTAGAAATCCTTATCCTGATTGTAGGCGTTGGCGTAGATGGCCGCAGCCTCAGCATCGGCCGCACCACGGACCTCCAGGGCCTTACGGTAGGCTTCCGAGGTGATGGTTTTCAACTCGCGCTGCATCTGACCGAGAATCTCGGCTTTCTCCCCTTCCCCTTCGGAACGGTACTGTGCGGCGACCTTCTTCCGTTCATTGATCATCCGCTCATAGACCCGGGTGCGGACCTGTTCGACGTAATTGATCCGCTTGATCTGGACATCGATCAGCTCGATACCGTATTCGGGGGTGCTGGCGCTGGCCTTTTGCAGGATGTTGTTGAGGATCTGTTCGCGGCCGAGCATCTCCTCCGGTTTCACGACGACCCCTTCAACCTCGAATTCTTCAGAGCCTTCTGGCTGATAGTCGATACCGCGGACCAGTTCGACCAACAGGTGGCCTGAGACCGCATCGCGAACAACCGAATCGATGATATCGTCCAGGCGGCTCTGGGCACCCCGTTCGGTTGCTACGGTCTTGAAGAATTGCAGCGGATCGGTAATCTTCCAGCGGGCAGTGGTGTCGATCCAGATAAAGCGTTTATCCTTGGTCGGGATCTGGTTCGGATCGCCATCCCATTTCAGGATTCGGTCTTCAAAGCGATTGACGTCTTGCAAAAATGGCGTTTTGAGGTGAATTCCCGGTGGAATGATGTCGCCGACCGGCTTTCCGAACTGGGTGACAATCGCCTGTTCGGCTTCATTGACGACATACAGGGCATTCTGGGCGAGCAGGACGGCGACAATGACAACTATAAGCAGGATTCCCTTTTTCATTTCGTCGCTCCTTTCGCAGTGTCTCCAAGTTGCAGAAGCGGCAATAATCCGCTGTTCTTTTCATCCATGATGTAGGTTTCTTTGAGTGCCGGCAGAACCTCTTCCATGGTTTCGATATAGATCCGCTTGCGGGTCACCTCCGGGGCCTTGCGATATTCGGTCAACAGGGCGTTGAAGCGATCGGTTTCCCCGCGTGCCTTGTTGATCCGTTCGACGGCGTAGCCTTCGGCTTCCTGAAGGGTACTTTTGGCCTGTCCGCGCGCTTTGGGGACCTCACGGTTAAACTGTTCTCGGGCCTGGAAAATCAAGCTTTCCTTCTGCTGTTCCGCTTCGTTGACCTCGTTGAACGCCGCTTTGACTGGGTCCGGCGGGTTGACGTCCTGGAACTTGACGGTGACGATCCGCACGCCGATGTCATAGCTGTTCAGTGCATTTTGTAGTTCCAGTTCGATCTGTGATGCCAGCGCGGCACGCTCTGTGGTCAGAACCTGAGAGACATTGGCGTTGCCGATCGCTTTACGCACCATCGCTTCGGTAATATCGCGGATTGTGCCGATCGGATCCTTGATGCGGAAGACATATTTGAACGGGTCAGCGATCTGGAACTGGACGATCCATTCAACATCACTGACGTTCAGGTCGCCGGTCAGGGTCAGCGATTCCTCTTCGAGGCCCTTTTTGTTGTAAACCGTACGGACGTCGGGGGTGACGGTCCGGTAGCCGAATTCTTCTTTCAGAACCCGGCCGGTCGGAACCAGGTAGACCTGATCGATGCCGAACGGCATTTTCAGGTGCAGGCCAGGATCGGCATAGGCGGCAAACTTGCCGAAGCGCAGGATGACGCCGGTCTCTTCGGTATCGACTTCGTAGAAACAGGTATACAGACCGAAGATAATAACAATAATTGCAATCACGGGAAAAATGAAGAAAGGCGACTTGCCTCCCTTGCCACCACCGCTTCTGCCGGCTGCGAATTTTCGTTTGAAATTGTTGGTGATTTCAACCACCTTGCGTTCCAGATCGTCTCCGGAAGAGCCATCTCCCCAATTGTTCATTCAACGTCCTTTCGTCTGATAATGTGGCAAAGTTGTAACTCGAATATATAATCTACAATAAAATTGATCTGGATACAGGCTTTTCCGGATGATTCGGGACAAAAATTAATTCGGTTGATGAAAAGAAACGTTTTGTCTGATCGATCTTTTGTCCGTTGACACGACTTCGGTTAGAATGGATCACAGTGTTTGCCCCTGAATTCAATTCGTAACTGCAGCCCAGTCAGGTTGAGGAAGGAAAATAAAAATGGATGTCATTGTCGATCTCTGCGTCATTCCTATGGGAGTTGGCGTTTCTGTCTCGAAATATGTGGCGCTCTGTCAGAATGTCCTCAAGGAGGCAGGGCTGAAATACAATCTGCATGCCTATGGAACCAATGTTGAAGGTGACTATGATGAAGTGTTTGCGGCGATCAAGGCATGTCATGAGAAAATCCATGAGGCTGGAGCACCGCGGATTACAACAACGATCCGGATGGGGACCAGAACGGATCGCCAGCAGTCGATGCAAGACAAGATCCGCAGTGTCGAAGAAAAATTATCTACTCAATAACTGTCCTTTGGTCTCAGGTGGTTCTGTGGACTGTGCTTGCTGGGCACAGGTGTTGCGGGACAGAATTCCCTGGGGTTACGGTTGAAGTCTGGCGACATGATTGACCGTTTTGACCATCTGACTGGCAAAGGAGTTTTCATTGTCAAACCAGGCGGCAACCCGCACTTCATAAAGGTTGTCGCGGATCGGGCAGACGATTGTTTGGGTGGCATCAAAGAGTGAGGCGTAGGTCATGCCGATGATGTCGCTGGAGACATATTCTTCTTCACTGTAGCCAAAAATGTCAGAGGAGGCTAATTGCATGACTTCGTTGATCCTGGTTTCAGTCACGTCATTGCCAGCGACAACGGCGGTCAGGGTAATCAGGCAACCGCAGGGAACGGGGACCCGGATTGCTGAGCCAGTGAGCTTGCCCGCCAGTTCCGGGATCACCTGGGCGACCGCCTTGGCTGCACCTGCGGTCGCAGGAATGATGTTTGATGCTGCTGCTCTTGAACGCCTGAGACTGCCGCCTTTCTGCGGGCTGTCGACCAGCATCTGCGAGGCGGTATAGCCGTGAACAACCGTCATGATGCCGCTTAGGATCGGGGTCGTATCATGCAGCGCCTTGACCATGGGAGCCAGGGCGTTGGTTGAACAGGATGCTGCTGAAATAAAATTATCGTCTGCACTAAGAATCTGTTCGTTGATGCCGTAGACGATGGTCGGAATATCGCTGCCAGCCGGTGCCGAAAAGACAACCTTCTGCGCTCCGGCGGTAATGTGTGCCATCCCCTTGACCTTGGAGAGGTAGGCCCCGGAACACTCAAGGACGATATCGACCCCAAGTTTCCGCCATGGGAGCTGTTCAGCATCGCTTTCGTTGTAAACGGCGATCTCTCTGCCGTTGATGCAGATCGATTGTTGGTTGTGGGTCACCGCTGCGCTATGGGGATAGCTGGGCTGGGCCGAATCGTATTTCAGCAGATAGGTCAGCATGCCAACCGAGGCCAGATCGTTGACGGCGACAACTTCAAATCCTTCCATCTCAAACAGCTGCCTGAAGGCCATGCGGCCGATGCGGCCAAAGCCGTTGATTGCAATTTTGACGGACATGATACGAAACTCCTTTTTATCCTTGAGCAAGGTACAGTATGAGATTGACCAACTGTGGAAAGAGCGACATGACAATGACCGCTCGCAGAACCTGGAGGATGATGATATCGGTGTTATCCACGCCCAGATCGGAGGAGATCAGGGCCATATCTGACGCTCCGGCCGGGGTGGTGATGAGCATCCCTTCCTTCCGGGAAAAGCCGCACGCCCTGCTGATGATCTTGCCGGTAAAATAACAATTCGCCGCGTAGCCAACGACAATGATCAGCAGCGGCACCGGCAGGTGACTCAGGGTCAGAACGTCGTCCATGAGGATTGTACTGCCAAGATAGCTGCCGCTTAAGACCTGTGCCCACTTCTTGATCTGCTTGGGGATGTAGGCAAAATCGAAAACCAGCTTTAACATCAGAACAGCGATGATGGAAAAGACGAAGGTGGCGGCTGTAATCCCTGACAGCTTGCCGAGGACACCGAACAGGCAGGCGACCAGAAGCGTGGTCGCAAAGGCCGTGTACGACTTAGTGGCCGATTTCTGGCGTTTGCCGTGAAAGGCCGCCCTGGTTCCGAAATCCTCACCGCTTTTGCGGTAGCGGGCGTGAATGCCGATCAGCGCGGGGAAGACACCGATGCCGAGAACCTGGCGGACCAGCTGCATAACCGCAACTTTGGGGCCGTCAGCACCCATAATTTCAGCAATGATCGGTGTGTCATTGATGCCGCCAGGAACGGCAGACATCAGCGACGTGACCAGATCAAGAGGGCTTAAGCTGTAGATCAGAAAACCGGCGCCCAGGTTCAGGACCAGTAATGCTCCCATCATCAGCAGGGTCGGCTTGATGATCTGCGGCAGGCGTCTGATGTCGCTCTTTTCCATCGAGCAGCCGATGAAGGCTCCGGCAACAACCTGGACAACAAAGGTTGTCTGGTGCGGCATAAAGGCCCGCTCACTTAAGATATTGAAACAGGCAACACCGACAAGTGAGCCGATCATCAGACCGGCCGGGATACTGATGCGCACGGCCAGCAGCCCGACAAAGCTGCCGACGCACAGGGTGACAACGAAAAATATCAGCTCATTCATCGTATTTCGCCTTGACTGGTTTGTGCAATTTCGTTTTGTTTCGTTCTTTTTGCTTTTCTTGTGTGTGAAACGAGATTAAATTGAACGTTAACTGCTTGAAAAATAAAGAATTTACTGTTATATATTCATTTTCGTTTCTTTTCGTCAACGGTAAAGTCAGGTGAGGGATTGAGAAGGATTATGGAGAAGGAAACCGCATTGTCGGTTCAGGACGTGGCCGACCTGCTGAACGTCAGCAAGAGTATGATCTATAATCTGATCAAAAAAGGAGAGATCAACTCCTATACGGTCGGGCGCAAGGTTCGCTTCCGCGAAGAGGATGTGCAGAATTACATCAATCGCTCCAGAAATGGGCAGAGCGCATCCGGCAAAGCCGTTGAACCGGCCGGCGTATTCAGTCTGCCGGGAGCTGACAGCAGAAGCGGCGGCTTCATCATCTGTGGCCAGGATCTGATTCTGGATATTCTTTCCAACTATCTGCGGCTTCATGATATCCCCGCCCTAAGGGCCTATATCGGCAGCTACGACAGTCTGGTCTCGCTCTATAAAAACAAGATCGATGTAGCCTCTGTGCATCTCTGGGATAGCGACAGCGACAGTTACAACATCCCCTATGTCAGACGTCTGCTGCCGGGAATTCCGACGGTTGTTATCCATCTGACCTGTCGCATCCAGGGGCTCTATGTTGCCAAGGGGAACCCGAAAGAGATTTCCGGTTGGGAGGATTTCGGGCGGGACGACATCACCATGATCAATCGTGAACACGGGGCCGGTTCCAGGGTTTTGCTTGACGAAAATTTAAGGCAGCTGGGTATTTTTGGCAGTCGTATCAAGGGCTATAATAAAGAGAGCCAGTCACATCTGGCGGTTGCCAGTGCTGTCAGCAGTGGTGCCGCAGACGTTGCTGTCGGCAGCGAAAAGATAGCCAGGCAGGTGGATAACATAGACTTCATTCCGCTCAAAAAGGAGCGTTACGATCTGGTTATCAGGAAAGAAGATTTCGCCAGCCATGAGATGCAGACCATGCTGAAGATCATTCAATCGGAAGCGTTTCGAACAGAATTTTCCCAGATCGGCGGTTACGATACGTCAGATATGGGGCGAATTGTCGCAGAATTGTAGACTGTTTGTTTTTCAAAGTTGTTAGCCGTGAATTGAGGAGAATCTCTTGGAAATTCGAGAAGTTGAATACGCGATTGTCGGGGTTGGTACGGCAGGGCTGGGGGCGTTCAGCCGGATACGCAAAGTGACCGACAGTCTGCTGCTGATTCAGCACGGGCCCTACGGAACCACCTGTGCGCGGGTCGGCTGCATGCCGAGTAAGATGCTGATCGCCGCGGCGGAGCTGGCCCATGCCATCGATCACGGCAGCTACTTCGGCATTGACGGCCAGTACCGGGTCAACGGGCCGCGGGTTTTTGAACGGCTCAGGCAGGACCGGGCCCAGACCTTTGTCGGTGGGGTGCTCAAGTACGTCAAAAGTATTCCGGATAAGTTCAAGCTTGAAGGGAAAGCGACCTTTGTCGACGGGCAGACCATCGAGGTCGCTGGCAAGCTGCGTGTCAGGGCAAACAAAATCATCCTCGCCTGTGGTTCCACCCCCTACCTGCCGCCGGTTTTCGAACCGCTGCGGGATGAACTCGATACCAGCGACACGATCTTTGAGCTGGACGATCTGCCGCAGTCGCTGGCCGTGGTCGGTCTCGGCGTCATCGCCCTGGAGCTGGGACAGTCGTTCCAGCGCCTGGGGGTGAAGACCACCCTCTACGGGCACAGCGGCAGGATAGGATCCTTCAGCCATCCCCGTATGCAGCAGGAGGTGATGCAGACCCTGCAGGAGGAACTCGACATCGTCCCGCGCGGCAACTTCACCGCCGCCAGAAAGGTTGCGGAGGGCTTCGAGCTGACCTATCGCACCGCTGAGGGCGAAGAGATTGTCCGCAGCTATGAACGGGTTCTGGTCGCCAGTGGCAGAAGCTCCAATCTGCGCAGCATGAACCTGGAAAACGCAGGGCTCAAGCTCGATCAACGTGGTCTGCCAGTTTACGATCCGCTGACCATGCAGTGTGGTGGTAGCCGTATTTTCATTGCCGGTGACGCAGCGGAGGATCTGCCGCTCTGGCATGAGGCCTACATTGAAGGGCGTATCGCTGCGGACAGTGCCATTTGCTACCCGCAGCGCAGAGAGGGGAAGAGAACCCCGGCGCTCGGTATCTACTACACCGATCCGCAGATGGCCTCGGTCGGCGCCGATTTCAAAACCCTTGACGAGGACAGGCTGGTGATCGGCCGGGCACGGATGGGGAGCGGACCGCGCCATGAGATTTACCATGACGGTCGCGGTCTGATCCAGATCTACGCCGATAAAGATTCCGGGCTCTTGCTCGGGGCCGAGATCTTCGGCCGGGGTGCCGAACATATGGCCCATACCCTGGTGCTGGCTATCGAACACGGGCTGACGGTTGAGGAGATCCTGCAGATGCCGGTCTATCATCCGTCCCTCGAAGAGGTGATGAAGGCGGCACTGAACCATGCGATGTCCCAGTTGTCAGCCTCTTTGAGCGGTAAAGAATGACGAAATCAGAAGTCCCATAGTTTCCGGTGATTTTGAAAAATAAAATCACTTGACAATACTGGTTGTAGCATATGAATATTCATATAATAAATTATTATGGTTGTATGAAAGAATGATCCGATCTGAGCAGAACTTCCCGAGCTACAATCCGCCGGGGATTCATCATAATGGAGGATTATATGAAGGACATCAAGACGATAGTCGTACCGGTTGATTTTTCAGACAGTTCCGACAATGCTTTTCAGATGGCACTCTCTATTGCCATGAAGTATCAGGCGAAGCTGATTGCGCTGCACGTTGTGGATGAATCGATCGATCTTCATGGTTACTATTTCCCGCATATTTCATTTGAGAAACTTGAGGAAGAATTGGCCGAGGGAGCGCAGAAACTGATGACCGATTTCTGCAAGCGCAAGTTGTATGACTATGAAAATCATCAGGGCCTGGTTGTTTCGGGCCTGCCCCATGACAAGATTATCGCTACGGCCCGGGTGAATAATGCGGACATGATCATCATGGGAACCCATGGTCGTTCCGGCTTCGATCATGTGCTGTTCGGCAGCACCGCGGAAAAGGTTGTCCGCAAATCACCGATCCCGGTTCTGACCGTTCGCCTGGAAGAAACAGAATAGTTTGGGTTAGAAGTTACTCTTTTCTCGAATTCGAGACCTGCCTTGCCTGCCCTGGTGATGGACTATGACCGGAGCAGGCTTTCACTCAAAACAGGTTCCCTTCTCAAGTGATGGTAGGACGCCTGAAGCTTCGGACTCCAGAGGGCTTTTATTCAGCCGAGAAATTTTCTGATTTCCCGGACCAGTTCGTTAATCCTCACTGGTTTTGCCAGCAGGGCTCTGGCACCGAACGACAGGGCTTTTTCACGCGTTTTTTTGTCGCCATCTCCTGTGCAGATGATGATCGGAATATCCGGGCGAATGGAGAGAGCTTTTCGGGTCAGATCGGTACCGGTCATTTCCGGCATGGTCTGATCGGTGATGATCAGATCAAAGGCTGATGGATCATCACTGAACAGTTCCAGCGCTTCTTTGGCGGAGGTGGTTGCCGTGACCTGGTAGCCAAAGGTTTCCAGTGACAGCTGACCGAGTTCTTTGAGCATCGGTTCGTCATCGATGAACAGGATTCTCTCATCGCCGTGTCCTGTTTCCAACGGGTGTTCTTCGTGAGAATCAGCATCATTGGATGCTGAAGAGACGGGAAGAAAGACGAAGAATGTTGACCCTTTGCCGACTGTGCTTTCTACCTCGATTGTGCCGCCGTGTCTTTTGACAATACCATGAACAACCGAGAGTCCCAGCCCTGTACCGCGTTCCCTTTCCTTGGTCGTAAAGAACGGATCAAAGATTTGACTGATGATCTGCTCCGGAATGCCGCTGCCGTTATCGGCGACTGTAATCAGCGCGTATTCACCATGGGGCAGGTTCTTGCCGGTTGCACGAGTTCCGTCAAGCTTAACTTGCTTCAGACCGATGTTGATCTGTCCTCCACTGTCAGGCATGGCATGAAAGGCATTGGTACAGAGATTCATGATGACCTGCTGAATCTGGGTTTTATCCCCTGCGATCTTTCCGACCTGTTCCTGGGCATCGAGGCTGATAGAAATGCTCGAGGGGATCATCTGGCGTAACAACGCATAGGTTTCTTCAACGATGGGAGCGACGGTAAAGGCCTCCTGGGTTTCGTTCTCCTTGCGACTGAACATGAGAATCTGGCGGACCAGGTCACGGCCCCGATTGGTGGCCGACAGGATGAATCCGAGGTTTTTCTCAGTGGCCGGATCACAGCTGGCGTTTCTCAGGGTCAGTTCGGCAAAGCCCAGAATGGCCGAGAGGATATTATTGAAATCGTGCGCTATGCCGCTGGCCAGGGTGCCGATCGCTTCGATCTTCTGGGCTTGAATCAGTTGCTCGGTCAGGAGTTGGGCTTCTTTTTCGGAGGCTTTTAAGGCCGTGATGTCTTCGATGCTGGCCCAGAAGAACTTTTCGCCACGCCGCTCAAGCAGAATGCCGTTGATGCGCACCGGAACCAGGTGTCCGTCCTTGTGGATATACTCCTTTTCGTAGGGACCGAAGCTGCCTGTTGTGTTCAGCTGGTAAATGAACGAGTCACGTTCCTCAAGGGCGTATTCTGATGGTGTTATGTCGATTACATTTAATTGCAAAATTTCCTCAATCGTATAGCCGATGATTCTGGAAAAGGCCGGGTTGGCCTCTACGATCTGACCATCCAGGGTGCAGAGTCTCAGACCGATGGGCGATTGTTCGAGCAGCATGCGCAGATCTTTTTCGCTGGCTTCCAGTTTCTGCTCCATCTCGATGCGCTCGGAAATGTCCCGCCCTTCGGGGATGAGCAGTTGCACCTGCCCCTGTTCATCGAATATCGGTGTGATGGAGACCTCGACAGTATGAATCTGGTCCCTGGCGGAAAGATGGGTAGCGACAAACAGGACCTGTTTCCCTGTGGCGGCCTGAGCGATCGCCTTTTTCAGCTGTTCGCACAACTCGTCAGAGTGACCCCACCAGCCTGATTCCCAGAAGGGCTTGTCGATCACCTCTGATTTGTCGGCATTGATGAAGGCGAGGGCCGTGTCGTTGGCATCGATCAGGGTACCGTCGGTCTTCAGCAGCCCGGTAAACTGATAGGAATTGTTGAATATGGCTCTGAATCTCTGTTCGCTCTCGCGGAGCGCAACCTCGGTTCGATGTTGTTCGGCCAGTGCTTCCTCGGCCAGCTTGCGCGCATCCCTCTCTTTTTGGGCCAACTGTCTGGCGCGTTGGGAGGAGGTCAGGATCTTATCAATGAAAGCGACGAGCAAAAGAGAGATAAGGGTTCCGGTTATCAGGACAAAAAACGGCTGCCAGGTTTTCTTTGCGGCACTATACGCGGGGGTGGCTTCGACTGCCAGAAGCCAGGTTCTGTTGCCGACCTTTATGTCCCTGGTCTGGACAGCTCCTGAACCTAGCAGTGTCGACAGATCGGTTGGCGAGTCGGAGATTGTTTTGCCGTATGCATAGAGGAAGCGAGTCTGAGAACGATCCGTCTGGTCGAACAGATAGAGGTTTATTCTCTCCTCGCCGCTGGCAGACAGGCTGGCAGAGAGGATGCTTTCAATCTTATGGCTGCTGACCAGAAATCCCTGTAAAGTTTCCCGGCGTTCAATAATGCTTTGCGGAATTCTGCCAGCTGTGTAATAGGGCAGGAAGGTCACAAAACGCTTTTCCTGTTGTCCTTCAATGGCTGGACGGATTTCTGCTGCAACAGCCACATCCGCAGAATCCCGGGCTGTCTCCATGGCTGCTGAGGCATCAGCCACAGAGGAGACATCAAAACCCAACAGCCGCCGGGTGGATTCAAACGGTATGGTATAGAAGACTGGGAAATAATTTTTTCTAGGGCCGGCTTCGACAGGCTCAGCTGAGGCGTTGAATTCCCAGAGGCCTCTGTGGTCCGCTCTGAATGATTTTAATTCTTTTGCAAACTGGTCGCGTTCTTCAGCTCGAATCCTTGGCAGCCAGCCTACAGCGATAATATTTGTTGAATTTCTTATCAGGGTATCGGCAAAGCGATTGAACTCGTCCCGGCTGACCTGTTCTGAAGAGGTAAACAATCCCAGCAGTGAACGGCTCAGCATCAGGTGCAGTTCGATCTGGGTTTGCAGTGCGGCACTGCAGGCGATGTTGTCACGCGCCAGAGCAGCGCTAATTATCTCCTTTTCCCAGATTTTGGTCATAAGGAATGCTGTCAGTGTGAGTGTCGCTCCGCCAACAAGGATGACGAGTGCAGTGAAAAATCTGGTCATATTCATTTAATGACGCCCTGACAATGTATCCGGATTGACAGTTGTGAAAAGTTATGACCACATGGATTATTCAGTCTGGTTAATAAATATAATACCAGCTATAGATCATAAAGCCTGATCTTTTCACTTTTTTTGAGTCAGAGTCGTTCAGAAGACAAAACGCCCCTGTGGGGCTGAGTAGAACTGGAAGTGGGCCTTACCTGATTTTTTGGCCCGGTACATCGCTTCGTCCGCGGCTTTCATCAGATCTTTAGCGGTTGTGGCGTCTTCCGGAAAGATGGCGATTCCGATGCTGGCGCTGATCTCCTGGCAGAAATCTTCCTTGCAGAGCTGATGGTTCAAGGCCGAGCTGATCCGCTCTGCGGTTGCTTCGATCAGTTCGATCGAGTCGATCTCCTCAAGCAGAATCAGGAATTCATCTCCACCCATACGCGCCACGGTATCGGCTTCCCGAACACTGTTGCGCAGCCGTTTGGCTATGTTTTTCAGCAGCTGGTCGCCGGCGTCATGCCCCAGGTTGTCATTGACCTCTTTAAAATAGTCGAGGTCGAGGAAGAACAGGGCGATCTGCCGGTGACTACGGCGGGCCTTGCTGATGGCGTGTCTGAGCCGGTCTTCGAAGAGCAGGCGGTTCGGCAGGTTGGTCAGGGCATCGTGATGGGCCAGATGGTGCAGGCGTTTTTCATTCTCGCTCAAGAGCTCCTCGATCTGCAGGCGTTCGGTGATGTCGCGGGCCACTTCAACGATGGCGTAAAGCTGTCCCTGTGCGTCAAACAGGGGAGAGGCGATCAGCTCAAAGTAGCGCTTGGTGTTATCGACATCCCGTTGGTGGACCTTGACGACAGGTTTGAGGGTTTCCTTCACTTCGGCCAGAGGGCAGAACGTATCTTCATCACAGGGGATTTGGGAGGCGTGAAAAAGCTTCTGGCAATGCTCATCTTCTTCAGCGCAGGACGGATCAATCTGTTGTCGGGCAGCATTGTTCATCTGCAGGACACGGTGATTGAGGTCGATGACCTTGAGCGGGTCGGAGACACCGTCGATAACGGCCTGAAGAAAAACATTTTTTTCCCGGATCTGTTCCTCGGCCTTTTTCCGGTCACTGATGTCGTGAATGATTGAGCAGAGAACCGGTTTTCCTTTGATCTTAATGGCAGAGCAGAAAACTTCCACCGGGCGCAGTTGCCCGTCCGCGAGTTTATGGATGAACTCGAAGTGAAAACTCCTCGAGTTTTTGACATCTCCCATGTGAGTTCGGATCTGCTCTGTGTCGGCCTGGTTGATGTCCCAGATTTTAAGTTTTTTTATGTCTTTCCGCGAATATTTGTAGAAGTTGCAGGCGGCTGGATTGGCGTCGAAAATCTGGCCTGTTTCCGGATCGGTCAACAGAACGATGGTCAGGGAATCTTCGAAGAAAACCTGGTATTGCTGTTGGCGTTCGGAGAGCTCCTGCTCGATGCTCTGGCGTTCAAGTAACTCATCTTCAAGGCGCAGATTTTTTTCGGCCAGCTCCCTGGTTTTGAGCCTGACCTGTCTGCGGCTGTAGATAATCGTCAAGAATGACAGAATCAGGACAGCCAGCAGAGAATACATCAGGGATTTCAGCCACAGCGGCGTTACAGGCAGGGGGTCGCTGTGCAGCCACTGATGGTGAAGACGAAAATAGACGGAATCGGGTGAATCCATCCACTTTCTCATCGAAAGGTTGAATGTATTGAGAAGTTGCGGGTCGCTCCTGGTTGAAAACGCGGGGCGGACCTGTATCGGATTGACCAGCACCGAAGAAGGAACAGAATTATAGTCGGCAGCGTATTTCAGGCCAAAAAATTGCCCAACCAATGCGGCGTCTGCCTTGTTGGCGGCAACAGCCTTAAGTGTTTCTGCATAGCTGTCAACCGGCAAAAATGTGACGGAAATCCCGAAATTTCCAACGAGCTGGCGTAACCCCTGATCTCCGGTGAAAAAAATATCACCATCAAGGACGGCCACTGTTTTGTCTTGCAGATCGAGTATTGAATCGATTGCCGTGTCTTTGTGATGGAACAGCTGTCCCCAGGTGCTGAAAACGGGTTCAGCTGAAAAATTGTAGAAGTTAGCGCGCTCTTTGGTATAGGCAATGGCAGGCAGAACATCGACCTGATGGTCGTTGAGCAACTCCATGCACTGTGCCCAGCTGCAGGGAACGTATTCGATCTCCCAGTTGTTTTCTTTGGCGAGCTGGTTGAAAAGTTCCGGGAAAAAGCCGACGGCTTGCCCCGAGTCATCGATCGATTCGACAGGAGGGTTGTTGTCGATGGCAATGCGCACGGCCGCATGAAGGTCAAATAGCGGCAACAGGATCAGGCATATCATGATGCTCAGAATGCGCAAAGTTCGCCTCCCCCACAAAGCAACAGGATAAAGGTCAATAATATCGGAGACAAACGTCAGATTACAATGAGCAATCTGAAATATATAACTTATTTGTAAGGTTCCAGATTGTTCAGCTCTTCTTTCAGCTTGTGGTAGTTGAATAACCGTTCATCATCGAGTTGACCGTCTTCAACGGCTTGTTTAACAGCACATTGTGGTTCCGACAGATGTTGGCAGTCGCTGAATTTACAGCCCTGAGCCAACTTTTCTATATCGGTGAACGACTCGTTCAGGTCTTCCTCTTCCCCCCACAGGTGGAGTTCACGCATTCCCGGATTATCCATCAGAATCCCGCCCTGATCGAGCAGGAACAGTTCCCGGTGGGTGGTGGTGTGTCGCCCTTTGCCATCGGCTTCGCTGACGGCTCCGATCTTCTGGATTTGCTCACCAAGCAGGGCGTTGACCAACGTCGATTTGCCGACTCCTGAAGAGCCTAGAAATGCAAGGGTCTGGCCGGGTTGCAGGTAATCAAAGAGAAAATGGATTTCTTCGCTGTTGCGGGCTGTACATAGATGGATCGGAGTTTGGCCAGCAATGGTTTTGACCTCTTCAAGGCAGTCCTCGGCATCGTCACACAGGTCAGCCTTGTTGAGCAGGATCAGCGCCTTTGCGCCACTGTTTCCGACCAGGGTCAGGTAGCGCTCGATGCGCCGCAGGTTGTAGTCCTGGTCGAGACCGCTGACGATGCAGACCAGGTCGACATTGGCGGCGATGACCTGCTGTTTGGAACGCTCAAAACCGCCTTTGGCCTTACGCCGCCCCGGCTGGTTGCGTGAGAAGGAGCTTTTGCGCTGACAGATGGCGTGGATCAGACCGCGATCCCCCTGAAAGCTGACCGCAACCCAGTCGCCGACCACCGGAAAGTCAGCCCGCCCGTCGGCCTTGTGGCGGATCTTGCCGGCAAAGCGCACGGTCATTTCGCCGCGCTCTGTCCAGACCCGGAAATAGTTCTTTTCGCCACGGATTACCTTGGCGGGAATATATCTGGGGTTAGACCAGATCTCTTTCTGGCTGGCGAAGAAATCATCCCAGCCCCAGTCCTGTAGGGTCATGCCTGTCCTTTTCCATCGTTTTAAAAAAGCACCTGAACTTCACAGCTTAGCAGATAGGTGAATAAAATGCAGTCATATCTTTGTTCTTTGGGCGCAGGGAAAGAGCATTTCAAGCGGTTGTGTCCAAAATGTTCGCCTTTAACGCAGGGCAGCTTTGGCCCCTGAGACGATCCAGTCGGCCAGGCTGTGGACCGCTCCGCCGGTGATAAAGCCGGCGAGGATCAGACCGATCTGCAGGGGGTATCTTTGGGCTAGGGCCAGCAGCGTATGAAAGGTCTGCCTGTCGTATGCCGGAAGAGCGAGATGGAACTGACCCAGGATAAAACCGAGGGCCATGAACAGCAGGCCGAGCATAAGAATCAGGTAGAGAAGTCGCAGTAGCGGCGGAATCAGCAGTCCGTGGCTGAGCCAGCGGCTGCGATGGGGAACGGCCCACATGTAGGGGCGCCAGATCCAGGCCAGAGGGCCCCAGCGGTTGTCGATGGCCGAATCGATATCGAGATCCGGAGAGAAGAAGACCCCGGAAATCAGGTGGGCCAGCGGCAGCAACAGTGCGCCAACGCGAGCCGTTGAGAGCGAGTGGTCAGCGTTTTTCAGCAGTAGATAGGTTGCTGGTACCAGAGCGATGGCGGTTACGGTGGTGAGGATATCGTGGGTTCTGGCTTGTGGCACAACAGATCCTGTTCAGGAGTGAAACAAGGAAGAGGCTCTGCTCAGTAGGAGCTGAACCGCGAGAGCAGAACCGGGACGGCCGTTTCGACGCGAAGAATCCGTTCCCCCAGGGCAATGCTCTGGAAACCGCATTCGATCAGTTTTTCAACTTCGTAAGGGATAAATCCGCCTTCCGGGCCGATTGCCAGGGTTGCCGCGTGAGTGAAATTGAGCGGACAAGGGCTGTCGGCCAGCGGATGAGCGACAAAGGCGCTGGTATCGCTGATGATCTGCGGCAGTTCATCTTCGACAAACGGCTTGAAGCGCGGCCTTAGCCGGATTTCTGGCAGCATGGTATCACGCCCCTGCTCAAGACCCAGGATCAGCTGTTTGGTCAGCGCTTCCGGCTGAAGCAGCGGGCTGCTCCAGAAGCTCTTTTCAACCCGGTAGCTGTTGATCAGGTAGAGGCGCTTGACCCCCATCGAGGTGATTGCCTGGAGAACCCGTTTGAGCATCTTCGGCCGTGGCAGAGCGAGGATCAGCGTCAGGTCGAGGGGAGCGGGCGGCAACTGGTTGAGTTTGACCTCCAGTTCAACCCGGGAATCGCTCAGGCTCAGGATCTCGCCGCTGCCCATCAGGTTGTTGAGCAGACCGACCCGCAGGTTATCCCCCTGTTTGGCCTGGTGGATGCTGCGGATGTGGTCTGCCTGGCGGCCGGTGACAATGACCCGTGTGTCAGAGATGAAATCCTGATGATTGAGCAGCACCAGATTCACAACAGGATCCGGGTCACAAGGGCGCAGAGGGTGGCCAGCAGCAGTCCGAGCAACAGGGCCCAGAGGCCGTTACGCACGTAGAAATATTTGCGTGTCAGGCGATGACGGCCGAGGTAGTAGATCTCGTGCATGTAGGCGTCGTAGAGCCTCTCTTTGTCGATGATCGTTTCTTTGAACTGCGTCTTGAACTCCTCTTCGCTTAACTCGCTGAAGGATCGGAAGTAGAACAGGTTGGTCTGGCCGCTGACTTGCAGCGGCGGAATGATCGCCAGGATCGAAAAGAGCACGGCGAGCATGCCCGATCCGGCCAGCAGAATGACGGTCAGCAGGTCGAGCTTCTCATACTGGGTCAGGGTGATGGTGATCACCAGCGACGAGGCGGTCATGATCATCGACGCCTTGGAGTCGGCCATCTTGTTGAGATCCATGTGCTTGGTCAGGTTGGCGCGCAGGGCGTTGCTGGCAAGCAGGCGTGGGATCAACGGTTCTTCTGGCGGTTTTTGATCAGTCATTTACGGGTCTCCCGAGAAAAACGGTAAATTATCAGCAGTTCGGGGTTTTGGCAAGGTTAACCCCCCTGCTCGCAAGCTTGCTTCCCCCCTATAAAATAGGGGGGATTGAGGGGGGTGTTATAAACATCAGGATTTCGAATCGAAAAAGGAGATGGCGCCGATCAGTTTTTTCCCGCAGGGCACCAGAAAATATCACCCCGCCCGCAGTCGTTGCTCAGCCGTGCCCAGACAAAGCAGAGATCGGAGAGCCGGTTGACAAAGCGCAGGGCCAGAGGGTTGATCTCCTCCTCTGCCATCAGGGCGACCAGCTCCCGTTCGCAGCGGCGTGTCACGGTTCGGGCCAGATGGAGGGTCGCCGCCGCCCGGCTGCCTCCCGGCAGGACAAAATTTTCCATCGGGGTCAGCTGGTCGCGCGCCTCTTCCAGCCAGCCTTCCAGCTGGTCGATCTGCTGCTGGGTGATTTTAGGCAGGCGTTCGGCAAATTCGCTGCTTGCCGGAGTCGCCAGTTCGCCGCCTAAGTTAAACAGCTCATTCTGCAGCTGGAGGAGTTTGTCATTTATCCCTTTCGGCAGTTGTTCACAGCGCACCAGGCCGAAAACTGAATTCAGTTCGTCAACGGTGCCATAGGTGGTGACCCGCTGGCAGGCTTTGCTGACCCGGCTGCCGTCAACCAGGCTGGTCGTTCCCTTGTCACCGCCCCGGGTCATGATCCGGTCAAATTTGGGCATGTTTGCCTCCATATAGCAGTTGGCTCTGAGAGTCTCAGAAGTATAGACCGGAACCGTTCTGGCAGCCAAGCCATGCGGTCAATTTTCGACGATAGGTCAGAACAAAAAATGTGGATATCTTCAGGCTCTGACTTCCTATATATGACCAGATCGGTTTCGAGGTGAATCTGATTAGAAAAATAAAAGCTATTTAAATTGATGTGTTATGGCACCTATGTTGCTTGTGTTGAAAAATTGACAGCTCTGAAAAAGCCCTGTGGATAACTCTGTGGAAACAGATTTCAGGGCGCTGAAATCCTGCGCCGGCAGGATATTTTCAGCTGTTGGTGGGGCGCACATTTTCATTCTGCTGAATCATCTCAAGACGGCACATTTGAGCGGGATCGACCAGAGACCCGAGAGCATGAGTTTAGGGTCAACACCCGGGATTATCCGATAGTCAATCTGGTACTCCCCGACTGGACACAGGTTCAGAACAGGCATTATAAACCATGGGAAAACGAGGTAGTGAAGATCGATACCGCTGGCAAATCGGTTGACGCGTCATTCTCGGAGCTGCTTGGAAAGCTGGGGGTGTAATATTGCCACACGTGGAAACTTGCGCCTCTGATCTGATGCCGGTTCAGATCAGAGGCGTTTCAGCAAAACAAATGGAAGGTCTTCTTTTCAGTCGCCCCGCAGCCACCGGTCTCCGTCGGCGTAGAGTTTTTCCAGGGCTTCGCCGCCACTGCGGCATGGAGCATTCCTTTCGACGTCATAACCGATTTTCGATTGCAGGTAGCCCAGGTGCTTATATTCTTCCGGGAACTGTTTGAGATAGTCTTTGTCCAGCTCAACCACATCGCGTGAATCAACAGGATCGATTCTGTCCTTGTCAGCAATGGTCTTCCTCAAGACAAGACCCCACCCGGTATCTCTTTTCTCCCAGAAATCATAATGCCGGGCGTAACAGGTGACGTCACATTCGATTCCTTCAACCATGGCCCTCTGCAGGATTGAGAAGCGGGTCTGGGTGACGGCTCTGGTTCCCTTGACCTTGATATAACTTTCCCCGACATGGTGCATGATGTTCAGCCCTTTTTCCTTGATGGCCTTGTCGGTGATGGCAATGAAGTTTTCGAAGGGGGTTTCGATCCAGGTGGCTGTCATAACTCCATCTTCATGCCAGACCGTTCTGAACTCATCCCATAAAGAAGCATCGCGGGTAATCGCCCATTTTTCTATCAATGTCCTCAGTTCAAGTCTGTCGAGTATCTCCTGATCCATTCAATCTCCCCCATTTTGTATTGTTTAAGATTGATAAAATAGGCAAATCGCGGCCATCATGGTCGGCTGCCGAGGCTGTTTATCGACTGATTTGATTATTCAGTATAACTCATATTTGAAAAATCTCTCAGGGGGGACTTCGGTCTGTGAGTGCACGATTATGAGGGCAGGTCTGCTCAATGCTGATGGTTGGTCGGATTGAACAGAAAATCCTTGGATGGGCTTGCAAAGGGGATATTCTGACCCTGGCGACGACCGAAAAGAAATGTGAGCATTATTGTCGTCACCACTTTGTTTTTGTTAGAGTTCTACCCGGTTCGGTCATTTGCCTTTAGAGGATGGAGTTTTCTCATGCAAAAATATCGTTGTACCATCTGTAAATATGTCTACGACCCTGAAGTCGGCGATGAAACCAACGGCACGGCTCCGGGAACCGCTTTTGAGGATCTTCCCGAGGACTGGGTCTGTCCGTACTGCGGTGTCGACAAGCCGCTTTTTGAAGCGATTTGATCGTCAAGCAGCAGGCTGCACGGAGGTGCAGCCTGCTGAGTTGCTTGAATTGCCGGTTCGCAGTTATTTGAACACTTTCATCCGTTCCTCAACTGGCTGAAAGGCTTTCTCTCCAGGCTCTGCCGCTGGTTTACCAAACGGCATCTGGGCGATCAGCTTCCAGCTGGCCGGAATGTTCCAGGCGGCTTTGACCGCCTCGTCGATAACCGGATTGTAGTGCTGCAGCGAAGCGCCCCAGCCTTCGATTTCAAGAGCCGACCAGATGGCGAACTGGAGCATACCCGACGACTGGTTGGACCAGACCGGGAAATTATCGGCGTAGAGCGGGAACTTCTGCTGCAGCCCTTCAACAACCTGCATATCCTCAAAATAAAGGATCGTGCCGTAGCCGCAGCGGAAGGCACCGTTAATCTTCTCCTCGGTGGTCTGAAAACTGTCTGCCGGAACAAGCTTTTTCAGCTCCTCTTTGGTTAAGTCCCACAGTCTGTCGTGCTGTTCGCCGAGCAGGACAACCGCGCGAGCGCTCTGGGAATTGAAGGATGAGGGGACATGTTTGACCGCTTCAGCGACGATCTCTTCGATCTTTTCATCGCTGGTGACCTGCTCCTTGCTGAGGGCGTAATAGGTTCTTCTCGTTTTTATGGCGTTCCAGAAATTGGTTTTCATAACTGTGGTCCTTTCGTAGGGTTATATCGGTTTTTTAGTGCTATTAACGGTTTTGAGCAAGGCCCATTATGCCAGGTCAAAAAGCAGGAAACGGGCTTTGTCTCTGGCAGAGAGAACGAGCAATTTCTCTTCACTGATGGCAGCACCGTCACCGGCTTGCAGATTTTCTCCCGCGACCTCGAGCTTTCCGGCGGTGACCTGAATCCAGGCATGCCGCCCATCTGCCAGCTGATATTCGCAACTGTTACCCGCTTCCAGCTCGCCGGAATAAAGAGCGATATCCTGATGAACAACAGCCGATCCATCCCTGCCGTCCTGTGAAGCGAGCAGTTGCAGCTGGTTCTGTTCTTTGAGCTCAAACACCCTGTTTTCGTAGGAGGGTTTAAGGCTCTTTTCTTCGGGCAGGATCCAGATCTGAAGGAAATGGACCTCCTCGCTCTCCGAGGGGTTGAACTCGCTGTGCATCACTCCGCTTCCGGCCGAGATGCGCTGAACCTCGCCGGCATTGATAATCCCCTCATGTCCCAGATTGTCTTTGTGCTTGAGCTGACCTTCAAGGACAAAGGAGAGGATCTCCATATCCCGGTGTGGGTGGAGTGGAAACCCCTGTCCCGGTTGAACCCGATCCTGATTGATGACCCGCAGGCTGCGGAATCCCATATGGTCGGGATCATAGTAGGTGTCAAAGGAGAAGCTGTGGTAACTGTCCAGCCAGTCTGAGACAAAGTGGCCTCTCTCTTCAGATTTACGCACTGTAATCATGGTTCTCTCCTGTCGTGGCTGATTATTTTTCCAGTTTGCCGGCCAGTAGCCGGTCCAGAGACCATTTGCCCGCGCCGCTGATAATCAGCGCCAGGGCCATACCAATGACGAGCAGGTGAAATTCAAATCCTTCTCCAGCTTGACTGCCGTACCAATTCATAAAGAAACCGTTCGGAGCATGAACCATCAGAATGGCGACGGCCATGGTGACGCCGATTCCCAAGGCGGCAATTCTTGTTCCCAGTCCGACGATCAGGCCAAGTGCGCCGAAGAATTCAGCCAGAATGGCCAGCAGGGCAAAGATGTAGGGGATGCCCATCCCCTCGGTAAAAAAGTTCATGGTGCCGGTAAATCCGTAGCCACCGAACCAACCCGTCAGCTTTTGTGCTCCGTGCGGAAAGATGACCAGTGCCAGAGCCAGGCGCAGAATCAGGGCAGAATAACTGTCTTTGGTGGAAAATAGTTTGCTTAACATTGGTTGGCTCCTTTGTTCGACCCTTAGTCGTTAGATGTCGAACTAATAAGTTAATTTATTTTACGCCTGCTGGCTCATGCCCAGTTTTTTGCAGAGATCGCCCAGTTGACGTTGTTCTTCAGCTGTCAGGACACTGAAACCTTTGACCATCCTCTCAACATGGGCCGGAAAGATGGCCTCGATCAGGCTGAGTCCCGCATCTGTGAGGTGCAGGGTGATGTAACGGCGATCCTCAAAGCTGCGTATTCGTTCGACCAGACCGCGCTTTTCCAGGTTGTCGACAACGGTGGTGATGTTCGCCGTACTTTTCAGGTTTTTTCTGGCGACCTCAGCCTGACACATGGGGCCTAAGTGATAGAGGGTTTCAAGCACGCCAAACTGAGAGACGGTCAGTTTTACCCTGGCCAGATGGCGGTGCGTGACGGCTGTGATCGTTTCAGTGGCTCTCACCAGCTTGACATAGGTGCCAAGAGCCTCGGTTTCCGTTTTTGTTCCATGAAATGAAATTGGCATATCGTCTCCATGTCGAATCATTAGATATCAAATTATTACTAAAACGGTAATTAAGTCAAGGCCGGCAGATAAAAAAATGTGCAGTGACGTCATGCGGCGTCTGTATTGAGAACTTTACGGGGGTGTAACAAGGCTTCGCACAGCGCTGATTTCGCCGGCGGGAGAAGTACTTGGAGATGTGGATAACTTGGCCAGATTTTACCGGAATGGCGACGTCAGGTGGTCTTGATCAGGGTCGGAAGAAAATATGAATATCTTTAAAAGTAAATATCTTAGCGCCGATTTATGTCCTTTCACGGGCAGTCATTCCGGCCCGTCAGTGGCTGTGGATAAGTCTGTGGAAGCACAGATTTCAGGCCGTTTGAGAAGGAAAGTTGCGCTGTGAGCAAGATCCCGTAAGGGGAATATTGTTATCCCGCTGCGCGGGTCAGGCCAGCCCGAAGATCCACATCAGGGCCGCAGCAACAAACACCGCCGGCAGCAGATTGCCGACCGGCAGGCGCTTGAGGCCGAGCAGGTCGAGGGCGATGGCGACGATCAGCAGGCCGCCGACGGCGTTCATCTCGGTCATGACGGATTCGGTCAGAACCCGGCTCATCAGCCCGGTCGCCAGGGTGATCGCGCCCTGGTAGAGGGCCAGCGGAATAACAGAGAAGAGCACGCCGATCCCCAGGGTTGAGGCGAGGGCGATCGAGGCCACGCCGTCAAGCGCTGCCTTGGCGTAGAGGATGGTCGGCTTGTCACCCATGCCGTCCTGCAGCGAGCCCATGATCGCCATGGCACCGACACAGTAGAGCAGACTGGCGACAACAAACCCTTCGGCGACCTTGCCACTGCCGGAGAACCTTTTCTGCAGGCGTTCGCCGAAGTTTTCCAGACGCTTTTCTATCCCGATCATCTCGCCGATCAGGCCACCCAGGATCAGGCTGGCAATGACGATCATCGGCTGCTGGCTCTGCAACGACAGCTTCAGGCCGATCAGCAGAACCGCCAGGCCGAGGCCCGACATCAGCGTTTTGCGCAGCCGTCCGGAGAGCAGCCGGCCAGCCTTGAAGCCGACCAGCGACCCGGCGGCGATGGCGACGACATTGACGATTGTTCCTTGAAGAATCATTCAGACACCTTTATCTGAAAACTTTCATTTTTTGCTGTGGGAGTCCCCCTCTGCTGGTAAACTCGCTTCCCCTCTATTAAGTGTAGGAGGGATTGAGGGGGTGTTTTGAGAACTCGTTGATTCATTGTTCAGATAATACATCTGGCGTATATTGTCCACGGTTGATTTCGGGGAGGTTGACCTGCGGCACAATCTGAGTATATTCAGTGAAATATCAATGAATTTTGTAAAGAAAGGCTGATGATGCGAAGCGATAACAAGATCTGGCTTAAACAACAGCGCACAACCTTTGAAGCCAAGCGGATAAAGCTGCTCGAAAAGATCGATGAAATCGGTTCGATCTCCAAAGCCTCGGCGGCTGCCGGCATGAGCTACAAGGCGGCCTGGGACGCCATCGACAAGATGAACAATCTGGCCGAAGAGCCGCTGGTCGTCAAGGTGACCGGCGGGCGCAGCGGTGGCGGTTCGACCCTGACCCCTTACGCACGGGAGCTGATCAAGACCTTCTACGAGCTGGAAGAGGCGCACGACCGGACCCTTGAGCAGTTACAGAACGAACAGGATACGTCCGGCATCGGTTTTTTCCTGGCCAGTACCAAGAACCTGTTCAGCTGTCATATTGAAGACATCAACATCGGCATCACCAACGCCGATATCACCATCAAGCTGCGTGGCGGCGATCTGCTCTCGGCCGTTATCACCCGCGCCAGCGTCGAGCGGATGGAGCTGAAGACCGATGATCGGGTCTATGCCCTGGTTCACGAAAGCGCCGTGACGGTGCTCAAAGGCGATGGCCGTGAACTGGCGGTCAGCGCCCGTAACCGTCTGCTCGGCCGGGTAAGCAGGATCGTCAGCTCCGGGGTGTCGGCTGAGGTCGAGATCGGTCTGCCCGGTGGCCAGAGCATCTACGTGATCATGACCGCCAACAGCGTTGCCTCTATGGAACTGGAGATCGGCGATGTGGTCACGGCACTGTTCAAGGCGCAGGTTGTGACCATCCTTAAATAGTTTCCAGCCGGAAGCGGCCCTTTTCCGCTGTGGCGGCGTCAATCGGCGGGCTGCCTTGTGCGGCGTAAAGTACTACGCCTCGGCGTTAGCCCTTGATTTCCTAGCCACAACGAAAAATTGCTCGTTTCCAATCGGAAAACATACCTGTTGTTTTGAAGTCACCGGCTGCCGCGGTGGTAGAGATACTTGCTCGCAAGCGCGCTTCCCCCCCTATAAAATAGGGGAGATTGAAGGGTGGATTTTCGTTTATCAATTCTCTGAAGATAAATCTGTTGACTCGCTATACATTGCGTTATACCTTCGCAAATATCGAAAGCGATGTTCGCACTTTATTTATTGGAGGAGTTACTCATGTTCAAGCGTAGTCTGTTAACCCTGGCCAGTCTGTGTCTGGCTGTGCTGCTGGCAACTTCAGCTGTTGCGTCAGAGAAGGTCTATGTTTTTGCCGCCGCCTCGACCACCAATGCCGTCAAGGAGCTGATCGATACCTATAGACAGGAGAGTGGAAGCGCGGCGGAATTCCTGACCTCGTTTGCTTCCAGCTCGACCCTGGCCCGCCAGATCGATGCCGGCGCTGACGCCAACATCTTTATTTCCGCCAACGTCAAATGGTATAAATGGCTGGATGAAAAAGGGCTGGTCGAAGCGGGCAGCAATGCGCTGATGGCCTCCAATGCGCTGGTTGTCATCGCCGGCCCGAACGGCAAAGACAAAATGAACGATATCCGCCAGCTGCCCGGCTTGCTTGGCGAGGGCTACCTGGCCATGGGCGATGCGACCCATGTTCCGGCCGGGATGTACGGCAAGGAAGCGCTGAGCCATTACGGCCTGTGGGAAAGTTTAAGCAAGCAGCTGGCCCAGTATCCTGATGTGCGTAAAGCGCTGAACGCTGTTGACACCGAGCAGGCCGATTTTGGTATTGTCTACAAAACCGACGCCATACAGTCGAAAGAGTCCCATATCGTTTACATCTTTGCTGCCGAATCGCATACCCCTGTCGAGTATCCGATCTGCGCCGTCAAAGGCAAACAAACTGCGGAGACCAAGGCCTTCCTCGCTTTTATGAAGAGCGCCAGGGCCAAAACAGTTCTTGAGAAATACGGATTTGTCACTCAATGAGTTTATCCCCGGAAGAGTTTAACGCCATCTGGCTGAGTCTTAAGGTTGCCGTCTGGGCTGTTGCTGTCGGCCTGGTTCCGGCTATCGCCTTTGCCCTGTTACTGGCCCGCTGCCAGTTTCGCGGCAAGGCACTCATCGATGCCGTTATTCATCTTCCGTTGGTCGTCCCGCCGGTGGTCACCGGTTATCTGCTGATCATTGTGCTGGGGCGCCGCACCTTTCTTGGGGAGCTGTTTCAGGCGCTCGGCCTGAAATTCGCCTTCAACTGGAAGGGGGCGGTGCTTGCCTCCCTGGTGATGAGTTTTCCGCTGATGGTGAGGGCGATCAGACTGTCGATCGAAGCGGTCGACAAGGGGCTGGAAGCTGCGGCCCGGACCCTGGGGGCGAGCCGCCTGCGGATCTTTCTGACGATTACCCTGCCTCTCTCGGTCCCGGGTTTGATTACCGGGGCCGTTCTTGCTTTTGCCCGCAGCCTCGGCGAATTTGGTGCGACCATCACCTTTGTCTCCAATATTCCCGGCGAGACCCAGACCCTGCCGTTGGCGCTTTACACCTTTACCCAGACCCCGGATGGTGAAATGATGGCGGCGCGGCTCTGTATCATTTCCATCATTATTGCGCTGGTCGCACTGGCTCTGTCCGAGGTGTTGGCGCAAAAAACGGCTAAAAGAATCAACGGATGATAGAAGTCAGACTGAAAAAAAAGTTCGGGGCCTTTGACCTGGATGTCGAATTTACCTCGGAGACCACCGGGATTACCGTGCTGGCCGGACCTTCCGGCTCAGGGAAATCATCGATCATCAATATGATCGCCGGGCTGGTGACGCCGGATTCAGGTCGGGTGTTTATCAACGGCAAGCTGTTGTTCGATTCGGATCTCAAGGTCAACTGTCCGATCCGGGAGCGGCGTTGCGGTTACGTTTTTCAGGACGGCCGACTCTTTCCGCACATGACGGTACGCAAGAACCTGCTCTACGGCAAGCACAGTGATGCCTCTCAATTGCAGGAGATCAGCGAGTTGCTCGGTATCGCTCATCTGCTCGAACGGATGCCGGCCAAACTTTCCGGTGGTGAGAAACAGCGCGTCGCCATCGGCCGGGCGCTGCTGATGCGACCACAGATCCTGCTCATGGATGAGCCGCTCGCCTCACTTGATCCGCAACGCAAGGACGAACTGCTCCCCTATATTGCCAAGCTGCCGGAGAAGTTCAACATACCGATCTTTTATGTGACCCACTCGCGTACCGAGATCCTGCGTCTCAGCGATGAGCTGATCCGCGTCAGCAAGGGGCGGATTCTGAGTGCCGGTAAGCCGGAAGGCGAATATGCCGGACTCGGCAGTGTCGAGACGGAAGGGGATTACGTCTCGGTCAACGAGTGTCGAATTGTCGATTACGATGACGAGTTCGGTGTGGTCACCGCCGAGCATCAGGGGACGAACTTCTACATCGTCGCTGCCGAGCGGCCTGGCGCAGAGCGTATTCGTGCCGCGATCAAGGCCTCCGATGTGACCATCTCCCTTGATGAGCCACAGAACATCAGTACCCGGAATATCTTCAAGGCGACCATCCTCAGCATGGAGGAAACCCGCAACCGGAGCGTGTTGGTCCACACCGATGCCGGGGCTCCACTGACCGCACGGATTTCAAAGGCTTCGGCCCATCGTCTCAACCTGGCTGTCGGCTGTCAGGTCTATCTGCTGGTCAAAGCTGTTTCGATGGCTTACTGATTCATACGTTCTTGCGTTTTTTTGACCGATACTTCTCGCCTGACAGTCCTTATCCAGTTTTGCTTTTTCTGCGCATATGGAAAATCTCAGCAGGGATTCACCAGGCTCTTTTTTTACCTGTCTGTTCCCCAGCGGGGAGCGTGCATCGTGCTATTCTGCTTTACCAGACAGGATCTTTTTTTCATCACTGGAGTCATCAGAACATAACTTGCCAAATGTCTTCTATAAGAATTTATGCGGTAAGCATTATATCTCAAATTTTATCATTCTTTATTAATCTGATGATAAATTGACCTGAATAAACATTCATATTAATGAATGTATCAAATGCGATAAATTTCTTCTTCTGTGATAATAAATTACCTTCTGTTATAAAATCACACATCTTGTTAAGTAACTGAAATTTCGTCGGAAGGTTTTGCATTTTTTGTTTGGAATTGTTTTCCCCGATAAGATAATATCTGCGAAATTTTTATTATAGAAAAGCGTTTGAGCACAAAGTTTATCTTTTCGGTGTAGAAAAGGACCATCGAAAGTTGGAAAAAATCGATGGAGAGGGCGGCTTGGAACGGTTTGAAAGTGCCCTCAGATTTAGCAGGTTGACAAGGACGTAATCTGGCCACAGGGACTGCTCTCAGGGCGTTTGCTGTGGCCGTTGTGTGTCAGACTCCGTATCCGTGGTTCCTCGATTTTAAATCGAGGAAGGTGATTAACGTTCATAGTTAGAAGAGGATAGTAGAATGAGTACAGAAGCAGAAAGCTACCGCAAACTACGTAAGCCGCGTAAAGAGTTTGCGACCCGGGCAGACTATCTCAACCATGAGTTGGAGATCATGAGCCCAAAACGCTGGAGTATCAACCTGCCTGGCCGTGACTTCAGCTTCGCTTTTGAAGACCTGATTCCGGCTATCGCCGGGACCATCGGACTTGCCGTTATGTGTACCGCGATCGCTAACGCTTTTGCCGGTGCCTATGGTCTTGATCAGGCCTTTATCGTTGAGAACGTTCGTGTCGATATGATCGTCACCTGTGTCCTTTTCGTCATCCTGTTCTCCGGTATCTTCAATCCACGGGCCAACCTCGCAGGTATTCACGGTCCGATGATGCCGTTGATCCCGCTGATGGCGACCTCCGGTACCCATCCGATGGCATTGGCGATTCTGATCGGTGTCTTTGGCCTGATTCTGAGTATCACCAAGGGGGGCTCGCGCCTGGTCAATGTTACCAGTAACGGGGTCGCCGGCGGTTTGTTGGTCTATCTGGGAGCGATCGGTGTTATCGGCCAGGTTGGTGCTATTCAGAAGTGGGCAACCGGCTTTGGCATGGGCTACGTCAGCTTTGTCGTTCTGGGGCTGAACCTGATTCTCTATGCCTACCTGGCCCGGGTCGGTAAGCGCTGGCTGGCGATTCCGGTTTGTTCCGCTTTTGCCGCAATCATCGCCCTGGTTCTGGGTGCGCCGTTCCATTTTGAGACCGCGCCTGGCCTGCCGAGCTTTAACCCAATGTACTGGTGGGGTGCAGAGACCGGCTGGAAACTGGGTATGCCGGGTGTTTCCGCATTTATCTCATCGCTGCCGTTCGCCATTCTGGCGGTTGCTATGTGGTCGCCTGACTTCCTCGGTCACCGGATTTTCCAGGAGATGAACTATCCGAAAAAGGCCAAGGACGTTCTGATGAACGTCGACGATACCATGATCGGCTGTTCTTTCCGCCAGATTGTAACCGGTTTCTTTGGCAGCGGCTGTATCACCTCGTCCTGGGGTACCTACATGATTCCAGCTGCGATCGCCAAGCGGCCGATCCCTGCCGGTGCGATCCTGACCGGTATCCTGTCGATCGTTGTCGCTATCCTTGGTTTCCCGATGGATATCGCGGTCTGGCGTCCGGTTCTCGGTATTGCGCTGCTGGTCGGTGTCTACCTGCCGCTGCTCGAAGCGGGGATGGAAATGGTTCATAACACCAAGGATGCCCAGGCTTCCGGCATCTGTATCTTCGCCTCGGCGATCGTCAACCCGGTTTTCGGTTGGGCTCTGACCATGTTCCTTGATAACAACAGCCTGATCGGTGACAAGGAACGCGCCAAGAACCTGTCGGTCCTAGATCGTCTGATCATTCCGGGCTGTGCCCTGGTTATTGCGACTGTGGCGATGGCGATTGTCGGGATGATTCCGGGGATACCGCCGCTGATAGGCTAGCCGCCGGTCGATTGGAAAATGCACAAAAAAAACCGCACACCCAAAAGGTGTGCGGTTTTTTTATTGCTTGAAAGTGAAGCCTTATGCCATGACATGGACGCGAACATCGTCCGCAGTCAGCATCGCTTCGATTTCACTGGCAAGGTCACCGCTGTCGGTATCGGCAGGAACGGTCAGATTGAGTTTGGCATTGTAGACCGTTTCGCCAAGGGTGGTGACCAGCATCCGGTGGAATTCCATATGGTCGACAACCAGATCGAGATTGGAGAGGGTGTTGTTGATGTCCTTGGTCAGGCCAGAACGATCCTTGCAGTCGATTTCCAGTTTCAGCTGTTTTGCCGGTCTGTCAGGAGCAGGTCTCGCCTCGGAGTGAGTGAACAACAGCTCAGGGTATTTTGCCTTGAGTGCTGCGACCAGATCATTTTCCTCTTCTGGCTTGACTCTCACCTTCATGAGAGCAATGAACTGACCGTCGAGTTTCATGACTTTGCTGGTCACCCATTCTCCGCCCAGTTCGCGAGTTGTTTCTGCCAGAGCTTTGATGATGCCGGCACTATCATTTCCAGTTACTGCACTAATAAATACATTGTTCATAAAATCACCTCGTACATGGAAGAAGTTAACGACCAATTGTGCCTGAAAACCATCTTCACGTTTTATAAACAATACCATAGGGTGGCACGCTCGGCAACTCAAAAATAACCTATCGGTGATAATGTTCCAAATCGGTGAAAAGAAAACCCTTTTTAGTGCAGGAATATACCAAGAATCACGTAATAGCCCATATGTCGCCTAGCCAATCCAGCGCATTAGGAGGGGGAAATTGGTGCTGAACAGACCTGATCACAACTTGAAAGCTGAGCGGCTTAGTGTCAATATGGGCGCTGGAACCGATGCCCCCCTTGCAGTAATGAACATAACCGATAAGGATCCGCACATGTTTAGATCTCCTGACTCATTACATAAAGAAATTCACGACCTGGGTGTACTGCTCGGCCAGATGATTGCCAATGACAATACTCCTCAAATGCTTGAAACTATTGAGCATATAAGGGAGCTTGGCAAGGGGTCCCGGGATCATCACGAGGATGCTTTCGGACAATTGCTTGAACTGTTCGCCTCCAGCAGTGATGATGACCTGTACGTTTTCGCCAGGGCCTTCGCTTCTTTCCTGAATCTGGCCAATATTGCCGAGCAGGAGTTTTTCAATTCCGCCGAAGGTGAAAAGCTTCTGGCCAGCGTAAATCCCGATGAAGGTCTGATTGTCCGCCTCAAAAGCAGCGGTATTGATCCGGTCAGAATCCGCCAGGCGATTGAGGACCTGCAAATCGATCTGGTTCTGACGGCCCATCCGACCGAAATCATCCGCCGCAGCATGATTCAGAAATACAACGAGATCAACCATTGCTTAAGGGCGAAACCGTTCGGCACGGAAACCAAAGCGACAACGGAACGGCTGAAGGATCTATTGACCCAGAGCTGGTACTCAAACGAGATTCGTTCCCAGCGCCCAACTCCGGTCGACGAGGCCAAATGGGGTTTTGCGGTGATCGAGCAGCCGTTGTGGAATGCCGTACCGCGTTTTGTCAAGGGCTTGAAGAACAAGATCTACGATCAACTCGGCATTGAGCTGCCGCAGACCTTCTGCCCGGTGCGGTTTTCGTCCTGGATGGGCGGTGACCGCGACGGCAACCCGTTTGTCACGGCCGAAGCGACGCAGGATGTCCTGCTGCGTGCCCGCTGGCAGGCTGCTGAACTCTTCTTGCGTGATATCCGCGGGCTGATCGATGAGATGTCGATGTCAAAAGCCAGCCCTGAACTGCTGCGCGTGACAGGCAATGCTGAAGAGCCGTACCGTCATCTTCTGAAAGAATTGAGAGCTCTGCTGGTTGTCAGCCGCGAGCAGCTGGAGCGGCGGCTGCGCGTCGGTGACTGGGACGAGAGCCTGGTGATCAGTGACAACCGGCAGCTGCTTGAACCGCTGGAGCTCTGTTATCAGTCGCTGGTCAAATGCAACATGGCGGCTGTTGCCAACGGACGCTTGCTCGACACCCTGATTCGGGCCCGCTGCTTCGGCATTCATCTGGTGCGCCTCGATATCCGCCAGCACAGCGAATACCACGCTAACGCCCTGGGGGAGATTACCCGCGCCCTTAACCTGGGGAATTACCTCGACTGGGATGAAAAGCAGAAGCAGGACTTTCTCAAGAGAGAGCTGAAGAACAACCGTCCCCTGCTGCCGCTCGACTGGCAGCCGACGGCTGAGACGACTGAGCTGCTCGACACACTGAAGTTGCTGGCGAAGCAGGATCCTGATTCCCTGGGGATCTATGTCATTTCGATGGCGAGCAAGGTCTCCGATGTCCTGGCCATGCAGCTGCTGTTCAAAACCGTTGGAATTCCCTTTAGGATGCCGATTGCGCCGCTCTTTGAGACGCTCGACGATCTCAATGATGCAGAAGCTGTTGTCGCCGATCTGTTTTCCTGTCCGGAATATGTGGAATATATGGGTGGCCACCAGTATGTCATGGTCGGTTATTCCGATTCGGCCAAGGATGCCGGGGTGCTGTCGGCGGCCTGGGCCCAGTACCAGGCGCAGGAAAATCTGGTCCGTCTCTGTGCCAACCGTGGCGTCAAGCTGACCCTCTTTCATGGTCGCGGAGGGACCATCGGACGCGGTGGCGGTCCGGCCCATTCGGCTATCCTGTCTCAGCCGCCCGGTTCACTCAAGGGTGGGTTCCGGGTCACCGAGCAGGGGGAAACCATCCGCATGAAATTCGGCACCACAAAGGTTGCCCAGCAGAGCCTGGCGCTCTATGCTGACGCGATCCTTGAAGCGTTGCTGATTCCGCCACCCCAGCCGCTGACCGAATGGCGGCAGACCATGGATCGTCTTTCCGACTGTGCCTGCCGGCATTACCGTAGCTGTGTCCGTGACAATGCTGATTTTGTCCGTTACTTCCGTCAGGCGACCCCGGAACAGGAACTGGCCCACCTGCCGCTCGGCAGCCGGCCGTCGAAACGGAAAAAAGACGACAGTATCGAAAGTCTGCGGGCGATTCCCTGGATTTTTGCCTGGGCTCAGAACCGTCTGGTGCTTCCCGCCTGGCTGGGTGCCGCTCAGGCTCTCAAGGAGAGCGATGCGGCCGGAGACGGCGCTATCCTGCGGGACATGGTCGAAAAATGGCCATTCTTCAAAACCCGGGTGAGCATGCTGGAGATGGTCTTAAGTAAAGCGGACAGTGCCATCTCGGAGATTTACGAGCAGAAGCTGGTTGAACCAGCGCTCCGCCACATCGGTCAGGCGCTGCGCGCTCAGATGCAGGAAGATCGTGAATTTCTTATCGCTTTTTCGGGCAAGGGCGGACTGATGCAGGATGCGCCCTGGAATCTTTCCTCGATCCAGCGCCGGGAGGCCTATCTGATTCCGTTGCATGTGATGCAGATCGAGTTGCTCAGGCGCTTCCGGGCGATGCCGACTGTCGACACCGGTCACCGGCTGACCCAGGCGATGATGATTACCATCGCCGGGATTGCAGCCGGTGTCAGGAACACCGGCTGATTTATACCGACAACGATAATGTCTGTTCCATGTCTATTTATGCCGGGAACCGGCATTGCGATTGTGCGAATCGAGACACGCAGTGACTCGTCTGAGCGTGTAGAGAGTTGCAGCCCAAAAGCTACGAAGTGTACCAGGAACAATTTTCGTCAGTGTTTTTTTGAAGCGGCTCAAGACCTTTTAAAGTCAAAAGCACGGGGTTGCGCCCCCGTACGGCGCCCTCCTTTTGGCCTGGGCCCCAAAAGGAGGCAAAAGCTCCCTTTTAATATGTCGGTCGTGTTTCTGCGTCTCTTCGTAGCAACATTACCAGCAACTGGCAACGCGCCCTGCGATGAGCAGGCCCATCACACGGGCAGAACCGGAAAAACTCCGCAGCGCGGAGTTTTGAAATGGTGTAGAAACAAACGAGACTCGCTGCGTAAAAGCAAGGCGGGGTTTGTCTGTTTCTGCGGTTACAGGCCGCTGCCGTCGGCCTTGAAGATCATGCTTGTCGATTCCTTGCCCGGTGCAACCATCGGGAAGGCGTAGGTGTCCGGATCGACCTTGACATCAAGAACGACAGGGCCCGGATGATTGACCGCCCAGTTCAGCGCATCCCTGAATTCCGCAAGTCCCGCAACTTTTCTCCCTGCGACGCCGAACCCTTTGGCCACGGTACAAAAATCGACCGCTATCTCCAGGTTGGTCGAGGCATAGCGGCCGTTGTGAAAGAGGGTCTGGAACTGGCGGACCATGCCGAGCTTGCCGTTGTTGAGAATGATGCACTTGACCGGGATGTTGTACTGCGCACAGGTGGCCAGCTCCTGGCAGTTCATCTGAAACGCGCCGTCGCCGTTGATGGCGAAGATCGGTCGGTCGTGATTGGCGACAGCCGCGCCCAGTGCTGCCGGCAGGGCGTAGCCCATGGTGCCGAGGCCGCCGCTGGTAATGTACTGACGCGGCTTATCAAACGGGAAGTAGTGAGCCGTCCACATCTGCGACAGGCCGACATCAGAGGCGACGACCGGGTTATCCCCCGCCGCTTCATGGATCGCTTCCATGATCTCGTGAGGCATCAGCTCAGTCCCCTGCTGGCGTGGCAGCGGGCCGGTCTGCTTGTAGGTTGCAATTTCCGCCAACCAATTCGTCCGATCCCTGATTTCGATCATGTCGAGCAACTGCGGCAAGGCATTGGATGCGTCACAGACGATCGGAAGGCCATCCTGAATGACTTTGCGGATGCTGGTCGGATCGATGTCGAGATGGATGATTCTGGCATTTGGAGCAAAGCTGTCGACCTTGCCGGTGACGCGGTCGTCAAAACGGGCGCCGATGGCGATCAGGCAGTCACACTGGCTGACCGTCTTGTTGGCATACCAGGCTCCGTACATACCGAGCATTCCGGCTGACAGCGGAGATTTTGGCTCCATCAGGCCGATGCCCATCAGGGTGTGGGTCACCGGGATCTGCCCTTTTTCTGCTATGGCACGCAGCGCAGCGGCGGCATTGGATTGAACGATACCGCCGCCCGCATAGATCAGCGGGCACTGTGCCTTGTTGATCATTCTGGCTGCTTTTTTCAACTGCTTGAGATTGAGCTGCGGCGACTCCTGGTAGCCGCGGCGGGTGACATTGTCCGGAACCGGATCGTTGCTCAGCGAGGCAATGACATCGCTCGGCAGATCGACAACGACCGGCCCCGGGCGCCTAGTGCGGGCGATGTAGAATGCCTCACGGATGATACGGGCCAGGTCCCTGATGTCGGTGACGACATAGTTGTGCTTGGTGATCGGCCGGGTGATGCCGGCGATATCGGCTTCCTGAAACGCGTCGTTGCCAATGTCTTTGGTGGTGACCTGGCCGGTCAGGGCGACCATCGGCACCGAATCCATGTAAGCGGTGGCGATGCCGGTGACCAGGTTGGTCGCACCCGGGCCGGAGGTCGTCAGGCAGACGCCGACCTTGCCGGTGGTCCGGGCATAGCCGTCTGCAGCGTGAGCCGCGGCCTGCTCATGACGAACCAGGATATGATCGATATCCGGGTCGTCCATCAGGGCATCGTGCAGCATCAGGGTCCGCGCGCCCGGGTAGCCGAAAATGGTATCGACCCCTTCTTTTTTGAGGCAATCGAGTAAAATCTGTGCTCCGTTCAGCATGTTGTTTATCTCCTTGAACAAAAAAAGACTGCGGAGTTGGTCAACCCCGCAGCCCTTTTCAGATATAAAAAGGGAGCACGGAATTGACCCGTGCTCCCCCGATATGTGAGATCGAAGAAAACGCCGAGCCGTCAATTAATGACGACCACCACCACTTCAGAAATCAGGTTTAATATTGCGTTTATCATTCCGTTGCTTTCTCGAAAACGTTTGTCAACATCCTGTTATCAGTCCGGGCAGACTAAATGAGATGGCAAGTTGTTGTCAACGGCCTTTTTCCATTGTGGTGGTACGACCCCTGCTCGCAAGCTCGCTTCCCCCCTATAACATAGGGGGGATTGAGGGGGGTGAATTTTAACGTTCAGTCAGTCCTGTCGAGGCGATGGACCTTGAGCAGGTTGGTCGTACCTGTATCAGACAGCGGGCTGCCCATGGTGACAACGACCAGATCCCCTTCTTTGAGCATACCGGTTTCGAGCACTGCTTTTTCCACCGAGCTGATCTGGTCCTCGGTATTGCCCTGGATCTCAACCTGCAGGGAGCGGACCCCGTGATAGAGGGCCATGCGGCGCCGCACCGACTGGGACGGCGTGACAGCGAAGATCGGCAGCGCTGGGCGATACTTGGAGACCAGCGCTGCGGTTCCGCCGGTCTGGGTGAAGGCGAGGATCGCTTCGGCGCCGATACTGTCGGCGATATGGCAGGCCCCCTGGCCGATCGCCTCGGTGACATGGGGGCGGCCGTAGATATCGGTGACCCGGCGGTAAGACTTGGTTCTCAGTTGCGGATCACGTTCGACGTTTTCGGCGACGTTGACCATGACCTTGACCGCTTCGATCGGATACTTGCCACTGGCTGTCTCGCCGGAGAGCATGATCGCATCGGTGCCATCGAGGATGGCGTTGGCGACATCGGAGGTCTCGGCCCGGGTCGGACGCGGATTGGTGATCATGCTTTCGAGCATCTGGGTGGCGGTGATGACCGGTTTGCCCGCTTCGTTACATTTGCGGATGATCGACTTCTGAATCAGCGGAACCCGTTCGGGGCTGATCTCGACGCCGAGATCCCCCCGTGCGACCATGACTGCGTCGGTCGCTTCGAGGATTGCGTCGAAATTTTCCACCGCTTCCGGTTTTTCGATCTTGGCGACAACCATCAGCCCCGAGCCCTTGCTCTCGAGAATGGTTTTCAGTGCATGGACGTCGGAGGCCTTGCGGATGAACGAGAGAGCGACATAGTCGAGTTCCTGACTGATGCAGAACTCGAGGTCGGCCAGGTCCTTTTCGGTCAATGCCGGGGCTGACACCTTGACGCCGGGCAGGTTGATCCCCTTGTGGTTTTTCAGGATGCCGCCGTTGATAACCCGGCAGCGAACCTCGGTCCCTTCGCTGTGCTGGACTTCCAGTTCCATAAGGCCATCGTCGATCAGGATGCGGTCCCCTTTTTTGACATCGCGCGGCAGGTTTTTGTAGATGGTCGGGATGATGGTGCTCTCGCCCAGAACTTCGCGACTGGTGATGGTGACGACACTGCCCGCCTCCAGCTTGAGGGCGTTGTCGACCATCACCCCGGTGCGGATTTTCGGACCCTGCAGGTCGCCGAGAATGGCGACCGCTTTTTGTCTCTGACTCGACAGCTTACGGATGCTGGCGATCACTTCCGCGGTTTTTTCGTGACTGCCATGGGAAAAGTTGATGCGAAAGACGTCGACACCAGCGTCCATCAGCAGGTTGAGTTGCTCTTCAGTGTCACTGGCGGGGCCAACAGTTGCTACGATTTTGGTCCGTCGGAACATAGCTGTACTCCAGTCTGGTTGTGCAGCATAATCAGGTGGTTGCAGTCTGTCATTCGGATATGAAAACTATAATATAGCGCGCAGTGGTTTTTGAACAAGCTTCGCCCAAAACTCTACCACCGTTGCAGGCCGTTGGCCATTTGCAAATTCGACTGATCGGGTCATAATCTGGCTGCCAGGTGCTGACAAGATGTGCTAGTCTAGCCGGGTCCATCGAAATCAAAGGCGCTTTCTGATGGCATCTGTCATGTGTAGAAGACTGTTGCGCGAACTGATTCAAGCGCAGCAGACCTGAACCCGAGGATTGACTATGCCGATACGCGTTGCCTGCCAGCATATTACCAGTTACAAATTTGACCGACCGGTTTCGCTCTCTCCCCATGTTTTAAGGTTACGCCCCGCGCCGCACAGTCGTACGCCTATTCGCGCCTATTCGCTCAAGGTTGAACCGGAAGGGCACTTTATCAATTGGCAGCAGGATGCCTTCGGCAACTACCTGGCGCGCCTGGTTTTTCCGGACAAGACTGATCGCCTGCACATCGAGGTCGAGGTCATCGTCGACATGACGGCGATCAACCCCTTCGACTTTTTTATCGAAGATTACGCTGGAAAATTTCCTTTTAAATACACCCATTTGGAGAAGGGTGAACTTGGCCCTTACCTGAAGCTTGAGGAAGATGGCCCGCTGCTGATGAAATGGCTGGATCAGCTCGACCGCAAGGAAATCAACACGGTCGATTTCCTCGTCGCGGTCAATCAGAAACTGCAGCAGCACATCAACTATTCGGTGCGCATGGAACCCGGGGTCCAGAGCTGCGAAGAGACGCTTGATCGGCGCATCGGCTCCTGTCGCGATTCGGCCTGGCTGCTGGTTCAGATCCTGCGCCACTGCGGGCTGGCTGCGCGCTTTGTCAGTGGCTACCTGATTCAGCTGGCGGCCGATGAAAAGTCGCTCGAAGGTCCCAGTGGCCCTGAAGCCGACTTTACCGATCTGCACGCCTGGACCGAGGTCTATATCCCGGGGGCCGGCTGGGTCGGGCTCGACCCGACTTCGGGACTGTTCGCCGGCGAGGGGCATATCCCGCTGGCCTGTACGCCGCATCCGTTCAGTGCCGCGCCGTTGACCGGCGCGACCGATCCCTGCGAGGTCGAATTTGAACACAGCAACAGGGTCATGCGTATTCACGAAGATCCGCGGGTGACCAAGCCGTACAGCGATGAGCAGTGGCAGCTGATCAACGCCCTGGGGGAGCTGGTCGATGAGCAGCTGGTCGAGGGGGACGTGCGCCTGACCATGGGCGGTGAACCGACCTTCGTCTCGATTGACGACATGGACAGCGCCCAGTGGAACAGCGCTGCTGACGGACCGCACAAGCGCAAGCTGGCATTTGATCTGACCCTGCGCCTGCGCGAATCGTTCGGCCAGGGCGGTCTGCTCCATTTCGGCCAGGGCAAGTGGTATCCCGGCGAACCGCTGCCGCGCTGGGCCTACAGCTGCTACTGGCGCAAGGACGGCCTGCCGGTCTGGCAGCGCGGCGAACTGCTCGCCGATCTGCAGAAGGATTACGGCCTGGGCGCGCAGGATGCAGAAAGATTCTCGCGGACCCTGACCACCAGACTCGGGCTCAACCCCAAATATCTGATCAGCGGTTATGAAGACAGTGCCTACTGGCTATGGAAGGAAGGGAACATCCCGGTCAATGTCGACCCGCAGCAGGTCGATCTTAACGATTCCTCGGAGCGGCGCACCCTGGCGCGGATTCTCGATCGCGGCCTGAGCACCCCGGTCGGCTATGTCCTGCCGCTGACCTGGAACTTCGCCTTCGGCGGCTGGCAGAGCGGGCCCTGGGAGTTCCGTCGTGAGCAGATGTACCTGATCCCCGGCGATTCGGCGATGGGGATGCGCCTGCCGCTCGATTCGCTCCCCTGGGTCGCCCCGGACAAGCGCGAACCCTTCTACGAGCAGAGCCAGTTTGGCGATCTGCCACCGCTTGACGACTATCACAGTTTGCCGCTGGCCGCGGCCGAGGACCAGCCCTGGGTGCATGTGCCGCACACCGCCGTCTGTATCGAAGCGCGCTTCGGCCGGATGCATATCTTCATGCCGCCGCTCGGCGTTCTCGAACATTACCTGCAGCTGCTCGTCGCCGTTGAAGCGACCGCCGCCGAGTTGAAAATGCCGGTGGTTATCGAAGGTTACGAACCGCCGCGTGACTGGCGCCTGGAGAAGCTGATGGTCACCCCTGATCCGGGGGTCATCGAGGTCAATATCCATCCGGCGGGCAGCTGGCAGGAGCTGGTCCATAATACCACGACACTCTATGAGCAGGCCCGACTGTCGCGGCTCGGCACGGAGAAGTTCATGCTCGACGGCCGGCATACCGGAACCTGTGGCGGTAACCATATCACCCTCGGCGGCGCGACGCCGAGCGACAGTCCGCTCTTGCGCCGCCCCGATCTGCTGCGCAGCCTGGTGACTTACTGGCAGAACCACCCGGGACTCTCCTATTTGTTCTCCGGGGTCTTCATCGGCCCGACCAGCCAGGCGCCGCGGGTCGACGAAGGGCGCGACGATGCCCTCTACGAACTGGAGATCGCTTTCAATCAGCTGCCGGAGCAGGACAATATCCCGCTCTGGCTGGTCGACCGACTGTTCCGCAACCTGCTGATCGACGTCACCGGCAATACCCACCGGGCCGAGTTCTGTATCGACAAGCTCTATTCGCCGGACAGCCCGTCGGGCCGCCTCGGCATTCTTGAGCTGCGCGCCTTCGAGATGCCGCCCCATGCGCGCATGAGTCTGGTCCAGAACCTGCTGCTGCGGACCTTGATAGCGCGGTTCTGGAAGGAGCCGTATAAAAAGCCGCTGGTGCGTTGGGGAACCCGTCTGCATGACCGCTTCCTGCTGCCGCACTTTGTCCGCCAGGATATGAACGACGTGGTCAAGGACCTCAACGAGGCCGGCTATCCGTTTCTGGCCGAATGGTTCGATCCCTTCTTCGAGTTTCGTTTCCCGCGTTACGGGACAGTCCAGGTTGATGATCTCGAACTGGAGCTGCGTTTCGCCATCGAGCCTTGGCATGTCCTGGGGGAGGAGCTGTCCAACCAGGGGACCGCGCGCTTTGTCGATTCCTCGGTTGAACGTCTTCAGGTCATGGTGCGTGGCATGACTGAGGAGCGCCACGTCATTACCTGCAACGGTCATCGCCTGCCGCTGACCCGCACCGGGCGCAAGGACGAATTCGTCGCCGGGGTCCGTTACCGTGCCTGGCAGCCGCCATCGGCGCTGCACCCGACCATCGCGCCGCACTCGCCGTTGATCTTCGATGTCGTCGACAGCTGGAACGGTCGCTCGCTCGGTGGCTGCAGCTATCATGTCTCCCACCCCGGGGGCCGCAATTACGATGTCTTCCCAGTCAACGCGATCACTGCGGAATCGCGCCGTGACGCGTTGTTCGCCGATACCGAGTTCAGCCAGGGGCCGGTCATGCCGCCGCCCGATTTCGAGACCCTGGGACGTTTTGTGCCCAAGGGGGAATCGTTGAAGTTCAATGCCCCGCCCGCAGAAGAGCCGAATGCTGAGTTTCCGCACACCCTCGACCTGCGCCGTCGGCGTTCTTAAACCACCCCCCTCAATCCCCCCTATAAAAATGGGGGGGAAGCGAGTTTGCGAGCAGGGGGGTATTATTGATACGGCGGAAAATGGCCGTTCTCGGACAGAAACTAAATAGAAAGGTCACATGTGTTCTCAGAAGATGGTGAACATATTCTCGGGCTGAACATGAATCATTTCAGTGGCGTCTATAAAGAGGCCGTTGATCTGCCGGCCCACTGGCGGCGACTGTTCCGCAATATCGACCGGCTGGGCGAGAGGCGCCTGAACCGCCACAAGAAGGAAGCTCAGCAGCTGCTGCGTGAAAACGGGGCGATCCACAATGTTTTCGGTGATCCGCGGGTGTCGAGGGCCTGGAGCTATGATCCGCTGCCGTTGATCATCGACGAACAGGAGTGGGCGCTGATCGAGCGCGGCCTGCTGCAGCGTGCCGAACTGTTCAACCTGATTCTGGCCGATATCTACGGTGAGCAGAAGCTGATCCGCCAGGGCTTTCTGCCGGCCGAGCTGGTTTTCGCCCACAAGAAATTTTTCTACCCCTGTGTCGGCATCGAGGCAGGGCGCAACAAGCATCTGACCCTTTACTCGGCCGACCTGGCCAAGGGCTCCGATGGCCAGTTCTGGGTGGTCAACGATTTCGCCAAGCCGCCGTTTGCCTCCGGCTATGCGCTGGAAACGCGGATCATCATGACCCACAGCCTGCCGCAGATCTTTGAGGATTTTCAGGTTCACCGGCTGGCCATGTATTTCCGCGCCCTGCGCAACAACCTGGTGCGGATGGCACGTCACAACAAGCAGGATCCGCGCATTGTCCTGCTCACTCCGGGACCTGAACATCCGGCCTACTTTGAGCATGCCTATCAGGCCGCCTACCTTGGCTATCCGCTGGTGCAGGGGGGGGATCTGACCGTGCGCGATCAGTGTCTGTGGCTGAAGACGGTCGAAGGCCTGCGCCAGGTCGATGTGGTCCTGAGCCGGATCGATGATGAACTGAGTGATCCGCTGGAGCTCGGCGGGGATTCTTTCTGCGGGGTGCCCGGCCTGCTGGAGGCGGTACGTTGCGGCAATCTGGTCGTCTCCAATTCGATCGGCAGTCAGGTGATCGAAAACCCGGCGCTGATGGCTTTTCTGCCGGCGATCTGCAAGGAGTTCTTCAGCGAAGAACTGCTGATCCCGTCGGTTGCGACCTGGTGGTGCGGCCACAAGAAGGAATGCCGGTACGTCCTTGAACATATTGACAAGCTGCTGATCCGGCCGATTCACCCCTTGCCCGGCTTCAACTATCTGGTTCCGGGGGGGCTGGATGACCAGCAGCAGGCGCGGTTGAAAACGGAGATTCAGGCCAATCCGCATCTGTTTGTCGGCCAGCAGGTGGTCCAGTTTGCCTCTTACCCGGCCCTGGAAAATGACTCCCTCGGTGCCCGCCACGGTCTGGTCAGTACCTATATGACCGAGCATGAAGAGAGCTATGCGCTGATGCCGGGGGGGATGACCCGGGTCCGTTCCTCCAGTGCCGACCTGATGTTCCCCAGCCAGCCGGGCGGGGCGATCAAGGACACCTGGGTACTGACCCGCGAGATCGACAAGCAGGTCAACCTGTGGCGCCTGGCGCGTCCTGATCAGCTGATCAAACCGCTGTCCAGCGCCCTGCCGAGCCGGGCCGCGGAGAACCTGTTCTGGGCCGGCCGCTATGCCGAGCGCAGCGAACAGACGGCGCGCCTGCTGCGCACCATCCTGGGCAAGCTGCGCGATGTCAACGAATTCCGTGATCCGGACGATCAGAGCTGCCTGAATCAGCTGCTTCAGGCGCTGACCCAGGTGACCCAGACCTACCCCGGCTTTGTCGGCCAACATGCCGCGGCCAAACTGGCCGATCCGCGCAGCGAGCTGTTTTCGCTGATCCGTGATCCGCAGCGCCCGGGCAGTCTGCGCGCCAACCTCAACAGCCTGGGCTATGCGGCCTATGCGGTGCGCGACCTGCTGCCCGAGGACACCTGGCGGGTCATCGATCAGGTCCAGAAACACTGGGATCCCAAGGTCTCCCGCCAGCAGATCGGCAGCGGCAGGATGTTCGAGCAGATCAACCAGCTGGTGATCCAGCTGACCTCGATCAGCGGTCAGGCTTTTGAAAACATGTCGCGGGAAACGGCTTGGCTGATGCTCAATATCGGTCGCCGGGTCGAGCGGGCGCTCAATCTGATCGCCCTGCTGCGCGAGACCCTGGTGCCGGGTCAGCGGCCGACCGTTTCGGCGCAGATCCTCGAGGCGGTGCTGAGCACCTGCAACAGCTTGCTGGTGTTCCGCCGCCGTTACCGCTCCTTCATGGAGGTTTCGACCATCCTCGAGCTGCTGCTCTTCGACGAGAACTATCCGCGCACCCTGGCCTTTCAGCTGCGCCAGCTGGCTCTGCATATCCGCGGGATTCCCAACGACCGCTCATGGAATTTCCCGCGCAGCGACGAGAAACAGATCTCGCACTGTATTTCGGAACTGAATGCCATCGATCACAAGGAGCTGATCCTTGAGGTCACCGAGGAGGGGCGCTACGCTTTGCTTGACAGGACCCTGGCCCAGCAGCAGGAACAGCTGGAAGTGCTGTCCAACCTGCTGACCGAACTTTATTTCAGTCCGACAGAGGCGCCGCGGCAGCTCGGTTCGGTTATTCAGGAGCTGGCCTCATGAGATACCGGGTCACCCACACCACCCGCTACAGCTACAGCTACAGCGTCCAGATGTGCCGCAATCAGGCCTGCCTCCACCCGCGTCAGACTCCGCTGCAGGACTGTCAGAGTTTTACTCTGAGCGTCGAGCCGCAACCGGCCGATCTGCGTGAGCGTACCGATTTCTTCGGCAACCAGATGACCCATTTCGCCATCCAGGAGGCGCATGAAAAATTGATCGTCTCGGCCGTCAGTGAGTTGGAGATCCGCGAACGGCCTGAACGTTACGAGCAGGCCGACCGTTACAGTTGGGAAGAGGTGCGCGAGCGGCTGGTCAAGGATCGCAGTTTGCCGGCCGGTGACATCTTTCCCTTTATCTATCCGTCACCGCTGCTCCCGGCTCACCCGGAGCTGGTCGCCTACGGACTGAAGTCCTTCACGCCCGGGCGTCCGTTTGCCCAGGCGGTGAGCGATCTGATGAGACGGATCTATACCGAATTCAGTTATTCTCCCGGGGTGACAACGGCGTCAACCCCGCTTGAGCAGGTGATCAAAAGAAAAAAAGGAGTCTGTCAGGATTTTGCTCATTTCGCCATCGCCTGTCTGCGCAGCCTGGGGCTGGCGGCACGTTATGTCAGTGGTTATCTGGAAACCATCCCTCCGCCCGGGGAGGTAAAGCTGGTCGGGGCCGATGCCTCGCATGCCTGGTTTGCGGTTTATGCACCGGAGATCGGCTGGCTCGATTTCGATCCGACCAATAATGTGAAACCGGGTGATCAGCATGTCACGGTCGCCTGGGGGCGTGACTTTTCCGATGTCTCGCCGCTCAAGGGGATTACCATCGGCGGTGGCAAGCATATGGTTATGGTTTCGGTCGACGTTGCCCGAATATCTTAATTGGCGCGGTGTGGTTTAAGCCGTACTTTGTCCTCGGGCCTGCCTGAGGTTTTAATGGAGGAATCCATGCAATTTAAAGATTACGATACCGAAGGCTTCTACGACGAACTGTTCGAGGCGGACGGTACACCCCGTCCCGGGGCCGAGCTGCTGATCGAGCGGATCAATACGCTTCCTGAACATGAACTGCAGAATCGTCAGATCGCGGCCGAGAAAGCGCTGCTCAACCTGGGGATTACCTTCAATGTCTACAGTAACGAGGCGCAGACGGAAAAGATTTTCCCCTTCGATATCATTCCGCGCATCATCCAGGCGCAGGAGTGGCAGCGCATGGAACTGGGACTCAAGCAGCGCATCCATGCGCTGAACCTGTTTATCCACGATGTCTACAACGACCAGAAGATCATCAAGGACGGGGTGATTCCGGCCGAACTGGTTTTTTCGGCTGACGGCTACCGCAAGGCCTGCATCGGGCTGCAGCCGCCGGGCGGGGTCTGGTGCCATATCACCGGAACCGACCTGGTCCGTCACGCTGACGGCGAGTATTACGTGCTGGAAGACAACCTGCGCTGCCCGTCCGGGGTCTCCTATGTCCTCGAGAACCGGATGATCATGAAACGCACCCTGCCGATGGTCTTCGATGCCTGTCGTGTTCAGCCGGTCACCGAATATCCGAGCCGGCTGCTCGATATGCTCCAGGAGACGGCCCCGGCCGGGGTCCGTTCACCGGTGGTCGCGGTCTGGACGCCGGGGATCTACAACTCGGCCTACTTCGAGCACAGTTTCCTGGCTCAGCAGATGGGTGCCCAGCTGGTCGAAGGGGGGGACCTGATCGTTCATCGCAACGAGGTCATGCTGCAGACGACCAAGGGGCTGGAGCGGGTCGACGTCATCTACCGGCGGATCGATGACGACTTCATGGACCCGACTGCTTTCCGTCCCGATTCGCTGCTTGGCGTGCCCGGGCTGATGGACGCCTACCGCAAGGGGAATGTCACCCTCGCCAACGCGCCGGGCACCGGGGTTGCCGACGACAAGGCGGTTTATGCTTATGTCCCGGAGATCATCAAATACTATCTGGGTGAAGACCCGATCATCCGTAACGTGCCGACCTACGCCTGCTGGCGCGACCATGACCGCAAGTATGTGCTGGAAAATCTCGACAAGCTGGTCGTCAAGGCGGTCAACGAGTCAGGCGGTTACGGCATGCTGGTCGGCCCGCACTCGACAGCTGCCGAGCGTGACGAGTTCCGCCGGCGTATTGAGGCCAAGCCACGCACCTATATCGCCCAGCCGACCCTGGCCTTATCACGGGTACCGGTCATGGTCGATGATCATTTCGAAGGGCGCCACGTCGATCTGCGCCCCTACGTTCTCTACGGAACCAAGGATATCTATGTCATGCCGGGCGGTCTGACCCGTGTCGCATTGAAGAAGGGTTCGCTGGTCGTCAACTCATCGCAGGGGGGCGGCAGCAAGGATACCTGGGTCCTCGAAGATACCGATACAGATCTTCCCGCCAGCGGGATGGCTTTCAAGCAGGAGGGAGAGATATGTTAAGTCGCGTCGCCAATTCGATCTACTGGCTGGGTCGCTACATCGAACGGGCTGAAAACGTCGCCCGCTTCATCGATGCCAACTATCATATGACCCTCGACATTCCCAACAGCGCCAGCGATCAGTGGCAGCCGCTGATCAATACGACCGGGGACCACGAGCTGTTCCGCGAGCGCTACGGTGTGGCGACCCGCGAGAAGGCGATCGAGTTTTTGACCTTTGACCGCAACAATCCGAACTCGATCTTCTCCTGCGTGCGCGCCGCGCGTGAGAATGCCCGGTCGATCCGCGAGTATATCAGTTCGGAGATGTGGGAGCAGCTCAACAGCTTCTACCTGATGATGAACGATGCTGCCGGGGCCTCGAGCATGGATCTGCCCCATAAGTTCTTCGTCGAGATCATGACCGCCAGCCATACCTTTATCGGCATTACCGATTCGACCATGAATCACGGTGAAGGCTGGCACTTCGGCCGTTTGGGGCGCATGCTCGAGCGCGCCGACAAGACCTCGCGGATCCTCGACGTCAAGTATTTCATATTGCTGCCGTCGGTCGACTATGTCGGCAGCTCCTATGACAATATTCTCTGGACCGCGCTGCTGCGTTCTGCCAGCGCCTTTGAGATGTACCGCAAGCGCCATGGCCGCATTGATCCGCAGAAGATCGTCGAATTCCTGCTGCTCGACCGCCACTTCCCGCGGGCGATCCACTACTGTCTGGCAACGGCGATGGCTTCACTGAACCATATCACCGGCAGCCGCCAGGGGTCGTTCCTCAACTCCTCTGAGCAGACCCTTGGGCGTCTGCTGGCAGAGTTCCAGTACACCGCGCTGGAAGATGTCTTTGAGTCGGGGCTGCATGAGTATCTGGATAATACCCAGACCCGTATCAATAACGTCGGCAGTGCCGTCAGCAGTGATTTTTTCAGTCCCAAGATCCATTGTCTTGGTTAATGCAACCGTTTGCGGCCACCTGAAGCTGGGTCTTCGGGTGGCCTTATGCTATTGTTGAAGCATAATGTCAGATTCAACGGTGAATCTGCATTATGAGCCGTTTGCAAGGGTTGTTACAGATATCAGGTGGTTATGGGGCATCGCCATATTCTTGAAATACTCGATCTCGGGGTAATCCTGCTCGACGGGGTCATTGAGGACTGCAATCAGAAAGCCTGCGCCATGCTCGGGGTGTCACGCGATGACCTGATCGGTCACACCCTGGAAAGCCTTCCTTCCGCTGATCATACCTCGATGGAGCTGTTGCAGGTCTACCTGTGGAAGGCCCTGAATGGTGAGCCACAGCAGTTGACCTGGTCCTTGATGAAGGACGGCGAGCTGCAATATTTTGACTTGCTGGTCAAAACGATCAGTGTCGATGAGCGGACCAAACTGGTGCTGACTCTGCAGGACGAGAACTCGTGCGGTGGAAAAATCACGTCATCCGAAGCGGAGCTGGCCAGACTGGATGCGGCTCTCGAAGAACGTTCTGAATTTATCGAAATCATCATGGATCACCTGCCGATCGGACTGGTGGTCCTCTCCCTCGATGCCCTGATCATTCAGTATCTCAATCGCAAAATCGAAGAGATCCTCGGCTGGAAACGTGATTTTCTGACCGATCTGCCCGGTTTTCTCGCTCATGCCGTTCCGGAGAAGGAACTCTGTCATCAGCTGACCGATCTGATTTGTGCAGATATCCGCAGTGGTGATCCGGCCCGTATGACCTGGCAGCTGCCGATTGTCACCGGCCGCGATGAGGATGCCAATATCTTCATGTTCGCTACGCCGGTGCCGGGGCGTAACGAACTGATCCTCTGGGTCCAGGATATTACCGAGCGTAAGCAGTTGCAGGAGAGCGAGGAGCAGTTCCGGGCGCTGGTCGATCAGGCCAGCGATTCTATCTTTCTTATGGATGCCGGGGGGCATTTTGTCGATGTCAATCAGGCCGCCTGCAATCAGCTCGGTTACGGCCGCGAGGAGCTGTTGACCATGAGCGTAGCCGATATCGATCCCGGTTTCAGCGACGATCAGCATGTCAGACGCTACTGGAAACCGCTGCAGCGTGGTCAATCGGTGATCTTTGAAGCGCTGCACCGGCGCAAGGATGGCAGCGATTTCCCGGTAGAGGTGGTGCTCGGCATGATCCGTCTGCGCAAGGGGAAGCTGTTTCTCGGCATTCACCGTGACCTGACCCGGCGCAAGCAGGATGAGGAGGCGCTGCGCAACAGTGAAGAGCGGCGTTACAAGCTGCAGGTCGAGCTCGACTACGCGGCGCAGCTGCAGCAGAAGCTGCTGCCGACCGAGGTGCCGAAGCTCAAAGGGTTTGAGATTGCCGCCAGCTGCCGTCCGGCGTCACACGTCGCCGGCGATTTCTACGACTGGCAGAAGACCGGCCCCGAATTTCTCACCTTCACCCTCGGCGATGTCATGGGCAAGGGGCTCGCGGCGGCGATGCTGATGGCCACGGTCCGGTCGGTGCTGCGCGGTGTCGCCCGCAAGAACAGCCCCAGAACAGCCCTGCAGCACGCGGAAAAGGCTCTGCGCCAGGACCTCTTCAACGCCGACAGTTTTGTCACCCTGTTCTATGCCCAGCTCGACGTCGAGATCCGCTCGCTACGTTTTGTTGACTGCGGCCATGGCCATGTCTTTGTCCGTCGCAGGGACGGCCAGGTTGAGGAGCTGCTGCCGCGCGGGCTGCCGCTGGGAGTCTGCGAGACGGAAGAGTTTGAAGAGGGGCTGGTCACCTTCAGGCCGGGGGATGCCCTGATCCTCTACAGTGACGGGCTGATCGATGCCCTGCCCGAACGTCAGACCGATACCACGACCCTCTCCGCGCACCTGGACGGGGCAAAGAGCGCCAATGAAATGATGTCGCGGCTGACCGGTCTGGTCCCCTGCAGCATCGATGCCCCGGATGACCTGACCGTTCTGGTGCTGCTCTGTAAGCGCTAAAGCGGGATTTTTCCCCTCCCCCTGAAACGATCCATTCTAATATCTTATGAGGTTTTTCTGTCCAGACCGCGATAGCGGATCGCTTCGGCCAGGTGCTGTTGTGCGATCTGTTCGGAACAGGCCAGGTCGGCGATGGTGCGGGCCAGTTTGAGAATCCGGGTATAGCTGCGTGCCGACAGCCCCATGCGGTCGGTCACCTGTTCCATCAGTGTTTCTCCGGCCTGATCGAGAACGCAGAACTTGCGGATGTGGCGCGCCTGCATCTGGCTGTTGGCCTGCAGACCGAAGGGCTTCAGCCGCAGGTGTTGGATCTGGCGTGCCTGGTTGACCCGTGCGCGGATGGTTGCACTCTTCTCTGCCGGGCGGGTGTCGGTCAGCTCCCGGTGGGCAACGCGGGGCACATCGACATGCAGGTCGATGCGGTCAAGCAGCGGACCGGAGAGTTTGCTGCGATAGCGCTGGATCATCGTCGGGGTGCAGCTGCAGTCATGTTGCGGGTCGCCGAGAAAGCCGCAGGGGCAGGGATTCATTGATGCAACCAGCATGAAATCGGCGGGATAGGTCAGGCTCAAGGCCGCCCTGCTGATGCTGACCTGGCCGTCTTCGAGCGGCTGGCGCAGCATTTCGAGGACGTTCTTTTTGAATTCAGGAAATTCGTCCAAGAACAAAATGCCTTTATGGGCCAGCGACACTTCCCCCGGGCGCGGATAGCTGCCACCGCCGATCAGACCGGCATCCGATATGGTGTGATGGGGCGAGCGGAACGGACGCCGACGGACCAGGGCGTCGTGCTGTGACAGCAGTCCGGCGACCGAGTGAATCTTGGTCGTCTCCAGCGCTTCTTCGAAGCTGAAATCGGGGAGAATGGTCGGCAGCCGGCGGGCGAGCATGGTCTTGCCGCTGCCAGGCGGCCCTGCCATCAGAATATTGTGGCTGCCAGCCGCAGCGACTTCCAGGGCCCGCTTGACATGCTCCTGGCCGCGTACCTCGGAAAAATCATCGCCATCAATTGCTGAGGTGACATCTGCCATCCTGCTGGTGGCTTGATAGGGGGTGAACAGCCGTTCGCCATTGAGCAGGGCGACCGCTTCGCCCAGATCCTTGACGGCATAGATGACCGGACCTGAGACGATCGCCCCTTCCTCGGCATTCTCCTCAGGCAGGATCATTGCCCCGGGACCCCAGTCTCGGGCGCTGACGGCGATCGGCAGGACGCCGCGGACCGGCTTGATGCGGCCATCGAGGGACAGTTCACCGAGCAGGACGAAATCCTTGAGCCGTTCCTGGTCGATCAGACCGCCTGCCGCCAGCAGGCCGATGGCGATCGGCAGATCGAATGCGGCACCATCCTTGCGAATGTCGGCCGGGGCCAAGTTGATGGTGATGCGTCGGTTGGGAAAATTGTAGCCGGAATTCTTGATCGCCGACTTGACCCGATCCTTGCTCTCCTTGACCGCGCCTTCAGGCAGACCGACGGTCGAAAATTGGGGCAGCCCCTGGGCGATGTCGACCTCAACCTCAACCGGATAGGCATCGATACCGATCAGTGCGCCGGAAAGTACTCTTGCTAGCATTCGGTCCCCCTCCCCTGAGCTGAATTAAAAAAAGGGCTGAAGTCATTATCTTCAGCCCTAATGAGTACTTAATATATTATCGATATTATTCTTGGTATTCAAGTTCTTCCAGGTATTTTTCGGCCATGATGGCGGCGATGGCACCATCGCCGACAGCTGTCGAAACCTGCTTGAGGACATTGGTCCGGCAGTCTCCAGCCGCATAGATACCTTTGATATTGGTGTGGGTATCTTCACCTGCCTTGATATAGCCTTCGTCATCGAGCGTGAGCAGCCCTTTGACCAATTCGGTGGTCGGGGTCACGCCGACGGCGACGAACATACCACTGACTTCGATCGATTCTTTGGCGTCGCTTTCGGTGTTGCGCAGCACGATGCCGGTCAGGCCGCTGGTGTCGGACTCCAGTTCATCGACGACCGAGTTCCACTTGACCTCGATCTTGCTGTTGTTCATGACCCGATCCTGGAGGATTTTGGTGGCGCGCAGCTTGTCGCGGCGATGAATCAGGTAGACCTTGCTGGCGAAGCGGGTCAGGAACAGGGCCTCTTCGGCTGCGGTGTCACCGCCGCCGACAACGGCGATCGGTACATTGCGGAAGAATGCGCCGTCACAGGTCGCACAGTAGGAGACGCCGCGGCCGACCAGTTCAGTCTCTTTTTCAACGCCAAGTTTTCTGGCGACGACACCGGTTGTGACGATGACAGCCTTGCAGGTTTTTTCCTTACCGTCGACGACCAGGGTCTTGGTGGTTCCGTTGTCGATGATTTTTTCGACCGTCCCGTAGCCAGTTTCCAGACCGAATTCGGTGCAGTGCTCCTGAAAGCGACTCATCAGTTCCGGGCCGTCGATCCCCCCCGGAAAACCGGGCCAGTTTTCGATCTTGGTTGTTGTCATGATCTGGCCACCCATGATCATTTTTTCCAGCAGCAGCGTCTTCAGACAGGCTCGGGAGGCGTAGAGTCCGGCCGTCATGCCGGCAGGCCCACCCCCGACGATAATTACGTCGTAATCGGTGTCGCTCATTATATCGCTTTCTCCTTCGGAAGTTATATTAACGAATGAGCATTCTGGCATATCCTCTGGGAAAATGGAAGTCGCCTGCATGTGGGGCGGAGAGCGGCTTGTAATTATCGACTTTAGTCAGTATTATTCTGACTTTATCAGGGAGTTTTCATGCTGAAACTGATTAAATTTATCCTCTGGATCCTCGTCATTCTGGCGATTTGCGTCGGTTTTGACCGGATGATGTTTGCCCTGACGATGACAGCACCCGGGCTCAAAGAAACCCAGGAGTTTTATGTCGATTTCCGCCAGCGCCTGACCGGGCTGTTTGCGGGCTCGGCCAGTACCGGCCAGAGTGTCGAGGGGTTGATCGGCGACAGCCAGAATTCACCGGCCAAAGAGCAGTTAAAGCGCTACCTCTATGTTGATGACTTCGGTGAGATTCATTTTACCGACAGTCTCAAGGAGGTTCCCGCCCGTTACCGTGAACGGGCCCAGCCGATGGCGAATTAATTCGTACCCCCCTGCTCGCAAGCTCACTTCCCCCCTATTTTATAGGGGGGATTGAGGGGGGTGTTCATCTCAAGTTTTTGATTTTATTGTTTCACTCAAGGCGTACCATAAATATCGGCCCGGCGGTCGTTGAGAATATCGATCCGCTGGCGGTACTCACTCATTTCACTGAAGTCGAACTCAGCGATCAGTTCGGTCTCCTCTTCGCCGGCGATGGCGAGAGCATTCCCTTGCGGTGAAATCAGCTGGCTGCAGCCGAAAAAGTCGAGTTTTCCCTGAATGCCGCAGCAGTTGGCGGCCGCTACAAACAGTTGGTTTTCTATGGCGCGGGCGCGAATCAGGATGTTCCAGTGTTCCTGGCGCGGTTTCGGCCATTCGGCCGGCAGACAGATGATTTCTGCCCCGGCCAGGGCGAGCTTGCGAAACAGTTCCGGAAAGCGCAGGTCGTAGCAGATGGCCAACCCCAGTCTGCCGACGGAGCTGTTAACCGTGACCGCCTGGTCACCTTGGCTCAGGTAGCGATCTTCATGCATCGCCGAGAAGAGGTGAAGCTTGCGGTAGCTGGCCTTGATTGCACCGCGATCGACGACATATGAGCTGTTGTAGATCTGGCCATTCTCGCCTGTTTCCGGCAGACTGCCGACAATGACCAATTGAAGCTGATCCGCTTCCCTGCACAATCGTTCCAATACTCTTGGTGTCTCCTGAGCCAAGGCAGTCAGGTTGCGGTAGTCATAACCGCTGCTCCACATCTCGGGCAGAACCGCCAGCTCTGCTCCCTGCTCGGCAACCCTGCGCAAGGCAGCGACGGCCTTGTCCCGGTTGCCGTCGATATGGCCAGGAGTAATGTTGAACTGAATTGCCGCACAGCTGATCTGTTTCATCTGGATCTGCTCCTGTCAGGAGATGTAAGGATAAAATATCATTTAAAATAAAATAAACCACAAAGAGAAATATTCTATTGACCCCTATTTCGGGCTCATGATAACAGTTTGGGTGATTTTTTCTGAAATATTGACCAAAAGGGCTGTTTCGCGCTTCTAATTGAATGGAAGTGGTTGATATATTCGCCTTTTTTGTAACACTTCATAGGTGCCTATCCGGATAATGATGTCCTTTGGGGCTCAGGCCAGCTACTCGCAAACAGATTTTAAAACGGTTTTTTACTGCGTGCTTTTTAGAAAAGCTGGTATAGGTGTTCGCATAATCTGTATGTACTGAAGTATTAGCCCGTTTGCTCTTCTATCGGGTCTTTTGTTTTTATCGAGGTAGTTTTTCTAAAGATTTCAAGAAAGAGAAGGTGTTCAGTTGAAGATTTTTGCATTGGTCAATCTGTTGTTGATGGTGGTGGCCGCCCCGGTTTTTGCCAGTGGCGGTGAAGAAGCAGCGCAAGGCGCAGCCCACGAGGTTCTCAATCTGACCGGAACGGCTGCCGGCATCATCGCCCTGATCCTGTTTGTCGTGGCCTATATCTTCGTTATCTTCGAAGAGCAGCTGCATATGCGCAAGAGTAAGCCGGTCCTGTTTGCTGCCGGTGTTATCTGGGTGCTGGTTGCTGTGACCCTCAAAGGGCTGGGCCATCCGCTCATGGCCGAGGAGGCGATCCGCCACAACCTGCTCGAATATGCCGAGCTGTTCCTCTTCCTGCTGGTCGCCATGACCTATATCAACGCCATGGATGAGCGCAACGTCTTCCAGGCCCTGCGTGCCTGGCTGGTCAGTCGCGGTTTCACCCTGCGCACCGTTTTCTGGGTCACCGGTGCTCTCGCCTTTGTCATCTCGCCGATCGCCGACAATCTGACCACCGCCCTGCTGATGGGCGCTGTGGCCATGGCTGTTGCCGGAAACAACAAGAAGTTCCTGATCGTCGCCTGTATCAACATCGTTGTCGGCGCCAACGCCGGTGGCGCCTTCTCGCCGTTCGGTGATATCACCACCCTGATGGTCTGGCAGAAGGGGAAGGTCGACTTCATCGAGTTTTTCGTTCTCTTTGTTCCGTCGCTGATCAACTGGCTGGTTCCTGCCATCATCATGAGCTTCGCTGTCGCCAAGGAGCGCCCTGCCGCACTGGGCGAGACAGTTCGGATGAAATTCGGTGCCAAGCGTATCATGGTCCTGTTCCTCTGTACCATCTGCACCGCGGTTTCCTTCCATAACTTCCTGCACCTGCCGCCGGCCACAGGTATGATGCTCGGTCTCGGTTACCTCGGCCTGTTCAGCTTCTATATCAAGAAGAAGGAGCACCGTCTGGGGACCGGTGATCAACCCCTTGATATGGTAGGACATAACCCGGATGAGCATGTAGACGGGGGCCATGGCCAGGCGGGTCATGCTGTCCCAGGTTTCGACCTGTTCCGTAAAATTGCTCGTGCTGAGTGGGATACCCTGTTGTTCTTCTACGGTGTTGTACTCTGTGTCGGTGGTTTGGGCCAGTTCGGTTACCTGGCGGTGGCCTCCCATGCCATGTATACCCAGCTTGGACCGACCTGGGCCAACGTATTGGTTGGTATCCTCTCGGCGATTGTTGACAACATCCCGGTCATGTTTGCTGTTCTGACCATGGATCCGCACATGTCCCACGGCCAGTGGCTGCTCGTTACCCTGACCGCCGGGGTTGGTGGCTCGCTGCTGTCGATCGGTTCGGCGGCCGGTGTCGCCCTGATGGGGACCGCCCGTGGCATCTACACCTTCGCCAACCACCTCAAGTGGACCTGGGCTGTCGCTCTCGGCTATGCCGTCAGCATCCTCGCCCACCTGTGGATCAACGCGCATCACTTCACCGATTTCCACTAAATCGGCGCAAGTTGCAAGAAGCAAAAAGCCCGGATGGCCTGTAGGTCATCCGGGCTTTTTTATTGAGTCTCGCTATCATGACGGCAAGATAACTCAATGATCTTTTGACGGGTCTTCGTGCTATAATCGGTGCCAATCTCTTCCCGAAGCTGGAGGCTTCTCTATGCATCTCCTTCTGGTTGTTATCTTTGTTGTGGCCTACGCGGCTATCGCTTTCGAACATCCCTTGCGGGTCAATAAATCCGCTGCAGCCCTGCTCGGTGCCGGCCTGATGTGGACTGTCTATGGGCTGGCGACCGGAGATCATCTGCTGGTGACCCATCAGTTGGGAGAAAGTCTTTCCGAGACGGCGCAGATAATCTTCTTTCTGCTCGGAGCCATGACCATCGTTGAGCTGGTTGACGCCCATAACGGCTTTGAGGTGATTACCTCGAGGATTTCCACCAAAAGGCAGACCGTGCTGCTCTGGATGGTTGCCTGGGTGACCTTCTTTTTGAGTGCCATGCTCGACAATCTGACCACGACGATCGTTATGATCTCGCTGATGAAGAAGCTGCTGGACAGTCATGAGGATCGGCTGTTTTTTGCCGGAATTATCGTCATTGCGGCGAATGCCGGCGGCGCCTGGTCGCCGATCGGTGACGTGACGACAACCATGCTCTGGATCGGCGGGCAGATCAGTACTCTGAATATTCTCCATGCTGTTTTCCTCGCTTCGGTCGCCAATCTGCTGGTTCCGCTGCTGGTCACCACCTTCATGATCCGCGGCCGCCAGGTTGTTCCGTCAACCTTCGTCGAACGGCGGCATGTCGTCTCCACAACGCCCTTTGAGCGCAACCTGATGTTTGTCCTCGGTATCGGCAGCCTGGTCATGGTGCCGGTATTCAAGACGGTGACCCACCTGCCCCCCTTTATGGGGATTCTGTTCGGTCTGGGCATTCTCTGGGCCGTCGGTGAGCTGGTCCATCGCAATAAGGATGAGAACGGTAAGGACGGCCTGACAGCCGTTCATGCCCTGGCTCAAATCGATATGGCTTCGATCGTCTTTTTTGTGGGCATCCTGCTGGCCGTGGCGACCCTGGAGCATACCCATATTCTCAGGGCAGTCGCCATGTGGCTGGAGCAGACGATCAGCAGTCAGGGGGTGATCATTGCGATTATCGGCATGATCAGCTCGATCGTCGACAACGTGCCGCTGGTGGCTGCATCGATGGGGATGTATGATTTGAGTGTGCATGTTCAGGACAGTTTCCTCTGGGAATTTCTCGCCTACTGTGCCGGAACCGGCGGCTCGATTCTGATCATCGGATCGGCTGCCGGTGTTGCTGCCATGGGGCTGGAACGGATTCACTTTTTCTGGTACATGAAGAAGCTCAGCTGGCTTGCGCTGATCGGTTATTTTTCCGGTGCGCTGATCTATATCGTACAATTTAACCTGACGAGCGGCTAGTCCCTGCCGTTTGAAGGCCCCTTGATAATGAAGAGCCTCTATTCTCATATCCCCTTCTGTTCGCGCAAGTGTCCATATTGCGATTTCTTTTCTCAGGTCGCCGGTCACGGCGAGATAGCGGAGTATTGCCGCCTGTTATATCGGCATCTTGAACTGGTGCGCCGTGAATATCCGCAGAGCGGTCCGTTGGAAACGATATTTTTCGGTGGTGGTACGCCGTCTCTCCTGTCGGCTGCGCAGATTGCCGGGTTGCTGGCGACAACAGAAAGGCTGTTCGGTTTTGCCGCGGATATCGAAGTGACCCTGGAGGCCAATCCCGGGACTTTGGCTGGGGCGGACCTGGCGGCTTATCGGTCTGCCGGGGTCAATCGCCTGTCGCTGGGGGTTCAGGCCCTGGACGATGGGCATCTGCAGCGCCTGGGCAGGATTCATTCGGCGGCTCAGGCGGTAGACTCCTATCGTCAGGCCCGCTCGGCCGGTTTTACCAATATCAGCCTCGATCTGATCTTTGCCCTGCCGGGGCAGGATCTGGACGATCTGCGCCGCCAGGCGAACGCGCTGTTTGATCTTCGGCCGGAGCACTTGAGTCTCTACGGCCTGACCTATGAGGAGGGGACCCCGTTCGGGGAACGTTATAAACGTGGAGAGCTGACCGATTGCGATGAAGATCTCTATGTCGAGCAGTATCGTTTGCTGCACCAGCTTGGTGAAGCGGCCGGTTATGAACACTATGAGATCTCGAACTTCGCCCGGCCAGGGTTTCGCTGCCGGCACAATCAGGTCTACTGGCAGCAGCGCGGATGTCTGGCCGTCGGCTGCGGTGCCCATGGTTTCAGCGCGCAGGGCTGGGGACAGCGCTTTGCGATTCCGTCTGACCTGGCCGTATACCGTGAAAAAATCACGCGCGGTGAAAACCCCGCCTTGCTGCTTGAAGAACACAGCCGTGACGAGGCGATGAGCGAATATGTCTACCTGGCCTTGAGGACCAGGGACGGGGTCGGCCTGGCGGCTTTTGAAAAACGTTTTGGCGCCGATTTCCAGAGTGAATTTGCTGATGCACTTGGGGCGATTGGCGAACATCTTGTTTATGAGGACGGGGCTGTCCGGCTGAAACTGTCAGGCTGGTTGATTTATGATCACCTGGTCAGCCATTTTCTTGCATAATTTCAGCGCCTTTAACCAAATCTTCAGTTTCGGCAACAAGTGCAAAGTCTTGACAAAGGCTGGAGTCACTGTTAGTCTCCCTGTTAGCACTCGTGACCATTGAGTGCTAACGTGAGTTGGGGCCATGTCTTTTCAGGAGTCGTGTCATGGCTGAAGAGTTATCAGAGCGAAGCCAGAATATTCTGGAAGCAATCGTCGAAGACTATATTGTTTCCGCTGAACCGGTCGGTAGCCGTGCTATCACCCGGAGACACAGTTTTAACCTTTCTCCCGCGTCTGTCCGCAACGTTATGGCCGACCTAGAGGAGATGGGTTTTTTGTGTTCGCCGCATACCTCCGCCGGTCGGATTCCTACTGAGAAGGGCTTTCAGTACTATATCGACTCGCTGCTGCAGATCCGTGACTTGAGTCCGCGGGAAAAGCAGGAGCTGCAGAAGAATTACCGCTTCAACGGCATGAAGATGGAAGAGATCATGCCGGAAGTCGGCCGTGTTCTGTCCGGGCTGTCGAAGTACGCCGGTTTGGTCATGGCGCCAAAGTTTACCTCGACCGTTTTCCGCCAGATGGAGTTTCTGCGTCTCTCCCGTGGGCAGCTGCTGGTCATTTATGTATCCGAGAGCGGGCTGGTTCAGAACAAGGTGATCGAAGTCGCTGAGGATCTGTCTCAGCAGCAGCTTGAGCAGATCAGTAACTTTCTCAATCAGGAGCTGAACGGCCTGACCATCAGCCAGGTTCGCAGCAAGCTGGAGGACGAGCTGAAGGAGGAGCGGGTCCGTTTCGATGAGATGCGCAAGAACGCCCTGAGTCTCAGCAGGGTTGCGCTCCAGGATGAGGTGGTCAACCAGATTTATGTCTCCGGTGCTTCGCTAATGCTGGAGCAGCCTGAGTTCGCGACGCCCCAGTCGATGAAACGGCTGATTCAGACCCTGGAGAGCAAGCAGCTGCTGATCGATCTGCTTGATCGCAGTCAGCAGGCGCAAGGAGTACAGATCTTTATCGGTAGCGAGAGTCGTCAAGCCGAGCTGGAAGGCTGCAGCCTGGTGACCTCAAGTTATTCAAATCCCAAAGGTGTGGTCGGAACGCTCGGCGTTATCGGGCCGATGCGCATGGATTATTCAAAAGTTATCCCGATCGTCGATTTTACCGCCCAGCTGCTCAGCCGGGTTCTTGATCGCGATCTCGAATAAATCTTTAAAAGGAGTTACACAAAGGTGGGCAAGAAAACAGAACAGCAAGAATCTGAAGAGCAAAAGGACGTTGTTGGCGAGGAGCAGGCGGCAACAGCGGAGGTCTGCGATGCGGAGGAGATGTCGCCGGAGGATCAGCTGCGTTCCGAGTTGACTCAGGCCCAGGATGAAGCCAAGGGGCATCATGAGCGCTATCTGCGGACACTGGCTGACATGGAGAACCTGCGCAAGAGGACCCAGCGCGAAAAAGAGGAACTCTCCAAATTTGCCAACGAAAATATTATCAAAGAGATCCTGCCGGTTATCGATAACCTGGAGCGTGCCGTGGAGCATGCCACAGTGAGCGAGACGAGTGACAGCGGTCTGCTGGAAGGGGTCCAGATGACCCTCGTCCAGTTCTCTCAGGTCATCGAACGCTTTGGTGTGGTTCCGGTCGATGCGCAGGGGCAGATGTTCGATCCAAATCTGCATCAGGCTATGGGGCAGATCGAGTCCGACCTGCCGGTCAATACGGTTGTTCAGCAGATGCAGAAAGGCTACCAGCTCAACGGCCGCCTGTTGCGTCCGGCTTTCGTCATGATCGCCAAGGCGCCAGCTGCAGCTCAGAACGAAGACAACGAAAAAACTGACGAAGAATAAAAGTTAGAACAAGGTCTCAAAGGAGGACTTAGAGAATGGGTAAAGTTATCGGTATCGATTTAGGTACAACCAACTCCTGTGTCGCGGTTATGGAAGGCGGCGAGCCGGTTGTTATTGCCAACGCTGAAGGCGCACGGACCACTCCGTCGATGGTCGCCTTTTCCGACAGCGGTGAGCGTCTTGTTGGTCAGCAGGCCAAGCGTCAGGCTGTCACCAACCCGGAAAACACCCTGTTTGCTATCAAGCGTCTGATCGGCCGCAAGTTCAATTCTGACGCGGTCAAGAAAGACATCTCCATCAGCCCGTTCAAAATTATCGAAGCTGACAACGGTGATGCCTGGGTTTCGGTGCGCGACAAGCAGTACAGTGCCCCGGAGATCTCGGCGATGATCCTGCAGAAGATGAAGCAGACCGCTGAAGACTACCTGGGTGAGAAGGTCACCGACGCGGTTATTACCGTTCCGGCCTACTTCAACGATTCCCAGCGTCAGGCCACCAAGGACGCAGGCAAGATCGCAGGTCTGAATGTTCTGCGCATCATCAACGAGCCGACTGCAGCATCCCTGGCTTACGGTCTCGACAAGAAGAACGAGATGACCATCGCCGTATTTGACCTTGGTGGCGGTACCTTTGACGTTTCCATCCTCGACCTGGGTGACGGCGTCTTCGAAGTCAAGTCGACCAACGGGGACACCTTCCTCGGTGGTGAAGACTTCGACCAGCGCATCATTGACTACGTTGCCGACGAGTTCAAAAAGGATCAGGGGATTGATCTGCGCGGCGACAAGATGGCCCTCCAGCGCCTCAAGGAAGCTGCCGAAAAGGCCAAGTGCGAACTGTCCTCTTCGATGGAAACCGACATCAATCTGCCGTTCATCACTGCTGACCAGTCGGGTCCGAAGCACATGAACATCAAGCTGTCCCGCGCCAAGCTGGAAAGCATCTGTGCCGAACTGCTCGAGAAACTGGTTGCGCCATGCAAGACCGCCCTTAAGGACGCCGGCCTGTCCGCCAGTGACATCAACGAGGTTATCCTGGTCGGTGGTATGACCCGCATGCCGGCCGTTCAGGAGCGCGTCAAGGAGATCTTCGGCAAGACTCCGAACAAGGGCGTCAACCCTGACGAGGTTGTTGCCATCGGTGCCGCTATCCAGGGCGGTGTTCTGACCGGCGACGTCAAGGACGTTCTGCTCCTCGACGTCACCCCGCTGTCCCTCGGTATCGAAACTCTGGGTGGCGTCATGACCAAGCTGATCGAGAAGAATACCACCGTGCCTTGCAAGAAGAGCCAGGTCTTCTCGACTGCCGCTGACAACCAGCCAGCTGTTTCCGTCCATGTTCTGCAGGGCGAGCGTGAAATGGCTTCCGGCAACAAGACCATTGGCAACTTTGAGCTGGTCGGTATTCCTGCGGCCCCTCGCGGTGTTCCGCAGATCGAGGTTACCTTTGACATCGATGCCAACGGCATCCTCCACGTTTCGGCCAAGGATCTCGGCACCGGCAAGGAGCAGTCGATCCAGATTACTGCATCCTCCGGTCTTTCCGAAGACGAGATCGAGCGCATGGTCAAGGATGCCGAGGCCCACGCCGGAGAAGACAAGAAAAAGCGTGAGCTGATCGAAGCCCGCAATCAGGCTGACGGTCTGGCCTACACCACCGAGAAATCGCTCAAAGAGCATGGCGAGAAACTCGACAGCGCGACCAAGAACCAGATTCAGGACGCTCTCGATGCCCTCAAGAAGGCGATTGAAGGTGAAGATTCTGAAGAGATCAAGGCCAAGAGCGAGGCGCTGGCCCAGGCATCTCACAAGCTGGCCGAGATGATGTACGCCCAGGCCCAGAACGAAGGTGGTGAAGCTGCCGCTGGCGATGCCGCCGCGGATACTGATGTTGTCGATGCCGAGTTTGAAGACGTCGACGACAAGAAATAACACCGCTGGATTGTAACATTCTCAGCAAGTTGCCATCCGGAATTTCCGGATGGCAACGCGTAAGTTTTCAGATTGGAAACGAGAAATTTTTCGTTGTGGCAAGGAAATCAAGGGGGAGTGCGGAGGCGTAGTGTTTACGCCGCACAAACGAGCCCGCAGATTGACGCCGTCACAGTGGAAAAGAGCCGTTTCCGGATGAAAACCAGCTAGCGGAGCGATCCGGTAGCTGTTCTTACCTGATCAGGACTTAAAACTTTGTCTAAGCGCGATTATTACGAGGTTCTGGAAGTCAACCGGAACGCCAGTGAAACCGAAATCAAGAAAGCCTATCGTAAACTTGCGATAAAATATCATCCCGACAAGAATCCCGGGGACAAGGCTGCCGAGGATAAGTTCAAGGAGCTGACGGAGGCCTACTCCGTTCTGTCCGATTCACAGAAGCGGGCAACTTACGATCAGTTCGGCCATGCCGGTATCAATGGGGCCGGCGCTGGCTTTTCCGGTGGCGGTTTCGATTTCGGCGGTGGTGGATTCGAAGATATCTTCGGCGATATCTTCGGCGATATCTTCGGTGGTGGCTCACGTCGTGGTAGCCGTGGCCAGCGCGGTGACGATCTGCGCTACAATCTGACCATCAGTTTCGAAGAAGCGGCCTTCGGGGTCGAAAAGAAACTGCAGCTGCCGCGCAAGCAAACCTGTGAAACCTGTAACGGCAGCGGCGCCCGCCCCGGTACCGAGGCACAGGCCTGCAGCACCTGTCGTGGAGCCGGGCAGGTCCGTTATCAACAGGGCTTTTTCACCATGACCCGCCCCTGTCCCGACTGTCGAGGTGAAGGGAAGATCATCAAGGATCCCTGCCCTGACTGTAAGGGATCCGGTCTGATCAAGCAGAAGCGCAGTATGTCGCTCAAGGTCCCGGCCGGTGTCGAAACCGGAACCCGGCTCAAGCTCAGCGGCGAAGGTGAAGCCGGAGCCCACGGCGGACCACCGGGCGATCTTTATGTTGTGATCCATGTTGAGGATCATCCGATTTTTCAGCGCGAAGGGCAGAACATCCTCTGCGAGGTTCCGGTCTCTTTCGTGCAGGCTGCCCTGGGCTGTGATCTGGAAGTACCGACCCTGGAAGGCCGGGTCAATCTGAAGGTTCCGGCGGGGACACAGACCGGCAAGATTTTCCGTCTGACCGGCAAGGGGATTGTCGCTCTGCAGGGTTATGGCCGGGGTGATCAGCTGGTCATTCTCAAGGTCGAGGTTCCGACCAAACTCAATGCCCGCCAGCGCGAACTTCTCGAAGAGTTTGCCAGGGAGGGCGGAGAAGACATCCATCCTCAGGGGAAGGGTTTCTTCGACAAGGTCAAGGAACTGTTTGATTGATCAATTTTTCCAGATACCTTAGCTAGCAGGTATCCGGATCTGTCTTCGGAGGAACTATGCTGCGGGTTCGTTCACTGGGAATACAATTCTGTCTGATACTGACCTTGTTGCTAGGCTCCTTCTCCGTCAGCTATGCGCTCCTGACTTCGTACGAACTTGAGACGAGTCAGGAGCTTTTCTCCGCCGGACGCTACACGGAAGCCCTGAGTTTACTCCAGCCGCTGGCCGGTGAGCCGGTTCTGAGCGCTGGCGATGCCGCCGGAGTTCTGCTCGTTGCCCGCATCTACCAGATTCAGGGCAATTTCCCGGTTTCATTAAGTCTTCTGGAGGAGGTCCCCGCCGAACTGCGGACCTCCCGTCATGAACTGCTGCGTGGCGAACTACTGCTCGAGAATGACCGGGCGCTTGACGCCATTCACGTTCTGCAGCCGCTGATTCAGCAGCCCCTGTCGGCAGAGGATCAGCTTACGCTTTATCAGACTCTCTCCAGTGCGGCCCAGAATATCCGCCAGCCGCTGCTGGCGCTCTATTACCTTCAGCAGCAGTTGCCGATCAGTTCCAATCGGGCCACCATTCTTCAGCAGGCTCATCGCCTGCTTCAGGACAGGATGTCTGACAGCGATCTGGACGAAGCGGCCTTTCTCTGGAAAAACAGCGAAATCGGCCAGGACGCATTGCTCCAGCTCGCCCGTCGGGCATTTGCCCGTCAGCGTTATGCCGAAGCGCGCAACTACGCCAGGCAGATCTTTGCGACCCGGACATCGTTCCCTTACTGGTATGAAGCGACTCGCCTGCTCGATGTCGAAGCACCGCTCTTCGGGGTGCGGCGGGATACGGTCGGTGTCATGTTGCCCCTGAGCGGCCGCTATGCGGCCTATGGCGACCAGTTGAAAAAGGGGTTGGAGCTGGCCCAGACGGAATTCAACCGCAGTCATCCGCTTAAGGTGACGCTGACTTTTGAGGACACGGCCAAGGGGGAATCTCCTGCAAATATCGTCAGCCGCCTGGTCAATGAGAAGCAGGTCATCGGTATCATCGGGCCGCTACTCAAGGCCAATGCCGTTCCGGCGGCCGAGCGTGCCCAGGCCGAGATGATCCCGATGCTTAGTCTGGCCCAGGCCCAGGGGATTCCCGAGACCGGCGATTATATCTTCCGCGACAGTCTGACACCCCGCCATCAGGTTCAGGCGCTGATCGCCTTTGCTCTGGCGCACGGCAAGACCCGTTTTTCCATTCTCTATCCGCAGACAACCCTCGGTGTGACCATGACCGATCTGTTTATCGGTGAAGTGCTCATGACCGGAGGGGAGATCGTTGACATCTCCAGTTACCCGGATGACGTGACCGATTTCAAACAGCAGATCTATGATCTGATCCACATGACTCCTGAGATGCTCGAAGCGCTTGAAACCAATGATCCGGAGGCTGAAGAGTACCCGGAGCCGCCTTTCGACGCGCTGTTCATCCCCGATTATGCCGACAAGCTGGAGCTGCTGGCCCCTCAACTGGTTTTTTACGGATTGAAAGATCGTACCCTGCTCGGCATCAACGGTTGGAACTCGGCGGAGCTGGGGAAAAAGGCGGGGCGCTTTCTCAGGGATGCTGTCTTTGTCGATGCCTTTTTCGCCGGCAGCAGTCGTCCGGAGGTCCAGCGTTTCGAGGATCTTTACCGGCAGGTCTATCGTGACGATCCATCGATCCTTGCTGCCCAGGCTTTTGACAGTGGCATGCTGATGTTCGAGGCCTGCTCCGATCCGGGCCTGAACAGCCGTGAGGATCTGCGTCAGCGGCTGGCCGGAAGCGAAGAGTTTCAGGGAGTGACCGGGACAACCGGCTTTGCCTTAGGCGGTGAGTCGCTCAAGCAGCTCTACCTGCTCCAGTTTTATAACGGCAGGGTCAGGGAGTACCAGGAACCGGAGCCGGAGCCACAGGCAATTGAGGGCGGGGGTGCGATGGAGAGTGCCCCGCTCAGTCCCCAGAATCAGTAGTCAGGCTTTTTTCAAACGAATAGCGGTCGACCAGGGTTTCATATTCGCCGGTGAGTTGATTGTAGTACTGGAGACGGCCGTCGCTGATGTCATAGTGCCAGCCGTGCAGGCTGAGCTGTCCCTTGGCGATCCGCTCCTTGACCCAGGGGAAGCTCATCAGGTTTTTCAATGAAACGAGGATCGCTTCCTTCTCGCAGGCACGGGTCTGTTTTTCGACCGGCGCATCAGGCATGTCGTGCAGCACTTTGTCGCGTGCCGATGCGGCGATATCGACCCAGTTGCCGATAAATTCCCCCATCGGTTCCCCTCCCTTCGATTCCATCAGCACCTTGATTCCGCCACAGTTTGAATGGCCGAGAATGATGATGTCCGAGACCTCGAGAATGCAGACCGCATACTCGATGGTTGAGCTGACTCCGTGGTAGTCATCGTTTTTCTGATAGGGGGGGACCAGGTTGGCGATATTGCGCAGGATAAACAGGTCGCCGGGAGCACTGTCGGTCAACAAGGCCGGATCGACCCGCGAGTCGCAGCAGCCGATCAACAGGGCCTGCGGCTTCTGACCTGAGGCCAGGCTGGAGGCAAGTTCTGGATTTTCGCCAAAATGCTGTTGCTGAAAATTGGCGATACCGGCAAGGAATTTTGTTACATCAGCCATAGAAACTCCATCAATGTCGGCCGGATATTAGCACAAAAATGAATCAAGACAACGTTCAATGCGGGGTTCGGTCGGAGAATTCGTGCAAAAAATGCCCCGTTATCGGTTTCTGGCTGGAATTTCATCGCAGAATTAGCTTTTTAGCTGCAACTTGAATAGCCTTCATAGCGGTTTTCTGCTATTCTGCCCAATTCGTAAAATGATCACGCCAGTTTTGTTGAAAGGGTTAGCATGTCGAGTTTTGGTCGTTTTTTCAGAATCAGTAGCTTTGGAGAATCCCACTGTCCGGGTGTTGGTGTCGTTGTTGACGGCGTACCGTCAAGAATGGCGCTGAGCGAGGCGGATATTCAGGTTCAGCTGGACCGGCGTCGTCCGGGCGGCAACAAGCTGGGAACCGAACGCAATGAAGCGGATCAGGTCAGGATCCTCTCCGGTGTGGAGCATGGTCTGACCCTGGGCACACCGATCGGCATGCTGGTCAATAACAAGGATCAGAGACCGGGTGATTACGGTGAGATGCGGGCCATCCCGCGCCCATCGCACGCCGACTACACCTATCAGATGAAATATGGTATCCACGCAGCCAGTGGCGGTGGCCGTTCCAGTGCGCGGGAGACTATCGGCCGGGTTGCTGCCGGTGCCATCGCCGAGAAGTTTCTGCTTGAGCAATACGGGGTTGAAATCGTCGCCTGGGTCAGTTCTGTCGGTCAGCATGATGCCGCAGAGATCGATATGGCAACGATCAACCGTGATCAGGTCGATGTTAGTGATATCCGCTGCCCCGATACGGCTGCTGCAGCTCTGATGACCGAAGAGATCGTCGCGGCCCGCGAGGCCAAGGATTCGGTCGGCGGAGTGGTGAGCTGTGTCATCCGCAACCTGCCGGCCGGTCTCGGTGAGCCGGTTTTCGACCGCCTGGAAGCAATGCTCGGACATGCCATGCTGTCGCTGCCGGCAACCAAGGCCTTTGAGATCGGCTCCGGTTTCGACGGTGCCCGTCAACGCGGTTCGGTGCATAACGATCCGTTCATCAAAAAGGGGGATCGCCTCGGCACCCTGACCAACAAAAGTGGCGGTGTCCAGGGCGGCATCTCCAATGGCGAGCCGGTCTATTTCCGCGTCGCCTTCAAGCCGCCGGCAACCATCGGTCAGGCCCAGAAGACCGTCGATTTTGACGGCAATGAGGCGATTCTTGAAGCCAAGGGGCGCCATGATCCCTGCGTCGTGCCGCGCGCCATCCCGATTGTTGAAACCATGTCGGCCCTGGTCCTGGCTGATCTGGTGATGATTCAGCGGATGCGTGGTTAGTTTTCAGCCGGAAACGGCCCTTTTTCGCCGTGGCGGCGTCAATCTGCGGGCTTATTTGTGCGGCGTAAAGCACTATGCCTCCGCATAAGCTCTTGATTTCCTAGCCACAACGAAAAATTGCTCGTTTCCGATCTGAAAACGTTTCGGTTGCAGTTTGAGTTTTCGGATGACCGCTATTAATAGACCCCCCTGCTCGCTGAGCTCGCTTCCCCCCTATTCCATAGGGGGGATTGAGGGGGGTGTTTTTAGAAAAGAGTAAACAAAGATGATAATTGAATGGTACCCGGGACATATGCGAAAAGCCCGGGCCCAGATTGCTGAGAATCTGTCCAAGACAGATCTGGTGATCGAGGTTCTCGATGCCCGTCTGCCGGTCAGCAGTGCCAATCCGCTGCTAGAGAAGTTACGCAAAGAGAAAAACAGGCCCTGCCTGAAGGTCCTGAACAAGAATGATCTGGCCGATCCTTTCGTAACCAAGGCCTGGGTCAAGCACTTCGAGCAGGAGCAGGGGGTCAAGGCGCTGCCGCTGGAAGCCAAGAATCGTCGCGATGCCGGACTGATTCCGCACATGTGCCGCTCGATGCTGGCCAGCCGGGCCAAATCGGGCAAACCGCTGCGGGTGATGATTGTCGGTATTCCCAATGTCGGCAAGTCGACCCTGATCAACACCATGGCTGGCAAGAAGGTCGCCCGGGTCGGGGACAAGGCGGGGATCACCACCTGTCAGCAACAGATCGATCTGCGCAACGGGATTCTGCTTTACGATACCCCCGGTCTCTTGTGGCCGGTGCTTGACGAGATCGCCGGGGCCTGCCGCCTGGCGGCCAGTGGCGCCATCGGTGAGAATGCTTACGATACCACGAGCGTCGGCCTGGTGACCCTGGAATACCTGGCCGAGACCTATCCCGCCATGCTCGGTGAACGTTACAAACTGGAGGAGCTGAAGGTTGAGCCGGTCGTCTTGCTCGAGCAGCTCGGCCGCAACCGCGGTTGTCTGGTCAGTGGCGGGGAGGTGGATATCCACCGGGCCGCCGAACTGTTGCTGCGCGAACTGCGTGGCGGAAAACTTGGCAGGATCAGCCTTGAGCGATCGACTGTCGTGGAAGATGCATTTACCAGGAATACCAACGAAATATGAAAACCAAGCCCAAGATAAAAGAGGTGTTTGTCTCGTCGCTCGATTTTGAGACAACAGAAGAGGACCTGCATAAGCTGTTTTCCGTATGCGGAACTGTGAAAGCGATCCACATGCTCAGCGATACGCAGGGGAGATCCAAGGGGATCGCCTTTATCCGCATGGCTTCAGAGGCGGAGAACCGTGATGCCATCAACATGCTCGACGGTACCCGCCTTGGTAACCGCTGCATCTGTGTTTCAGCACCAAAGCCTAAAGAGGCGCTGATTCCGCAGGCCGAAGAGGCACCGGAAAAGCGCAGCCGCCGCAAGCGCGTACCCAAGGGGCGCAAGCCGGCGGGTAAGTGATACAGCGTTGTCATTGATTGAATATCTGGGCCGGCAGAAGGAATTTTCCGGCCCTGTTACACTAGATCACTGACAGTCCTCCAATGTTGTGCTAGGCTTTTAGTTTACGACGCAATATCTGGGAGGTGTCTATGAAATGGAAAGTCTTGTGGCTGGTCGGTCTTGTTCTTTTTGCGGCACAGTTTGCTTTTGCCGATGAGCTTGTTTCGCTCAAGGCCGGTTATCAGCTGCTCACTCCGGAAGGTGAGATCGGCGGTGTTGTTGACGGCACAAGCAGCTATGCCGTCGATATCGATGATTCCCTGAACCTGTCCGACAGCGAAAGCTTCACCGGTGAAATCGCCCTCAACCTGGGGAACTCCAGGTTATCTCTCAATTATCTGCCGATCAGCTTTTCCGGAACCGGAACCCTGTCCGATTCGATCGAGATCAATGGCGAGACCTTCAGTGCGTCTACCCGGGTAAAGACCGATCTTGACCTCGATGTTTATGATCTGGGTTATACCTACTTCATAATCAATACCGACGATCTGCCGACCCGCATTCAGCTTGGCCTGGAGTTGGCGGTCAAGATTGCCGATGCTGACCTTTCGGTTCGTGAAGCAATCGGTAGCGTTTCGGCTTCGGAGTCCGTTGTCGTTCCGATCCCGACCCTCGGTGCCCGCGCCAGACTCGCCTTTGCGGATTACCTCGGTGTGACCGGGCGCGTCGGTTACATGGAATATGAAGGAAATTATTTCCTCGATGCCGAGGCTCAGGTTGAATTTTCGCCGCTGCCGATGTTCGGTCTCTATGCGGGTATCCGTTATTTCGACCTGAAGATCGACGAAGACGAGATCTATGTCGATACCCAGATGGCCGGTCCTTTCGGTGGCCTGATGGTGCGTTTCTGATCCTGTCCAGTTCCCCGCTGTAATTTCCTTACAGCGGGGAAAAGTTTTTCCCTCCCCCTTACATCTGAGCGGTGCAATCCGTTATGCTGTTCTAAGTGTTACTTGATTTGTCATGTTTAGGACGGTGAAATGAGAGCAAAGGTTATTCCGTTACGCCCCAAGAAAGATATTCGTGAAATTGTCGATGCTGCCTTCGAAGAACATTTGCGGCATTTAAAGCCGGAGGTCTCCAGTTGCCTCAGGTCGGAACTCGAGGTTCTGCTGCATAAGCATTTTGATCATGAAACGCCGGAGCTGACCCTGACGCTGCCTCAGGATCTCAGTGAAACTCAGTTTGAATCGATTCGCCGCAATTTCAGAAATGTTCTGGAAGCTTACAATGACCTGGTCACAGCTCGTGCCAATCTCCTTTTCCGGGACCTCTATCTGGCTCGTCTGGAAATCTGCCAGCTCAAATACGACCGGCAGGACAACCGCTGAAACTGGTTATTTCTTGAGCAGGGACCAGGTTTGCAAGCCAGAATATTTGCATTCCGGTTCTTCCCGGGCAGTCGGACTCTTTCGTAATCTCCTGAAAACAGGTCTTTTCCCCGTAATTTTATAAACGGAACGCATTATGCATCAGTTCTCAACTGTTTTGAAACAAGTACAGCTTGTGAATTGATCATGACATGAACCGGATTACTGGCCGGGCTGTATGCATCTCTTCCTGGGTTTCCATTCAATTACATTTCAGGAGATACTATGTCGCCGGTCATCGGTTACGAGATGAAGATCGCGGATATCGTCAAGCACTATCCGCAGACAGAACAGGTTTTTCAGGCCCACGGCCTGGCCTCACTGGTCAGCGAGGAGGGCCTGCGCCTGCTTGCCCCTTTTCTGACTCTGGGCACCGCACTGCGCAGCCGCAACGTCGATGGCATCACTTTTTTACGCCTGCTCAATGCAGCGGTTGAGGCAGACAGGCCGCTTGAGGCGCCTGGCCTCGATTCCCCGGAGTGTCAGAAGGATCTGACTCTGCTTGCCCTGATGCCCTGCGGCCTCAAGGTTCCCTTCGGCAGGGCGGTCACGGAATTTCTCGAACAGCTGAAAGTCGAGCAGGGGCTGGAGATCACCTATGCCGTTGAGGGGAATGTCAACCAGGAACTCTCCTATTACCCCTACATCAAAACCCTTAAAGAGGTGAACGAACTGCCCGACATCATTGTTTCGGCGGATTTCAACTCTTTTTATGGTCATCAGTTCTACCAGACCTTTGTCGTAACCGGGGAGATGACCGGTTACGGTACGCCGCAGCCGACAGCAGCCTACGCCAAGGCCGGGATTCTCGACCCTCAGCAGGAATATTCAATTCTTGGCATCAACCCGCTGGTCATGGTCGTCAACCTCGATGAGCTTGGTGAGCGCTCCCTGCCAACCAGCTGGAAGGATCTGCTCGATCCGGCCTGGAAAGAGAGCGTCACCCTGCGCGGCAGCGACCAGTTCTTCTGTCATGCCGTACTGTTGCCGACCTTCCTTGACCATGGCGCCGAAGGGCTCAAAGCGCTGGCTTGCAATGTTCTGCGTGGCCTGCATCCTTCGCAGATGGTCAAGAAGATCGATGCCGGTGCGCCGGGGGCGATCTATGTCATGCCGGAATTCTTTGCTCACCGGGTCAAGCACCAGGAGCGGATCAAGATTATCTGGCCGGAGGATGGGGCCCTGGCCAGCCCCGTGACCCTGCAGGTGAAGAAGTCCAAGGTTGCAGAGCTCAAACCGGTGCTCGACTATCTGACCGGTCCCGGTCTGGCTCAGGCCCTCAACAGCGCCCGCTTTCCGGTTCCGCACCAGGAGGTTGTCGGTGAGGTTCAGGACAAACCACTCAAATGGCTTGGCTGGGATTTCCTGCGTGGGCAAGATCTGCTTGAGGTCAACAGGGAGATCGACAAGATCTTCATGCCGCCAGCCCTTGAATCTCTGCAACGGGGCGCCGGACAATGAAACTGGTGACCGTCGCCGGGCCCCCTTCGTGCGGCAAGACATCGATCATTCTGCGCACTATCGAACCGCTGGTCAAAAGCGGTTTGAAGGTCGGTGTCATCAAGTTCGACTGCCTGACCAGCGACGACCATCTGCGTTACAGCAAGTCCGGCATCGAGGTCAAGACCGGCTTGGCCGGAGGTCTCTGCCCGGATCACTTCTTCATCTCCAATATCGAGCAGGGGGTGCAGTGGGGGCTCAGGCGGGGCTTCAATCTGCTGGTCAGCGAGAGCGCCGGGCTCTGTAATCGTTGCTCGCCGCATATCAAGGACGTCCTCGCCCTCTGCGTTATCGACCACTTGAGCGGCGTGCACACGCCGCGCAAGATCGGCCCGATGCTCAAGAACTCGGATGTTGTGGTGCTGACCAAGGGGGATATCGTCTCCCAGGCCGAGCGTGAGGTTTTCGCCTTCCGCGTCCGTCAGGTCAATCCGCGTGCCGCAGTCTTGCCGGTCAACGGCCTGACCGGTCAGGGCAACTTGCTTCTACAGCGCCATCTGGAAAGGGCGACCGAGGTTGACAGCCTGATCGACATGCGGTTGCGCTTTACCATGCCGGCGGCGCTCTGTTCCTACTGTCTGGGCGAAACGCGCATCGGCCCCGATTGCCAGATCGGCAATGTCAAGACCATGGATTTCTTATGAATACGTCAGATCTTCTCAATCAGTCTGTTGTCCGGCTGCTCGAAGAACGCCCCTGGCTCCACGACTTTCTGGCGGCGCTGGCAATTGAAGTTCCCGAGCGGGATCTGCCGCTCGGTGCCTTGCTGAAAATCCAGAGCGCCGATCATCTGGCCGAATATGCTCTCGATCAGGAGACTCTGGTTCAGCAGTGTCTCGATTTTCTCATTCAGATGGAGAAGCTTCAGCAGCAGGATGAGACGACGATCCGCAGCGTGACGGTCAAGGCCGGTGTCGATAAGAATGGGGTCGCGGAGACGCAGGATCTGGTCCTGCGTTCTGGCGAGGTGGTCTGTGTCGTCGGGCCGACCGGCTCGGGGAAAAGCCGCCTGCTCGCCGATATCGAATGCCTGGCCCAGCAGGACACCCCGTCGCAGCGCCAGGTTCTGGTGGATGACGAGGTGCCGGATGAGCAGCTGCGCCTCTCAGGCGAACAGCAGCTGGTCGCCCAGTTGTCGCAGAACATGAACTTTGTCATGGACTTGAGCGTCCGTGAGTTCATCACCATGCACGCCGAGAGCCGGCTGGTCAACAATATCGCCGAGCGGGTCGAGCAGATCTTTATCACTGCTGTCGATCTGGCCGGTGAACCCTTTACCCTGGATACGCCGGTCACAGCCCTCTCCGGTGGCCAGTCGCGGGCGCTGATGATCGCTGATGTCGCCTGCCTGAGCGCCTCGCCGATCGTCCTGATCGATGAGATCGAGAATGCCGGAGTCGACCGGCTGCGGGCATTGGAGTTGCTGGTCAAGAAGGAGAAGATCGTCCTTATGGCAACCCACGATCCGCTGCTCGCCCTCTCCGGCGACCGGCGTCTGGTGATCCGTAACGGCGGGGTTGCTGCTGTCATCGAAACCAGCGAAGTGGAACGCGCCGGGGTCGAGCAGCTCGCCCATCTCGATGAAAAACTGGCCCGGTTGCGCAACCAGGTCCGTCACGGCGAGCGGATTTCGCTCGATTTCGATCAGCTGAAACTTTAGCGGAATAAAGCCGATTTCCCCTTATATAGCAATTATCTGCTTCAGCTCTGGGACTTTCTTCTGCTATGCTGCCGCTCTGTTTTGTTTTGGACAATTGTCTGAAACTCGAGTTTATAGCAGTGGAGGTCATCAAGCATGATTAAGATTGCGATAGCGGATGCTGTCGGCAAGGTTCTCGGCTACGACATTACCGTCGTCGACCCTGAAAACAAGCATAAGGGGGTCGCCTTTGCCCGTGGCCATGTGATTCGCGAAGAGGACCTGCCGGTTCTCGAGCGGATCGGCAAGCGCAATATCTATATCTGGGAAGGGAACGAGGCCGAGGTCCATGAGGATGACGCGGCTATCCGTCTGGCCCCGCAGATTGCCGGAGAACATATCCGTTTCGATGAGAAGCCGAAGGAAGGCAAGATCGGTTTTTACGCGACCTGTCCGGGTCTGTTCGAGGTCGATATTGAGCGTCTGGAGCGGATCAACCGCCTGGCGATCCCTTCATTGCCGACCATCAACCGCTATTTCCCGGTCACCGAGGGGAAGCAGGTTGCTGCCTTCCGGATTATTCCGCTGACCTGTTCGCAGGAGATCATGACCGCCATCGAGGCCGAACTTGAGACGCCACTGTTGCAGATTCGCCCCTATCAGGTGAAAAAAGCCGCGATTCTGGTGACCGGAAGTGAGGTCTTCAGTGGCAAAATCAAGGATGGTTTCACCCCCAAACTGACCGCCAAGCTCAAAGCGCTGGGGATCGAGGTCGTTCACAGCGAGCTGCTTCCTGACGAAAAGCCGCGCATCAGTGAAGCCATCAATGCCGCCCTGGATAAAGCGGAGCTGTTGCTGATTACCGGTGGCACTTCCGTTGATCCCGACGATGTCACCGTTGCTGCTATGAATGAGGCGGGGATCGACTTTCCTCACAAGGGGAATCCGATTCAGCCGGGCAATAATCTGACCATCGGTTATGCACGCGGTAAAACGGTCTGCGCCGTTCCTGCTGCCGCTCTGTTCTTTGCCGCCACCGCTCTCGATATCTTTCTGCCGCGTATGGCGGCCGGTGACCGGATTACCGAGGATGAGATCGCCCGGGCCGGTCATGGTGGCCTCTGCCACTTCTGCAAGGTCTGTCATTACCCCATCTGTCCCTTCGGGAGGTTTGTCTGATGTCGAACGCAAAAAAACTCTCCTATCCGGATGCGCTTGCTGTGCTGCTTGATGCTGTTGAGCCGATCGATCAGCAGCAGGTCAAGGCCCTCGAGGCGACCGGTTATATTCTGGCCGAAACGGTGACAACGCCGCGCGCCTTTCCCGACACCCGGCGCAGTGCCGTTGACGGCTACGCCTTTGGCGCCCTTGAGCCGGGTCGTTATAAATTGACCGAGGTCTTAGGTGCCGAGAACCTGCCTCAGCAGCAGGTCGCCGGCATGACCGCCGCCGCAGTCATGACCGGAGCCACGGTTCCCGATGGCTCCCTGGCCGTTGAGCGGGTTGAGAATACGCAAATCGACGGCGATTATGTGGTCATCAAGGAAGCCCTGAGCGACAAGCAGAACATCAACGCTATCGGTGAAGAGGCGCAGGCTGGCGATGTCTTTCTCGAAGCAGGTCGGCCGCTCGGCGCCATCGCTCAGGCGGTGCTCTGTTCCCTCGGACTCGATCAGGTTCAGGTCTACCGCAAGCCGCGCGTCGGGGTGATGATCACCGGCAATGAATTGCTGCGCCCCGGTGAGCCGCATCAAAAGGGGTTGGTCTACGAGTGCAACAGCACCCTGGTGAAGAACACTCTGGAAGCTCTCGGTGCCGAGGTGACCCTGGTCGGCCCGGTCGCCGACGATCCGGAGGCACTGGCGCAAACCCTCGATGAACTGGCCGCCAGCAGTGATCTGGTCGTCACCTCCGGCGGGGTGTCGATGGGCAAGTTCGATTATGTCCGTCCCCTGCTGCAGCGCAGCGGCTATCAGCTGCTGGTCGACAAGACCCGCATCAAGCCGGGCAGTCCGCTGATCGCCGCCAAAAAGGGGAACTGCCTGTTCTTCGGCATGCCGGGTTATCCGGCCGCCTTTCTGGTCAACATGTTCGCCTATCTGGTGCCGGTGCTGAAAAAACTGCGCGGTGTGGCCGACTATCGTTCCCCGTTCCGCCCGGTGACCCTGACCGCCCCTCTCAAAGGACGGACCGGCCGCTGGGACATGATCCGCGTCAAGCTGGCCTATGAGGGAAATCAGGTGCTGGCAACCCCATTGAAGAGTCAGCTGACCTCGCACTTTCTCAATATGGCGCTGTGCGACGGCCTGGTCATCCTCGATGGCGATACTGAAGGGCTTGCAGCGGAGGAAACCGCACTGGTGCTCGACTTTTCACTCAGTCTGGCGGTAGGATAACAGCTTTGAAGTTTGAGGCAGGAAACGAAATTAAGACCCCCCTCAGTCCCCCCTATAAAATAGGGGGGAAGCGAGTTTACGAGCAGGGGGGTGATTGTATTTTGACAGGAGAACAAAGAATGGATATCACTAAACAGATCAATGAATGGAAGCAGGACCCGGAGTTTGTCCGCAACGTCGGCATGATCCTCAGCCATAACGGTATCGTCCGTGGTACAACCCGCGAAGGTGGCCTGCCGGTTGCCGAAGTGCGCGTCACCCCTGATCATGCGCGTATCGAAGAGTTGCGCCAGGAATACGAGAGAGCCCCGGGCATCTACAAGGTGGCTATCGAGGCTTTCGGTGGAGAACTGAAGCCGGGGGATGACCTGCTCTATATTATCGTGGCTGGCGACATCCGCGAAAACGTCAAGGCGACCCTTGCCGAACTTCTCGACCGGGTCAAGTCGGAAGCAGTCACCAAGCAAGAGATTACCTGCGAGTAATAGCGACTAATGCCAAAGGTTATTGCATTTGTCGCCCGTCTCTCCGGGACCGGAAAGACCACTCTGGTCGAGCAGGTGATCGGTCTGCTCAAACAGCGCGGCTACCGGGTCGGTGCGATCAAACACGACGCTCACAAGTTCGAGGTCGACAAGCCGGGCAAGGACAGCTACCGCTTCACGGCCGCCGGAGCCGACAGTGTACTGGTCGCCTCCAGCACCAAGCTGGCGCTGATGAAACGGCTCGAGGCGGAACTGAGCCTCGAAGAGCTGATCGGTTACTTCCCCGATGTCGACATCGTCGTCATCGAAGGGTTCAAAAACAGCACGGTACCGAAGATCGAGGTCCATCGCAGCGGCCACGGCGAACTGCTCTACGGCACCACCGATACCCCCTACGCCAACGTTATCGCTGTTGCTAGTGATGACAGCGATCTGCAGCTTGATGTCCCACTGCTCGATCTGAATGATCCAGAGGTGATCGTCGATTTTGTTGTCGACGAGATCCTCGCTTAAACAGGTCGCCAGTTAGCTAAAAGCGCCATTCCGTAAATCGGAATGGCGCTTTTTTTGTCTTTAATAAAGTCTTTTGTCAATCGGCATAGCCACCGGCGGCAGGTCGGTTTCGCCCAGGGCGGCGCGTAGGTCGCGTTCGATGGTGGTTGACAGGGCGCTGAGCGGCAGGTCGTTGGCACAGAGGCTGAACGGCTCTTCGATCTCATCGCCCAGGGCATCGAGGCCGAAGAAGGTGTAGGCGATGATGGCGACGACAAAGGGAGTCATGAACCCCAGGCTGTCGACCAGGCCGAAGGGGAGCAGGAAACAGTAGAGGTAAGCGGTGCGGTGGAGCAGTACCGTGTAGGTAAAGGGGATCGGCGTGTTCTTGATCCGCTCGCAGGCACCGAGGATGACGCCGAGCTGGTCGATGTTCTGGCAGCAGAAACGGATCGATGCTCTTTTCACTCAGGGCACAGCGCAGGTTGTCGCCGAGGTTACTGAGGATACGGTTGGGGCGGTTAAAGGCGCTTTCTACAGCCTGTTGTTCGTTAGCGGCAAGAAAGGGTTGAATCTCAGGGAAATCGCGGCTGTCGCGCAGGTGGTGGCGCAGGGTATGGCTGAAGGCGATGATCTGATAGACCATGCGCTGCTGCAGCGGGGTGTGCTTGGTATGCGTTTTGTCGCTATCGATCAGGGTGAGGATCTGACGGGTCAGGTTGCGGGTGACGATGACTAGCATCCCCCAGCTTGCGTCCCTCCCAGAAGCGGTCGTGGCAGGCGTTGTTGCGAAAGCCTAGAAAGATCGCCAGGGCCAGGCCGATCAGGTTGAACGGGACGCTGGTCATGGTGATCTTCAGGTGGTAGAGTTTAGCGTGGCTCGAGGTGACGGCGATGGCAATGATGAAGGTGACCAGAACCTTGGTTTTGATCGCCTGCAGAATGGTGCCGCGATACATGCAAATAAGGCGCAGGCCGGATGGCCGTTTGGTGACTATCATCTAGAATAAGCTCTGTCGAAATCTTGGTGGAATACTGTGCCGCATCTACATACGCCTCGACCGGACAGAGGTCAAGGGCTACTTTTCTTGCTGATTTCCGTCTCAATATTTGCTTTCTGCTGATCTCTTCTGTTAATTGTTGAAGGTTTCCCTCTGTTCGGGGAGACGGCATGACTTCTCATCAACAGGAATCGGCGATGCAAACCCTCAAGCGGAGCTTATGGGCTGTTGCAGCACTGGTCATTTTTGGCCTGGCGCTCTGGCTTCTCCATCATACTTTGGGCTCATTCCATTATCAGGATATCGTCAGGGAAGTTCATGTCGTGCCCGGCAGCCGCTTGCTGGCTGCCCTGGTTTTGACCGCTGTCAGCTATCTGGTGCTGACCAGCTACGATCTGATGGCGGTTCGTTACCTGTGCGAAAAACTGGCTCCCGGCAAGGTCATGCTGGCCTCCTTTGTCAGTTATGCCGTTGGCAATACCATTGGCCTGTCGTTGCTGATGGCCACCTCGGTGCGCTACCGGTTTTATTCCAGCTGGGGGCTGGCCGGGGAGAAGATCCTCAAGCTGGTCGGTTTTACCGTAACCTCCTTCTGGCTGGGGCTGCTGGCCGTTGCCGCCATCGTCTTTATCGGTGAACCACTCGCCTTGCCCGCTTCGCTTCATCTCCCGTTTCATTCCGCTCATCCGCTGGGCTGGGTGTGCCTGCTGATCTGTCTTGGTTACCTGCTGCTGCTCGGGTTGAAGCGCGATACGATCAGGGTTGCCAGCCGGGAATTTGAACTGCCCACACTGCCGCTGGGGCTCGCCCAGCTGGTTGCCGGAATCGCCGACTGGCTGCTGGCCGGCAGCGTCCTCTATGTGCTGGTCGGGACATACAGCGATATCTCGCTGTTTCATTTTCTCGGGGTTTTCCTGCTTGTTCAGCTGGTTGCGCTGATCAGCCACGTCCCCGGCGGTTTAGGCGTTTTTGAGTCGCTGATGCTGCTGATGTTGCCGGGGATTCCGGCCTCGCAGTTACTTGGCGCCCTGCTGCTCTATCGGGCCATTTACTACCTGTTGCCTCTGTGCTGTGCGACGGTGATGATGGTCGGTCATGAACTCTATCAGCGCCGCTCCGGTGTCAGCCGGGTCGTCAGGGTGGTCAGCGGCTGGGGAAGTCTGCTGGTTCCCCAGTTGCTGGCCGTTTCAATCTTCGTCGCCGGGGCGATCCTGCTCTTTTCAGGGGCAACACCGTCGGTGCCCGAACGGATGCACTGGCTGCATGAATTCATGCCATTGCCGGTTGTTGAAATCTCTCACTTTTTTGGCAGCCTGATTGGCGCCATTTTGCTGCTCCTGGCGCGTGGCCTGCAACGCCGTCTTGATGCGGCCTATCTTCTGACGCTGATCCTGCTTGCCGTTGCGGTGCTTTTTTCTCTGCTCAAGGGGGGGGACTACGAGGAAGCGATCCTGTTGCTGGTGCTGCTGGCCGTGTTGTGGCCGTGCCGCAGTTACTTTTTCCGCAAATCTTCACTGTTCGCCGAAACCTTCAGTGCCGGTTGGATTGCCAGTATCCTGATCGTGCTGCTCTGTTCGGCCTGGCTCGGGCTCTTTGCCTACAAGCATGTCGACTACAGTCATGAACTCTGGTGGCATTTTTCCTTTCGCGGCGAAGCCTCTCGTTTTCTGCGGGCGGCTGTCGGCAGCGGGATTCTGTTGCTGCTCTACGCTCTGGCGCGCCTTCTTAAACCGGCTGCCGTGAATCCGGATCTGCCGGACGCTGAAGCCCTTGCACAGGCGGCTCTGGTTGTCGGTGAGAAGGGTAATGCCATGGCTAATCTCGCTTTTATGGGGGATAAATCGCTGCTTTTTTCTCCCGGAAAAGATGGTTTCATTATGTACGGAGTAGAAAAAAAATCCTGGGTTTCAATGGGCGATCCGGTTGCGGAACCCACGGTTGCCCGTGATCTGGCCTGGCAGTTTCGCGAAATGGTTGAAGAGCATGGCGGGCAGACGATCTTCTACGAAGTCGGCCCGGAACTGCTTCACCTCTACCTTGATATGGGGCTGGCTCTGTTCAAGTTTGGCGAGACCGCCAAAGTCGATCTGGCCGGTTTTTCCATGGAAGGGAAACGGCGCGGCAATATGCGTACGACCCTGCGCAAGATGGAGAATGAAGGTTACCGCTTTGAGGTGGTCGAAGCAGAAGCTGTAGGAGCTCTTCTGCCGGATCTGAAAGAGATTTCCGACAGCTGGCTGGCAACCAAGAATGTCCGGGAAAAAGGGTTTTCCCTCGGCTGTTTCGACGAAAAGTTCCTGCGGCACTTTCCGGCCGCCCTGGTTCGTCAGGGAGAGCAGATTGTCGCTTTCGTCAACCTGTGGCCTGGGGCGGGGAAAAAAGAGATTGCCATCGACCTGATGCGTTATCGTCCCGACAGCCCAAACGGGATTATGGATTACCTGTTTATCGAACTGATCCTTTGGGCCAGGGAACAGGGCTATAGTTGTTTTGATCTGGGTATGGCACCTCTTTCCGGTCTCGAAAATCGTCCTTTTGCCCCCCTCTGGCATAAGGTCGGCGCATTCATCTACAATCAGGGGGAGCATTTCTATAATTTTGAGGGGCTGCGCGCCTATAAGGAAAAGTTTGATCCGCTCTGGGAACCGCGCTATATCGCCTGCCCCGGTGGACTCTCCTTTCCGCAGGTGCTGTTGAATATCGCTGCTCTGACCAGTGGCGGGATGAAAGGGATTATCAGCCGTTAGCTGACCACAGAAACTGATCAGTCGGCAGCTGTATGAACAAGATTTTACCTGCCAGGCTATATTGTCATCAGGCTTGATTGACGGCCAGTAAATAGGTGGCTATATTCCGATATATTGATGGAATGTGGCTTTTTTGACTCTTCCGGGAAGCGCTAGTATGTTCGAATCGTTTTTTAACGGAATCTCGCCAGTTGTCGGAATCTTCCTGATCAGTGTCTCTTTGCTGACCTCGTTGATGACCGCCAGCCTCGGTGCCGGTGGTGGTGTCATGCTACTTGGGCTGATGGCCCAGCTGCTTCCCCCGCAGTTGATTATTCCGCTTCACGGGGTGGTGCAGCTCGGCTCCAATGCGGGGCGGGCAACCTTGAGCTTCAGGCATATCGACTGGAAGTTTATTGGACTCTATCTACTCGGGGCGATCATCGGTTCGTTTTTCGGGCAGTATGTCCTGGTCGCGCTTCCGCCGCTTGCAATGTATCTGAGCATCGCCCTTTTTATCCTTTACCTGTGCTGGGGACCGCAACTGCCGAAGATGATTCTGGGAAAATTCGGGACGGTTGTTGCCGGTGGCGGAACGACCTTTCTGGCCCTGTTTGTCGGAGCCTCAGGCCCCATTGTTGCAGCCTTTATCAAGCAGCTGCATAGTGACCGTTTCAAAACCGTTGCCACCTTTGCCGCGGCGATGTCGTTACAGCATATCTGTAAGATTGTGGTTTTTCAGAACGCCGGGTTCAATCTGATTCCCTGGTTGCCACTGCTGATCGCGATGATCTGCAGCGGCGCTATCGGCACCTTTATCGGCCTCAAACTTCTGCGCCGCATGTCGGATCACAACTTCGGGCGGATCTTCAAAATCGTGCTGTCGCTGATGGCACTGAGATTGATCTGGCAGGCGGTGGTGTCGTTGATCTGACGCTTGAAAATAGTTTTTGTCAGCCTTCTGGTAATTTTACGCGGGATTCCTTCCCGGAATCTGTTGATAGAAATTTATTAAAGCCCTTCCAACCAGTGTTTTTCCCTGATGATTCTGGTAAGCTGAGATTTATGAGAGAACAAATACTGATACAGGATACGCTCAAGTATCTCGCTAACAACGAGTATGAAAAATGCCCAGTTTCGCGAGAATCCGTGGCTGCTGAACTGGCCCTTGCCCAGGCTGAAGCTGACAGTCTGCTCAGTGATCTGGAAACAGCAGAGCTGATTGGACCGGGATCGCTGAAACTGACGGCCACAGGCCAGGAATATGCTCTGCATGTTTTACGTGCTCACCGTCTGTACGAAACCTATCTGGCGAGTAAGACCGGGGTGCATGAGAGCAAGTGGCATGAGCAGGCCCATATCGAGGAACACAAGCTGACGCCTGCTGATGTCGATAGACTCGATCGAGAACTGGACTATCCGCGTTTTGACCCGCATGGCGACCCGATTCCGACCGCGTCCGGTCTTATGCCGCCGAAAGTCGGGCAACAGCTGACCAATTACTGTGTCGGCTGGGAAGGTCGCGTTGTCCATGTCGAGGACGAGCCTCCCCAACTCTACGCCCAGATCGCTGCTGCCAGCATCGCGCCGTTAAGCGTCTTGCGGGTTATTGCTCAGGATGAGCAGCTGTTCAGGGTTGCCATTGAGGGCTGTGAGTTCAGCCTGTCTCTGGCTGTTGCGCGGCAAATCACCGTCGTGCCACTGGCCGAAGGGGAAAGTTATGATGAATCGTTGGCTCGCCTTTCCAGTTTAAAAGATGACGAACATGCTGCGATTGTCCGTCTGTCTCCACTCTGCCGCGGACTGGAACGCAATCGCCTACTCGATCTTGGCTTTGTGCCAAAGACCGATATCTCGATTGATCTTGTCAGCCCCTCCGGCAGCCCGACAGCATATCGCGTCCGCGGGGCTTCAATTGCCCTGCGCCGGGAACAGGCAGACCGGGTGCTGATTCGTAAACTGAAGGATGATAAAAATGGCTGAAAACTGTACATCGTCCTGTGCCAGCTGTCCGGTCGCGTCCGTTTCCAAGTTGGAGAAGCTCGGCATGCGACTGGGTCAGAGCGATTATGTCATCGCCCTGGCGGGAAATCCGAATACAGGCAAAAGTACCATTTTCAATGCGCTTACCGGCCTTCATCAGCATACCGGAAACTGGCCGGGAAAAACCATCGCCCGCGCAGAAGGGGGATTTTCTCTTGATGGAAAGAGATACAAGATTGTCGATCTGCCGGGCACCTATTCATTGCTTTCGGCCACCGATGATGAGGAGGTCGCCCGCGATTTCATCCTTTTCGGCCGACCCGACGTAACTGTTGTCGTCATCGATGCCACCCGCCTCGAGCGCAATCTCAATCTGGCTCTTCAGGTTCTGCAGATCAGTCATCGGGTTGTTGTTTGTGTCAACCTGATCGATGAGGCCAAGGCTCATGGGATTACCGTCGATGATCGTGGTCTGGCCCGTGACCTGGGGGTGCCCGTCGTTCTCTCTGCCGCTCGTCAGGGGGTGGGGATAGACCGACTGCTTGAGGAAATCGGCAACATGGCCAGCGGCACGACACTGACCACACCACAGAAACTCAAATATGAGGTTCCCGGTTTGCGTGAAGCGATGGAGCAGATTACCGCGGAGCTCGAAGCGGCCTATCCTAATGTTCCGCACCGTGAATGGATCGCCATGCGTCTTCTTGAAGGCGATCCACAGATTATCGAAGCAGTCGCTTCCGGAGCCATAGGGAACCTGGCTGCCGACCATGCCGCATCCTGAACCGATGAAAGAAACGGTCAGAGAAACTATGACTGGTGAAGATATTGTCAAGAATGCGGAGAAACTGCGCTTGGGGTTGCCGCCCGGCGTCCGTGATCGCTGGATCGAAGATGTCTATGCCGAATCGAACCGCATCGCATCAAGAAATCTCGATCAGAGCGGGGTTTCTCACCGGCTGTCGTGGGAACGGCGCCTCGACTGGTTTCTGACCAATCGCTGGACCGGCTTCCCGACCATGGTGCTGATTCTGGCGATCGTCCTGTGGCTGACGATTGCCGGCGCTAACGTTCCTTCCGGCTGGCTGGCGACCATCCTGCTCGATATGGGCCACCCATTTATAAAGCACATAGCTTCTGATCTGCTCCACCTGCCCTGGTGGCTTTCTGGAGTGCTGGTCGACGGGCTCTATCTGACGACCGCCTGGGTGGTCAGCGTCATGCTGCCGCCGATGGCAATTTTCTTTCCTCTGTTCACATTACTTGAGGATTTCGGTTATCTGCCCCGGGTGTCCTTCAACCTCGACAACCTTTTCCAGCGCGTCGGCGCTCACGGTAAGCAGGCGCTGACGATGAGCATGGGCTGGGGCTGTAACGCCGCAGGCATCGTGGCAACCCGGGTTATCGATTCGCCGCGCGAACGTTTGATCGCCATAATCACCAACAACTTTGCCTTATGTAACGGCCGCTGGCCGACGCAGATTCTGTTGGCGACCATTTTCCTCGGCGCTTTTGCCGCTCCAGGTTTCGGGACCCTTGTCGCGACCGGTTCGGTTCTTGCCGTTGCCCTGTTCGGTGTTTTTCTGACCTTTCTTTCGTCCTGGATGCTGTCACGGACAGTGCTTAAAGGAGAAGCTTCGACCTTCAGTCTGGAGCTGCCCCCTTATCGCCCGCCGCAGATCCTGAGGACTCTCTATACCTCATTGATCGACCGGACCCTGATCGTCCTGTGGCGCGCTATCGTCTTTGCTGCTCCGGCAGGGATCGTACTCTGGAGTATCGCCAATATCAAATTTGGCGGGCTTTCAATTGCCGAATGGCTCGTTCAGGGGCTTGATCCGATCGGCTGGGTCATCGGCTTAAATGGCGTTATCCTGGTCGCCTACATTGTCGCGATTCCGGCTAACGAGATCGTTATCCCGACAATTCTCATGCTCACGGTCATGGTGACAGGCGTTTCGGGTGTCGGCGAACAGGGTGCTGGCGTTATGTTCGATGCGAGTAACAACTCATCGCTGGTCATGCTTTTACATGCAGGTGGCTGGTCGACACTGACAGCCGTATGCCTGATGCTCTTCAGTCTCTGTCACAATCCCTGTTCGACGACCATCTATACCATCTGGAAAGAGACCAAGAGCGCGAAGTGGACAGTTGTTGCGACATTTATGCCGATCGTTTTCGGGATTGTCATCTGCGCTTGCGTCGCCTTGGTCTGGCGACTGATCGCGGGCTGATTGAACAAAGAACTTTCAACGCAAAGATCTCTCTATTCGAAGGTTCCGGACAGATAACCAGCCAGGACGCATGTTGCGAACAGCCTGATGCTCTCTGGCTAAGGCGGCGCCCTCATAACAGATCTCAACCGTTGGGTTGGTCATGACTTTATCGAAGATGATATAGTCGAGCGACTCGTCGTTTAACGCCTTGATGATATCCGCTGGCGAACCGTTGCTCTTCGCCGAGTTTCTTCCGGTAACGATCAGCGCTTTTTGTCCGTAGCCGGTTAACGCGTGGCTGTTGTCAATGATGCAGTTGCTGCCGAAAAAGACTTGTGTCGGCATCTGTTATCTGTAAGTCACCGCTGTGCTCCATGGAAATTGCCCCTCACTCCTGCCCCTCTCCCCGACGGGAGAGGGGTTCCTGGAGGCTGGACCTGTTCAATATGTTTATTCCTGAAACTTGTCTTCCGGCGGTTTGCTTCTGCGGCCGATGCTGAAGCTGACCGCGTCGGTCGGGCAGGATTCGATACAGTTCCCACAGGAGAAGCAGTCCGGGATAGTCACTTTGTCCTGCTTGAGGATCGCGCCCATGACCGTGCTCGGGCAGGCCTTTTCACAGGCATGGCAAGAGATGCAGGCGTCGTAGTTGACCTTGATGCGGAACAGACTGACCTTCTCAACCACCCAACCGGTCAGGCCGAAGGGGCAGAACAGGTGGCACCAGGGGCGGTAGGTGAAAAGGCTCAGGATCATGATGGCGAGGATGAAGATGCCGCCGAAAAGACCGATGACCAGCGGTTTGAAGATCTTGAACGGATCGATCTCATGGGTCAGGTCGGTGCCCCAGGTGAAGGCGACCCAGATCAGGGCGATGAAGAACAGCACGCGGATGCTGTTGCTGATCACAAAGGGGATCCTGAATTGCGGGAGGCTTCCCGCGCCGGAGTCTTTGGCATTGCGATTGAGGCGGAAGATGAAGTCCTGCAATGTGCCGATCTGGCAGCCCCAGGAGCAGATGAACTTATTGGCCAGGATGACCGTCGCCATAAAGATCAGGAAGGCGATCAGGCGCGGCATGAAGACAACGCCATGCGACGCATAGAGAACGATGGCGTCCTTGACCGTCCCCATCGGGCTCGGGTCGGCGCCGAGGATCACTCCGAACAGGGTGAAGCCGCAGCCATAGAGGACCAGCCGGGTCTTTTTGTTGATCCTACGTTTCAGCAGCAGGACAAAGCAGAGAATCATAAAGATAAACCAGAGGGCGAACTTGAGCGGGATCTTGAACCAGTTCTTGCTGGCGCTCTCTTCCGCCAGGGCCTGCTTCTTGCCGACCTTCTCGGCGACCTGCTCCAGCGACATGCCGAAAGCGCTGATCGGCTGCTGCATCTGATCCGGCGAACTCAGGCCGAAAACCTCTTTGAGGACCGGTTTCTCGAGGCCGTTCACCTCGCCGAACTGAGCGACCGTCATCTGCTCATTCAGTTGCAGAGCAACGGCTTCCGGGATGGTTTCCTCTTTTTCGGACCACAGGTTGACCGAAACAATCGAGGCAATAATGACAAACGCCAGTGTTACGACAATGGAACCCCAGGTCTTCATATGTTTCCTCCGCCTTGAAATCTAATATAGCTTTCATCCTGAAACGGCCCTTTTTCGCCATAGCAGCGTCAATCTGCGGGTTTGCTTGTGCGGCGTAAAGTACTACGCCTCCGCACAAACCCTTGATTTTCTTGCTATGACAAAAAAATTCTCGTTTCCAATCTGAAAACTTACGCGTTGCCCTCCGAAGTTTCCGGATGGCAACTAATATAGAGAAAACTATATCATTAAACGAGCAGAACGTATGATCGATTTTAAACTCAGCCCTTGATATTGATCAGCGGGGTGACATGGTGGCGGACGATGACCAGCTCCTTCTGCAGCTCCATGACCCTGTTGATGTTCTTGTAGGCGAAGGGCGCTTCGTCGAGGGTTGCAGGTTCGACCCTGGCGGTGATGCCGTACATGCTGTCGGAAAACTGCTTCATCTTGATCTGGCGCTTGGCTTCCTTGCGGCCCATTGAGCGCCCCGCCCCGTGCGAACTTGACCAGAGCGCTTCGGCGTTCCCTCTGCCTTCGACAATAAAAGAGCCGTCGCGCATGTTGCCGGGAATCACCCCCGTCATCCCCGCTTCGGCGTGGGTCGCGCCCTTGCGGTGAATCCACCAGTCCCCCTTCTGTTCAGCGTGATTATGGTTGCGGTTGATCAGCAGGCTCCACTCGGCGTCGCCGCAACAGTAATGCTGAATCTCGCGGACAGTGCGGCGGATCAGCTCATAGCGGTTGGCCAGGGCGAATTCAAGGCAGAAGGCCTGGTCGATGATGTAGTTGCGTCCTTCCTTGCTGTCTGTCGCAAAGCCGAAATGGCCTTCCCTGGCCTTACCGCCGGCAGCCAGCTTCATGTAGTGGGTAGCGACCGAGTGACCGATATTGCGCGATCCCGAGTGGATGATAATCCAGATACGCTGTTCCTCGTCGTAGCCGATCTCGATGAAATGATTGCCTGAGCCGAGGGAGCCGAGCTGTTTGGGGCCGTTCTTGTTGAACAGCTCGGCGAGCATTTTGCTGTGTGGCAGGTGTTTGCAGTCCCAGCTGCTGTCATTTTTGTTGTGGGCAAAGCCGGTTGGAATGGCGCAGTAGAGGCTTTTGAAGATCTTTTCGGCGTTTTGTTCAATAGCACTGCGCTTGAAGCTGGTCGGCACCGCGCACATGCCGCAGCCGATGTCATATCCGACCCAGGCCGGCAGGATCACGCCGGTGGTGGCGACAACGGCCCCGATCGGTAGCGAATAGCCGGTGTGGGCGTCCGGCATCAGCGCGCCACGGACACTGAAGTCTTGCTTGAGAGCGCTGTAGAACTGATCGAGGGCGCTGTTTTCAATGTCGCTAGCAAAGATTTTGTACGGTTTCATAATGCCTGCTGCTCCCTGGTTTCTTTCCCATATTTAAACGTTGTTCCCGCTTTTACGCAAGCGGCTGGGGCTGATGTAAAAAATGCGGACAGTAATGTCCGCTATTCAGAGCGAAATCAGAGGAAGCTGATATACTCAATGCAATAATTTTACTGATACTGATATTCATCTGACGAGGGGTTATGTGGTACGGGGCGACCAAAGTCGGGATTCTCGAGATCGATGTGGACCACAACAATGTGGATCTCCTGTTGCTGCATTATTTTTCCTCTCCGGAAAATGAAGGTTATCTTGAACAGATCGTTCAGGGGTTGATCCGCCACTTTGACCACGAAATTCATGTCATCGAGTCGCTGGGGGGGCAATTCCCGCAAAAGCACCGCGACGAGCACCAGCGTTTGAGCAACTTACTGCAGAATGCTCTTGACGAGGTCGGGCAGGGGAAGCGATCGGGACATTCCCTGGCTGAAGAGATCCGTTCTATCCTGTTGTTACATATCATCGATTTTGATATAGAATTAGCGAACTGTATTCAATCATAGTCGCAAACCTCTGTCACAGTCACGGAATCAATGATACTGCGCCTTCTGCTCCTGTTTTTGTTGTTTGTCTGTTCCTGTACGCCCAGGACGCCGATGATTCAGTCGGATGACGCTGTCTCTGTCTCTGACAGCGGTTCTGTGATGGTTCGGGAGGCCGAAGATCTCCTGGCGGAGGTTATCACTCAACAGGTCAAGAAGCCGCTTGAAACACTTGGCTTTTCCATTCAGGTGGGGGCCTTCGGTCAATTGGACAACGCGGTCCAGTTTGAAGCCATGCTCAAGAATCGCGGTATCGACGCCTATTACTTCCTTCACGAATCGGGACTCTACAAGGTCCGTTTCGGCAACTATACCCAATACGATCAGGCCCGCACCTATGCTCAGGAGTTGCAGAGCCAGGGGCTGATCGAGCGTTTCTTCATTGTGCTGCCCGAAGATTATGCCGTTGTCCGTATCGAGAAAAGCGGAAGCGGAGATCTGCGTGACGAACTGGTCAAAACCACCAGCCGTTTTCTTGGTGTTCCCTACCGCTGGGGGGGCGAGAGCGAAAAGACCGGTTTTGACTGCAGTGGATTGATGATGGTCAGTTATCGCCTTAACGGGCTGGATCTGCCGCGTAACTCCCGGGCCCAGTTTGATGCCGGGACCAGCGTCAAGAAGGCTCAGCTGCAAAAGGGGGACCTGGTCTTCTTTGCGACCAAAGGTGGGACGAGGGTTACCCACGTCGGCATGTATATCGGCGATGGACAGTTTATTCACGCCCCACGCCCGGGCAAGACCGTACGGGTTGCCAGTCTCAACAGCACCTATTTCAAGCGCACCTATATCGGCGGCAAAACATATCTCTGATTCTGTATCTGTGTAACTTCTTTTGAAAACTTTGCGTGCTTAACTTTCCTTTCTTGTTTTGCGGTCGTCATAGCTCTTTTGCGAGCTGAGAATATCTTCTAGATTCACTTCAATCCAGTTGACAAGATCTTCAACTTTACCAGCGATGACTTTACCCTGATCCGTCAGTTGATACTCGACATGGGGCGGAATGACAGGATGAGCAATGCGTAAAACAAATCCGTCTGCCTCTAATGCCTGTAACGTTTGTGACAGCATTTTTTCACTGATGCCGGTGATTTTTTTTCGCAGTTCATTGAAGCGGTAAGTACCGCCAAGGAGTGAAAACAGGACCAGCACCCCCCACCGATTGGTCACATCCTGTAAAATGCTGCGTGACGGGCATTCCTTGGCCAGCACATTTCCCCGGCTTAACTTGTCTGTCAGGGAAGCATTCACCTTTTGTTCCGCTAATTTATTCATGTCTGACACCTCCATCAGAAAAAAATAACACTTACAAAAAAGTGCGTACTTACAATTCGTAAGTTTACGTGGCAAGCTACTCTTAGTCGAGTAAATTGATAACAGCGAGAGGAGAAAAGCTATGATTGCAGTTACTGGTGCGACTGGTCAGTTGGGCCACTTAGTCATTAAACATTTACTGAAAAGAACGGTAGCAGAGCAGATTGTTGCTCTGGTGAGAAATGTCGAAAAAGCTGAATCCTTGAAGACTTTGGGCATTGAGATCCGCTACGCCGATTATTCTAAACCCGAGACTTTGGGACCTGCTCTTGAGGGTATTTCCAAGCTGCTGCTGATTTCATCCAGCGAAGTGGGGCAACGAACGTCCCAGCACAAAAATGTGATTAGTGCGGCGAAGCAGGCGGGAGTGAAGTTAGTCGCTTACACGAGCCTGTTGAATGCTGATAAGTCTCCATTAGCACTGGCAGAAGAACATTTCGAGACGGAAGCGTATCTGAAAGAAGTAGATATTCCCCACGTTCTGTTACGTAATGGCTGGTATACGGAAAACTATCTGGCCAGTATTGCCCCATCTTTGGCAAACGGAGGCTTCATTGGCTGTGCAAAGGAGGGAAAAATCAGTTCGTCCGCTCGAGAAGATTATGCAGAGGCTGCAGCAGTGGTTCTTACTGGTGAAGGTTCTCAAAGTGGTAAGGTTTATGAATTGGCAGGTGATGAAAGCTATACCTTGGCGGAATTTTGCACAATCATTAGTGAAGAATCCGGAAAGACTGTGCCATACATCAATATGGAAGAGGCTGATTTTGCTCAGGCACTCGAAGAAGCCGGGCTGCCGGCACCATTGGCCGGTGTGCTGGCAGACTCAGATGCAGGTGCATCCCAAGGGGCTCTGTTTGATGACAGCCATGTGCTCAGCAAACTGATAGGTCACCCAACTCGGCCACTGCGTCAACTGGTAAAGGCCCATCTTTAAACGACAGGAATCGTGCTAAAGCTTTTTCCTGACCATTATTCATCGTTAAAGCGGAGCCGGATGCGGCTTCGCTTTACGTCCTAAGCCCTTGATCTTTTTACAACTCGTTGTTTGGAGGCTTTTGGGTAGATTTTTTTATTTATGTTCTAAAGATCTTTCAGATTGCCTTCGCTATCAAATTCCCAGCCCTGCGAGCCCCCCAGAATTTCAATCTGGGGATGGGCCTGCGCTTCTGCCAATAATCCTTCCGAAATCATGATCGTCCCCAGTTCCAGGGTATTGGGAATTCTGACCAGTCTCAGTTGCGCTGGATCCAGGACGTTGCAGGTCTTGACCGCCAGCTGGATGGCGAGGCGGTCGTTGTTCATGGTCAGCGGGATTTTGCCGTGACTCAGTTCGGTCGAGGTGATGTGGTTGGCATAGGTCGCGTCAAAGTTGATCTTGTCGACCAGGCGCCGGGTACAGATGTCGGCCAGGCCGACCCCGGTGGCGTTGCCGTGACTCGGTTCACTGAGGTCGAGAATCGCCATCTTGTTGATCTTCTGCTCGGCCCGAACAAAGGGGGTGGCGGCGCGGCCGGTGATGTTGGGGTCGGTACCGGTGCCTGAGTAGTTCTTGCCCATCCGGTCGACGACCAGCACATCAAGCGGATTAAACAGGATGCGTGGCATCGCCTGACGTGCTTCAGCCAGCAGAGCCGGTTCCTCTTCGACGATTCTGGCCGCCGGGAGCAGTGCAATTTTGCAGATCTTGTCATAAGCGTTTCGATGGTCGCTACGCCGAACAGGATTGGTGTTTTGGCGATCTTGATTTCAGCCATGGTGACGATGTTTTCCACCATGCTGCCGAAACCCATGGCGTGGCAGGAATCGGCCCCCTTCTGCTTCCCCAGGCCGATGGAGAGCATTTTGACCAGGCCGCTTTCGATCGGGCCGCTGAAACTGGTGTGCGGCTTGATCCGGTTGATGATGACGATGCCGTCAGCCTGCAGCGCCGCTTTGTCCATCAGCACCGGTAGGCCATTTTCAAGGCGGTCGATCTCTACCACCTCCATCGAAGAGATGATCGGGCAACCCGCGCTGGTTTCTGTAACGCCCAGGGCTTCCAGCACGTCCAGTTGTCCTTCGGCAGTTGCTCCACCGTGACTCCCCATCGCCGGGACGATGAAAGGTTCGGCACCATAGCGGCGCAATTCGCAGACAAGTGCACTGACCAGCTCCGGCAGGCGGTTCATGCCACGGCTGCCGACCGCCAGGGCGATTCTCATGCCGGGACGGAGTGGCTGAGTTGCGTTGAATGAGGCCAATTGATTGTGAATCTCTGCCGCAATGTCGCTGACAGATGTGCTGTCAAACAGTTGCCTGACGCGAATCATGCGTGGCAGTTCAATATGCGCAAGAAGGTCGTCGATGATACCCATGGCGGATCGCTTTCTTATGGCAGAAGGGCCTGTTATTGTTCCTGATCATTTCTGTCAATTGTATAAGAAAGGTTCCGCAAAGGAAAAGCGCCGGACAAAAAAAAGCTGGTTCCTGTTGGCGGAACCAGCCTGTTGAACGTCGTTTTCGCCCGATTTTTTATCCTCAGCCTCTCGTTCAGAGGCTGTCAGCGAGACGCTTGACATTACGTCTGTTGAGTGTCTGGGCACAGTAGGTTCCGCCCTTGGATGAGCCGACACCGTCATCCCACTGCTCAATTTTTTTACCCTTGGCATCAACCAGGGTATAGGTCATATCCAGAGATGAAGCTCCGGCGCCATAACCGACGAAGGCACGCAGGGCACGGTTGCCCGCATTGAAATTCTTGACCGTCATTTTCCACATGACGCCCATCTCTGCCTGAAACTCTTTTTTGCTGTTCAGCAGTTTCGCATCGAAACCGGCTCGGCTCAGCTGTTTGACGATGTCTCTTTCCATCCACTGCAGAACCCTGTCGAGTTCGGCTCTCTGATCTGCGGTCTGCCCTTCAAGGTTGCCGTCATCGATAAGAACGGCGATCGGCTTTTGCGATTGTTTCTGTGGCGAGACCTGAGCTGTCTGGCTGTTACAGCCAACGAAAAGCAGCAGGACAAACAAAAGGACTGGCAAGGTCAAAAACTTTTTCATCGGTACCCTCCTGAATCAAATAATAAGTTGTGATAATGGCTGCCCCCTGTTCTTGCTGACGATTTTGATCATGAAGACGGGGGAAGAAAAACGCCACTCAGGATAGATTAAAGACATGGAATATTCCACCACTTTTTGCTGAATAAAAGATATTTGTTGTGAAATATCAACGTAGTGTGAAAACTTCCTGAGGATTTTTGGCACTGTGAATAATTTAACCGGAATCTAACCCTGAGCTAACGAAATGGGAGTTAATTTCTATTGCACATAGCTTTATGTGTGAATGCTTATTTCTATATTTTATATTCTCAAGGAGAAAGAGATAGTTTTGTTGTGCTCAGAAGATCGTGGCCGTCAGGGCCGTCCTGCTGCTGACGCTCCTGATTATCTTTCTCCTCGGTGGCTTAACCCGCCAGGCGCTGACCGCACTGGTCTCCGCCTGGCTGTTTTCCCTGGCGCTGGAGAAGAAGCAGTTTCGCCGTTGGGAAACGGTGACTGTGGCTGAAGAATCGGCGCTCTGATTCAAGCGCAAATCTATTGACAAGGGTCCGTTGCTCATCGACTATGTGGCGATGAACAACGGGCGTTTATTCTGCATAATTCGGCTGCTTTTTCTGCTGCTGCCACTCGCGGTCATGGCTGATCCATTGCCGCAAAGGCCGGTCGTTATCGGCTGTGATCCCGATTTTCCCCCTTACGAATTTGTCGGTTTTTCCGGAGAACCGGACGGTCTCAATGTCGAGCTTGGACGCGCTATCAGCGCGGCAATGGGGGTCGAGGTGGTCTTCCGCTATGCCCCCTGGCACGAGCTGCGCCGTCAGCTGCTGACCGGCCAGGTCGATATCCTCTCCGGGGTGCCTTACAGCAAGCAGGGGCAACTTGAATTCGACTATACCCCGCCGCACGCCCAGGTCTTTCAGTCGCTCTGGGTACGGCGCGATTCCCCCTATGCTTCGCTCGAGGCCCTGGCCGGGCAGCAGGTGCTGGTGGTGCGCGACAGCGTCATGGCCAGCTACCTCGCTGAGCGTCCGCAGCTCAAGGTCGAGGCGGTGGCTGTCGATTCGCTGGAAGACGCGCTGCGCCTGCTGGCGATCGGCGATTATGATGCGGCACTGGGCAGCAAACTGGCCGGCGAGTACCTGCTCGGCCGCTTGCAGGTCGCCAATCTCAAGGCGGTCGGTCGGCCGTTGCTGGCCGAGGATTATGGCTTCGCCGTCAAGGCCGGTAACCAGGAGATGCTCGCCCTGTTGACCGAAGGGTTGGCCCTGCTCAAACAGTCGGGGGAGTACCGGCGGATCTTCAATGCCTGGCTCGGTCCGCTGCCGGAAGTGAAAGGGCTTGAACTGAACCGGGTGTTGCGCATCGGCGGGGCGATTCTGATCCCGCTGGTTGTTATCCTGTTGCTGGCCCTGTTGTGGTCGGCCCTGTTGCGCCGTCAGGTCCGTTTGCGCACGGCCGCGCTCAAGGAGCAGATCCGGGAGCGGGAGCGGGCGATGGCTGAGCTGAAGCGCCATCAGCAGCAACTGATCCAGGCCGACAAGCTCGCCTCTCTGGGCGTGCTGGTCTCGGGGGTGGCCCATGAGATCAACAATCCCAACGGCATGCTACTGCTCGACCTGGCCCAGTTGCAGCGTATCTGGCGTGATATCGAGCCGCTGTTGGAAGAACACTATGCGCAGCAGGGTAATTTCCGCGCCGCGCGCATTCCCTGGTCGCAGCTGCGCGATGAAATCCCTGAGATGCTTGAAGAAATGCTCAAGAGTTCCGGGCGGATCAAATGGATTGTCGAGGACCTGAAGAACTTCGCCCGGCGCGAGGATGTCGCCCAAGCCAAGGATGTCGATCTCAACCAGGTGGCGATGAGCGCCTATCGACTGGTCGAGAACCAGCTGAAAAAAGCGACCGATCAGTTGCACATCGAACTGGACGCCGGGCTGCCGCTGGTGACCGGCCATGGCCAGCGCCTCGAGCAGGTTATCGTCAACCTGCTGATCAACGCTTCTCAGGCGTTGGCAAACCGCCGGCAGGCGATTATACTCAGAACCCGGGCTACACAGGAGCGGGTGATCGTTGAGGTCGAGGATCAGGGGCGCGGCATTGCGCCTGAACATCTGCCCCAGCTGACCGATCCATTCTTTACCACGCGCCGCGAAGAGGGTGGTACCGGGCTGGGGCTGTCGGTTTCGGCCCAGATTATCCAGGAGCACGACGGAAACCTTGAATTTGTTCCGCAGGTCAGCGGCGGAACCCTGGTGCGGATGAGCCTGCCACAGAAAAGGGGGGGCGATGGAGCTTGAAACCTATCCCGAATTTTCGCTGCTGCTGGTCGATGACGAGTCGGCCTGGCTGCGCAGTTTCAGCCGGATGCTGCAGAGTCTCGGCGGTTTGACCAACCTGATCTGCTGCAGCAATAGCCGCGAGGTCAGTGGCTTGATGCAGCAGCAGGATATCGGGGTGGTGCTGCTCGATCTGACCATGCCGCAGCTCTCCGGAGAAGAGATCCTGACGCAGCTCGCCAATGACCATCCGCAGGTGCCGGTGATCATCCTCTCCGGCCTCAATCAGCTGGAAACCGCTGTGCGCTGTATGCGCCTGGGGGCCTACGATTATTTCGTCAAGACCGAGGATGAGCAGCGCCTTCTCGACGGTGTCAGGCGCGCCGTCCAGCTGGTTCGTCTGCAACGCGAAAATGCCAGCCTGCGGCGCAATTTTTTCTCCGCCGAACTTAAGGAACCGGAACTGTTCGCCCCGCTGGTGACCCGCAATGCGGCAATGCTCGCCGTGTTCCGTTATCTGGAAGCAGTCGCGCCGTCACGTCAGCCGATCCTGATTCTCGGCGAGAGCGGCGTCGGTAAGGAGCTGGTGGCGCGTATCCTTCATCAGCTCAGTGGCGTCAGCGGCGAGCTGGTCGGCATCAATATCGCCGGACTTGATGATCACAGCTTTGCCGACACCCTCTTCGGCCACAAGCGCGGGGCCTACACCGGCGCGGATCGTGACCGGGGCGGCATGATCGAGCGGGCTTCGGGTGGCACCCTGTTCCTCGATGAAATCGGTGACCTGTCACTGACCAGCCAGGTCAAGCTGCTGCGTCTGTTGCAGGAGGGGGAATATTACCCGCTGGGGAGCGATCAGCCCCATTATCTGCAGGCACGGGTGGTCTGTGCCACCCACTACGACCTTGAAGCCAAGGTGGCCGACGGTAGCTTCCGCCGTGACCTCTACTACCGTCTGCAGACCCACCAGCTGACCCTGCCGCCGCTGCGCGAACGCTATGATGATCTGCCGCTGCTGATCGATCATTTTCTGAATCAGGCGGCCAGCGAACTGGGCAAGATCAGGCCGACCCCGCCTCCTCAGCTGACCACCCTGCTCGCGACCTACAGTTTTCCCGGCAACGTGCGCGAACTGCGCGGTATGATCTACGATGCGGTCAGCCTCCATCAGGGGGGTGTGCTGTCGTTGCAGAGCTTCCTCCAGCGTCTGGACCGCCAGAACCAACCGTTGACGGCAGAACCGCAGCAGGGGAATCCTTTCCTCGCGCTTGACGAGCTGCCGACCTTAAGTGAAGCGAGCGAGATGTTGATCGATGCCGCTCTTGAGCGGGCTGTCGGTAACCAGACCATTGCCGCACGTCTGCTCGGTATTGCCCAGCCGAGTCTAAGCAAGCGGCTCAAACGGCGGCGTGACGACTAAGCTTACGAAAAAAAGGGGTATGCAAAAAGCTATAGTCATAACTTAGGTTATGGCTCTTTTAAATCGCTGTTTTTTAAGAATAAACTCGCCTTTCGTTGATCTCTTCATAGTTTTTGCCATACCCCCTAGTGGGTTGCCCTCATCCCTCAGAAAAGCAGGACTCTCCTTGTAAAACAGCTGGTTAACGGTTTTTCTTCGAGCTGGCACCCTTCTTGCCAATAGATCTGAATCACAATTCGCCACGAAAAAGTAGATTGGTCAGCTCCAGACTGTCGGTCCCCCTTTCGGACAGAACACGGAACGACCAGCTGCTTCAGATCCGGACCAACGCCGCTTCGGTTCTGTTTGTAAAATAACTAAGTCGCCCATCCCATACAGCGTCGTTTGGACTGCCACCGTCATCTGTGGACGCAACAGCTCTATCCTCTTGCAGTATCGTGCTGTCGACGCTGGCTAACTATTGAACTAAAGGAGAGTACTGATGAAACTGCGTAAAATTATGCTGGCTCTACTGGCAACCCTGATGCTGGTCTCCCCGGCCCTGGCCAAACCGCTGATCGTTGCCACCGATACCAACTTTCCACCCTTTGAATTCAAGGACAAGACCGGCAAGCACACCGGTTTTGATATCGAACTCTGGGAAGCGATTGCCATGAAGATCGGCGCCGATTTCAAACTCCAGCCGATGGATTTCAACGGGATCATTCCAGGTCTGCAGACCGGCCAGCTCGATGTCGGTATTGCCGGTATGACCATCAAGCCTGAGCGTGCCGAAGTCGTCGATTTTTCCGATGGCTACTACAACGCCGGCCTGCTGATCCTGGTCCGTGCCGATGAAAACAGCATCAATAGCATCGAAGACCTCAAGGGCAAGGTTGTCGCCACCAAACTCGCCACCACCAGCGCCGATCTGGTCAAGGAAAAGGCGGGAGCCAAGGACGTCAAGCTGTTCCCGAACAATGATGCGATGTTCCTCGAACTGATGTCCGGCGGCGCTGACGCTGTCGTCTTCGACTCTCCGGTCATCGCCGATTTCATGCGTAAGGTCGGCAAGGACCAGGTCAAGGTCGTCGGCCCGCTCTACATGGGCCAGTCTTACGGCATCGCCTTTCCGAAGGGGAGCGCGCTGGTCGGTAAGGTCAACGCTGCCCTGGCCGAGCTGAAGGCCGACGGATCTTACACCAAGCTCTATCGCAAGTGGTTTGGCACCGATCCTAAGTAGTTTTTGAGCGAAAAACGGACCCCCCTCAATCCCCCCTATAAAATAGGGGGGAAGCGAGCACAGCGAGCAGGGGGGTGATGTTTTAAAGGCTTCTAAATGTTGGTCCCTTCTCCCAGCGGGGAGAAGGTGCCCGAAGGGCGGATGAGGGGCATTTTCAGGAATTTCTCCTCACCCGGCGCTCTGCGCCACCCTCTCCCCGACGGGAGAGGGGTTGATGTTCGGGATAAGAATGAGAGTCTCTGCTGCGTCGAGCACAGAGATTTGAGTGAGGTCAGGTATGAATTTTCGTTTCAATGCACAGGTCATGGTCGAAACCTTTCCGCTCTTGCTCCATGGCGCGGGGTTGACCATCGTTATTACGCTGATCGGATTGCTGATCGGTTTCTTTCTGGGTGCGCTGTTTGGCCTGCTCAAGCTTTCGCCACGGTTCTGGCTGCGCAAGATTGCCGGAATCTATGTTGAAATCATTCGCGGTACGCCGTTGATCGTTCAGGTCATGTTCCTCTACTTCGGCCTGCCGATGGCGCTGGGAATGAGGATTCCGCCGATTGCCGCCGGGGTTGTTGCCATCGCCATCAATTCCGGGGCCTATATCGCCGAGATCGTCCGCGGCGCGGTGCAGTCGATCGACAATGGCCAGATGGAGGCCGGCCGTTCCATCGGCCTGACCCGTGGTCAGACCATGCTCTACATCATCTGGCCGCAGGCGCTCAAAAGAATGATCCCGCCACTCGGCAACCAGTTCATCATCAGTCTCAAGGATACCTCGCTGCTGGTCGTTATTGGTGTCGCCGAGCTGACCCGCGTCGGCCAGGAGATCATCGCTGTCAATTTCCGCGCTTTTGAGGTCTGGCTGACCGTCGGCATCACCTATCTGATCATGACCATGGTCATCTCCTGGATGCTGAAGAAACTGGAAACCCGTATGAACGTCGCAGCAAAGAGGTAAGTCATGATCCGTATCACTAATCTTCACAAATCCTACGGTGAGCTGGAGGTCGTCAAAGGGGTCGATCTGCATATCAAAGAAGGGGAAGTCGTTTGTGTTATCGGTCCGTCCGGCAGCGGCAAGTCGACGGTGCTGCGCTGTATCAACCAGCTCGAAGAGATTACCTCAGGGCAGATCATCGTCGACGGTTACGACCTTTCCGATCCGAAAACCGACATCAATATGGTGCGTACCGAGGCCGGAATGGTCTTTCAGCAGTTCAACCTGTTTCCGCACCTGTCGGTTCTGCAGAATGTCACCCTCGGGCCGGTCAAGGTTCGTAACATGACACGCAAGCTGGCCGATGAGCTGGGGATGCAGCTGCTCGAAAAAGTCGGTCTGAAGGAGAAAGCCAAGTCTTACCCTGATCAGCTTTCCGGCGGTCAGAAACAGCGCGTCGCCATTGCCCGTGCCCTGGCGCTGCAGCCCAAGGTTATTCTCTTTGACGAACCGACCAGCGCCCTCGATCCGGAACTGGTCGGCGAGGTTCTCGAGGTCATGAAGCAGCTGGCCAGGGAAGGGATGACCATGGTCGTCGTCACCCATGAAATGGGTTTTGCCCGTGAGGTGGCCGACCGCCTGGTGTTTTTCGATCAGGGAATCATCAAGGAACAGGGCAATCCGAAAGAGGTCTTCGCCAACCCGAAAGAGCCGCGCTTGCGCGATTTTCTCGGCAAGGTGATCGCTCACTAAACTTCACTCCCCTCAATCCCCCCTATTTTATAGGGGGGAAGCGAGTTTACGAGCAGGGGGGTATTCTCGCCACGAATCTGTTTTTGTTTATTGCTCTAAAGGAAAATCTCATGTCTCAGCCTCAACGACGAGGTCAGTGGGCCTCTCGCCTCGGCTTCATTCTCGCTGCTGCCGGCAGTGCCATCGGCCTCGGCAATATCTGGAAGTTCCCCTACATCACCGGTCAGAACGGCGGTGGTGCTTTTGTCCTTGTCTATCTGGTCAGTATCCTGATCGTCGGCCTGCCGATCATGATTTCCGAGCTGATGATCGGCCGTCATACCCAGAAGGATGCTGTCGGCGCCTATATTGCCCTGGAAGGGAAGCGTTCCTTCTGGCAGGTCTCCGGTTGGCTCAGCGTTGTCACCTCGTTCATCATTCTTTCATATTACTCCGTGGTGGCAGGCTGGACCCTCGACTATGTCTGGCGGGCGATCCAGGGTGCCTTCGTCGGCCAGTCACCGGAGGCTATCGAGGCACTGTTCGGCGGCCTGATCGGCAGCGGTGGCCGGCAGATGATCTGTCACTTCGGTTTTATCATTCTGACCCTGGCGATTGTTATCGGTGGTGTACAGAAAGGGATTGAACGCTGGAGCAAGATCCTGATGCCGGTGTTGCTCGGCCTGCTGGTGCTGCTGTTTGTCAACGGTATGCTCAGCGACGGCGCAGCGGAAGGGTTGCGTTTCATGTTCTACCCTGATTTCAGCAAGCTGACAACGGCCTCGGTGCTCGAAGCTCTGGGACATTCCTTCTATACCCTGTCGCTCGGTATGGCGATCATGATCACCTACGGCTCATACCTCAAGAATGAGACCAACCTGTTTGGAGTCAGTGTCCGGGTCGCGCTGCTCGATACGGCCATTGCTCTGATTGCCGGGCTGGCCATCTTCCCGATTGTCTTTGCCGTGGGGATGCACCCTTCTGCAGGGCCGGGGCTGGTGTTCAAGACCATTCCGATCGTTTTTTCACAACTGCCCGGCGGTTATTTTCTGGCGATTCTGTTCTTTCTGTTGATCGCTTTCGCAGCATTGACCAGTACCATTTCACTTCTTGAGTCTCAGGTCGCTTATCTGATCGACGAACGGAGCTGGGGGCGGAAAAAAGCGACGGTTGTGCTGGCGCTTCTCTGTTTTGTTGTCGGTATCCCTTCGGCGTTGTCTTACAATGTTCTCGGGCACTGGACGCTGCTCGGCGAACGCAGCTTTTTCGACAGTATCGATCTGGTCGCGTCCAACTACCTGTTGCCGATCTCTGGTCTGATTATCGCCATCTATGTCGGCTGGTTCTGGAAGGGGAAGGAGGAGAAGCGGGAACTTGTCACCGGTGGTGCCGGCTGGATCTATCCGTTCTGGCATTTTACCATCCGCTTTATCTCGCCACTGGCCGTTGCCATCGTACTCTACGCCAAGGTCAAGGAGTCGGGGCTGTTTGTCTATCTGGGTTCTTTGCTGCACTGACAGACCGCTAAAAAAGAAAGCCCCGCGATTGCTCGCGGGGCTTTCAATGTCAATCTATCAGATAAAATCGATTAGATTTTACGGACGTTTTCTGATTGTGGGCCTTTTTGGCCTTGGGTGACGTCGAAGCTGACGCGATCGCCTTCGGCGAGAGATTTGAAGCCGTCGCCCTGAATTTTTGAAAAGTGGACGAATACGTCAGGTCCGTTGTCCTGCTCGATAAAACCAAAACCTTTAGAATCGTTGAACCACTTTACTGTACCTTGTGCCATTCTTTTTTCTCCGTGTCCCTTCAAGGACTTTTGTTGTTTGTAAACATTTAGCCAAAACAGAAAAACAAACCCTCAAATGGGTTTGTGTGGGTTCGGATTTAGACTGATCCGGGGAGCTAAGCTGTCCACAAACTTTCTTAAGTTTCCGGACAGTAACATGAGTAGTTTGGTAATACAATGGCTAAACATCGAAAAAAGAGCAGTTTTTTAAATATTTCCGAAATTTCAGGCATGCTGAACAGATTATCAGGCGCGGATTTCGTTGAAAAAGCCCCTTGAGGTTGCTACTCAGGGGCTCTCTTATTCTTTCATTTATGCTGCTCGAACAGCCAGTCCCTGATCCCCGGAATCGAGTAGGCATACTGCCAGGTGTAGCGGTGATCGCCCCCCTTGAACAGGGTGTAATTGACCCGGGCGTTCCGGCTGAGCATCGCCTTGACCTCTTTGGCCAGAGTCTGCGCATCAGCTTCGGCATCCCAGGTAGCGTTGGCAACGCTGGCGCCATGTTCTTTGAGTACGGCGGTGATTGCGTCCATCCCGGGGTGCGCCTTGCTGTCCCCTTCGGAGACAACGATCCACAGTGGTTTGTTGGCGAGCGGCGCGACTTGGCCTGGATCCCACTGGCAGGCGACCAGGAATGAGGCGGCAAACAGGTCGGGGTACTTGATGTCCATGGCGATGGAGGTCATGCCGCCCATCGACTGGCCGGTGTTGTACAGGCGCCTGGGATCGATGCTGTACTGCTTCAGCAGCGATTTAATCAGGCGAACGGTCATGTCGAGATCCTCACTATAGGCCGAGCCATCACCGACGATCACCCGGTCATACTGCGGGGCGAGGACAAAGCTCTGATGACGGGCCTGATCAGCAGTGGAGGCCCAGACCACGGCTCCTGACCCTTGCGTCAGGGTTTCGATCGGATTGTTGCTGACCGCTCCGGCATCGTGCATGAACAGCACCAGTGGGTAGCTTATGGCCGGATCGTAGTTTTCCGGCATGTAGAGGTTATACATCAGGTCGCGACCGGCCTGGTCATCGTGGTAGACCAGCTGCTGAAATCCTGCCGTGTCGGGGCTGAGTGTCGCGTTGCTCTCCATCGGCATGTTATCCGCTGCGATGGTCTGGCCGTCGGTCGTCGTGAGTTCGCCGGTCTGGATGATTTGTGCGCTCAGAATGACCGGTTCGGCCGGTTTGTCGGAGATCTGGCCGAGCTGAGGGCCACCACCGGCCGGAGGGCCGTTCTGGCCGTCGGCGCCATCGCCCTGCTGTGGACCGCCACCCATGCCGGCGCTTTCCTTGTCGATCGCGGTTTTCAGTTCGACGATGACAAAACGTCCTTGTGAAGCGGGGGCTGAGAACGCTGCCCGGTCACTGAGGTAGACACTGGTGATATCACGTTCCGGCACCTGGAAATCGCTGACAGAAACAGATGCCGCGGTGACCGGCTCTTTGTACTCCAGGGCCAGAGCCGCCACCTTCTGGCCATCGCCGATCACCCTGACCAGCGCTGTGATATTCATCAGGTTGGGATTTTCCGGATATTGATACTCGGCAATCTTCCCTTTCGCCGTGTCATCTCCAAGGGCAGCAGCTTTGGTATACCATTCAAGTGCTTTGGTGATATCCCGTTCGACGCCGAGTCCCTGTTCGTAAAGGTTGGCCAGGGCCAGAATGGCCGGCAGGCTGACATGGTCGCCGCGGGCCGCTGACTGCTGATAGAGAGCCAGTGCCTGCTGATAATCCTGAGTGACGCCCAGCCCCTGCTCATAGAGTTGCCCCAGATAATACTGGCTGGTGATATCGCCGCGTTCCGCAGACTGTCTGTAGGAGCTGGCCGCCTTCTCGTAATCGACAGTAGTGCCCCAGCCATTCTGGTAGATCTGGCCAATATAACGCGGTGCCTTGATATCGCCCCCGGCGGCGGCTTTTTCAAACCAGGTGCGGGCAGCGCGATAGTCAACCGCTGTGCCGTAGCCTTTCAGGTAGATGATCCCCATGTCGGTCATTGCGTGCGGATTGCCGCTTTTGACCGCTTTCTGCATGAGCGGGTAGGCCTGGGCTTTGTCCGTCAGACCGTAACGGCCGTAGATGTAGGCATCCCCCAGGCGCAGCAGCGCTTCCGGGTCGTTGTGCGCTGCGGCCGCCTTCAGCTCTGCCAGGCTTTCTTCCTTGTGTTCGTCGCTAGTGACTTGTTGCTGCTGTCCTCGGATATTGACGCAGGAAGTGTTTATCAACGCGATCGCTAACAGTCCGGTCAGTAATAGGTGAGAAAGTTTCATCGTTCTTCTCTTTGCGTTGTTGGAATGAGGTGATATCGCTGTTTTTGAAGTATTCAGCCTTCAGGTTAAAACGAAGTCACCTGTTGACGCCAAAGACTTTCTGTAACGGTGCTGTTGCAAACCCTTGTAGCTAAAGTTTAAACCATGTCGCCAGCGCCATCATTCCAAGCACGAGCGGCCAATAGACCGTCTTGGGAATCACATTATCGCAATAATAGATAAGATTGAAATACGTCCTTTTGCCAAGAGAGAAAATATAGGAATTCAAGGCGGTTATCAGAACAACGAGATACATGGTCAGGTAGAAGAATTCGATATAGGTCAATCCGGAACCTGAAAACAGCCTTCTCACCTGAACATGTGCGAGCATGACGACGAAAAAAAGCGCCGAACATGTCGCTATTGCACCGCTTGTATTGAAACCGAACCTGTCGATCAGATCCTTTTTTCCGGTCACTGTCATCATCTGGGCAAACAGCAGCAACGCGACCACGAAAAGCGGCACAAGATTGATGACAAATGCGTTGATGAATGTCCTGCGCAATCCCAGGTTGAAGTAAAATTCCTTGTAGGTCTGGTCGCGAACTTCGTCAAAAAAGCCAAAGTCCGTGTCATAGGGTATGTTGTTGTAGCTGAAGAAGGTTTCGTCTATTTCCCATTCACCGGAGACAATATCCTTATCAAGGCCGAATTTCTCTCTGTTGGTGTTTGAATAAGCACTGAAATCGGGAATCAGGATGACTCGATTGTCGTTTTTTAAATCTTTCGGCCACAGCCGTATCCATACCGTCAGGAAATCGAGAGGATATCTGGAGTAGTCGAATGTCTGCCGCAGGGTCACATCGAAATACCAGCCGATCGTCCGATATCCTACGCCGTTTTGTTCACCGTCAACCTCATAGACCACGTTCAGTTGTGTACTGCTTGAATCGATCTCTTCGGGAAAAACAAAACCTTTTTCAATGTCCGGGGGGAAATCCTTGGGATATTTCTGCCAGACATAGCCGGTAATATTGACATCGCTGGAAGTCAAAAATGCCAGCGACTGAATGAAAAATCCGGTTGGGATTTTGTAAGGTTGGGTGCCGCCTTTAAACTCTATGGTGTCACTGGCTGTAAATAACTGGTCCAGTTCAGATGCATTTCTGACGATATTGATTTCATTGCCGTGGATTCTCCGGACCTGAAACCATTTATAGCCGATTACGCCAATGAAAATAGCCGAAATCAGAATGGCCAAAAGCCAACATAAAATGACATTTCGTTTATTCATGTCTCTAGCCATGCCTTCATTTGAACATGCGTCTTCACAGGGGCTTCGGGGGATCAATGATTTTAGCGAAATTGCTGTACTGTTTTTTCAGTGGTACAGCAAGGCCTTCGCCAACTGCTGGCGCAATTCATTTCCGGATAGCGCCTCGACCAGTGCCAGGGCAAACTCCATGGCTGTGGCAGGGCCCTGGCTGGTGATACAGTTGCCATCAACAACGGTTGTTTCTGCCGCGTGGCTGGTCTCCGGCAGCTTATTCTGCATCGATGGATAGCAGGTCGCCTGTTTACCGCTGAGCAGTCCGTGTCTGGCCAGAACGACGGCCGGTGAAGCGCAGAGCGCCGCGTAGAATTTGTCGCTTGCGGCCTGCTCTTTAAGGCGGGCGATCAGCGGGGCATGGTTGCTCAGGTGTTCGGCGCCGGGCATGCCTCCTGGCAGGGCGATCAGGTCCCATTCTTCGGTGAGGCAGGCGCTGAGCAGGCAATCGGCTTCGATTTTTGTGCCCCGGGCAGCCGTGATCTGTTTGTGCTCATAGATACTGGCGACGCTGACCTCGAACCCGGCGCGGCGCAGAACATCGATGATGGTCACGGTCTCAATATCTTCGACGCTGTCGGCAACGGGAATCAGAACTTTTGCCATAGTGGCTCCTGTGCAGTGAAGGTTTAATCCGGTTGATAGTTTATCAGAAGATGCCAGCCCATTTCGGTCATGACCCGCTGAAAGGTTTCATCCAGTGGTGCGCTGACCTGGACCGGCTTTTGAGTATAGGGATGAACGAACTTCAGGCTGATCGCCGCCAGCAGCAGGCGCTGACAGTCAAACTGATCGCGGAAAAAGCGGTTATAGCGCCCTTCGCCATGCTTGGTGTCACCGATGATCGGGTGGAACAGATGGCGGAAATGGCGGCGCAGCTGATGCTTGCGGCCGTGTTGCGGGCGGGCCTCGATCAGGGAGAAACGACTTTGCGGGTAGCGGCCGATGGCCACCGGCAGTTCGGCGGTGGCCAGCCGGTTGAACAGGGTCACTGCCTCTTTCGGGGCCTTGTCGGGATTGGCCCGCCGGTCGGCTTTGCGGTCCAGTTCTTCAGTCAACGGGTAGTCGATGATTCCCTGGCGGTTGCTGTAACCGCGTACTACGGCCAGGTAGGTTTTTTCCACATCTTTACTGCTGAACTGTTCCGCCATCCGTCTGGCGGCTTCCGGGCTCAGGGCAAAGAGCAGCGCACCGGAGGTCGGTTTGTCGAGGCGGTGCACCGGGTAGACGCGCTGGCCGAGCTGATCACGCAGCAGCTGCATGGCAAAGCGGGTTTCGTGGCGGTCGATTTCGCTGCGATGAACCAGCAGGCCCGAGGGCTTGTTGATGACGGCGTAATGCTCATCCTGAAAAAGAATGGCTAGGCTGTTCAATGGCGCTCCTTGAGCGAAAAAGAGGCTGCCATTGTAATCCGCTTGAGCGGCAAAGCCAAGCCCGGGAAGAAATTCATCCCGGGCCGGCTCATACGGGGTGATATTCTTAGCCGTTCCGTTCGAAATCGGCCATAGAGATATTCAGCTCAAGAACTTCGCAGTCGTCGCGTTTGTCGACCGACAGCTTGATATGATCCTCACTGATCTGCACATATTTTCGTACAACTTCAAGGATATCCTGCTGTAACTGCGGAAGAAAATCGGGCGCACCCTTTCTGCCGCGTTCATGAGCAACGATGATCTGCAGACGCTCTTTGGCCAGCGTTGCAGAACCTGTCTTGTTGGAGCGAAAAAAGTCTAAGAAGCTCATACCGCTTTACCAAATATACGAGAGAAGAAACCGTTTTTCGGAGCATCCATAAAGCGGAACTCGCGCTCCTCGCCGAGGAACCTGTCGACCGTGTCGAAATAGGCCCCGCCAGCGTCACTCTTGTCATCAAGAACCACAGGAACGCCCGAGTTCGAGGCAACCAGCACCGATTTCGATTCCGGTATAACCCCGAGCGTCGGGATCGCCAGGATCTCTTTGACATCGTAGACGCTCAGCATGTCGCCCCTGACGACCCGGGCCGCATCGTAGCGGGTGACGACCAGGTGAACCTTGATTTCTTCGCCGCTTTTCGCCTTTTCAGTCTTGCTGGCCAGCATGCCGATAATACGGTCGGAATCGCGTACCGATGAGACTTCCGGATTGGTGACGACCAGGGCTTCGTCGGCATAGTACATGGCGGCGATGGCACCCTTTTCGATTCCGGCCGGAGAATCGCAGATGATGTAATCGAAGTCCTTTTTCAGTTCATCGATCACCTGGCCGACGCCTTCGATGGTCAGCGATTCCTTGTCCCGGGTCTGCGAGGCCGGCAGGATGTAGAGGTTGTCGATCCTCTTGTCCCTGATCAGCGCCTGTTTGAGCGACCCTTCGCCATGGATGACGTTGAGCAGGTCATAGACGACCCGTCTTTCGCAGCCCATGATCAGGTCCAGGTTACGCAGACCGACATCGAAATCGATGACGACAGTTTTATATCCCCGCAATGCCAGCCCCGACGCAAATGCGGCGCTGGTGGTCGTTTTACCGACTCCGCCCTTTCCGGACGTAACTACAACAACTTTTGCCAAGATCTCCTCCTTAAGGACATGGTCTTACGAGCGTTTTCATTTTGCCGTTCAGTTTGAACAACTATCCGGAAACTGCCGCCGTATTGCGGCGGCAGAGACTCAAAAAGTATTTCTATGATTTCCCCTGCCCCGCTCCCAGCGGGCTGAAGACCAGACCTTCGCTATTGCGGCTGATCATCACGCTCTGGTTGACGATCTTGCTGTCGAGCGATTCGTTGACCATGTAATCACCGGCGACTGCGATCAGCTCCGGGTTGCACTGGAGGCTGAAGATACAGGCAGATTCATCCCCCTCGACACCGGCCAGAGCCCGGCCGCGCAGAGGGCCGTAAACATGGATATTCCCCTTGGCGAGAACCTCGGCACCGGCGTTGACCGACGAGAGAATAACCAGATCTCCCTGGGCGAAGATCTGCTGGCCAGAACGGATCGGCTGGGAGATGACTCTGGTTCTGACTTTTTCGCAATGTTGTTCGGGCGGAAGCTGTTCCGTTTTATCCGCAGGTTGCTCTCTAAGTTCTTCTTCGGCCTGTTCTGCTTTTCTGCTCAGGTTGGAGGACGGCAGGATGCCGATACCTGTCTCAAGGGCCTTGGGAGTAAGCTCGTCTGCCGCGCCGCGCAGGGCGACCGGAACGACTCCACGTTCGCGCAGGGCCGAGACAAGGCCCACCAGGTCAAGTTCCCTCTGGGCGGTTTCTTCAATGGCACTCAAATCGATTATGATTGGCGTATTGGCGAAGAAGGGGCTGTCCTTGACGATCTTTTCCTGCAGTTGAGCGGACAGCAGATCCTGATCTGTACTGTTGACTTGCAAGACCAGAACGGTAAGAAGGCTTCCCTTGATTTCCAGTGCGGCTGTTTTCACAAGCATTTCATCTTTCAATTTCAGCAGCGACATTGCCAACGACACCCATCATGGCTGCAGGACGCATTTCTCATTACTGACAGTGCGTTCAGCCAGCAGCGCTGGATATCGGCTTTCCGCAGGCAAGGCTGAAGTTTGATCAGGCGCGAAAATTGGTACTATAGCGACGAGCAATACCGGGAACAAGCGGATTTTGGGAAAGACTGGCTAATTTGTTGAAAATTGTATCTGAAAATTTTTCACCTGCAGTAAAAAGAGAGCGTCCTTTCCGTGGGAGAGGACGCCCGGTGTCGATCAGTGCAGCTTGTCCTGGATTTTCAGCAGGACTTCTTTGCGCTCTTTGAGCATGTCGCGGTATTCAGCGAGATCGGTATGGGAAATTTCATCGCTGAGACGGTTGAGGGTTGCCAGCAGTGCCAGGTCGAGGATTTCCTGTTCCTTGTCATTGAGTGATAACTTGATCATAGCGCACCTCCCGGAGAAACGATTTTACCTTTTCACCAATTATAGCGGATAAGCCCGGGGTTTGCTTTCAAGATCCCGCTACAGGTTTCAGAGAAACAGCTCCGGCTGTTTCGGCTGGCTGCAGTTCTTTGTCAGCAGGGCGCGTTTCTCCTGAATCGGTGGTGGATTGAAGCTGCGGGCACCGGTCGGGCAGCCTTTGACGCAGGCGCAACACATGGTACAGCCGGAGGCATCGGTAGCAATCTTGCCGTTCAGTGAGATGATCCCGGTCGGGCAGAGGCTGACACATCGGCCACAGGCGGTGCAGGTCGCCTCATCTGTGCCTGGCGCTATCCCGCCGAAAGTGGTTCTTTCACGATATTCGTCGTTTCCGGGAATTGCCGGTTGAGTGAAATCGTTCAGCGCCAATTTGCTGCTGATCTTGCGCCCGAAGTCCGTGGCTTTGGCCAGGTCTGCCGCCAACGGGCGGCCAAGAGCAACGGGATAGTCGGCTGTCGCGTAGGAATGTTCGCCGATGAAGGCGGCCGCGCCGATGACCTTAAACCCCTGGGCGCTGACAACATCGCTCAGCTCCAGGAGGGCATCTTCATAAGCGCGGTTGCCGTAGCTGACCAGGACGACGGCAGGTGTGTCATTTCCTTTGATCTTGGCGATCCGCTCGAGAAACTGGATCGCGACCCGTCCGGCATAGACCGGCGCCGAGAAGATCGCCACTCCTTCTTTCAGCTGCAGCTCGGGACTGTGCCCCGGAAGGGTCAGGTCATACTCCTCACTGCCCTCTGAAGTGATACCACTGGTGATACTCTGCGCAATCTTTTTGCTGGAACCGGTCGGTGAAAAGTAGAACTGGTAAATCATACTGTCCCCTCTGTTCGTTAGTGGCAGACGTCTTTGGGCGAGTGAAATGATTGAGCAGGCTCGAAAAGCAGGATGCCTAAACAGGCGTCTGGTGCAACAACAGCCATGGATGTTTCCATGACCTTTTTGTAGATATGGCGGAGGTAGATGTGAATCGAACACACCAGAGACGGGATACGCCTCCCATCGGTTTTGAAGACCGTGAGCCTCACCAGAGAACTGACTACCTCCGCATGCAAAAAAGTCTACGTTGAATTATCGTTTTCTTCAATAGGGAATATCCTGATGATTGGATATATCCATGACGCTGCCGTTTTTTTTGTATATTTTGCGATTTTATGGTTTCTTCATCTTTTCTTAAGTTTTTTCTATTAAGCAAGGTACAGCCTTGAACTAATATGCGCTGTTGCAGTCTCCTTGAAAATACAAAGGGTCCCAATGTTTCATCAAGTTATTGCCTGGATCGTTGATACGGTCAGTCTCTGGGGTTATCCGGGGATTGTCTTCCTGATGTTTCTGGAATCATCATTTTTCCCGTTTCCAAGTGAAGTGGTCATCCCGCCGGCCGGTTATCTGGCCGCGCAGGGGGAGATGTCGTTGGCGATGGTCATCGTTTCGGGGGTTGTCGGCAGCCTGTTGGGCGGCTGTTTCAATTACTGGATTGCGGTCAAATGGGGGCGCCCGCTGTTTGAGCGTTATGGCCGCTATGTGCTGATCAGCGAATCCTCGCTGGTCAAGGCCGAAAAGTTCTTTGCCCGGCATGGGCATATCTCCACCTTCATCGCCCGGTTGCTACCCGGCATCCGCCAGTATATCAGTCTGCCCGCCGGGCTGGCGCGCATGAACCTGCCGATCTTTGCTCTGTTTACCGCCCTGGGCGCAGCGATCTGGGTCATCATTCTCGCCCTGGCCGGTTATTTGATCGGCAACAACCAGGAGTTGATCAGTCGGTATCTGCACCAGGTCCTGTTCGTCCTGGCGATCTTGTGTCTGGCGCTCATCATTGTCTATGTCATGATTCGCCGGAAAAAAGCCCGGTCAGCCGTTTGATGACAAGCCCCCCCTGCTCGTAAACTCTCTTCCCCCCAATTCTATAGGGGGGATTGAGGGGGGTGTTTTGAACCAGACTTGATGATCCGAACATGGAAAACATGCTCGTTACCAGTTTAAGTTTTAGATGGTAACTGTCTTATATGATATTGAACTGGATATGATGATGAATTTCACAAAAAACATTCTGGTCTTATTGTTGATTGGCTGCAGTTTACTGTTTTGCTTCGGGACCAGCCTGGCCTCTGACGCTCAGACGCAAAAGAACGGGCTGTCTCTGGGGCAGGCGGCTGTCCTGGGGGTGGTCGAAGGGCTGACCGAATACCTGCCGGTCAGTTCGACCGGGCATCTGCTGCTGGCCGAACGGATTCTGGGCATCGGCGAACCGACGGGGGCTTCGCTTGAGGAGAACCAGCGTGCCAAGGAGGCGAGCGACGCCTACACCATCTGTATCCAGGCGGGGGCGATCATCGCCGTGCTCGGTCTTTATTTCCGGCGGGTCAAGCAGATGCTGTTCGGGTTGGTTGGTAAGGACAGGGATGGCGCACGGTTGCTGATCAATGTTATCGCGGGTTTTCTGCCAGCGGCCGTTATCGGCCTGTTATTCAACAAGCTGATCAAATCGCTGCTGTTTGGCGTCTGGCCGGTGGTTATCGCCTGGTTCATCGGCGGTCTGGCGATTCTGCTGGTCAGTCGTTTTAATCGGAACAGGGAGAAAAGCAGGGTTGGTCTGTCTCTGACCGAACTCACCTGGAAGATGGCGCTGATTGTCGGTTTTGCCCAGTGCGTCGCCATGTGGCCCGGGGTCAGCCGCAGCCTGGCAACCATCGTCGGTGGCCTGCTGGTCGGTCTGTCGCTCTCCGCCGCGGTCGAGTTCAGCTTTCTACTCGGGCTGATCACCCTCGGTGCTGCGACCGCCTATGATACCCTCAAGCATGGCCAGCTGATGCTGCAGATGTTCGATGGCCTGTCGCTGGCCGTTGGCGTATTCTTCGCCTTTATTGCTGCCATTGTTTCGGTAAAATGGATGGTCGGCTATCTGAACCGTCACGGTCTGGCTATATTCGGCTATTACCGGGTTGCCCTGGCACTGATCGTCGGGGGGCTGTTGCTTGGTGGTGTGATGTGATCGTCACCCCCTGTCTCAACTCTGATCGGACATAAAATAGAGAGGTGAATTTCTCTCTTTATTAATGTGAATTGACAGCAGCAACAGTAATCTTTATTTTCTATTTTGTTTAAATTCTTATGCTTTTTTTGGAGGGGCGTTATGTTTTTTTACAGAAGTGTGGTTCTGCTCATTGTTTTTATCCTGTCACTGACGATTTCACCATGCCTGGCTGAAGTCAATTTTTCACTGGGAGGCGGCTATCTGAGCGGTGATACCCAGTACCAGATCGGTGGCCATGTCGATTACGATTATCTTGCTGATGAAGAGATACATTTTCCGCTCAGTGAGCTGAAATTTCCTCTGGACGCCTATATGGTCAAGGGGCAGGTTGATGGGAATATCGGATCAAGGTGGAATTTCACTGTGAGCGCTGCGACTAATCTGACTGAGGATACGGGCAAGATGGAAGATTCCGATTGGGGTGTTTATGCCCCGGTTGACCCTGATCGTCTGGATGTTTATTCGGAGAGTGACACCGAGATGACGGCGCTCGTCTTTGAGGGGAAGGTCTCCTACAATTTTTACGAAGGCTACTACGGGCAGGGCGCAGCCAATGCGCAGATTGCAGATGCCGCCCCCCGGTTCATTTACAGCGTAGGGCTTGGCTATAAATACCAGGATTTTGATTTCGCTGTTTATGACCTGGATCAGTGGTATCCATCGGCGCCCGCTACGCCACATGATCGTGTTAGTGGGCTGGTGCTCAAATATGAGGCTCAATACCAGATTCCCTATCTCGAGCTGGCGATGAAGATGAATGCCCACGAAAAGTTTATCCTTGATCTTTCCGTCGGCTATGCACCTTTCGTGCATTTTTCGGACAAGGATCAGCATCTGTTGCGCGGAAAAGTTAATAAAGCCGATCATGGCTGGAATGGTTTCGCCCTGATGGCAAACCTTTCTGCACGCTATAAATTGACCCCTCACTGGTCCATTGGGGGGGAACTGGCATTTATGAAAATAGAGTCTGAAGGGGAGTCACGGGCGACCTTTACAGGCGCAGACAGTATTTATAACCATACGATCGATCATGAGATCGAAAGCCAGCAGTTCAGCACCTATCTGACAGTCGGCTATACATTCTGAACACAGCTCAGCGGAGCTGGACCTCTCTGAGGGCCAGCTCCTGCTTCTCCAGAGCCAGCATTCTGTCGCGCAGTTCGGCCGCTTTTTCAAAGTCGAGGTTGGCTGCGGCTTCGAGCATCTGGGCCTTGACGGCAGCGATCTCCTTACGCAGTTCGCCCGGGCTGACGTATTCCCCTTGCGCTTCGGCGGCGATCGGCAGATCGACGTAGTCCTTGCTGGAGATATCCTCGAGAATGCTGCGCAACGATTTCTTGACCGACTGCGGGGTGATGCCGTGCTCCTCGTTGTAGGCCAGCTGTTTGGTCCGCCGGCGCTCGGTTTCATCGAGACAGGCCTGCATCGAGCGGGTCAGCTTGTCACCGTACATGATGACCCTCCCCGCCACATTCCGTGCCGCGCGGCCGCAGGTCTGGATCAGCGAGCGTTCGCTGCGCAGGAACCCTTCCTTGTCGGCGTCAAGGATGGCCACCAGGGCGACCTCCGGAATGTCGAGCCCCTCGCGCAGCAGGTTGATGCCGACCAGCACATCGAACTCCCCTTCCCTTAAGCCCCTGATGATCTGCATCCGTTCGACGGTGTCGATATCGGAATGCAGGTAGTTGACGCGGATATTCAATTCCTGCAGATAGCCGGTCAGGTCCTCGGCCATCCGTTTGGTCAGGGTGGTGACCAGAATCCGCTGGCCGGTCTTGATCGTTTCGCGGATTTCGTCGATCAGATCGTCGACCTGCTCAGTGGCCGGGCGCACCTCGATTGGCGGATCGACCAGGCCGGTCGGGCGGATGACCTGTTCGACGAACACCCCTTCGGCCTTTTCCATCTCGTAGTCGGCCGGGGTGGCGGAGACGTAGACGGTCTGCGGTTGGCATTTCTCGAATTCCTCGAACATCAGCGGCCGGTTGTCCAGCGCGCTGGGCAGGCGGAAGCCGTAGTTGGTCAGGGTCTCCTTGCGCGAACGGTCGCCGCGGTACATGGCGCCGACCTGGCTGACGCTGACATGGCTTTCGTCGATGAACATCAGCGCATCGTCAGGCAGGTAGGAGAGCAGCGTCGCCGGCGGTTCGCCCGGTTGGCGGCCGTCGAGAAAGCGTGAATAGTTCTCGATCCCCTGACAGTAGCCCATCTCCTCGATCATCTCGATATCGAACAGGGTGCGCTGTTCGATGCGCTGCGCTTCAAGCAGCATGTCGCGCTCCTTGAAATAGGCGATGCGCTGTTGCAGCTCGTCCTGAATCTCGCCGATCGCTCGTTTCAGGGTCGGTTTGGTCGCGACATAGTGGCTGGCCGGAAAGATCGCGGTGCGCTCCAGGCGGTCGAGCACCTGGCCGCGCAGCGGGTCGATCTCGCTGATGGCGTCGATCTCATCGCCGAAGAATTCGATACGCAGGGCGCGCTTCTCCTCGTAGGCCGGGAAGACCTCGACGCTGTCACCACGGACCCGGAAGGTGCCGCGGTGGAAGTCGATGTCGTTGCGCTGGTACTGGATCTCGACCAGATGGCGCAGGAACTGGTTGCGGTCCATCTCCATGCCGGTCTGCAGGTTGACCAGCATGCCGTAATAGGCTTCCGGCGAACCGAGGCCGTAGATACAGCTGACCGATGCGACAATCAGCACGTCGCGGCGCGATAGCAGCGAACGGGTCGCGCTGTGGCGCAATTTATCGATCTCTTCGTTGATCGAACTGTCCTTCTCGATGAAGGTGTCGGTCGAGGGGACATAGGCTTCAGGCTGATAGTAGTCGTAGTAACTGACGAAGTACTCGACGGCGTTGTTCGGGAAGAGCTCTTTGAATTCGCCGTAAAGCTGCGCGGCGAGGGTCTTGTTGTGGGCCAGCACCAGGGTCGGGCGCTGCAGCCGGGCGACGACATTGGCCATGGTGAAGGTCTTGCCCGAACCGGTGACGCCGAGCAGGACCTGGTGGCGGTCACCTCGCTCGATCCCGGCGACCAGTTCTTCGATCGCCTCGGGCTGGTCGCCACGCGGTTGATATTCGGATGTCAGTTCGAATTGTGCCATTGCCTGTTACCTGATAAATTTTATGAGCTTGTAGCAGCTCTGCTGAATCCCTTACGGGAAAATAACTTGAGATTTTGTTCTCGGAAATGATAGTTCAGTGCCGATACTCATCTACCACGGAGCATAAGATATGAAGGGTAAAAAAAGCAAACTGGCCTACAGCATCTTTTGGAATATCTTCCTGATAATTGTCGGGGCGCTGATTCAGGCGATCGCCTTCAAGGCCGTTGCCATCCCCCAGCATTTTGTTCCGGGCGGTATCTTCGGTGTTTCGTCACTGCTCTATTACAAGATCAATTTTCTCAATCCGGGCTATATCTACCTGGTCTTCAACCTGATCCTGTTCGTTTTCGGCTATTTTTTCGTCACCCGCCGGTTTCTCCTTTACAGCGGCCTGACGATGGTGTTGATGACCCTGTTTTACCAGCTCATCGATTTTCAGATCTCTTTCGGTAACCAGTTCTATGCTGCGCTGGTTTTCGGCGTCCTGCTCGGGACCGGCGGCGGGATCGTCCTGCGTTCCCTCGGCTCTAACGGCGGACTCGATGTCATCGCCTCGATTCTAAACCAGAAATACAACATCGGTATCGGCAAGACCTACTTCGGCTTCAATCTGGTGCTTTTTTCGATCAGTTTCATCGCTATGGACCACGACCTGGTCATCGCTTCGATGATCGCCGTTTTTGCTTCATCGATGACCGTCGATTATGTCCTTTCCATGTTCAACCAGCGCAAGCTGACCTTTATTATTTCGGGGCAACCGGATCAGGTCGCCGAGCGGATCATGAGCGATCTGAAGATCGGCACCACCATGCTGCCGGGGGTGGGGGCCTATCACAAACAGGACCGCACCGTGCTGATGGTCGTCATCAACAATATCCAGCTCAAGAAACTGGAAGAGATCGTCTTTACCATCGATGACGATGCCCTGTTTATTGTTGAGAATACCTTCAGTGTACTCGGCTCGACCTTCTCCAAGCGCAGGGTCTACTGAGTATTTTTCACTCACGCTCAATCAGGCTTCGGTATCCTCCTTGGAAGGGTGCCTGGCGCCCGGATGGCGACAGCCAAGCCCCACGGATGGGTTCATGCGTCCCTGGAAAGGAGGATGCCGGAGACTGGCAGGTTACCAATTAAGGCCTCTAGGGTTCCATAGGCGGTACCAGCAGGGCCGGGTCGAGCCGCTCCTGAAACCAGTTGACCCGCCAGTCGAGGTGCGGACCGGTCACCCGGCCGGTCGCGCCGACGCTGGCGATTCTCTGCCCCTGGCTGACCTCGTCCCCCTCTTTGACGAGGATCCGGTCGAGATGCAGAAAGCTGGATGAGAGGCCGAAGCCGTGATCGATGATCAGGGTCTTGCCGGAGAAGAACATGCCGGCATGGATCAGGGTGACGATCCCGCCGGCCGGGGCGATGACAGGGGTTCCCTTGGTCGCTGCGATGTCGATGCCGTAATGCGGGCGGCGTGGCTCGCCGTTGATGATCCGCTGGCTGCCGTAGACGCCGCTGATCCTGCCGGTGACCGGCCAGATGAACTTGTCCTGGAAAAAGGGGAGTGAGCTGGAGATCTGGCGGGCTTCAGAGGCCAGTTCCGTTTCCTGGCCGATGCGTTGCAGATCCTCCTCGGAAGGTTCCATCATCCTTTGACTGATCCCGTTGATCCGCTCAATCTGGTAAGTGCGCCGGGAAATTTTAAAGGTTTCGACCCGGGCTTGGCCGTCCGGCCCGATGATCGTCAAACTCTGCTCTGGTTCTTCATCACGGCCAAAACCGATGATGAAAAGACCATCTTTGTTCACGGGGACACTTCGTTCATTATAAATGACCTGATGCTCCGGTTCTGTCCGGCCGTGAGCCAGTCCCCCCTGGGTCAGTTGACCGCTGAGCAGGGGGGAGGCATGACAAGAGAACGGAACAGTCAGCAACAGACAACAGACGAGCAGAACCTGTTTCATCATCCTACTTTGCTGAAATGCTGAACTCAACCCGGCTGGCCGGGCCTGTCTCCGGTTTTTGGTAGATGTCACCGCTCTTCAGGAAGAGGCGCGGCTTCAATTCCGGATTGAGTTCTTCCAGGGTGTTGCGTACCCTCAGGGCGCGATTCTTAGCCAGCCCGGCAATCTGCTCTTCACCGGCGATGATATTGGCCAGCAGTAACTTCTCCATTTCTTCATCGGGGAGATCCTTGAGCATGCCGATAACGTTGCGTGGACGGGGGAACTCCGCATCCTTGTAGACCTGCAGAAGGTAGTCGGGGTATTCCTCCGCACTGACTGTGACATCGCTGATCGATTCCGGAGTTTTCCCTTCATCGGCCAGCTCAGCAAACTTGGCCTGGCTGATCATCCGTTGCAGCTGAGCCTGGCGATAGGCTTCAGGATCGTTGTCCGCATCGGCAAAACCAGTGATTTCCAGGGTCAGCCCGGGTCGATCGGAGAGCATCTTGGCCAGACTCTGCAGTTTCTCCAGCTGTTTGTCATCAAGCGTCGCCACCCCGTTGGCGAAATCAACGCTGCTGAAATCCTGATCGCCACCGCCTAGCGCCGATAGCAGGGCAAACGGCGAGGTTGCCGCTTTGACCAGCAGGTTCCTGACGATGGTCCAGACCGCACCGGCGATGCTGAACTTGGGGTCGTTGAGGTTGCCGGAAATCGGAATGTCGAGGTGAATTTCGTCGTTCTTGTCCTTAAGCAGGGCAATCGCCAGACCGACCGGCAGGGAGGTGGCTTTGTCGCTTTCAACCCTGTCGCCAAAGGTGAATTGATCGATCATCACCCGGTTGTCGGCATCGATCTGCTGATGCTCAATGTGGTAGTCCAGGTCCAGGTTCAATTTGCCCTTGGCGATGATGTAGCCGACGTAGGTTCCGGAATAGGGACTCATCGGCGTCAGGTCGATGTCTTTGAAACTGAGCGTCAGGTCGGCAAAGAGGTCCCTGCTCAGGGGGTTGAGCTTGCCGGTGATGGACAGCGGCGAGTGGTTTTCCAATTGGCCGCGCAGATCGACATCGGCCTGCATCTCAGGATCTGAGGTCATGCCGGAAATCCGGCCACCGAGCTGATACATGGTGGTGGCAAAGGTGCTCGGCATGTGGCGGTCGATGAAGGAGACCGTTCCGCCCTGGAGGGTCAGCGCGTCGATACGGATATCGGGTGCGGGACCTGCCCCTTTCTCTTCTGCAACAACGGGTTCGGCCTTCTGTTCTGCTCCAGGTTCAGCCTCGTTGGAATCTTCTTCTGCGGTGAGGCCGGTCAGGTTGATGCGTCCTTCTTCGTTGATGGTGATGTTGGCCAGATAATCACTTAGAGTCAGCTCTTTGATTCTCAGCGCAAAAGGGTTGAGTGTCCCCTCGATACTGTTCAGGTTGAGGTTTTTCCAGCTGAGCATCTCGCCGCTGCCCAGCGGATCGCGCAGGTTGAAATCGCTGACGTTCAGGCCACCACTGAAATCGCCCAGGAGGTTGTTGTCCTGCTGGCTGACAGCGGTTTTCAGCGTGGTATAGAGTTTGCCGTCCTTGAGCTTCAGGTTCAGGTCGGGCGGAATGAAATCATTGAAGTCAGCCAGCGGGAAGGCCTTGATATCGGTTGTCGCATTGAGCTGCAGCGGCGTATGACGGACTTTCCCCCTGACGGCGACAGTTCCCTTCTTGCCGATTCTGGCGTTGATGCTGAACGGCGCCAGCTGAGCTTTCGGGTAGGACAGGTCGGCGGCGCTCAGGTTGAACTCCGGAACGCTGACAACCGGGGTGCGTGAGTCTGTTTCATCGGTGAACTTGAGTTTGAAAGCGTCCAGCTTCAGTTGTGCCAGGTTCAGCTGCCAGGTGTTTTCGTTCGTCTGTTTCACCTGTTGCGGTTCGGCGCTGGACTCGGGTTGCGGCTTGATCAGCAACAGCGGCGAAACACTGCCATCGGCCAGGCGGGTGATCTGTGCATCCCCCTGCTGCAGGATCAGCTCACCCAGCTTGATACTCTGGCCGTTGAGGTCGAAGGAACTGCCGGTCAGACTGAGCAGCGGCAGGGAAAAATAGTCCTGCTCGCCAAAGGGGGCGCGGAAGTCGTGGAGTCCGACCTGAATCTGCTCGGCCAGGACATTGCCGTCGAGCGTATAGCGGATATGGCCACCGAGGTTGACGGTTCCTTTGAGTGGCGCCGTCAGCTGGCCGGCCAGGTAAGGGTAAAACGGTTCAAGTGCTATGCCGTTGAGCAGCACATCGACATTGGCCTGCAGAGGGGTGATGGTGAAATCACCGCTGACTCCCAGTTGGGCCTTGCGCCCGGTCAGCAGTTTCAACTCGGCTAAGGTCTGCTGCTCAGGGTAGGTCGAGAGCCGGGTCAGGGTCAGGTTGATCTGCTCGACATCTTCATTGAAACCTTCCGGCACAGTGTCATCTCGATAGCGGATTGATCCTTCATGGATCGCAAAACTGTCAATCAGGACCTGCGGCAGCTGCGCTGCTGAAGTCTCCTCTGAACTGGCCGAATTTTCAGCAGCTGGTGTGCTGTCGGGCAGCAGTTTCTGCCAGGTCCACAGGCCGTCGGCATCATGTTCAACGGACAGTTCCGGCGTGTAGATGTCGATCGCCAGGAAATGCGCCTGTTGCTTGAAGATATTGGCTTCTTCGAGATCGATGATCAGGGTTTCCATCGAGAACAGGTCAGAACCGTCCAGTTGTTTGAGGACCAGGTCGGACATGGCGAACTCGCCGTTGATCAGCAGTTGCGGCTCCTCTGAGGCAGAGACCAGGTAGGAGAGTCCCAGGTGGAAATCGATGTCACCGTCTTCGACGCGCAACGGCAGGGCAAGCGGGGATTGCTCGGCATAGAAGGGGAGTTTGATGCCGTGAAAGGAGACGTCAAGATTGGTCTCCAGTGAATCATGAAATGGCTTGAGTTCGCCGGTCGCCTTGACTTCGGCACCGTTGAGGAACATGAACAGCGCCGGTTTGACATAGACGTCGGCCAGGTAGGGGACGTTGCCGATAAAGGGAACGCTCAGGTCGAATTGCCTGACCTGGTGATGGGACTCCCGTTCAGAGGCCTGGTCATGAAAGTCAAGGCTGCCGTTCCTGATGACGATGTTGTTCAGTGAAAAGTGAAGGGGTTTGTCTTCTTTTTCAGCAGTTTTGTCCTCTTGCTCAGGGTTGTCCCCTCCCAGCCGGGTGAAGTCGGAGAAATTGAATTCTTCCCTGGACAGCCGTGCGATATTTACGAATGGATCATCAAGTTCGACGCGATCGAGGATCAGTGCCCAGTCGATCAGCGATCTGGAACTGACCGAGAGCGTCAGTCTGGAAAAGCTGACAAAGGGGGCAGCTGTGTTCTGCTCACTCAGTTTGACGCCGTCAACTTCAACCGTCAGTGTGAACGGGTTGAAGTAGGCTTTTTCAATACTCAGGGTCCGGTCGGTATTCTGGGCAATCCAGTTGGTTCCCTGCTTTTTCAGCTGCCAGGGTACGACCAGCATCGACAGGAGCATCAGGCCGACAATAACAGCCAGACAGATCAGAGAAATTTTTTGCCAGCGCCTCATCGGTTCCTCCCTTAGGCTAGATTTTGAATTCTAGCATAACTGGGGCTCCTTTAGACATCAGCCAGGATTAGTTTTGAAATTACGAGAGCCGAGTATCGCCCTGGAATTTCAGAGATATCCACTTCTGAATCAGTCCTCGGCGATTTGAATCTGATTGCGGCCGCTGTTTTTGGCTTTGTAGAGAGCTTTGTCGGCGCGTGAGATCAGGGTGTCAACGGTTTCGCCGTCGTGCATCTGTGCCGCCCCAAGGCTGATTGTCACCTTCAGGCTGGTATCGCCGCGATAGAGGGTCAGCTCTTCAATCCGGGCCCTGAAGCGTTCGGCCGTTCTTTGCGCCTGTTCGAGAGAGCAGTCGGAGAGCAGGACCAGAAATTCCTCGCCCCCCCAGCGGAAGATCACTTCATCCCCCCTGACGACTTCGTTGAGCGCATCAGCAACCCCCCGCAGGACCTGGTCTCCGGCCGGATGTCCGTAGGTGTCATTGACCTGCTTGAAGTGATCGATGTCGATCAAAATTACCGACAGGGCGGTGCGGCGCCTGAGATTGGCCTTGTATGCCTGATTGAACAGAACATCGAACATCTGTCTGGCCGTCAGGCCGGTCAGCCGGTCTGTAGTCGCCAGCGCTTCAAGTTTTTTCTGATAGTTTCCGACCGTGATTCCGGCTATGGTCAGGACAACCAGGGTAATGATCAGGCTGATGGCGATGTTGATCCAGAGGGCGTTCTCAATGCGCTGCTCACCGGCAGCGCCTTGTTCAAGAACAATCAGGTACCAGTTGAAATCTTCAACCACGCGGCTGTTGAAGTAAACTTTGCGGTGGCCGTTGTCGAAGGAGAGGGAGCTGCTCGGTGCGGTGAGAACCTGGGTCACGAAAGGGGCAAGGCCGGGGAAGTTACGCAGGTTTTGCGGGCCTTTATAGCCGTTTCCGACCAGAGTCAGTTCCCCCTGCCGATCGGTAAAGAAGATCGTCCGGCCGTAACGCTGCTGATAGATTTCGATCAGTTCTTTAACCGAAGTGACCCCCAGGCCGACACCGATAGTGCCGATATAGTCGCCATGATAGTCGTAGACTTTGTGGTTGATAAAAACCGTCATGTTCGCAAGGTCTGCGGTGTCGCGGTCAATATTGATCTGATAGTCGGCAACGAACGAAGGCATGTTGAAATACCAGCGGTCCTGGTCATCCTCCGGGCTGACGGTTTTGAGAATCCCGCTCGAATGATAGTAATTGTAGGATTTGTCGGAGACGAAGAAGCTGGTTACGGTCGCGTAGCGTTTCTGGATCTCGCGCAGATAGCGGGTCATCTGCTCAGGGTTCAGCTCCCCATTCAAAACCCAGTCCCGGACAAAGGTATCATGAGCCATCAGTGACGAGATAAAGATCGGCCTGAGCAGATCCTGCTGAATTTCCGAGTAGATATTGTCGCTGGTCAGGGGCAGTGTGTTGCCGGCGATCTGTTCGCTCAGTGACCTTTGTGCGACAAAGTAGCTGACGATGCTGGTAAACAGAAAACCGACGACCAGCAGGCCGGTCAGCAGCGCAATGAAATACTTTTTTCGGGCCATCGAATACCCTTTGCGGGAATCTTGAAATTAAAGATTTTACATAATAGCAGAAGGACGGCGCCGCTTCCAGAGACAAGACTCAAAAAAATAGCCGAGGAGAGACAAAGGAGAGACTTTTCAAGCCAGGTCTGTCTCCGTATAATCGAAAGATGTTTGTTCAAGAACCCTGAAAGCAAAGCATGATGTTATGACTGATCAGTTGACCATCACCATGCCGGACGACTGGCATGTTCATTTTCGCGATGAGGAGATGCTGCCGGAAACGGTTGCGGCGACGGCGCGCTGTTTTCAGCGGGCGATCGCCATGCCGAATCTCGTCCCTCCGGTTACCTCTGCCGCCATGATCACGGCCTATCGGCAGAGAATTCTGTCCGCCCGCCCGCCCGGGAGTTTCTTTGAGCCGCTGATGACCCTCTACCTGACCGATCAGACCACGGCCGGGACAATCCGTGAGGCAAAACAGGCCGGTGCGGTCGCGGCCAAGCTCTATCCGGCTGGTGCGACAACCAACTCCCATGCCGGTGTCACCGACCTGGCCAGAATCGAAGCGACGCTTGAGGAGCTGGCGCTGCAGGGGATGCCGCTGCTCGTGCATGGCGAGGTCACTCAGGACGAGGTCGATATCTTCGATCGGGAAAAGGTCTTTGTCGAAACCCGGCTCTGCTCGATAGTCGAGCGCCATCCCGCATTGAAGGTCGTCGCCGAGCATATCACCACGGCCGAGGCGGCCCAGTTTGTCCTGTCGTGCGGTGACAATGTCGCGGCGACCATCACCCCGCAGCACCTGCTGCTCAACCGCAATGATCTGCTCGTTGGCGGGGTGCGGCCGCATAATTACTGCCTGCCTGTGCTCAAGCGCAACACCCATCAGCGGGTGCTCCAGGAGGTGGCTATCAGTGGTTCTCCCAAGTTCTTCCTCGGCAGCGATTCGGCCCCTCATGAGCAGGTCCGTAAGGAATCGGCCTGTGGCTGCGCCGGTTGCTACAGTGCCTGGTCGGCGCTTGAGCTCTATGCCCAGTTTTTTGACGATGCGGGCGCACTTGACAAGCTGGAAGGCTTTGCCAGTCACCTCGGGGCGGACTTTTACGGCCTGCCGCGCAATAGGCAACAGGTGACCCTGATCCGTGAAGGCTGGACCGTGCCGGAGTCGATTGTGCTGCCGAACGGAATGTCGATCGTTCCTTTTTTTGCCGGGCAGAAACTGCACTGGAAACTGGTTTGAAAATCATTGACTTGCCGGTGGGCTGTTGAGCATGAGGAGGGAGATGCTCAACGCCATGCCTGTAGGTCGTAGAGACGGCCGATTCTGAATCAACATTTCGATAAGAAATAAGATCGAAACTTTGTCGCAAACCCCTGTGCATTTCGTTACAGCTGTTCCTTAGGGAAATCTGCAAAAATCTCAACAAAATCAGCGTTTTTTTCATATTTGGTAAATTTTGTGTGACTTTGGTTACACCCCTTACTCTTCGGCTTTCTTCTTTATATTCAAGAAATATCAACACATTTTGGTAGCAACGTTAGTTGGCACCAACGTTGCTTTGTCTAGATGACATCACACCCACCCTCGTCTGGTGGATAGAACCGTTTTGTCAGCACAAAAATATGAAAACACCATTCCCGCTTACTTTTTCTAGCTTACGGGCGGGGGAGAAAGGTTCACGATGAAAAATCTCAAGATTGGCGTGAAGATCTGGCTTCTGGCCGTTATCATTCTGATCTTCGCCGGCATCAGCATCTTTGCCGGGCGTAAGGCGATCAATATCGTTAAGGCAGAAGCTCTGATTCAGGTCGATGAGGTGATGAAGCGGGGCTACCAGGAAGAGCTCAAATCGCTTGTCGATTCAACGGCTCTGGCGATGGGCGCAGCGATTGCCGGCAAGACGGATCGCGAAGAGATTCTGGAGATTCTCCGTACCCTGAACAATCCGATCCGCTTCCTGGAAAACAAGTCGGGATATTTCTTCATCTATGACCGTGACGGCATTTGCATGTCGCTCCCCCCTAAACGGGAACTGGAAGGGAAGAGTCTGATCGATATGAAGGATAAAAACGGGCTTTATCTTGTCAAGGAACTGCTTGCCAGGGCGAACCAGGGCGGAGGCTTTGTCACCTACGTCTGGCCCAAGCCACCAAGCAATGACGATGTGGAAAAGCTCAGTTACGCGACGATGATACCGGGGACCGCCTATATGCTTGGAACCGGTATCTATACGGACGATGTTGACACCCAGAAAGCCGCACTGGTTCAGCTGATGGATGAGAAAGTCGCTCCGGTTCAGTTCTGGAGCCTGATGGTGCTGGTGATTCTGTTTATCGTCCTGGTCGTGCCGATGGTCTTCGTCCTGATCCGTCAGCTGGTCAAGCCTTTGCAGCAGCTGCGGGTGATGGCTGAAGAACTGGAACAGGGGCGCCTGGCCCAAAGCTTCACCTGGGACAGTCGGGATGAGATCGGTATGCTGACCGCTTCGCTGAATAATATGGCCAAGCATCTCAACGGTTATGCCGAGCGGACCAGGCTGATCGCCGAAGGGGATCTGACCGTGGAGGTTCAGCCGGCCTCAAACGAGGATATCCTTGGCAATGCTCTGCTGCGGATGATCACCAACCTGCGCGAACTGGTCGGCCAGATCCAGAGCGCCAGCGACGAGATCACCTCCGGCAGCCAGCAGGTGGCCGATTCGAGCCAGTCGCTGTCGCACGGAGCAACCCAGTCGGCTGCCGCTCTGGAGGAGATCAGCAGTTCGATGAACGAGATCGGTTCGCAGACCAAGCAGAGCGCTGAGAATGCCAGCCAGGCGAATCAGCTGTCCGGGGTCGCCAAATCCTCTGCCGAGGTCGGCAGTCGCAAGATGGCGGCGATGATCGATGCCATGGAGGACATCAATGCTTCGGCGCAGAATATCAGCAAGATTATCAAGGTTATCGATGAGATTGCTTTCCAGACCAACCTGCTGGCCCTCAATGCCGCCGTTGAAGCGGCCCGGGCCGGTCAGCATGGCAAGGGGTTTGCTGTTGTCGCCGAGGAGGTCCGTAACCTGGCTGCCCGGAGTGCCAAGGCGGCTGAAGAGACAACCCAGATGATCGAAGGGTCGGTCGAAAAATCTGCAAATGGCAGCCAGATCGCCAAGGAAACATCCGAGGCCTTGTCCGAGATCGTCACCAATATCACCAAGGTCACCGATCTGGTCAGCGAGATTGCCGCCGCGACCAGTGAACAGGCTTTAGGTATTGGCCAGATCAACCAGGGGCTGGGGCAGATCGATCAGACTATCCAGAAGAACACCGCTGCCGCGGAAGAGAGTGCCGCGACCAGCGAGGAGCTGTCCGGGCAAGCGGCCTACCTGCGCGAGATGCTGCAGCGCTTCAGGGTGGATACTGCGTCTTTGTCGGGGCGGCACATGATTTCCTGATTCAGAAAATTGTAGGTTATCCTCATGGGGCCATGGCATGTGAGCCATGGCCCCATTTTATTTGGCAGTGCACAAGAGTCTTGGCATTGCGCCTGAAAATAGTGCTAGAGTCTTTGTCGGGAAAATATCCAGCTGCAATCTCAGGGAGAGACCAATGTCTTCACTCAAGTCCGGCCGCTACCGGCATTTCAAGGGAAACGAATACGAAGTTCTCGGTGTTGCCAGGCACTCGGAAAACGAGGAGGAGATGGTCGTCTATCGTCCTCTCTATGGCGAGATGGGGTTATGGGTCAGGCCGCTGGCGATGTTTTTGGATCAGAAGGAATTTGAGGGGCGCCTGATCCCGCGCTTTGAGTATCTCGGTGACTGACGTGCGACGGAGCGGGAGTTGATTCGCTTATGCAGAAAACCCTGATCACGCTCGGGCTCATCATTCTGGTTGCCGGGTTTGGCTGGCCCTGGCTGAGCAAGCTTCCGCTCGGACGCTTGCCCGGTGATATTCTGATTGATAAACCGGGGCTGAAGATCTTTTTTCCGATTACCAGTATGATCATCGTCAGTGCTTTGATCTCGCTGGTTCTTTGGTTGCTTCGTAAATGGTAAGCTCATGGTGTTGATCACTTCGCTTGCTTCTCAATTTTGGCAGACGGCGCAGACGACTTTTCTGGACGCTTTACGGGTCTTCTGGATTCTGATGCGGATCGTTATCCCGATCGGCATTGTCACCCGTATTTGCGAACAGTTGGGCTGGATTTCTCACCTCGGCGACCTGCTCGGGCCACTGATGCAGCTGGTCGGTCTGCCTGGAGAACTTGGCCTGGTCTGGGCGACGACCATGGTGCTGAACATCTATGCCGGGGTGATGGTCTTTGCCACCCTGTCGACTGGCCTGGAGCTGAATGTCGCCCAAATGACCGTTATCGGGACCATGATGCTGGTGGCCCATGCGTTACCGGTGGAACTGCGCGTCGCCCAGAAGATCGGCACCCGTTTTCGTATCATGCTGCTGTTACGGGTCGCCGGTGCTTTCGTGCTTGGCGCCCTGCTCAACCAGATCTATCGTTTGTCTGATACCCTGCAACAGCCGGCCACCACCCTCTGGAGGCCAGTTGCTCAGGATACCGGCTGGTTGGCCTGGGGGCTGGGGCAGTTTAAGAGCATGCTGATGATTCTGGTGATTATCTTCAGCCTGATGCTGCTGCTCAAACTGTGTCGTAAGGTGGGCATCACCGCGCTGTTGACCCGTTTGCTCGAGCCGCTACTGACACTGCTCGGCATGGGGCGCGAGGTCGCGCCGCTGACCATTATCGGCATGACCCTGGGGATCAGCTACGGGGGTGGTCTGCTGATTGCAGAAGTGGCCAAGGGGACCCTGGTGAAGAAGGATATCTTCCTTTCCCTGGCCCTGATGGGACTCTGTCACAGTTTGATCGAAGATACCTTGATTGTGCTGCTGTTCGGCGGTCATCTGTCCGGGATCCTCTGGGGACGGATTCTCTTCGCCCTGCTGATGACCTTCCTGCTCGCTCGCCTGCTCCGGGTTCTGCCGCAGAGGATTTTTGAACGCTACCTGGTCCGCCCGACCCTGGCTGATAAGCTGGGGCAGGTAAAAGACGACGATCTGCGCTGCTGTTAGTGGTGGTCGGAGCATAGTTTGTTTCAAGTTGGCGAAACACCGCAGGTGTTTCTGCGGTTCTGCCCGTTGGTGAGCTTGCTCATCTTGGGGCGCAACCCCGCGGTTTTGATTGGTTGCCTATTCATACGCAGGAATTCAAAGACCGCAAACCGCCGGTTCCCGTACCGGCAGACGTCATCCTTTTTCTTTGATCGCAAAGAAAAAGGGTGGAAAAAGAAACTCTTTGAAAACACTGGCGTAAATTGTTTCAGTATGTCTGCGTAGCGTTGGGGCTGCTATTCTCTACTCGCTCAGACGTGTCGCTACGCGCCCCGATTCGCGCAATCGCAATGCCGGTTCCCGGCATAGATTCATGGAACAAGCGCTGTCTTCTTAATCCCTGAACAGCTCATCGATATGGATGATATCCTCTTCCTGCAGTTGGACATCCAGGGTTTTGAGGTTGCTCAGTGCCTGTTCCGCTCTTTTGGCACCCGGAATCAGTACGTCGATGGCCGGTTGGGTCAGGTACCAGGCGAGCACCAGGTAGGGAACCTCGGTATTGTAGCTCTGGGCGATCTTGTTGAGCTGTTCGACCTTCTCCAGGTTTTTCAGGAAGGTTTCCCCCTGCAGTTCCGGTTTTTTGCTGCGCAGGTCCCCGTCCGGAAAACGGGTGTCCCTGGTGTATTTGCCGGCCAGCAGTCCCATCGCCAGAGGAAAGTAGGGGACAAAAGAGATCTGGTTGGCTTCGCAGTAGGGGAGAATATCCTGCTCAACGCCGCGGGTCAGCAGATTGTAGTGCCCCTGAAAGACATCGATGCCGCCATTTTTGTTCCCTTCGATCAGTTGTTCAAGGCTGAAGTTGGAGACGCCGATCGCCCTGATCTTGCCGGTGTCTTTCAGCTCCTTGAGCACTCCGACCGCTTCCCCTTTCGGGGTCGCTTCATCCGGAAAATGGATATAGAACAGGTCGATGTAGTCGGTCTGTAGTCGCTTAAGGCTGGTGTCGACCGATTGGCGCAGGAATTCCGGACTGTTATTGAGCCGGACCTCACCGCTCGAGATATCATGGGCACCCTTGGTAGCGATGATGAGCTGCTCACGGCAGTTGGTCTCTTTGACCACCTCGCCGATCAGCTCTTCCGAGCGCCCCTTGCCGTAGATAAAGGCGGTATCGAAGAAGTCGATTCCGGCCGAGATGGCCTGCCGGACCAGGTCGCGGCCGACGTTTTCATCCAGATCGGGATAGAGGTTATGGCCGCCGACGGCGTTACAGCCCAGACCGATGGGGGTGACATGCAGATCTGTTTTGCCAATACGGACTTTATTGTTCATAGGAATGGTCCTTTCACCAGCGATTAAAACCAATTTCCGGGGAAGCCGGACGGAACTGCTCAAGTTCAATGGCGTGCTAAAACAGTTGAAAGTTTAACACAGATGGCAATGTTTCTGCCTATACGTCGCTGCCGGGTTGTTGGGGAATCTGGTTCGACATGTATGTTTGGCTGGGATTTTGCCGCGATAAGAATTATCTTAGGGCATTGCTTTGCTGATGAAAAGACAGGAGATGAGAGTGAGACGTTCGGAAAAACAGGTGACTGAATTCAGCAAAATTGAAGAGATTCTGCGCAGCGGTCGAATCTGCCAGCTGGCTCTGATCGATGAGCCGCTTCCCTACATTGTGACCTTGAACTATGGTTATCACGACGGCGCACTCTATTTCCATTCGGCGCAAGAAGGACGCAAACTCGAGCTGATTGCCAGGAATCCGCAGGCCAGTTTTTGTGTCGCTATCGATCACGGGCTGATCAAGACTCCGGTCGCCTGCCACTGGACCACTCGCTTCCAGTCGGTCGTCGGGGAGGGAACCATCAGTTTTCTCGAAAGCGAAGAGGAAAAACGCGAAGGTTTGCGCCGGATCATGCAACATTACGGCAGTCCGGACTTCAATTTCAAAGAGATGGCAGTTGATAAAACCCGGGTCTATCGCCTGCAGATTGAGCGAATGACAGCCAAGCAGTCTCGGATGCCTGAGGGCTGACCTGTGACGATGCTGATATCGCAGATCGTCGCCATGGCGGCCAATCGGGTCATCGGCGCAAACGGCCAGATCCCCTGGGATCTGCCGGAGGATCTGCAGCGTTTCAAGCGGATCACCATGGGCCATACCCTGCTGATGGGGCGTAAGACCTACGAGTCGATCGGCCGCGCCTTGCCGGGGCGGAAAACTATCGTCGTTTCTCGCCAGGCGGATTACCTCTTGGCGGATGCTGAGGTTGTCAGTTCTGTTGCCAATGGTATTCTGCTGGCTGAAAGCTGGGGCGAAAGCGAACTCTTTATCTGCGGCGGTGGTGAGATCTATACCGAAACACTGCCCCAGGCTCAACGAATTTACCTCACTGAACTGCAGTTCGAGGTCTCCGGGCAGGTTTATTATCCAATACTGCCGCCGGAGTCTTTTGAAAAAATACTGTCACGCTGTTACAGTGGGCTGATAGATTACCGTTTTGCCATCTGGCAACGCCTCGAATGCAAAGACGCTCTGGGGGCGGAACTTTTTGAAAAAATCGCCCCGGAGAACTGACCAGTGGAGACCATGATAGCAATCGATAAAGCCACAACCGCCAGCTTTGACGTTGATCCGCAACGAGGTTTTACCCCCTTATGCCCCAATGAACTGCCTGTCGCCGAAGGTGATCAGATTGCGAGCGAACTCAATGCCCAGGCGACGTTTGCTGCACTGCGGTTGGTCAGCAAGGATTGTCATCCCGCCACGGCGCCCTGGGTGGCGCGGAGTCCGGATGAGATCATGCAACCGGTTGAAGGTGACTATCCGAACCTCGATATCAAATGGCCGCCGCACTGTGTCGTCGGCACTGAGGGGAATCAGCTGATCCCCGGTCTGCCGGCTGAAGAGGCCTACGATCTGGTCATCGAGAAAGGGGTTGATCCGCTGCTTCACCCTTACGGTGCCTGCTATCACGATCTGCAGGAGAAGATCAGCACCGGAGCGATCGAATGGCTGCGCCAGCAGGGGATCAAAACGGTTCTGATCGGCGGTCTGGCCACCGATTACTGTGTCAAGACCACAGGTCTACAGTTGCTCAAGGCCGGGTTTGAGGTGATTCTCAATCGGGCGGCCTGCCGCGGGGTTGCGGCCGAAACCAGCGTCCAGGCATTGGTCGACCTGCAAGCGGCCGGGGCCCGGCTGATTGCCGACAGCCGTGAACTGGTCCAGGCCTGATGGCGGCCCCGCGGATTCAGCGCCGGTTGATCGACAGCTTGCTCGATACCGACTTTTATAAACTGACCATGCTCCAGGCCTTCTATCATGCGCCGGAGTTCCGCAGCGTGATGGTCGAATGGAAGTTCGCCTGCCGCAACAACAACGGCATGCGCCTGGCCGATCTGGTCGAGGATATCCGCTACCAGTTCGAGCTGCTCTGTAACTTAAGCTTTACTGAACCGGAGCTGGAATACCTGCAGCATTTCCCCTTCTTTACCCAGGATTTCATCGAGTTCCTGCGCATCTTTCATCTCGATATGCGTTTTGTCGAGCTCTACGCCGACGCCGATGATATCTCCCTGCGGGTCAGGGGTCCGTTGATTCATGTCACCCTGTTCGAGATCTACGGCCTGGCGATTATCAGTGAGCTTTATAGCGAGTTGGTCCATGGCGGGGTCGATCTTGAGCAGGCCCGTTCCATTTTTCAGGACAAGCTTGAGATGATCGGGAACGAGGGGCCGCTACCCGGTTTTCATCTGGCTGATTTCGGGACCCGGCGGCGCGCCAGCAGGGCCTGGCAGGAAGAGGTACTGACGACGCTCAAGCGGGAAATCCCGCAGCTGTTTTCCGGGACCAGTAACGTCGATATGGCCCGCCGGCTCGATCTGATGCCGATCGGTACCATGGCCCACGAGTGGTTTCAGGCCTGGCAGGCCGTCACCCGCCTGGCTGATGCCCAGAAGGCGGCACTTGAAGGCTGGGTCCGCGAGTATCGCGGCCGGTTGGGAATCGCCCTGACCGACTGCTATGCGATGGACGCCTTTATCCGCGATTTTTCCGATCCCTATTTCGGCAAGCTCTATGATGGTCTGCGCCATGACAGCGGCTCCCCCTTTGTCTGGGGAGACAAGGCGATCGCCATGTATCAGGAGATGGGGATCGACCCCTTGAGTAAAACCCTGGTCTTCAGTGACGGCCTGACCTTTCAGACGATGGTCGAGCTCTACCGCTATTTTCATGGCCGCGCTCTGGTCTCTTTCGGCATCGGCACCAAGCTGACCAATGACGTTGGCTTCACCCCGCTCAATATTGTCATCAAGATGGTTTCCGCCAATGGTAAGCCGGTCGCCAAAATTTCTGACGAGCCGGGTAAGAGTATGTGCGAGGATCCGGAGTATCTGAATTATCTGGCTTCGGTCTACGGGATTTCACTGGAAGCGGCAGGACGCTGATCTCTTTTCAGTTCAAGCTACCTAGAGTCGTTGGCTGATCAACCGGTTGCTGATTTGTGATTTCGGAATGATGATCGTGATCCCGTAACCCTGATCGAAAAGTTCCGGTTTGGGACCATTCTTGTCTTGCAGCAATCCCATGATGTCTTCAATGTGAGCCAGCCCGATGGTAAACATGGCGCTATGGTTGGGGGTCAGTCCGGCCAGGTAGGCTTCTTCGACAACTTCAGGGATATTGTCCAGCAGCAGGTAGGTGCGGGCATGCTGCAGACTGTGAATGTCCCTGAGGGTGCGCCTGTCGGCCCGGTCCCGGTACTGAAACAGAAGCGTCCGAATCTTCTGGTAGAGATCCACATTCTCAACCTGTCCGAGGCAGAGACCGTAATGACTGGAGAGCAGCTGGTCGGCGTTGACGAAGCGGGATGTCTCGCTGAGCAGTGCTTGCAACTCCTGTTCATCCAGCCTGTTCGCCGGCGTATCCCACGATCCTTTTTCCGTTCTTGTCAACCCCTCATTGTCGGCAAAGAAACCTTCAGGGAGCAGCAGGCCAAGCTGATGGTTTGCGATGAGCCACTCGCCGATTCGATAGATCTCGCTCTGACAGCTGAGCGTTCCTGAGTTGGAAAGCCCACTGACGCTGCTGCGGTGATTCTGACCGATGATGAAGATATGCCGGCCAGGTTCGCCTCTTCTAGAATAGATCACTTCTCCCAGTTCTGCAGGAAAGTTATGCCATTCGCTGTCGGCGTGCTGCGGGCTGTTGATTGCCGTCCGGTTCGTAGTGCTGCAGGCCAACTGGAGCAGGCATAGAGTAACAACAGTAAACAGTCCGGCAAATTTTTTGATGGTGAGTCTAGTCATAGCGTTTTTTTCAATCCGGAACGTGAATAACCATCGAAACAGGACCAGTGGATATATTGATTTTGACTGATCTTTAGCTTTGAAATCAACAGGCTGACATCTTGATTCGTCAGTTTATTGATAAAAGCTATAAAGAGTCTAGAAAAAAAGTATCGATAAATCGGTAGTTTTTGCGTTTCTTCGGGTTGACGTCATCATGCCCTGGGCGCTAGTGTATAGATAACCGAAACGGTAATTAATTGAAGGCCGCCACGGTTAAGAAACAGGTTGTACGTTCAAGGATAGGTTCAGCACCGATGGTTTGAACCGGTGCTGAGCAAACAATTATGAGGAGAACACAAATGAAAACGAGAATTATGATTCTTGCAGCAATGTTTGTTGGCGCACTATTTATCAGTCCGGTTATAGCTGAAGACTGGCCAAACGGTACCTCCTACCTGAACAGCAGTTCGGCAAGCATATCACTTGATGAACGGGTCGATGCGCACCCTGGATTGAGCAGCAGCTTCAAGGAGTTTATCGGAGCGGATGATATCCAGTTTGTCGGCAGCGCAGTTAAAGCGCCTATGCCAGCTGAAGTCAACCTGGATGCAGGGCAGCTCATGACGGTACAGAAGCTGCTGATCGATCAGGGCTATAAAGCCGGTGGTGTTGACGGTTCTCTTGATATTCAGACCGAATCGGCGATTTACTCATATCAGGCAGAGCAGGGGCTTGCCAAAACCGGCTACCCTACTGAGGAGACCTTGAGGAGCCTTGCCGTAAGTGACAGCAGCCAGGAATTCTTCGGTCTGGCACCCGCCTTCGGCCATCAGGATATGTAACCGCAGATACGGGAGCTATTCATTGAAACCAAAAAGTGAAGCAGAAAACTGACATCCTTGAACCGACCTGTTCGGTTCGCAACCAGGGCCGGAAGAGAGATCTTCCGGCCTTTTCTTTGGTCAGGAAAAGTATTCTTATCATGAATGTTGAAAATCTCTAATCATACGCTAGATTTTATAGAGCGTAGCTCTTCCACTATGCGTTTTCTCCATGCAACCTCTCGATAGAGCAAAATCAGGGCAACCTGATGACGCAAAGCAACGGGTCCGCTGTGCGGATGGCCGGGCTACCGAAGGAGGTACGGCACCTGAAATACCGCCGAAATGCGGCGGTAGCTGCCTCCTTCACCCTTCTGTCAGGTTTTATTTGAGGTGGGGGTACACATGGCTGTGTCCAGAGCAATTTCAGGGAACAGGGTTCGGAATCTCTTCCGGGGAACGGTTTTTCTTCTGCTGTTGTCAGCACCTTTCACCTGCCGGGCCTCAACAGGTGAAGAGCTGATGTCTCTCAGCCTGGAAGATCTCATCAATATCGAGGTGACCAGTGCGTCAAGGATGCCGCAGAAGCTCAGTAAGGCGGCCGCAGCTATCTACGTTATTACCGATCAGGATATCGCCCGGGCGGGGGTGACCAGCATTCCGGAGGCACTGCGTCTGGTTCCGGGGATGCAGGTTGCGCGGATCGACAGCAACAAGTGGGCGATCACCTGCCGCGGTTTTAACGAAGCCTTTGCCAACAAGATGCTGGTTATGATCGACGGGCGGACGGTCTATACCCCGATGTTTGCCGGGGTGTTCTGGGATGTCCAGGATGTCATGCTCGAGGATGTCGAGCGGATCGAGGTGATCCGAGGTCCGGGCGGAACCCTGTGGGGGGCGAACGCCGTCAATGGCATCATCAATGTCATCACCAAACCGGCGCGGAAAACCCAGGGGCTTCTGGCTGCCGCCGGTGGTGGGAGCGAAGAGCGTGGCTTTGCCAGGCTCCGCTACGGCGGTTCCTTTGGTGAGGATGGCTTTTACCGCTTTTACCTCAAGGGGTTTGAGCGTGACAGCGGAGCGGATCTGGCCGGCGAGCAGGCCGCCGACGACTGGCGCAGCATCCGTGGCGGTTTCAAACTGGAGAAGGGGGATGAGCAGGAGGGCCTGCTCACCCTGCAGGGGGACCTCTACCAGGGGGAGTCCGGATCGGTGCGGCCGATCAGTTCGCTCGCTGTGCCCTACCTGAGCAACGTCGCCGGTGATACGGAGCTGTCCGGCCAGAATATCCTGCTGCGCTGGCAGAAAAGTCACTCGGAGACGGCAAACTCAAAACTGCAGCTCTATTACGACGGAACGGATCGCAAGGAGATCGCTCTTAACGAAAGGCGCGATACCTTCGATATCGATTTCCAGAACCAGTTTGTCATGGCCGAATCCCACAATCTGGTCTGGGGACTGGGCTACCGCTATACCCGAGATGATTTCGACAGCAGCTTTACCGTGACCGGGGAGCCGGAAAGTCGTTCCGATCAGCTGTTCAGTGCTTTTCTTCAGGACAACGTTACGCTTGTCGAAGATCGTCTGACCTTTATCATCGGCTCCAAGCTGGAACATAACGACTACACCGGGGTCGAGTTCCAGCCGAGTGCCCGACTGGTTCTGACACCGACCCTCTCATCCAGCGCCTGGCTTGCGGTGTCCAGGGCGGTGCGGACGCCTTCACGCCTTGATCACGATTCTGAGCTCAACTATTGGGTCGTGCCAGGAACGACGTATGTCTCGGTTCGTGGCGATGACGAGGTGGAATCGGAGGAGTTGACCGCCTACGAGGCGGGACTGCGTTACAGCCCGCATGACCGGATCAATATCGACCTGACTCTGTTCTACAACGACTATGACAGTTTGATCACCAACGAGTGGCAGGCGCTGCCAAGTTTTTCCGGTGCGTATCTTGTTTATACCAGGGTCAAGGCCAGCAAGGCCTACGGTGAAACCTACGGCGCCGAGCTTGCCGTTGATTACCAGCCTCTTGAGCATTGGCAGCTGAAGGCCTCCTACAGCTTGCTGCAGATGGATCTGCATACCGATTCGTCAAGCTCCGACACTACGGCCGAAAACGAGGAGGGGAAGAGCCCTCGGCATCAGGCCTCGCTGCTGTCTACCTGGATGCTCAGTGACCGTGTTGAGCTGAATGCCTGGTGGCGCTACGTCGACAGCCTGCCCGAACTCGACATCCCCGGCTATCACAACCTTGACCTGCGTTGTTCCTGGGCTCTTAACGATACGCTGAAACTGGATGTTGTGGGTCAGAACCTGCTTGATGACGAACGTCATGAATTTACCTCGACCACGGCAATCTCCACGGCAGCCGAACGCGGTATCTATGTTCAGCTGACCGGGCATTTCGACTGAAGATGGTGGACGAGACCGGCATCTTCCGGTCTCTGGTGAATGAGGGCACCCTGATGGCTCGAACGGGATTTGACGATAACCTGTTGCCGCGTGCGCAGGTGAAAAAAGCCGCAGTGAAGACCCGGTACTGGGTGCCGGTTCTGGTTCTGCTGATGCTGTTCGTCTGCTCTGCGCCGGGGCTGGCTCTGCAGGTGCACCGGGAAGCTGTCGTCAAATCGGCAATCCTGTTCAACCTGACCAGGTTTGTAGAATGGCCGACATATGTTTTCGCCGATGCTGAAAGTCCGTTCCGGGTTGCTGTCGTGGGTGAAAACCTGTTGCAGAAGGAACTGTTCAAATGGGTCAACAACGACTATGCCGGGCGGCGGATCGAGGTTGACAGTTATAGCGATCTTGAAAAGTTACGGGGCAGGATCGGTGATTACCAGTTCATCTATCTGGCAGAGGATAAGTCGGATCTCGCTTCGGAGCTGATCGCCCTGATCGGTAACCACCCGGTGCTGACGGCCAGCGACTCTGCCGGTTTCTTTCGCCAGGGGGGCGTTATCTCGCTGACTGAAGTGGATGGCAAAACCCGTTTCTCCTTGAATATCGATGCGGCGACCCGCTGTCAGCTGAGCATCAGCTCCAAGGTTGCCAAGCTTTCCGATGCCGTTATCAAGGATGGCAAACTGATCGGAGGCGGACCATGAAAGTCATGGGGCTGATCTGCAAACGCCTGTCCTTGAAGGCCAAGCTCATCGCTATCATCGGCCTGGTCAGTATCATGTCGCTGGCCTGCCTGCTGGCGATGTTGATCTATACCCAGAACAAGATTCTGCGCAACTCCCTGCTCGATGAGGTCCGGATCATTTCCGAAAACATGACGGGAAGCCTTGCGGCGGCTCTGATCTTTGAGGACACTTTGATGGTCGAGGATATTCTCAAGACCGCCTTTACCAAGCAGCAGATCCTGTATGTTGAAATCGATCTGGAAGAGAAGGCTTCCCTCGATTATTACAGCAAGAGCGGTGGGGGAAGAAGCTATCCCAGATCGGCGAATGAGGTTTTGCTCAAGACCGGCTATCATTTTGGCGAGTCCCTTGAGCTGCTGCAGCCGCTGCAATACAAGGATGAAGATCTCGGCCAGCTCTACATGCAGGTCGATTTGCAGTCGATCCGCAGAACCCTGTTGCGCTATACCCTGATCGGCCTGTTTGGACTGGTCGGCTCTACTCTGTTCGGCCTGATCCTCGCCTTGCGCCTGCAGAAGGTTATCTCCAGTCCCGTCATTCAGCTGACTGAAGCGATGACCTCCGTTTCGGGTGACCAGGACTATTCCAGGCGGATCGCCAACGACAGGACCGATGAGATGGGCAGTTTGATCGACAATTTCAACCACATGCTCAGTCAGATCGAACAGCGCGATGAAAAGCTGTCTTCCCAGCGTCAATACCTCGATCACCTCGCCTATCACGACTTTCTGACCGGCCTGCCGAATCGGCTGCTCTTTCGCGATCGTCTTTCAACCGCGCTGTCGCGCAGTAGCCGGGCCGACAAGAAGATCGGGCTGCTGTTCCTCGATCTCGACCGCTTCAAGAACATCAACGATACCCTGGGGCATGATGTCGGTGATCTGGTCCTCAAGCAGGTGACCCGGCGGCTGCAGCAGAAAATCAGGAGCCAGGATACCCTGGCCCGCCTGGGCGGCGACGAGTTCGTCATGATCGTCGAGGATATCCAGGAACCCAGAGCGCTGTCTCTGGTCGCCGAAAAGGTCCAGCAGGAACTGGCCAAGCCGCTGCTGATTGAGGGGCACGAGCTGTTTATCTCGACCAGTATCGGCATTACCCTGTTCCCGGACGATGCGCCGACGGTGGAAGGGCTGATGAAGTGCGCCGATGTCGCCATGTACCGCGCCAAAGCGGCCGGCCGCAACACCTACAGGTTCTTTACCAACGGCATGAACGAAGAGGTTGAGGAGGCGCTCTTTCTCGAAAACAATATGCGCAAGGCTCTGCAGAATGACGAGTTTATCCTCTACTATCAGCCTCAACTCGATCTGCACAGCGGTGCCATCTATGGAATGGAAGCCCTGATCCGCTGGCAGCATCCGACCCAGGGGCTGGTCTCTCCCGCCCGCTTTGTGCCGGTCGCCGAAGAGAGCAGCCTGATCCTGTCGATCGGCAGCTGGGTCCTGAAAAAGGCCTGCGCCCAGGCCCGGACATGGCACGAACAGGGCTTCCCGCTGTGCAAGGTGGCGGTCAATATCTCGTCCCGGCAATTTTCGCAAGGGGATCTCTGCGCCATTGTCGCTGCGGCCCTTGAGGAGGCGAAGCTCGATCCCGCTTTCCTGGAACTGGAGATTACCGAGTCCGCGATCATGCACGATATGGACAGGGCCATTCAGACCATGGATGAGCTGGTCGCTCTCGGTGTCAGCCTGTCGATCGACGATTTCGGCACGGGCTATTCATCCCTGAGTTATCTGGAACGTTTCCCGATCAGCAGCCTGAAGATCGACCGCTCGTTCCTGGCCAAGATCCAGCCGGGCGGGAAGAACGGGGTGCTGGCCGAGGCGATTATCGGTCTGGCCAAGACGCTGCATCTTGATGTTGTTGCCGAAGGGATCGAGACAGAATTTCAGAAATGGTTCCTGACCAGCCACGGCTGTCGTTTTGGGCAGGGATATTATCTGAGCCGGCCGATCCCCGCCCCAGAATGTGAGGCCTTTTTCACCCGGCTCTCAGCACTTGCCCAGTTTGTCGCATTGCCGCGCTATGGCAACTACCGGTCTGTTCAGAAGGATGCGGAGGATCTGCGTCTGCCGTTCATGAATTTATGAACATTATTGCTGCGGTGGTTAAACAGTAAAAGAATTATCCTGTGCGTCATTCCCGCGCAGGCGGGAATCCACAGTATTTTTGGAGAATTAAGGCATGGATCCCCGATACAATCATTCGGGGATGACGAAATATTTACCCGCGGGATCAATAACGACTTATTTACAGCAGCACCATCACCAGCGGCAGGGTCACCAGGCTGGCCAGGGTGGTGAACATGACGCCGGTATTGACGAAGGCAGGAGCGACGTTCTTTTCCGCAGCCAGCATGGTGGCGATCACCGCCGTCGGCATTGCCATCTGGAGAACGCCGGAGGCCAGTTCCGTGGGGCTTAAGGAAAACTGGCGACCGATGAAAAAGGCCAGAGCCGGTGCCACCAGCAGGCGAATCGCCGAGGCGATAAACAGGTCTGTGGTGAACTGAAAGCGTTTCTGTTCAAAAAGCTGCAGGCCCAGGGTAAAGAGCATGACCGGAATCATGGCTGAGGCCAGCAGCCCGATCATGCGGCTGGGCATCAGCGGCAGTTCGAAACCGCTCAGATTGAGAAGAATCGCCGGGACAACGGCCATAATCGCGGGGGTCCTGATCAGGCCGCCAAAGATGTTCCGCATTCCGCCTCTTGCCCAGCTGATGGCGCCGACGCCGATGATAAACTGAACAACGGCGACCGTGATGTAGTAGATCGTGGCTGACGGAATCGCCTCTTCGCCGAGGCGGAAGTGGATCACGGCCAGGCCGTAGTTGCCGACATTGATGAACCCCGAGACGATGATGTAGGCGACGATCATCTCTTTGTTTCGGCCGAGCAGGCGGGCGATGACCACGGTGACCAGGGTGATGAGGATCTGGGCCAGGGTGAAAAATATGATCATCTGCAGGGCCGCCGTAAATGGGATATTCGACCCCTTGACCGCCTGAAATACAAAGGCCGGAACAAAGACATAGTATGCCGCCCGGCTGAGCGACGGACTGTGCAGCTGGAGCCGGCCGCCAACCAGATAACCACAGAGGACAACGCCGAAAACCGGCAGAATGACGTTGACAAAAATACTGATGAAGCTGGTCATCTCAGTAGCTTCCGGTCAGGTTTTGCCAGATCTGGCCATAGGGGAGCAGGAGAAAATCGATACTCTTGCGCTCATGTTCGCTGCTCAGCTCGAAGCCGAGCTGTCTGATCCGCTGCTCGATGCCGGGCATGTGCAGGGCTCCCCAGGGGATGACGATGTGATCGTAATGCGCCAGGGCTTCCGTGAGATAACCGAGGACCATGGCGTTTCTCTTGTCGATCAGGTCATGCATGATGATAGTGTCTATGTCGGCAGGCATCTGCTGCTGCACCCAGCTGTTGAACCTGGTGTAGCCCCTGAGTGGTTGGTCTGAAGCCAGAACCTCGCGGGCCAGGGTGTTGAGGACTTCAATGGTGCGCGGGTCGAACTCCTTGAGATCGATATCGGCGGCCAGAATGTTGAGCTGATTCAGTTGCCCGGCGTCGGGATTGCGCAGCTGCTCAGGGCTGATGAGCTCTCCCGGCAGGCGCAGGTTCTCCTGGGAGACCAGGCCCAGCGCTCCGGCCAGTTTGCCGTAACTGAAATTGCCGCTGAGCCGGTTTTCACTGTCCTGTACCCCCTCGGCCAGCAGCAGCGACGAATGAGTGGGTAACGAGTCTTTCAGGTCGGTGTAGTAATCGCGCTGGCCGAGGTGGATCATCGCGGCCAGGCGAATCTCCTTGTCCCCCTGCCGATAGGTCCTTTCCTTCATGTAGAGACCGTCCGCCTTCAGCTGGACGAACCCGCCGCTCTTACCGTCGACCAGCTGACCGAGGCCGAAAAACACCAGCACCACCAGGGCCAGCGGCACGACGACGATATTGACGATGATAAAGCGCAGCAGGTTCCCGGCGTCAAAGGTGCGGCCGGCAAACTGACGGGATGTCAGCAGCAACCCGGTCCGGTTGATCCTGCTGTTGATCCGCAGGATCAGCAGGCCGCAGAGCAGCTGCACGGCGCTGGTGACCAGCGTCAGAACCGCTGGTGAGCTACCGTGAAATGGCCAGAAACCGCACAGCCCCCAGAACAGCCAGAGCATCAGCGGGAACAGCAGGGTTTTGGGCAGGTGGCGGTTGAAGGCGCAGCCGATGTAGACGATCAGGGCAGAGATCAGGGTCAGTAGGTGAAGTGTCGTATGCACGGAGTGGACAAAAACCGGTCCGCCATAGTGAGTGACCAGTCCACTCAGCAGGCCACTGATGCTCATCAGGATGAAGAGAATAAAGAACAGGTTGGCAAGTTTGCGCATAGCAATACCTTTGTCTTTGCAGGGGCGAAAGCCGTTCTGACCTTAGCGATAAGCTCAGGGACTGTCAATCAGACTCTTTTACGGATTTGGCGTTGTGCGCTCGGTTTGCTTATTCATGCTCTCCCCGCTCAATGCTGCTGCTATTCTTTCGCCCTGAACGCTGATCTGCTAGACTGAAAGCTTAAGGCCGATCGACGCTTTTCGGCCAGTCGATTCTTTCAGCGACTTATACACGGACCCGGAGTGAAGGAGACGAAAATGGCGACGCAGTTCAAGGCTCTTCTGGTTGAAAAAACAGCGCAGGGTGATTTTACCCGCTCCCTGGTGACCCGTACTCTCGATGATCTGCCGCAGGGGGAACTGGTCGTCAAAGTCCATTACTCTTCGCTGAATTACAAGGATGCCCTGTCGGCGACCGGCCATCCCGGGGTGACGAAGGAGTTTCCCCATACCCCCGGTATCGACGCGGCCGGGACCGTTGTTTCCTGTTCCACCTCCAAGGTGCAGCCGGGGGAAGAGGTGTTTTTGACCAGCTTCGATCTCGGCATGGAGACCGATGGCGGCTTCGGTCAGTATATCCGGGTTCCCTGCCGCTGGGCCCAGCGTTTGCCGGAAGGGCTGTCGCTCCGGGAGAGCATGATCCTCGGCACGGCCGGTCTGACCGCCGGGCAGTCGGTCAGTGAACTGATCCGCAACGGGGTGGCTGCCGATTCCGGTCCGGTGCTGGTCACCGGTGCAACCGGCGGCGTCGGCAGTATGGCGGTGGCCATCCTCGGCAAGCTCGGTTATGAGGTGGTCGCGGTGACCGGCAAGCCGGATCAGGAGGATTACCTGAAAAGGCTCGGTGCCAGCAGGATCATCAGTCGGGAAACCCTGCTTAGTGGCTGTGAGCGACCGCTGATGAAACCGACCTGGGCGGGTGTGGTCGATTGTGTCGGCGGGGACATGCTGGTTGCAGCGCTGAAATCGACCCGCTATGACGGTGCCGTCACCAGCTGCGGCCTGGTGGCTTCGGCCGAGCTGAATCTCAATGTTTATCCTTTCATCCTGCGCGCCGTACACCTGGCCGGCATCGATTCGGCCGAGTGCCCGATGAACCGGCGGCAGATGATCTGGAACCGGCTCGCCAGGGAGTGGAAGCCGGACAACCTGGAAGAGATGTGTGAGGAGGTTGGCTTGGCAGGCCTCGATGAGAAGATCGAGGCGATTCTCAAGGGGCAGATCAAGCGCCGGGTGCTGATCAATCTGCTCGCTGATTGATCAGGCAGTTTTGAACCAGACTGCGAACAACTACAGATGAACCGTTATATCGATACCCATATCCATTTTGATGCCCCGGAGTTTGCCCGTTGCGGGGTTGGTCTGTTGCCCGAGCTTACGGCTGCCGGAATAGAGCGCCTGGTGATCCCCGGCATCAAGCCGGACAGCTGGGAGCATCTTCTGGCTCTGGCCCGCGAACATAACCGGCTTTATGCGGCGCTCGGGCTACACCCCTATTTCGCCGAGCTCTGGTCGCCGCAGGCTGCCGAGCAGCTGGCCTGCCTGGCCCGTGAGCCTGAGGTTGTCGCCATCGGTGAGATCGGGCTCGATTCCGGCGTTGGCCCAGGCCTTGAAAAGCAGTGCCAGGTGTTCCGCGAGCAGCTGGAGATCGCCTGTGGGGCAAAGCTGCCGATTCTGCTTCACGCCCGCAAGACCACCCCGGAGGTGCTGGAAATTCTTGAAGAATATACTGGGCGGGGACTGCCCGGCGGAATCTGGCACGGTTTTTCCGGGAGCGCCGAAACCGCCCGCAGGCTGGTCGATTTCGGTTTCAAGCTCGGGATCGGCACCGTGTTGCTCAAGCCGGGGGTACGCAAGCTGGCTGAGGTCGTCAAACGGTTTCCGCTTGAATCTTTTGTCCTGGAGACCGATTATCCCTACCAGACCAAGCAGCCGCAGGAGCTGATCGCGGTCGCGCAACGGCTGGCGGAGATCAGGCAGATACCGCTGGAGGAGGTTGCCAGGGTTACCAGCCATAGCGCTGCGCAGCTGTTTCACTGGGAATGGGATGACCAATGAGTATTGAAAAAGAGAAACGTTTTGACCGGCTTGAGCTGCTCTTCGGCAGTGAGCCGCTCGCCCGCCTGGGCCGTGCCCATGTCGCTGTCTTTGGCGTCGGTGGCGTCGGCAGCTATGTTGCCGAGGCGCTGGCCCGCGGTGCGGTAGGGCGGCTGACCCTGATCGATTTTGATCTGGTCTGCACCAGCAATATCAATCGCCAGCTGCATGCGCTGGAGAACAGCGTCGGTCGCCCCAAGGTCGAAGTGATGGCGCAGCGCTGTCGGCTGATCAATCCGGAGATCGAGGTTACGGCGGTTCATCAGGCCTACAATGCCGAAACCAGCCGGGAGCTGCTGAGCGAATCCTATTCTTTCGTCTGCGACTGCATCGACAATATCACAGCCAAGATTCACCTGATTCAGAGCTGTTGTGAACAGCATATCCCGATCATTTCGTCGATGGGTGCGGCCAACAAGCTCGACCCGTCACTGGTTCAGCTGGCGGATCTGGGCGAGACGAAAAAATGCCGCCTGGCCCGCATCATGCGCCGCGAGCTGCGCAAGCGCGGCATCGAAAAGGGGGTTCAGGTCGTCTATTCGACGGAAGAGTTCCGTTCCCTGGATGGTCAGGAAGAGGGGGTACGCAAGCCGGTGCTTGGCAGTTCCTCCTATCTGCCGCCGATCTTCGGCCTGACCATGGCCGGAGAGGTTCTGCAGAAGCTCTCCGGGCTGAAGTGATGGACGCCGCCTATCTCTGGCAGTTGCCGCTGCTGGTTGTGGTCGGCATTGTCGCCGGGATTCTCAACACCCTGGCCGGCGGCGGCTCACTGCTGACCCTGCCGCTGCTGATTTTCATGGGCCTGCCGAGCGCCATTGCCAACGGTACCAACCGCATCGCCATCGTCTTTCAGAATATCTTTGCCATCCGCGGCTACCGTCAGCATGGCGCGCTGCCGCTCAATCTCGCTCTGCTCTGTACCCCGCCGGCGCTGCTCGGCAGCTGGCTCGGTGCGAACCTAGCGATCAATATCGACGATCAGCTGTTCAACCGACTGCTGGCGGTGATTATGATCTGTGTGCTGGTCTTTACTGCGCTCGACCCGATGAAACGGCTGTGCCGCGAAGAGCGTCCGTTCAGTCCACTGAAAAAGCTGATTCTGGTCATGGCCTTCTTTGCCATCGGCATTTATGGCGGTTTTGTCCAGGCCGGGGTCGGTTTTATCATTATCCCGGTCCTGCTCGCTTTCGGTCTTGACCTGATCCGCATCAACGGTATCAAGGTCTTTGTGGTCTTTATCTATACCCTGCTGGCCCTGGCTGTTTTTATCTATCACGGTCAGGTCGATTACCTGCTCGGTATCGGTCTGGCGGTCGGCAATTCGATTGGCGGCATGCTCGGGCCAAAGCTGGCGGTCGCCAAGGGGCACGACTGGATCAAGAAGGTCGTGACGCTGACCGTCCTGGTTTTTGCCGTCAAACTGCTGCTCTTCCCTTGACACTGACATGTCCTGTTTTGTTGTCACTCTAGGGTGAATTTCGGATTTTGTGTCTTCTCCCTGAGGATCCAAACTGCAGGCATAAAGGAGAAGGCGCACCGGCGGAGAGGGGATGATTTGGCTGGATTTGGGTTCTGCGTAGCAGGATAACCTGCCGGAACTGCAAAGTTGACTCATTCCGACAAGCGACGTATCATGAAAAGAAACCTTCGACGGCGAAGGTTTTTTTTCGGTTAAGTATGAAAAAGGTGGTTTGCCACCAGGAAGAAGGATAGATGGCTGTAAGACAGATACTCCATTTCCCGGATCCGCTGCTCAAGCAAAAGTCGGAACCGGTGACCGTTTTTGATGAAGAACTAAAGCAACTGACCGAGGACATGATCGAAACCATGTATGACGCTCCCGGGGTCGGCCTGGCTGCTCCGCAGATCGGCGTGCTCAAGCGGGTGATTATCCTCGATTGCAGCGCCAAGGATGATCCGGCCGATCTGATCGTGGCGATCAATCCCGAGATTGTCGGTGGCGAAGGGGAATCGTGCGAAGAGGAAGGCTGTCTCTCGGTGCCCGGCTACTACGCCAGTGTCAACCGTTACCGCAAGGCGACCATGCGTTATCAGGATGTTGAGGGGAACTGGCACGAGCGAACTTCCGACGGACTGCTGGCCATCGGTTTTCAGCATGAGATCGACCACCTCGAAGGGACGCTCTTTGTCGATCATCTCTCCTCTCTGAAGAAGTCGATGTTCCGCAAGAAGTACGCAAAAATGCAGAAGGAAAAGGCCTCCGAAGATGTCGCCTGAACAGATCCGCACCCTGTTTATGGGAACCCCTGAGTTTGCCGTCGGCACTCTCGAGGGGTTGATCGCAGCCGGTTGCCAGATGGTCGGCGTCTATACCCAGCCCGACCGGCCCAAGGGGCGCGGCAAGAAGCTGGCCATGTCGCCGGTCAAGGAGCTGGCCCTCACGCATGAGATCCCGGTTTTTCAGCCGCTCAAGATGCGTGATCCGCAGGCGATCGAAGAGCTCAAAGCTCTTGCGCCGGACCTGATCGTGGTTGTCGCCTACGGCCAGATCTTGCCCAAGGCGGTCCTCGATATTCCCAAGTTCAACTGCATCAATGTCCATGCCTCGCTGCTGCCGAAATACCGTGGCGCGGCACCGATCAACATGGCGATCGTCGATGGCGAGACAGAGACCGGGGTGACCACCATGCTGATGGATGTCGGCCTCGATACCGGCGATATGCTCGTCAAGCGCAGCCTGACCATCGGTCCGAATGAGACTGCCGGTGAGCTGCATGATCGTCTCGCTGTACTCGGCCGCGAAGCGATGGATGAGACCCTGAAGCAGCTCTGTGCCGGAACCCTGCAGGCCGAAAAGCAGGACGACTCCCTGAGTTGCTATGCCAGCATGATGAAGAAGGAAGACGGTCTGATCGATTGGAGCCGCAGCGCCCAGCAGATCCACAACCAGGTGCGTGGCCTCGAGCCCTGGCCGGGAGCTTACACGGCTCTTGAAGGTGAAGTGCTCAAGATTGCCGCAACCCGGGTCGACGCGACGGCTTCAGGAGACGCGGGTTGTGTGCTCGCGGCTGACAAGAATGGCGTGCTGGTCGCCTGTGGCGAAGGCGCGCTGCTGATCGGCGAGCTGCAGCTGCCGGGGAAAAAACGTCTGCCGGCGGCAGCGTTCCTGAGTGGTCGCCAGCTGCCGGTTGGAACCAGGCTGGGTTGATTTTTCAGCTTCAGTCCCGTTTAGCAGGAAAAGGAAGAGAACGATGAACACGATGCGGACGATTGCGCTGATGACCCTATTGACCCTGGTGCTGGTCTTTGCCGGCGGTGCCCTCGGTGGTCAGGGAGGAGCCCTTGTGGCGCTGATTCTGGCTGCCGTGATGAACCTCGGCAGCTACTGGTTCTCCGACAGGATCGTCATCAAGATGTACCGCGGCCGCGAGACCAACAGCGGGACCCTCTATGAGGTAGTCAGTGAACTCTGTGAACGCAATAACCTGATCATGCCGAAGGTCTATGTGCTGCCGCAGAACACCCCCAATGCCTTTGCCACCGGGCGTAACCCGCAGCATGCCGTTGTCGCGGCAACCGAAGGGATCGTCCAGATCCTGACCCGTGAAGAACTCAAGGGGGTCATGGCCCATGAAATGGCCCATGTTCAGAACCGCGACATCCTGATCGGTTCGATTGCCGCAACCTTCGCCGGCGCGATCAGCTACCTGGCCCATATCGCCCAATGGGGACTGATCTTCGGTGGCGGCCGGGACGATGAGGACAGCAACCCGCTGGCCCTGATTGCCATGATGATCCTGGCGCCGATTGCCGCCATGCTGGTGCAGATGGCGATCTCCCGCTCGCGCGAGTACGGCGCTGACGCCAAGGGCGCGCAGCTGGCCGGCAACCCGCATGCCCTGGCCGGGGCGCTGCGCAAGCTGGAGATGGCCAATCAGCGCATGCCGATGCCGCAGGTCAACGAAGCGACGGCCCATATGTTCATTGTCAATCCGCTCTCCGGCAAGAAGATGGCCAACCTGTTTTCCACCCATCCCCCTATCGAGGAACGGATTCGTCGCCTCGAGAATATGCGGTACTAAGTGTCCAACTACAGAGAAAATCCTCGCTGGATCGCCTATGAGGTGCTGAACCGGGTCGCTGAAGGGGCCTATTCCGATATGGTCCTCGACAGTGCCTTGCGCCGTGCCGATCTCGATCCGCGCGACAAACGCCTGGTCACCGAGCTGGTCTACGGCAGTCTGCGCCTGCAGGGGCGGCTTGATTTCGCACTGGAGCAGTTCTGTTCGCAGCCGCTCAAACGTCTTCAGCCTGAAGTCCTTATTCTGCTGCGCCTGGGCGCTTACCAGCTGCTCGAGCTTGACCGGATTCCGGCCCACGCGGCGGTCAACGCTTCGGTCGAGCTGGCCCGTGACCTGGGGGTGGACAAGGCGACCGGCTTTATCAACGGCGTGCTGCGTGCCCTGGAACGGGGCAAGGCGGAGATCCCCTGGCCAGCCCCTGAACAGATCAAGCCCTATCTGCAGCAGGTCTGCGGGTTCCCGGTCTGGTTGTCCAAGGAGCTGATGCGCCGCCTGCCGAATGCCGAAGCGCGCCTTCTGGCCGACAGTTTGTGTCAGCCTGCGCCGCTGACCTTGCGGGTCAATACCCTAAAAACCGATCGCGACCGTTTTCTTGCAGTCCTTGAAGAGGCCGGCCACAGTGCCGTGCCCTGCTGTTTTGCCCCGGAGGCTGTCACCGTTACCGTGCGGGGAGAAAACCCACTGCCCGGTGATGCCGAAGGCTGGTACCAGGTGCAGGACGAGGCGAGTATTCTGATGAGTCACCTGCTCGATGTGGCTCCGGGGCAGCGCATTCTCGACTGCTGTGCAGCGCCCGGTGGCAAGACCACCCATATCGCCGCGTTGACCGCCAACCAGGCCGAGATCATGGCCCTGGAAAAATACCCCCAGCGGGTTGAGCTGCTCGAAAGCGGGGCGGCCCGGCTCGGTTGCACGTCGATCAGGGCCAGACAGTGGGATCTGACCGAGATCCCCGATTTTTTCGAAGCGGAGAGCTTTGACCGGATCCTTCTTGATGCGCCGTGCAGCGGTCTGGGTGTGCTGCGCCGCAATCCGGAAGGGCGCTGGAACAAGGGGCCGGCCAACATCAAGGAGCTGGCGATTCTCCAGCAGCACCTGCTGCATAACGTTTCGCATCTGGTCAAGCCGGGGGGAATTCTGCTCTACACGCTCTGTACCTTCAGCCACCTGGAAACCGATGCGGTTGTCGAAGACTTCCTGAACGAACATCCGCAGTTTGTCCTGGAAAATTTGCAAGAAAGTTTGCCTTGCTGGCGAGAACTGTTTACAGTGCAGGGGACTTTGCGCAGCTATCCCCACCTGCACGGGGGGATGGATGCGTTTTTTGCCGCCCGCTTCAGGCGCAGGGAACATTGAAAGAATAAAGGTAAACCAGTTCTATGATGAAGATTGCACCATCGATTCTGTCTGCCGATTTCGCCCGTCTGGGTGATGAGGTTCGCGCTATCGCTGAAGGTGGCGCCGATTATGTTCATGTCGATGTCATGGACGGCCACTTCGTACCGAACATCACCATCGGTCCGCTGATCGTCAACGCGATCCGGCCGGTCACCGATCTGCCCCTCGACGTTCACCTGATGATCGAGAACCCGGATCTCTATATTGCGGATTTTGCCAAGGCGGGGGCCGACATCATCGTCGTCCATGCCGAGGCTGCGACCCATCTGCACCGGACTGTTCAGCTGATCAAGTCGCTCGGCAAGAAGGCCGGTGTGTCGCTCAATCCGGCGACCTCACTGAGTGCTCTCGACATGATTCTGCCCGATCTTGACCTGGTGCTGCTGATGACCGTCAACCCGGGTTTCGGTGGTCAGTCGTTCATCGACAGCTGCCTGCCGAAAATCACTGAACTGCGCAAGCGGATCGACGCCCTCGGCAAGCCGATCGAGCTGGAAGTCGACGGCGGTGTCAAGGTCGACAATATCGAGAAGGTTGCTGCAGCAGGTGCTGATGTTTTTGTCGCCGGTAGCGCTGTATTCGGCAGTGACAACTACGCTGAAACAATCGCCCGGCTGAAACAGAATGCGGCTGCAGGGCGGGCCTGAGATGAAGGGTAGCGCGATGAAAAGACTTCTGATCATCATGCTCTTTCTCCTGCTGGCTCTGACCGGCTGTGCCGGAACCGAAAAGTACAACCCGACGACCGATTTTGTCCTGACCACGAATAATTTCTGCGAAGCGCTGCGCTGGAAGGATTTTTTCGGAGCGTCGCGCTATGTCGTTCCTGCTGCCCAGGAGGAGTTCCTGGCGCAGTTTGAAGAGGATCCCGACCTCTTTGTTGTCGACAGTCGGGTCAAGAAGATTGATTTGGAGAAAAAAGAGAACGGTGCCGAAGTTGTCTACGAAATGGAATATTACCACCTGCCGTCGAGCCGGGTTCGGACCTGGACCTGGACTCAGGAGTGGATTCTGATTCGGGAAAAGACTCTCAAGCAAGGTGTCTGGCTGATCGAGAAAGCTCCTCCGGAAGTTCCCTGGAAGAAGTGATTTCTTTACCATTCCACAGACAGAATATCTGATTTGTCAGGGCAGGATCTATTCCTTCGACCACATGGGCGAAGGATTTTCGCTTTGGTAATCCTGACAGTCGCCACATTCAATTTTTTATACCCCGGTTTGCGTATTTTTGCAGGACAGTCCACCTCCCGGGGGGTGGGGTCGGCCTTTTCACGGGCCAGACGGTAAAGGAGGAAAGATGTCAAAGGTTGTATTCTCCAGCTGGGGAAGACAGGTTGTCGATAACCGCCAGGGCGATCAGCTCTGCTCCCTGGAATTGAGCAAGAAACTGCCGGTCGCCTTCGATGGCGAACGCGAAATTGCCGCATTTATGGGCTGGGACGGTCTCATCCTCAAGGACGAAAGCGTCGATGTCGTATTGATGGCGGCTGAATATGCCAAACGTATTCAGGAAGAGTACTGCTGCGGCAAGTGTTCGCCCGGTAAAAAGGGAACCCGGGTTATGCAGGATACCCTGGCGCGGATTGTCGCCGGGCAGGGATCGGAGCAGGATCTTCAGACCATTGAGACCCTGGGGGAATTGCTGCAGAACTGCAAATGCACCCTCTGTCAGACCTCGGTCATTCCGATCGTCGACAGCATCGTCCATTTCCGTGACAACTACCTGGCCTATATCGACGGCAGTGCCGTTGCCGGCCGTAACGTCGAATATAAATCGAAGGTGACAGCGCCCTGCCAGGACAAGTGTCCGGCCCATATCGATATCCCGGCCTATGTTGAGGCAATCCGGAACCGGCGCTTCGACAAGTCGCTGGAGATCATTCGCCAGAGCATGCCGTTGCCGGCCGTCTGTGGCCGGGTCTGTCCGCACCCCTGTGAGACTGCCTGCCGCCGGGCCCTGGTTGATGAACCGGTCAATATCATGGTTCTCAAGCGCACCGCCTCCGACTATGAATGGCAGCATCAGCGCGAGCCGCAATTTCAGCCGAAACCGCGCAAGGAGAAGAGTGTCGCAATTATCGGTGCCGGTCCGGCCGGCCTGACGGCGGCCTTCTTCCTGGCCATGGAAGGTTATGGCTGCACCATCTATGAAACCCTGCCGGAAGGGTTCGGCGGCGGTATGATCGCCGTCGGTATCCCTGCCTACCGGATGCCGCGCCACCTGTTGCAGCGTGAGATCGATATCATCCAGTCGCTTGGGGTCGAGATCGTTTACAACTGCAAGGTCGGTGTCGATATCAGCCTGTCCGAGCTGAAAGAGAAACATAACGCCGTGCTGATCGCACCGGGTGCCCACAAATCGAAAGCGATGGGGGTCGAAGGGGAAGACAAGGGGTACAGGGGTTTTCTCAAGGGCGGGATCGACTTTCTGCGTGATGTCTATATGGGGAAAGACTCCGGCATGGGCAAGAAGGTCTGCGTTGTCGGTGGCGGCAATACGGCGATCGACTGTGTCCGTGTTGCGGTCCGCGAGGGGGCCGACGAGTCGATCCTGCTCTATCGCCGGACCCGCGAGGAAATGCCGGCCGAACCCTGGGAGGTCGACGGCGCCGAGGTCGAAGGGGTCAAGTTCGAGTTCCTGGTGCTGCCGAAGCGGATCGTTGCTGACGCCAAGGGGCAGGTGACCGGTATCGAGTGCCAGCGCATGGAACTTGGTGAGCCGGATGCCTCCGGGCGGCGGCGGCCGAAGCCGGTTGCCGGGAGCGAATTCATCATCGAGTGCGATACGGTTATCCCGGCCATCGGCCAAGACTCCGACCTGTCCTTCATTACCGAAGACAGCGGTATTGGGGTCTCCAATTGGAACACGGTCAAGACCAGGGCGGTGCCGATGACTACGGGCTCGGGTGCCGAGATGCGCGACAGTAAAGGCAATCCGCTGTCACGGACGATGATGACCGATATCGAAGGGGTCTTTGCCTGCGGTGAGGCCGAGATCGGTCCCTATACCGTCGTTGCTTGCGTCGGCAATGCCCACCGGGCCGCTCAGGTTGTCGGCCGCTGGCTGGAAGAAGGGGTTGCCTACCTGACCGACGACGATCTGCACGAGGATATCCTCAACTATCTTGAGGTCTACGACGAGGATGAAAACGTCGGCTGGCTTGATGCCGTCGGGCGCTTCAACCAGTACGAGATTCACGGCCGTGAGCGCGCCGAGACCGGCAACTACGAAGAGGTTGAGCTGGGCTTCAAGGACTCGGAGGCGGTGCGCGAGGCAGAGCGTTGCCTGCGCTGCTACCGGGTGTCGATGATCGCAATCTAACCATAAAAAATAAATTCGGTTCGGCCCGTTTGAGGAGCTCGCTCCTCACAGGGCGCGTTCCGATTCGTTGGTGTGAGCCGTAGCTGAACGGAATAAACGGTTCACGTCAGCTTGTGAAAAAGTTTCCTTTGCGACCAAAGGAAAGTCAGTCGTCAGGCGGGACGAGACCCGCCGGTTTTTGTTTTTTGTTGATGTTGTTTGCTAGATCAAAATCGCGGGGTTGCGCCCCCGCACGGCGCCTTACTTTTGCCCTGGGCGGCAAAAGTAAGCAAAAACGCCCTTTTAACGCTGGCGAAAATTGACGGCATTTTCTCCGTAGGTTTCAACCAGCAGCTGACAATGCGCCCGGCAATGAGCAAGCTCATTGAATGGGCAGAATCGAAAAAATTCCGCTTTGCGGAATTTTGTTGGAAATCAGTTGAAACAAACTTTGCATCACAGTCCAAGGTTTGTTTCATCAGACTGATCTGCAGATATGTTTGTAAGAGGTGAACAATGATGGTCAATCTGACAATTGATGGAAAAGCGGTTGCTGTTGAAGCGGGAACGACGATTCTCAAAGCGGCTGAAACTGTCGGGATCAAAATCCCTACCCTCTGCTGGCTGGAGAAGGTCTCGGCCAACGGCGCCTGCCGGATCTGTATCGTTGAGGTGGCAGGGGTCGACCGGCCGATGACCGCCTGTAACACCGAGGTCAAGGAAGGGATCGTTGTCACCACCCAGTCGGAGAAATTGACCAAACTGCGCCGCCAGACGCTGAAGCTGATCCTGGTTAATCACCCGCTCGACTGCCCGGTCTGTGATGCGGCCGGCGAGTGCCAGCTGCAGAATATCTGCTTTGAGCTGGGAGTCAAGGAGCAGCTGTTCAGTGCCGAGGATGTCCGGCCGCCGGCCGTCAACCACTGGCCGCTGATCCAGCATGTGCCGTCGCGCTGTATCCTCTGCAAAAAGTGCGTCAAGGTCTGTCATGAACTGGTCGGAGCCGATGCCCTGTCGATCAGTGAAAAGGGGGATCGGGCGCACATCGAGAAGAACCTCGCTCGCTGTACCTACTGCGGCAACTGCGTTTCGGTCTGTCCGACCGGAGCGATGGTCTCCAAGCCGTTCCGTTACAAGGCGCGCCCCTGGACCCTGACCAAGGTGCCGACCATCTGTACCTTCTGCCCGAGCCTCTGCCCGATCGAGCTGAATGTCAGGGACAACAAGATCTACCGGGTGACGACCGATGATGCCACTATCAACCGCGGCCTGCTCTGTGTTGCCGGTTATTTCGGCTATGACTATGTCAACAGCGAGGAGCGTCTGACGACCCCGCTGGTTGACAAGGAAGAGGCGAGCTGGGAGCAGGCGCTTACGCGGATTGTCGAAAAGGTTCAATCGATCCGCAGCGAGTCGGGTGCCGCAGCGATTGCCGGGCTGTCCTCGCCGCATCTGACCAACGAAGAGAACTTCCTGTTCCAGAAGCTGTTCAGGGTCGGCATCGGCAGCAACAATATCGATTCCGAGGCGCGTTTCGGGGCGATCCGCACCCTGCGCAGCCTTTACAAGGGGATCGGTCTGACCGGCGCCAGCCACAAGATCGACGCCATCGCCGAGGCTGACACCATCCTGGTCTTCGGCGCCGATCCGGCTGCAGAAGCGCCACTGATCGACTGGAAGATTCAGGAGACCGTACGGCTCCATGACGGCCGTCTGGTTGTCGCCAACATGCGCCGTATCCACCTCAGCCAGTTCTCCAATAGTCAGCTGACCTACAAGCCGGGGAGTGAAATCCCCTTGATCATGGGTCTTTGCCGCCTGCTGGCACAGCGCGGCCATCTGCGGGAAAACGAGATCGAACGGACGGTCATCAACCTCGATGCGCTCAAGGACGATCTGGCCGCCGTCGATATGAAGCAGGTCGTCGAAGCGACCGGCCTGTCGCTCGAGACGCTGGAGAACGCCGCCGACCTGATCGGTACGGCGCGTAAACTGGTCATCGTCTTCGGTTCCGATATCAAGAAGTCGGCCTACGGAACCTACAAGTCGGCGGCGATGGCCAACCTGGCGATCGTGACCTGTGCCTTGAGCGGTGGCGCGGTCTTCCCGCTTGCCGACAAGGGGAACATGCAGGGCGTTCTCGATATGGGTGTCTATCCCGAGGGGTTGCCCGGCTATCAATCCTATGCCGGTGGCAAGGAAAAATTTGCCAGGGCCTGGGGCGTCGCCTTGCCGGAGGGCGGGCTCAATGCTGAAGGGATGCTCAGCGAGATCGAGGCGGGGAATATCCGTATGCTCTATCTGGCCGCCAACAATCCTCAGTGTTTTGCCGACAGTGGCCGCTGGATGAATGCCCTGGCCAAGGTGGAATTCCTGGTTGTTCAGGATATCTTTCCGACAGCGATTACCGATATGGCCGACGTTGTTCTGCCCGGCTGCAGTTCAGCCGAGAAGAACGGGACTTTCACCACCCTGGACGGGACCCTGACCCGGGCCCGTAAGGCGATAACGCCAGCCGCGACCTGCCGTGAAGAAGGGGTCGTTTTCGCCGAGCTTCTGAGCCGTCTCACGGGTGAGAAGCAGAGTGGCGATCCGACTCTGGTTCTCGAGGAGATCCGTGAGCTGACCGGGCTCTATCCCGAGCAGCTGGCCTGCAAGGTCTTTGCTGTCGCCGATCAGTCGCTGGAGTATCAGCCGGTTGTGCAGCGCGATTGTTCCGTGGGGCTGCAGCTGCTCAGTGGTAACGCCAGGGCTCACTTCGGTACGACCAGCGGCCGGGTCGCGGCGCTGCAGGAGATCGAGTCCGAAGCGGTCATCGAACTCAGCTCCGTGGATGCCCAGGCTGCCGGTGTCGTCAACGGCGACCAGGTCCGTCTGACCACGGCGCTCGGTTCTGCCTGTGGCCCGGTCAAGATCTCGCCTCTGCTTCCCGAGGGGCTGGTCTTCGCGCCAAGCTGCTTCGCCGAGCTGGGTATCTCCCGGCTGCTGCCGGAAGGCTGTAACCGGATCTCAGTTTCTGTCAGCAGGGTTTGAGCGCCGCACACGTCTATGTCAAAATCCTCGCCTCTGTGCGGGGATTTTGTTTTTCAACTGCGAAAAGACACTGTGGGGTTGACCGACCGGTTCCTGCCATGGATGATAGACCGATCGCTTTCTTAACCTTTCACCAGCAGGCCAAGTTGTAATGTCGCAGTCCGCACAGGAACATATCAGCCAGCCGCAGAAGATTTTCAGCACCCTGAATGACGTTTTCGGTTACCAGGGTTTCCGCCCCTATCAGGAGCAGGTCATTCGCCATATGATCGCAGGGCAGGACGCCTTTGTGCTGATGCCGACCGGTGGTGGCAAATCGCTCTGTTACCAGGTGCCGGCTCTGCACCGCGACGGGGTGGCGATCGTGGTTTCGCCGCTGATTTCACTGATGAAGGATCAGGTTGATGCGCTGGTTGCCAACGGGGTGGCCGCCGCTTGCTACAATTCAGCCCTCTCTGCCGAAGAGGCGCGCCGGACCTTGGCCCGGCTGCACGCCGGCCAGTTGAAGCTGCTCTATGTCGCCCCGGAGCGCCTGCTCAGCCCTGAATTTCTTGAGCGACTCGATGAGCTGGAGATTGCCCTGTTTGCCATCGACGAGGCGCACTGTGTCTCCCAGTGGGGGCACGATTTCCGCCCTGAATATGTGGAACTTGGGCGCCTGCGTGAGGAATTTCCCGGGGTGCCGATGATCGCCCTGACGGCGACCGCGGAAAAGCAGACGCGTAAGGATATCCTTCAGCAGCTCAGGTTGCACGACGCTCTTCAGGTCTGCGCCGGGTTTGACCGGCCAAACATCCGTTATACCGTCATCGACAAGAGTAAACCCTACCTTCAATTGAATGCTTTTCTCGATCAGCATCGTAATGAGTCCGGCATTGTCTATGCCTTAAGCCGCAAGCGGGTCGAAGAGGTGGCCGACAAGCTGTGTGCTGACGGTTACCGGGCGGCGGCCTATCACGCCGGTCTGCCGGCTGAAGAACGTAAGCGGGTGCAGGAAGCCTTTCTGCGCGATGATATCGAAATCGTCGTTGCTACGGTCGCCTTCGGCATGGGGATTGACAAGCCGAATGTGCGCTTTGTTGTCCATTACGATCTGCCGAAAAATATCGAAAGTTACTACCAGGAGACCGGTCGGGCCGGGCGGGATGGTCTGCCGGCCGAAGCCCTGCTGCTGTTTGGCTATGGTGACATCGCTATCAGCCGTGGCTTGATCGAAAAGGGGAATAACCCGGATCAGAACCGGATCGAGATCCACAAGCTTAACGCCATGGTCGCCTTTGCCGAGGCGGGGATCTGCAGACGCCGGGCGTTGCTCGGCTATTTCGGCGATAGCCTGGACGAGGACTGTGGTAACTGCGATACCTGTCTCAACCCGCCGGAGCGTTACAATGCCACCGAGGATTCGCGCAAGGCGCTCTCCTGCGTCTATCGGGTCGGGCAGCGTTTCGGCATCGCTCATGTCATCGAGGTGCTGCGTGGTGCGCGAACCCAGCGGGTGATCGAGCTGCGCCATGATCAGTTGTCCACCTACGGGATCGGCAGGGATAAAAGTATCGATCACTGGAGCCACCTGTTGCGTCAGCTGATCCATTACGGTTACCTTGAACAGGATATCGCCAACTACTCGGTCCTTAAGCTGACCGAAAACGCCCGGCCGCTGCTGCGCGGTGAAATGACCCTGGAGCTGACTCTGCCGCGGGTCAAGCCGGGACGCAAAAAGAAGCCGGAGCGCAGGATCTCCGGTAAAGAGTACGATCCGGAACTCTTCGTTCAGCTCAAGGCATTGCGCAAGGAGCTGGCCGATCGGGACGGGGTTCCCCCCTACGTGGTTTTCGGCGATGCGACCCTGGCCGAGATGGCTGCCGAGTTGCCGACCGACAACGAGGCGATGCTGCTGATCAACGGCGTCGGCAAGACCAAGTTGCAACGCTACGGTCGGGATTTTATCGAGGAAATTACCGGCTTTCTCTGCCGCTGAGAAATTGAGTTTTTTGGTTGAGAGTCCCTTCTCCCTGAGGGAGAAGGTGCCCGAAGGGTGGATGAGGGGGGCTTCTGCTAATGTCCCCCCCTAACCCTCTCCCTCAGGGAGAGGGGACGTTTGTTATTCTTCAGGACTTCTGGGGTGGTAAAACGGGCGATTGTCTGTTTTGCTGTCCCATTTTAGGAGCTGTTATGAAAATTGTGTCTTTCAACGTCAACGGTATTCGCGCCAGATTCCATCAGCTGGAAAAACTCGTCGAGCTGCATCAGCCGGATATCATCGGTCTGCAGGAGATCAAGGTTCATGACAGTGAATTTCCTCATCAGGATCTGCAGCACCTGGGCTACCATGTTGTTCATCATGGTCAGAAAGGACACTACGGTGTCGCGACCCTGTCGCGCCTGGAGCCGCTTGCCATCGCCAAGGGATTTCCGGGGGAAGATGCCAAGCACCAGCGCCGTATGCTGATGACCAGCTACCCGTTGGCCGACGGGCGTACCTTGCAGGTGTTAAACGGCTATTTCCCACAGGGGGAAAACCGCGAGCATCCGGAAAAGTTTCCAAACAAGATCAATTTCTATCAGAACCTGCAGAGCTGGCTGGAAGAGCATGCCAGCCCCGATGATGCACTGGTGGTGCTCGGCGATATGAACATCTCACCCGAGGATAGCGATGTCGGCATCGGTGAGGCCAATGCCAAACGCTGGCTGAAGACCGGTAAGTGCAGTTTTCTTCCTGAAGAGCGCGAATGGCTAGAATGCCTGAAAAGCTGGGGACTCTACGATACCTTTAGATTCCGCAACCCTGAGGTGAACGATCGCTTCAGTTGGTTCGATTACCGCAGCAAAGGATTTGAGGATGAGCCCAAAAGAGGCCTGCGTATCGATCTGATCATGGCGACCCGGCCGCTGCTCGAGCAATGTGTCGCAACCGGGATCGATTATGAAATCCGGGCCATGGAAAAACCCTCGGATCATTGCCCGATCTGGGCTGAGTTTGAATTGTAATCGCAAAAAAATGATAAATTGAAGTTGATAAACGGCTGGGCTAATATGTGCCGGTATTGCAGACAACACTAATGAAAAAAGGAGCGGGATCATCATGGTTAAAATGAGAAAACTGACAGTTCTTTGTCTGACGATTGTTTGTCTTGGTCTCTTTGTCGCTGGTGCGAGCGCAGCTGAGGTCCGTTATACCAAGGTCAATATTCATGCGCAGCAGAAAGATGGCAAAACGGCCATTGCAAGTTATGCGAACTTTACCAACCCGGGGGAGGGGCATATTGTCATTCCGGTTGGAACGGAGATCAGCATTATCAAAAAATCGCGTAAGCGCTTTGATTTTACCTACAACCAGACCGGCCAGGTCGTCCGTTTTGAATTCCATGAGCCACGCATGGGCATGTCGGTTGATGAGTATCTTGACAAGATCACCTCGGCAACTCCCTATAAGCCAAGTGGCATGTCCAAACTGGATCTGAAGGGGATCAAGGAGGGCAAGGCCCTGGTCGGAATGAGCAAAAAAGGGGTCATGGCGGCCCTTGGTTATCCGGCATCCCACAAAACCGCTTCCCTTGAATCGAATATGTGGACCTACTGGACCAACAAGTTCGGGACCATGGCAGTCGACTTCGACGCCAAGGGCAAGGTTACAGCGGTTCGCGACTGATTATATCTGGATTGAAGTACGGAACTTATGACAACTGAGAAAAATAGGATTGCGCTGGTTACAGGCGGCAGCAAGGGGATCGGGGCGGCTATCGCCAAAGAGCTGGCGAAGGACGGTTTTGATATCTGGCTCAATTATCGTGGCGATCATGACGGTGCCAGAATTGTCGCAGCAGAAATTGAGGGTGCAGGGGTGTCCTGCACCTTGCTCCCCTTTGATGTGGCCGATGCGGCACAGGTCAAGGAGGTTCTGACTTCTCTGCTGGCGGAGTCGATCCCCTATGTCCTGGTCAACAACGCCGGTTATGCCCGTGATGGGATCATGGCGCTGATGAGCGACAGCGACTGGAATGATGTGCTCGATGTTCATCTGGGTGGTTTTTTTAATGTCACCAAACAGGTGCTGCCCGGCATGATCAAAAAACGCCAGGGACGGATTGTCAATATCGTTTCGACCTCGGGACAGACCGGGATCGGTGGCCAGGTCAATTATTCGGCCGCCAAGTCGGGATTGATCGGCGCGACCCGTTCGCTGGCGATGGAAGTCAGCAAGCGCAAGATCCTGGTCAATGCCGTGGCTCCCGGTTTTATCGAAACGGAGATGACCAGTGCGCTGCCGCACAAGGAGCAGATTCTGGCGACGATTCCGCTGGGCCGCATGGGAACCGTCGAAGAGGTGTCCGGGATGGTCGGTTTTCTCTGCTCTGAGCGGGCCAGCTACATTACCGGTCAGGTGTTTTCCGTCAATGGTGGTGCCTATCTCTGATAGGCCGTATCAGGTTTGGAGTCATTTTTGTTTCGGGTTGCTATTACGGGGATTGGGATAATTTCTTGTCTGGGGAGGGAGCTTGAGACGGTCGGTGCAGCCTTGCGCAACGGCCAGTCCGGTATCGTTGCTGATGCTCAGCGCTTCGAACTGGGCTATCGCAGTCCGCTGACCGGGCTGATCCGGTGCGATGTCGAAGCGGGCTTAAGTCGCAAACAGAAAAAATCGATGCCTGAATTCGCTCAGTGGGCCTACGCCTCTGCTGTTGATGCCCTGACCCAGGCTGGCTGGTCGGAAGAGCAGTTGCATTCGGATCAGACCGGTATGATTTACGGCTGTGACTCAAGCTGTATTGCTGCTATTGAACAGGTCGATATCCTCAAGGAAAAGCGCGAAACCAAGGCGATCGGCAGCGGCCAGATCTTCCGGACCATGACCTCCTGCATCACCATGAACCTCAACACCCTGTTCGGCACCCGCGGCGCTTCCTGGACACTGAGTTCAGCCTGCTCAAGTGGCGGACATGCCGTCGGCCAGGCTGCCGATCTGATTCGCTATGGTCGTCAGGAACGGATGTTCTGCGGTGGCGCCCAGGAAATTAACTGGCAGTCGATGTGCAGCTTTGACGGTCTCGGGGCTTTTTCCTCGAGGATCGATGCTCCTGCGGCAGCGAGTCGCCCTTTCGATGCCGGGCGTGACGGGCTGGTTCCGAGCGGCGGTGCGGCGACGATTCTGCTGGAACGCTACGATCTGGCCGAACAGCGCGGGGCGACGATCCTCGGTGAGGTGCTCGGTTACGGGTTTTCCTCCGATGGTGAGCAGTTGTCGGTGCCGAGCGATAACGGTCTTGGCCGGGCGATGCTGATGGCGCTGCAGCAAAGCGGTGTCGGCGCCGGCGAGATCGATTATCTCTGTGCTCATGCGACCTCGACCCCGGCCGGAGATGCCGCCGAGGCGGCCAATATCCGCAAGGTTTTCGGTGCCAAGACTCCACCCCTGTCGTCGCTCAAGTCGATGACCGGCCACGAGCTGTGGATGTCGGGGGCTGCGCAGGTCGTCTATGCGACGATCATGGCCCGCCAGGGTTTTATCGCCCCTAACCTGAATTTTGAGAAGGCGGATGATGGTACGGCCGGCCTTAATGTCATCCGCGAGACGATTGGGCAAAAGCCGGACAAGGTGCTCTGTAACGCGGCCGGTTTCGGCGGGACCAACTCGGCGCTGGTGTTGAATTTCAGCTGATGAAGCCGGCGACTGTCATAATCGGGGCCGGGATCTCCGGCCTGGTGACAGCCTTGCTGCTCGGCCGCAGTGGCCGCCGGGTTGTCGTGCTGGAACAGGCAAAACAGCCTGCTCCGGTGATTCGCGGCTTTCAGCGTGACGGCATACGTTTCGATACCGGCTTTCATTATGCCGGTGGTTTTGGCGCCGGGGGGCCGTTGCAGCTGTTTTTTCGTCACCTTGGCCTGGCCGACGGGATTAGATTGATCCCCTGCAGGGAGGAGGGTTTCGATCAGCTGCGGATCGCAGCCTCCGGCCGGACCTATGAGCTGCCGGTTGGTTTTGCCGCCATCCGGGCTTATCTGGGGAGTCAGTTTCCCGCTGCGGCCAAGGCTCTGAAAACATATCTGGACGAGGTAGAAGCTCAATGGCGATATTTTCCTTATCTCGACCCTTCACTCGATATCCGCAATTTCAAGTTTCAGACTGTCCACAGTCAGTCGTTGCAGGAGCGCCTGGCCGTTTTCAGCGCCTGGCCAGATCTGCAGACCTTGTTGTCGATGCACACGCTGCTTTACGGGGTGGCTCCCTCTGAAGCGGCGCATCACTACAACGCCCAGGTCGCCGGATCCTATTATCATTCGGCTCATCTCGTCGATGGCGGCGGACGGGCGTTGCTGGACGCGCTGTTAAATCAGCTGGCCGGCTATGACGTCGAGCTGCGCTGTGGCGCCGAGGTGTTTTCAATCGAGGCTGCTGCCGGCCGGGTCGCTGCGGTTGTGCTTTCAGGCGGCGAACGCCTTGCTGCCGATGAAGTGGTCGCGACGGTGAACCCTGAGCTGGTCGCCCGTTGGCTGGCGGATACCATCGTGCGCCCGGCCTATCTGAAGCGGCTGCGTGGTCTGCAGCAGACCTGCTCGGCTTTTGTCGTCTGTGCCCGTTCCGAGCAGGCGCGAACCTTGCTGTCACGGCGTAATCTGATCTGTACCCAGTCATCGGGGCCGATTACGGCTGATTGCGATGCCAGCCTGGAGCAACGCTCCTTCTTTCTGGCCGGGGCCAACTGCTCTGCTGGCAATAGCGACGCTGCAGGTCTGATCGGCATCTTCCCTGCCCGGCTGGCGGAAGTCAGCGACTGGAAAGTGGCGCGTACGCAGCGCAGTGCCGCTTACAGGGAATGGAAACATCAGTTCGGTGAACAGCTGCTGGCTCATATCGCTGAGCGCTGTCCGGAATTGGATGACCTGCAGCTGAGCGATCTGGCGACACCTTTGACGATCAGACATTTCAGCGGCTGTGACAGTGGGGCATTGTACGGCACCGCCCACTGTATCGGTCAGTACAACCCGCACCCGGTGACCCGTCTGCCCGGCTTCTATCTGTCGGGGCAGGCCGTGAGTGCTCCCGGTCTGCTCGGGGCGATGTTGTCGGCCTATGTCACCTGCGGGGCAGTTATCGGGCCGGAGACTTTACAGGGAGAACTGCAGAAATGCCTATGAATTCAGTTGTCGTCACCGGGGTCGGGGTGATCTCGCCGTTGGCCAATGATTTTTCCGCACTGATGGCCGGTCTTTACGCCAATGAGAGCGGGGTGCGCAGTTTCCCCGAACTGGGTGAGATCGGCGGGCTGCGTTCGCTGGTGGCGGCGAAGGTTGCTGATATCGATCCGAAGATCGTGCCGCGCAAGTTTCGCCGTTCGATGTCGCAGATGTCGATCTATGCCTACCTGGCCGCTCAGCAGGCGCTGGAGATGAGTGGTTACCCGCAGGAGCTGCTTGGTAATGGCCGTTTCGGCGTGTCTCTGGGCACGACGCTCGGCAGTACCGAAACGATCGAAGAGTTCTTTCGCGATTATTTTACCGATCACAGCCTGGAGCGGATCAAGTCCGGGCTGTTCTTTCAGATCATGGGCCATTCGGCAGCGGCCAACCTGACCCAGAGTCTCGGGATTACCGGCCGTTTGATCGCTCCGGCTGCGGCCTGTGCGACCGGCTGTCAGACCATCGGTTTTGGCTACGAACAGATCGCCTTCGGCCGCCAGGACGCCATGCTCTGCGGCGGAACCGAAGAGTTTCACCCGCTGACGACGGCGATCTTCGATGTCATGAACGCCGCCTCGACCGGGTTCAACGAGCAGCCGCAGGCGGTCCCGCGGCCGTTCGACGCGCAGCGTGACGGGGTTGTCTGCGGCGAAGGCTGCGGTTTGCTGCTGCTCGAAAGTCGCAGTCATGCCGAGGCCCGCAAGGCGCCGATTCTGGGGGAAATCTGCGGTTTTGCCACCAACTCGGATAATTCCAGCATCGCCAATCCGGATGCCGGGGCGATGGCCGACTGTATGCGCCAGGCCCTGGCTGATGCCGGGATCGACGCCGAACAGATCGATTATGTCAATGCCCATGCCACCGGCACGCTGCAGGGGGATAGTGCCGAGGCGCAGGCGATTGCCCAGATCTTTGCCGACCGGGTGCCGGTCAGCTCCTTCAAGGGGCACCTGGGACACAGCCTGGCGGCCAGCGGCGCGCTGGAGCTGTCAGGGTGCATCGGCATTCTCCAGCAGCAACGCCTGGTAGCGACCAGAAATCTGGAAAAAGTTGCTGAAGATTGTGGCGCAATTTGTCATATTATGGCACCTGAAGATCGCCGGGTGCGTTATATTCTGAAGAATAACTTCGCCATGGGCGGAGTTAATTCAACTGTTATTTTAAGGAGTTATGTGCATGACTGAAGAGCAAGTGATTGAGTTGATCGATTCCAGCCTGGCCGAGGAATTTGAGCTGGATCGTGACGATATGACTCCGGAGGCCAATCTTTACGAGGATCTTGGCCTCGACAGCCTTGATACTGTCGACATGGTTATTGTGCTTGAGGGCGCCTTCAATTTCAAGATCCGCGAGGAAGAAGCGATCCGCGAGATCCGCAGCCTGGGGGATATACACCGCTTTGTCCTGAGCAAGGTCGCTCAGCAGTAACGGCATGGAGATGCTCAGCAGTGAACAGGGCCAGATGCGGGAGGGTAATCCCGTGGCGGCGCTGAAAATCATCATCATGAATCTCTGGTGCTGGCCGCTGATGTTGCTCTGGACGCTGTTCGGGATTATCACCTTTCCGCTGGCCTATGCCTTCGGCAAAGGGGTCCTGCGCTGGTCTCAGGAGCGCACAACGCGCTGGATCATCTGGATGTACGGGCGGGGCTGGCTGGTGATCATGAGTCCCTTTGTCCGTTTCCGGCGTGAAGGGATGGAGCATGTCAGGACCCGTATCCCGCATGTTCTGGTCGTCAATCATCTGTCCTTTTTTGACACCTACTGTATGGCTCTGCTGCCGATCTGCGATATCACCTTTGCTGTGCGTTCCTGGCCGTTCCGCATGTTCTGGTACAGCAAGTTCATGCGCCTGGCCCGCTACCTGGATGTCGAGAGCAATTCCTGGGATGTTACCGAGCAGAACTGCCAGAGCACCTTTGCCGACAATGGCGCGGTGCTGTTCTTTCCGGAAGGGCATCGCAGTCGCGATGGAGAGCTGCAGCGCTTTTATTCCGGGGCATTCAAGGTGGCGGCCGGTTCCGATGTGGTTGTCGTCCCGCTCTGTATCAGTGGCACCAATGTCCTGATGCCGCCCGACCGAAAATATTTCAAACCCTGTCAGATCACCTTGAAGGCTTTGCCGCCGATTGAGGTCGCTGACTTCAAGACCGAAGACGGCCATATGCGACTGCGAAAACTGGTTAAAGCCCAGATGGCTGAAGAGTTGCAAAAAATGAAATCCGGGGGGAACAACCATGGCTGAGACACCCCGCTGGCAGCTGCGGCAAGTCGAAACATTACGCCGGCATCTGGTCTATCTGGCGCAGCACTCCCCCTATTATCAGCGGATCTTTGGCGCTTGCGATTTCACGCCGGAACAGCTGAACTCGATCAGCGACCTGGAGCGGCTGCCGCTGACCTCGAAGGCTGATCTGGCCGAACATAATCGCGAGTTTCTGGCGGTTAACGAGCATCAGGTGGTCGATATCTGCATGACCTCCGGAACCACCGGCGCGCCGGTGACGGTCTGGCAGAGCGAGCATGATCTGCAACGCCTGACCCGCAACGAAGAGAGCGCTTTCCGGGCCGTCGGGGTTACCGCCAGCGATCGGGTTCTGATCACGGCGGCGCTCGACCGGACCTTTATGGCCGGGCTGGCCTACTTCCTCGGTCTGCGCGCCATCGGCGCGACGGTGATCCGTGGCGGCTCCGGACAGATGGCCTATGTCGCCGAGCTGCTGCGTCTGCAGCGGCCGAATATCATTGTCGGCGTGCCCAGTTTTATGCTCGCTCTGGCTCGCTATCTGCAGAGTCAGGATAGCGATCCGCTCAGTTTCGGTATCGAAAAACTGGTCTGCATCGGCGAACCGGTCAGGAGCCATGATCTGCAGCTGTCGACGCTGGGGAACGAACTGCAGCGTTTCTGGGGCGCCGAGATCTTCGGCACCTACGCAAGTACCGAGATGGCGACCTCCTTTACCGACTGTCCGGCCGCTTGCGGCGGGCATGTGCTGACCGATCTGATTCTCGTCGAGATCGTCGATGAGCAGGGGCGCCAGCTGCCGCCGGGGGTGGCGGGCGAAGTGATCGCTACGCCTCTCGGGGTTGAGGGGACACCGTTGCTGCGTTACCGCACCGGTGATATCGCCGCGCTCTATGACGAACCCTGCGGCTGCGGGGTTGTTACGCCGCGCCTCGGCCCGGTCGTCGGCCGTAAGGCGCACATGCTCAAGTTCCGCGGTACGACCCTGTTCCCCGGCGCAATCGGCCACGCCCTGCATATGCTGCCGGAGGTCCATGGCTATTACATCGAGGTCTATGCCGAACATGAGCTGTCCGACCGGATCCGGGTTGTCGTTGGCGCCCGCCCCGGAGTTTTGAGTGAACGCCAGGTCGCCGAGCAGATCGCGGCAAAAACGCGGGTCAAGCCGGAGGTGGAGATCTGCAGTCCGGAAGAGGTGCTGAAGAAAACAATTCAGGGTGACCGGCGCAAACCGGTGACTTTTTTCGATTATCGCTAAATTGGATTTGCATGAGGGAGTGGGTTGATGAACAAGGAACAGATATTTCTCGATGGTTATACGCTGACGGTCAACGATATCGTTGCCATCGGGATTGGTGACAAGAAGGTTGGACTGGATGCGGGCGCACTGGAGCGTTGCCGGGCCAGCCGCAAGTTTCTCGAAGACGAAGTTGCTGCCAAGCGGATCATCTACGGGGTCAATACCTCCTTCGGGCCGATGTGCAACAAGATCATCGACGATGCCCAGATCGAGACATTGCAGATCAACCTGATCCGCAGCCATGCTGCCGGTCTCGGCGAGCCGCTCAAGGACTACATCGCTATTGCAGTCATGGCGGTACGTCTCAACACTCTGGTCAAGGGTTACAGTGCTGTGCGCGTCGAGCTGCTTGAGCACATGCAGTGGATGATCAACGAACGGGTCGCGCCTTATATCCCCGAGTGCGGCAGCGTCGGTGCTTCCGGTGACCTGGTTCACCTCGCCCATCTGGCCCTGGCAATCATCGGCGAAGGGCAGCTCTACTACCAGGGCGAACTGCGCCCGGCCGCAGACGTCTACCAGCAGCTCGGCCGCGAACCGTTCCGCTTAAGCTTCAAGGAGGGGATCGCGCTGATGAACGGCACCAGCGCCATGACCGCCATTGCCGCCTTTGCTATATTCGGCGCCCAGAAGTTGCTCAACATCAGCTGCGTTACCGCCGCCTTCTCCGTTGAGATCTTCGGTGGTATCGACGACGCCTTCGATGAAGACCTGCATCTGGTCAAGCCACACGAAGGACAGATCAAGATCGCTGAAACGATTCGCAACCTCTACCGCGGTTCACGCAACATCACCCTGCGCTCCGAGATGCATGAGCTGATCCGCAAGCAGAAGAGCGCTGACGGCCCGGTCTACGAGACCAGCATCAATGTCCAGGACGTCTACTCGATCCGCTGTACCCCGCAGGTCCTGGCACCGGTTTTTGAAACCCTGGATGTCGCCCGCCGGACCGTCGAGACCGAGGCCAACTCGTCCAACGATAACCCGATCGTCATTCCGGAGAAGAAGAAGGTCATCCACGGCGGCAATTTCCATGGCCAGAGCATCGGCATGGTGATGGACCAGCTGAGTATTGCCATTTCGACCCTCTGTAATCTGTCGGAGCGGCGCACCAACAAGTACCTCGACCGTCACATCAATGAGGGACTGCCGGAGTTCCTGATTCCGGGGACCCCGGGGCTGACCATGGGCTTCATGGGGGCCCAGTATCTGGCGACCTCGACCACTGCGGAGAACCGCCAGTTGGCCAACCCGGTCAGCACCAACACGATCAGCAGCAACGCCTCCAATCAGGATGTCGTCAGCATGGGCACCATCGCTGCGCGCAAGGCGTTCAAGGCGGTCAGTAACGCCAAGCATATCGTCACCCTCGAGGTGCTGGCTGATTTGCAGGCCCTGAACTTCCGCAACAGTGACAAGATGGGGCATGGCACGAGCAAGGTGTTTGCGATTTTGAATGAAAATTTCAAGATGTATGACAATAGCGGAATCTTCCATGACGATCTGGTCGCCTATCGCAAGCTGCTCTTTTCGAGCCAGCTGTTTGATGACCTCAGGGTCTACTGGGAGGCGTAATGGACGCTCTCCCCTTGCCCATTGCGGCCGCAGAACTGGTTCCGCATCGCAAGCCGATGCTGCTGATCGAGCGGATGGTTGCGATCGACGGCAAAAACGGCGTCGTCGAAGCCGAGATCGCCGAGGATTTCCTCTTTCTGACGGCCGAGGGGCAGGTCGAAGAGGTCGCCATGATCGAGCTGATCGCCCAGGGCTACGCGGCGATCAAGGGCTATGCCGACCGGCTTTCCGGCTTGCCGGTTCGCCAGGGTTTCCTGGTCGGGATAAAAACCTTCAAGGCCTATCAACCGGTCAAGCTTGGCGACCGGCTGCGGATCGAGCTGAAGACTGTCGCTGAACTGGATGATTTTGCCTTGGCTGAGGGGATAATTCAGCGGGGCGGAGATGTTGTTGCTGATGCAGAGATCAAGATTTGGATTCAATAAACAGCTGATCGCCGGACTGCTCCTGCTGCTCCTGATGATGACAGGCGCAGCGCGGCTGGCTCAGGCGGCCGAACTGGAAGCTTTGCTTGAAACGCTGCAGCAGGAGGCCGCTTCGGTCGAGTCGCTCTACAGTCCGTTCCTTCAGCAGAAGCATCTGGCGATCTTCGATGAATCGCTGGAATCGAGCGGGGTGTTCGCCTATCGTCGGCCGGATTTCCTGCGCTGGCAGCTGCTGACGCCGGTCGATAGCGGTTTTGTCATTCGCGGTGACAAGGGGGAGCGCTGGAACCGCCTCAGTGGCGAACGGGATGATTTCACCATCTCCAGCGATCCGGTCATGGGGCTGATTTCCCGGCAATTGCTCGCCTGGGCGCGTTTCGATATCGCCTGGCTGAAAACCCGCTATGAGCTGGAACTGCTTTCGGAGCAGCCGCTGAGCCTCAAGTTGACCCCTAAGGATGCGGGGGAAGCGACCTTTATCCGCGATATCCTGATCGTTTTTGCCGCTGATCGGAGTCACGTCCAACAGTTGCAGCTCAACGAACAGGAAGGTGACTGGACACGTCTCGAGTTTACCGCGATGGAGAAGAATTCTCCGCTGGACGACAGTATCTTCCAGGTGCCTGAACTCTGATGCAGTTATTCGCCTCCTGTTACAAAGCCTTCGCTGCACGGCGCAGCGTGCCGGTTCTTGTTCTGATTGTGCTGCTGCTGATCTGCGGCTGGATTCTCGGCGGGATTCAGATCAATAACGATATCCGTTCGCTGTTGCCGGACGGGGATTCGCATGTCGCCAAGGAGTTTGAACTGCTTGGCCAGGCCCCCTTGTCGCGCAAGCTGGTTATCCAGCTGCACGCCGCTGAAGAAGTTCCGCGTCAGCAGCTGCTCGCGGAGACCAGGCGCTTCGCGGAGCGCTTGCAAGAGAGCGGGGAGATTCGTGTTCAGCAGCTCGACCAGCAGCTCATGACGGCGCTGATCGGTCAGCTGCAGGACTCTCTGCCGCTGTTTCTTGACGCGCATGACTGGACAGAGATCGAGGCTCAGCTGAGCCCGGAAAAGATTGACGCGGCCCTGGCCGAAGACAAGCTGCTCCTGGTCCAGCCGCAGGGGATGCTGATGAAACAGCGCGTCCGCAGAGACCCGCTCGATTTTCAGCGGCTGGTGCTGGCGAAGCTCAAAGCGCTGAACCCGGTGCCGGAAGCCAAGCTCGAACAGGGGCAGTTCGTCAGCAAGGACGGACGTAATACCCTGCTGCTGGCCGAGACCAGCATCCCGATTACCGATGTCAATGGTGCCGAAGCCCTGCTCGAGCAGTTTACGACCCTCAAGGGTGGCCTGGCCGAGGGCATCACTGCCGATTTGCTCAGCGGCCATCTCTATACGCTTGAGAACGCCCGGGCGATTCAACAGGATATGCGGATCGTCCTGATCGCTTCGGCACTCGGCTTACTGGTCATCTTTGTCCTGTTTTTGAGACGCTTGAGTGCCATTGCCGTTTACCTGCTGCCGCTTGTGGCGCTCCTGGTCGCGACGGCGGCAACCCAGCTCTATTACGGCTCCGTTTCCGGAATTACCTTCGGTTTCGGTGCGGTGTTGCTCGGCATTACCATCGATTACGGTCTGCATGTCTATTATCCGCTGGTGCGGACCGGCAAAGACCGCGGCCAGATTCTGGCCGGTCTGGCCAAACCGATGCTGACCGGTGGACTGACAACTGTCGCGGGCTTTGCCGTACTGCTCTGGTCAGTGCTGCCCGGGCAGCGGCAGCTGGCGTTTTTCAGTATCGCGGGTATTTTTGCCGCATTGCTGCTGGCGCTCTGTATCTTGCCGCATTTTGTCCGCCGGCAGGGCGAAGCCTGGGAGTTTCGCGGCCAGCAGCAGGCTATCCGGCCGCTTGGCCGGGGGCGGCGCAGGGTTGTGCTGCTCTGCTGGCTGGTCGTCATGCTGGCCGCCCTGACTCAGATCGGCCAGCTGAAGATCAATGGTGAACTGCGCCAGTTAAGCTATGTTCCGGCCTATCTGCAACAGGCAGAAACGAACCTGAAAGAGAACTGGGGGGATCTGCGCAGCAGTGCAATGATCTTCTCTTCCGGGGCGAGCTGGAATGAAGCGTTCAGCCGCAACGAGCAACTCTGGCAGACACTCAGAAGCGAGCAGTTGGATCAGCAGGCGGTCAGCCTGGCGCCGCTGCTGATTGCCGACGAGGTACAGCAGCAGCGCCAGGAGCACTGGCAACGTTTCTGGCTGGAGCATGCCGAGAGTGTTTCCACCTCTCTTGAACAGAGTCGCCAGAACTACGGTTTTTCCGCTGAAGCCTTCAGCCCATTCGTCGCTTCATGGACTGAGCCAGGAGAGCTGATCGACTGGCAGACCCGCTATGGCGGGGGGCTGAAAAGCCTGATCGAGGATTTTGTCTTCAGCGACTCTGGCGGCTACCGGGTGATCAGCCTGATCCCGGATAACCCCGAGCTGATCAGCCGCCTCGCTGTTGCGCTGGACGGAATCCCCGGCCTCGAGCTGGTGTCACAGAGCCGCTTCGGCAGTCTACTCGGCGAAGAGATCTTTCATGATTTCAAGCGTTTTATCCTGCTCGCGAGCGGTGTGATTGTCGTGCTGCTGCTGGTGGTTCTTCGTTCGCTCAAGCGTATGCTGCTGACTCTGCTGCCGGTTGTCAGCGGGATCATCTTCATGCTCGGCGGCATGGCCTGGCTGGGACTGGAGATCAACATCTTCAACGTGATCGCTTCTATCCTGGTGATCGGTCTGGGGGTTGATTACGGGGTATTCATGGTCAGCCGGGGGGATGATGGTCATGAATACAAGGCGCGGGTCAAGGCGATCAGCGTGTCCGGACTGACAACCCTGGCAGGGTTTGGTGCTTTGGCGCTGGCCAGCCATCCGGCCCTGAGTTCGATCGGCATCACGGTGCTGCTCGGCATTTTGGCCGCAGTGCCCAGTGCGGTCCTGGTGCTACCGGCCCTGACCCGGCGCGAAGGGGGCCGGACATGAAAATCGTTTCGTTGTTGCTGGTGAGCCTCGTTTTGCTTGCAGGCTGTGCGATGAAAAGCTCGTTACCGGATGGGCCGCTCTGTGTTGAAGGTTCTGGCGGACAAAGGGTCGGTAATGATAGCTGGTTGCAGCAAGATCGGAATTTTGTGCTGAGACAGTCGGTTCTGCTCAAGATCGGCTGGAAAAAAATAGCTCTGGACGGTTACCTGCAGGTCAATCCGGTCAGACATGAGGCGAGGCTTGTCGCTCTCAATGAAATGGGGATCGTGCTCTTTGACCTCAGCATTGATGATACGACGGCCCATTTCAACCGGGCCCTGCCTCAGCTGGAGGAACAGCGAGGGGCTGACGAGCAGGTTGCAGCAAGTATTCGCAAGGTCTTTTTCAGTGCCGACTGGTCGGATGGTGCTCAGCAGTTCTTTCTCGGTAATGCCTACGAAATGGCTGCCCCTGGTCAGAGGCGCTATTTCTTCGACTGTAACGGTCAACTGAGCCGGATTGCCGATGGAGATAACAGCTGGACAGTCGACTATAAAAACTACAGCGATTTCAGAGGAACGGCAGTGGCGAAGGAAATCAGCCTGGATGACCGGCGCAATCACCTGCAGTTATCGCTCTGGGTCAGGGAGATCAGAGAAAAATGACAATGCGTAGCGAGATACTACAGGCCGCCCTCAGCGCCGTAAGTATCGAAGGCAACAATGCCAGCCAGGAGTTTCTGCTTGCAGAGGATTTTTCCGGGTTTGCCGGACACTTTCCCGGATATCCGATTCTGCCGGCGATCGTCCAGACCCTGCTTGGCCAGCTGGTCGCCGAACAGGCCTGCGGCGAGGCGCGGACGCTGATCTCATTGAGCCGGGCCAAGTTTGTCAGGCAGGTTCACCCCGGCAAAAAGATCCGTGTCGAGGTTGAACTGAAAACCAGGGACGAGGGGGTGCAGGTGCGAACCAGTCTCTACCAGGAGGATGAAAAATCATCCGAATTTAGCCTGCTCCTGCAGGGGAAAGACTGATGAGAAAGCCGTATTTCAAAACGCCGCCGGATGCTCCGCAGCCACTGTCCTGCACTGTTGAACGGGTCGTCCGTTTTGAAGAGGTCGATCCGCTCGCTATCGTCTGGCATGGCCGTTATCCGAGTTTTTTTGAAGATGCCCGGGTTCAGCTCGGTGAAAAGTTCGGCATCGGTTACATGGACTTTTACCATCAGGGGATTCTGGCTCCGATCAAGCAGATGCATGTCGATTATGTTAAGCCGCTGAAATTCCGCGAGCTATTTACCATAGAAGCACTGCTCCACTGGACCGAAGCGGCCCGCTTGAATCATGAGTTCATCCTGCGCAACAGCCAGGGGGAGGTCACTACGACCGGGTATACCGTGCAGTTGTTCATGGACGAGCAGCACAACATGCTGATGTTGCCGCCGGCGTTTTTTGAAGACTTCTGTCGGCGCTGGAAAGAGGGGCTGCTCTGATGTCGCGCATTGCCATCACCCGCGCCGTTGCGGTCAGCGCCCTGGGTAACTCCCTGGATATGCTCTGGTCAGCTCTGCTGGCCGGGCAAAGCGGTATCTCCGAGATTTCGCGTTTTGATTGTCAGAATTATATCTCGCGCCTCGGCGGTGAAATCGCCGATTTGAGCGCCGTTACCGGAACCTCGCTGCTCGACGATCTGCGCTGCCGGGTTTTACGGCAGCTGGGGCCGGTTGCCCCGGATTGTCGCCTGCTGGTCGCGACCACTAAAGGGGAGATCGACCTGCTCCAGCAGTCGGTTGTGGCACAGGCCGAATTGCCTCGCAGCGTCTTTTTTGAACCGTTGCTGGCGAAGATTGCCAAGGAACTTGGCCTTGATAGTGCCGGGCAGAATATCAACGCCGCCTGTGCCTCATCGACCGTCGCCCTGGCGCGTGCCGCGGCCATGCTGGAACATGGTGCAGCGAACGAGGTCCTGGTTTTTGCCGCCGATCTGCTCAGTGAATTTGTCTTCTCCGGGTTTTCGGCACTGCAGGCGCTCTCGCCACAGGCGTGTCGCCCCTTCGATGTACAGCGCAGCGGCCTGAACCTCGGCGAAGCCGGAGTGGCCCTGCTGCTCTGTCGCGAGGAGCGGTTGGAGCAGAATGGTGAAGCCCCGCTCGCCTGGTTACGTGGCTGGGGCAGCGCCAATGATGCGAATCACGTCACGGCGCCGGCGCGCGACGGCTGGGGACTGATCCTCGCCTGTCGGCAGGCGCTGGACAAGGCGGGACTTGAAGCGCAGCAGATCGCGGCGGTCAATGCTCACGGCACGGCAACCGTCTACAACGACGCGATGGAACTGACCGCCTTCAGCGAGATATTTGCCGGCTCCCTGCCGCCGCTGCATGGCATCAAGGGGAGTATCGGTCACTGTCTTGGTGCCGCCGGAGCTCTGGAAGCGGCCGTTGCCTGCCTGGCGCTCAAGGAACAGCGGATTCCGGGGACCGTCGGTTGCCTGGTTGCCGAAGAGGTTTGCCGCGAAGCGATTTCTTCGTCACCCCGAGCGATCCGGGGTGATTATCTGCTGACCACCAACTCAGGGTTCGGCGGGGTGAATGCGGCACTGATCCTGGAAAGGGCCTGCTGATGAAAGCCTGTCTAAAAGGAATAGGCTGGGTGACTCCGGCCGGCTTCGGCCAGGGACGGCTGGGTGGATCCTTCCCGCTGCAAAGTGGACAGCTGCCGATCCCGACCCGCAAGGATCTGTTTGCCGAGATCGACAAGCGTTTCGGCCGGCTCGACGATTTTTCACGCGTCGGTCTGGGCGCCCTGACCTTTTGTCTGCGCGATGCCGGAGTTGAAGCCTGGAGCGAGAAACGGCCGATCGGGATCATCGCCGCCAGTCGGGCCGGGTGCATGGCGACCGATCTCGCTTATCTAGAGACTCTGCAGTCGGAGCAGGGCAAGCTGGCCAGTCCGAACCTGTTTGCTTATACCTTGCCCAACTGTTTCCTCGGCGAAGCTGCCTTGCGCCATGGTCTGACCGGGAACTGCCTGGTCCTGAGCCATCATGATCCTGACCTGAGCAGAACCTTGAGTTATGCTCTTGAAGAATTGGCCTGGAGTGGTCAGGATGGAGTGCTTGTGGGTTTTTGTGATGTCATGGCCCGTGATTCAGCAGACCTGACCGGCGGGCTGTTTTTGCTGTTGAGCAAAGAAGATGATGAGAACGCCGGTTACGGCATTCTGGAACTGAATGAGCAGCAACTGACCTTTGCAGGCCGACCGATTGACGGATTGGCCGACCTGTTGCGGCGCTGCCTGGAATTATCCTAAGCAGACAGCTGTCTAGATCTGACACTGTCGGGGAGTGTATGACCGATGAAATTAGAACTGATCTATCCACGTTGGCCGAAGCTCGATCGCCAGACCGAGTTCCACCTGCCGCCCCATGGGCCGGTGGTTTTCGCTGCGGCGCTACCTGATTATGTCGAGGTCAACTTTACCGATGAGAACCTCCAGACCATCGACTTTGACGCCTCATGTGATCTGGTCGGGATTTCGACCATGCTGACGGCCCAGCTGCCGCGCGCATTTGAAATCGCTGACGAGTTTCGGGCCCGCGGTAAGAAGGTCATGTTTGGCGGCATTGCGACCATGCTCCATGCCGAAGAGGTTCAGCAGCATGCCGACTGCGTCTTTCTTGGTGAGGTCGAGGGGCGTATCGAGCAGGTTCTGCAGGACTTCCAGAATGGTCAGCTCAAGCCAGTCTACAACTACATGCACCAGCATCCCGACATCAACCTGGTCGGAACCGCGCGACGCGACATCCTCGACCGTGAACTCTACAACTATCGCGGTGTGCAGATGCTCGACCTGGTCCACGCTTCGCGCGGCTGCAAGTTCAACTGTTTCCCCTGTTGTACCGGTTACCTGGGGGGGCGACTGTTTCGCCCGCGCCCGGTCGAGATGGTCATCGAGGAGATGGCGGCGATCCAGAACAACCGCCTGTTCGTCGTCGACAACTCGCTGGCTCAGGACAAGAAGTGGCTGCTCGAATTGTTCACCGCGATGAAGCCGCTCAAAAAGAAATTTGTCTCCCACCCGATCCTCGATGACGACGAGGTCCTCAAGGCCGCGGCCGAGGCCGGAGCCTGGTATGTCTACCAGGCGATCTTCGATACTTCCGAGGTCATCCGCAACCGGATCAAGCGCCTCAAGGACCACGGGATCGGTGTCGAGGGAACGATTATCCTCGGTACTGACGATCAGGACGAGGATTACATCAAGCGGCTGGTCGACTTTCTGCTCGAGGTCGAGCTGGATGTTGCCGAGTTTACCATCATGACTCCGTTTATGAAATCTCCGATCCGCAAGCAGTACGAGGAGGAAGGGCGCATCCTGACGAACAACTGGCTGCACTATACCGCCGACAAGGTTGTCTTCCAACCGAAACAGATGACCCCGGAGAAGCTGCAGGAGATGTACTACTACGCCTGGGATACCTTCTACGCCGACGGCGGCCATCAGCTCAAGATGGGCAACCTGTTCAAGAAGGTCATCGCCCGGGAGATGGATGACGGCACCTATCACCGTTACAATCCACGTAAGAGCAGGATGTTCAAAAAGGCCGTCGGATGAGCCGGGTCTTCTTTATCTCCAGCAATACTACGGTCGATCCCTACCCCGTCTATCCGCTCGGCATGGCCGTTGTCTGTGGGGCGCTGATCGCTGCAGGGCACAAGGTGCGTCAGTACGACTGCCTGGCACTGGGGATGGAGCTGCTCAGGGAGCAGATCGACGAGTTCGCACCGGAGGTCATCGGCATCTCGCTGCGCAATATCGATAACATCGATTCCTTCTGTGGTGAAGACGGCTGGTACCTGGCGCGGACGCGGGAACTGGTCAATCAGCTGCGTAGCTACTCGTCTGCACCGATCGTGGTTGGTGGGCCGGCGTTGACGATCATGCCGGAAATCATCGCCGATTACCTGGGGGTCGATCATGCCTTGATCGGTGAGGGGGAGGCCAGCTTTCCTGCTCTGGTTGAGGATCTTACTGCAGGTCGCAGCGTGGCAAAAATTATCGAGCGTCAGGCCCCGCTCGGTGGCGCCGATTTCGGATCTCCCTGTTATGTGCCCGAGTTTGTCAAATTCTACAGCGAAAAGAGCGGGATGCTCAACTTTCAGACCAAGCGCGGCTGTCCGTTTCAGTGCAGTTACTGCTCCTATCCGCACCTGGAGGGACACAGCTACCGCAAGCGCGATCCCCGGACCATCGTCGACGAGCTCGCGGCCCTCAAACAGGAGCATGGCGTTGACAAGGTTTTTTTTACCGACTCGGTGTTCAACGACCCGCAAGGCGACTATCTCGAACTGGTCGAAGAGCTGATCCGCCGCGATATCGGCATCGGTTGGGCGGCGTTCTTCAGGCCGCAGGGGCTCGGCAAGCAGGAGCTCGAGCTGATGAAAAGATCCGGGCTCTATGCCCTTGAGCTTGGAACCGACGCCGCGTCCGACCGGACCCTGGCCGGTATCAACAAGCGCCTGAGCTTTGCCGAGATTCTCAAGCTCAACGAGGCCTGCTGGGAGGCAAGGCTGCCGGCCGCTCACTACATCATGTTCGGTGGCCCTGGCGAGACAGCCGAAACCCTCGAAGAGGGACTGCAGAATATCGAGGCGCTGGGCCGGGCAGTGGTCTTTGGCTTTTCCGGGATCCGCATCCATCCCAATGCGCCGCTCGAAAAGCTGGCCATTGAGCAGGGGATCATTACGCCTGAGACCTCGCTGCTTAAGCCGGTCTATTATTTCTCGCCGGAGATCGACCGCGACTGGATGAATGAGCGTATTACCGCGTCCTTTGCCGGCCGCATGGACCGGATCTTTCCGCCGTCAGTCGGTCTGGAGAAAATGCGCGAGATGACAGCTCTCGGCTTCCGTGGCCTGATGTGGGACCGGATCATCCGCTTTCCGCGTCAGCGTAAACAGGTGACCGCCTAGATGAGTTTGGATCAGCGCAAAATACTCCTTTTGCATCCGCTCGGGTACCAGGCTGAAGCAGCTGGCCGGGATATCTCGCGCAAGGCGAATATCATGCCGCCATTGGGGCTGGCCAGCATCGCCGCCTATCTCGACCGGGCCGGCTACCGGACGGTCATCCTCGACTGCTATGCGGAGCCGCGCGCTGAGCAGAAGTTTCTCGACCTGTTGCGTTCAGAGCGTCCGGCCCTGCTCGGAGTGAGCTGTACCACGGCGAGCTTTCACGACAGCGTGCGCATGGCCGAGGTTGCCAAACAGGAGCTGCCGGAGATCCGCATCGCCTTTGGCGGTGCCCATGTTTCGGCGCTCAAGGAGCGGATTCTCGACTTTTCGCCGGCTATCGATTACGCGGTCATCGGCGAGGGGGAACAGACCATGCTCGAACTGACCGAATTGGGCAGCGATGAGCCAAGAGAAATCGGTGGTGTGGTCTGGCGCACCCAATTAGGTGAGGTGGTCAACAACGGTTACCGCAAGGATCGCCTGGTTCTCGACGAGCTGCCCTTTCCCGCCTATGAGAAGCTGCCCGGCTACCCCGACAGCTACAAGTTGCCGATCTTCAACTATCCGAAGGCGCCCAACAGCAGCTGTATCTCCAGCCGGGGCTGCCCCTACAAGTGCAGCTACTGCGACCGCAGCGTCTTCCAGAGCAGTTTCCGCTACAACTCGGCGGAGTACCTTTACAACCACCTGAAGTACCTGAAAGAGCGCTTCGGTATCCGCCATATCAATTTCTATGACGATCAGTTCACCTTTCATCGCGGGCGGGTCGAAGAGCTGTGTAACATGCTGATCAACAAGCCGCTCGGGATGACCTACAACTGTGCGGTGCGTGCCGAGCATATCGACCATGATCTGATGAAGTTGATGAAGGCGGCCGGCTGCTGGATGGTCAGTCTGGGGATCGAGAGCGGCGACGAGCAGCTGCTCTCCCAGCACCGCCAGAATGTCAACCTCGACTTTATGGCCGAGACGATCCGTATGATCAAGGGTTGTGGTATCCGAACCAAGGGGCTGCTGATGATGGGGCTGCCCGGTGAGAGCGAGGCGTCGATCCGGCGCAGTATGGATTACGTCTACGGTCTCAAGCTGGACGACTTCAATCTCGCCAAGTTCACCCCGTTCCCCGGCTCGCCGATCTACCAGAACGCTCATGAGGTGGGCACCTTTGACGAGGACTGGCCGAAGATGGACTGCATGCATTTCCAGTTTCTTCCTCATGGCATGGAGAAGGAGCAGCTGGAAAAACTGTTCATCGAATTCTACAAGAACCATTTCAAGCAGTCGCGGGTCATGCTCGGCTATGTCGCGATGCTCTGGAAATCGCCCGACAGCTGGAAACGCTTTGCTGTTAGTTCGCTTGACTTTATACGCTTTGCCCTGAGCAACAAACGTTATGGCGATTCCTAGATCGGGTGGCGTCTGATATGCGATTTCTGCTTGTTGCGGAGAATAACTCACTGTCACACTTTGCAAAAGCACTGGCAATTCGACGCGGATTGACTGAACTCGGTCATGATGTCTTGCTTGGTGTCGGCCAGCGCTGGGAGTCTTATCTGGTTGGTAGTGATATCTGTTATGCTGTTTTGCCCGAAATTCGCGATCACGATTTCTCCGGTTTCCCCGGAGTGCCCTGGTTTAATAATGTGTCAGGCCTTGAGCATGTCATTAATGCTGAACGGCAATTGATCGATTCCTATAAGCCCGACCGGGTTCTGGGGATTTTTCGTTTTACTCTGAAAGCCTCGGCTGCCATAGCCGAAGTACCATGCGATTCCCTGATCTGTGGCTGCCTGTTGCCTGGGGCCTGCGATGCTTACGGCTATCTACCCGATGAGCCGGGGGCGAGCAAACAGGCGGATCTGATGTCCGGATTTTTTCGTTATGCCGGAAAACAGCTGAGCCTTGCCATGAATCGCCATGGTTTGCCGGGAATTCGTGATGCCCGAGAAATGCTGCTGGGAAAGCGAACTTTTTTATGGGACTTTCCTGATTTTTTCGAGTGCAAACTTCCTGCAAGCTGTATTCATGTCGGTATGCCGGAATGGTCGATGGACGTCCCAGAATATCAGGATTTTGAACTGTTCGAAAATCGTCCTCTGGCGGTTCTGACTTTTGGAACCTGTGTCGGAGAAGGGGCAAGCGTTCGTTTTATCACTCAGCAACTCAATGAACTGGGTTTTCACGTTCTGCTTGCCGGAGGAGGACAAACAAAGGTTATCGAAGGAATTGAAGATAAACCCTGGTTGACCGTGCGCCAGTTTGCTCCTCTTCATCGGCTGTGGAATAGGGTTCGTCTTTTGGTTTCACATGGTGGGCAGGCGACCGTTTTTGAAGCGTTGCGGCATAAAATACCGGTCGCGGTTTTACCCTTTCAGCCTGAGCAGGCTCATAACGGGGTTTGCCTTGAGCAGATCGGTTGTGGCCTGCGTCTGAGCTGTGGGCAACCTTTTCTGGGAAATTCGATTGTTTATGAGCAAGCGATGCTTGCTGCCGGGTGCGACAGTCTAAAAGAGAAAATCGAGCAGCTTTTTGACTTCGCGACAGCAGACAGACTCGGGGCAATTCAGAAGAAAATGGGCGTTTATCGGGGCTTGCCAAATTTGCTTCCGTTGCTGGTGGAGTGATATGAGCTCTCTGGCGATACTCCTGGTTCACGGTTTTAGCGGTCAGGTGAGCGATCTTTCTGTCCTGGCCGATTGTCTCGAAGAGTGGTTTGGTGCCGGCTCTACAGAACAATTCACTCTGCCTGGTCATACCGAAGGAAGGCTGCCGGACAGCTTTGACCCGGTTTTGCTGCGTGACGCGATCGGACACCGGCTCCTTGATTTGCGGCAGAGGGTAAAAACTCTGGTTGTCTTTGGACACTCGACGGGTGGAAATCTGTTGCTTGACGCGTTACGGTCCACGGACGTGAGTGTGGATCTTCTCCTTTTGGGAGCTAGTCCATTCCGCATCGATTTGAACTATCTTGAGCGCTGGAAGCATCACCATGCGGGGAAAGATCAGCTTTCGTTGAGCGTTGTTTCAGGTCTGGTCAAAATGATTAACTCTGTTGCGGAGGGGGCTCCTCCAGACTGTCCTTCCGTCATTCTACAGGGAAAGGCCGACGATCTAGTCCCTGAATCGGAAGCTGTGCTGTGGAAACAATACCTCGGCCAACGGGCTGCATTCTACAGTTTTGCGGAACTGGGCCATCATCTGTTCAGTGAGAGATCCTCTGCTGTCGCTGCTATCATTCTGCAGATCAGCCGTTGTTGTCAGGATCACGGCTTGATCGACCGGTTTGTTACAACCTTGGCTGCAGCTGAACCGGAGATTCTTGACTTTGCCGCTGTAGACAGGCAACAGGTCTGGAATCTGGTTGAATCGCCAAGCGGGCGGCGTCTACTGAAAGAGAAGATTTACCTGCCGGACTGGGTGGCATGGGATCCGGTTATTGCGAATATTGAGGTGACGACCAAATGTAATTTTCGTTGTCGTCACTGTGCGCGGACCCAGAAGGGCGTGACAGCCCGTGATATGTCGACGGATCAGTTTGAGTCGATTCTCGAAAAAACGCCGAGCGCATATCGGGTGACATTGGTTGGTCTTGGAGAACCGTTGCTTCACCCTCAGTTGGTCGAGTTGGTTGCCACGGCCAAACGACACGGTCGACGGGTTGCACTGGTGACCAATGGACAATTGCTGACGCCTGAGATGTCCTCCCGATTGCTAGATGCCGGGCTCGATGGAATCACCTTCAGTTTGGACAGTGTCGATTCCGGGCAGGTCAATAAACTCAGAGCGGGGAGTGATCTTGCTCTGATTGAGCAACATATTCGCGAGTTCTGCCGTTTGGCTCAGCGGTTGGACAGAGCGGTGGCACGGGCCGTATTCTGTGCGGTTTCTGTAGCGTCATACTCCGGACTGTCAGAACTGATCGATCGGGTCAAAGTTTTCGGAGTTCATGTTCTGATGCTGAGTGATCTGAACTTCAAGGCAAATCAGCACCAGAGTCTGGCCGCTGGAATCGATGCCGAAATGGAATCCACGTTGCGAAATCTGATCAGAAGGGCTTATGCCCAGGGCCTACCGGTACTGGGGGTACGCCGATTGGAGGACTTCGGATTAGCGCAACATTACGCCGATGCGCTTTTGTTGCCGGTCGACCAGCTGTATCGCCGAGCAAAGAAGCACCGCCACTGTTTTTCCCTGTGGCAGACGGTTTCAATCAATGTCGATGGCGATATCTGTCTCTGCGATTGTCGCCCGGAAGATAGACTTGGTAATATCTTCGAGCAGGAATTATCCACAATCTGGAATGGTTCTGCTATGCTCGACCAGCGCCGCCGGCTATTGAGTGATGAGCCGGCCGAAGAATGTCAGATCTGCCCGAGAATGTAGCTAAAGAATGATTCAGGCTGAAAATCAAAAAACAGGGCGAGAGAAAATTTTTATCGTCGTTCCGGTCTACAATCATGCGGGGACTTTACGCAACGTTGTTCAAGGAGTTCTGGCAGAGCATGACCAGGTGCTGGTGGTCGATGATGGCAGCACGGAACCGGTCGCGGCGCAGCTTGACGGACTGGCGGTGACGCTGATCCAGCATGAGCAGAACCAGGGCAAGGGGGCAGCGTTGAAGACGGCAGCAGCCTGGGGACTGGAGCGGGGCATGACCCATATGATCAGCCTCGATGCGGACGGGCAGCATCACCCGGAAGACTTGCCGCAGTTTTTTGCCGCCATTGCCGAGGATCCGGAAGCCTTGTATGTCGGCCATCGTGATTTCAGTGTCGAGAATATTCCCGGTTCATCCCGTTTCGGGCGGAAATTTTCAAATTTCTGGTTGCGGGTTCAGACAGGGATCAGGCTCAAGGATACCCAGAGTGGTTTTCGCGCTTATCCGCTGCTGATTTTTAAATATCTCAATTTCTGGACCAGTCGTTACAATTTCGAAGTTGAAGTTATGGTGCGGGCGGCCTGGGCCGGAGTGCATCTGAAGGATGTTGATATCCGGGTCTATTATCCTCCGGCAGACGAGCGGGTTTCACACTTTCACGGTTTCCTCGACAACTGGCGCCTGAGCCTGCTCAATACCCACCTGACCATGCGCTCTGTGCTCCCCTGGCCGCATCGCAAGGTGCCGCTTGAGCGCGAGAATGATCAGGGCGATCCGCTGGCGCGGCAGATTTCGCTGCTGCGGCCGCTGAAGTCACTGAAGCTGCTGCTCGGCTACCGGAACACCCCGCAGCAGCTGGCGCTGGCCGTTGCCGTCGGGATTTTTCTCGGCGCGGTCCCGCTGCTTTTCTGTCATACTCTGGTGATCCTGTTTGTCAGCGGTTTTTTTCGCCTCAACAAGATCGTCAGCGTCGCTGCCAGCCAGCTGTGCATGCCGCCGGTGGTGCCGGCGCTCTGCATCGAGGTCGGCTTTTACCTGCGCAATCAGCGTTGGCTGACCGAGTTTTCGCTGGAGACGCTCGGCTATCAGGCCGGTCAGCGTTTTCTCGACTGGCTGCTCGGTTCGCTGGTGCTCGGCCCGCTGCTGGCGCTTGTTTTAGGCCTGGCAACCTATGTCATTGCAGGATTGGTGAAACGGGATGCAGAACGCGTCTGATCAGGAACAAAAAGGCTGGAACAGTCGCAGTATCGGCCGTAACTGGCAGCACCAGATCTTTTATCTGCTGATTCGTCTGGGTGGTCGTCAGGCGGCCTACCTGCTGCTTTATTTTGTGGTCGGCTACTATGTCCTGTTCAGTCGGATGGCGAGAAAAAGGGCCAGCTACTATGTCGCCCGACGTTTTCCCGCCGCCGGATGGGGCAAGGCGCTGTGGCACAGCTATCTGTTGATCCTGACTCTCGGCAAGGTGCTGATCGACCGTGCGGTTGTCGGTATCCTCGGCACCAGGGCGATGACTGTCGAAATTGACGACCGTGAAACCCTGATTCGCCTGCGTGACGAGAATCAGGGGATGCTGATGATGACCGCTCATGTCGGTTGCTGGCAGGTTGCCATGTCGGCGCTTGGTTTTCTCAAGCGGCCGGTGCATATGCTGATGGTCCGCGATGCCGGCGATATCGACCGCCACTATCATGAACACGCCGGGGAACAGCAGCCGTTCCATATCATCGATCCGTCCGGCTATCTCGGCGGCACGCTGGAGATGATGGGAGCCCTCAAACAGGGGCAGATTGTCTGTGTCATGGGCGACAGGTTGCTCGGCAGCGACCGCAGTGCCGTGACCGTCAGCTTTCTCGGCGGGCAGGTGCAGATGCCGTTCAGTGCCTACAAGATCGCCGCGGCGACCGGAGCGCCGGTGGTGGTCTTCTTTACTGAGAAAACAGCGGCCGACAGCTACAATGTCAGGCTGGCGCGGGTGATCAGGGTACCGCAGCTGGCGGGGCGCAAGGCAGAGACCTTCGCTCCCTATGTTCAGGAATTTGCAGACGCTTTGGACGAATTTTGTCGCAGGGAACCATATCAATTTTTTAATTTCTTTGATATGTGGTTATCAGAAACGGATTAATTCAGGAGGTTGTGATGGATATTAAAGAAAAACTCAAGCAGGTGCTGATCGAAGATCTCAATCTGGAGGATCTGACCCCGGAAGATATCGAGGATGATGCACCGCTGTTCGGTGAAGGGCTCGGTCTCGATTCCCTCGATGCGGTTGAGCTGGTTGTCGTCATCCAGCGCCATTTCGGCGTTGAGATCAAGGATATGGACGAAGGTCGTCCGGCACTGCAGTCGATCAATACCCTGGTTGAATTCATCGAGAGCAAGCAGAAGTAATCATGCAGACGCCAGTGGCGATAAGCGGGGCCGGTTGTCTCTGCGCGGCGGGGATGGACCTGCCGTCCAGTTTTGCCGCGATGCTGCGCGGTGATCGGCGGCCGCAGGGTCCGGTGGCCTTCTCGACCGGCCATGAAGAGCTCTTCCCGGTGCTGGAGATTCTTGAGCCGCTTCCGGCTCCGGGGACGGATGATCAGCTGCTGCGTACGACCCGACTGGCGATCAGTGCAGCCATGGAAGCCGTCGCCAATGCTGAGCTGACGACTGCACAACTGCAGTCGCTCAAGGTCGGTGTCTGCATCGGCACTACCGTCGGCAGCGCGATGAACAACGAGGAGTTCTATCGCGACTACCGTGACGGCAAGGAGCCTTCGATGGCGCCGATCGACCGTTTTCTGCGCAGCAACCCGGCTTCGGCGGTGGCCCGTCATTTCCAGCTCGACGGGCCCTGCCAGGTGGTCGTCAACGCCTGCTCTTCCGGAACCGATGCTATCGGCCTGTCTGCCGGCTGGATCCGCATGGGGCTGTGCGATATCGTCATTGCCGGCGGTGCCGACGAACTCTGCCGGACCACCTACAACGGCTTTTCGTCACTGCGCATCACTTCGCCGGAGGCCTGCCGCCCCTTCGATGTCAACCGCAAAGGGTTGAATCTTGGTGAGGGGAGCGGGCTATTGATTTTGGAAAGCGCCGCGTCACTCGAGCAGCGCGGCCACAGACCGCGCGGTTACGTCAGGGGCTACGGCAGCGGCAGTGATGCCTATCATCTGACCGCGCCGCATCCTGACGGAATCGGCCTCAAACAGGCGATCGCTGAGGCGTTGAGCGGTGCCGGTCTTAAGCCTGAGGATATCGCCTTCGTCAATGCCCACGGGACCGGGACGCCGGATAACGACCGGGTTGAGTCGAAGGTGCTTGCCGAACTGTTCCCCGCTACGCCCTTCGCGTCGACCAAATGTTTCACCGGCCACACTCTCGGGGCGGCCGGCGGCATCGAGGCGGCGCTGACACTCTGCTGCCTGGAACAAGCGCGAATGCCGGCCAATATCGGCTTTGCCGAGCAAGACCCGCTGCTGCCGTCGACCCCGGTCACAGAAGTCACCAGTTTGAATAAAAAGCTGGCTCTCTCGCAGTCGCTGGCCTTTGGCGGTAACAACGCAGCGCTGATTATCGGACTGGAGGCTTGCTGATGAAACCTTTGGCGATAAGCGGAATGGGGCTGGTCGGGGCTTTCGGCTGTGGGCGTGGCGATCTTCTCGCGGCAATTGCAGCCGGGAAAACAGTGGTGACCCAGACCGAGCTGCGTGGTCAGACCATACCTGTCTACCGTGCGGATGTTGCGCCGCTGGAAAAATACCTCAACAAGCGCGCCCTGCGGCGGATCGATCATTTCTCGCGGCTGGCGTTGCTCGGGGCCTATGAGACCCTGGCCGATGCCGGTCAGCCGGAACTGGACAAGTCACGGATCGGCGTTATCGTCGGTTCAGGGTTCGGCGCGCTGGCAACGACCTTTGCCTTTCTCGACTCGGTCATCAAGGATGGGGACGTGCTCGCTTCACCGACCGCCTTTTCCAATTCGGTGCATAATGCGGCGGTCGCGCATCTCACCATGCAGTTGGGGATCAGTGGACCGGGGCTGACGGTCAGCCAGTTCGATATGTCCTATGTTTCGGCCCTGCTGGCGGCAAGCCAGTGGCTCGAAGAAGGGCGGGTTGACGCAGTGCTTTACGGTGTGGTCGACGAATACTGTGATGTCCTGGGCTATTGCCTGCAGCGTTATGCGTCGGGAGTCGTCCCGGAGCAGATGAGGCCGCTTGATGCGGACGAGCTGACGGCCATTGCCGGCGAGGGTGCGGCCTTCCTTCTGTTGCAGCGCGCTGAAGATGTTGCCGATAGGGTGCAGATCCAGGCCGTGCAGATGGGGCAAAGCAGTGACTTCGAACAGCGCGGCGAGCTGCTGTTCAACTGCGACGGCTTTCCGCAGACGGTACGCCACTATGCCTCGGCTGGTCAGGGTCATTGCTACACCCAGCTTTACGGCGCATCGCCGGTCGCGCCAGCCTTTGATCTTGCCGTTGCTACATTGGCGCTGGAAGGAGCTGAACCGCTCAAGGCTCTGGCCGCAAAGCCGCAGATTGATTGTCTGCGTTACGGGTTTGGCGGGGAGTTTGGCCATGTCCAACTCGGTCGCTAGGCTGCTGGCAGCTCTGCTGCTTCTCTTGAGTCTGGCTTCTGGCGCAGCGGCCTTTTCCCTCGAGCAGCCGCAGGCCCGCGGGTTGGCTCTTAACCTGGGCAGCAGCTACGATCCCTCGCCGACCTTCGGCTTTACCCAGCTCAGTATGATGGCCCTGTACGATTACGAGCAGATCTGGAATCATGCTGCACCGGAGGCGCTGCGCTTCAAATTTGAGGGGAGCCTCGGCGTCGCCGACGATTCACAGGTGCGCCTGATGGCCTCGGCTAACATCTTCGCCCTCTACTATCTGGAGCGGCTGAGGACTGTGCATCTGTACCCTTACGTCGAGGCCGGAATCGGCCTGGTCTATGACGATTTTCAGGTCGAGGGGCAGGGACTGCGCATCAATTTCAACCCGCAGGCGGGGATCGGCGTCCAGTTGAATGACCTGGCCGGTCATGACTGGTACACGGCGCTACGCGGCTATCATATTTCCAACGGCCATCTGCATCACGACAATCGCGGCATTAACGCGGTCATGCTGCAGCTTGGCCTGCTGTTTTAACGAGGTGGCATGAAAGAGCAAGAGGTTCCGCAGGATGCGGCGATACTGGAGCAATGGCACGAGATCACCTATGCCACCGACGATCAGGGGCATTACGTGCTGGTGCCGAGCCGTGGCTGGGATCCGGCCAACCTGGCCAATATCCAGGCCTGGGACGTGATTCGCGAAGAGCTTGAGCAGGCCCTTGGCGAGATCCGCGCCGGCAGGTTCAGTCCGCTTTACTATCACATGCTGCGCTTTCAGATGGATGCCGGCCTGCTGGCCGGTTATGTCGGTTTGAGCCGTTGGCGGGTCAAGCGCCACCTGCGCCCTGGGGGCTATGCGAAAATGAAGCAGGAGGCAAGAGAGAACTATTGCCGGCTGTTCAATCTGCCGGATGGGGGCCTTGACCTTTTACCTGAGCAACCTGAATTACCCGTAACAACAGAAAATCACCAATGAGTCATCAACAGTTGAATATCGAATTTGATCATCACCAGTCGGCCCACTGCGAAAGCGGAGTCACCTCCAACCTGCTGCGTCATTACGGCTACCAGGTTTCCGAAGCGCTGGCATATGGCATCGGCAGCGGCCTGTTTTTCGGTTACTTCCCTTTTATCAAGGTCAACAAGCTGCCATTGATTACCTTTCGCTCGGGGCCGGGGAGCATCTTTAAAAAATGCTCGAAACGCCTGGGCCTGACAGTTGAATCGCGGACCTTCAGGGATCAGCGTGCGGCACGTACGGAGCTGGACCGGGTATTGAATGATAAGATTCCCGTCGGCCTGCAAACGGGGGTGTTCTGGCTCCCCTATTTCCCTCCAGCACTGCGTTTTCACTTCAATGCCCATAACTCGGTTGTGTTCGGTGTCGATGGGGATGACTACCTGATCAGTGATCCGGTTTTCGAAACGACGGTCCGCTGTGCGGCCGCTGATCTTGACCGCGCCCGCTTTGCCGCCGGGGCCCTGGCCCCCAAGGGGCGGATGTACTGGGTCAGTGCCACGCCCGAGCAGCTTGATCTGCAAGGGGCCGTGCGCAAAGGGATCAGGGAAGTCGGCTCACGGATGGTTAAGGCGCCGGTGCCGATTATCGGGGTGCGCGGCATCCGCATGCTCGCCCGACACATTGAACGCTGGCCGGAGAAACTCGGCAGCAAGCGCGCCATTCAATACCTCGGCCACACGATCCGCATGCAGGAAGAGATCGGCACCGGCGGCGGAGGTTTCCGTTTCATCTATGCAGCCTTTCTCCAGGAGGCTGCTGGCATCCTGGGTATCGATGAGCTGGAAGGCTGCGCCGCAGAGATGACCCGGATCGGCGACCTGTGGCGTCAGTTTGCCCTGGAGGCCGGGCGGATCTGCAAGGGGCGCAAGGCGCTGGAGGGGAGCTTCCATGAGCTTGGCGACATCCTGCGCGATTGTGCCGGACGCGAAGAACAGCTGTTCCGCAACCTTCTTCTGCTGGTGGAATAGATGGCAGAACAGGCTCTGATTCAGGTCGAAAATCTCAGATTCAGTTACCCGGGGAGAGAGCTGCCGGCAGTGGATAATTTGTCCCTGCAGGTTGCCGCCGGGGATTTTTTCGGTCTGCTCGGGCCTAACGGTGCCGGTAAGACGACGACGATCTCGATACTCTGTTCGCTGCTCAAGCCTGCAGCTGGCGAGGTTATCATCGACGGTTTTGATGCGCTGCGCAATAAGACGCATCTGCGGCGCCTGATCGGCCTGGTCCCACAGGAGATTGCTCTCTACAGCAGTTTGAATGTTATCGAGAATCTGAAATATTTCGGCCGTCTTTATGGCTTGTCCGGATCTGAACTGAAGCTCAGGATTCCCCACTGCCTTGAGCTGGTCGGGCTGCAGGATCGTGTTTCCCAGCCGGTAGCCACCTTTTCCGGCGGGATGAAACGTCGCGCCAACCTGGCGGTCGGAGTGCTGCATAATCCGCGCATCCTGTTTCTCGATGAACCGACCGTCGGGATCGATGCCCAGTCGCGTAACCTGATTCTGGAAAATCTGAAAAAGCTCAACGCCGATGGCATGACCATGGTCTATACCTCCCACTACATGGAAGAGGTTGCCCAGCTGTGCAACCGGCTGCAGATTATCGACCGTGGCGAGGCGATTGCTGAAGGAGCGCCACAGGGACTGCTCGGCGAGCACAGCGATTGCCCCGACCTTGAAGCGCTGTTCTTGAAACTGACCGGCCGGCAGCTGAGGGACTAGAGATGAGAAGCTTTCTGGCGACCTTCTTCAAAGATTTGCTGGTGCTCTGGCGTGACCGTGCCGGTCTGGCGGTGCTGTTTCTGATGCCGCTGGCCCTGGTCATTGTCGTTTCCCTGGTGCAGAACAACATCATGCAACTGACCGGCGACTCGGCAACGCGGATGATTCTGGTCGATCAGGATAAGGGGTTTGTCGGCCAGGGGCTGATCCGTTACCTCTCGGAGCGGGATGAAATAAACCTGGAGATCGGCACCGATGCGGAGGCAGCGCGCAGTGCCGTCGCCGCCGGGGACTACCAGTGCGGGTTGATCATCCCGTCGCGGACCAGTGAACAGTTGGTTATCCGGCTGCAGCAACAGACCGAAGCGGAGTGGAGTGACAGCCCGAAAGTTAGTGATGGAAATACCGATCTGCCGGTTGAGATCGTCTTTGACGGCACGATTCAGGGGCTGTTGCGCTTTGCCATGACGACAACAATCCGCTATGCGCTGTTCGGTCTTGAAACGATCCAGCGCGAACATATCACCATGCAGATGGTCTTCGCTGAGCTGAACATGCCGAAGGAGCAGGCCATTTTGCGTGAGACAGTTCCGGATCCGCTGTTGGTCGTCACAGAGGGTGCCGCCGCAGGACAGCCGCTACGGCCGAATTCCGTGCAGCAGAATGTTCCGGCCTGGTCCCTGTTCGGGATGTTCTTCATTGCTGTCCCGCTGGCCGGCGCGCTGATAAGAGAGCGCCAGGAAGGGACCCTGAAACGGCTTATCTGCGCTCCGGCTCCGGCCTGGCAGGTACTGGTCGGAAAGACCCTGGCCTACAGTCTGATCGGGCTGTTGCAGTTTGGCCTGATGATTCTGGTCGGGCGTTACCTGCTGCCTCATCTGGGCACTCCGGTCTTTGAGGTTGGTGATCAGCCGCTGGCGGTTTTTGCCCTGGCCCTGGCCGCGTCATTGGCGGCGACCGGTTTCGGCATGCTGCTCGGCGTACTGGTGCGCAGTTACGACCAGGCTTCGATGGCCGGTGCCGTTGCCATTGTTATCGCTGCCGCTCTCGGAGGGATCATGGTCCCGGTCTTTGCCATGCCCGAAGCGCTGCAGATCCTGAGCCGGATCTCTCCGCTCAACTGGGGTCTGGACGGTTTTTATGAGCTTTTCGTCCGTGGTGGTGGGATGGGCGATATCGGTTCAAATCTGGTTGCCTTGCTGGCTTTTTTTGGTGTAACACTGATGGCCGCCATTGCAATATTTTCATTTCGTAGTCGCTACGGTCAGTGAGCCAGGAGGTCAGTAACATGTCAGAAAAGGAACAACTCTACCGTCGTCTTGTCGACCTGATTGTCGATGCCTGCAATATCCCCGATGCACCGGACAGCGTTCCGGCTGACGCTCCGCTGATCGGTCCTGAGTCTCCCCTGGGGCTTGATTCCCTTGATGCGGTTGAGGTTGTGGTTGCCGTGCAGCGTGAATTTGATGTGAGGATCGGCGGGGAGGAGAGCAGCCGTGAGGTTCTTCAGTCGCTTGAGACCTTGGCGGACTATATTCTCAGAGAGCAGGGGAACTGAGACACGCGGCGTTCCGACCTTTTTATGTTTCGTTCCTTCTCTCGAGGGGAGAAGGTGCCCGCAGGGCGGATGAGGGGCATTGTTGAGGGATTTCCCCTCGCCCGGTGCTGCGCACCACCCTCTCCCCAAGGAGAGGGGATCTTCATAATTTTCAGACAACCGTCAGCTGCATGTAGCACATGGAGAAGCGGCCGCTCTCCGGAACGAAGCAGAGAATCTTGTCCCCCGTTTTCAGCCTGCCGGAGTGAAACAGCTCTTCCAGAATGATGTAGATCGAAGCCGATCCGGTATTCCCCTTGTTCTCCAGGTTCGAAAACCAGCGTTCTTCAGGAATGGTAAAGTTCAGAGCGTCCATCTGCTGTTGCAGTGGCAGGCGGAAAAAGTCTGAGGAATAGTGGGGGAGAAACCAGTCTATTTCGTCAGCCTTGAGCTCATGCTTGGCGATGCTGGCGGCCAGTGCCCGGTTGACAGCGGTATAGACAATCTCTTTATTCAGCAGTTTGACATCCTGCTTGACCAGCATGCTGTTGCGCCGGGTCTCCTGCTGATCGGGACCGAAACTGCGCCAGCCACGCAGGCTGCCGTCCGGATTCTGCTCTGCGCCGGCAAACATGCAGGCCGGCAGAATGTGGGCATAGGAGGCCATGTCGATCCAGTCGACCCGCAGGGAGATCCCTTCCCGGTTTGGCGCTGAACTCAGAAAAGCAGCTCCTGCTCCGTCGGAGAGCATCCAGCGTAGAAAATCGGCTTCAAAGGAGAGGATCGGCTGTTCTTCCAGCTGGGCGTATTTATCCGGACTTCCCGGCTGGCAGAATCCGGCAGTCATGAAGCTTGAGGCTATTTCCGAACCGGTCGCAACCGCGTTGCGACTCTGCCCCAGCGCGACGTTCATCCAGGCATATTTAAAGGCTGTCATGCCCGCGGCACAGATCCCGGCGGTGCTCAGAACGTCACAGGCCTGTCCTCCCAGTTCACCGTGAACCATAGGCGCGTGCCCCGGCATCAACTGGTCGGGGGACGCCGTTCCACAGCTGAGACATTCAATGTCGCTGATGGAAAAACCGTGGTAAGGGCTCAGTTTACGAATTGCTTCTGCCGTTAGCTGAGCGTTGCTGTGGGTTGCCTTGCCGGTATGCGGATCTAAGGCATAGTAGCGCTTTTTGATCTGGTTGTTGCGCAGAATGATCCGCCGGGTGCGGGATGGTAGCTTGCCGACCATGCCGAGCAGTTCTTCCATCTGGTCATTGTCAACCTCCTGGTTCGGCAGGAAGGTTGCGAGATCGTTAATGTAAACATCCATTATCATCAAATCCTGGCGTGCTGGTGCCCGAGCTGGAGGAGCTCAGCGTAACGCCGGTAAAAGCGTTCCTCCGCAAGTGCCGTTGTGACCACTGCATTGGTGAGGGTGTAGTAATCGAGGTCGAAAATCCGGATCTGACTTTTCATTTGCTGGTAGAGCGCTGTACCCGGCAGCGGGGTCAGCACGGTGTACATGGGAAGCTCGATTCCCTGTTTTAAATTAAAATCGGCAAGCAGGTCAAATTGCTGTTCAGAATAATCCGGCGAAATAATGAAATCACCGACGATGGTGATGCCGAGATCGTGGAGAATCCTGATTGCTTCGACATGACAGGCAATATCTGAGCTCTTATTCATCGCACCGAGGGCACTGTCGGAAATTTCTTCAAAGCCGATGACGACAGCCCGCAATCCGGCCTGGGCCCAGAGCTTGAGCAGTTCCGGATGGCGCACAACCGTATCGGCCCGCACATCGGCGAGAAACTGTTTTTTTATGCCTGCGGCAATGATGGCATTGGCCAGTTCCGTCGCCCGTCGCTGATTGCCGAAACTGTTGGCATCGACCAGGCGGATGACGGGGGATGTGTCGAGCTGACCGATGTCACGGATGATACCTGGGATTCCGGCGTTCAGATAGCGGTTGCCGGTCAGCGGAGCGATGCAGCAGAAGTTACAGTTATAGGGGCAACCGGCGGCGGTCATCACTTGGCCCAGCTGGATCCCGAGCTTGGCCAGGAAATACTGATCCCGGTAATCCTTGACCAGGTCATAACGCGGCGCCGCCTGCTCGACCAGGTCATCATGGCAGTACAGACGTGGACGGTAATTGAGCTCTTCCCCCGGTGCAGTACGGGCAATCCCGGGAATATCGATTGCGGCGGTTTTTTCACCATTTTCAAGCTGTGAGACGAGTTGGGCAAAGCTCAATTTGCCGATCCCGATGACGATCCAGTCGATGGCCGGATCGTTGAAGAAGTGCGGATCGCAGGACGCGTGGACGCCGCCGACGACGATCGTCACCTGCTTCTTTGTTTTTATCTGTCTGGCCAGGGCAAGAACCGTCTGCGCCTCGCAGGTCATTGCCGTAAAGCCGACCAAGTCTGGAGCGAAGTCTGTGAAGGTCTGGTCCAGGCTGTCTGGTGCTGCCTTCAGGTCGAGGATTCGAATCTGGTGATCCGCGAGGTTGCCGGCCAGAACTTCAAGGGCCAGGGGCTCTCCGCGAAACATCTGTTTTATCGAATCGATAGCGTAGCGTTCTTCCGGAATGCTGCGCCCTGAATTGGGGGGATTTATAAGCAGTATTTTCATCAGCTGGTGACTGCGGAGGGATCAAGGGTAGGCAGGGAGGCCAGCGGAGAGATGCTCAGAATACGAAAGCTCAAAACACAGCGGATACTGTCCGCAGCAGATTGGCCCGCATGTTCCGCAACGTCCTGGACAAAGCTATCCAGGATGCTGCCAGTCTCGATCAGCTGGTCAAACCTGAGTTTGAGTCGCATGCCCCGGTAAAGATGGGGAGCCTCTGCCGGAATGAAGACGGTGAGCATGGCCGCCGGCTGTCCGGCCAGGTTGGCTTTGGTCCGATTGTTGCCGGTGGCGAGCAGGATTCTTCCCTCAGATTCTTTGACCGCACCAAAAATGGCGGCGTTGGGTTGCTGATCAGCGTCGACAGTGGAAAGAATGCAAATCCTGTCTTTAGCGTGTAGAATTCTGTTTAGGGAAGATAGTTTTTTTTGCATAATAAACTGTTGATATGGGTTGTTGCTATTGTTTGATCTGCTTTTTTATCAGAAAGATGCCGATAATTGAAACAGTTATTGTAACTTTTACTCGAGATACTTGATTTAGCCGTCCGTCTATATCATAGTATATGGAAAATTGAATGTAATAAGGGGGTATATCGATGAGACTGATGATCATCTGTCTGTTGCTGCTCATGCCGATATCGGCCGGTGCTCAAAGCTTGACACTCAGACAGGCGCTGGTCTCCGGGCTGGAGAAGAATCCGGGTTACCTGTCCAGGGTTGCTCAGAGTGAAGCGGTGGAAGCGGCTGCCCGTGTCGCCGGCAGTCAGCACTGGCCGAAGCTGAGCCTGCAGGAGAACCTGGTGCGCAGCAATGAACCGGGCAACAGCCTGTTCATTGCCCTCAATCAGGAACAGCTCGAGTTATCCAATTCCGCCGATGCCTACAACTATCCACCGACCCGCAGCGACTTCGAAACCCGTCTGCAGCTGGCTGTGCCGCTTTATAATCCCGACATCAAATACAGCGTGAGACAGGCCAGGAGCCAGGTCCGTTCGGTTCAGGCCGGGCTTGAAGCGGCGCGTGAGGCCCTGGCGATGCAGATCTTCAACGCCTATCTCGATATCCAGCGTAGCCAGGCCGAACAGCAACGGGTGACGCAGCTGCTGGAAGAAACCAGCGAGATCCTGCGTCTGGCCAGGGAACGGGAGAACTCAGGAACCGGGCTGCGTGCTGATACCCTGTCGGCCGAGGTTCAGCAGGCCGATAGTCAGCGCCAGCTGGTCAGCGCCCGGAACCAGGTTCTGCTGGCGCAGCACAGGCTTGGGTTTCTGATCGGCAGCGAAGATCCTCTCGTTGAAATTACGGAGCCGCTGAACGTCAATTTTATCGCCCCCCTCGAGGTCGGCAAGGTTTCAGGCCGGGCTGATCTGGAAGTTTTGAAGTGGCAGATCCAGAGTGCTGAAGAGATGCGGCTTCAGGCTCGCGCCGCCTGGCTGCCGAGGCTGCAGGCAGGTGCGTCCTGGTCTCACCATGATGAAGATTACCCCTTTTCCGACGATGCCGACAGCTGGACGGTTCAGGCCGGCCTGAGCTGGCAGCTTTTCGATGGTATGGCGCGCAGTCACCAGAGTGCCCAGGCACTGGCACTGAAAAAGAGTGCCGAAGAAAGCTACCGGCAGCAGCTGCGCCAGGCTCAGCTGGAACAGGTTGAGGCTGCGCTGGATGCCGAAACGGCGGAGCGCCAGCTGGTCACCGGTAGGCTGGCCCTGGAGGCTGCGAGCGAAGGTTACCAACTGATGCTCAGCCGTTATCGTAACGGTCTGGCCACCATGGCGGAGCTGTTGTCGGTTCAGGCCCAGCTGGCCAAAATCCGCGCTGGTTTGACGGCCGCGCAGATCCACCTGATCGGAACCCGGGCGAAGCAGCATTTCGTTGCCGGACGCCTGCTTGAAAGTCTGATGGACGAGAAAGGATCTCTGAAATGAAAGCCATTGCTCTATTCTCCCTGCTGCTTTTGGTGTTGACCGGCTGTCAGGACAAGCTGGAACCGGGAACGACCGAACAGAATGGGGGGCTGGTGATCGCTCTTCCACTGGTGACCCTGCAGGCGAGCAAGGAGCAGACGACCGAACAGTTCGTCGGCTCGGTCGAAAGCCGCGATCGTGCTGTTCTGGTGGCTCGCAGCAGCGGCAAGGTGACCAAGCTGAATGTCCGTGAAGGCGCTGTCACCACAGAGGGGCAGGTGCTGCTCGAGATCAGCGACAACACGGCCGGCGAGCAGTTGCGTGCGGCAGAGGCGTCGATTCGTGCCGCTGAGCGTCAGGTTGAGTCTGCTCAGGCCCATCTGACCCTGGCCGAACAGACGGCGGAACGTTATCGCAAACTCCTCGATTCTGCGGCGATCACCGCTCAGGAATTCGATCAGGTCACCGCTGACTTAAGCATGGCCCGTCAGCAGCTGGCCGCTTCTCAGGCTCAGGTCGAAAGAGGCGAGGCCGAGCGGGACAGCATCCTCAAGCAGAACAGCTACAATCGACTGGTCGCCCCTTTCCCGGGGACGGTGGTCAGTATCCACGTCGAACTCGGCGCCACGGTTCTGCCGGGGATCCAGCTGTTGACCCTGGATCGTGAAGGGGTCCGGCAGGCCCGGATCAAGGTTCCGGAACGGCTGCTCGGCCAGATCAGCCCCGGTGCCGAGATGAAGATCAGCGTACCGGCGCTTGGCCGCGAGGTTGTCGGCCAGGTCATCCGGGTCCAGGGGGCGAGTGATCCGACCAGCCGGAGCTTTGATGTGCTGGTCGACCTGAGCAAGGCCGACGGTCTGCCGACCGGCGTCTTCGTCAGAGCCAGCCGCAGCCTGCCGGGTGAGGCTCTGGTACTGATCCCCAAAACGGCGGTGACCCAGCGCGGCCAACTGACCGGGGTGTTTCTGATCATCGACGATGTCATGAAGTTCCGCCTGGTGAGACTCGGCCGCGACTTCGGCAATCAGGTCGAGGTTCTCTCCGGGCTGAAGGCCGGTGATGAAATCGTCGCCGAGCAGGTGGAACAGGCGAAGAATGGTGCCCGGGTGGAGCGCGGCTCATGAGCGAACATAAGCGAACCCTTCCAACCCGTATCGTCGACAAGTTTCTCGACGGCAAGCTGTCGATCATCCTGATCCTGCTCGCGGTTCTGGCCGGGATCGCCGCCCTGACCCTGACCCCGCGTGAAGAGGAACCGCAGATCGTCGTGCCGCTTGCCGACGTCTATGTCCATATGCCGGGAGCCAGCGCCGCTGAGGTGGAGAAGCAGGTGTCGACCCGGCTGGAAAAACTGCTCTGGCAGGTCGACGGGGTTGAATACGTCTATTCCATGTCGCGCCCCGATATGGCAATCGTCACGGTCCGCTACTTCGTCGGCGAGGACCGCATCGATTCGCTGGTCAAGCTGCACAACAAGCTAGCCACCCATACCGACATCGTTCCGCCCGGGGTCGCCAGCTGGGTGATCCGCCCGGTTGAGGTCAACGATGTGCCGATCCTCAACCTGACACTCTATTCCGACGAAGCGACCGATTTCGAGCTGCGCCGTCTGGCCGAAGAGGTCGTCGACCGCCTGCAGGAGGTCGATGATACTTCGAAGACCCAGATCATCGGCGGTCCGCCCCGCCAGATCGCGATCGAGGTCGACCCGGTCGCCCTGGCGGCGCGCAATCTTGATATCCTTTCGATTCAGAACGCTCTGAACGGCGCCAATCTGGAGCTGGATGCCGGCAGCTATCAGAATTCCAACCAGCAGATCCTGGTCCGCGGCGGCTCCTTCCTGAATTCGGCAGCGGAGATCGCCGAGCTGATCGTTGCGGTTGATAACGGCGCGCCGGTTTACCTGCGTGATGTCGCCAGGGTCACTGACGGCATGGCCGAGCCGAGCAACTATACGCGCTTGAGGTTCGGTCCCGCTGAAGAGGGGGCGGATCTTGGCAAGGAGTACCAGGCGGTCAACATTGCTGTGGCCAAGAAGAAGGGGACCAACGCTGTCAAGGTCGCCGAGGATGTCATCGAGAAGCTGCACTCGCTGCAGGGGGAGATCATCCCGGATAATATTCAGGTCAGGGTTACCCGTGACTACGGCGAGACGGCCAACCATAAGGTCAACGAGCTGATCACCCACCTGGTTATCGCGATTGTCACCGTGCTGCTGCTGGTTCTGTTCGCCCTCGGCTGGCGGGAGGCCTTCATCGTTGCGGTGTCAATCCCGATCATCTATTCGCTGACACTGCTGGTCAATTACTGGTTCGGCTACACCATCAACCGGGTCACCCTGTTCGCCCTGGTGCTGGCACTGGGGCTGCTGGTCGACGACCCGATCGTTGACGTCGAGAATATCTACCGCCACTTCAAGATGAAGAAGGAACCGCCACGCCAGGCCGTTCTGACCGCCGTTGATGAGGTCAGGCCGCCGGTCATCGTGGCGACTCTCGCTGTTATCCTGTCGTTTCTGCCGATGTTGTACATCACCGGGATGATGGGGCCTTATATGAAGCCGATGGCGGTCAACCTGCCGCTGACCATGATCATGTCGCTGGTTGTTGCCTTTACGGTCACTCCCTGGATGTCCTATCATATCCTCAAAGGGGAATACGGCAAGCATGAAGAGAAGGAGTTCGTTCTTGAAGAAACGAAGACCTACCGGATCTACCGGCGGATTCTCGAACCGTTTTTGACCCGCCGTCCGCTGGCCTGGGGGCTGATCCTGGTTGTTGTCGTGCTGCTCTTGATCTCGATGGCTATGCCGGCGCTCAATCTGGTGCCGCTCAAGATGCTCCCCTTCGATAACAAGAACGAGTTTCAGCTGGTCATCGACCTGCCGGAAGGGGCGACCCTGGAGCAGACCGATGCCGTGGCCCGTGATCTGGAAGATTACCTGGCGACGGTCAACGAGGTGACCGATTTCGAAGCCTATGTCGGCACCGCCAGCGCCGTTGATTTCAACGGCATGGTTCGTCATTACTACATGCGCCAGGGGCAGAACCTCGGCGATATCCGCGTCAACCTGGCCTCCAAGGGGCGCCGCGCCCAGCAGAGTCACGAGATCACCCTGCGTCTGCGCGATGACCTGACCGCCATCGCCGCCCGTCACGGCGCCCTGCTCAAGATCGTTGAACTGCCGCCGGGGCCACCGGTTATCGCGACCCTGACCGCCGAGGTCTATGCCGACGAAGGGATCTCTTACGCCCAGCAGCTGGAAGCGACCGAAGTGATCCGTCAGCGGATGGCGGCCGAGGACAAGGTCGTCGATGTGGATACCAGTGTCGAAGCGCCACAGACCCGGCTGCATTTCGTTCCGGAGCGCGATAAACTGGCGCTGGCGGGAATCACCACCGCCGATCTGGCCCGGACCCTCTCTATTGCCGTGGGCGGAGGCATGGCCGGAACCCTGCATATCGATAGCGAACGCAACCCGCTGCCGATCATCGTCAAGCTGCCGGTCGATTCCCGTTCTTCGATGACCTCGCTGGAGAACCTGCAGCTGCGCGGTCGTCAGGGGCAGATGGTGCGTCTCTCTGAGTTGGGTCATTTTGTCGAGGAGCACCTGGAGTCGACCATCTATCACAAGAACCTCAAGCGTGTTTCCTACGTGTTCGGCGAGATGGCGGGTAAGAGTCCGGTCAACGCGATCCTCAACCTGATCTTCCATTTCAGGGATGAACCATTGCCCCAGGGGACATCGGTGGTCTGGAGCGGGGAAGGGGAGTGGAAGATCACCCTCGATGTCTTCCGTGATCTGGGGATCGCCTTCGGCGCGGCAATGGTGTTGATCTACCTGCTGCTGCTGATCGAAACCGGCTCCTACGTCATGCCGCTGATCATCATGGCGGCGATCCCACTGACCATGATCGGCATCATGCCGGGCTTCTGGCTGCTGAATGTGCTGACCAATAACCCGGTCGGCGGCTATGACACGCCGGTCTTTTTCACGGCAACGGCAATGATCGGCATGATCGCCCTGGCCGGGATTGTCGTACGCAACTCGATCATCCTGATCGATTTCATCCATCATGCCGAAAAGCGCGGTTTGGCGCTCAAGGATGCGCTGATCGAGAGCGGTGCCGTCCGCCTGCGGCCGATCCTGCTGACCGCCGGCGCGGCTCTGCTCGGCAACTGGATCATCACCCTCGATCCGATCTTCTCCGGTCTGGCTTGGTCGATCATCTTCGGCGTCTTTGCCTCGACGGCTTTTACCCTGGTGGTCATTCCGGTGGTTTACTGGCTGATTTACGGGAAATGGAAGTCTGCCCGCTGATAGGATTTTATGAATAAGGGGTGGCCAGGCGGCCACCCCAGAAGCTTCTGCCTTTAATCCAATGCGGTTCTGCCCGTTAGATGGGCATAGCCCATCGTTGGGCGCGCTCCGTTTGTCTGTTATGAACCGTTGCTGAACGGTGTGAACGGCTTACGTCAGTGTTTTCAAAAAGTTTTTTTGCGTACTTTTTTGACGATTCAAAAAAGTACGTCGCCAGCCGGTGCGAGAACCGGCGATTTTGATTTTGAGCTGTTCAATTAATCGAAAATCAAGTTCGCGGGGTTGCGTCCCCGCCGGCGCCTTACTTTTGCCCAGAGCTGCAAAAGTAAGCAAAAACGCTCTTTTAATATGTCGATTTCCTGCCTTCATCTCTTCGTAGCTTCACACCAGCAACTGACAGCACGCCCCACGGTGAGCAAGCTCACCTGATGGGCAGAACCGGAAAAACTCCGCGATGCGGAGTTTTGGTTGGTGAATGAAACAGACGTGTGAAATGTCGTGGATATAAGAGCAACGCAAGGGACTGCCAGTGACAGCCCCTTGCGTTGCTGATAGTGGTGAATGTGGCGTCAGCTTGTGGCGATGTCGATCTGCAACTGCTGCTGACCAGCACGGTATTCAAGCTGCTGATCCTTCAGTTTGAACTGGGCGATCAGCTGGTAGAGGTAGCTTGACTGGCTCGATAGCTGTTCGGCCGCAGCAGCGCTCTCTTCGGCACCGGCGGTATTGCGCTGGATCACTTCACTGACCTGGAAGATGCCGTCGTTGACCTGGGCGAGGCCGCTTGCCTGGTTGTTCGATGACGAGGCGATGTCAGCGACCAGTTCAGCCGTTTGGCCGATACTATTGACGATCTCTTCCAATTTCAGTGATGTCCTCTTGGCGATTTCGCTGCCGCTATCCCCTTTGCTGACACTCCCCTCGATCAACGCTGCTGTTTCGTGGGCCGCTTTGGCGCTGCGTACGGCCAGATTCCGCACCTCTTCGGCGACAACGGCAAAGCCCTTGCCATGTTGACCGGCACGGGCCGCTTCAACCGCAGCGTTGAGGGCCAGCAGGTTGGTCTGGAAGGCGATTTCATCGATGGTCTTGATGATCTTGCAGATATCCTGACCCGATTTGTGAATCTCCTGCATTGCCGCAACCATTTCCCGCATTGCCACACTGCCTTCCCTGGCTGCGCTCTGAGCGGTGGTGGCCAGCTCCTTGGCGCTGCCGGCGGATTCGGCATTTTTCCTGGTCTGGCCGGCAAGTTCGTTGAGGCTGGCACTGATCTCCTCAATGGACGCAGCCTGTTCTGTCGATCCACGTGACAGTTCCTGCGCCGAAGTGGAGACCTGTTCCGAGCCGGAATCGATCTGTTCGCTGGCCAGGCCGATCTGGCTGATGATGCCGTTCAGTCCTGCGTTCATGGTTTTCAGCGCCTGCCCCAGAGTGTCGCGTTCGGAACTGAGTTCGACCTCGCGTGAGAGATCCCCTCTGGCAATCGCTTCAGCCAGTTCGGCCCGCTGCTGGAGGCTGTCGGCCATCCTGTCGAGGGCGCAGGCCAGTTTGCCAATCTCATCTCCGCGTTTCAGATGCAGGCGGCTTGACAGGTCGCCCTGTTGGATCTCCTCGGCAAAGGCGACCCCTCTGGCCAGGGAGGCGACGATCGGTCTGACGATCAGCACGATGACGACAACCAGCAGCAGCACGACGACAGCTGCGATGACTGCGTTCTCGAGTTGCAGCCGGTGTAGAGGTCCAAACAGGTCCTCGGTCGAAGCGCCGGCAGCGATCAGCCAGCCGGTCAGCGGTTCGCTATGGAAGATGACGAGCTTTTCCAGGCCGTTGAAGGTGTAGACGTTCGTCCCGTTGCGCTGTTTGAGGATCTCCTGTCCCCAACTGTATTTATTCAGGTTGAGGATCCCGATGAGACCAGGGTCGGGATGTGCGGATATGGTTCCCGTCTGGTCGGTCATATACAGATAGCCCTGCTCGCCGATTTTGACCGGGGAGATAATCGTTCCGACAAAGTTCCGCAATGAGATTGACGCCGCCAGAACTCCCGCGACGTTGCCTTGAACTTTGAGGGGGAATGCTATGGTAAGGGCAGAGCCAGCTTCAGCGGTTTTTTCAACCTGGCTGTATACTGTCTCACCACCGCTGGCCTGTTTAAACCAGGCAGCGGTAGTGTTCTCTTTCTTTTCCCGGGTTGTTGCCAGGAGTTCTCCATCTGTATTGTAAATCGATACAGCGTCGTAGTCACCAAAGCGTTTGATGAAGGAGGTCAACACCGGGGCTGCCTCAGTCTTTGCCTGTGGGGTTGGGCTGCTGATAAGGGTCATGAGCTCAAGCCTGGTACCCAGATCTTCGAGGTTGGCCCTGTGGGCGGCAACCCAGAGTCCGAATTGGCTGGCGATGCTCCGGGTGGTCAGCTCAAGGTGCTCGTGAATGTCGTTATGGACAATGTTGGACGTGGCCTGCGATGATAGGCTGACAATAGCGGCGATGCCGATGATGATCAATGTAGTGATCGGAAGTAGAATACGATTGCGTAATGACAACTTTTTCATACCTCACCCTTTTCGTCAGTTAGGATTGGATATCACAATATCTAAAGTTATATTGGCAATCGCTAATGTCAAGGGTGGACGGATACTTTTCTTGTAATTTAGGTAGTTAAGTGATTATTAATGGTAAAAAATACCTTTTGATACTTTTTGTTAGAAGTTGGATATGCAAAATGCCTGACAGCTCGGTCTGACAAAGCGGTTGTCCTGAGCAGACAACCGCTTCCTTTTCAAATATACGGATCAGTATTTGCCGAACTCATCGTCATCGAGGGCGATGACCGGCTTGTTCCCCGAAGGAGACTGCCCCCAGTCTGCGGCGCTGGCCGGTGCGGCCGGTTTGGCCGCAGATTTTGCCGGGGCTGTCTTCTTAGGCATAGCCAGGGAGGCCTGTCCGGTGACCGGTTTTGCGGCTGGTCTGGTCGGCGCGGCCGGAATGGCCCTCTGGGCTTGGCCCATCCCCTTGAGACGGAACTGGGCGATCAGCTGGCGCAGGTAGGCCGACTGGCTCGACAGCTCCTCGGCGGCAGAGGCGCTCTCTTCGGCACCGGCGGTGTTGCGCTGGACCACCTGGTCAACCTGGGAAAGTCCGTCGTTGACCTGGGAGAGCCCTTCGGCCTGGTCCTTACTTGAGGCGGCGATCTCGGCGACCAGATCGCTGGTCTTGCCGATCCCGTTGACGATCTCCTCCAGGGCTTTCGCTGTACGATTGGCGATTTCGGTGCCGTTTTCCCCCTTCTGCACGCTCCCTTCGATCAGCGCTGCAGTCTCCTGGGCGGCTTTGGCGCTGCGGGCGGCCAGGTTGCGGACCTCTTCGGCAACGACGGCGAAGCCTTTGCCGTGCTGGCCGGCGCGGGCCGCTTCAACCGCGGCGTTCAGGGCGAGCAGGTTGGTCTGGAAGGCGATCTCGTCGATGGTCTTGATGATCTTGCTGATGTTCTGTCCCGATTCATTGATCTCATGCATGGCGATGACCATCTGCTGCATCTGTTTGCTGCCTTCTCCTGCGGCATTACGGGCGGTGGTCGCCAGCTGGTTGGCGGTTGCCGCGTTCTCGGCGTTGACCCGGGTCTGGCCGGCCAGTTCGTTTAAGGAGGCACCGATCTCTTCAATGGCCGAGGCCTGCTGGGTCGAGCCCTGGGAGAGATCCTGGGCCGAGTCGGAGACCTGGCTGGAGCCGGAATCGATCTGCTCGCCGGCCATGCTGATCTGGCTTAAGATATCGTTGAGCTTTTCGGTCATGGTACGCAGGGCGCGCCCCAGAACATCCTGTTCGGAGGCGAGGGTGACTTCCTGAGTGAGGTCCCCGTCGGCGATTGCTTCGGCCAGTTCGGCGCGTTGCTGGAGGCTGTCGGCCATATCGTCAAGGGCATGAGTCAATTGGCCGATCTCATCGGTCCGTGTCAGGTGAAGGCGGGAAGAGAGGTCGCCGGCCTGAATCTGCTTGGCCAGGTCGATCCCCTTCTTCAGAGTGTTGACAACCGGGCGGACCAGCAGAATGATGACGATGGCCAGAACAACGACGATAATCAGACCGATAATCGCGTTATTGAAATTGACCCTGTTCAGAACGCCGAAGATATCGTCGGTTGCAGCGCCTGCAGCGATAATCCAGCCGGTAGTTGGTTCAGTGTTGAAGGTGACCAGCCTTTGATGGCCGTTGAAGCCGTAGGTAAAAGTCCCTTGTTTCTCTTTCAGGATTCTTTGGCCCCATTCGTGGTCGCTCAGTTTCTGGTTGAGCACGCTTTCCTTGTCAGGGTGGGCGGCCATCAGTCCGGTACTGTCGGTCATATAGGCGTAGCCTTCCTTGCCGATCTTGACCGGCAGGATGACATCCTCGGTAAACTTCCTCAGGGAGACCGCGGCGCCAAGAAAGCCACTGAATTCAGAATTGATGAATAAGGGTGTGGCGATGACGAAGATCGGCTGGCCGGTTCCCTTGCTTTTGAGAACATTACTGATAACCTGTTTGCCGGTTTTTGCGACCTCTTTGAAATAGTCCCGATCCTTGGCGTCGACCTTGCCGACCAGTGCCGGAACAGATGCCGCTATGGACTTGCCGTTTTTGTCAAAGAGGATGATATCTTCGTAATCCTTATGGCGTTTGACGAAGGACTCAAGTCCATTGTTGGCGACGTCGATATAGCCGGACAATGTATCGTTGAAGGAGGCGCTGATCAGGGCGTCCTGATTGAACGGCATTTCACTGAGGGTTGTCAGGTTGATTTCGAGAGTATCGACCCAGCGACTGATCTGAACTGTCACATTCTCCGTCGTGTTTTCGAGTTGTTGCAGGATCATTCCTTCAATGATCGAGGAGGTTGCCCGGGTGGAAAGAGTGGCCGCCAATCCCATGCCGATGATAATCAGAACGATAATCGGCAGGAGCAGACGGGTACGCAGTGACAGTTTTTTCATCTCGTTGTCCTTTCGTTGTTGTGCCCCATTCCCCCTTAACATGGAATCACAGTTTATGTGGTTGATATTTTTCCGTTCCTGGTGACCGTACAGAACAATGGAAGTTTTCAGGTGTAAGCTGCCGAAGCTGTAACCTGAAAGGCTGCCGAAATCTCGGCAGCCATTTCTAGTTTAGCCTAAATTTGAAAAATTTCAGTACTTGCCGAACTCGTCATCATCCAGGGCGATGATCGGTTTGTTGCCACCGGGGGAGTGCCCCCAGTCCGCAGCACTGGCCGGCGCGGCCGGTTTGACCGCAGGCTTTGCCGGGGCAGTCGTTTTCGGCGCAGCCAGGGAAGCCTGTCTGGTTTGCGGTTTCGCCGCGGGTTTCGGAGCCGGAATCGCCATGCTTGATTGGCCCATCCCCTTGAGACGGAACTGGGCGATCAGCTGACGCAGGTAAGCCGACTGGCTCGACAGCTCTTCAGCGGCCGAGGCGCTCTCTTCGGCACCGGCGGTGTTGCGCTGGACCACCTGGTCAACCTGGGAGAGCCCGTCGTTGACCTGGGAGAGCCCTTCAGCCTGGTCCCTGCTTGAGGCAGCGATCTCGGCGACCAGGTCGCTGGTCTTGCCGATCCCGTTGACGATCTCCTCCAGGGCCTTGGCGGTACGATTGGCGATTTCGGTGCCGTTTTCCCCCTTCTGGACGCTCCCTTCGATCAGCGCTGCAGTCTCCTGGGCGGCTTTGGCGCTGCGGGCGGCCAGGTTGCGGACCTCTTCGGCAACGACGGCGAAGCCCTTGCCGTGCTGGCCGGCGCGGGCCGCTTCAACCGCTGCGTTGAGGGCGAGCAGATTGGTCTGGAAGGCGATCTCGTCGATGGTCTTGATGATCTTGCTGATGTTCTGTCCCGATTCATTGATCTCATGCATGGCGACGACCATCTGCTGCATCTGCTTGCTACCTTCTCCTGCGGCATTACGGGCGGTGGTCGCCAGCTGGTTGGCGCTGGCTGCATTTTCGGCATTGATCTGGGTCTGGCCGGTCAACTCATTGAGGCTGGCGCCGATCTCTTCGATGGCCGAGGCCTGCTGGGTCGAGCCCTGGGAGAGATCCTGGGCCGAATCGGAGACCTGATTGGAGCCGGAGTCGATCTGCTCGCCGGCCATGGCGATCTGGCTTAAGATATCGTTGAGCTTTTCGGTCATGGTCCGCAGCGCGCGGCCCAAAACATCCTGTTCGGAGGCGAGGGTAACCTCCCGGGTCAGGTCACCTTCGGCGATCGCTTCGGCCAGTTCGGCGCGCTGCTGGAGGCTGTCGGCCATATCGTCAAGGGCATGAGTCAATTGGCCGATCTCATCGGTCCGTGTCAGGTGAAGGCGGGAAGAGAGGTCGCCGGCCTGAATCTGCTTGGCCATGGCAACGCCCTTGTTAACGGCACCAATGATGGGTCGCACGATAAAGATAATGACGATTCCCAGAATGACAACAACAATCAGTCCAATGATGCTGTTTTTCACGTTGAGCGAGGAGATTGCTCCAAAGATATCATCGGTCGCAGCGCCGGCAGCAATGATCCAGCCCGTTGTCGGTTCAGTGCGGAAAACAACCAGCTTTTCCATACCGTTGAGAGAGTAAGTGATGGTGCCGTTTTTCTGTTGCATGATCTGTCGTCCCCACTCCTGATCGTTGAGATTGAAGGAGAGGATCTGGTCCTTATTTTTGTTGGCTGCCATCAGCCCCCTGCTGTCAGCCAGGTATGCATATCCTTCCTTGCCGATGACAACCGGGTCGATGACTCTGGCGGCGAACTTGTTAACGTCAACGGCGGCCCCGAGGATGCCGAGCAGTTTATCGTTACGAATGACCGGAACGGCAATGACGAAAGCCGGATTGCCTGTTGTCTTGCTCTTGAGCATATGGCTGATACCGACCTGCTTGTTGCGGGCTTTATCAAAATAGACTTGGTCATCAGGATCGTTATTGGCGTTGACCTTGCCGATGACGGCTTCGACCGTTGACGCAACAGCCAGGCCATCGGCGTTGAACAGTATTGAGGATTCAAAATCGTTATAGCGTTTGATGAACGCCTTAAGCTCGTCATTGGCTTGCGCAACGTAGAATTCAGTCGCAAAATTGACATTCAACAGGGTATCAGAGATGGCTTGTTTTTCACTCATCGTTGTCAGATCAATACTCAGCCCCTGTACCCAGGCCCCCACCTGTGAAGAAATTCCGTCTGTCGTGCCGTTGAGTTGGCCCATGATCATATTGTTTGCCATTGAAGTTGTTGAGCGGGCGGAGAGGGTGACGATGACCGCTATGCCGATAATGATCAGGACGATGATCGGGAGCAGAATACGAATGCGGAGTGACAGCTTTTTCATGAAAAAGACCTCCTTAGATTAGTAAAGAACTAAAGAATATATAGGTATTCAATTAGTGTCAACTAATGATTGTCCTATTAATGTTACTGGGGAGCTTCTGTCTTCATGGAGCACTGTTCGGATAGAAGATGTTGGGGATAAAACGCTGCCCAAGAGAAGGCGGATAGCCGCTCCTCTCTTGGGCTTTTTCGGGATTTTAGTACTTGCCGAACTCGTCATCATCAAGGGCGATGACCGGCTTGTTCCCCGAAGGGGACTGTCCCCAGTCTGCTGAACTGGCCGGTGGCGCCGGTTTGGCCGCAGGCTTTGCCGGGGCTGTCTTCCTAGGCGCGGCCAGGGAGGCCTGTCTGGCCACCGGTTTTGCGGCTGGTCTGGTCGGCGCGGCCGGAATGGCCCGCTGGGCTTGGCCCATCCCCTTGAGACGGAACTGTCCGATCAGCTGGCGCAGGTAGGCCGACTGGCTCGACAGCTCCTCGGCGGCCGAGGCGCTCTCTTCGGCTCCGGCGGTGTTGCGCTGAACCACCTGGTCAACCTGGGAAAGTCCGTCGTTGACCTGGGAGAGCCCTTCGGCCTGGTCCTTACTTGAGGCGGCGATCTCGGCGACCAGATCGCTGGTCTTGCCGATCCCGTTGACGATCTCCTCCAGGGCTTTCGCTGTACGATTGGCGATTTCGGTGCCGTTTTCCCCCTTCTGCACGCTCCCTTCGATCAGCGCTGCAGTCTCCTGGGCGGCTTTGGCGCTGCGGGCGGCCAGGTTGCGGACCTCTTCGGCAACGACGGCGAAGCCTTTGCCGTGCTGGCCGGCGCGGGCCGCTTCAACCGCGGCGTTCAGGGCGAGCAGGTTGGTCTGGAAGGCGATCTCGTCGATGGTCTTGATGATCTTGCTGATGTTCTGTCCCGATTCATTGATCTCATGCATGGCGATGACCATCTGCTGCATCTGTTTGCTGCCTTCTCCTGCGGCATTACGGGCGGTGGTCGCCAGCTGGTTGGCGGTTGCCGCGTTCTCGGCGTTGACCCGGGTCTGGCCGGCCAGTTCGCTTAAGGAGGCACCGATCTCTTCAATGGCCGAGGCCTGCTGGGTCGAGCCCTGGGAGAGATCCTGGGCCGAGTCGGAGACCTGGCTGGAGCCGGAATCGATCTGCTCGCCGGCCATGCTGATCTGGCTTAAGATATCGTTGAGCTTTTCGGTCATGGTACGCAGGGCGCGCCCCAGAACATCCTGTTCGGAGGCGAGGGTGACTTCCTGAGTGAGATCTCCGTCGGCGATCGCTTCGGCCAGTTCGGCGCGCTGCTGGAGGCTGTCGGCCATGGAGTCGAGCGAGTTGGCCAGGGTGCCGATCTCATCAGTGCGGGTCATGTTCAGGCGGTTTGAAAGATCGCCGCTCTGGATCTGCTGCGCCAGAGCTACTCCTTTATTGATGGCATTGATGATCGGCCTGATAATAAAGATTATGGCGACAGCCATGATAATGATGACGAGCAGGCCGATAATTGCGCTGATTGTGCTCAGCTTGTGAACGGGACCGAAGATGTCGTCGGTTGCAGCACCGGCGACGACAACCCAGCCTGTGGCAGGGATAGTATGGAAATTGACCAGCTTTTCCATGCCGTTGAAGTTATAGACCATCATGCCGTTTTTCTGGCTGAGGATCTGTCTGCCCCACTCATAGTCCTTGATGTTGGTTTTGAGAATCTCTTCTTTGATTTTTGTTGCGGCTATGATGCCGGTGAAGTCGGTCATATAGGCGTATCCTTGTTCGCCTATTTTGACTGATTCGATGATCTCTTTGGTAAACTTGTTCAAGGCAACCCCGGCACTGAGGATACCGCTGACTTTGCCATTGATATAGATCGGCACCGCAATAGCGAAAGTAGCATCGTCTGAAGCCAGGCTTTTGTGGATCTCGCTGATTGCAGTTTGCCCCTGCTTGGCTTTGTCGACCATCGTCTTGATGATTGGAATATCATTGGCGTTGATTTTGCCGATGACTTCCTTGACCGACGAGGCCACGGCTAAACCGTCCATGTTGAAAACGATGGATGATTCAAAGTCTGTATAGCGGGAAACAAAGTCCTGCAGTGTCATGCCGACTTTTTCGACATAGAACTCACCGCCGAAACCGGTGTTCATCATCAGGTCGGAGAATGCCGATTTCTCGCTCAGTGTTGTCATGTCCCTGCTGAGCGTTTCGATCCATCTGGAAATTTGAACATCAATCGAAGTCGTTGTTTCCTCGAGTTGATCTGTGATGATGGTGTTTACGATCTTTTCCGTAGAACGTGATGACGTGATTGCTGCTACTGCCATTCCGATTATGATCAGAATGATGATAGGGAGTAGAATGCGCATGCGCAGTGATAGTTTTTTCACGGACAGGGCCCTCCTGAGGATATATTAGTCAAAGATTAGCCAAATATAATTGTTGCATTAAAATGTGTCAATAGTTTGTTTGTTTACCGCATGGATTTAATCTACTGCATCTAACCTGCGGTAGATACGCTTTAATATTTGTCAGATGTGTAGCCCCGAGGGTGGTTATCCCCAGTACTGATGGAGACATTTCAGTGACTGGGGATTGATGCAGCTGTTCAATACTTACCGAATTCGTCATCGTCGAGGGCGATGACCGGTTTATTGCCAACTGGGGACTGTCCCCAGTCGCCGGCGGGAGCTGGAGCTGCCGGTTTCTGAGCTGGTTTGGCCGGAGTCGGTGCTTTCAGGACAGCCTGTTTAACAGGGGCTTGCTGACCGGTCTGTTTGTTGCCAGTGCCGGCTGCTTGACAGCCTGCCCCCCTGAGATGGAACTGACCAATCAGTTGGCGCAGATAGGCTGACTGACTCGACAGTTCTTCGGCTGCGGAGGCACTCTCTTCTGCTCCGGCCGTGTTGCGCTGGACAACGTCATCAACCTGGGTCAGGCCGTCGTTCACCTGGGCCAGTCCTTCAGCCTGATCCTTGCTGGATGCTGCGATTTCAGCAACCAGATCGGTGGTTTTGCCGATTCCGCTGACGATTTCCTCAAGGGCTTTGGCTGTACGGTTGGCAATCTCTGTGCCGTTCAGCCCTTTCTGGACACTCCCTTCGATCAGGGTTGCCGTCTCCTGGGCTGCCTTGGCGCTGCGGGCCGCCAGATTACGCACCTCTTCGGCGACCACGGCAAAGCCCTTGCCGTGTTGACCAGCACGGGCCGCTTCGACCGCTGCGTTCAGGGCGAGCAGGTTGGTCTGGAAGGCAATCTCATCGATGGTTTTGATGATCTTACTGATGTTCTGCCCCGATTCGTTGATCTCCTGCATTGCCATAACCATCTGCTGCATCTGCTTGCTACCTTCATCGGCGGCGCCGCGGGCGGTTGTCGCTAGTTGGTTCGCGGTTGCGGCATTTTCGGCGTTGACCTGGGTCTGGCCGGAGAGTTCATTCAGGGATGCGCTGATTTCTTCGATGGCCGAGGCCTGCTCGGTGGACCCCTGGGAGAGATCCTGGGCCGAATCGGAGACCTGGCTGGAGCCGGAATCGATCTGCTCGCCGGCCATACTGATCTGGCTTAAGATATCGTTGAGTTTGTCAATCATGCTGCGCAGGGCGCGACCGAGTACATCCTGTTCGGAGGCGAGGGTCACTTCCTGAGTGAGGTCCCCTTCGGCAATCGCTTCGGCCAGTTCGGCGCGCTGTTGCAGGCTGTCGGCCATTGTGTCGAGGGAATTGGAAAGCTTGCCGATTTCGTCGGAGCGCTTGAGATGCAGGCGGCTTGAAAGGTCTCCTCTCTGGATCATTTCAGCGAAGTCGACCCCGCTGTTGAGCGCCGCGATGATTGGACGGACCAGCAGAACGATGACGACAGCGAGTACGATAACAATAATGATGCCGACAATCAGATTGTCCCAAACCAGTTTTTTGACCGGGGCGAAAATATCGTCAGTTGCCGCCACGGCAGCGACGATCCAGCCGGTCGCCGGTTCCGTCTTGAACTCGACACGTTTTTCTTCGCCGTCAAGGGTGTAGATCAGTGAGCCGCTTTGCTGCTGGAGCATCTGTTTGCCCCAGTCGTGATCCTTGATATTGAGTTTCATCAACTGGTTTTCATCGGGATGGGCGGCCATCAGTCCGCTGCTGTCGGCGATAAAGGCGTAGCCTTCCTTGCCGATCTTGACCGGGGTGACAACCTCGTCCGAGAATTTCTTCAGCGAAACTGCTGCACCCAAAAAGCCGCCGACCTTGTTGTTGATCAGGACCGGGGTGGCGATGACAAAAATCGGCTGACCGGTTCCCTTGCTCTGAATGACATTGCTGATGACCTGCTTGCCGCTGATGACGTCGTTGAAGTAGGGGCGACTGCTGACATTGACCTTGCCGACCAGGGCGGGGATCGATGCCGCAACAGCAAGTCCTTCCTTGTTGAACAGAATAATATCGTCATAACCGCCGTAACGCTTGGCGTAGGCAGCGAGGTCGCTGCTGGCAATCTCGGCGTAGAATTCACCACCGAAGTCGGTGTTGAGCAATACATCCTTGTAGGTATCCAGTTCACTTAAGGTTAGCAGGTTCAGCTTCAGCCCTTCTATCCAGCTGTTGATCTGGATGGAAATGTTCCGAGTTGTGCCTTCCAGTTGCTGGCTGATTATCTGTTCAACAGTATTGCCGGATGATGACGACGAGATCCCCGTCGATATAGCTGTTCCGACGATAATCAGAGCAATGATTGGGAGCAGAATACGATAGCGCAGCGATAGGGACTTCATGTGCAGGACCTCATTTAAAGACGTTAGAATTGTTTATAAATTGTAGCATCCATCAGGAGAAGTTCAACCGCTGCCAGTTGTTTGTATATAAAAAGATGAATAGATAAATATAAGTCAGCAGGGAAAAGAAAAAGCGGCCAGTTTGAGGCCGCTTTCTATGGTGAAATTGATATTGTCAGTACTTGCCGAAATCATCGTTATCGAGGGCGATGACCGGCTTGTTGCGACCGGGTGACTGTCCCCAGTCTGCAGCTCTGGCCGGCGGAGCCGGTTTCCTGGGGGTTGACAGTGTAGCCTGTCTGACCACCGGTTTCGCCGTCGGCATCGCCACGCCTGATTTGCCCATCCCCCTGAGACGGAACTGGGCAATCAGCTGGCGCAGGTAGGCCGACTGGCTCGACAGCTCCTCGGCGGCAGAGGCGCTCTCTTCGGCACCGGCGGTGTTGCGCTGGACCACCTGGTCAACCTGGGAAAGTCCGTCGTTGACCTGGGAGAGCCCTTCGGCCTGGTCCTTACTTGAGGCGGCGATCTCGGCGACCAGATCGCTGGTCTTGCCGATCCCGTTGACGATCTCCTCCAGGGCTTTCGCTGTACGATTGGCGATTTCGGTGCCGTTTTCCCCCTTCTGCACGCTCCCTTCGATCAGCGCTGCAGTCTCCTGGGCGGCTTTGGCGCTGCGGGCGGCCAGGTTGCGGACCTCTTCGGCAACGACGGCGAAGCCTTTGCCGTGCTGGCCGGCGCGGGCCGCTTCAACCGCGGCGTTCAGGGCGAGCAGGTTGGTCTGGAAGGCGATCTCGTCGATGGTCTTGATGATCTTGCTGATGTTCTGTCCCGATTCATTGATCTCATGCATGGCGATGACCATCTGCTGCATCTGTTTGCTGCCTTCTCCTGCGGCATTACGGGCGGTGGTCGCCAGCTGGTTGGCGGTTGCCGCGTTCTCGGCGTTGACCCGGGTCTGGCCGGCCAGTTCGCTTAAGGAGGCACCGATCTCTTCAATGGCCGAGGCCTGCTGGGTCGAGCCCTGGGAGAGATCCTGGGCCGAGTCGGAGACCTGGCTGGAGCCGGAATCGATCTGCTCGCCGGCCATGCTGATCTGGCTTAAGATATCGTTGAGCTTTTCGGT